>JADIYM010000017.1 GCA_016705245.1 Blastocatellia bacterium | reverse complement strand
CACACTCCAGGCACACCGCAACATTCGCGTTACTTTCGCTCGCGACGATCGTGCTGATTCTGGTTCTGCCGTCGGGCGGTGAGCTCGTTACGGCGAGCTCCGCTGCGGAGCCCCCGTTGTCGATGCAGACCGGCTCCACGCCGGCGCCAAGGATCGCGGTGGTCGATACGGAAAGAATCATCACCAGCTCGAAGGCGGGCCGGGCGGTCACCACGGCGCTCGAGCAGTTCGGGAAACAGGTCCAGACCGATCTTGGTGCGATGCAGACCGAGGTTCGCGATCTCAGGCGAGGCTTCAGGAGGCGCGCAGTGCCGGGAATGCCGACGCTGCGAAGACGCTGCAGGATTCGCTTGCGGTGAAGGAGACCGAGCTTCGTCGTCGGCAGGACGACGCGAACCGTGAAATTACGCAAGCTGCGCGACGATGGGCTGGCGAAGATCGAGGCGCGGGTGATGCCGGTCATAAACGTCGTCGCGAAGGAGGGCGGGTACAACCTGGTGTTCCGGAAGTTCGAGAGTGGGTTGATCTACGCGGACGATGCGATGGACATCACGAATGTGGTGATCGCGAAGCTGGATGCGGCGACGCCGTAAGAAGGACCACAAATCGAACAGATCAATACGGATTCACACAGATCAGAAAGAAGAAGACACGGGATGGACATCCTCAAGGCAATCGGCAACACGTCGATCGTGCGGCTGCGCAACGTCGTGCCGGCCGGCTGCGCGCGGGTCTTCGCCAAGCTCGAGTGGGAGAACCCGACCGGCAGCATGAAGGACCGCATGGCGCTCGCCGTCATCGCCGCGGCCGAGGCCGACGGTCGACTCCGCCCCGGCGGCACCGTCGTCGAATACACCGGCGGCAGCACGGGCACGTCGCTCGCCCTCGTCTGCGCGGCGAAGGGGTACCGTGTCCGGATCGTCACGTCCGATGCGTTCAGCCGCGAGAAGCGCGACCACATGACCGCGCTCGGCGCTAAGCTCACCCTCGTCCCGAGCGAGGGCGGCCTCACGACGCGCAAGCTCATCCTCGACATGATCGAGACCGCCCGCGCGATGAGCACCGAGCCAGGCACCTACTGGACCAACCAGCTCGAGAACGCCGACAGCATCGAGGGCTACTACGGCCTCGCCGACGAGATCTGGACGCAGACGGACGGAAAAGTCGACGCGTTCGTCCACTGCGTCGGCACCGCGGCCTCGTCGCGCGGCGTCGCGACCGTGCTCAAGCGCCTCCACCCGGGAGTCCACATCGCCATCGTCGAGCCTGAGGAGTCGGCTGTCCTCAGTGGAGGCGAAGCCGGATCCCACAAGATCGAAGGCGTCGGGATCGGATTCCGGCCGCCCTTGTGGGAGCCGTCGCTCGTCGACGAGCACTCACTCGTCTCGACCGACGACGCGAAAGCCATGACGCGCCGCCTCGCGCGCGAGGAAGCGCTCTTCGCCGGAACGTCCTCGGGCGCAAACGTCGTCGCCGCGATCCGCGTCGCCGAGCGTCTCGGCCCCGACGCGACTGTCGTCACGCTCCTATGCGACTCGGGGCTCAAGTACCTCAGCACCGATGTCTACCGTTCGTAACGCGACTCGGCGTTCGCCGTCGTCGAGCCGGCCGACCTACGGCGCGGCGTTTCCCGGTTTGATCGAATCTCGTGGCGCGAGGTAGGCCTTCGTGATGCGGACCGGGTCGGCCGGACGGTCGAAAAGCTTCGGCGCCGTTCGCAGCGGCGCGTCCACCATCTGGTCGACGATCTCCATGCCTTCGATCACGCGGCCGAAGATCGTGTACTTGCCGTCCCACAGCGGATTCGTCTTCGTCTCGATGAAGAACTGGCTCGTCGCGCTGTCGACATCACCGTCGAGATGCGCCGCGGCCACCACGCCGCGAGTGTGCTTGACCTTCGTCGAAAACTCGGCCGGAATCCGCCTCAGCGTCTCGGGGACCATGCCGTCGTCGAACGGGTAGTCGTCCTTCGACATCGGGCCGCCTCCCTGGACGGCCTGTTTCGGGATCACGCGATGAAAAATCGTTCCGTCGAAGAAGCCCGACCGGAAGTAGTTCTGGAAGGCCACCGTGTGCAGCGGCGCAATGTCGGGGAGAAACTCGAAGACGATTCGTCCCGATGTCGTTTCGAGCACCGCGACCTGGTCCTTGTCTGGCGTGGCCGAGGCGCCCGGGACCGGCGTCGCATTCGTTCCGGCATTCGTCGATGACGGAGGGGCATTGCCTTTGCCGAGCCCGAGAAGCGACGGCCGCCAGAAAAAAACCACCACGCCGGCCGCGATCACGAGGAGCGCGAGCGCGCCGATGAGCAATCGTCCTTTGGACGAGGGCGGTGGGTCTGCGTCGTTGAACACGATTAAGGGAGAGACGATCGAGAGTCTATCGCCGCACAATTTTCCGAGTCAATTCGCTCGAAAGGGCGACAGGACAGGCTCGTCCGTGCAGTCGAACTAACGGGGACAGACAAAGGCATGCAATGGTGTATACACAGGGAGCCGCTGCGCCGTTGGATGTCTGTTCTCAGAGGCCTTTCCATGCTTGGACTTTCAAACGACAAACCTTCCTTCTACTGTCCGAGGTGTGGGAGTGCATCAGCCGGAGGCACCACTTTCTGCACTCGATGCGGAGTTGACTTGAGAAGTGTACCGCTCGCCATCGAAGGCAGGTTGACGACTCGGCAGCGTGACTTCGTGAGCACGATGACGATTCTCGCGAGTACCTCACTCATTGCGGTTTCGGCGGCCACCGTATGGGCGGCACTGATTGGAGGCGGATTCGCCTTGTTCTGCATCGGACGGGTAGCCTTTCTGCTTGCCCGCGATCGGAAGAGTTCCGATCCCATATTCCGCCTGCCCGATCGTGCGTCTTCCGCAACGAATGAAGGCGCCTCTCTCTACTCGACGGGGCCATTGCCGCAACGCGCGATGAACGTCGAAGGTGAAGATCCCACTCGCCGATTCAAGTAGTTCACGGAAACTCGACCAATGTACTGTCCAAGATGCGCCAACGAGAATGCCAACGACGTCAGGTTCTGCCGTCGATGCGGACTGGACGTCTCCAAGGTCCCCTCTGCGCTCGAGCACGGCCTCCCCGAGGGAGGAATTCGAACGGATTGGACATGGGTCGCGGTCATGGCGCTCCTGGGTCTGGTCTTTTGCTCGGCGAGTCTCGTCTTTGCACCATCGTCGGGTCCCGACGTCAGAACTGGCGTCGGCTTTTATGTGTCGGAAGCGGTATGGCTGGCCACGGTTGCTTCGGTCAGCCTGATGAAACTTCATCCTTCGGTTCGCATCAGGCATGACTTTGACTTGCGAAAACTGATGCTCGGGCTGGCCGTCGTCTTGATCAGCGGCGGCATGCTGGTTGCCTCTCGATTCATCGGCGCGACTCTGCTCGCCATTGGGGCTCTTGGCTGCGCGTTTGTCGGATTTACGCTTTTCGGTCGATTGTTGCCTCGTGTGGTGCGGGCGCAGTATGAGTCGTGGAAGGATGAGCGCACCGGCGTCACGGATATGAGTGTCCCGGACGAAGTCTCCGGTGTGGCGTCGATCACACAGAGGCTGGAGCAGAAACGCGATGACTGGCAGCTGGCCGCGCCTCCGAGTGTCGTTTCGTTGCCTTCGACCGATGACGATGAGGAACCGACTCGTCGACTGGCTGACAATGGCAAGGTACCTGTCCGGGCTGAAGACAGGATTCCCGAGTAGGAATTCGAGTTCTCGCCACCACTCCCCGAATCGAGCTCGGCCGATGGTTCCGGACTCCAAGTGGACTCACACGCCTTCGATGAAGTGGCTCTGTCGGTGCCGCCGACCTGCCCATATGCTCCCCGTGCCCCAAGGACAGGCTGGAGGAGTGCAATCGTGACCACGCAACGACAGGAAGAGCAGTCGCACGACGGACATGCCGACTTCGACTTCATCATCGGCAACTGGAAGATCCGCAACCGCCGGCTCTTCGAGCCGTTGACCGGCTCGAGCCAGTGGGAAGAGTTCGACGGCAGCACCGTGACTCGCAAGGTCTGGGGTGGTGCCGCGAACCTTGAGGAGTACGAGGCGGACAGCCCGCGAGGCCGCATTCAGGGGCTCGCCCTGCGCCTCTACAACAGCGAGTCCCGGCAGTGGAGCATCTTCTGGGGAAACCGCGCCAACGGGACGCTCGACAGTCCGATGATCGGCGAGTTCAGACATGGTACCGGGGAGTTTTACAACCAGGAGCTGTTCAAGGGCCGGAGCATCTATGTTCGCTTTCGCTGGACGGACATCACGGCCACGAGCTGCCGGTGGGAACAGGCATTCTCGCCGGATGGCGGAAAGACGTGGGAGATCAACTGGGTCATGGAGTTCACCCGCGTGGACTAAGTCGGCGCGCAACGTATTTGTGGACGACAAAATGGCGAAGGTCCGAGTATTTTCGCCAGTGTCGTCCCGTATCCCCCGCGGACTGGAGCCCGGTGCGATACTTTCACAGCGCACGCCCCGCGCCAGGAGGATCCGATGACAGAGAACGACAACCCCATCACCGCGACGTTTATTCCGTCGCTCTCCTACGACGATCCGATGGCCGCGATCGAATGGCTCGAACGGGCGTTCGGCTTCACGCGCCGGCTCGTCGTCCCCGGACCGGATGGTACGGTCCTTCACTCCGAGCTCTCTTTCGGCAACGGCGTCGTGATGATCGGTTCGACGAAGCCCGACGAGAAGCGACTGAGCCCGAATCACCTCGGTGGCTGCAACCAGGTGCTGAGCGCCTACGTCGCCGACCCCGAAGCCCACTACAAACGGGCGATTGAGGCCGGCGCGAAGATCATCCGCGAGTTGCGAACCGAGGAATACGGAGCCCGCGGCTTCATGTGCGAGGACCCGGAGGGGCACATCTGGTACTTCGGTGACTACGTGCCCGGCGCGCATTGGGAGTAGACGACTGCGGTGTTCCCGGTTCGTGGAGCGGGGGAGTTGTGCCTCGAGTCCAAGATTTTGGACGAGCGCGAGCCCTCGCGTCGAAGTTCTTGTACGCCGACGCGCCTTGCGCCGAGACGGATCGCCGAAAACGGCCGGTTTTCGCGAGTTCGTTGAGCGGCGCCCGGGCACACGCATTGCAATAAGGCAATTCGGCTGCCACGACCTCGTTCGTGCGCGCCACCGCCCCAGGCAATGCGCTGAAGATTAATCGAGTGCCGGTCTTTGCGCACGGAGTGAACCAAACGGCGCTTTGGGGGTGAGCATCATGCGTAATCCACTCTCGCTACTCACACTCGGACCACTGGTCCTGGCATTGTCAGTGATCTTCATCTTCAGCGACCCCTCCATCGCGAACGCACAGATCACGTATGGCACGCTCGACAACTTCGACGTCATCAACGATACCGGCGGAGATTGCCACGGCTTCGAAATCGAGCTCGAAGGCATCTCGGTCGCCGATGTCGCCTACACGTTCGGCGCACCGTATCAACGTTACGGCGACCCCGTCGTCGTACCCAACGCGAGCGGCACCGGAGTAATCATCCGCTACACGGCTTCGTACGATCCGAGCTCGCACACGTGGAGCGCGACGACACCGTTCACGGCCCCCCCGTATCTTCCGACACAAGGTCACTCGTGCTGGACCGGCGGGGTCGCGGATCCGGCGGAGTACTACTCCTGCGGATGCGATCATTTCGGCGCGTCACTGAACGCATCGCCGACGAGGACCAGCTACCACTGGCTGGTCGAATCGTCGCCCGGCGTGCTGTCACGGTTCGGCAGCAGCGTGCCGCTTCCGGCGCCGACCTGGAACGTCACGCCTCCGGCCGTTCCGGGAGCGCAGCCGATCGCGGCGGCCGTGATCGCGCCGCCTCCGCCCGATGCATATGAGTTTGGCGACGCCATCTGGGCCAAGGTCTTCGTGACCGAGCTTCCGGATGGACTCCAGGAAGACGATCTCAACCACATGGTCATCGACGATCCGGACCGCGACATCGTGCCGGACGAGCCCGCCGAGGTTGAGATCGAATGGGTGCTGCTGCAGGCGAGCACCGAGAACGAAGGTGAACAGGAGTTCGGAGGAGCGGCTGAGGTAGGCGAAGGCGCCGAGGCCGTCAGCCGACGATTCGAATTCTATGCGTATACCGGGGTCTACGACGCTGAGACTCACGAAGCGCGATGCGACAACCCCGACGTGTGTCCGGAGGCCGTGGGTATCCTGATCGGGACGCAGAACGTCGCCGTCAACCTCGCCGGTCCGCTGTCGCTCAACAGCGACCCCGTGGCCAACACTGACAACACGACGGTGGCCGAAGACGGCATATTGGTAGTCAGGGCGGCGACGCTGCTCGCCAATGACACGGACGCCGACGGCGATGTGCTTTCGGTCGTCTCAGTGCAGAGTCCCGTCAATGGGCTCGTAGCACTGATGGGAACCGACGTGGTGTTCACTCCGACCGCAGACTTCAATGGCGGCGCCAGCTTCACCTACACGGCCAGCGACGGCAAGGGTGGAGCGAGTACCGCGACCGTCAACGTCACCGTGACGCCTGTCAACGATGTGCCCGTGGCCAACGCTGGCCCGGATCAGACGTTGAAGGTGCGCAACACCGTCACGTTGAGCGGCGACGCCAGCTCGGATGTGGACGGCGACGCGCTGACCTATGGCTGGACCCTGACGGTCAAGCCGGCGCACAGCAAGGCGACTCTCAGCGGTGCCGCTACGGCACATCCGACGTTCTATGCAGACAAGCCCGGAACGTACGTGATTACCCTCGTCGTCAACGACGGCACCGTGAGCAGCAGCCCCGACACGGTGACGGTCACGGTGACGAAGAAGTAAGCGCCCGGCCTGGGCCACGCCATTCGAAAATCGCGAGCGACGGGTTGTGCAGAGGGGGGAGCAGGCACGGCCAGACGCAAGCGAACGCAGATGAGCACGGAGCAATCCGTGCTCATCTGCGTTCGGTGCGCTACATCAGTCTGGCCTACTTGACCCCGAGCTTCTCCCGAAGCGACTCGAGGATTCCGATCTCGTCCTTCACAAGGGTCTTGAAGTCGGCCGTGTCGGTGTGATGGAGCTCGTGGAACTTCTCGCGATAGACGCCCTCGAGAAGCGCTACGAGAAACGCGCGTTCTTCTTCATTGAGTTCGAATGTCATGGAGCTCACCTCCCGACTCCCATTGTACTGCCGGGCGGCCGGCCCGTCGCTACGAGCCGTGAAATCAGACAGCGTTTGACCCAGAAGCCCGAGCGCGGCGAGGGGCCGACTGTGGCCTCGGCGCGCCGTGAGTTGTACGTCGGCCCCTCGCTGCGAATCGTGAAATCAGACAGCGCTTGACCCAGAACCCCGAGCGCAGCGAGGGGCCGACTGTAGCCTCGGCGCGCCGTGCGATGCACGTCGGCCCGTCGCTGCGAATCGTGAAATCAGACTGCGTTTGACCCAGAACCCCGAGCGTAGCGAGGGGCCGACTGTAGCCTCGGCGCGTCGTGAGTTGTACGTCGGCCCGTCGCTACGCTCCGGGTTCTGGGCCAATCGGTGAGCGTCGCTACGAGTCGTGAAATCAGCCTCGGCGCATCAGCGGACAAATCCCCGCTCGTGCGCAAAGACGATCGCCTGGGCGCGGGTCCACACGCCGAGCTTGTCGAAGACGTTAGAGACGTGATTGCGAACCGTCTTCTCGCTGATCTTCAGTTCGCCAGCGATCTCGGCATTACCAAGGCCGTGCGCGATCAACGCCAGCACTTCCCGCTCGCGGCGCGTCAGCCCGGCGAACGCGGGGTCCTCGCCTCCCGATGCGCTCGTTCGTCCCTGCTCGGTCTCGAGTCCCACGAACTCCAGTACCGCCTCGCAGAACCGCTCCCACGCCGGTTCGTGAGCCAGCAGGACGTGGTTCTTGGAATCGAGCTCGACGAACTGTGCGCCGTCGATTCCAGACGCCAGCAGTCGGCCCTCGGCAATCGGCACAACCGCGTCGTCTCTCGCGTGCACCACGAGCGTCGGCACGCGGACCTGTCCGAGAAGCCCGGTCACGTAGATCTCGGCGCGCGCCTCGAGCAGCTCGGCCGCGATCTCGGGTGACGTCGTCTTGCGGCAGAGCTCGTTGAACCACGTCATCTGCTCGTCGGTGCCGTCCGGGATGAACCGCATCGTGAACACCTGGCGAAACGCCGGGTTCGCGGTTCCCCACCCGAGACGCGCCAGTTCGATCAGCGCGCGGTAGATCCGTTCCTTCTCGGGGTCGTTGCGTCGCGCGGCGCCACGCGCATATGCGCCGTACAGCACCAGGTGCGAGACGCGGTCGGGGTGCTTCACGGCGTAAGCGATGCACGCCGCCGCGCCCTGCGAGATTCCCAGCAGCGCGAACGGCTCGCGCACGTCCGCGGCGTCCACGACCGCCTCGAGATCCTCGAGCCATCGCTCGAACGTCAGGTCGCCGACCTTCCAGTCCGTCATCCCGCAGCCGCGTTCGTCGTAGCGAATGAAGCGGAAGCGATCGGCAAAAAACCGGATCCAGTGGTGCCAGACCGGACTCTCCCAGTCGTAGTCGAGGTGGCTGAGCCAGTTCGCGGCCTTCACGAGGACCGGGCCGGTGCCGGCTTCGGCCCACGCAAGCTGGACGCCGTCGGTGGTGCGCAGATACCGGATTCTCTGGCGGGTAGTTCGAGACACGGCTATCCGATCGTCGAGTCGGGACATTCGTCAGGGGGGCTGGGGCGAATGCTACGCAAATCGGGACGAAAGACCTATGGCGAGGAGGGGCGCGCGGGCTCAGGATGCAGTGGCGCAATCGGCGAAAGAGATTTCGCGCAAAGGCGCAAAGGCGCAAAGACGCCGAGGCGCAAACGCCCATGGGCGCCCCACTCGCACTGGAGTAGTCACCATGTTGAAACGAGTCCTCTTCTTCGCCTACGGAAGTATCAGCTACCTGATCTTCCTGGGCACATTCCTGTACGCCATCGGGTTCATCGGGAACTTCGGCGTCCCGACGACGCTCGACGGTCCCGCAAGCGGACCGCTCTGGGTCGCGCTCGCCATCGACGTCGCGCTGCTCGGCCTCTTCGCCGTCCAGCACAGTGTCATGGCGCGCCCATGGTTCAAGCGACAGTGGACGCGCGTCGTTCCGAAGCAGATCGAGCGGTCGACCTACGTCCTGTTCTCGAGCCTCGCGCTCATTGCGCTTTTCTGGCTGTGGAAACCGCTCGGCGGTCAGATCTGGAACGTCGCGGATCCCGCCGGCGTCGCCGTCATTCGCACCTTGTTCGCATTCGGATGGGGACTCGTGCTCGTGTCTACGTTCCTGATCAACCACTTCGACCTGTTCGGGTTGCGCCAGGTCTGGCTCGCTCTGGGCAACCGGCCGTACACCCCGTTGAGATTCAAGACACCGGGACCTTACCGGCTGGTGCGCCATCCGCTTTATGTAGGCTGGTTCTTCGCGTTCTGGATGACGCCTACGATGACGTTGGCGCACCTGCTGTTCGCCGTGGCCACGACCGCCTACATCCTGATCGCAATCCAGTTCGAGGAGCGCGACCTCGTACGCGAACACGGCGAGACCTACCAGCGGTACCGCCGCTCGGTGCCGATGCTCGTGCCGTTCTCCAAACGGCGCGCCGAGCCCATGGTCGCACCGGAGGTGCAGGCAGGCGACTGACCGTCGATGACGCGCCACATCGGAATCGTCGCGACGGGGCCAAGGGACGAAGGAGCAAGGCGGGGCTGGCGGATAGAGCCGATGACGCGGATCTGAACTTCATTGGTCAGATCCGCCCCATTCGCCCCATCCGCCCCATCCGGATTGCTCCTCCGCCCAGCGCCTCAGAGACTCAGTAGCACCTTGGCTGCAGCGGCCCAGTTCTCTCGCAGCTCCTCACCGTAGATCTCGCGCTCCCGGTCACGCCGGCACGCGCACGCCGCCAGCAGGGCGCCGCGCTCGCCGAGCTCGGAAATCGAGAAGAGCTTGCGAGCCGTCTTCCCGTTCCCGGGACTCCAGGTCGCAACCCAGTAGCTTCCTGCGGTGCGGCCGTCCCGGCGCCGCATCGTCCGGCGCGCGACGCCGACGATTCCCGACGTATTGCGTCCGCTCCTGTGCAGGACCTTTCTCTTGCTTGCGGGCAGCTTGAGGTTCGCGAGCAACTGGTCGCGGAAGACGATCGCAGCCTTCAGGGCCTTCGTTCGGGTACCGTACTTGGAGTCGCGGAAGAACTTCGCGGTCGTAGAGCCCTCGCGACGAATTCTGACATACCAGCCGTAGTTGTTCTTGTCCGGCTGATCGATTCTACTAACGTGTGTGTGTCCACTCCTGGCCATTGTCTTATACCCCCCTGGTGCTAGGGTACACGCACATGTGCGGTGCAAGTCAACTAGCCACGCGAGATTGGGGTGTCATGCCGGCATGACGAGCTGGTGCGAGGCGAGGAGTCGGGCGTAGTCGCCGGGCGTGTCGACATCGACGACCGCGGCCGGGACGTGAACGCTTGCGACGCGCGAGCCGTAGGAGGCGATGAGGTCTTTCGCACCATGTTCCGGCTCGATGCGCGCTAGTTTGTCCGCCAGCGCCGCATCGAAAAGCGCCGGCACGCCCAGGGTATCGCCGTACGCGGACGCCACGATCGGAGCGTCGGTCTCGGTATGCCGCGCGACGAGACCCTTCAGGACGTCGGCAGTCACGAGAGGCTGATCGCAGAGCGTCAGGAGGATGGCCGTAACGTCTGTCCTGGCCGATGTCAGTTGCCCGACCCCAGCACGAATCGACGAGCCCATTCCCTCGCGCCAGTCCCGGTTCTCGACGATGGCGACGTCGAGTCCGTCGAGCTCGCGCCGGAGCGTGTCGGCGTGGGCGCCGAGCACGACGACGACCGGTCCGCAGCGTGACTCGAGTGCAGTTTCGGCCGAATGCCGGAGCAGGCTCCGGCCGCCGAATTCGAGAAGCTGCTTTGGGGTGCCCAGTCGGGAGGAGCCGCCCGCGGCAAGCACGACGACTCCGACTCTTGCGCGAAGCGCCTTGGAGTGCGGCGCGGAGCGCCGCTTTGGATTTCCCGTTGGTTCGGCTGTTTTGGAGTCCCATCCAAAGCGGCGCTTCTCGCCGCACTCCAATGCGCTTCGCGCATTGCGCTCGAGGTGAATCGATCCGGCGCGGTCGCGCAGGAATCCGGCAGGAAGGCCGGCGCGCACGGCCTGGATCTCGGCCGCGATTGCGAGGGCAATCTGCTCGGGGCTGTCGGCGCCAATGTCGAGGCCAACCGGTGCATGCAGGCGCGCGAGCATCTCTTCTCGTGCCTGAACCTCCGATATCAGTCGCTCGGTCCGGACGCGAGGCCCGAGCGCTCCGATGTAGAACGCCGGAGATTCGACGAGCCAGCGAAGCAGTTCGAGGTCGTACGCGTAGTTGTGCGTCATGACGACGACGGCGGTCCGTTCGTCGACGTCGATGGATTCGCAGGCGTGCTCCGGTCGGACGCACAGTACGGTTTCGGCCTCAGGGAACCGCGTCGCTGTCGCATGCGCCAGACGCGGGTCCGCCACCGTCACGTCCCAGCCGAGAAGCGCCGCCTGCCGCACGAGCGGCACGGCATCCTGCCCGGCGCCGAATACGACGAGACGCATCGGCGGCTGGATCGACTCGATGAAAACCGTGGCGCTGCCCGAGCTCAGCTCAATAACGGAAGTCGTCGAGACGCCGTTCGCAAACACCCGTCTCGTCTCGTGGCGGACCCGATCGAGCAGTTCCGTATCCCACTCGCCGGCGACCGACTCGTCGCCGGCGTCAGCCGACGTCACGACGAATGTCGAGCCGAGCATCCCCGGCAAATCGCCATTCACCCGCAGCACCCTCGCGCACGCGATGCGTTTCCCGAGAGCGAATGCCTCAGCAAGCCAGTCGAGCGACCCCGCTCCGACGCGCTCGATGAGCACCGTCACAACACCGTTGCAGCCGAGGCCAAGCCCCCACACCAGGTCGGCGTCCGAACGCGTGTCGTAGGTCACCGCCAGGCACTCTCCGGACGACAGACCGCGGCCGCGCTCGATGACGTCGGCCTCGAGGCATCCGCCGCTGATCGACCCCGCCGTCGTTCCGTCGTCGAGGACCAGCATCCGCGCGCCCGGCCGCCGGTACGTCGAGCCGGAAGTCTCGACGACCGTCGCCAGCAGTCCCGTCGCGCACTCCGAACGCATCGAGGCCTCGACGATGTCGCGAAGCTCCCTCATTTCTCCCCGCCCGCCGCGGCAGGAAGGCGCACCGGCAGCCGCCGGATGCGTTTTCCCGTCGCGTTGAAAATCGCGTTCGTCACCGCAGGCGCCACGGGCGGCACCGGCGGCTCGCCCATTCCCGTCGGTGACGCGGTGCTCGGCACGATGTGGATCTCGACCTTCGGCATCTGGTCCATCCGGATCACCGGGTAGTCCAGAAAACTCGACTGCTCGACGCGTCCGGCTCGAATCGTGATCTCGCCGCCGATGACGGTTGAGAGTCCGAACGCGATGCCGCCCTCGATCTGCGCCTCGACGCCGCTCGGGTTGATGACGATGCCGCAGTCCACCGCGCACACCATGCGCTCGACGCGGATCGATCCGTCCTTGCCCGTCGATGCCTCCGCGACGTAGGCAAGGCACGTATCGCCGTCATAGACGTTTCCGGCGATCCCGCGCCCCCATCCCGGCGGCAGCTTTCGCGTCCATTGCGCCTTCTCGGCGGCAAGCGCGAGCACGCTGCGCAGTCGCCCCTGGTCGATATTCAGGTTGCCGGCCTTGAACTTCTTCGCCGGATCTAGCAGCGACAACCGAAACTCCAGCGGGTCACGCCCCGCGGCGTGCGCCAGCTCATCGACGAACGATTCGCGCGCGAACGAACACGAAGGAGAGTAGACCGCCCGCCACGGGCCCGTCGGCACCGGCGAATCGACGGGGACGTAACCAGTCTCGAGTCCCGGGATCGAATACGGATTGTCGTAGCAGCCCCACGACGCGTCTCGCCAGTAGTCCGAGCTCGCGCGCTCCGCGGCGCTCGGCGGGCCGAATATCGAAAGGTAGGAGCCGGCCTTCACCTGCTTCCACGCGACCGGCGCACCCTTGGCGTCGACCCCGCCGGTCATCCGGTTCGCCGAGGCAGGCTGGAAGTGACCGTGGCGCATGTCGTCCTCGCGGCTCCAGATCACCTGCACCGGCGACTTCACCGCCATCGAGACTTCCGCCGCCTCCAGCGCGTAGTCCACGCCGAGCCGCCGCCCGAATCCCCCGCCGCTCATAGTCACGTGGACGGTGATGGTCTCGGCCGGCTGCTTGATAAGAGCGGCGACGCGCTCTCGTATCCTGTCGGGCGCCTGCGTCGGGGCCCAGATCTCGGTTCGGCCGTCGCGGACGTCGGCCACGCAGTTCATCGGCTCGAGCGTCGCGTGCGCCTGAAACGGATATTCGTAGGTCGCCTCGATCGAGCGCGCGGCGGTGACTGAAGTTCCCGCGGCGACCGCGTCCTTGCGCGTCACTATGGCGGACGCGTGCGACGACTCCTCGAGCTTCTTTCTGAATGCTTCGCCGTCGAACGCCGCATTCGGGCCGTTGTCCCACGTGACGTCGAGCGCTTCGCGGCCCTTGAACGCGGCCCACGTGCTGTCGGCGACCACGGCGACTCCGGCCGCCAGCCCCGATGAAACCGGGACGACGGCTCTCACTCCGGCACTCGTCATCGCCCGCTTGTCGTCCCACTTCGCGACCTTGCCGCCCATCACAGGCGACCGCAGGATCGTCGCGAACTTCATGCCCGGCAGCCGCACGTCGAGGCCGAAAGTCGCCGTTCCCGTCACGATCGGCCGGCCGTCGATTCGCGGACGCCGCGTGCCGATGATCGTGTAGTTCTTCGGGTCCTTGAGCGGAGGGTTCGTCGGAACCTGCAGCTTCGAGGCCGCTTCGGCGAGCTCGCCATAGCCGAGCCGTCGACCGGTCGGCGCGTGCACGACCGAGCCCTTCTCGGCCCGGCAGGTCGCACGGTCGACGCTCCATGCGGCGGCGGCGGCGGAAACGAGCATCTCGCGCGCCGTCGCGCCGGCTGTCCTGAGCGGCGTCCAGTTGCCTCCGATGGCCCAGCTGCCTCCGGTCCCGAGCGATTTGAAACCGAGTCCGGTCGTCGCCTGCGTCACGACGACACGCGACCAGTCGGCCTCGAGCTCTTCGGCGACGATCATCGGCAGCGACGTGCGCACCCCCTGCCCGATTTCGGACTTCGTAACGGTGACGGTGACGGTGCCGTCGGGATCGATGCGCAGGTACGCGTTCGGGACGAAACCCTTCGCGGGTGCGGCGCCGCCCTGTCCGGGTTTCGCGGCGACGGGGAGGTGAAAACCTAGGACGAGCGCGGCGCTCGATGTCGAGATCGCCTTGATGAAGCAGCGGCGGTTGGTCTTGTACGGGTCGCTCATGATTTCATCTCCGCTGCGGCTCGATGGATCGCCGCTCGAATGCGCTGGTAGGTCCCGCAGCGGCAGACGTTTTCGGACATCGCCGCGTCGATGTCGGCGTCCGTGGGCCGGGGGTTGCGCGCGAGCAGGGCCGCGGCGGTCATGATCTGTCCGGCCTGGCAGTACCCGCACTGTGCGACGTCTTCGGCGAGCCACGCGCGCTGGACGGGGTGGCTCGCGTCGGAAGAGAGCCCCTCGATCGTCGTGACCTTCTTGCCGGCGACCTCTGGACCCGTCGACATGCACGATCGGACCGGCTCGCCGTCGACGAGCACCGTGCAGGCTCCGCAGACGCCGAGCCCGCAGCCGAACTTCGAGCCGGTGAGCCCGAGGACGTCGCGCAGAATCCAGAGGAGTGGTGTGTCGGGCGGCGCGGACGCGGGACGTTGGGTACCGTTGACCGTCAGTCGCAGTCCGTCTTGCGGAATGAGGTTCTCGTTCATGGTCGTGCCATCCCAGGAATATTGAATGACGACGACTACGGACCGCCGTCGGCATGGTCACGGATTTGTGACGAGGCCCGCCACCGCGTGACGAAAGGCGTGAAGACGTGACGGACTGCCGCGAGTACGGCTCGCTATCGCTCACGGTACGGATCCCTTGGGCTGAACCGTTGGCGCTGCGTGAGGACCAGAACCGCGAGCGCAGCGAGCGGCCGGCCGTTCAATCGCACGCGATCCAAGGCATCGGCACTCCGTCGTCGGCCGATGCCCCCGACCTGCGCATCCACGCGCACACGCCCGTCAGGCCGGCCGCTCGCTGCGCTCGCGGTTCTGGTCCTCACGCTGCACCGACGGCTCAGCCCAAAGGTTCAGTACCGCAAGCGGTAGCGAGCGGGTCGCCCTCGAAAAGCTACGTCTCGAAGCGCGACAGCCGGTCGCGATACCCACGGCTGAGCGTCAGCTTCGTTCCGTCCGTCAGCACGACCCGGCACTCGCCGTGCACGAGCGGCTGGATCTCGCGCACACGATCAAGGTTCACGATCGTCGACCGATGGATCCGCAGGAACCGCCGCGGATCGAGTCCATCATCCAGGCTCTGAATCGTCTCGCGCAGCAGGTGCGATACCCCGCCGATGTGCAGCCGCACGTAGTTCCCCTCCGCCTGAATCCAGTCCACCTCTTCCGTCTTGAGGAACACCAGTTGCCCGCCGGTCTTGACGATCAGCCGTTCCAGTCCCCGCGGCGCCGCCCGCAGCCCCTCCATCATCGACAACACGCGCTGCTGAAACTCGTCCGGCTGCCGGCTCCGGATCTGCGCCTTCGCGCGGCCCAGCGTTTTCGCGAAGCGGTCCGCGTCGAACGGCTTGAGCAGGTAGTCGAGCGCCGCCACCTCGAACGCGCGCAGCGCGTAGTCGTCGTGCGCCGTGACGAACACGATCACCGGCAGGCGTTCGACCCCGACCTCTGCGATGACGTCAAAGCCGCTCTTCTCGGGCATCTGCACGTCGAGGAACACGAGGTCCGGCGCGTGCTCGCGAATCGCAGCGATGGCCTCCTGCCCGTCGCGACAATCTGCCATGACGGCGACCTCCGGGTCGCGGTCCAGAAGATCCCGGATGCGGTCGCGGGCGAGTGGCTCGTCGTCGACGATCAGCGCACGGATGCGCTCCATGTCGGTTCTCCTGCCGCGCCTTCGACGGACGGCGCCGCGGCCCGTGAATCCGCGCGTTCGGGAATCGGTGCGGTCACGCTGGCCGCGAGCGCATCGACCGCGAACGGAATGATCAGCGCGGCCTCGAAGCCGCCCTCCAACCGGCCGCCCGCTGCGAACGAATGGCGTTCGCCGTAGAGCTGCTCGAGCCGCAGCCGGGTATTCGACAACCCGATGCCCTCCGTGGCGCCTCCACCGGACGCATCCAGTCCGGCGCCGTCATCCAGCACCCGCAACTCGAGCGAGTCGCCTCGACGGCACGCTCGAATCTCGATCCGGCCTGCGCCACGGCGCTTCGAGATGCCGTGCCGGATCGCGTTTTCGACGAGCGGCTGCAGGACGAGGTTCGGCACCCGCGCGTCGAGCGTCTCGGGGTCGATCGCCATTTCCACGCTCAGCCTGTCGCGAAACCGGATCTTCTCGATTTCGAGGTAGCGCTCGAGAAACTCGAGCTCGCGTTCGAGCGTCACTTCCTGGACGTTGCCCGATTCGAGCGACATCCGCAGGAACTCGCTCAACCGCGCGATCATCCTGTCGGCGTCGCGCACGTCCTTGTGCATGAGCGCCGAAATCGCGTGCAGCGTGTTGAACAGGAAATGCGGGTTGAGCTGCATCTTGAGCGCCTCGAGCCGGGCCTCGGCGAGCCGGGCCTCGAGCTGCGACGAGCGCACTTCCTGATTGCGGTACGCGATGACGACTTCGTGGATGCCGATGACGGCCGCGTACACGAGCAGTCCGAAGTGGTAAGTCCGGGCGAACAGCGCCTGGAAGCCATTCGACATGCTCTGCATGTTGAACTGGCCGTGGATGAACCCGAGGTCGAGCACCGTGTGCACAACGACCTGCACGAGCGACACGACGAGGGCGGCAGCGAGGTGGACTCCGGCGAATGCCAGCCAGTTGCCGGCGCGCAGGGGAACCGCCGGGCAAGCAGCAGGATGACGGGCGTCAACGCCGCCCATACGCCGAAATTCGCGAAGGCCTCGGCCACCTGGAGTTGCCACGTCGTCGGCTCGCCGAGCAGGTTGTGGTAGACGTAGAGGTGGCTCGAATACGCGAACGCGAAGACGGTCCAACAGCCGGCGATCACCGCCCAGGTTGTCCAGCGCCGTGTCGTCTCCATCTCGCGAGAATAGCACGCGCGTTGTGGGTCTGAGGCGAAGCAGCGGAGAGGCATCGGGCGGATTGGGCGGATCGCGCGTATCAGGCGGAGCCGAACCTCGAGACACTGATCCACGAGTTTCTGATCCGCGTCATCGGCACGATCCGCTCAATCCGCGATGCTTCCTCACTTCTGCCTTTACGCATTCACCGTGGCGCGCCGGGGCCTCCGAGCAGGTCGAGGACGGAGTACATCAGGAGAGCGACGCCGGTGCGAAGCGTGCGCTCGCGATCCGGTCCGAACATCGGGCTATGGGGACCAGGCGGCGTTTTTCCCGCGGCCTTCGCCGCAGCGAACGCGCCCGGCTCGATGGCGCCGAGTCGGAGGTGGACCGACGGCGCGCCAGCCCCGGTCCCGTACAGCCCGAAGTCCTCGGAAGTCGTGCCCGGCCCGATCGGAGCCACAACCCCCTCACCGAAACCGCGGCGCAGCGCCGTCGACAATCGCGCCGCCAGTGCGGGATCGTTGATGACCACCTCCGAGGCCTCCTTCTCGTCCACGGTGACCAGCGGTTCGCGCGGCGCGCCCGCCGCTGCCGCCTCGGCCTTCGCGATGCGCGCGATCGCCGCGAGGATCTGCTTCTGCACCTCGGGCTTGAACGACCTCACGGTCAGCTGGAGCTTCGCCTCGTCAGCGATGATGTTGCGCTTGTTGCCGGCGTGAAAGGTGCCAACCGTGACCACCGCCGGTTCGAGTGGGTCGATCTCGCGCGAAACGATGGTCTGCAGCGTTACCACGGCCCTTGCGGCCATCAGCAGGGGATCGATGGCGCGGTGCGGCGATCCGCCGTGTCCGCCCTTGCCGAAAAACGTGATGTCGACGGCATTCGACGCAGCCGAAGCCGGTCCCGACACCACACCAACCTGTCCGGCGGGCAGCAGATTCGTGACGTGCAGGCCAACCACGAAATCAGGTTTGGGAAACCGCGTCAGCAACCCGTCGCGAATCATGAGCCCGGCTCCCTGCAGAACCTCCTCGGCCGGCTGACCGACGAACACGACCGTGCCGCGCCATCCGTCGCGATTCTGCGCGAGCAGCGCTGCCGCGCCCAGCCACGAGACCATGTGAACGTCGTGACCGCACGCGTGCATCACGGGGACCTTCTCGCCGGTGTCGTTCATGGCCGTCGCAGTGCTGGCGTACGGCAGTCCCGTCTGCTCCGGGATCGGAAGCGCGTCCATGTCGGTGCGAACCATCACGGTCGGCCCGGCGCCGTTTGCCAGCACCGCGACCACGCCGTGACCACCAACGCGTTCCGTCACCTCGTAGCCATAGGCGCGCAGTCGGGTGGCGAGCTTCGCGGCGGTTTTCTCTTCCTGAAATGACAGTTCCGGATTCTGGTGCAGGTCGCAGTAGAGTGCATCGAGCGAAGGGTAGATCGCATCGAGTCCCTTCAGTTCGGGAGGCGTGCCGCCGAGAGCGGGTGGCAGCGCGAGAACCATGCCTGCGGTCACCACGGCAAGTACCGGAACCGCCTTTCCGAAACGCCTCATCGCGCGCCGACCGATGCTGCCGAGCCACTGAGCCATCTGCCACCTCCAATGTTTTGCCCCACGATACGCCAAGGCCGTGGCGTTCGGGAACGTAGTGGCCATTCCCCGCCTTCCTGCGGAAAGAAAAACGGTTGAACGCCTGCGTGCCATAAGGCGTATCGTTGCCAATGGAGGGGCGCCTCACATTGGGAGGAGCCATGAACAGAGGGAGTCTTCGTAGTTTCGCACTGCGGTCATTGATCGTTTCGGTCATCGCCACGGCGCTGCTCGGCATCATTGCGGTTCTCGGAAACCGGTTCGACGACCTGACGGCCAGGATACTGATGACATCCGTCGTCGTCTCGATCGCGAGCCTTGCGTCGTTGACATGCGCGACGCTTCTCGAGCGACGGCCGCGCCATCCGCTCGCCCTCGCCGGCATCGCGCTCGCTGTCGTTGCCGCCGCGCTCATCGTCGTCGGGCTGTGGGCCCACATCAATGCGACGGACTACTGGCGAGTGTCTGGGAGCACGGGCGTAGTCGCCATCGCGACGGCGCAGATCTGTCTGTTGTGGCTCGCGCGCCCCGCCGCGCGGTTCACGTGGGTGCAGTGGGCGGCGTTCGCCGTGTGGTACGGGCTGGCCGGGATCATCGTGTGGATGGTGTGGGGCGACCCTCCCGAAGAGATGATCTGGCGGCCGCTGTCGGTGCTCGCGATTCTCGCGGGAGCCGTCACGATCGTCACGCCGGTGCTGCACAAGCTGAACTCCGGAGCAGATGAGGCAACGCCCGCCCCGTCCTCGGAACGGATGACGTGTCCCCATTGCGGCGTGGAGCTGACGTTGGAAACTGAACAGGGGCCACGGATCTTACGGATAGCAATGGATGAACACGGATCTGAAAAGGAAGCTCCGATCGGTATTCATCCATCCGGATCTGCGTGATGTGTGGACGTGTGACGCTCGTTTGAGGCGCCGAAGAGTCATGGCAACGGCTTCAAGAGCCGTTCACGCGACCACATTCGCTGGTCCGTTACTGTGTCGTGTTCCACTTGCTCAAAAGTGACGAGCATCTCCTGATCGTCCTTCGTGCCGACGAGTTTCGTCGGCACGAACTCACCGTCGAGTAATTTCCAGTCGGAGTAGTCGAGAGAAAGGGTTCCCGACGGCGATGTTGTCTCGATGCCTACGAGGAGGAACGAGTCGGTGTCGATGAACATTCGTGTCGAGATCGAATCCTCCGTTACCTCGAGCACGTAGGCGCTCGTATCGTTTCGCTCTGCAACATCAAGAAGACGAACGCTCTGACTCTTCGTGAGTAGCTGAACCTGAAAACCAAGCGCGGCATAACTCGATTCTGGAACGGACGCTCGAGGAAGACCCGTCTCGAGCTTGCCGTCCACTGCAGTCCACTCCGTCACGCCATCCCAACCACCAGTGAAGCGAGACTGACGAGGCGACTGACCAAATCTCCGCTGTGCGAGCTCGGAAGGCAGATCGATGGACACCCACTTGAATCCGTAGCGGTGAGTACTTTCGGCCTCCACCTCGAGAGGTCCTCTTCGTGAGCCGATTTTCATTTCTCCGTAGGCGCGGACTCGGTGGTATGGCCCTCGGGACGAACGACGATCGACGACCTCACGGTAGCGGCGCACAATCTCTGTCGCGTCCGGCGTTGAGACCAGGTCGAGTGCACCATACTTCGAACAGCCAGTGGATGCGCCCCACGGTATCACCGCAATCATGACAACCGCTCGGGCCGCGGCTCCTTGCCACCTATGCCGAATTGATGCGAGTTGTCTGTCAGGAGTCGCGAAGGTCGGTATGGTGGATTCACTCGTCACGCGCCATTCCTCGGAATGTCATTCATTATCCAGCTGAGCCTAATCTATCTGCTGGGCATCGCAAGTTGAAATCACGATATGCGCCTGGCCGGATTCCGACACTGACGATGTTCGAATCCCACGGTAGTCACGTTTGGTCAGCGGCCGCCCGGTGCACCAAACGCCCGCCCGGACCTCCTTGCTGAAACCGCCTGGTTTGGTGACGACGCACTCGATAGCGGTTATCATCCAGCGACCCATTCGCAGGAGGGCTACCGATGTGGGCACGGTGAGGTGCACCCAATGCGGACTCATTGATCAGGTCGGAACGACGATCTGCCGCCGATGCGGAACAGCGACGATGGCAATGCGCACCGAGATGCAGCCAGTTGCTGAGACAGTTCCGCATTCTTCGGTGAAGCTCTGGGTCATAGGAATTGCATTTCTGATGGCCTTCGGCGGGCTGTTAGTCGTCGGAGCCAGGTACTCGTCTCAACCAGGCGGTACGACCGCGAGCGTCACCCCGCAGAATGAAGTGCCGACTGAACGAGGTCCCGCGCCTGACATTTCGGACGCGATCGTCGCAAAGCAGTTCGAGTCGGCGGCCATCGCCCGGGCCGAACCGGCGATCGTCGAGCAACGCAAAAGTTTGAATGCGAACGAACCTGGAGCAATCTTTGACGTCGACGCGGACGTGCGCGTTCCGATCCCGACCACGTACTCAGGAGAGAAAGTCTGGCTGGTTCCAGTACAGCTGACCGCCGTGAAGAACGCGAGCTATAGACCGAATCATACGAATTGGTGGTGGACCGACTACGCGGTGGTCCGATCTGGATCGACGAAATCGTCGCTGTCGAGCGAGCAGGTCAAGGCGGCATTTGGTGATTACATTGACGCGGAGACGCCGGATGGATCGGTCGTTCCTGTGAAGGTCGCGGAACCGTATGGCGTCAGGACGATCTATTTGCCGTGACTCGCCCCGACTTCGATCGGGCGCGTTGATGTCGCGGCGTGTGGACATGTGACGTTCGTCATCGACACCGGACGGCCCGATCGTGCAGATTGACTGCATGCGCACGATCATCGAGCCCTTCCGCGTCAAAGTCGTCGAGCCCATCCGCCTCACCTCCCCCGAGGAGCGTGAGGCGGCGCTCGTCGAAGCCGGCTACAACCTCTTCAAGCTGCACTCGCGCGACGTCATCATCGACCTGCTGACCGACTCGGGCACGTCGGCGATGAGCGCCGAACAGTGGGCCGCCATCATGCGCGGCGACGAATCCTATGCCGGCAGTCCGAGCTTCGACCGCTTCGAAGAAAGCGTCCGCGACATCTTCGGCTTCAAGCACATCATTCCGACGCACCAGGGCCGTGCCGCCGAGCGCATCCTCTTCTCGACGCTCTGCCACAAGGGGCACGTCGTGCCCAACAACACCCACTTCGACACCACGCGCGCGAACCTCGAATACGTCGGCGCAGAAGCCGTCGACATCCCGTGCGCCGAAGGCCACGTCCTCGCCGAGCACCATCCGTTCAAGGGCAACATGGACCTCGAAGCGCTCGAGGCGCTCATCGTGCGCCACGGCGCCGGGCGGATTCCGCTCGTGATGATCACGATCACGAACAACTCCGGCGGCGGGCAGCCCGTGTCGATGGCAAACGTCCGCGCCGTGAAGGCGATCTGCGCGAAACATGACATTCCGCTCTACATAGACGCGTGCCGGTTCGCCGAAAACGCCTGGTTCATCCGCGCGCGCGAGCCCGGGTACTCCGACCGCTCGGTGAAGTCGATTGCGCAGGAGCTCTTCGCGCTAGCCGACGGCTGCACGATGTCGGCGAAAAAGGACGGACTCGCGAACATCGGCGGATTTCTCTGCACGAACGACGACGTCCTGGCACGGCAGGAGAAAGACCTGCTCATCCTGACCGAGGGCTTTCCGACCTACGGCGGACTCGCCGGACGCGATCTCGACGCGATCGCCGTCGGCCTGCAGGAGGCGCTGCACGAGGACTACCTCGCGTATCGCGCGGCTTCGACGGCGTACCTCGGCGACCACATCTCGAAGGCCGGCGTCCCGATAGTGCAGCCGCCGGGCGGGCACGCGATCTACGTCGACGCGGCGACGATGCTGCCGCACATTCCGAGACTCGAATATCCCGCGCAGGCACTTTCGGTCGAGTTGTACCGCGAGGCGGGCATCCGGACGGTCGAAATCGGCTCGGTGATGTTCGCGCGCCACGACCCGATCACCGGTGCGGAACTGCCGGCGCCGAACGAGCTCGTGCGGCTGGCGATACCGAGAAGGGCGTATTCGCAGAGCCACATCGACTATGTGATCGAGGCGATGCTCGAGGTGTTCGAGCGGCGTGAGTCGATCCGGGGATTCAGGATCGTCGAGCAGGCGCCGTTCCTGCGCCACTTCTCGGCGCGCTTCGAGCACTGCTGAGGGGAAGTGGGCCAGTCTCGATCAAGGTCCGCTTGCGTCTTTGCGTCTTCCTTTGCGCCTTTGCGCCTTTGCGAGAACTTCTTCGACGGCTTGAAGAGTTTCTCGCAAAGGCGCAAAGGCGCAAAGGAAGACGCAAAGTCGCAAAAGAGCAACTGACCGTCCGATCCTTATGCCAGTCCACGGCGGGCGCGCATCTCCTGTCCGACGGCGAGCAGCTCGTCCGGCGACAGGATGCGGGCGGCCTCGGGATAGACGATCTCGTTCTCCATCTGGATATGCGGTCGGTAGATCCCGAGCATCTCACCCACCGTCAGCTCGAGCTCGTCGACGTCGATCTGCCCCAGCCCGGGTTCCGGCCCCGCGATGTCGATAAGCTCGTCGAATCGCGCGTGCACGACGTCGAGGTCCTGATGCTGGCCCTCCAGCTCCTTCAGGGCCGCGAGCAGTCCGTTTTCCGAGTCTGACGCAAATCGGCGAAGCCGCGGAAAGAGCGAGGCCTCCTCGTCGGCCGTGTGCCGGACGGCGGGCCCGCTGAAGTGCGCGCGGGCCGCCGCTATGATCGCCATCGCGAACGGAGTCGCTTCGCCGTCGTCGTAAGCGAGCATTCTCACCGCCCGCTCGAGCGATTCGAGCTGGAGCTCGATCTTCACATGACAGTGCACGAGAAGCCCGAGCGGATCACTGAAGTCCGGAGCGTGCGCCACTCTGCCTTGCGATGGCCGACCGATCTGTAACATCAGACTTCTCCTCGTGGCGCTTCGATTCCGGCGCTCGATGATATGTCACCTGAAGCCCCTTGATTCAAGGACTTCGGGACCCCATCCGCCGCCTCGACACCCTATGGCGTCATTAATGGCCGGTCAATGACAAAGGTCACGGGCGGCTCGAGCGTCGGTCGCCGCGCCTATTGCTGACGCGTCACAGACGGCGCGGCGACCGACGCCCTACGATGTCCGACGTTCGAGTTCTCCATCAGGTCGTCAGGCTAAACCGAACGCATTGTCGAGGACTCCCGCTCTGTCGTGTCACTGGGACCCAGATGCGTCCGTCGAAGGAGCAGCGTGAGCCTTTACCAGTCGCTGAACCGTGTCTCGCGCCTCGTCCTCGAGCTCGTCGCGAACACGGCGCCGCGGCAGGCGGCGTATGGACTCGCGTCGCAGCTCGCTCCAGTCGTGCTTCGAAGGAAGGGGCAGCGCCTCGCCGCCGACACTGAGTCCGTCTTTCCCGATCGCTCGCGCGAGTGGATCGCCGGCGTGGTGCGACGCCAACAGATCCACCGCGCGTGGGTCGCGCTCGACAAGATCGTGCTGGCAAGGCTCTCAGACCACGAGGTGCTCGGCCTCGTCGATCGCGAAGACATCGCGTCGGCGCGCTCTACCATCGACGGTGCGCTCGCGGGCGGCAGGGGCTGCGTCGTGCTCACCCTGCACTTCGGCCGGCCTCTGCTTGGCCCGCGCCTCTTTCCGCTGCTCGGCTATCCGTGCACCGTGATCCACGCCGGCATGACGCGGTCCCTCTTCGAGGGCGGCGGCAGCGGCTCGGCGATGGCGCGCGACGTCGAGTTCATCGAAGCCCGAGACGCCGCGTGCGCACTGCGGACGGTGCGCGCCCTTGCGCGCAACCGGCTCGTTTTCGTATTGCCCGACGGCGGCATCGCGATCCGGCGCTGCAACGCCAGGTTTCTCGGCCGCGAGCTTTCGATTCCCGACGCGATACCCCGCCTCGTCCAGTTGACGGGTGCCGCAGCCGTTGCCGGAGTGGTCCTCTCCGAGCAGGCGCTGCGCTTCCGCGTGCGGCTCGAGGCGGTGGCGTCGGTGCCGCCGGATAGAACCGCCGCCGAGATCGCCGAGGCGATGCTGAAGCCACTCGAAGCCGCAGTGCTTCAGGATCCCGGCCAGTGGTACGGCATCAACCGCATGTTCCGTCGGGCAGCGCCTTCGCAATCGCGTCGCGAAGCCTACTCCCACGCGGTCAATGCGGAAACACGGGCCTCCTGAGGGGTATCCGTTAGTGAGCCCCCAAGCCGGGTCCCAGGATGGCACCAGACGGCCTCGGCGCAACTAATTGGAGGGCACCGGACGGCCTCGGCGCAATTGTGACGCGCGTCACGTTGGTCCGTGACCATGGTCACTGCACCAGCGGACACGCGTCACCTAGAGTCGCGTCTGCCTCGCCACACTCGTCGAACAGGAAGAACACACCGTGTCTGTCACCCATCTACGGCTTCGACATTCCGCTGACGGACCGGAAGATGTACCCGCTCTACGCGAAGTGCGTCGAGCTCGACGTACCGGTCTCGGTCCAGGTCGGCCACGTTCTCGAGACCATGCCGAGCGACTGCGGCCTTCCCATCTACCTCGACCGCGTCGCGTGCGACTTCCCCGAGCTGCGGATTCTCGCGTCGCATACGGGCTGGCCCTGGGTCGAGGAGCTCATCTCGGTCTGCTACAAGTGGGACAACGTCTGGTTCGGTGTCGACGCGTGGATGCCGAAGTACCTCTCGCCGCCCATCCTCCAGTTCGTCAGCAGCCGCGGCGGGTCACCCGGAGTGTCATCGCTCCTCGGCCGGCACGCGCCGCTCGCGGTACTGATCCTGCCAAGTCGCGGTTGGCAGATTCAGGAGAGTATCTTTCACGCGTGATGCGAAATGGAATCATCGATGAACACGGGCCACTTCAAACACCTCCTCGTCAGTGAGTCGGACGGAGTCGTGTCGATCGCGCTCAACCGTCCGCCCCTGAACGTGCTGAACATCGAAATGCTGCGCGAGCTGAATCCGATCCTCGAAGCGGTCCGCAACGATGACTCGGCACGTGTGCTGACCATCGCCGGCGAGGGAAAGGTCTTCTCGGCAGGGGTCGAGGTCGCCGAGCACCTCCCGGATCGCGCCGAGGAAATGCTCCGCACGTTCGGCGCGACGCTCGAGATACTTGGCGAGGTCGAGATACCGACGGTGGCCATCGTGCACGGTGTCGCACTGGGCGGCGGGTGCGAGCTCGCGACGTCGTGCGATTTCGTCGTGTGCGCTGAGAGCGCCAGGTTCGGCCAGCCCGAGATCAAGCTCGCGGCGATCGCTCCGGTGGCGGCAGTGACATTCCCGAGGATGTGCGGACCGAAGAGGACGTTCGAGTTGCTGATGCTCGGCGAGCCGATCGGGGCGACGGAAGCGGTCGCCGCCGGGCTTGCCACTCGGGCTGTTGCGGACGAGGCGCTCGCGGACGAATCCGCCCGGATCGTCGAGCGGCTCGCGTCGATGAGCAGTCCGGTTCTGCGCGGCCTGAAGCGGGCCATTTGCGAGGGACTCGGGCGTCCGCTCGCCGATGCCTTGCGAACTGCCGAGGGCATCTGCACCGACATGCTTTTGGAATGTCCCGACTGCGAGGAAGGAATGCGTGCCTTCCTCGAGAAACGACAACCGAAGTGGCACGGCGGCGGCCGTAGCGCGGATCCGCACGCTGTTCGAGGCGCGCCGTGAGGGTTCAATACAATCTCGACATTGCCGAAGCGTGTGCGACGTGTACCGTGCGCTTCGAGCGGATCTTCTGCGACCTGCCGGACGATGCGCTGAAGCAGCTCGACGAGATCAAATACACAACGGTGTTTCCGGATGACGTCGTCGTCTTTCTCGAGGGACAGGAGCCGCTCGGCGTCTTCATTGTCTGCGCCGGGCACGTAAAGCTGTTCACCGGGTCGAACGACGGCAAGACGCTCATCGAGCGGGTTGTGGGGCCTGGCGAGGTGCTCGGGCTGAGCGCCGTGATTTCGAGCCGCCCGTACGAGCTGACGGCGCAGACGCTCGGGCCGTGCCAGTTCCAGTTCATCAAGCGCGAGGACTTCACGCGGTTTCTGTCGGCGTACGGCGAAGTCTGCTTCCGGGCGGCGAAATTGCTGAGCTGTGCGTGGCACGAGGCGCACGAGCAGGTGAGGTCGATCGCGCTGTCGGGGTCTGCCCTCGAGCGGCTCGCGCGGGTGCTCGTCGCGCGGTGCACGGTTGACGGCGAACGTGTGGCAGGAGGGCGTGCGGATCCGCCTTCTGCTTACGCACGACGAGCTCGCTCAGCTGATCGGGAGCTCGCGCGAGACGGTAACGAGGGCACTCGGCCAGCTTCGGCGGCGTCAGATCATCGAGAGCCGACGGTCGATGCTGCTCGTCCGCGACCTTCCCGCCCTGCGCGCCCTCGCGCACGTGTGAGGGACGCGTCACAGGATCCGGAGCCAGATCGCCGTCCGCAGGCCGCTCGCTACCGCTCGCGGTTCTGATGCATCCAGGCAATGCACTGTGGGACGCCTCGGGTTACAGAACCGAGAGCCGTAGCGAGCGGCCTGCGGACGGTGGCGGAAACCGCGGACTCGCCTTTGCGGAAAGTCGGAAGTGATCGGAACCGATCGACCGTCCGTGGGACGCTCGCTACCGCTCGCGGCTCATGAACCCGGCAGGACGCTCCGCCGGGCTCCCGTTTTTTGAGCCGCGAGCGGTAGCGAGCGTCCCACGGACGGTGCCTGAACCCGCAGACCCGTCGTTGCGGAACTACGAAACTGATCGGATCCGATCGACCGTCCGTGGGACGCTCGCTACCGCTGGCGGCTCAAAAAACGGGGACAACAGGCATCGTGCGCATCAGGCTTCCGTTACCGTGCCCTCCAGTGTCTCAGCGACGCCTTCGTCGAAGATCGCCCCCGTCACGATCGCACCCACGCATTCGACGCCAACCAGATCCGCTCCCGTAAAGTCGGCAAACGAGAGATCCGCCGTCAGGAGGTTGGTTGCGTGCAGCGACGCTCCGCGCAACACCGCGTTGCGGAGCACCGAGCCCTTAAGGCACGCCCGGTCGAGCACGGCGTCCTCGAAATGCGCCCGAGTGAGCGCCGCCCACATTACCGCAGCGCCCGACAGGTTTGCTCGCGCGAGGCTCGCGCCGGTCAGATCCGCCTCGATGAGCCGCACCTTCGCCATGTCCGCATCGTCGAGGCACGCGCCGTCGAGCCACACGCGCTTCATCCTCGTCTTGAACAGGCACGCGTGGTCGAGTCGAGCGCCTGAGAGGCACGCCTCCTCGAAATGAGCCTCGGTCAGGTCCGCGCACGAGAGATCCGCTCCGCGAAGCGACACGCCGGACAGCTTCGCCGCGTGCAGGTCCGCCCCGTGGAGGTCCAGATCGTCGAGTGACGCGCCCGCGCGCGCAGCCTCCTCGACGGCAGCAGCGAGCGAAGGCGCCTCGCCGCGCCAGACGGTTGTGCCGTGCGTCGTCGTGAGCTCGAACTCCATGTCGTCGTTTGGAGCCCCCGGAGAATCAGGCTTCGGCGGGAGGTCGCGAGAGTAGCGCGCGCGTCTCGGCTGGCGAGGCCACGCGGTCGAGGACAGGATAAAGGATGTTGCGTTCCCGCAGGTCGTGATGTTTCAGCAGATTCTTGAATTTCGCCTCGAAGTCGAGCAGTTCGATGATGCGCGTCGGCCCGCCAGTCTCCCGCGGCCGGAGGGTCTCGAACGACTTCCGGATGCCGGCGACGTACCGGAGCAGCTTCTGGTGTTCGTTGCGGAAGAGGTCGATGCCGCCGCCTGCAATCGGCAGCGCGCGTTCGTAGATCGGAAACAGCGCGTCTTCCTCGAACCGCATGTGCTCGACGAGCTCTCGTTCGTAGTCGTCGAGCGTGGCGCGCGAAAGTTCGACGTCGAAGAGGAGGACGGCCTCCTGATGGCGGAGAAAGAGCTCGTCGAGTCGATCGTGCACGTCGAGCAGCGACATGAAACTCGGCGCCGCGGATTCGTCCTGATGGGGTGCGGGTTGACTCATGAGCTCCAACCTACGCCGCGGGTCCGGCGTCGTCAGTGACGAATGTCACGTGCGCCTCACCTCTTGCGCGAAGCGCCTTGGAGTGCGGCGCGGAGCGCCGCTTTGGATTCCCGAGGATTCCGGGGAATTGCAACGGGAACCCAAAGCGGCGCTCCACGCCGCACTCCAAAGCGCTTCGCGCAAGAGGTGCATCCGTGACCCGTGTCACAGACGCGGCGCCCAGAACCGGCGAAACTCCCGTGCGTGATTCGACCGTCCCGATCGGCAGTACGCAATATCGTTCTCGGCGCCGTTGCCGGCGCGTTCGCCTGGGTGGTTTTTTTCGAGCTGCCACCCTCGCAGCGCGCCGCCGGCGTCCCGATTCGCGGCACCGTCGTCGACAACCTGACTGGTGCGCCCGTTGATGGCGCCGACATCCACGTCCAGGCGAGCCTGACCGAATCGACGATGTCGGATGTGGACGGCAACTTCACGCTCGTCGCAATGCGCGAGCCCGGAGAGGTCGTGGTCGTTGCGGCGACAAAGCCAGGGTACTTCAGCCGCGGACTGTCGGTGCTCGCGGGCGATTCCGGGATCGCGTTCCGGCTCGACGCCGTGCCGCTCACCGACGATCCACAATACGTCTTCCGGTCGCCCGAGGACTGCAGGCTCTGCCACCAGCGCTACTACGACGAGTGGCAGGATGCCGGCCATCGCAACGCCGCGAAGAACACGTGGGTGAAGGACCTCTACGACGGCAGCGGCACGCCGGGCACCGGCGGCAACGGCTACACGTTCAAGGGCGCGCATCCGGAGCTGCACGGCGACTGCGCGGAGTGCCACGCGCCCGTCGCGGCGGCGCCCAATCCCGGCGACCACACGGACTTCGCCGCCGTCTCGGGCGAGGCTTACGAATTCGGGGTCAGCTGCGACCTCTGCCACAAGGCGTCGGGGATCATCCACGAGGATCTTCCCGGCGTGCTCGCGATGACGATGTCGCGCAGCGCCCCTGATCTGGCGTTCGGCACGCTGCCCGACGCCGCTCCGCTGTTTCCGGGCCAGATGCGAGCGAGCCGATCAGAGCTGCACGCGTCGAGCCTGCTCTGCTCGGCGTGCCACGAAGACAACAGCGACCACGACTTCGACGGCGACTATCTCGAGGAAGGCTCTGTCGAGAGCGAAGCGACGTATTCGGAGTGGGCCGACAGCCCGTACGCCCAGCCGGGGCCGGGTTACCGCACGTGCCAGTCGTGTCACATGGGCCCGAACGGTGCGACCACGGCGGCCGAGTCGTTCGGGGTGGTCGTGCGCGATCCGTCGCAGCTCCACGCGCACGAGTTCCAGGGAACGACCGACGACTATGTAAAGAACGCGGCTACGGTGCGGGTGATCGCGATACGCAGTGGATCGCGCGTCGAGATCCACGCGGCGGTGACGAACGACCGCACCGGCCACAAGGTGCCGAGCGGCGTGACTACGCGCAACATGATTCTTCTCGTAGATGCGACGAGCCCGGATGGCGTGGGGCTGCCGTTCGACCTCGACGCGTCCGAGACGGTGCCGGTGTGGGCCGGCTCCGGCGACCCGGGAGCCGGGTATTATGCCGGGCTTCCGGGCCGCGGATTCACGAAGGTGCTGACGGACGGCGTGAACGACAACGTGTTCTTCACGGAAGCGACGGCCGTGAAGTCGGACAACCGGATTCCGGCGGGCGCGACGGATTGGTCGAGCTATGTCGTGGACGTGCCCGAGGCGGACGCCGCGGCTCGCGTCGACGTCCGACTGATCTACCGCCGTGCGTTTCGGGCGATCGTCGACCTGAAGGGGTGGGTGTTGACCGGCCAGGGCAGGCTGAACCCGGACCTGATCGGACCGGACTTTGGCGTGCGGATGGGTGATGCGACGCTTGACGTTCCGATGAGCTCGGCGGATCTCGCCGGCGCTCGCTTCCGGATCGGGAAGAAGATGAGAATCGACCTCGCGGCGGGGGCCGCGGTGTCGTTCGCGGACGGGTCGTTGCTCGAGCTGACGGACGCGACGGGAGCGTGGGTGACGCTCGCGTCGCCGCCGAAGATCGGGCGGGGTGGTACCCGACTCGTCCAGAAGGGCCGGATCGGCGAGATGACCCTCGCCGATTCCTGGCCCGACGGCGCGATCCGCTTCCTCCGGGTGTCAGATCCCTCCGGCCGCGCGACGGTCGTCCGACTGCGAAGAGAAGGACCTCGGCTGACACAGATCTGAATGGATGAACACAGATCAGAGAGAGAGGTTCTGATCTGTGTTCATCCGTTTCTATACGGGCAGTCCGTTGCTCGTTTGATGGTCTGCTCCGACCGCGGAGCGGTCGCGAAATCCGTTGCCCGCTTGGCGCTTGCTCGCCAGGTGTAGCGCTCGAGGACCGTCGCGCGGGCGGCGCGACCGAGGCGTTCGCGCAGCTCGGCGTCGCCGGCGAGTTTCTCGATCGCCGCGACTAGCTCGTCGACCGAGCCCGGCTCGAGCAGCAGGCCCGAGACGCCGTCCTCGATCACGTCGCCGATCTGGCCGAGGCGGCTCGCGGCGATCGCCTTCTCCATCGCCATGTACTCGAAGAGCTTCGTCGGCGAGCCGAAGAATGCACTGCCGTCGGGCATCGGCACGTGCGGCGACAGCAGGATGTCGCACGCGTCGAGATACGCCGGCACCTCCGAGTGCGGAATCCGCCCGGCGAACACCACACGATCCGTCACGCCGCCCTCCGCGATCCGCCGCTCTACGCCAGGCCGCCGGTCGCCGTCGCCGACGAGCAGAAACCGAACGGGTATGTCGCGGGGCAGTTTGACGATCGCTTCGGCAAGGGCGTCGACGCCGTGCCACGGTCCGAAGGTGCCGAGGAAACCGGCGATGATCTCGTCACCCTGTTCAGTCACCCCGTCGGCGGCCGCCTCAACCTCGCGCTTGGGAAACAGCCGCGCGCGCAGCTCGGCGCCGCCGACGCCCGGCCGGAACCGATCGGCGTCCGCGCCGTTCGGGTTCACGACGATGCGTTCGCGGTCGGCGCCCGCCTTCGCGCACGCTTCGGCCAGCACGTCCGAGACAACGACGACCCGGTCCGCCGCACGCAGGTTCAACCGCTCGATCGCCGCGAGCAGCAGCCGCTGTCCGACGGGATCCCAGTTCTCCGCGACCCAGACCTCCGAGCCATTGAACTCGAGACAGAGCGGACGGTCGAGCGCGACCGCCAGCAGCACGCCCGCCGCGTTGAAGCGGCTGTATCGCTGGTAGACGAGATCCGGCGCCGGACGCGAACGCGCGATCGCCTTCGCCCGCCACCCGAACCGCAGGCTGTTCCACACCTCGAAGATCGCGCGCACCGTTCCGAACCGCGCGTCAGGCGGCACCACGTCGAGCGGCATCACGTCGTGATCCACCTCCAGCAGCTGGTCGTTTGCGATGAACCGCACGCGATGCCCCATCTCCGCAAACGCGTTTACCGTGCCGGCAACGTGGCTCGTCGAACCGCCGACCGCCGACGTCGCCGCCGGTGTCGCCCGCAGGTAGAGAATGTCGAGCGGACCATCATTCGGCCTCCGATGGCCGCGGCGGCGGGCTCGCGCGCCCAGCCACCACGTCGACAGCCACGCCAGCGGAACAACCGCGCCGTAACCGACCAGCAACTCCACCGCGAGCTTCGGCAGTTCGACGAGCGCGACGCCCGCCCATCCACGTTCCACCGACCGACCCTCCATGTCGCCCACGCGCACACGTCGCGCGCCGGCGAGCAGTCCGAACACCATCATCGGCACGAGCGACGGCTGCAGGTCCAGGCGGTTGCAGAAGATCCCGAACAGCTCCGAACGACCGCGCGACCGGATCCTCGCGAGGACTTCGCGCTTGCCACCCGCCTTCAGCTCGGCCTTGTCGAGCACGTCGACACTGGCGCCCGGCGAAGCGTCCTCGACCCACGCCCGCGCGCGTCCGGCCTCGCCGGCGAGGTCGAGCAGGATGGCTCTCACACGCGCTCCGCGGTCACTTCCGCGCCGTCATGATGACGTTCCAGCCGAACCGGCTGCCAAGCGCGTCGATGAACGAATCAGGCACGACCCTCGGCACGTGCAACTCGGCGCGCGTCAGCTGGCGCACGTCCGTCCGCCGCTGGGCGAACTTCCCGAACATCCGGTCCACCTCGTCGCGCGTGTACGCCCGCACGAGCGGCAACGCGCCCGTCTCACTGTATTCGACGTAGCGGCTCATGATCTCTTCCGGCGACGACCGCGCGAGCTCGCCGCGCAGGATGCCGAATCGCAACATGATCACGAACCAGTAGTAGAGCGAGCGCCGGTGATACAACATCACCTTCGCCACGCCGCCGGGCCGCAGCACGCGGAACACTTCGTCGATCGCGCGCTGCGTGTCGGGCGTGTGGTGCAGCACTCCGTTCGAGTAGACGACGTCGAACGAGCCGTCGGGGAACGGCAGGTTCTCGGCATCGCCGATCAGGAACGTTCCCGGCACGCCGTACACGCCGAACCGCCGTCGCGAGATCTCGGCCGACCGGGGAGTGTAATCGAGGCCCGTGACGATCGAACCGCCGCGCGCGAACTGCAGCAGGTCCGAGCCCATGCCGCATCCGACCTCGAGCAGCTCCTTGCCGGCGAAGCCGTCGAACTCCATCACCTCGCGCATCCAAGGCGCGTAGACGTCGTAGCGGTGCGCTTCGACGTTGTCGAAGAACTCGCGCGAGCCGATCTCGTACCCGTCGCCGTGGATGGCGCCGCACGGATCGTTGCCCCACTGCTCGCGGGTCCGTCGCTTGATTTCAGACACCGTCGTGGTCATACACGGGAAGCCCCAGCGAAACCGGCGCGTATTCAGGAGCTCGCGGCGATTTCCGAAGGCCCTGATTGTCGCAGAAGGCGCCGATAGGCGTACAGATGCAAAACGAAGTTCACCGCCATCGAGGCGACGGCGAACCACGCGGCTCCGGCGAGTCCGTAGCGCCGCGTGAAGACGAACAGGCCCACCAGATTCAGCACGCCGATGACTAGCGCAAGGTCGCGCAGCGACCGCCCCGCCCCGCGCGCCGTCAGAAAGATATTGTATGGCTGCAGCAATCCGGCAAACAGCGCGGCGATCGCGAAAGGAAACAGGAGGGGCAGTGCGTTGTGGAACTTGCCCTGGAAAGCGATGACGATCACCCACGGCCCCGCGGTTGCCAGCGCCGTCGATCCGGCCGCGAGCAGCGCGATGTTCCACCGCACCAGGCCGAGATTGACCTCAGGCTCGGTCGCGAATGCCTTGAAGCGCGTGGTCGCCATCGCGCGCGCGAGGCCCGATACGGGCTCGGAGATCCGCTGCGCGATGCTGTAAGCGCCGAAGCGCTTCGGGCCAACGAAGTAGGGAATCAGGAGCTGGTCGAGCCGCACCGACATGATCGAGACGATCCGGCCGAGGTAGAGATCGAAGCCGAACTCGCGGACCGCCCCGCCGATCCGGGCAAAGTCCTCGCGCCGGACCGCGAACGAGGGGCCGAGCCAGAGACCGACGACCGTCGCCGAAACGAGCAGTCCGCCCAGGTAGGCCGCGACGCCGGCGCGGGCCGACAGGCCGCCCGTCAAAACGACGAGCACCGCGACGATCGAGATGCTCGAGACCGGCAGCGCGAGGCGCAGCGCGGCAAGCGCGCCGATGCGGTTCGTGCCGAGGCAGGCCTGTTCGACGAGCAGCTGAAGCGGGACCCCCATCGCCAGCGGCGCGACGACGACGAGTATCTGAGCGACGGACGTGTCGCCGTATCCGAAGCGCGCGAGGGCAGCGTCGACCGCTGGGCCGAGCAGCGCGACTGTGATCGCGAAAGCCACCGCGATCCCCAATCCCGTCACGGCGAGCGCGCCGAGAAGGCGCCGCTCCTCGGCGCGGTCGGCCGCAATGGCGAGAAGGCGCGCGCCGGCAGAGAAGACGCCGAACTCGAAGAGGTAACCCGCGAAGATCACGATCGAGAAGACGCAGAACGAGAAAACGCCGAAGTCGTCCTGCGACATCGCGCGGCCGACGACGATCGTGAAGGCGAAGTTCAGCGCCATGGAGGCGAGCTGCGCGCCGTAGAGCACGACCGTCTGACGGCCGGTGTCCGAGCGGAAGGGCATGATCACCGGCGCATTCTACGAGAGTTGACAGGATTTCAGGATTATCAGGATTGTCAGGATTACTCTTGAGGACGTTGAACTATGTCCCTTTCCTTCGAGAGATCCTGTTAATCCGGAAAATCCTGCAATCCTGTCAACTCTCCTCTTCACCGCTTCAGGAAGTTCCACCACTTCGAGCGACGTTCGCGAGACTTGGCGAGCTCGCCAGTGCCTCTCGCCTTGGCTTCGGTCGTAGGCTCGTCCTCGAACGATCCCTCGATCCTGTCGTCGCCAGTGACGAGCGGCAGGTCGAGCTCCCTGCGCTGCGCAACCTGAAGCCAATGATCCGCGAGCCCCGTTTCGCCCCGCGCCCGGTGGATGAGGATGAGCCCCTCGTACGCATGCGAATTGAGCGGGTCGGCTTCGAGCGCCCGCTCATACCCCGAGATCGCCGCGACCTCGTCGCGCATCAGGTGGTAGAGCGTCGCGATCTCGTCGGCGCGCTCGGCTTCGGCAAGCGTTGGATCGATTTCGGTCAGCGCGATGCAATGGCGCAGGACCTCGCTGCCGCGCTCGCGATGACCCGAGATGTAGAGGTCCGCTCCGAGCATCCGGTTCAGCAACCGGTGGTGCGGATCGTCCTCGAGCAGCTCCTCGCCGATCGCCGCCGCGCGCTCGAACTCGCCAAGGTCCGAAAGGTGGCGCGCCATCTCCAGCTTCGACGGCCGGTCTTCGTCGGTCAACCGGTACGGGAAGTCAGACCGCATCAGGTCTTCGTATGCGGGCCGCGGATGGTCGAGCTGGCTCAGGTAGGTCTGCACCAGCAGGTTCGCGTCCCAGTTCCGCTCACGTTCGTAACGGCCGATCGTGGCGTACGGGTCGCGCTTTCGTCGGGGTTCGTGGTCCATGTCGAGCACGGCAGCCAGCGCCGGCACTCCGCTGGACCACAGACGCGGTGCGAAATGCGGCGCGCAGAAGGCGAGCCAGTCGATGGAACGTATGTGCGCGTCGGCAGCGAGGGCCTCGTCGAGCGGCGACGCCTTTGTCGCGCGCCCGGCGGCGCGCTCGGCAGGGAAATTGGCGGAGAGGCGCTCGTTCTCTTCGCCGTGCATCTTCAGCAGGGCTCTCAACAGGTGGACGAGCTCGGTGCCGTCTTCGCCGTCGATCCAGACGGTCGTGTCGAAGGGACTGGCGGATGGTCTGTCGATGTCGGCGTGGGGCTCGAACGGTTCGGGGTAGTCGGGAAGCGTGAAATACGTCTGCTCGAGGTCGGCGAGCAGATGCGCCAGCGGCAGGTCGGCTTCGAGCTCCGGCGGACGCCTCGGCGCGATGAGGAAGCGGAGGACGAGCGGAAGCGCGCCGCATCGACGATAGAAAAGTGCCTGCGCATCGAGTGGCAGCTCGCCGAGCAGGGCGGCCTCGACAGGAGTGCGGGGAGCTCCGGCGAAGAGCAAAACGGTCCGGTCCTGCTTCCTGTCGTCAGCCCACGACTTGAACGCAGTGCGCAGGGCGTGCGTGAGCGCGGGACGGTGAAAGCGATAAGTCGCGCGCGCCCACGGGTACGGGTCGCCAAGGTCGATGGACGAAAGGTCGGGCATCATCCGGATCATCTGGGCTTCGTTGATCTCGGAGATGCGGACGGTGGCGTCTTCACCGTCGTGGACATGCAGGATCGTGACGCCGAACGCGGGCAGGAACGCGGCCATTTCCTCGATGGCGTCGTGCAGACGCGGGTCGAGGTTCACCACGATGAGGTGCGTCGGCAGCGCCTCGGTCGTGTGACGCAGGAGGACGGATCCGTTGGGGCCGTTATGCATCGGTCGGGGGTGACGGAGGTTACAAAAGTAGTCCGATCGATTCAACCGCGCAAGACGGAGGGAGAGTGGACAGGATTTCAGGATTTACGGGATTGACAGGAGTCTGTTGGGTAACCGACTCAGAAGCGGCGCGTATTGATGCAAGGAAGAATGGAGAATCCTGTAAATCCTGAAAATCCTGCAATCCTGTCTACTCTCCAGTGGAGGCCGTCATGAAGCGATTTGCCGTAGCCGTCATCCTCTCAATCATCTTCGTGCCGCTGAACGCGCGAGCGGGAAATCGCGAATCGATGATCGTTTCCGCCGAGTGGCTCGCGAGCCATCTGAAGGACCGGAAGCTCGTCGTTCTCCACGTCGGGCCGCGCGAGGGCTACGACGCCGCGCACATTCCCGGCGCCCGTCACGTCGCGACGGCGGACCTGTCATTGCCGCGGGCCGAGGGAGCGCTTTTCCTCGAGCTGCCGCCGATCGATGTGCTCGACGCCGCCCTCGAGAAGCTCGGGATCTCGGACGACTCGCGCATCGTCGTCTACTTCGGCGAAGACTGGGTGTCGCCGACGACGCGGATCTACTTCATCCTCGATTCGATCGGCGCCGGTGACAGGACCTCGGTTCTCAACGGGGGAATGCGGTCGTGGAAGGCCGCCGGCCATCCCGTCACGGCCGAGGTGCCGGTGGTCAAGCCGGGCAGATTCACTCGAAGCCGCGTCGCGATCTGGTCGTCGACGCCGCGTGGGTGAAGGCGAACGCCGGCAAGCCGAAGGTCGCGCTAATCGACGCACGCAACACCGAATACTACGACGGCACGGCGAGTGGGGACGAAATGCGCGCCGGGCACATTCCGGGCGCCACAAGCCTGCCGTTCGAGTCACTCGTCGTCGAGCCCGCCCTGACGTTCGTCGAGCGGGCCGCGATGCAGAAACTGCTCGCGGATGCCGGCGCCGCGAGAAGGGATACGGTCGTCCCCTACTGCCACATCGGCCAGCAGGCAACGGTCGTTTACTTCGCGGCAAGGTACCTCGGCTACGACGTGCGGCTCTACGACGGCTCGTTCCAGGACTGGAGCCGCCGCGCCGAGCTGCCTGTCGAGACGAAGCCGTAGGAGAGTAGACAGGATTGCAGGATTAGCAGGATTTATCTCTTTTCATGAATCCTGTAATCCTGTAATCCTGTCCACTCTCACTCCCCCGCCACCGACGACGCCGCAACCGGCTCTCCGTAAATGAAGTTGTCCATCACGGCAACGTCCTTCGTCGAGCTGTCATTCGGCCCGAGCCGCGCCGTGCCGTATTTGATCCGCACCCGGGCGATGACCGGCGAATCGAACTTCACACCGAGAAACGACAACCCGTTCTGCGACTTCGGCACCTTGAACGTGCCGAGGAGCCGTCCTTGCCGGTCGTAGTACCGGAACGAGGTCTTCCGCGTTCCGACATCGGTATAAACCGCGCCGAACCCATCGACGAGGGCCGGTGTCTGGGTTCCCGGAACGGTAAACGTGAGGTCGACGATGTTGCTCCCGATCGGCGAGAAGAGCCTTTCGTCGCTGAACGTCTTGAAGCGGGCCGGATACGTGGGGTTGACGTGACCGAACCGGACCGGAGTATTCGTCGGGTTGTCACTGTCGGCGCTGACCTGCACGCCATCGCCGGGCGTCGAGAGGATCGCGCCACGGGCCAGAGGCTCGGCCGTCCCGTTGAAAAAATCGCCAGGCAGGAAGTTCGGCGCCGCGAACTCGTCCGGCACGGAGTCCCAGTTGAACTCGCGGTACCCGGGCAGGATGGTTCCCGGCTGTCCGCCGTTGTCAGGTCCGCCAAGTGCCTCCCGGTACTGTGTCACGACCGCGTTGATGTCGCCGGCGCCGGCGAATACGGTCGATGTCATCGGCCGTTCGACGTCTCCGGAGGCGATTGTCGCGGCCGCGATTGCCCCGAGCGACCCGATGAGCACGGTGATGATCGCGAGGCGCAGGAACGCGCCCGTGGCCAGGGACTGTCGGGTTCGAGGGCTGAAATGAGAGGTTGTGTTCATGGTGTGACTCCTTGTCTGAGGAGCACAGTAGGGTTTATGGCCCGCCAAACTCTTTAGGGCGATCTAAAGGATTTCTAATGCGTTTCTGGCGTGCCACACGCAACGCCGTCGCGAAGCCTTAGGTGAGTGGACAGGATCATCAGGATTTTCAGAGGATTCACGGGAATCATCTTTCTTCCATTCCACGAATTGTGTTCCTTGCGAGACAAGTCCAGGGAAGAATCCTGTGAATCCTCCGAAAATCCTGCTGATCCTGTCCACTCCTCGCCGCCAATCAGGTAGCCTAGCCCCGTGGCCCGGAGTGCGCGCACGAAGCTCCATGGTCCGTTCAGCGACCATCGCGCGCCCGGTTCGGCACGACCGTTTTTTCGTCGCTGCTGGAGGCCAATCTCCCCTTGAAGGAGCAAATTCCCATGACAGATCCCTTCCCACAAACGATGGGCCAGCAGTTCGGTCGCCGTTCCTGGGCCGAGCCCTGGAAGATCAAGATGGTCGAGCACCTCACCGTCACAACCCGCGAGGAGCGTGAGAAGGCGCTCACCGAGGCCGGGTTCAACACCTTCCTGCTCAAGTCCGACGACGTCTACATCGACCTGCTCACCGACAGCGGAACGAACGCGATGAGCGACGTGCAGTGGGCAGGCATGATGCGCGGCGACGAAGCCTACGCCGGCAGCCGCAACTTCTATTGTCTCGAGGAGGCCGTCCAGAACTTCTACGGCTACAAGCACATCGTCCCGACGCACCAGGGTCGCGGCGCGGAGCACCTCATCAGCCAGGCCGTCATCAAGAAGGGGCAATACGTCCCCGGCAACATGTATTTCACGACTACGCGCCTGCATCAGGAGCTCGCGGGCGGCATCTTCATCGACGTCATCCTCGACGAGGCGCACGATCCGGCGGTGCTGCATCCGTTCAAGGGCGACATCGACCTCGAGAAGCTCGAGGCCGTCATTGCGACGCACGGTGCTGAGAACATTGCCTACGTCAGTCTGGCGGGCACGGTCAACATGGCCGGCGGCCAGCCGGTGAGCATGGCCAACGTCAAGGCGCTGCGTGCGCTGTGCGACCACCACGGCATCAAGCTCTATCTCGACGCGACGCGCATGGTCGAGAACTCGTTCTTCATTCAGGAGCGCGAGCCGGGCTACGCGGACAAGTCCGTCGCCGAGATCCTCAAGGAGTTCTGCAGCTACACGGACGGCGCGTGGATGAGCGCGAAGAAGGACTCGCTCGTGAACATCGGCGGGTGGGTAGCGGTCAACGACCAGTCGCTCTTCGAGGAGCTGCGCAACCTGGTCGTCGTGTACGAGGGACTGCACACGTACGGCGGACTTGCGGGCGCGACCTCGAAGCGATGGCGATCGGCATTGCCGAGTCGGTGAAGGACGACCACATCCGGTCGCGGATCGGGCAGGTCCGGTACCTCGGCGAGCTGCTGACGGACTGGGAGATCCCGATCGTGCACCCGATGGGCGGGCACGCGATTTTCCTCGACGCGCGGGCGTTTTATTCGCACCTGCCGCAGTCGGCGTTTCCGGCGCAGATGCTTGCGGCCGAGCTTTATCTCGATTCGGGCATTCGCTCGATGGAGCGAGGTGTCGCGAGCGCGGGCCGCGATCCGGTGACGGGTGACCATCGCTATCCGAAGCTCGAGCTGACGCGGTTGACGATCCCGCGCCGCGTCTACACGCAGGCGCACATGGACGTCGTGGCCGAATCGGTAAAGGCCGTATTCGACGCGCGCGAATCGGCGACGGGACTGAAGATGGTGTACGAGCCGAAGTACCTGCGCTTCTTCCAGGCGCGGTTCGAGAGGCTGTAGGGGAGAAGAGTGGACAGGATTACAGGATTTTCAGGATTAACACGAAAATCCTGTTGATCCTGTAATCCTGTCTACTCTCTCAACAGCCGGGCGCGCTTGAGGAGCATCACGAGTACGGAAGCACCGACGGCCATGGCCGCGAGCGCGAGCAGCGCGGGACCGAAGCCCTGGGTGCGGTCCTTCACGGCGCCGAGGGCGTAGGGTCCGACGAAGCCGCCAATGCTGCCGACCATGTTGATCAGGCCGATGGCGCTCGCCGCGGCCGCGCCCGAAAGAAAGCGCGGCGGCAGTCCCCAGTAGGGTCCGGCGACGGCGTTGGCGCCGACCGCGGCCAGGGTCAGTCCGAGAACCGTCACCGGCAGCGACCAGGATACCGCCAGCAGTCCGAGCCCGGCAGCGCAGACGAGTTGCGGTACTGCAATGTGGAGGAACCGCTCACGCCGACGATCCGAGCTCGCGCCGACGAGGATCATCGCCGCGCACCCAACCAGCGGAGGAATGGCCGCGATGAGTCCGACCGTGAAGTCCGAGAGCGTCGCCTGCTCGCGAATGAGCTGCGGCAGCCAGAGCGTCGTGCCGTAATACGGCAGCACCATCAGCAGCCAGAGCAGCGACAGCGCCCAGACCGTGCCGTTCGCGAGCGTCCGAAGCGACGAGCCGTCGTAGCGCTCGACGACGGCTTCTTTTTCGTCGCGGAGCACGCCATCGAGCCACGCGCGCTCCTCGGGCTCGAGCCACGTCGCATCCGCCGGCCGGTCCGTGAGGTAACGGAAGGCGACGATTCCAAGCAGAACCGACGGCGCCGCCTCGAGGAACAGCAGCCACCGCCAGCCGGCGATTCCGATCGCGCCGTCGAGACTCAGCAACGCCCCGGCAAGCGGTCCGCCGATGATGCCGGCGATGGGAATGGCCGTCATGAAGCGCGACACCGACCTCGCCCGCTCCGATGCCGGGAACCAGAGCGTCAGGTACATGATCATCCCGGGGAAAAATCCGGCCTCGGCGAACCCGAGCAGGAATCGCAGGACGTAGAACTCCTCCGGCGTCCGTACGAACGCCATCGCGCCGGCGACGAGCCCCCACGCGACGACGATGGTGCCGATCCAGCGGCGCGCGCCGAAGCGCACCAGGATCAGGTTCGCCGGAATCTGGAAGAGGATGTAGCCCGCGAAAAAGATCCCGGCGCCGAAGCCGTAGGCGGTGCTCGACAGTCCAAGGTCGGCGCTCATGCCGAGTGCGGCGAAACTCACGTTCACCCTGTCGATGTAGTTCGCTACGTAGAGGACGAAGATGAACGGGATGAGCCGCCGCGTGACTTTGGCGAGGGCGCGGCGTCCGTGTTCCGGGGTGAGGGTCATTTCTCGGTGCTCCGTGTCTCAGCGCCTCGGTGTGCGCAGCTCTCTTCTCCCGCGGGAGAGCTTCGCACACCGAGCCACGGAGTCACAGTGGCACCGAGTCTCGCAATCCACGGGTAACGGCGTCACAGACGGCGCGTGGCAGTTCCGTGCACGGCCGTGCAATTTCATGGACAATCCACGACGCCCATGCTGAACCCAGACTCACCCCGGCCCGATTCGCCACTGCGACGCCTCGTCCGCCACGCGTACGCGAACGTCAAGCACTACCGGCGAATCTTCGACGAGTGCGGTCTGAAGCCGGAGGACGTACGGTCGGTTGCCGACCTTGCTCCGCTCGCGATCACGACGAAAGCCGACCTCCAGCGCGAACCCGACGAATTCATAGCCAGGGGCGTGGACCGGTCGCGTCTTCTCGAACGAATCACGAGCGGATCGACGGGACAGCCGGCCTCGATCCGGAATTCACCCTTCGACGAATTTCGACGGCAACTCGCTCGATGGCGCGTTGATATCGGTTACGGTGTTCGACCGGGCGACCGGCGGGTGCGATTCCGGACGCCGAGGCCGCTGCTGGCCGGCGACCGGATGCTTCTGGCCGTCCTCGAGAGTACGCACCTCTACATGCAGAGGAAGGTGGATTCGCGACTGCCCGGCGACGAGGCGCTCGCGATCCTCAGGGCGTTTCGACCGACGATCATCGACGGAATGTCGAACTCGATCGATCGGGCGGCGCAGATGGCGCTCGATGCCGGTGACACGGCCATTCGACCGCGGTACGTGACGACCGGTGGCGAGACGCTGACACCCGGGATGCGTCAACGCATCGGTGAGGCATTCGGCGCGCCGATCCGCGACATCTTCGGCGCGTGCGAGTTCGGCGTGATGGCTAGCGAGTGTCCGGTGTCCGGTCTTTATCACGTCGCGTCCGGCGTCGCCCTCGAGATTATCGGCAGTGATGGACTGCCGGCGCGTGATGGCGCGGAGGGCCAGGTCGTTGCGACGTCGCTGCTGTCACGCGCCGTGCCCGTGATCCGGTATGGAACCGGCGACATCGCGGTACGGGGGCCGGACGCTTGTCCGTGCGGCTACCGGGGCGGGACGCTTCGCGAAGTGCGCGGGCGGATCGTCGATGTGTTCCGGTTGCCGGACGGACGGACACTTCATCCGTGGCAGTTTCCGATTCGCTCGGCGCTGTGGATCCGGTCGTTTCATCTCGTCCAGGAACGGGAGGACCGGTTCGTCCTTTGCCTCGTGCCGACGCCGGGTGCGTCGCCGAACGACATTGTCGACGGCCGCCAGGCGATGGTCGACATGCTCGGACCGTCGGTGGAGTTCAGCATCGAGACGGTGGAACGGCTCGACGCCGGCCCCGGCGGAAAGCTGCGGCCGTTCCAGCCGCTTGGTTTGGGAACGGGTGCGCGCATAGACTCTGCTCCGAGATCACCCCTTCGGAGTGACGATGACGAAAGCAATGACGAAGACCTATCGAAACGGACCTCTCGGTGCGTTGATCGATGAGTATGAACGGGCCGCAGCCGAACTGCTTGCGATCATCAATGGCATGACCGACGAGGAGTTCGAGGCCGTGCGCGACCCGGAGACGGCCAACCCGGATTGTCTGTCGGTGCAGACCGTCTCAAAGCACGTGGTCGTCTGCGGCTACAACTATGCCGGCATGCTGCGAAACGTCTGGGCGGTCGAGCACCGGGCCAAGAGGCAAACGAAAATGAAGCGGCGCGAGGTGACGCCGCGAATGAACGAGATGCTCGCGTACACCGTCGACACGCTCGAGGGGCGGTGGAACACCCCGGTCAACAAGTTCCAGGCGACGACCATCCAGACCGGATGGGGGCAGACGTTCGACGTCGAGCAGCTGCTCGAGCACGCCGTGATGCACATCCACCGTCACCGCCGCCAGATCGAGCGGTTCCTGGGGCGGTAACCAGTACCCCGAGCGATAGCGAAGGGCCGGCTTCGCGCCGCGGCGGAGCAAAGGGTGGGAAGTGGCGCCATTGTCGCCCGCGCAGACATCGGGGCAAAGCGAAAACTTCGCCTCTTGCGCGAAGCGCCTTGGAGTGCGGCGCGCAGCGCCGCTTTGGATCCTCGAGCGGAGGGTTCAATCGGGAGGGAATCCAAAGCGGCGCTCCGCGCCGCACTCCAAGGCGCTTCGCGCAAGAGGCGAGTTCGCAGTCTCGTGACGCGGCAGCGTTGCGAATCGTCCGGGAATGAGTACTCCGATTGCCGTCAAATCCAACTCGGCGCATGCTGTGGTGGACCGATCAGGCCTTTCGGCTATGATCGGCGGGACGCCGTGCGACTGCTCTAGCGGAGTCATCCTGCAAACGCCTGGTTTTCGAAATCCCTCCGGAGATGCACCACAATGAAAGCGACTCAACAGCTTCACGACATGGGCCAGAGCATCTGGCTCGACAACATCACGCGCGACCTTCTCGACAGCGGGGGGCTGCAGACCTACATCGACGACCTCTCGATCACGGGACTCACGTCGAACCCGACGATTTTCGACAACGCGATCAAGAACAGCTCGTCCTATGACGCGGCGATCGGCGCGGGCCTCAAGGCCGGCAAGTCCGGCGAGGACCTGTTCTTCGACATCGCCCTCGACGACATCACGCGCGCGGCCGACCACTTCGCGAAGATCCACGAGCAGACGAATGGCGTCGACGGTTTCGTATCGCTCGAAGTGTCGCCGCTGCTCGCCTACGACACCGACGAGACGGTACGAGTAGCCCGTGAACTGTTCGCCCGCGGCAATCGCCCGAACCTCTTCATCAAGATCCCGGGCACGCCGGAAGGCCTGCCGGCCATCGAGGAAGCCATCTTCCACGGCGTTCCGGTCAACGTCACCCTCCTGTTCTCTCGCGAGCACTACCTTGCGGCGGCCGAGGCCTACCTGAAGGGCATCGAGCGGCGCATTGCGGCCGGGCTCAATCCGTACGTGGCATCGGTCGCGTCGCTCTTCATCAGCCGCTGGGACACGCCGATCAAGGGCAAGGTGCCGGTCGAGCTCGAGAACACGCTCGGGATCGCGATGGGCATTCGCTGCTACAAGGCGTACCTCGAGGTGATGAGCACCGAGCGCTGGCAGCGTGCGTTCAACTTCGGCGCGCGTCCGCAGCGGCTGCTGATGGCGAGTACGGGCACCAAGGACCCGAGCGCCCCCGACAGCCTCTACGTGAAGGCGCTGGCGGCTCCGAACACGATCGACACGATGCCGGAAGCGACGCTCAAGGCGTTCGGCGATCACGGCGAAGTCGGCGGCGCTATCCCGGCCGACGGCGGAGACTGCGAAGTGCAGATCGCGAAGATCGCGGCTGCGGGCATCGACGTCGATGCGCTTGCCGCGAAGCTGCAGGAGGACGGCGCCAAGTCGTTCGTCGCGTCGTGGAACGAGCTGATGGAAGTCATCGCCTCGAAGGCCGCGGCCCTCGAGACGTCCGGCGACTAGGGACGAGTAGAGTGGACAGGATTACAGGATTGACAGGATTCTTCGAGAAATCCTGATAATCCTGAAATCCTGTCTGCTCTTGCAGCATGATGGCGATCGCGCTACCCTGCCGAAGTTCGCCACGGGACGAGCGACAGGGAGAAGACCCATGCTTGTGAGGATACGCGCCAGTCAATCGTGAGGCACCCGCTGCGGCCGCATTCGGCCGCCCGCGAACTAAAGGTGTATCCGGGAGACTTGTGACGCACGGCCCGTGAACCGGGCTGGAGTGCTCCGCTTCGTTGAAGCGCGGCGTCGCGTGTCTCTGATCCGATCACGGTTGGAATCCGCGTTCGTGGGACAGCCCCCACGCGCGCAGAAAGTGCATCGTCGTGGACAACTTCATTACCCAGGCGCTCGAGCTTCCGAACGACACGATCGCCTACACCGTCAGCCAGCGGCTCGCGGCCCTGTTCCCGAACCGCGCCATCCTCGAGGGTGAGGACAGCACGTTCGACCTCCTCGAATATTCCGAAGCCGGGAAGTGCGAAATCGTCGGCGACCCGGGCGTGTACAACCAGATTTCCGCGGAGTGGTGCAACAGGCGCCAGGAGTTCGATCGAAAGATCGTGAACGCATGGCTCCAGGTGCTCTGGAACGGCCACTTGATGGACGTCGTCTACCTGACGTGGACCGATTCGGGCTATCGAACCAGGTTCTTCTGGGTTGCGGCCGAGTCTCGCGCAATCGCCGAGCGATTCGTCGGCGAAGTCTGCGACTGGTGCGCCCTGGTGCACGGCGAAGTGCTCGTCTATCAGGATGGTGACTGGGAAAAGGATCCGCAGTTGCTCCGGGCCATCCGGAGCGCGACGTTCGACACACTCGTCCTGCCCGAGTCCCAGCTCGGCGAGATCCGCGACGACGTGGCGAGGTTCTTTGGCTCGCGTGAGACTTACGAGCGCTACGGCATCGTGTGGAAGCGCGGCGTGCTGCTGACGGGCGCGCCCGGCAACGGCAAGACGCACACGGTCAAGGCGCTCGTCAACGCGAGCAGCGTCGCGTGCCTGTACATCCGGAGTTTCCGGTCCTGCCCGAGCTGCACCGAGGCGAACATGCACGAAGTCTTCGAGCGAGCCCGGCGGGCGGCGCCATGCATCGTCGTGCTCGAAGACCTCGACGCGCTCGTGGACAAGCAGAGCCGATCGTTTTTCCTCAACGAGCTCGACGGCTTTGCGCCGAACCACGGCGTGCTCGTGCTTGCGACGTCGAACTACCCCGAGAAGATCGATCCGGCGCTCGTCGACCGGCCGGGTCGTTTCGACCGGAAGTACGAGATCGGCCCGCCGGCCATCGCAGAGCGTCGCGTGGCCATCGACCGGTGGAATGAGGGTTTGCTGCCGGACTGGCGGGCGTCGGTCGACGGTGTCGAAGCGGCGGTCGCCGCGACCGACGGGTTCTCGTTCGCGTACCTGAAGGAGTTGCTCGTTTCGTCGACCACGGAGCGTGCGCACGTCGAGCTCGACGGTGGCGCGCGCCGACCCATGGACGCGATCCTTGAAACCCGCGTCCGGGTTCTGAGAGAGCAGATCGGCCGGAAAAAGAAGGCGAAGCCGTCGGCGTCGCAGGAGTAGACGGTCGGGCGTGCCGTGAGGGAGAGAGTGGACAGGATTTTGAGGATTAACAGGATTGTCCTGGTCAACGGCGTGCGCCGTGCCGAAAACCATGAAGTATCCTGTTAGTCCTGTTAATCCTGTAATCCTGTCCACTCTGCCGCTATTCTTGGCGCGCGCGTGGTCAAGCTCACCCATCCTTCGAAGTGCGACGAACAATCAATGATCTTCCGAATAGATGTTGCCCCCAGACGAGGACTGTCCCTCGCACTCCTCCTGCTCGTGATTCCGTTCCTTACGGTGACTGCCCGGTCGCAGACCCCAGGCGGACCCGAAGCCGATCCGTCGCGTGAGGCATGGAGAATCGACGTCCAGCCACACGCCGTGCTCGGCAGCGGCCATCCGGGAACCCGTCCCTCGGACATCAACCAGCCGGACGGCCTCGACTTCACGGCGACGGGGCTGCTTCTCGTAACCGACTCGATGAACCGTCGGGTTCAGATCTGGAATGTCCAGACCGGCGAGCGCGTCGGCGAGTTCGGCTCCAGGCAGCTGGGCGGAGAGGCCACCAACGTGGCCGTCGCACCGTCGGGGACAGTGTACGTGGCCGACAGCGAGCTGAACCTCGTCTATGTCTTCGAGCCGGGGGCGCCCGGCAAGGCGCCGTACAAATTCGTGGGCACCCGATTCGGCGACGAGGGTTTCAGGAAGCTCGGCGGCATGGCGGTGGATGCGAAGAACCGCCTCTACATTGCGGATGGGAAGAAATGGGAAGTGCGCCGGTACCTGCCGGACGGCAAGGCCGACCCGACGTGGAAGTTCGAGCGAACGCTACAGGACGGCGACACGGCGCTCCACCGCTGCGAGGGAATGGCGATCGACGAACCGCGGGGATTGCTGTACGTCGCAAGTGAAGCCGACTTCGTCCTCAAGGCCTTCAATCTCGAAACGGGGGCGTTCACGCGACGTATGGTGGGTGCGATACCCGATCGCGAAGGCCGCAAGACGGGTACCGGGGTTTTCGCTGGCGTCGTCGAGGGGCTCGCCACGACATCCGGCTACTTGCTTGCCGTCGACGAAGCCGCAGGCCACATCCATATCTTCGATCGCGCGGTCGACGACATTCTGGACACGGATCTTCCCGGGTATTCGGCGAAGCGAGGTTTGAAGGCCACGGCGTACAAGGGGTTCTTCGGTCACGCGCCGCGAGTCAATTTCGACGTCGACGACAGTCCGAATCCGGATTTCGAGATGCGCAAGCGCGTGGACGCTGGCCTGGTCAATCCCGGAATGGTGAACCCCCCGGGGTACTTCTGCTCGCCCGACGAAGTGGCCGCCTACACGGACCCCTCGACGGGCGAGACCTGGATCGCGATCGCGGACCAGTGCAACTTCCGCGTCGTCGTCTACCGCGGTTCGGACATCGAACGCGCCGCGAGGGCCCGCGTGATCCCGGCGCGCTGACGGGGCGGGAGAGTAGACAGGATTGCAGGATTGTCAGGATTGAAAGGATTGTCTTTAGGCTTTTGCAGAGTCGCTTCTGTCATCAGGTGTGCGTTCTGCCAATAGCCTTGAAGAATCCTGTTAATCCTGAAAATCCTGTAATCCTGTCAACTCTCGCCTCCTCGAGCCGCACTGCCCGCATTCCACACGTCGCATGTATTTTTTCGCGTATCCCGGCGCTCCACATGTGACGTAGCAATTCGGTACATACCGAAACAGCCATAGATAAGCCGGTCTCGACAGCTCCCGTCGGGCCCGGATGAAATCCACGCACGCACAACACTCCGGGAGGAACTCATGCGACTCATCAAACGTGTCGTGCTCGCCTCCTCTGCCCTCGTATTGCTCTTCGCCGCCATTACGGCTCCGGACGGCATCAACTCGTTCATCGATACGGCCGATGCGGCGCCTGAGCGCATGCGTCCGAATGCTCCAAACTACATAGTCATCGCCTGGAACGACCTCGGCATGCATTGCATCAGCCCGCGCTTCAAGCAGATGGCCATCCTGCCTCCGTTCAACAATCTGGAGGCGCAGGTCATCAAGCGGGGCAGTCCGCCGCGGATCGTCACGTCTGGCGTGACGGTGCGCTACTCAATCAACAACAACACGACCGTTGCCGGCAAGACCGACTTCTGGGACTACGACGTCCCGCTATTCGGAGTCGACCTTCCTCTCGGCATCGGGCTCACGGGCAATGGTCTTTCCGGGACGATGACGATGGTCGGCGACCGCTACGAAGCGCGCGGCATTCCAACCGTTCCGATCGATGACCAGGGACAGCCGTACCCGTATCAGGGAGGCATTGTCGAAGTGTTCGACGATACCGGCCGGCTGGTCGCGAAGACGATGGCGACGATTCCCGTTTCGGACGAGCTTCATTGCGACTACTGCCACGACGCGGGCGGAGTCGGGGCTCCCGGCATCAATACGGGAACCGTTGAAGGCAACATCCTGGCCCTTCACGATCTGCGCGACGGGACGAATCTCATGCAGAACCAGCCGGTTCTGTGCGCGTCGTGTCACTCAGACAACGCCCTTGGAACACCGGGCGAACCCGGCGTTCCGTCCATGTCGCTCGCAATGCACGAGCGGCACGCGCAGCTCGGCACGAACGTGCCGTCCTGCTACGACTGTCATCCCGGCGCACAGACGAAGTGCCTCCGGACGAATCTCGAAGGGATGCGGGCGAACGGCTCGAATCCGAACTGCGAACGCTGTCACGGCACGTTGGCCAACGTCGCGGCGACCATCCGCGACGGCCGCCAGCCGTGGCTCGACGAACCGACGTGCGCACAGTGCCACGGCGGTTCCTTCACGACGAACCAGCCCCTCTACAAGGACTCGACCGGCCACCACGGCGTCTACTGCGCGGCGTGCCACAACAGTCCGCACGCGTGGTACCCATCGAAGCTTGGCATCGACAACAAGCAGCCGATCAAGCTGCAGGGATCGGCCGAATCGATCGGGGCCGACGGCAAGTGCTCGGTCTGTCACATCGGCCAGCCCGATGGCGACATCCACGACGAAGGCGGCGGCGACGGAGACGACGATCGCTGACTGAACTCGAGACGCGGCCGGGTCAGGGGACCCGGCTGCGTCCCGGGCCAGCCGAACGGCGCGCTGTTTCGACCACGAGCTAGCCCGAGACCTCGGCGAAGCGCTCGCGCGAGACGCCGTAGATCCGCACGAGTTTTCCCATGAGATCGAACTCGCTTTCGTGGGTTTCCCCAAGTCGAGTCGCCACGGCGATCGACGCCGCGTTGTCGGGGTCGATCAGGCTGATGACATGATCGCGTCCCATTTCGTCGAAGGCGTGGGTCAGCGCGCGCCGCGCGGCCTCGGTCGCGAAGCCCTTGCCCCAGTGCTCGCGCGCGAGCGTCCAGCCGATCTCGAACCCGGGCCAGCCGTCGGGATTCAGGAAGCCGACGCGCCCGACGAACTGTCCGGTCGCGCGCTCCTCGACGGCCCAATGGCCGTATCCTCGCAGCGTCCAATGGCCAACCATGAACGCCATCGAGCGCCACGCCTCGAAGCGCGACATCGGCTCGCCGAGAAGAAAACGCATGACGTCCGCATCGGCCATCATCGCCGCATACGTTTCGAAATCCGTCTCCTCGCGCCACTCCCTGAGGATCAGGCGCTCGGTTTCCAGCCGCGGTATTTCCATTTCATTTCTCCGGAGAGTGGACAGGATTTCAGGATTATCAGGACTAACAGGATTCACTCAAAGTGGGCGATCGGGTTCGATGACCCTGAATGAATCCTGATAATCCTGACAATCCTGAAATCCTGTCTACTCTTCATCATCCGTCGCGAAGCACGTGTCGCACACCCGGCGGAAGGCCTCGTAGCCGTCGAGCTCGACGTCGGGCGTCAGGTAGCCGTCGCGGACCGGCTCCTCGCGCAGCAGGTCCGTGCTCAGGTACTTCTTGTTGTCGTCGGCGAAAACCGTCGTCACGACGGCCTCGCCGCCCATCATGTCCTGCACCATCAGCGCCGCGAGGAAGTTCGCGCCCGACGAGATGCCGACAGCGAGGCCGAGCTCGCACGCCAGCATCTGGGCCATCAGGATCGCGTCGCCGTCGTGCACTGCGATGACGTCGTCGAGGCACGCGAGGTCGAGGATCGGCGGGATGAACTCGTCCGAGACTCCCTGAATGCGGTGGTGTCCGACCTTGCAGCCGGTCGACAGCGTCGGCGACTCGGCCGGCTCCACCGGATGCAGGCGCACGTTCGGGCAGTGGATGCGCAGGAATTCGCCGACCCCCATTACGGTGCCGCCAGTCCCGACGCCCGCGACGAACGCATCGGGCGAGAGACCGTTTGCCTGTAGCTGTCCGAGGATCTCGGGGCCGGTCGTCTGCGCGTGGGCGTCGACGTTGGCAGTGTTCGAGAACTGTCTCGGCAGGAAGACGTGGTGCTGCTGGCGCGCAAACTCCTCCGTCTTCGCAATGCTGCCAAGGAATCCGCCCTCCTCCTTGCTCACGGGGACGATGCGGGCGCCGAAGCTGCGGATGAGCGCGACGCGTTCGACACTCATCCAGTCAGGCATGAAGATGACTACCGGGTGGCCGAGCGCACGGCCGATGGCGGCAAACGAGATTCCCGTGTTGCCCGACGTAGCTTCGACGACGGTGTCACCGGGGCCGATGCGGCCCTCGCGATATGCGCTCCGGAGGATGTGCAGCGCCATGCGGTCTTTGATCGAGCCCGTGATGTTCATGTGCTCGGCCTTGGCGTACACGGTCCGCGGCTGGCCGCGGTATCGGAAACGGATGGCGAGCAGCGGCGTGTTGCCGACCATGTGCCGCAGATCGGCGGCTCGGCGAGTGCGGGTGGCGGTGGTCATATGGGCTTCTCCCTCGGACGCAGGCGTCAGGTGAGAGGGTAAACCAGAGCTGGTGCGATGTAACACAGCTGATTGCGGATTGGATCTGTGAGAATCTGTCCGGCGTTCATGCGGATCAATCTGACAGCTGTCTCAGTCGCCGCCGTCGCGCTCGGCATCTACGTCCTCACCCTCGCGCCGACGGTGACGCTCGTCGACAGTGGCGAGTTGATCGTTGCTGCATGGACGGCCGGCGTCGCGCATCCGCCCGGATTTCCGCTCTACACGATGCTCGCGCACCTCGCGACGCGCGTGCCGGTAGGCGAGATCGCGGCGCGCGTCAATTTCGCCTCGGCGTTGTTCGGCGCGCTGGCAGCCGGCGCGACGTCGCTGGCCGCAGTCGAGGTGGCGCGGTCGAGGGTTGTCACTCGCCTTGCCGCTCCGCGAAAGAACGAGGCAGCGGCCGTCGACTCGTTCGATCCGGCCGCGGCCGTGCTCGCCGCTGTGGCGGGCGGATCGATGCTCGCGTTCTCGCGCGCGTTCTGGAGCTTCGCAACGATTGCGGAGGTCTACACGCTCAACACGCTGATGGTAGCGCTCGTCGCGTTCATCGTGCTGCGATGGCGCGCCGAGGCGCTCGCGGGGCGTCGGCGCGACGCGCTGCTCATCGTCGCCGCGGTGCTTTTCGGGATCGCGCTCGGCGTGCACCACGTGACGGTCTTGGTGTGGGTGCCGGGACTCGCGTTTCTTGTGTGGCGGACGGCGCGGCGGCCGGGCGTGCAACGGCGCGACGCACTGCGGATCGCGCTGGCCGGGATTGCGGGCCTCGCGGTTTACGCGTACCTCCCGATCGCGGCGTCGCGCGGGCCGCTGATGAACTGGGGCGATCCGGATTCGGCGAACCGGCTGTTTCTGCACGTGTCGGGGTGGATTTATCAGGCAAATCTGGCGAGCAGCCAGGCAGGCTTCGTCGAACAGATCGCGGAGTTCCTGCGCATCGCAGTCCGGCAATACGGTCCGTGGTGGCTGCCCGCGGGCTTTGCGCTCGTGGTTGCGGGAATTGTGAGACTGTGGCGCAGGGACCGGACGCTACTCGGTGCGCTGGCGCTCGTTGCCGGGAGCGCTACGGCCTATGCGCTCGCGTACGACATCGCCGAAGACACAGAGGCGTATTACCTGCCGGTCTTCATCGTCTTCGCCCTCGTGGCCGGGACGGGCGCGGCAGAACTGCTCGAACTGGCACGCCGATTCGGACGGCCGTACCTCGCGCCGATCGCTGTCGGCCTCGTCGTCGCCGTGGCGCTCGCCGGCAACCTGCCGTACACGAACCGGCGCGGCGACTTCATCGCGCGCGACTATGTCCACAACGCGTTCGCGACGATCGAGCCGGGCGGCATGCTGCTGACCGAGGACTGGCAGCTGTATTCGCCGATGCTCTACACGATCGAGGTTGCCGGCGAGCGGACCGACGTCGTCGCGATCGACGTGAACCTGCTGCGCCGGAGCTGGTACGTCGAGTCGATGATGGCGCGCTACCCGTCGCACTTCGCCGCGGCGGAGCCCGACGTGACGGTGTATCTGCAGGACCTGCGTGGCTGGGAGGCCGACCCGGACGCCTACGCCCGGGACGGAAGGCTCTCGGAGCGGATCGACGGTCGGTTCCGTGGGATGATCCTCGCGCTGGTTTCGGCGCACGCGCGCGTGGCGCCGGTGTACGTGACGCAGGAGCTAGTCGTGTCGGACAGCGGTCTCTCGCGAGCGATAGGCGCAACTTGGCAGGCGGTCCCGCACGGTCTCGTGTTCCGGTTGTATTCCGACACGGCGTTTCACGAACCGCCCGACATCGCGCTCGAGACGCGCAGCCTGACCGGCGGGTCGCGCCGCACGGAGCCGGACGACGTCGTCGAGCTCAAGGTGCGCCCGGTCTACTCCGGGATGCTCGTGAACAGGGGGCTGTACCTCGCGGTGCACGGCCGACACGACCAGGCGTTGGAATCGGCGAACTCGGCGCTTGCGATCGATCCCGGCAGCGCTGATGCGCGCCGGCTCGCCACGCAGCTTGCCAGCCGGCCGCCGTCCTGACGCCTTTTGCGCGAAGCGCCTTGGAGTGCGGCGCGCAGCGCCGCTTTGGATTTCAGTTCGAATCCAGGCGGACAGGAATCCAAAGCGGCGATTCACGCCGCACTCCAAGGCGCTTCGCGCAGCGCCGGAACGCCGCCCTACTCGTTCGCGGCGGTGTAGATCGTGTGCTTCGGCTGCGCGAAGACGCGGCGGAGGATCGGTTCGAAGAACTCGAGCGGGAACGTGTCGTAGCTCGCGTCGAACGCCGGGCCATCGTACCGGGCGCAGAACTCCTCAGTTCGACCGTAGTGCGGATGATCGCGGAAAACCTCGCGCATGTCGCGGTTCATGCCGAGGTGGTGGAAGAAGTAGTAGCCCTGGAAGATTCCGTGATGCGCGACCATCCAGTGGTTCGCTTCCGTCACGAACGGCTTGAGGATCGCCGCGGCAATGTCGGGGTGATTGTAGGAACCGAGCGTGTCGCCGATGTCATGCAGCAGGGCACAGATCACGTATTCGTCGTCGCGCCCGTCGCGATGCGCGAGGGTGGCCGTCTGCAACGAATGTCTCAGCCGATCGACGGGGAATCCCCCGTAATCGCCGTCGAGCACTCGCAGGTGCGCGAGGACGCGATCCGGAAGCGCCTGCGCGTAGGGTACGAACTGCGAGAAGATGATCTTCCAGTCAGTCTCGGTGCTGTGCTCGATCGAGGTGAAGGTGGCGCGCGGAGATGTCGGGTCGTCGGTCGGCATCACGGTGTTCCTTTCGTTCGGACTTGGCGATGATACGACGCGGGCCTGCGAAAGCGCGAGTCACGCGCGAACGCACAGCGTCAGCATGCGCGCGTGACGGCGTCAATGCCCACGGACGGACTCCTGCTTCATGAGTCCGCTAGTTGCGCCTGGAGCTCAATGGTCTCGCCAAGTCCGAAGAACCTGTATCTGTCACCGAAGACTTTCCGGAAGATCGAGAAACCCAACTGACCGGTGCAATGAGCCGGGGCCACCGAGTCAACCCCGTATTCATTCTTCATCCGCAGTGCCAGGTCCTCGATGTATTCCCGCTTGTACGGGATCAAGTGAAACCCGCCAACGACCATATAAACCTTTTCCTTTCGAACGCGCTTCGTTTCGCGAACGATCGCTTCGATCGTGCTGTGCGAGCAGCCGGAAATTACGATGTCGCCTTTATCAGTGGCAAGAGAAAGAGACAGTTCCGGCAGACCGATAAACTGCGGATGCTCCTCGAACGGTGGATACTTGATAAACGTCCCCATCAGCGTGGAAGTCGTCGGAACTATGGTCACGCCTGGCGAAACCTCCCTGGCTTCGCTCAGGAACTCCACCTTCGATTTCCAGAATCTGCCCGTTGGCACGGTTCTCATGCCTTCGATGATTTTCTCGCCGCCGAAATATCGCATTTCCCTGGGCAGTGTTGCCGCCGCTTCAGGTTCAGTTTCGCGAAAAGGAAAAGTGATCGGCGCGCCAAGCGAGAAAAAATCGTTCGGAGCATAAATTATTACGTTCGGATTAACGCTGAGTAGATAGTCAAAACCACCGATATGGTCGTAGTGCCCGTGCGAAACAATCGCGATATCAACCTTTCTGAGATCGAGTCGTAGTGCCTTGATATTCTTTTCAAATACTCGGGCATCCGTTCCTGAATCAAACAGAATCGTCTTGCCCCTGTATTCGATGACGGTCGAAAAGCCGAAGTCGTGCGTGAGTCCCCTGGTCTCCTTGCCAAACGCATCGTAGGCATTTGTCAGCGTCACACCGAGCTTCGTCGATCGTGCCTGCGCTGCGGCCGTTGGAGCAGGGGCGCTGCCGACGAATAGTGCTAGAGCCAGGAGAATGGATGTTGATTGTTTCATTTGCCTTCCCTGTGTTGAGATGCCCGCCAGACGTTACCACGAAGAGACAGATGCCAGGGTTGGAGGAACAGGCGTGGGCGGCGAACTTGATGAAAATGTGAAGGTGGCGGTGTTTGGCGAGACTCTCGTCGACGAGTTTCCCGACCGCAGCGTCCTTGGCGGCGCGCCGTTCAACGTCGCGTACCACCTGAAACATCTCGGTCTCGAGCCGGTGCTGGTCACGCGCGTTGGCCGCGACGAATACGGCGAGCGACTGTGGAACGCGATACGCACCGCCGGGATGGATACGCGCGGCGTGCAGCGCGACCCAGTCCTTCCGACCGGCCGCGTTCGCGTCACGTTTGACGACGGCGGTCACCGATTCGAGATCCTCGAGAATCAGGCTTACGACGCGATCGATCGCATCCATGCTGCTGCTGCGGTGCGAGCTGCGCAGCCGCGGCTCGTGTACTTTGGGACTTTGGCGCAGCGATCCGAGAGGTCCCGAGCCGCCCTCGACGCGACGCTGAACGCGACCCACAGCTTCTGCTGGCTCGACATCAACCTGCGCGCGCCGTTCGACGGCAAGGACGTGATCCTGCGCTCGCTCGAAATGGCCGATGATCTGAAGCTCAACGACGACGAGCTCGGAATCGTCGCCGGGCGTCTCGACCTCCCGGGCACTGACCCCGAATTGCATGTGGCCGAGTTGATCAAGCGCTTCGACCTGCGGTGCGTGACGGTCACGTGCGGCGCTCGGGGTGCGTGGTCGCTCGATGTCGACGGAAACCACGCGCGCGTCGAAGGCCGTCCGCTGGACGGGCCGCTTGTCGACACGGTCGGCGCCGGCGACGGTTTCGCGGCGGTCTCGATCGCGGGCTTTATTCGAGACTGGACGCCGCAGCAGACGCTCGAACGCGCCGATGCCTTTGCTCGACGCCTCTGCCTCGTCCGCGGGGCGATCCCGGACGAAGAGTGGACAGGATTTCAGGATTTGCAGGATTAACGGGAAATCCTGTCAATCCTGAAATCCTCTCCAGTCTTCAGTGGCGATCAGTCACAGCAGGTCGAGGAATGCTTGAGTCAAAGCCTTCTGACTGGCGGGCGACAGGGCACCGGGCCGCACGACGCTGATCATCGACTTTCCGAGAACGTGGTCGCCGGCGGCGGCACGCAGGGTGTCGTCCAGCCCGGATGCACGTGTGACGCCGATCTGCTTCGTTAGCGTCGTGCAGGCCAGCTCGATCCGGTCCTGCTTGCCGGCGAACTTCGGAGCGAGAAAACAGACGCTCACGTCCTTGCCGTCGACCGGGCCGCGCAGGCTGACGCCGCCTGCGCCCCATTTGAGCCCCCTCCGGCCTTCTGCCACGCGGCAATCAGGTCTCGAAAGTAACGGCCGTTCTCGGCGTCGGATTCCGAATGGATTTGCGGTTCGTCCATGGTGCCGACGCGGCACTTCTTCGCTTCGTCGGTGGGTGCCTTTACCTCTCCCGCCCTTTTTTTTCGGTCCGTGCCGGTGCGAAGAGGTTTCTATCTGGTGGTTAGGAACCCGTCTCCGCTCGCGGTACTGATCCCCTCAACGGAATGACTTCGCGCGCCTGCTGCCCAGGATCAGACCGCAGAAGCAGCGACTACGCCGCGGCCGCCCCGCCCGTCCGCCCGGCGCTCGCTATCGCTCGCGGTACTGATCCCCCGTCAACGGAATGTACCGTTCAGAGCGCGTCCGGCATGTCGCCATGCGTGCCGTGGCAGGATCAGTACCGCGAGCGATAGCGAGCGGGTCGCATTGGAGACGGGATACGCCGGTGGTCGAGTGCGCTCGCTTCCTACCGCGCAGCGGTTTCGTTCAACGCACGGGTCGCGAGTGCAGCTCGAGCATCAGAACCGCGAGCGGACCGCCGGCCACGTCCGCCACGCCTTTCCTGCTCTCGTGAAGGAAGAGACGCTTCCGACTTGCATCTGCCCAGGCCCGTCGCTACCGCTCGCGGTTCTGAAGCTCGAAGCCGCCGGTTCGAATTCGTCCCGAATGAATGCGACGATCGCCGTGCTGACTACACCCAGCCGCCCGACAGATGGTCACGAATCCGGGCGGTCCGAATCCGCGAGCATCTGTGTGCATCTGTGGACCGTCCTACTCCACCGACAGCTTCCACGACTTGTCCGGATTGAACGTGTCGAGGGCGGGCGCGAGCTCAGCGGTCTTCGGGCCCAGGTTCTTCTCGAAGACCCGTCCGTCGGGTCCGATCATGAACGTCATGATGCCCGACGAGCCCCAGCTCACCGGGTAGGCGACGATCGCGAATCCGCGGACCAGGTTGCCGTCGGCGAGGTACTCCTTCGCGCCGCCAATGGCAGCGGGGCCCTGCTTCGTGATCAATCCGAATCGATACCCGCGATAGGACCTGGAGCTGGCGACGTAGCCCTCGTCGCGCAGCGAGGCGACGAGCTCGCCGACCGGACTCTTCGGTTCACCCTCCGCCGCGGGCCAGTGGAGTCCGTCCTTCGTGCCCGGCGTGCTCAGAAGCTTCTGGGCGTATTCGATGACGCCGTCGCCGTCGCGGTCCTCGGCCGCGTATTCGACCTGGGCCTTCGCGACCGCGTTCAGCGTCGCCATCGTGGAGAGCTCGTTGCGCCCGATGCGGCGGTTTAGGTACTCTTCGCGGCCCGCGGCCGTGTCGAAGTACCACTTGCCTGCGGCGTTCTGCAGGAGCGGAATCGGGAAGGGCCAGTTGAGCGCGCCGATGAAGAGCACGACGCGTTTCGCGTTGATGTTCACCGGGCGGACCTGGTCCTTGACGGCCTTGCCGAGCCGCCCGACTCTGTTCTTGTCCTGCACCGCCTCACCCGAGGTGAACGACGAAATGCCGGTGCCGAGCACCTGGCGAGCGGCGTCCATGTCGCCGGCTTCGAGAGCCGCCGGTGAACGCCGCGACGGCCGCATCCGAAGAGTCGAACGATTCCTGGGTTCGGAATCTGCGCGAACGTAGGCGTCGCGGGACGAGAAGGAAGGCGAGCGCGAGCACGACGAGGCCGCACAGCCGGTTCGCGCGACGGCCTGCGAATACGGGTCTTGATGTTCCGGATCTTCATGACAGTCGCTCCTGATGAAGGACGGCAGAGTGATCGCCTGCGTGGTCGCGTCGTGACGCGCCACCGTCGAGGGCGCGGCTAGCCACGGCGGCCTCCGCCGCCACGGCCGCCGCCGCCGCCGCCGCCTCCGCCCGCCACCGCCACCGCCACGCCCCACCACCGCCGCCGCGTCCGCCGCCACCACCGCCGCTCATCTTAGGCTGCGATCGGCCGCTGCCGCCGCCGCCAAACGCGCCGCTGGCCTTGGGATTCGCGTTCTGCCGGCTCTGGAGCCCACGGTCACTTTCCTTGCGAGCCGAGCTACCGCGGTCGTAGTTCTGGGGACGGCTGGCTTCACGCTGCGGCGCCTTCGCCTCGCGCTGCTTCGCGCCCGCCTGGTCGCGTCCGCGGCTTGCGTTTTCACTCTTCTGCCGATCGCGTTCCATCTGCTGGCGGTCGACGGCGTCCTTCCTGGCACGATCCGGCGCGGGCGTCTTCGCCGCCGCGTCGCGACTTCCCGCCGTTGTTGCCGCCGGTCGCGGCGCGGCGTCGCGGCTCGCCGGTTTCGTCAGGTCCCGCGAGGCCGCGTTGTTTCGGGCCGCCGTGTTGTTGGCCGTGCGATTTCGATTCTGCGCGCCCCGGTTTCCGTTGGCGACCTTGTCCTGGCGGACAGCGCTTTTGTTCTGCGCACGATTCTGGTCGCGGTACCGGTTGTTGTACTTGTCCCCGTACTTGTTGAGGTTGTTCTGGTACCGGTTCGTGTCGTGATTCCAGTTGTTGACGTTGTTGTAGTTGTTGACCTGTCGGTTGATGTTGACGTCGCCGTTGATGTTGACGTTTCCGCCACCGCGGTAGTTGTTCCACGACGGATAGCCGCCCCCGTAGCGCGGGTAATACACCCCGCCGTGGTACCAGTTGCAGTCTGAGTTCATCCAGGCCCCGACCGCCATTCCCACCCCGAAAGTGATCGCGCCTGCGGCGACCACGCGCCCCAGTTAACGTCGTCATCGTCGTCTTCGACGTAGACCACCTGCGGTTGGTACTGCGGGACGTAGATTACCGTGTCCTGGGTCGGAACGATCCGGATGTTCTCTTCTTCGTAGACGACCGTCTGCTGTTCGTTCGTCTTCAGGGCTCCGCGTTCCTTCGCCACTCCGCGACACGTCTGGATCGCGTCCATTACGTCGGCCGGCTGCGCGAGGAACGTGTCGCCGAGATCGGCGGTCCAGTCCATGTCGTCGGCCATCTTGTTGAGCGCCTCGGGATACCGGGCGAGGGCCGCGATGCTCGGGTCCCATCCCTGCTTGTCGATGTTCTTGTCGGTCGGGCCGTGCTGTGCGATGTAATCGGCAGCGGCTGCGACTTCGTCCGGATACGTGGCCGCCGGCAGGATCTCGGCAATGAGCGGATCCGGGTAAAGAGCAATCGGTGCGACGAGCCGCTCGATCTCGGCAGCGGAGAGAGCGACCGTTTGCGCCGCTGCAGGGATCGGCGCGAACCCGCTGAAAAAAAGGGCCGTGACGGCGAGACACCAGACAGGTGCACACACCTGGGCCCGACGAAGTCCTTGAATCATCATCGTTGCTCCTCCTCGCGAAACGTCGCCGCGCCGGGGCGTTCGAACGCGCCCTCGCGCGCCGGACAAGGTTCCCGGACGATGCGGCCGACAGTACGGGCCGAATCTACGTCCGGGACGCTCCGAAGTCTATTGGACCAATGGCCTATGTCGGGCAGGTCGCCGAAGCAATGCGCAAGCGCTTCGCGCATTGCGCTCGAGGACTAAGGAACCACGAAGGAGGACGTGACGTACGCTCGCCGGACATTCCGCCAGCAACACAGGCGCCGATGGCCGGGGAGATGCACGCATGCTCAGGATCTCGGGACTCACCAAAACCTATGCAAACGGCGTCAGGGCGCTTGGCGGTGTCGACCTGGAAATCGGCCCTGGCCTCTTCGGCCTGCTCGGCCCCAACGGCGCCGGCAAGTCCACTCTCATGCGGACGATTGCCGCGCTTCAGGAACCAGATGCGGGCCGGATATTCCTCGATGGCGTCGACGTCATCGCCAAACCTCAGGAGCTTCGCAGGCGACTCGGCTACCTCCCCCAAGACTTCGGCGTCTACCCTGGCGTGTCGGCGGTTTCGCTGCTCGACCACATCGCTGTCCTCAAGGGCATCACGAACCGGACGGACCGTCGCGAGCAGGTTGGCGCCGTTCTCCATCTGACGAATCTTCACAACGTTCGCAACAAGGCGGTCAGCACGTTCTCAGGCGGCATGAAGCAGCGCTTCGGTATTGCGCAGGCGCTGCTTGGCGACCCGCGGCTCATCATCGTCGACGAGCCGACCGCGGGGCTCGATCCCGAGGAGCGCAACCGCTTCCACAACCTCCTGAGCGAAATCGGGGAGAACGCCGTCGTGCTGCTCTCGACGCACATCGTCGAGGACGTGCGCGACCTCTGTCCGAACATGGCAATTCTCGCAGACGGCCGCGTAATTCGCGCGGGCGAGCCGTCGCGTCTGGTCGGCGAACTGGACGGCAGACTCTGGCGAAAGACCGTCGCCAAAGCCGACGTCGAGACCCATCGCACGCAACACGCCGTCATCTCGGCGCGGCTCTTCGGCGGCAAGACGCAGTTGCGCGTTCTTGCGGACGAGCAGCCCGGCGTCGAGTTCGAGCCCGTCGCACCCGACCTGGAGGACGTCTACTTCGCTGAGCTGCGCGCTCTCTCACTCGAGCGGGAGCAGGTCGCGTGCTGATCGACCTGCTCCGCTTCGAATGGGGCTACCACGTGCGGCAGGTGTCGTTCATCGGCGCCGTGTTCTTCTTCGCGCTCTTCGGCTTCGTGCTCACGGCAACAGGATTCGGGCCCGAAAATCTCGCCGTCAACTCACCGTTTCTCGTGGCGCAGTCTATTGGCTTCCTGTCGCTCTTTTCCGTCTTCGCGGTCGCGATCTTCGTGTCGAACGCGATGCTGCGAGACGGTGAGCATCGCCTGGAGGAGATCGTCCTTTCGACGCCCGTCGACCGGTTCCGTTACCTCTTCAGCCGATCGGGGGGAGCGTTCCTTGCGTGTCTCACTGCGGCCGCCGGGTCCGCGGCCGGAATGCTGGCGGCCACGTTCGTGCCGTGGCTCGCGCCGGAGCGGCTGGCTTCATGGAGTCTCGGACCGTACGCGTGGGCGTTCGCGATACTGACCGTTCCGAACGTGCTCTTCGTGACGGCCGTGCTCTTCGCAATCGCGGCGCTGACGCGCAGCGCGATCGCGACCTACGTCGGCGCGGTTTTCATCTACGTTCTCTACTTCGTCGGCGCCGCGCTGACGGACTCGCCGCTGATGGCCGCGTCGACGCCGGGAGCCGAAACCGGAGCCCTGGCTGCGTTTTTCGATCCGTTCGGGCTCTCGAGCTTCTTCGAGGCGACCCGCTACTGGACCGTCGCCGAGAAGAACACGCGATACCTCCCGCTCGCCGGGCCGCTGCTCGTGAACCGCGCCATCTGGATCGGCGTCGCCGTCGCGATCTGGATTGTGATCTCGCGCTGCTTTTCGTTCCGGGTGCTCAGACGCGCGAAACCAAAGCGCGAAACGGTGCGGTCAGTCGCGCCGTCCGCTGCGTCCGCGAAGGCTCCTGTTTATGCCACCGTCGCCGTGGGACGCGGAAACGCGCAACGCTGGCTGGCCGCCTACGTTTCGGCGGCAAGGCTCGAGACGCGCTCGCTCGTCGGGACCCTGCCGTTCCTGCTCGTTCTTGCGCTGTGGGCCGCGATGGCGGGCTCCGAGATCTCGTCGTCGGTCTGGAACGGCGAATACGGCTCGACGTCGTATCCCGCGACCACGCTCGTCATCGACGCGCTGCGGCAGCCGCTCGCTCTCATTGGAATGATCCTGCTCGTGTATTCGGGCGCCGAGATGTTCTGGCGCGAGCGCCGGTTCCGCTTCGCTTCGATTCTCGACACGACTCCAGTGCCCGGCGCCGTGGTAATCGCCGCGAAGTGGACGGCGCTCGTCGCGCTCGTCGCGTGCCTGATCGCAACCGGGATCGCCGTTGGCGTCGCGATTCAGCTGGCGGCGGGACACCGAAACCTCGAGCCGCTCGTTTACCTGTCTTTTGCGTGCGTTGCCGGCATTCCGCTCGCGCTCTACGCCGCCGCCGCGGTGTTCGTGCACTCGCTCAGCCCCAACAAATACGCCGGCATGGTGTTCGTCCTGCTCTTTCTCGTGTTCGCGCAGCGCGCCTCGATGCTCGGCCTCGAGCATCCGCTCTGGCGATTCGCGAGCGCACCTCCAGTGCGGTTCACGGACATGAACGGAATCGCCGGCGATATCGTGCCGTTCGCCTGGTTCATGCTCTTCTGGACCGCCGTCGCAGCGCTTTTCGTGCTCGCAGCAGCGGAACTCTGGCGAAGCGTCGGGTTCGGCGTGGGAGAACGCGTGCGGCTGCTTGCGCGCCGGACGACGCGGACCGGCAACTCGCTCGCGGCGGCGATTCTCGTCGTCGCCATCGCGACCGGCGGATGGATCCTCTTCAACACGAACGTGCTCAACGCGAACACGACGCGCGAAGATGTGCTCGACTGGCAGGCGGACTACGAGCGGACGTACGGACAGTTCGAGGACACGCCGCAACCGATAATCACGACAGTCGACGTGCGTCTGGATCTCTTTCCCGAAGAGCGACGTTACAGGCTCGCCGGCAGCTACACACTCGTCAACGACACGCCGTCGGCGATTGCGACTGTCCTCGTGGCGGTTCGACGCGAAGCCAGCGTGGAGAGAGTCTCTGTCGAAGGCGGCGACCTAGCCGCGACCGACGCCCGGTTCGGAATGTACCGGTTCGAGCTAGCCGCACCGCTCGAGGCCGGCGCGCGCACACGGCTCGACTTCGACATCGAGGTTGCGAGCCGCGGCTTCGTCGATGGCGCGCCGGACCCGTCGATGGTCGAAAACGGATCGCTGCTCATGAGCTTCCGTTCGTTTCCGACGATCGGGTATCGGAAGACGTACGAGATCGCCGATCCGCGCGAGCGGCTGCGTCGCGGCCTCGAGGGCGCGAGTGTCGCCGTGCTCGATGGCGACGGCGCACACGGCGATGTCGAGTCCGACGGCGCGGATTGGGTGGACTTTGCCGCAACGGTGTCGACGTCGGGCGACCAGACGGCGCTTGCGCCGGGCCGCCTCGACGCGGCGTGGGATCGCGATGGACGGCGGTACTTCCGGTACGTGTCGGATGCGCCGATGATCAATCGCTTCGCGTTCGCGTCGGCGAAGTACGAGGTGGCGACGCGCCGGCACGGCGACCGCGACATCGAGGTCTACTACCACGCCGGGCACGGGGCGAACGTCGAGCGAATGCTCGATGCGGCCGCCGACGCGCTAGACGTGCTCGAGTCGACGTTCGGCGCCTACCCGCACCATCAGTTGCGGATCGCCGAGGTGCCGTCGTACTGGGACTTCGGGGCCTTTGCGATGCCGGCGACGATCTTCGTTCCCGAGAACCGCGCGTTCCTGACGGATTCGCGCGATCCGCGGCGTCTCGATCTCGTGACGCGGCGGATCGCGCACGAGGTCGCGCACCAGTGGTGGGGGCACGGTGTCGTGCCGGCGAACGCCGAGGGGGCCACGATGCTCGTCGAGTCGCTGACGAAGTACTCTGAGCTGCTAGTAATGGAGCGCCGCTACGGACGGCCGACGGTGCGGCAGATGCTCGCCATCGAGCTCGACCGGTACCTCTCGGGCCGATCGCGCGAGGAGCGCTCGGAGGTGCCGCTCTATCGCGCGGGCAACCAGGCGTACCTCTACTACGGCAAGGGCGCGGTCGTGATGTACGCGACCCGCGACCTGATAGGCGACGACGGAATGCGCGCGGCGCTGGGCGGATTAATCGCGGAGCACGCGGGCCCGGGTGGCCGCGCAACGACGCTCGATCTCGTCGAACAGCTGCGGCGCGTGTCGACCGGGCGTGACTTCGCGCTCATCGAGGAGTGGATGAAGGAGATCGTGCTCTACGATCTCTCGGTCGAGTCGGCGAGTCTCCGACGTCTCGACGACGGACGGTACGAGGTCACGGTGCGCGTCGCGGGGTCGAAGGTCGGTGCCGATGGCTCCGGCAACGAGACGGCGCGCGAACTGGACGAGGCGGTCGACGTCGCGGTTTTCGACGTGCATCCGGACGACGCGGAGAGCTCCGAATCGGTCCTCGAGCGTCGGAGGATATTGTTGCGTTCGGGAGTCACGGAGGTCACGTTCCTCGTCGACAGGGCGCCGGCCTACGTCGTCGTCGACCCCGACTTCACGAGAGTCGACAAGAACCGCCTCGACAACGTTGCGCCGCTTTGAGTCCTAACGGCGAAGACGGAACACGGGCTCGACGACCTGCGAGCCGTCGACGCTGCGGACCGGACAGACGACGAATCCCTCGCGCAGGCTCTGTTCGCGCATCGATTCCGTCATTCGAGCGCAATCGTCGAATCGGATCTCCGAGATGAGGACGTTCGCGGTGTCGGTGGCACTCCAGATGGCGACGTGGATGTGCGCCGGCGTCCCGGCGTTGGGGTAGAAGCCCGGCCGAATCGTGCGAACAGCGAACTTCCCGTCCTTGTCGGCGCGAACGTAGCCAAACAGCCGCGCGTGCTTGTGATCGCCCGAGTTGCCACCGACGTGGACCGCCCGGTCCGAGTACCAGCCCCTTTCGCTCGTCTGGTAGAGGTAGACGAGCGCGTTCGCCAATGGAGCCCCGTCGGCCCCGAGCACGCTGCCGCGAACGACAAGCAGTGTTCCCGGTTCGCCGGCGGACGTGAGCGAGACGGTCCCGGGCTCCGCGTGGTCGCGAATCGCCGTCCGGAAGCGCGGCCACTCGTGGAGGTCAACGTGCGCCGGATCGACGAGGATTGCCGACGCGGTCTGCCTGCCATCGCGAAGGAGGGCCTCGACCTTGTCGATGCGGGACGCGACGAGCGGGGATTCGTCGCCCGGCGGATCGACGAACCGGCGAGCGGTTTCCTGGGCGTTCATCGATGCGCACCCGAGTCCGCCGACCGAAACACCCGCAACGCCGAACAGCAGTTGCTGGAACAGGGTTCGCCGATTCATCAATATCACCTGCCCTCCACGGACCTTCGTTCTCGCGGTCGTTTTTCATGGTCTCCGCATTCGACCCGATCCGTGTAAAACAATGTAAGCCAGTAACCCCTCTCGCTCATTGCGCGAAGCGCCTTGGAGTGCGGCGCGAAGCGCCGCTTTGGATCGTCCCTCGATCCAGCCTAGCTCTGTGGAATCCAAAGCGGCGCTTCGCGCCGCATGACGGAGCCGACCCGCCGGAAGCGATTCGAAGCGCGCGTTGTATTCGACGTTCGGCGTGGTCACGACGACGGTTCCGGGACGTGCATACTCGAAGACGACGCGCTCGAAAGCGGGCAGGCGCGACGGGTCCATGTGTTCGATGACCTCGATGGCGCACGCCGCGTCGTACCCGGACAGGCGGCTGTCCCGATATGTGAGGGAGCCCTGGAAGTGCTCGACGCGATCGCGCCGCGACGGCGATAGCTCGTCGAGCCGAAGTCGTTCTTTCGCGATCTCGAGCGCCCGGTGCGAGACGTCCATGCCGGCGACGCGATCGATGTCGCGTTCTCCGAGCAGCGCCTTGACGAGTCGCCCCTCGCCGCAGCCCAGGTCGATGACGCGGCGCGCGTGGGCCTGTCTGAGCACGGCGACAACGGCTTCCAGACGGTGTTCGTTGAGGCTGAGCCGGCGTTCGATCTGGTCTTCCTCGGCCGCGCGGGCATCGTCCGTCGTCGCGAGATCGGTCACGTCGTCGGCGACGAGGCGCGCGACGGCTTCGCGGACGAGATGGCGCTGGTGGCGCAGGTACCGGCGGGCGATCTGCTCGCGCTCGGGATGCGCGGCGAGCCAGCCCTCGCCTTTCGCCATCAGTTTCTCGAGCTCGGAGGGGGAAGCTCTGGCATCGCGCCGGATTCTTCGCGAGAAGGTACCCGAGGTCGGTCGCCGGCCGGTGAGTCGTGGTGATCGTGAGCAGCATAACAGTCGCTTACGTCGCGGTGGACGGCCCAGCCTATGCCGCGTGGCGGCCGACCGGCAAGTGCACGCGCGGTTCGCGAGACGACCGCACGGACTACCTGACCGTGATCACGAGACCGAGGCCACGCGAGGCCGTATCGGCGACGAACGCCTTCATCTCCGAGAAGAACTCCGCGCAATAAGCGAAGGTGTCGTCATCGGCCGGGTCCCGATCCCAGATCGACGGGTAGATCGCGAGCTTCATCATCTCGTCGGGATTGAAGCGGGCACGAAGTGAGGTCTCGTCGATTGGCGCGAGGGCGGCGGCTATCTCGTTGACCCGCGCAGACGTGAAGACGCGCGCCGGTCCGTAGCCGACCTCGACGCGTCCGACCTGTTCGCCTCCCAGCACGAGAAAGTTGAGCGGAAACTCGCCCTTGAAGTTCGTGCCCGTGAGCAGGAAGTGAATGCCGTGCCAGGCCTTGTCGAGATCCATCTGCTTCCCCTCGCCGTCCGACAGCCACAGCGGAAACGGATCCGCGGGCGCCGGCTTCCGGCCGAGGAGCCTGGCGAGCAGGCCCCGTGGCCGCTTGCGCTCGCGCCCGACGAGCTCGGGTTTGTCAGGAGCGACGACAGACCAGATCAACGGCGGGTCCGCGAGCACCCTTCGGATGTTGTCGTCTCCGAGGGTGGTCACTACGAGGTACATGCCCACGGTGCGATTCTGCTCCGGCGAGGCCGGATGAGTCTATGGATCGGCTTCGGTCGTCGCGGGTTTGGAGAGACGAACACCCGTGAGGCCGGCCGCTCGCTGCGCTCGCGGTTCCGGGTCTGACTATGGGCCGTCGGTGCAGGGGTGTTGGGCGTTGGGTGCGGTGGGTGCCGACCGGCGCGCAGGCGTCGGGCCGTGGCAGCTGACCGATGCAGACACTTGAGGCCGGCCGCTCGCTGCGCTCGCGGTTCCGGGCCTGGCGATGAGCCGTCGGTGAGGGGGCTTGCGTCGAGTCGTCGGTGTGGGGCCTTGGGCAGAGCGGACGGTGCTGGTGAGGCCCGGAACCGCGAGCGCAGCGAGCGGCCGGCCTTGCAATTCGCGCGCGGTCCAACGCAGAGGCCCCGCGCATTTCAGATTGAATTGCGCGCGCCACGCAACCAATCGTGGGTAAGCCTCGATTATTGGCCATGTACACAGATGAGCTTCGAACACCGATCGCATCCTTCATCACTTTCCGCACTTACGGAACCTGGCTACACGGAGATGCCCGAGGATCTGTCGATCGGGAAAACAACACATATGGAATGCCGCGTGTCCCGTGTAATCCGCCACGTCTCGCCTTTGAAGAACAGCAGCTCGCCGGCTCTCCCGTCTTTCTCGGTCCGGCACGCCGTGCTGCCGTGCGACAGGCGATTCTCGGGACCTTCGAGGCGCGTGAGTGGTTACTACACGCACTGAACGTTCGGACGAACCACGTGCATGTCGTCGGTGTCTTCGACATTGCTCCTCGACGCGCCGTGACCGAGCTGAAGGCGCGAGCCACGTGCGCCATGCGGGCAGAAGGCCGTTGGCTCGAGGCACGGAGTCCGTGGGCGAGGGGCGGGAGCGCGCGTTGGATCTGGACACCGAAGCAGCTCGGTCGAGTGATCGAGTACGTTGTCTCGGGGCGGGTCCGGCTCTGGATTGAAGGGCGAGCAGGTCCACGCAGCGGCTGTCCGCCGGAGGTGCGTTACCGACGTGCGCACGGTTTATTCAGACGTGCACGTTTGTCAGGCCGGCTCGCTGCGCTCGCGGTTCCGGGTCTGGCTATGAGTCGTCGGTGCTGGGGCGAGGGCATTGGGTTGGGTGGTCGGTGGCTACCAGCCGGCGTGCAGTCGTCAGGCCGGCCGCTCGCTGCGCTCGCGGTTCCGGGCCTCACCAACACCGACGGCTCAACGCAAGGCCCAGAACCGCGAGCGCAGCGAGCGGCCGGCCTTGCATTCGCGCACGGTCCAACGCAACCACCTTCGTCACAATCCATCAGGACATCGGAACGTCCGAAGTCGGGACCACATCACCCCGAAACTCCACTACCCGCCGGTTGATCAGCGCCGCGACGAAGCCGGCGCCGAAGCCGTTGTCGATGTTGACGACGGTGACGTTTGACGCGCACGAGTTGATCATCCCGAGCAGCGCCGCAAGGCCGCCGAAACTTGCACCGTAGCCGACGCTCGTCGGCACGGCGATGACGGGCACCGCGACGAGTCCCCCGACGACCGATGGCAGCGCACCCTCCATTCCCGCCGCGACGACGATCGCGTTCGCCTCGCCCAGCCGGTCGCGCTCGCCAAGCAACCGATGCAGGCCCGCGACGCCGACGTCAAAGACTCGTTCAACCCGTGCACCGCAGCTCTCCGCCGTGATGGCAGCCTCCTCCGCGACTCCGATGTCCGTCGTCCCTGCCGTGACCACTGCAACACACCCCTTCTGCTCAACCGGATGGCGCGCGATCGTGATGCACCCGGCCGCCTCGTGGAACACCGCGTCCGGATACGAGAAGTGGAGGATCTCGTAGGCCGACCAATCGGTCCGCGTCACGAGCACGTTCGCGTCCCGGGCGATCATCTTCTCGGCGATCTGCACGAGCTGGTCCGGCTTTTTGCCTGCGCCGTAGATGACCTCCGGCACGCCCAGTCGCAAATGTCGATGATGGTCCACTCGCGCGAACCCCACGTCCTCGTATGGCCAGCCCTCGAGCTTGCCGATGGCCGCGTCGACGTCCGTCTCGCCCGAAGCGACCGCCGCCAGCAGCTCCCTCAACCGGTCCCTGTTCATCGCAGAGCCCTCCCCGGACTCGTCGACGGCATCAGCCCGCCAGCAGAATCCCGCCGCCGATCGTCGCCAGCAGGATCACGCTCACGAACGCGTTCGTCGTGAAAAACGCCGCGTTCAACCGCGACAGGTCGCTCGCCCGAACGATCGCATGCTGGTAGACGAGCAGCACACCCGTAGCGACGACACCCGCGAGTCCCAGCATCCCGCTCCCCGTCAGTATGTAGAAACCCACGAGCGCCGCGAACATCAGCACGTGAAGCCCTCGCGCGATCCAAAGCGCCCGCGCCACGCCGACGCGGCTCGGGATCGAGTAGAGACCCGCGCTGCGGTCGAACTCCGTGTCCTGGCACGCATACAGCACGTCGAAGCCGCCCGTCCACAGCATCACCGCCGCAGACAGCAGCACCGGCTCGACCGTCAGGTCGCCGCGCACCGCGATCCACGCCCCGGCCGGCGCAATCGAAAGCGCCCACCCGAGCGCGATGTGCGCCATCGACGTGAACCGCTTCGTGAACGAGTATCCGAGCACCGATACGAGAGCCACCGGCGAGAGCGCGAGCGTCAGCCAGTTCAGCATCGCCGCCGCCGCCACGAAAACCGCTACCGAGACGATCGTGAAGGCGCGGACGAATGCGACGCTCACGTCGCCGGCCGGCAGCGCCCGGGTCGCCGTGCGCGGATTAGCCGAGTCGTAATGCCGGTCGACAAGCCGGTTGAACGCCATCGCGGCGCTTCGCGCGCCGACCATCGCGACCGTTATCCACAGCAGCGTCCACGCCTCGGGAGTCCCTCTCGCGGCGGCGACCGCGCCGAGCAGCGCAAACGGCAGCGCGAACAGCGTGTGCTCGATCTTGATCATCTCGAGCGTCACGCGGATCGATTGCCACCACCGCGGGCCGGTCGCCGACGTGCTCATTCGAACGACTCCCCAATGCCAGGTTCGGCCCCGGAGCCGCGGACTCCGCCGCGCCACATCGTCGCGCGGTCGTGCGCAAGTCCCAGGTGATCGAAAATGCGAAAGACGAAGTGGTCGACGAGCTGTTCGATGGTCTCGGGTCGATGGTAGAAACCCGGCATCGCCGGGACGATCATTGCGCCGGCGTTGCGCAGCCGCAACATGTTCTCGAGATGGATCGCATGCAGCGGCGTCTCGCGCGGGACGAGGATGAGCCGCCGGTTCTCCTTGAGCGTGACGTCGGCGGCGCGGTGCACGAGGTTCGTGACGGCGCCCGACGCCAGCGCGCCGATAGTCGACATAGAGCAAGGAATGACAACCATTCCGTCCGAGGGATACGAGCCCGAGGCGACCGTCGCGCCGATGTCCGAGTTCGGGAGCACGTCGACCTTCGAGACGGTCTGGCCGGTCAGCGCGAGGGTCAGCTCGTTGCCGGAGCCGGAGATGTCGAGCTCTTCGAGCAGGACCCTGCGTCCCGGGGCAGAGACGATGCAATGCACGTGCGAAATCTCGGCGCTGCGGTCCAGGTGGTGGAGGAGACGCTGGGCGTAGATCGCGCCGGAGGCGCCGGTGATGGCGACGGTGATGCGCTTCACGAACGAGAGTGTAGCAAGGGACTTGTGACTCGGTGTCTCTGCGGCTCAGTGTGCGAAGCGTCTGAAGAGCTACGCACACAGAGGCTCAGAGACACGGAGTCACGGAGAGGCTCACCCGCCGCTCAGCGCCGCGATGATATGCACGTCGTCGCCGTCCTCGACCGGCGTATCGAGCGACCACACGAACGTCGTCCCCACCGCGAACTTGATGTGCGGACGGATCCGGTCCTGCTCGTCGATCATCCGGAAGCGAATTCCCGGGTACTCGCCGTCAAGGTTGCGCACCACTTCGTCCACCGTCGCACCGTGGCCCGGGACCTCCGCCGCTCCGCCCGTGTACGAGCGTAGCGGCGACGCGATGAGCACCCGATTCACGGCTTCACCCCGGTCTCGACCGCGTAGATGTGCGGCAGATGCGCGGCGATCTGCGTCCACGAGGCGCCTTCGTCCGTGCTCGCCCAGACTTCGCCGCTCGTCGTTCCGAAGTAGAGTCCGACCGGATCACAGCCGTCCGAAGCCATCGATTGCCGCTTAACCGTGAACCAGCCCTGTTCGGACGGAAGTCCCTTGTCCTGGCGCTCCCACGTCGCGCCGGCATCCGTCGAGCGGTACGCGGCGGGCTTCCCGCCGATGCTCACGCGCGGCCAGACCTCGGTGCCGTCCATCGGGAAGACCCACACCGTGTCGGGGTCGCGCGGGTGCATCACGATCGGGAAGCCGATGTCGCCGATCTCGGCGGGCATCGACTCTCCGATGCGCGTCCAGCGGTTCTCGGGGCGGTCGATGCGATAGATGCCGCAGTGGTTCTGCTGGTAGAGCCGGTCGGGGTTGAGAGGATGCTGGACGACGCAGTGCGGGTCGTGCCCGAACTCGGGATCGGGATCCGGGTTGAAGAGCGCGAGCACACCCTTGTTGAGCGGAGCCCACGTCGCGCCGCGGTCGGTCGATTCGAACGTGCCGCCGCTCGACATGCTGACGTAGAGGTGCGACGCGTCGCGCGGATCCACGAGGATCGAGTGCAGTTTTGGCCCGTCGGGCGTGCCGTCTCCGGGGCCCATGATCCAGCCCTTCTCAACGGCTGTATCGTTGAAGCCGCTGACTTCGGTCCAGGTGTCGCCGCCGTCCTCGGTGCGGAAGAGCGCCTGCGGGGAGGTGCCGCCGTACCAGGTGCCGGGCTCTGAGGCGTTGCTGGGCGTCAGCCAGAAGGTGTGGTTGACGGATCGCGCGGACTCGTCGTCGGACTTGGCGAAGGCGGGCGGGTTCGGGACTTCCGCCCACGTGGCGCCCATGTCGGAGGACCGGAACATCGTGGGGCCGAGGTGGCCGGTGCTGGCCGCCATCAGGAGGTTGTTTCGATTGCGGGGGTCCTGGACGAGGTGGTGGATGATCTGGCCGAGGTGGTGGGGGCCGTTGATGGACCACGAGCCGCCGGTGTTCGTGAGGATGAATGCGCCCTTGCGGGTGCTGACGAAGACGACAACGTCGTCGCGCGAAACGGTGTCGGACATGGTGGTGAGCCTCTCAAGTGAGATTCTGTCGGCATTGGAAGCCTACAACGAGGAGGGACTGGATTTCTCGCGGGAAGGAAGATTTCTCGAGGTACATCGAGGGGCTTACCTCCATACGTCGAGGTTTCTCGCAGAGACGCAAAGGGCATACGCAGAGACGCAAAGGAATAAACCTGAACAGGAAAGCCCGAGACTGCCGGGAGTGCATCCCCCGCCAACTCAGGCTCTTCCTTCGCTACTCTGCGTCTGCCCTTTGCGTCTCTGCGAGAAAACTGTCGTCACGCGAGACGGCCTTCGGTGGCCAGAGACTCCTCAGTTCCGAGTCAACGTCGCTGGCGCCGACTCCATTCCGCTCGGGTTCCGCACGACGATTGTCACAGTCGACCCCGCCGGCAGGACATCGTTCACGAGCAAATTGCCAGGCGTCGACCGCGTCTTCTTCTTCACCTGCCATTTTGTTCCCGGCGGGTTCAGCTTCAGCTCGAACGTCTGCGCCTCGGCAAGCGCCTCGCTCGTCACGATGAGCACGGCCCCTGGCGCGATGTCAGACCCGGTGACCTCAAGCAGGATCTTCCCCTTCTTGTAGACCGGTTCGATGATCATCGGCGGCCCGTTCGACGCCATCTGCACCGCGGTCGTGTAGATGCTGTCGCCGCTCGAGGCGTCGTTGCCGTTCGCCGCGTTTCCCGCCGCGTAGAAGGTCACCCGTCCGGCGTCGTTTGCCGGGGCCTTCCACTTCACCTCCCACGATGCGCCGTTGCTCTGACCGTCGAACGTTCCCGCGGCGCGGTGCTCGACGTACGTCCGGCCCGTCAGCGATCCGGTGCCGTTGATCGTGGTCGTCTGTGTCGTGTTGACCGCAAGCATCGTGCCCGCCGGGTTGTTCTGAGAGTCGAGCGCCGTGATCTGGAATCCCCAGCGCCGGCGTTCCGGGTGGCTGACCCGGACGATCAGCGTGAACTCCTCGTTCGGCGTGTAGGCAGAGGGCACGCCCTCGATCTCGACCTTGCCGGCTCCGGAGTTGAGCGTGCCAATGTGGCACGAAACGCAGGTGGTTTCGCCGGGAGCGCCAGTCCGGCCGGCGGGTGGCCGGTCAGAGAAGCCGTTTGCGACCGTCGCAATGACAGTGACGCAGATAAGGGCCTTCAGTGCGTTGATGAATGATCGTGAAGTACGGCGCATATAGGAATCCCCTGGATTGAATGTCCGGCGGAGGCAGTCTATTCCAAAACGACAATGATCGCGGAGGCACCCGAACCTTGTTCCGGCGGCCCCGCGACCATCTGGCTCCCCCCCGAAGCCTTTTCACCGGTAAGGAGTCGATGGAAAAGAACCTGATACATCGCGAGTGAAAAGAATACTCTGTGGCTCCGTGCCTCTGTGGCTCTGTGTGCGAAGCTCTTCAAACGCTTCGCACACAGAGACTCAGAGACACGGAGTCACGGAGCACAATCTAAAGGAACCCGAGCGCCGGGAACGTCCCGCCGAGAACCGGTACGGGATCCGTACCGATGAACTCCGCAAGCACTTCCGAGTACACCGACCGGAAATCCGTCGTCACGTCGACGTTGCCGTCGAGCACCAGCCGATCCTCGTTAAGGTTCGGATACTCGCCGTAGACGCCGCCGTGGACCGTCTCTCCAACCACGAACCCGACCGACCCGTAGCCGTGATCCGTTCCCGCGTCGTTGTTCTCTTCCGGCCTTCTACCGAACTCCGAGAACACGAGCAGGATGACGTCCTGCGCAATCCCGTGACCGACGAGGTCGGCCTGGAACGCGCCGATCGCGTCGCTGACGTCTCTCATCAGCACGCTGTGATAGCCGAGCTGCGTGTCGTTACGTCCGTCCTCCTGCGATGCGTGCGTGTCGTATCCGTCGTACCCGACCGCGAGCGCACGCACGCCAAGGTCCGCCGTCAACAACTGCGTGCACTGCCTGAGCGAGTCGCCGAGGTAGTTGTCGGCCGGATATTCGACCGATGGCTCGTACCCGGCTGTCCGCTCCCTGACGATCGCCGACTGCTCGATCGCCGACTCGCGCAGCATCCGGTTGCGCTCGGCGACACCGCCAGCCGCTGCCGGGATGGCCATGATGTCGTTGTAGGCCGCCTTTCTCGCCTCGCCGTCGAAGCCGGGCTGCACCTGGAACTGGTCGATCGAGCCGATCGACAGCGCCTCGCGATCGATCCCTCGCAACAGGAGCTCGCCGCCGCCGAGGTTCACACCCGCCGTCACGATGCCTTCCTGAACGTGGTCGAGGTACCGGCCTATCCAGCCCGACGGCACCGTGGCCGACGCCGACCCCGTGATGTCCGACGACTGGAACATGTACTGGCTCGCTTCATGGTCGAAGAGGCCGTATGCGTCGGGAGGCGCTCCGACGCCGTTGATGACCGCGACCTTGCCCTGGCCGTAGAGCGCGTGCAGTGCCGTCATGCCCGGGTTGAAGGCGTAGTCCGGCGCGTTCTGAAGGACGAGTGCACGATCAGTCGGAATGTGGATCGTGGGACGCAGCTGGTAATACCGCGCGTACTGGTTGAGCGGAATGACGGTGTTCATGCCGTCGTTGCCGCCAAACAGGTTCACCGCCACGATGACCTTGTTCGAGAGATTCAGCTTCGAGCCGCCGCGGCCCTGCCGCAATGAACCGAAGGCGCTCGTCTGGAGGAGCGGGCTCGCGAAGCTCAGGCCGACCGCCGTGATGGCGCTCCTGCGAAGGAAATTTCGTCGTGTGATTGCCATTGTCTTCGAAGCCTCCTCAGTTGCGCTGGAAATCGGGCGACACGATGACGAGCCACATGGCGCCGCGGAACTTCTCTTCGTCCACGCGTCCGTCCATGTAGTCGATGATCCGCGAGCGAACCTCTTCCTGAAGAGGTCCCGCGAGCAGTGCGTCCGACAGGTAGTCGACGGCGAGCTCGGGCGTCGTCAGCCGCTTCTTGCGGATGATCTTCGGCACGTTGATCGAGGCGTCGTAGCCCGAAACGAAATCGTCGGCTTCCGAGTCGCGGATCGTCACGAGCGCCGTGTTGACGAGCGTTCCTTCGATCCCGGCCGGTAGAACGAGAACACCGACGGCGGAGCGTAAATGAGGTGGCGCGTCTCGTAGGTCCAGTCGACGAGCGAATAACCCTTCGTCTTCGCTTCGAAAGCGCGGAAAAGGCCGACGAAATGCTCGATCGGCGTCTTGAACTGCGAGCGGACGACCTCGTCGCTCGTGAATTCGGGATCGGTGAGGATCGCGCGGACCGTGGCCTTCAGGTCGCCGTCCGTGTTGGCGAAGACGGTCGAGACGCGCTGGACGTAGGCCGGCGTCGGCGTTTCGGAGGCGAGCTTGCCGATGAGCATCTTCGAGATGAACGGCGCGGTCGACGGGTGATCCATGAGGATATCGACGACGTCTTCGACCTCGCGGGCGCCGTCGGCGCCAGACCGGCCGACGACCGTGCGGCCGAGGATGGTCTTGTTGCGAGAATCGTGGGCGTACGGCTCGAACTCGGTCTTCTTGTTTTTCTTGTAGTCGACGTAGAAGCCGGTGAGCGCGCGGGCGGTCTCGCGGACGTCCGTCTCGGTGTAATTCACGACTGGCCGCCGTCACCGCCGATGACGAACGAGCCGTTCGGGTTCATCTTTTCGGGTCCCATCGAGAAGAGCTGTAGCAGTTCGCGGGCGTAGTTCTCGTTCGGTGGAACCGGGTTGCCCTCGTCGTCGGTCGCGTTGCCGTCGTTGTAGTTGTTGTCGAGCCAGATGACCATCGCGCGGTCTTTCGTGATGTCGATGAGCATCTGCCGGAAGCTGCCAAGGGCGTTGCGCCGGAAGAGCTCTTCCTGGTCGGACATGAACTCGGCGTAGCCGACCTTGTTGATCGACGTCGCGAAGTGCTCATGCCAGATGAGCGTCATCTTCTCCTGCAACTGCCGCTTCGACGCGACCATGCGGAGGTACCACCGGCGCCAGCGCGTGTAGGTGTTGAACTGGTTCTTGGGCTCGGCCGGCAGGATCGCGTCTAGCGCGCTGTCGTCGATCTGCGACGGATTCAGCTGCTGCTCGATATAGCCGTTCACGCCGACGCGCAGAACCGTCTCCATGTCCTTCGGGCTCGGACCGAATCCGACGCGGCGCAGCACGTGGCCGGCCATCATCCGCGCGGGATCGTAGTCGTTGAGCTTGTTGGCGTTGGGTGCGGGGGCAGGCGCCGGGAACGATCCCGGGGTGACGGCAGTCGTCGTGGCGGGCCGGGACTTCCGGGTTTCGCGCGGTGCGGTGGGTGACTGCGCGAAGACTGATTGGGTTGCCACGAGCGCGACGAGGGCCGAAATCGCAAGGGAACGTGGGTGAACGATGGAATTCCGCATTGGGAACCTCCTTGGCAGAAGCGGGCGAAGAACTGTTGGGGCTGAAGACTGTCCGTCAACGCATGAGGGCGGCCTGCGTTCCGATGATACAGGAGGGGTGAGTGGAGGTGAGTGGACAGGATGACAGGATTTGGGGAGGATTACAGGAATGAATCAGGGTTCAGCGCAAACTACCCTCGATTCCTTCGACCGAATCCTCCCCGAATCCTGTCATCCTGTCCACTCACCTCTGCAGATATGGCTACTTGTGGCTTACCAGGGGCTTTCGTCCCCGATTGCCCAATCGCGGGGCGTCTTGTCGCTCGTGAGGTCGAGCCGCTGGGCCAGGCCGTCGAGCGGATCACCCACGAGGTCGATCTCATTGAAGTCGAGCGGGCCGAGACCGTCTTCGTGCATATATATAAGGTAGGGACATTCCCGCGGATCGCGACCGATCAGCCGCGCAGATACGGCATCCGTCGCAACCAGATTCGCGCCGGCGACGATCGCCCCGATTGCCACGGCCTTCCCCCTCGCCACGCCCAACTCCATGACGGTCGTCGCGTCGGCAATCGCGTAATGCGGCGGCGCCGCCCGGCAGATGTCGTGAACGACCTCGTCGACGCCTTTCAGGTGCAGGATCGCCCTCGGCGAACCGTAAAAGCGCGTCGGCGGAATGCCGAACAGGTTCTTCGCGTTGAGCGTCAGCAGGCCGTCGGAGTGTGTCTTGAGCGGGCTTACCGTGATGAACAGGTCGGCTTCGAGGACGACCTCGGGGATCTCGAGCTCGGCGATCGCCCTCGGCCGCTCCACCGTGACCGTGCGCGTCCGCGCTCGGTTCAGGTCGACGAACGTCACGTCGTATTTCCTCCCGAACGGCAGGTAACCGGCGACTTCGAAGCCATCGTGCGCCAGGCTCTTCCCAGGCCCGTCGCCGACGATGATTCGTCCCGCCCCGGCATCCCTCAACGCCTCGAGCAGCGCCCCGAGCACCCGCGAGTCCGTCACGGCGCCGGTCCCGCTCGGCATCGGGTACGTCACATTCGGCTTGATGAACACCCTGGCCGCGTTCGCCGCCAGCCCCGCAAACGAACCCTCCAGCTCCAGCGCCCGCCGCACCAGCTCGTATGGCTCGTTATGGCCACACAGTGCAACCCGCGGTTTGGAAGCCGTGTTCATCTGCGTTCATTTGTTGACGCAATGCCGCAAGCCCATCTGGCCCGATCGAGTACGCCTCGCGCGTGCTCCCGGGCTTTCTTCGCTCCCTCGAGCAGGATCTGCTCGACGTCATCCGGATGCGCGGCGAGCTCCTTGCGCCTTTCTCGGAACAGCGCAAACGTCCGATCGATCGCCTCGAGAAGCGACTTCTTGGCCATACCGTAGCCATATCCGCCAGCCCGGAATTGCTCGGCCATCGCGGCTACTTCGTCCGAAGTCCCCACGAGACGGTACAGCTGCCAGATCGTGCTTGCTTCCGGGTCCTTCGGGTCCTCGACCGGTGTCGAGTCGGTCACGATTCCCATGACCCGGGTCTTGAGCGCCTTGCCCTCGTCGAAGATGCCGATCGTGTTGCCGTAGGACTTAGACATCTTCTGGCCGTCGGTGCCGGGGACTTTCGCTGTCGCCTCCTCGAGGCGCGGCTCCGGCAAATGGAACGTCTCACCATAGATCGAGTTGAAGTAGCCGGCCATGTCGCGCGTCATCTCGATGTGCTGAACCTGGTCGGCGCCCACCGGCACGATGTCGGCGTCGTAGATGAGAATGTCGGCGGCCATCAGAACCGGGTAGGTGAAGAGCCCGACGCGCGGCTGGATTCCGCGGGCAATCTTGTCCTTGTACGAGACCGCACGCTCGAGCAGTCCCATCCCCGTCACGGTCGAGAGCAGCCAGGTAAGCTCGCAGACCTCCGGCACGTCCGACTGGCGGAAAAACGTCGCCTTCCGCGGATCGAGGCCGAGAGCGAGGTAGTCGAGCGCGGCGTCGAGCGTCAATTGCCGCAGCGTCGCGGCGTCGTTGACCGTTGTCAGCGCGTGGTAGTTCGCAAGGAAGTAAAACGCGTCGCCTTCGTCCTGCAGCGCGATATGCTGCCGAATCGCGCCAAAGTAGTTGCCGATGTGGAGCGTTCCCGAGGGCTGTACGCCCGAGAGAATGCGGAGTCGTTTCGTCGTGTCGGTCATGGCCAGGATCGTGTGGGTGTGAAGTGTGCGCCGGTAGGACGGGCGGAACGCAGGCGCGAGCTCGGACTACAGCCGCCCGGCAACCTCGGTCGCGTAATAGGTGATGATGATGCTCGCGCCGGCTCGAGCGATCGAGGTCAGCGACTCGTCGACGATGCGTTGCTCGTCGATCCAGCCCTTGGCCGCAGCCGCCTTGATCATCGCGTATTCGCCACTGACGTGGTACGCGGCCACCGGCAGATCGAAGCGCTCGCGAACGGCGCGGATGACGTCGAGATAGGGCAACGCGGGCTTGACCATCAGGATGTCGGCGCCTTCGCCTACGTCGAGCTCGGCCTCGCGAAGGCCCTCGCGGACATTTGCCGGATCCATCTGGTAGCCGCGGCGATCGCCGAACTGCGGCGCGCTGTCGGCGGCTTCGCGAAAGGGCCCGTAGAAGGCCGACGCGTATTTCACCGCGTAAGACATGATCGGAACGCCGGTGAAGCCGGCATCGTCGAGGCCGCCGCGGATCGCGCCGACCATGCCGTCCATCATTCCGGATGGCGCGACCATGTCGGCGCCGGCTTCGACCTGGGCGACTGCCGTGCGGGCGAGGATGCCGAGAGTCGCGTCGTTGTCTACCTCGCCGTCGAGCATGGGCCCGCAGTGACCGTGATCGGTGTATTCGCAGAGGCACGTGTCGGCGATCCGCAAAAGGCCCGGGACCTCGCGCCGCAGCGCCGAGAGTGCCTTCTGGACGATCCCGTCAGCCACGTGCGCGCCGGTGCCCAGCGGGTCCTTCGTTTCCGGCAGTCCAAAGAGTATGACGGACCGAACACCGGCTGCCTCGGCGCGCCGTGCCTCCTCGACGAGCTCGTCGATCGAGAGCTGGAACTGGCCGGGCATCGACCCGATCTCTCGCCGGACGCCTTCGCCGGGCACGACGAAGTAGGGCTGGACGAGCTGCGCGGCGTCGATGCGCGTCTCGCGCACCATCGCGCGCAGGGTGTCGGTGCGCCGCAGTCGGCGGGGTCGGTCAACAAGCCAGTTCTTCACGGGGTCACTCATCGTCACCGTAGTCCCAATAGAAGGTTACCGAGCACTCATGCGAGCAGAAGTAGCGGCCGTTGTGTCGGATTGCGCACGACTCGCAGATGTACTTGAGGCACGCCGGACAGCGGAGAATCCGGAAGACCGTCTCGTCTTCACGCCCGCACTTGATGCATGGAACCATTGGGCCGCCATTTAATCAGCCGCCGGAGCCTCGGGCAAGACACGGTAGACCGTGCCCTTGCGAACACCTGTCGACGAAAGTCGGCGTCCCTCCACCAGCGTGCGGAGATCTTTCTTGAGCGTCGCCCGCGGAATGCCGAGAACCGGCAGCAGATCGCCGATCTTCGCCGCTCCGAACTCGTGCATGGCGGTAAGGACGCGCGTTTGCCTCGGCGAGGGCAGGACCGGAACAGACACGTCCGTTAGAGACCCTGAATCGGTGGACTGAGCAATCGCAGGCGCTTTTCGGGCAGAGGATCGTGCCACCGTCGCCGCGCAGGTCGCAACGGCATCCAGGAAAACCGCGACCCATCCGATGGAGTCTCTCGCTTCGCGCGCCGACGCGAACCCGCTGGATCTGGTCTCGAGGGCCTCATCGACCGATTCGACGAATCCAAAGTGATATCCATATCGAACCATAAGTTGTGCGACGACCACTCTGGCGAGCCGGCCCGTTCCGACGGCGAACGGTCGAATGTCGACGAGTCGCCAGGCAAACGCGGCGATCACGAGCATTGGAGGCAGCCGTTCCGGGGATTCCGCGGCGAGTTCGAGGTTCGATTTCGTCCAGGCAACGAGTCGCGCTACATCGGCGGGAATGGACTCGGCGTCGGCGCCCTCGCGTCGGTACTGTCGCCGGAACGCAGCGGCGGCGGGCTCGTGGCGCAACAGCAAGCTCTGCAGGTACTTTAGTTGGCTTTCCGAAAGGGGAAGCTCATCGGGACGGTCGAGGACGGCGTGGAGCGCGTCGGCGACTCCTCGGACAGCGGCGGCTGCGATTGGATCGATGTTGGCCGAGTCACCCGCGAGGATGGGGCCGACCTCTGTCGACACTACCTCAATTCCCGCGAAGCGCACCGATGCTGCGATGGACCTGTGAAGAACCTCGGAGGCCATAATGGAGCCAAACGCGCCGTCGAGGACCACCGCGAACTCGCGCTCAGCTCGAGCGACGGCGCCGAGAAGGCGAGCCAGGTCGCCGTCATCGCTAACATTGAGCATTTCGAGAAGCATGCAAGACCCTTGTAGCCACAACGAGCTAAAAGATCAAGTTAGTCTCCGTGACTTTGTGTCTCAATGTCTCTGCGTGCGTAGCTCTTCACGCAGAAGCAGGGCTTCGCACACAGAGGCACGGAGACACCGAGAGCTTTTACGCCACCCGGAACGTCAGCGATGATTCACCGAGGAAGTTCTTGGACTTCTTCGACGCTATCAGCCCCGCCTGCTCGAGCTCGAAGTACGCGCGCTGCACCTCGCCCCGATCGACGCCGCATTGCGACGCGATGACGTGAGGCTTGGGGACCTCGGCGCCCTTCGCCAACTCGCCGGACTCGATCATCGCAGCAATCTGGGATCGAATCTGCTCGTACACGGGTCCGTGCCCGGCCGTATCCTGTACCTTGATTTCCACCGCGTGCACCTCGGATTGTCGAAGGAACGCGACAGTGTACCACAGGCATCCGCGTGCCCTGGGCTAACCAGAACCGCGCGCGCAGCAAGCGGCCGTGCGTGCGATAGGGCTTGGTCGATCGGATCAATCAGCACGGCCGCTTGCTTCGCGCGCGGTTCTGAATTCTGGCGGCGCGCACACTTCGCGTGCTAGGGTGCACGAGATGAACGACCACGACGAAGCCCTCGACGCCGAGGCGTTCGCACAACGCGCCGAGCAGTGCCGTACCGCCATGGTGCAGTTCGAGTGGCTCGTCGGCTCGTGGCTCGGCCACGGTACACACGGCGGCGAAGCGCGCGTCTGCCACGTCGAGACCCGGTATCTGTTCGACGGCAGCTTCCTCGAGTCGCGCGAGCGCATCTACACGCCCTCTGGCGTGCTCGAGCACGAAGACCTGACGATCTTCGGCGCCGCGCCCGAAAACGGGCCGTCCGAGTTCTACGCCATCGTCTACATGCCCGGAGGTCTCGCCGTTCATTACCGCGTCGAGGTCAACGTCGATTCCATACTCTGCGAGCCTGAAGAATTCGGCGCGCGCCTTTCGCTTCTGCAGACCGGCAACGGCTACCGCGCCCGAATCTTCTACCCCGATGAAGGCGGCACCTGGTTCGAGGACGCCGTAGTCGATTACGAGCCCCGCCAGTAGGACCTCCGCATCGTGCGAACATTTCACAAGATCGCCGGCGCGATCCTCGCGCTTCAGCTCGTGCTGTGGACCCTGACCGGGTTCCTGTTCAACTATAAATACCGGTACGACGAGGCCTACGAGCCGCTGAAACCGCTCGTGGCCGCCCCGGTGTCACCCGGAACGTGGGTCAGTCCCGCCGATGCCGCCCGCGCTTGCGAGCTCGACCCCACGGCCATCCACCGGGTCGAGATGCTCAACGACCATCGCGGAGCACTCTACGTACTGGGAAGTGGAACCGAGGCAGCTCCGCAGTTTGTGCTCGCAAACGCCACGACCGGAGCTCCGGTGGCTCCGCTCGACGCGGCCGGAGCGACCGCCGTCCTGCGGACCGCCCTCCAGAGTTCTCCGAACGCTGGCAGGTACGGCACCGTGACGGCGACGCGTCAGGTTTCGACGCCATCCGCCACGCTTGGAGCCGAAACGCCGGCATGGGAACTCACCCTCGACAGCGGACACACCATCACCGTGAATTCCGTCACGGCCGAGATCGCCCACACGGCGATGCTCAACGACTGGATCGACTGGACGTACCGCATCCACTACATGCAGTACACGCCGTGGAAACCCGTCAACATCGGTCTCGTAGTAGGATTCTCGCTTCTGCTCCTGTCGCTCGTGACATCCGGACTACGGATGCTCCTGGGCTCGGACCGGCCACGCTCGCTGTTTGGCCGCCGGTCCTACGGCAAGGGTCCGAAGTTGCGTTTCTAGTTCACCCGGAGGTTTCCGATCATGCTGCACAAATATCTCGCCGGCCTCTCGTTGGCCGCGATCCTCGCCGGAACGGTCCCGCCCGTTTCGGCGCAGTCGATTCGCCCGCCGAAGCTCGAAATCATTCAATTCTCGCTGCCGAACGGCCTGAAGGTCGTCGCCATCGAGGACAGCTCGGCACCAATCGTCAACGTCCAGGTCTGGTACAAGGTCGGATCGAAGGAAGAGCAGGTCGGACGCACCGGATTCGCGCACCTCTTCGAGCACCTGATGTTCAAGGGATCGAAGAACCTCGCTCCCCAGGAGCACGCCCAGCGCATCAGCGATGTCGGCGGCGTCATCAACGCCGGAACGAACTTCGACTATACGTTCTACTGGCAGACGGTGCCGTCGAACGCCCTCGACCAGACGCTCTGGCTGGAAGCCGAACGGATGTCGTCGCTGATCGTCGACGACGCCAACCTCAAGAGCGAGCGCGACGTCGTCATCGAAGAGCTTCGGCAGCGAATCGAAAATCCGCAGTTCGGAAAGCTCGCGCAGATCGTATTCGAGACCGCCTTCACGACGCACAGCTACAAGTGGCTGCCTATCGGATCCAAGGCGGATCTCGACGCGGCGACGCTCGCCGACGTGATGGCGTTCCACGAGACCTACTACAAGCCGAACAATGCGACGCTCGTCGTCGTCGGCGACTTCAAGGCCGCTGAGCTCAAGAAGGCCGTCACGAAGCACTTCGGCCCCGTCAAGCGCGGAACCGGCGCAATCCCGCGACCTGCGAAGCCAGAGCCGGCGCAGGCAGCCGAACGGCGCGTGACGAACTACGACTCCAAGACTCCGCTCCCGGCGGTCATCCTCGCCTACCACATCCCGGGCGCCGGGACGCCGGACAGCTTCGCCATCGAAGCGGCGTCGCGCATTCTTTCGTCGGGTCAGTCGTCGCGACTCTACCGTCGAATGGTCTACGAGAAGCAGATCGCGCTGCAGGCTGCGGGAAGCGGTGCATTCCTCGAAGATTCGGGACTCTTCTTCTTCTTCGCGATCCTCAATGCCGGCCAGAAGCCGGAGGACGGTGAATCCGAGCTCGCAGCCGAGATCGAGCGCCTGAAGAACGAGCTCGTCACCGACGCCGAGCTCGAGAAGGCCAAGACGCAGCTCATCGCCGAGGCGACGGTCGGTCAGCAGACGGTTCAGCAGCGCGCCGACGCGCTCGGCTTTGCAGCAACCGTGCTAGGCAATCCCGAGCTCGTCAACGAAGAGATCACGCGACTTCAGGCCGTCACCGCCGCCGACATCCAGCGCGTGGCGAAGAAGTACCTGTCGAAGGAGAACCGCTCGGTCATCTACATGCTGCCCGAGTCGATGCGCGCCGCCGGCGCCGAGGGAGGTGCCAAATGAGCCGCGATAACCGCTCACTCGGTGCCCGAGCCGCCGTGTCGGCGCTGGCGGGCGTCCTTACGCTTGCCACGCCTGCGCTGGCACAGGGAACAGCCGACATGAAGAAGGTACAGCCGCCCCCCGTCGGACCCGCGAAGGACTTCAAGCTCCCGCCGGTCCAGGAGAAATCGCTCTCGAACGGACTTCGCGTGATCTTCATCGCGAGCAAGGCCCAGCCGGTCGTGTCGATGACGGTGATGCTCAAGACGGGCGCGTCAGTCGAACCGGACGACCGCGCCGGGCTCGCGCAGATGACGGCCGGACTCGTCGACCAGGGCACGGCGACGCGCTCGGCGCAGCAGATCGCCGAGGCGATCGACGGCGCGGGCGGCAGTCTCGGAGTGTCGGCGGGGTGGGACTCGTCGTCGGCTTCGACGACCGTGCTCGTCAATCGCGCCGCGCTTGCGGCCGAGTTGCTTGCCGACGTCATCATGAACCCGAAATTCGCCGACGAAGAGATCGACCGGGCACGCACGCAGACGCTCAGCGGCCTGCAGGTCGCGCGCTCGAGCGCGGGCTCGGTCGCGAACGAGGTGTTCGATCGAGTCACGTTCGGGAAAGCTCCGTACGGGCGCCCGATCGGCGGAACGGCCGACACCGTCAATGCCATCAAGCGCGACGACATCGTCGCGTTTCACAAGGCGCAATACGTCGCGAGCAATGCCACGCTGGCCATCGTCGGTGCGGTCACTGCCGAGGAAGCGTTCGCGCTCGCCGAGAAGCACTTCGGTGCATGGGCCAAGGGGACGGCGCCCGTGGTTGCGGCCGGACCCGCGTCGGTAGCGGGCAAGCGGCGCGTCATCATTCTCGACAAGCCGGATGCGGCGCAGACCGAGATTCGTGTCGGACTGACGGGGCTTTCTCGCGGCGATGCGGACTTTTATCGCGCCAGCGTCGCAAACTCGATTTTCGGGGGCGCGCCGTTTTCGTCGCGTGTCGAGAGCGAACTGCGAGTGAAGCGCGGACTGACTTACGGCGCCCGGTCGCGACTCGATGCCCGGCGCAACGGCGGATCGTTCCTGATCGACACGAACACCAAGACCGCGACGACGGTCGAAGCCGTCGAGGTGATCTTCAGCGAAATCGACCGCATGCGGACGACCGACGTTCCGGCTGAGGAACTGAAGGCGCGCCAGGGTTTCCTCGCGGGAATCTTCCTGCTTGGGCTCGAGACGCCGGAAGCCGTCGCGAGCCGGCTGCTGCAGGCGGAGCTTTTCGGACTCGGTGCGGACTACCTCGAGACCTACACGTCGAAGGTGAACGCCGTTTCGGGCGCCCAGGTCCGAGCCATTGCCGAGCGGGTCATCAACCCCGACCAGATGGTCATCGTGCTCGCCGGCAACGCCAAGGAGTTCGAGGCGGGAGTGGCGAAGTTCGGCCCGGTCGAGAAGATTCCGTTTGAAGAGGTCGACGTGATGTCGGCGGATCTGCGGCGTCCGAAGGCCGCGGTCGCGGCCGTCAGTGACACCGATGCGAAGGCAGGCGAAGAGCTGGCGCGGAAGACGATTGCAGCGGTCGGAGGCGCGGCGTGGCTTGGGCAGAAGACGCTCGTCGCGAAGGGGAAGGGCAAGATCTCGCCCGGACCGCAGACGCTCGACATCACGTCGGTCGATTCGTGGGAGATCCTGCCGGATCGACAGCGCACCGAACTCGACCTAGGGATCGTGAAGGTGAAGCAGTGGTCGAACGCCGAGGGCTCGTGGGTCGACCAGGGCGGCGGGCCTCAGGACATCTCGGCGCAGTCGAAGGAAGGCAAGTTCTTCGGCGTCAAGGTGCTGCGGCGCTTTGGCCAGGGCGAGAAGCTGACGATCCGTCCGCTCGCGGATGGTGAGGTAAACGGGGTGAAGACGAAGGCCTTTGCCGTCACGGATGCCGACGGGCATACGACTGAGTTTCACGTCGATGCCGTGACATCGATGCCGGTGAAGATCGCGTACACGACGTCGCAGGGCACGATCGAGGTGCAGACCTCGGATTGGCGCGAAGTGGGCGGGCTGAAGATGCCGTTCATGACGGTGCAGTTCCGGAACGGGCAGAAGTTCCTGGAGATCATGCTCACCGAGGCACAGGTGAACGTCGAGGTCGACCCGGCGCTCTTCGCGAAGCCATAGCCGACCTTCCCGCCTTTGCGCCTCTGCGTCTGCCCCCTGCGCCTCTGCGAGAAACTCTTCCACACCGTGGGAGTTTCTCGCAGAGGCGCAGGGGGCAGACGCAGAGGCGCAAGGGCGTTTATGTTAGTTGAAGCTGGCTGTTGGTTGACATACCGCGTCGGCGGGGCGAGAGTTCCTCGAGGGACGTCGTCAGTCCATCGCACTCCGCACGTCGCCAGCAGGAGCTTCGACCAATGACATCACGGGTCATTTTCGTCCTTGCGGTGCTCGTCCTCATCGCCGGCTTCGCCGAGCGTGCATTCGGGTGCGTGTGCATGCAGATTCCGGTCGGTTCCGCGTACGGTAACTCGGATGTCGTGTTCGTTGGCACGGTCGAAGAGATGACTCCGCAAGCGACCGAGCCGCCGCAACCCGGCGGTCAGGAATACCCAGGTAGCCTCCTTGCGGTCCGATTTGCAGTCGACGAGAAGTTCAAGGGCGTCCAGTCCGACAGAGTTGTCGTGATCACGTCGGGTGAGGGCTCGTCTTGCGCGATCGGATTTGTAGTCGGCAAGCGGTATCTCGTGTTCGCCCGTCAATCGAAGGAAGTCGGCGGCCTTGTCACCGGCCAGTGCGATCTCACGGCAGGCGTCGACGTCAGCGGGACGAACCTCGCCTACTGCAGGCATATCTCACGAACCGGCGCCGCGCCGCGTGTGGTCGGCACGGTTCGCGAGCCAACGACACCAACCATCATCGGAGCCCGGGAGGAAAACCGTCCGGTTACCGGCATCACGGTGACACTCGAGTCTCGGACGGCAAAGCTGCACGCAACGACGGATCGCGACGGCGGGTTTGTCTTTGCCGACGTACCCGACGGCGAATACGTGATCCGCTTCGACCTGCCGGAGGGGTGGAGGGTGATGGCTTACCGGTCCTCAGGTACTCCCGATGGATCGCCTGCCGGCGAGCTCCGATTGAGGGTGAAGGACCCAACCGTCATCGCGGACGCTGCCGTGACATCGTCCGGCGGAATTTCGGGGCGCCTCCTCGATTCGAAAGGGCGTCCGCTCAAGGACATCATGATGGTCGTCGTCCCGCGAAGTCTTGCCGGGAGTGCCGTCCCTGGTCCGCAATTCCCGACATACCTCTCCAGTTCGACTGGAGAGTTTCGGTTTGACGTGCTGCCGGCTGGCGAGTACGTGCTCGCCGTCAACTGGACGCCGATGGCGCCGCGCATCGACAGACCGCCGTTTCCGGCGTATGCGTATCGGGATCCTTCGAGTCCCGACCGGCCAAGAGTGTTCGACGTGAAGCCGGGTCGCGTGATCGAGCTCGGCGACGTGAAGGCGCCTCCGCCTCCGCCGCACGTGGTGATTCCCGTGAAGCTCGTGAACGACCAGGGCGCGCCTGCAGTGGGCGTCATCGAGTGTCGACGCGAGAGCGGCGAGATGGTTGGGGTCGCATTGCTCGAGGATGAAGGCGCCAGCTCGCAGCTCTACTTGCCGACAGGCGGCATCCTTCGATTGTCGGCCGAGGTTTTTGGATCGTGGGGAACACGCGCATCGGAACCCGTCCTGATCGATCCGGCGAAGCCGCCGCGCGAGCTCACGTTCGTCGTTGGCGCAGCTGCCGGGCCCTAGTCTCACTTTCGGTCTTTGCGCCTTTGCGCCTTTGCGCGAACCTCTTCAAGGACTCCAGAGGGTTCGCGCAAAGGCGCAAAGGCGCAAAGTCTTATTGGACCAAGGGGCAATAGATCGCCGCTGCGCGCCGGCATAATATGGCCCTCTCATCTCCGGAGGGTCCGATGAAGGCACTCGACTTCAAGAACCTGAAGTGGCGACGATCGGCTCCGATCGGCATCGTCACGATCGCACTCGGCGCGTTCGCGGTCTTTTCGCCTTTCTGGGCAGGCGAGTGGACGCTGGCCATCCTCGGCCTCGCCGTCTCCGCGTCCGCGGTCTTCGAGCTCGTACGCGCGGTCATGGCCCGCGACGTGCGACTCGCCGAGATGCGGTACGTGCAGTCGGTGGTGATGATCCTCGTCGGAATCATCTTCTTCTACAGTCCGGGTCTCGTCATCCGGAGCGTCCTGGTCATCATCGGCCTGCTCCTCATCGCCGACGGGGTGATGAAGGCCGTCGGCGCCGTTCGAGGCCAGATCGACGGGCGCTGGTGGACGCTCCTCAACGCCGCGGTCCACATCGCACTCGGCGTGTTCATCCTCTACTTCCGGTTCTCGCTCGGACCGCCGATCATCGGGCTCGTCATCGGACTCTGGCTCATCTCGCTTGGATGGGAAATGATCACCGGGGGACGCGACGACGAGACGGGCGCCATCGCCGCGTTCGCCCCGGCCAGGCGTCTAGGTCTCGAGCCTAACGCCGACTTCGATCGACTCGCGGAGACGGCGTTCGAAGGCGAGGTCGGCCGGCGAAGGATCGATATCGGCTGGTGCGTCATGCTTGGGGTCGTGTTCTTCGCCGTGCACATCGGGCGCATGGATCTGAAGCTCAACGTGCTCGGTGTGGTCTCGACGGCCGTGGCCGTTCGAGGCGATGTCATGTTCGCACTGCTGCTTGCCATCCTGATCCTGCTTCCTGCCAGGTTGCTGTTTCGCCGGATCACGAAGGGCTTCGAGCGCAGCGCCTGGCGACGCCGGCTTTCCATCGGCGAATCAACGATGGCGGCGGGTGACCGCCTGATGGCGCGATGGCTCGACAACCGGCTCCGGTTCGACGCGCGCCTGCACGCCATGCGGACTTCGCTTCCGACGGCGCTGACGAAGGTCATCCAGATAGGCCTGCCGCTCGCGGCGGTCATCGTGGCCATCAATCCGATCTGGGGGTTCAGCTGGTTCTTCAATACCGAGAACTGGGTGAGCGGCTTCTGGCAGAAAATCACCGAGGCGCGCGTCGATCCATGGCGCACGAAGATGATCGACTCGGTCGTGGTCCTCAAGGGCGCGGGCTCGGCGGCCGACGCCGGGCTATTCGAGGTCACGCCCGAGGGCGTCGCCGGGTCGACCGATTTCACGTTCCTAGTTCTCGGCGATACCGGCGAGGGCGATGCGTCGCAGCATTCGTTGCGGGATCGATTCCTGCTCGAGGGCGGGCGAGACGACGTGAAGTTCATGGTCATCTCGTCGGACGTGATCTATCCGGCCGGCGCGATGAAGGACTACGAGCCGAACTTCTATCTGCCGTTCAAGGGCTTCAGGAAACCTATCTACGCCATTCCCGGCAACCATGACTGGTTCGGCGCGCTCGACGCGTTCAACGCGAATTTCCTCGAGCCCGATGTGGCCCGGGCCTCCATCCGGGCGCGGATGGACTGGGACCAGATCGTCACGGCGACCGCCGGACATCGCGCCGACGCGCTCGTCGACGAAGCGATCCGGCTGCGACAGGAATATCGGATGGGGACGGGGCTGCAGCGCGGCCCCTTCTTCGAGCTTCACGCGCCGGGATTCTCGCTCATCGCCGTGGATACCGGGATTCTGAAGCGGATCGACGAGCGCCAGCGGGTCTGGCTCGAGGCGGCGCTGGAGCGATCCAGGGGAACCAGTACGATGGTGATCCTGGGGCATCCGTTCTACGCCGGCGGCTACGACCAGTGGCGGACGAATCCCGACTTCGCCGCCATCCGGGAATTGCTGGTGAAACATGACGTGCCGATCGTCATGGCCGGCGACACACATGACTTCGAGTACTACCGTGAGCTTCATGCCTCAAACGGCGCGACGCGACCTGTGCACCACTTCGTCAACGGCGGTGGCGGTGCCTATCTGAGCATAGGGACGTCGCTCGACTGGCCAGCCACGCCGCCGGTGGGAGATTGGGCCTTCTATCCGAGCACCGACGCCGTATGGACGAAGCTCGAGCGTGAGACGCCCAACTGGAAACGACCCATCTGGTTCTGGCTCAAGGCCGCCGGCGGCTGGCCGGGTTCGGTCGAGGGGCTCTCCGGGGCGTTCGACTTCAACAGGGCACCGTTTTTCCAGAGCTTCATGGAGATTCGCGTGGAGGGCTCGGCCCGACGCATCCGGTTGATCCTTCACGGCGTAGAGGGGCCGCTCAAGTGGCGCGACCTTCAGGTCGGCGGGAGCACAGTGCCGCCGGATCGCGGCCCGGACGATACAGTCGAGTTCATTGTGCCGATGGACGGTCCTCCGTGACTCCGGGTCTCCGCGTCTCTGTGTGCGAAGCTGTTGAGGCGAGTAAAGAGCTTCGCACACAGAGACACGGAGACCCGGAGTCACGGAGTTGGTCACCGTTCCGTGGCAGTCCTCGGAAATCCTGACAGAGCATCGAGAGTCAAGCATGCAATTCACAGAGCAGCCCGATTCACCAATTCAGCGGCCGGCCCCTCGCCGCAACGGCCGCGCCGGACGCACTGCGGACGCGCTCGAAGCGTCGATCCTCGAAAACCTCCACTACGATCTCGCCCGTCTGCCTGAGACCGCGACGGCGAACGACTGGTACCTGGCCGTCGCACTGACGGTCCGGGACCGGATGATCGACAACTGGATCGAACACGTCGCCCGGTTCAACGCGACCGACCGGAGGATAGTCGGGTACCTGTCGGCCGAATTCCTGCTCGGCCCGCATCTCGGCAACAACGTCGTGAATCTGGGCATCGAGGCGGAACTGCGCGAGGCGGTCGGCCGGCTCGGCGTGGACTACGACACGATCGCGGCGCAGGAGGAAGAGCCCGGGCTCGGCAACGGCGGCCTCGGCCGGCTCGCGGCCTGTTACCTGGATTCGCTCGCCACCGTCGAGATCCCCGCCATCGGCCACGGCATTCGCTACGAGTTCGGCATCTTCGACCAGTCAATCGAGAACGGCTGGCAGGTCGAGGTTACCGACAAGTGGCTCGCGCGCGGGAACCCCTGGGAGATCGCGCGGCCCGAGATGGCGTACGCCGTCGGTTTCGGCGGAACCACGACCCAGTCCACAAGCGAAAACGGTCGCCTCACGGTGACGTGGTCTCCGGCGCGTGTCGTCAAGGGTGTGGCCTACGATACGCCGATCTCCGGCTACCGCGTGGCCGGTACGACGTTGCTCCGGCTATGGAAGTCCGAGGCGGTCGAGTCGTTCGACTTCGAGGCGTTCAACCTCGGCGAATACGGGCTCGCCGTGGACGAGAAGGTCAAATCCGAGACGATCAGCAAGGTGCTGTACCCCAACGACAACCAGAGCGCGGGCAAGCGCCTGCGTCTCGCGCAGCAGTATTTCTTCGTGACGTGCTCGCTGCAGGACATGCTCAAGCTCCATCTCGCGAAGGGCGAGCCGATCGCGCGGTTCGCCGACCGGTTCGCCGTTCAGCTCAACGATACGCACCCGTCGATCGCGGTTGCGGAACTCATGCGACTGCTCGTCGACGTGCACGATGTCGATTGGGACGAGGCCTGGCGCATCACCGAGGCGACGCTCGGCTACACCAACCACACGCTGCTGCCGGAAGCACTCGAGAAATGGCCGCTGGACCTGTTCGCGGAGCTGCTGCCACGTCACCTCGAGATCATCTTCGAGATCAACCACCGCTTCCTCGACGAGGTGCGGGCGAAGTTCCCGGGCGACGAAACGCGGGTCGCGCGGATGTCGATCATCGACGAGTCGGGAGGCAGGTTCGTTCGCATGGCGCACCTGGCCTGCGTCGGAAGCAACTCGATCAACGGCGTCGCCGAGCTGCACAGCCGGCTGCTGAAGGAGACGGTGCTCGTCGACTTCCATGACTTCTGTCCCGAGAAGTTCTGCAACGTGACGAACGGGGTGACGCCACGCCGCTGGGTCGTGTTGGCGAACCCCGGCCAGACGGCCCTCGTTTCCGGCCGGATCGGCGACGCGTGGATCTGCGACCCCGCGCGCGAGCTGCCGCGCCTCGAGCCGCTGGCCGACGACCCGGGATTCAGGGACGCGTGGATGGCGGTGAAGGCGGCGAACAAGGTCCGGCTGGCGGGCGTGATTCGCGATCGAACCGGTATCGTCGTGGATCCGTCGTCGCTCTACGACGTTCAGGTAAAGCGATTCCACGAGTACAAGCGGCAGCACCTGAACGCGCTGCACGTCATTGCGCTCTACAACCGGATCCGGAGCGATGCCGGATACGACGCTCCGCCTCGAACGGTGCTCTTCGGAGGAAAGGCGGCTCCGGGCTACCAGATGGCCAAGCTCATCATCAAGCTGCTGACGTCGATCGCGGAGGTCGTCAACAACGACCCGGCAACAAGGGATCGGCTGAAGCTGGTGTTCTTCCCGGACTTCAACGTCACGCACGGTCAGCTCATCTACCCGGCGGCCAATCTGTCCGAGCAGATCTCGACGGCGGGCAAGGAGGCGTCGGGCACGGGGAACATGAAGTTCGCGATGAACGGCGCGCTGACGATCGGGACGCTCGACGGCGCCAACGTCGAGATCCTCGAGTGCGTCGGTGACGAGAACTTCTTCCTGTTCGGATTGACGACCGAAGGTGTCGCCGACCTGCGAGCGCGAGGTTACAGACCGGTCGACGTCGTACGCGAGAATGCCGAGCTCGGTCAGGTGATCGACCAGATAGCCTCGGGATTCTTCTCAGGCGGGGACAGGGATCTCTTCCGTCCGATCGTCGATGCGCTTCTGAATCGAGACGAGTACCTGGCCCTCGCGGACTTCTCGGCGTACCTCGAAGCACAGCAGCGTGTCTCGGACGCGTATCAGGTTGAGCACGCCTGGGCACGGAGCTCGATCCTCAACGTCGCGAGGACAGGCAAGTTCTCGTCGGATCGGTCAATCCGAGACTACGCGGATCTGATCTGGAAAACCGGTCCAGTCTGAATCAATGCGCGAAGCGCTTTGGAGTGCGGCGTGAATCGCCGCTTTGGATTGTCAACAGAACCGCAATCTCCAGGGAAATCCAAAGCGGCGCTGCGCGCCGCACTCCAAGGCGCTTCGCGCAAGAGGTCAGTCGTCATCCTCGGATTCGGAGATGGTCTTGACGCGTCGCGTTGCGCGCCCGGGGGCGTAGACGCTCACGATTCTCGCGATCATTACGGCGAGGTAGAGCTGGCCGAGGATGGCCTCGACAATCGAGAAGCTGCGCGCCGCCGGCGAGATCGGGACGATGTCGCCGTACCCGAGCGTCGCCATGGTGACGAAACTGAAGTAGATCGCTTCGTGAATGTTGAACGGGACGAGCATTGTCTCTCCGTTCATGCCGTACGACCCGGGATATGCCCGCTCGATGATGAAGTGAATGACCCCGAAGACGAGCCCGGCCAGCAGATACGCGCTGAGCGCGGCATAGAGGTGCTCGCTGTCGACGCGACGCGCGCGCATCGCGAAGACAACCGCGCCGCCGGCGGCCACTGCGGCCGTAATGCTCCAGAGTCCCAGTCCATGCGCGAACAGGTCCACGTCGAGGGCGCGTTCCAGTGGATACGCGATGACGAAAACCGTGAAGGCGATGGCGGCGAGCCCGCGCCGCAGTCGCCGGGTCATGGTCGACAGCGCCGCCGCGAAAAGGTTGGCCACGAGCACGGCCTTCATCAAAGGCGCACCCGACGTGACGGCGCTGAAGATCGGGACGAAGGCAATCGTGAACAGGAGCGAGAAAAAAAGGACGGCGTAGCGCCGGCGGAAATACCACCGCATGAACCGCGCTATAGGCCCGCGCCGTTTCACGATTTTGACGGATAGCGCCATTGGTCTTCAGGTTACTGCCGAGCGCGTGGCAAATGCAGAGGAACCGCGCACGGTAGCGAAGAGACTTCGGTCAGTAGGTGAACCCCCTATCCTCCGGTACTGATCCAGCCGCGGTCGGTTTGCTGATTTGATGGGCGTGCCCAGAACCGTCCCGTCGGCCCAAGATAGATCAGTACCGCGAGCGGTAGCGAGCGGGTCGCCACAGAAACCACTGTGCGTGGGTCGAGCGAGAACACGGACTACTGCTGCCAACCTCCGCCGAGCGCCTTGTACAGCTGGACGACGGTCGTGAGCTCGCCGAGCCGAAGCTGCGCCAGTCTCAAATCCTGATCGAACAGTTCCCGCTCGGCATCGAGCACGGCCAAATAGTTGTCGATGCCGCCCTCGTACCGCAGGGTAGCGAGCCGGACCCGATCTCGAAGCGCGTTGACGAGCTTCTCCTGCTCGGCTCGCTGCTCGCGAATGTACTGGTACGAGATCAGCGCATCCGAAACCTCGCGGAACCCGTTCTGGATGGAGCGCTCGTATTCGATGAGTGCGATCTCGCGCTGCGCCTTCGCCACCCGTACGTTCGACTTCAGACGTCCGGCCTGAAAGATCGGCTGCGAGAGTTGCGGCGCGAACGACCAGACCCTCGTCGGGCCCGAGAAGAGGCTCGACAGCTGGTCGCTCTGGAAACCGAAGAAGCCCGTCAGGCTGATCCGCGGGAAATACGCGGCCTTTGCGACGCCGACAAGCGCGTTCGCCGACACGAGCTGCTGCTCGGCCGAGCGAATGTCGGGACGGCGCTCGATCAGATCGGACGTCAGTCCGGCAGGGACCTCGGGCGGCATCTGTTGATCGACGAGCGCGGCGCCCCGGGGAATGTCGCGCGGATTGACGCCGACGAGTGTCGCAACGAAGTTCTCCTGCAGGCCGATCAGCCGCTTGAGCTCGGGAATGCGCGCCGAAGCCGTATAGACGAGCTCCTCGGCCTGTCGCACGTCGAGCATCGTCGCGACGCCGGCGCCCTCCTGCAGTCGGGTGATGCGGAGCGATTCCTCACGACTCGTGAGCGTCCGTTGCGAGATCTCGAGCTCGAGGTCGAGCTCGCGAAGCTCGAAATAGGCCTGCGCGACCGCGGCGACGAGCGTGACGTAGATCGTCCGCTGGTTTTCCTCTTCCGACAGCAACTGCGCGCGCTGCGCTTCGGTGGCCCGGCGCAAGCGGCCCCAGATGTCGAGCTCGAAGGTGAGCAGGCCGAGTGCCACCGTGCCGAAGGTCCGCTTGACCTGTTCCGGCTCCGGGATCTCGAGCTGGCCGCTGCGCGAGGACCGGACTGTTGCCAGCTCAGCGCCCGCGTTTACGCTCGGGAACTGGTCGGCGCGCGTGATGCCGAGCTGTCCGCGCGCGAGATCGATTCGCGCCACGGCCACCCGAGCGTCGAAGTTCGAATCGAGCGACATGCGAACGAGCTCCTGGAGCTTCTCGTCCTTGAACACCTCGAACCACTTCGTGTCCGCGAGAGACGCCGCGGTGGGTGCGACCGACGTGACCGGCGCGCCGCGATGGACGTCCGGAATCTCGACGGCAGGACGCTGGTACTTCTTTCCGACCGTGCATCCGGTCAGCAGCATTGCAAGCGTGGCGACGACGGTGGCTCGTTTCATGGCGTCAGTCTCCGTGACTCGGCTTCGGAGAGACGAGCTCGTCCGTACCGACCGGTCCGGGCGGTTCCACCTTTTTCTCGCCGGTAAGTTTGTTCGTGAGGGTCTGGATCACGAAGTAGAGCACCGGGATGAAGAACACACCGAGCAGCGTGGCCGCGGTCATTCCGGAAAACACGGCCGTGCCGAGCGCGACGCGCGACGCCGAGCCGGCGCCGGAGGAGAGCATCAGCGGCACGACGCCGAGAATGAACGCAAACGACGTCATCAGAATCGGCCGGAACCGGAGTTTGGCGGCCAGACGGGTCGCTTCGAGCACGGACTTCCCGTTGACCTCGTGTTCGATCTTCGCGAATTCGACAATCAGGATCGCGTTTTTCGCCGCCAGCCCGATGAGCAGGATCAGACCGATCTGCCCGTACATGTCGAACGGGATCGCGCGGACGACACAACCGAGGATTGCGCCGAGCAGCGCCAGTGGCACGCTGAGCAGGACGGCGAACGGTACGGACCAGCTCTCGTACATCGCCGCCAGGAAAAGGAACACGAACAGCATCGCCATTCCGAACGTCATCGGGAGTTGCCCGGCCGAGAGCTTCTCCTGATACGTCAGGCCCGTCCATTCGTAGCTCATCGTCGACGGCAGGACCTCGGCCGCCGACGCCTCCATCGCCCCGATCGCATCGCCGGAGGCCGTTCCCGGTGTGCCGACCGCGTTCACTTCAATCGTGCGGAACACGTTGTAGCGATTGATGGCGGACGGACCGGTCGTCGGCGTGATCTTCAGGAGCGTTCCGAGCGGAACCATGTTTCCGGTCACACTTCGCGCGTAGAGCTTGTTGATGTCGTCCGGCTTCGTCCGGTAGAGCGCCTCGGACTGGACCAGCACACGGTAGTTTCGGCCGAAAATCGTGATGTCGTTGATCTCGAAGCTTGCGAGGTTGCCCTGCAGCGTCCGGAAGACCTCGTCGATGCCCACACCGAGCGTCTTCGCCTTTTCTCGATCGACCTCGACGTAAAGTTGCGGGACCGTGTCGCGGAAACTCGTGAAGGCTACGCCAATCTCGGGCTTGGCGGCGATGTCGCCGATGAATTGCTTCGCCACGTCCGCGTGCTGGGTGAGTGAGCCGCCGCTGCGGTCCTGTAGCTCGAAGACGAAGCCGCCGACGTTGCCCATGCCCGGTAGCGCGGGCAATCCGAATCCGGAGAATGAGGCCTCAGGGATCGCCGCCGTCTTCTTCGCGATGCTGCCGATGATCGCCTTGTAGTACTCCTCGGGCGCCGTTCGCTCTTCCCAGTCCTTGAGCACGAGCACGGCGCTGCCCGTGTTCGTTCCCACCTGCGAGACGACGCTGTACCCCGAGAAGAGCAGGTAACTCTCGATGCCGGGCGTCTCCTTGCAGATCGCCTCGAGCTTCTTCATTACCGCTTCGGTGCGCTCGAGCGAGGCGCCGTCCGGGAGTTGCACGTTGACGAAAACCATTCCCTGGTCTTCGTCCGGGATCAGTCCAGACGGGTGCCGGGAAAGGAGCAGCACACCCACAGCAGTCAGCGCGGCGAGCATGCCGAGCGAGAAGATCCAGCGGCGGATCGAGAAGTTCACGCCGAACATGTACTTGTTCGTGAACCAGTCGAATCCCCGGTTGAAGGCACTGAACGCCTTCCCGATGAGCCCCTTGTGCTCGGCCTTCCGCATGAAGATCGCGCACATCGCCGGAGTGAGCGTCAGAGCGTTGAAGGCCGAAAGCAGCACCGACACCGAAATGGTCACGGCAAACTGCTGGAACATCACCCCGGTGAGCCCGCCGAGGAACATCAGCGGGACGAACACGGCCGACAGAACGAGCGCGATGCCGATGACGGGACCCGACACTTCGGCCATGGCCGCGAGCGACGCATCGTAGGAATTCATGCCCTCGTGCTCGATCTTGTGCGCCACCGCCTCGACCACGACGATGGCGTCATCGACCACGATGCCTATAGCTAGGATCAGCCCGAACAGTGTGAGGAGGTTGATCGAGAAGCCCGCCGCGAGCAGCACTGCAAACGTGCCGACCAGCGATACCGGAACGGCGATCATCGGAATGAGCGTCGCGCGCCAGTCCTGGAGGAAAATGAAGATGACGATGAAGACGAGCGCGAACGCTTCGTAGAGGGTATGGAGCACCTCCTCGATCGAGAGCGTGACGAAAACCGTCTGGTCGTAGACGACGTCGATGTCGAGCCCGGGAGGGAAATTCGTCTTGAGCTTGTCGAGCGTCTGCCGCACGGTTTCGGCGAGCGCCACGGCGTTCGCGCCGGGCTGCTGGCTGACCGACAGCGTCAGGCACGGCGATCCGTTGAGTGTCGTCGTCGAGCTGTAGAGCTTCGAGGCCAGCTCGAGCCGCGCGATGTCCTTCATCCGGACGATCGCGCCGGCTTCCTTCGCGCGGACGACGATGTTGCCGAACTCCTCGACCGAGACGAGCCGGCCTTTGACCTTGAGCGGGTACTCGAAGACCTGGCCGTCGACCGTCGGTGCCTGGCCGATCTTGCCGGCCGCGGTTTCGACGTTCTGCTCCTTGACGGAATTGATGACGTCGTTGGCCGTAACGCCGAGCTTGGCCATGTCGTCCGGTCGGAGCCAGATCCGCATGCCGAAGTCCTGCTGGCTGATGATGAGGACGTCGCCGATGCCGGGGATACGCTTGAGCTCGTCGACGACGTTGATGAGCGCGTAGTTGCTCATGAAGAGCGTGTCGTACGTTCCCTCCGGCGACGTCAGCGCGACGTACATGAGCGTGTCGGGACTGACCTTCTTGATGGACACGCCGACGGTCTGGACCTCGGGCGGCAGCTTCGCCGTGGCGATGGCCACGCGGTTCTGGACCTCGACGGCGTTCAGGTCGTTGTCGGCTCCGATGTCGAACGAGACCGTGAGGGAGTAGGACCCGTCGTTCCCGCTCGTCGAGTTCATGTAGACCATGCGCTTCGAGCCGTTGACTTCCGTCTCGATCGGCGTCGCGACCGTCTTCTCGACCGTGTCGGCACTCGCGCCAGGATATGTGGCCGTGACCTTCACCTGCGGCGGTGCGAGATCCGGATAGCGCGCCGTTGGCAAGGCCAGAATGGCGATGCCACCGGCGATGGTGATGACGATGGAGATGACTGTGGCCAGGATCGGCCGGTCGATGAAGATCTTCGAGAACATAACGTGGTCCCCGCTGGTCCTAGGAGGCGGAAGGAGTGTTGGCGCGGGGCGCGTTCGGATCGGGCAACGGAACCGTCGTCGGTGTCACCGGTGTGTCAGGACGGATCTTCTGAAGTCCCTCGATGACCACGCGCTCTCCAGGATTGAGGCCCTTGTCGATGACCCACATCGTGCCGATGCGGGCGCCTGGCACCACATCGCGCCGCTTGGCGATGTTGTCGTCACCGACGACGTAGACGTACCTGCTGCCGAGCAGATCCTGGATCGCTTCCTGTGGAATGATGATCGCGTTGTCGGTCTGGATGATCGCGGCGCGGATCTTCGCGAACTGCCCCGGTTTCACGAGGCCTTCCGGATTCGGGAAGATCGCACGGAGCCCGAGCGTGCCGGTCTGGGGGTCGACGCTTCGATCAGCCAGGTTGACCCGACCAACCTCGGGGTGAACGCTGCCGTCGGCGAGGATCAGCTGGAGCTGTCCCTTGCGGCCCGGATCGGACTGTATGACCTTCATCTTCTCCGCCAGGTCGAGGTACTGACGCTCCGTGATCGTGAAGTTGACCGTGATCTCGCCGGTCGTCGAGATGATCGTCAACGGCTCGGCCATTCCCTGCTGAACGAGGCTTCCGAGCTTGACTGCGCTCCGACCGATTCGGCCGGAAACAGGTGCGTAGATCTTGGTGTAGCCCAGGTTGAGCTCGCTGGCTCGAACCGAGGCTTGGCCGGCTGCCACCACGGCCTTTGCGGCGTCGATGTCGGTCCGCTGCGTGATCTCGGCCTGCTGCACTGCGGCGGTGTCGCCGGCGACGCGGGCCTCCGCTTCCTTCTGCCTGGCCGTGGCCTCGTCGAGCTGCGCCTGCGTCACGGCCTTCTGCTCAGCAAGCGGCTGCACGCGCGCGAGCAGCTGGCTTGCATTGACGAGCTCGGCGTTGCTTGCCTTGAGGTTGGCCTTGGCGCGGACGAGCTCTACGCTCTCCTGAGCCTTGGCGAGCATGGCCTTGGCTTGCGCCAGTGACGCCTTCGAGCTCTCTAGCGCGGCCTCGAACGGGCGCCGGTCGAGCGTGTAGAGCAAGGCGCCCTTCGAGACGATGCTGCCCTCCGTGAACGGGATGTCCTCGACGTAGCCTTCGACCCTGGCCCGGATCTCGACATTGTCCGGCGCATCGGTCTGCCCGATGAACTCGTCGTAGATGGGAACGCTCAGCGGCGCGAGCTGGACGACGTTGACCGAGGGCGGAACCGCCGCCGGAGCCTGCTTCTTCGAGCAGGCGGCCACGCCGGTAAGAGCGAGCGCGATGGCAAAGCCCGTCGCGAGGCGTCGAGTCATTGGGTTCTTGCTTGGCACGGTGGACTGCCTCCCGAAAGGATGACGGCCGATACATTGGACCGCAGAGAATCCACGATCCACAGCGCGAGACTACGTTCAACTGAAGGCGTCGTACATTGGACCTTGGTCCAACGTCCGGGCGGTGAGCTACTGTGGGGCTGATTGAATATCACGAACGGCCGAACTTCATCGTCCGAAGCGGCTTGCCTCCGCATCCTTCGCGGCCGAGTTCAATAGGCTGGTCGCAACGACGCGATCATCTGCTGGAAGTCCTGCACGACGTCGTCCGGATACGGTGTCAGCAGGTGGCGCAGGTCCTCACGGACGTTTTCGGCCGTCAGCGTCACATAGCCGACGAGGACTTTCCGGCCGTCGACCTGCATCAGGTAGAACCCCGCGTGCATCTTCAATCCCTGTTCGGTCATTGCATCGAGCGACTTCCCGAGTGTCGTCCGGGGCGGAAGCTGATCCGTCGGGATGTCGGTCACCGACTGGCTCTTGATGCGGTTTCCGAGCGCCAACCGGCTGAGCAGCGCGCTCGCCAGGGCTTTCCCCTGGGGGATGACGGTGTCCTCGTCACGCCGCGACATCACGACGAAGATGAACCCGAACGGATTGGTCTGGGTGAAGAAGCCGCCCGGGTCCCTCGGGTTGAGCGGTTGGGGGGTATACGCCTTCGGATAGTCGACCAGGTAACGCTCGAACCGGAAGGTGGCCATTGGTTTCAACGGGGGCATGCCCTGGGAACCGGCCGAAATCGCGCACGGCCACGGGGCGAGCAGCAATACCATCAGCGTCAGGATCCAGCTTCGAATTCGCATCGTTTACCTCCTCGCTAGAGCCAAACCACACCGAAGCCGCCGCCGTCATCGACGACGACGACGACCTGCCTGCCTCCGACCGTTCCGATGGTCAGCCCTTCGGCCTTCATTCGATCGGCGAACGCGTGTGGGAACTTCGAGACGTTACCGCCGTCTAGTCCGTCCCACGCGTATACCGCGAACGGAGCATTGTCCTTGCTCGTCGCGTTCGCTACGACGACGAGAAAACCCTTCCCGTCGAGTCGTGTGGCCACTCCCCGCACGCCCTGAGCACCGGGGCCGCGATCGACCAGAAGCTTGATGGGCGCAAGAGCCTCGAGGTTCGACGTGGTCCACGGGCCGGCCGGGACCTTTAGTCGCACTGGCACGATGATGGGAAGCTGATCGACGAGCGGCGTACGTACGCCGATCAGCAGCGTCTGCTGTTTCGCGTCCCACCCGAGCCCCTCGACGTTCAGGCCGCCTGATTCCGGGTCAACGGTCGCAGCCGCTGCAATCGCCGGGACGCTCTTCACGAACCAGTCCCGAAAGTCTGTCATCGCCTCGGTGTTCAAGGTTCCGTCATCTGCAACCGCGATTCGAAGCAGGGCACTCGGACGCACGACGTCCTTTGCGCCTTTCTTGCCGGCCTTCATCGAGAATGACGGTGTCGCGAAGATGTACTTGCGCCCGTCGATCTCGGCGAGCGCGAGATCCTCGATGTCGTCAACGGTGCCGGGAGCGAGTCCACGCAGCGGAAGACGGGCGATTGGTGTGGCCTGTTTTCCGTCCGGCGTCAGTCGGAGCTCGAGTAGCGCATCGTTCGTGTTGTTGTCGACGAAGACGAAGTGCGAGTCGCCGAGCGCCACGATACCGGAGGCGTTGAAGACGTCCTTCCCGTTGCGCTCGCGGAATGGAACGGGAGTGACGACGTTTCCCTGGACGGGCACGGCGGCCGCGGCCGGTTCCTTGCCTTTGCCCTTCTTCTTCGACTTCTGGGCGCCTTCGACGATCGCCACGGATAAGGTCACGGCAAGGACGAACAGGACGGACAATCGGATGCCGAATGGCAGCATGATGACGGGTTCTCCGGGCTGGATTTCCACAACTACTCTAGGTCCTAATCCAAGGTGGCGGTATTGGACCATGGGCCTATGTGCACATGAGACCTTGGTCCCATTGACCGTGTCGAGGGGCGAAAGTAGCTTGTGCGACAGGCCGAGGGAGGGCCAACCGATGCTTCGCGTTTCAATCGTCGCTTTCGTGGTCGCGCTGAGTGCGCTCGTGCCTTCGGCGGCCAGCGCTCAGGGAACAATCCAACAGATCGAGGGGTCGACGTCGCTATTCGGCGTCAAGGGAGTCTCGGTGCCTCCGATCAAGCGCAGCGAGATCCGGTCGCTCGTCGACCTCGGCACGATCGACACCGACGGGCACGAGAAGATCATCCTCAATCTGGCCGGGCAGATGCTCGGGGTTGACGAAAACGGGGGAACGGTAGGCGTCGTGCTCATTCCGGACATCGCGCCGTTCGACCAGGCCTTCACGGGGTTCGGTCTCTTGCCCGCCTCGCTCGAGATCACAGTGGCGGTGAACTCGAGGGAGTCGCCGTATTTCATGGCATCGCAGCAGAAATTCGATATCGGGTTCCCGAGATATCGGGCGCTGGCCTACAACACCTCGCGCAGTCCGGTGACGATCTCGTTCTTTGCGTATCGGACGCGGTGAGGTGGAGCCGGATCATTGGCTCTGTGTCTCCGTGCCTCTGAGTCTCTGTGTGCGAAGCGTCTCAAGAGCTTCGCACACAGAGACTCAGAGACACGGAGGCTACGAGATCAGTCCCTGCTTCTTCAGTTCCTTCGACCCCATTTCGACCATCTCGTCCAGGAACTCCCGCAGCGACTTCGGATTCGTCGTCTTCATCCGGCCCGCCCAGACGACCTGCTCGCTCGTGACCGAGAAAATTGCGATCTCGAGCGTTACGACCTTCTCGATCGTGACCGCTCCCGGACGCGTGACGACCATGTAGTTGTTGTCCCAGTAATTCCATAGCGACGCGTATTCGATGACGTACTGCTCGCTGGCTTCCATGTTCACGTCTTCCGTGATGGACAGCGGCCGGACGAGCAGGACGCCGTCGGCGCCGCTCTCCTTGATCGCCGCCTTGATCCCCTCGCGGTCCTCGAGGGCAACGTTCGGCATGATCGTCGTAGCCGCCACGGCGTTGCGAACGCGCCGAGCAAGGCCACCCTCGGCCCGACGACGAAGATCCGCGTCCTTGCTGGCAACGATGACGACGACCTTGGCGAACGCCGCCGGCTTTGCCGACGGGTTCTTGGACGTGGTGACGAGCTTGGTATCGGACGCCGCAACCGGCGCGGCGCCGATGCAAATGGCGAGAGCGAGTGCCGTGAACACAGAACGCATGATGGTCTCCCTGGAAGAAGTACAGGCTGCGGAGCGCGCGGCCTTTCGAGCGCTCCGAGCATACCCGCCATCCCCGCTCCGTGTCTCCGTGACTCGGTGTCTCTGTGTGCGAAGCGTCTGAAGAGCTTCGCACGCAGAGATACGGAGTCACGGAGACACGGACGGGACACGGACGGAACTCGTTGGACCAAGGTCCAATTGACACTGTGCCCGCCTCCGAGCAGTCTGGCAGCCGAGGAACCCCATGAACCTGAACATGTTCCCGCCTCGACAATGGCTGCCGAACTACCGCCTTTCGTGGCTCGGTGCGGACGTCGTCGCCGGCGTGACGCTGGCCGCGTATGCCGTTCCCGTCTCGCTCGCCTATGCGGCGCTTGCGGGCGTTCCTCCCGAGACCGGTATCTACGGCTACATTCTCGGCGGTATCGGCTACGCCCTGTTCGGTTCGTCGAAGCACCTCGCGGTAGGACCCACATCGGCGATCTCCATGCTCGTCGGAACTACGGTTGCCGGCCTGTCGATGGGAGACCCGTCCCGTCACGCGCAGATTGCATCGGTGGCAGCCCTCACGTTCGCGGTGCTGAGCGTGGTGGCGTGGTTACTTCGCCTCAGTGCGCTCACGAGCTTCATCAGCGAGACGATCCTGCTGGGCTTCAAGGCCGGAGCAGGGATAAGCATCGCGATGACACAGCTGCCCGGGTTCTTCGGAGTTGCGGGTGGGGGCGATCACTTCTTCCAGCGGGTGGGGATTCTGGCCGGCCAGTTGAGCGGCGCGAACCTGGTGACGACGACGGTTGGAGTGACGGCGCTGGTTCTGCTTCTTCTCGGCGAGCGTTTTCTCCCGGGTCGTCCGATCGCGCTCGGTGTGGTGGCTGCCTCGATCGCGGCAGCAGGCTATCTGTCGCTCGCTACGTTCGGCGTGGTGACCGTCGGCGAGATTCCGAGCGGGCTGCCCAGCATAGGACTTCCCGAGTTGCGAGCGGTTGACGTCGACGGGGTCATTCCTCTCGCGTTCGCGTGCCTGCTGCTCGCCTACATCGAGAGCGTTTCCGCGGCGAAAGCGTTCGCCGCGAAGCACGGGTACGAGATCGACGTTCGTCAGGAGTTGCTGGGTCTCGGAGCTGCGAACTTTGCGGCGTCGCTCGGGCACGGCTACCCGGTAGCCGGCGGGCTGTCGCAGTCGGCCGTCAACGAAAAGGCCGGAGCCAAGTCGCCGATCGCGCTAGTCGTAGCGTCGATTGCCCTCGCGGCGTGCCTGCTCTTCCTGACCGGGCTCGTGGCCGATCTGCCGAAGGCGGTCCTCGCGGCCATCGTGCTGGTCGCGGTCAAGGGACTGATCAACCTGCCCGAGATCGTGCGGTTGCGCCGCATCAGCCTGTTCGAGTTTCACGTCGCGCTCGTGGCGCTGGGCGGAGTGCTCGTGCTCGGCATTCTGAAGGGCGTGTTGCTCGCGGCCGTGGCGTCGCTGCTGCTTCTGATCCGGCGCGCGGCGTCGCCGCAGGTGGCGTTCCTCGGTCGAATCCCCGGCACCAACCGGTTCTCGGACAGTGCGAGGCACCCGGACAACGAGCCGATACCGGGTGTTCTCGCGTTCCGCGTCGAGGCCTCGTTGCTGTACTTCAACGTCGACAATGTGTTGAAGGCCCTGCTGGATCGCATCAATTCCGAGCCCGCCGGACTGAGGCTCGTCGTGGCCGATCTCTCGTCGACGCCGACCGTCGACATGGCGGGTGCTCGCATGTTGTTCAAGCTTAGCGAGGACCTGGTGAAGCGGAATGTCACGTTCCGGATGGTTGAGACTCACGCTCAGGTTCGCGACATGCTCCGCGCCGTTGGACTCGAAGAGTCGATGGGCCCGGTCAACCGTCACACGACGCTGGCCGACGCAATCGCCGAGCCCGGGTAAGACCGCCGTCGCTCTTGCGCGAAGCGCCTTGGAGTGCGGCGTGAATCGCCGCTTTGGATTGTTCCCCGATCCACCGCGGTTCAGGGGAATCCAAAGCGGCGATTCACGCCGCACTCCAAAGCGCTTCGCGCAATGCACCGGGGTGCTAGAACTGTTCCGGTATCCAGCGCTTGCCGATCATCGGCGTCGCGTCGTCGTACGCGTGTTTCTTCTCACGCGCCGGCAGCTTGACGTTGCTTCTTCTTCGGCGCCTTGTACGGGAACAGCGAGAGAAGATGCGAGATCAGGTTCAGCCGCGTACGCTTCTTGTCGTCCGATCGCACGATGTGCCAGGGCGAAATGTCCGTATCCGTCGCCGCGAGCATCGCGTCGCGCGCCTTCGAGTATTCGTACCATTTCGCGCGTGACGGAAGGTCCATGGCGCTCAGCTTCCACTGACGCATCGGGTCCTTTACGCGCGCCTCGAACCGCTTCCCCTGTTCCTCGTTGCCGACCTCGAGCCAGTACTTGATGAGAATTAGCCCGCTCCTGATGAACTGCGACTCGAAATACGGGCAGACTTCGAGAAAGCCCTCGTACTGCTGCTCCGTGCAGAAGCCCATCACACGCTCGACACCGGCCCGGTTGTACCAGCTCCGGTCAAAGATGACGATTTCGCCCGCCGCTGGGAAGTGCGTCATGTAACGCTGAATGTAGAGTTGCGATTTCTCGCGATCGGACGGCGCCGGAAGCGCCACGACCCGGAAGACGCGCGGGCTCACGCGCTCCGTAATGGTCCGGATGATGCCGCCCTTGCCAGCAGCGTCTCGACCTTCGAAGACGATGACCACTTTCGAGCCAGTCTGCTTGACCCACTCCTGCAGCGCGCAGAGCTCGGTTTGCAGCCGCCGGACTTCCTTCTCGAAGCCCTTTTTCGTGAGCTCCGGCGTGCCTTCGGCAGCATCCTCTACCTGAGTTTCGGCCCTGGCGGCGAGCTTCAAAGCAGCCTTCTTCTCTTTCTTCTCCCGCTTCCTTTCCTTCTTCCTGTCCTTCTTCAGGCGCTTCGATTCCTCATTGCCGTCCGACGCCGCAACTGCCGCGTCCTGTGAGTCCGTGGACTGCTTCGCCATGGTCGTGTCCTCCAGATACGTCGTGGTAGGCGTGCACCGCCCACACCATCGTACGAACTGGGCAAATCGCAATCTATTGGACCTTGGGCCAATAGGACACTTGGCGGCCCGTGCCGGGCGTCCCGTGAATCGGGCCACGACGCTCCGAAGTCGCCAGCCACTGAGGACGTCTGGCCATCGTTGGACCAAGGTCCCATATCGACGGCATCGATGACGGAGATATACACGAACTCATGAGCAACAAACTCACGGGCCGGACACGTCGGTGGGGGCGTGCACTCATCGCCGTCGCGGTCGCCATCGTTCTGCTGCCGCTTCCACCGGTCATTGCGACGCCGCTGCAGGACCCGCGGACGGAGACGCTCCTGCCGCGGGGTGACATTGGCTGGCCGCGCGCTACCACGACCGAGTCCGGAGCCCGCGCAGTCCTCTACCAGCCGCAGGTCGCCGAGTGGGCTGACCAGAAACTTCTGAAGGCCGTCGCGGCCATGTCGTACCAGCCATCTGGCGTGGCGGAGCCGCAGCTCGGGACGGTGACGTTCGAGGCGAATACCTACGTCTCGGTGGCCGAGAGGCTCGTCGCCTTCTCACCGCTGCGCGTGATCGGGACGAACTTTCCTACGCTGTCAAAGGAAGACACCAGGGTACTCGTCGACGAAATCGTCGCGAAGCTCCCCGCCGAGGAGCGCGTGATCTCGCTGGATCGCGTGCTCAGCCAGATCTCCATGAGCGCCTTGACGCCGAAGAACGCGGCCGGGATCAAGACCGATCCGCCGGACATTCTCGTCAGCGCGAGGCCGGCCGTGCTGGTCAGCTTCGACGGAGATCCGATCTGGAGCCCGATTGAGGCAAACGACCTCGAGTTCACGGTGAACACGAACTGGGATCTCTTTCGGTACGGCCCGACCGGCCTGTGTTACCTCCGATTCGAGAACACCTGGCTGAAGGCCGCGGCCATCGAGGGACCGTGGTCGCCCGCCGGACGTCTGCCTGCGAGCTTCTCGAAACTGCCGGCCGACGACAACTGGAAGGACGTTCGTGCCGCGATTCCCGGGAGGCCGGCGGGCGCGACGCCAAAGGTCTTCGTGGTGACGCAGCCGACCGAACTGATCGTGACAACGGGCGCCCCGACGCAGGAGCGGGTCGCAGGCACGAGCCTGCAGTGGATCAGCAACACCGAGAGTGACCTGTTCCGTGACGGCGCGCGTGGACCCTTCTACTACCTCGTCGCCGGCAGGTGGTTCACGGCGACGACGCTCGCGGGGCCGTGGACGTTCACGTCGACGTCATTGCCGCCGGATTTCACGAGAATCCCGCGCGAGCATCCGCGGTCCCGCGTTCTGGCGTCGGTCCCGGGCACGGACGAGGCCAACGAGGCCGTTCTCATTGCGGCCATTCCGCAGACGGCCCGCGTCAACAAGAACGAGATCGTGGCGCCGGAAGTCGTGTATCAGGGCGACCCCGAGTTCGAGGACATTCCGGGGACGTCGGTGGACCGGGCGACGAACACCGGGCTCGACGTCTTCCTGGTCGGCGAGGCGTACTACATGTGTTACGACGGCGTCTGGTTCGTGAGTGACGGCTCGACGGGCCCGTGGGTGGTTGCGAGCTCCGTTCCCGACCAGATCTACGAGATACCGGCGGACTCGCCCGCTTACCATGTGACCTACGTGGAGGTTGAAGAGGACGACAACGTCGACGACGAATGGGTGAGCTTCGCTTGCTACGCCGGTTATACGGGACTCGTGGTGGCGTGGGGCTGCGCGGTCTGGGGATCGGGCTGGTACTACCCGTCCTATGTCTGGCGGGGAGCGGGTCGTCTGCCGGTCTACTACCCGCGTGCCCGGACGTACGGCTCCTCGGCCCGGTACAACCCGTGGACGGGAAGTTACGGAGCCGGAGCGAGAGCCTACGGACCTTACGGAGGTGTCGCGAATTCCGCGCGGTACAACGCGGCGACCGGCACCTACGTGCGCGGAGCCTCGGCGTACGGATCGAGCGGCGCTCGAGATGCGAGAGCCGCTTCCAATCCCCGAACCGGCACGGCCGCGGCGACGCGGCACGGTGCGGGGGTCTATGGAAGTTGGGGAGCGAATGCCGTCAAACGGGGCGATGACTGGGCGCAGACGACGCGTATGCCGGACAATGTCTCGGACAGGACGTCGCGGGCGGCGAAGTCCAACACGGGCGGGGCGGTCGGGCGGGACGGTCGAACCGAGAGCGGATTCGCGGCGACGGGTGGCGACAACGTCTACGCTGGCCGGGACGGAAACGTCTATCGAAAGGGTGACGGTGGCGCATGGCAGAAATGGGACGACGCCCGATGGGACCCGGTACAGAGGCCCGAGGCCGCAGCACCGAAGCTCGCGGATCGGTCTGATGGAACGAGTGAGCTCGATCGGCGACTCGCCGAGTCGGCGACATACAATCAGCTCGAACGAGACCGCGGAGCGCGCAACGAAGGTGCTCAGCGCACGCGCGATTTTGGCAATTACCAGCGCGGGGGTGGTGGAAACAGAGACGCCGGCAGCTATCAGCCGAGCGGCGGCGCAAGCCGAGGCGGTGGTGGGGGCGGCGCGCGAGGCGGCGGAGGCGGACGCCGGAGAGGCTGATGTACTCGGTGCGAGTCCTGGCGCTCAACGGGTCGTTTGCAGCGCCCGGGGCGGCTGCCGTAGTCTGGCCGCGCCTCGAAACTGTATCTGGAGTGTGTGTGCGCGAATGAGCGATCGTCTGGCTGTCGGAATCCTTGCCCGGTTGTTTGCGGTCGCCTTCGTTGGCCTTCTCCTTGCGATGGCGTCCGGGACTGCCGCATCCCAGACGGGCGACGCAGGAGGCGTGCCGGTTCGCCTCGACGGAAAGGAACTCTTCCGGATCCATCGCGGCGTCGGCCCGCTGTCGGCACAGGACCGGGCGAAGCTGAGCGAGGCGCGGCTTTACGATCTCGCGCTCAACCCGTTCCGGCCGCCGGGCGAGTTCAGTCTGCGCGAATTCGAAATACATTCGGAGCTGCTCTATGCCGATGAGCTGATCATGTCCGTCACGGACGAGGACGCAGCCGTGGCGGGCATTCCCCGGTCGCAACTCGCGGCCGAACGGCTCGAGCTCATCCGGAGCGAGGTCACGGCGAGACGGGCTGAGTACTTCCGGCCCCGAACACTCCTGCTCGGATTGCTGGCGACAGCTGCACTCACGGTGGTGATGTGGTTCGTCATCGGGTTCGTTCGGAGGAGGCTTGCCGTGAGGGCTGCCGCCCTGATGGCCGACGTGATTCCCGATGAGAAAGTGCCGGGCGAGGCCGAGACCGGGATGATGGCGCGACTGCCGGTCCGGCACGCCCTTGGTCGAGCTGTGCTGGCCGTGCGGACAGGCGTGCTTCTGGCGGCGATCGCGGTCTACCTGTTTGCCGTGATGAGCTTTTTCCCGCGATCGAGGTTCATCGCCGACGAACTGCTCGAGCGCCTGCTCGTGGTGCTCGCCACGGTCTGGAACGGCTTCGCCGGCTACCTCCCGAACCTGATCTTCCTCGTGGTGATCGTGTTGATCACGTATGCCGTCATACGGTTGGTGCGGTTCCTTTTCAAGGAGGTCGAGCGGGGCTCGCTTTCGCTTCCAGGTTTCGAGCCCGAATGGTCCGTGCCGACCTACAAGATCGCGTCGTTCCTGATCATTGCGCTGGCCCTGATCATGGCCTTTCCGTACCTTCCAGGTTCGCAGTCCCAGGCATTCCAGGCGGTCTCACTCTTCCTTGGCCTGCTGATCTCGTTGTCGTCGAGCTCCGCGATTTCGAACATTATTGCGGGCGTCATCCTGACCTACACCGGGGCGTTCCGGATGGGCGACCGCGTGAAGATCGCGGACGCCGTCGGCGACGTCGTCGGCAAGACGCTGCTCGTCACCCGGGTGCGGACGATCAAGAACGTCGACATTGCGATTCCGAATGCGCTCGTGCTGTCGAGTCACATCGTGAACTACTCGCGAGCGGCGAGAGCCGAGGGCGTCATTCTTCACACCTCGGTGACGATCGGCTACAACTCCCAGTGGCGCCAGATTCACGAACTGCTCATCGCCGCCGCGAAGAAAACGGCGGACGTCATCGACGAGCCTGCGCCGTTCGTGCTCCAGACGTCGCTCGATGACTTCTACGTGACGTACGAGCTGAACGTCTACACGCGAAATCCGTGGCGAATGGCGGTGATCTACTCGGACCTGCACCTGAACATCCAGGACACGTTCAACGAGGCCGGCGTCGAGATCATCGCCGCACTTCGCATCCATTCGGGACGGTAACGCTCAGGCGACACCGGAGACGTACCTTCCCGAAAACTACGAGGCGCCCGAATTCCGGATCCTGCCGAGGATCCTGCCAAAATAATGGACATCATCTATCGCTTCGACCCGGACGTTCCTCTCGATCGCCTGCAGCCGGAGAGCGCTGCCAAGGCTCGGGAAATCCTCGAAACGGGGAATCGCCGGTTCTGCGAGATCGTCGCCAAAACGCAGTGCGACCACCACGCCGAGTCGACGCTCATTGTGCCGTGCGACGCGCGGCTGCTCGGAGTCGATCCGGGAGGCAGTGCTCCTCGCCAGGAGCCTTTCGTCGCGCTGGTCGGATGTGCGGATGCGCGTGTGCCGCCGCAGATGATCTTCCAGCGCATGTCGAACGAGATGTTCATCATTCGGGTCGCCGGCAACGTCATCGGCGAAGAGGTGCTGGCGAGCGTCGAATACGCGCTCGAACATCTGCGCGATGGACTGCGTCTCGTCGTTGTGCTGGGACACACGGGGTGCGGGGCCGTTACCGCGGCGGTCGACGTGTATCTTCGGCCGCTGAGATTTGACGAGATCGGGTCGACGCGGTCGGTGCGGTCGCTCGTCTACAAGTTGTTGTTCCCGGTGCACGGGGCGGCGCGGGCGCTCGAGAACCTGTGGGGTGACGAGGTGACCAGTCGTCCGGGCTATCGAGCCGCGCTCATCGAGATGGCCGTGTGCATGAACGCGGCGGAGACGTCGTATCAGTTGCGTCGCGAGTCGGTGTCGCACGGTGCGACGGGGATTGGAGTCGTGTTCGGCGTATACGACCTTGCGACGCAGCGCGTGGGATTGCCGTCGGATGCCCCAGGGGGCTTCGTGGGACTGTACGACGCTCCGGAGACCGCCGAGGACATCGTCCCGATTGCGGAATCGATCGGCCGCAGCGAGGCGATCCGGGCGCTGCTGGATGAGGGATAGGAGCGTGCCGTGACTCTTGCGCGAAGCGCTTTGGAGTGCGGCGCGAATCGCCGCTTTGGATTCATCCCAGCCTCAGTCTTCCGGGGAATCCAAAGCGGCGATTCACGCCGCACTCCAAAGCGCTACGCGCATTGCCTCAAGCGCGAAGCGCCCTGGAGTACGGCGTGAAGCGGTGCATCGAATAATCTCCAACCTCAGTCATTCGGAGAGTCCCATGCAGCGCTTGACACCGTGCTTCAAGGCGCTTGGCGCAAGGCGGTACCAGTAGCGGCCGGCGTGTTACTCGTGAATCGAGATGTTCACGAGCTTCCATGCGTTCCTGCGAAGGTTGATCTCGAGTCCCTTCTCCTTGTCGAGGGTAAACTCGCAGGCCGGCAGTAAAGTGCCCGTGGCCTTGTCCTTCTCGCCACCCGAAAGAACGATCTCGCCCGCCGACAGGTCGTAGTCCCTCGATCTCGTGTCGTGCCACGCCTCGCCAAACCTGATCGGCCGATCGGTGACGAAACGGATGATCCGGCCGGTCGGTGAATCGATAAAGCGAATGAAGTTGATGTCGTAGCCGAGCGTTCCCGTCAGTGCAATCCGACCACGCGCCGGCATTTTACCAAGCGCGCGCGAGAGCCCCTGCGAGCCCTTTGCCTGAAAGGCCGCAATGAGTCCCTGCCGATCCTCTTCCGTCGAAAACTCGCGGATGATGATGTCGACGTTGACGATCGTGCCGAGCTGGGTCGATGTCCCCTGCGCTACCGCCTGGATCCGCATGGACTTGGGTTTTTCTTGCTGTGCGGAAGCCGAAGGTGCCAGTGCAAACGTCGGCACCGCCGCCGCAATCCCCGCCATCGTGGCGCCTCGAAGTATGCTTCGTCGATTCATGAGTCGCTCTCCTCGCACAGACGTCGAGACGCTGCAGGTCTCGAGTTGAGATTCATATAAGCCCGCGGCTTCCGGTGCGTCTATTGGACCTTGGTCCCATCCCGGTGCGCTCTGTGTCTCTGTGCTCTCTGTATGCCAACGGCAATGGCGTAGCCGTACAGAGAGCACAGAGGCAGAGAGCACACAGAGAGGAATTCCTCCCCCCGATCTACAACCACACGACCTGATAACCACCATTGTCATCGACGAAGACGAGCGCTGGCTTGCCGCCGACCGTTCCGACCGCAAGCCCCTCCGGCTTCATCTTCTTCGCAAACGTGTAGGGCAGCCGTTTCACGACGCCTTCCGCGTTTCCATCCCATTCGTAGACCGAAAACCCCGCCTTGTCGTCGCTCGTGGCATTCGCCACGACGACGTAGAAGCCTTTCCCGTCCCGGCCGGTCGACATGCCTCGAACGCCCTGATTCGAACCGACGTTCTCGATCTTCAGAATGATCGGTGTCTGCGCCTCGAGATTGCCCGAGTTCCATGGTCCCGCCGGATCCTTCAATCGAATGGGCACGACGAGGGCGCCGTTGGCGAGCGCGGGCGTTCGTATCCCGAACAGCAGGGCCTGGCGTACAGGATCCCAACCGAGCCCTTCGATGTTCAGCCCCCCATAGTCCGGATCGTTCATAGCCGTCGGAGCGATGGCCGGGACGTTTGCGACGAACCACTCGCGGAACTCGGGCATCGCCTCGGCGGCGAGGCTCCCGTCCTCGCCGATCGCGATGCGCAGAAGGGCGCTCGGACGCGCCTTGTCGTCCTTGCCCTTCTTCTTGGAGCCGGGTTTGATCGAGAGCGACGGCGTCGCGAAGATGTATCGACGTCCGCCGATCTCGGCCAGGGCGAGATCCTCGATGTCGTCGACGGACTTCTCCGGCAGTCCCTGGAGCGGAAGCCGGGTGATGGGTTTCGCCGCCTGTCCATTCGGCGTCAACTGCAGTTCGAGGAGCGCGTCGTTGGTGTTGTTGTCGACGAAGATGAATCGCGAGTCGCCAACTGGCACGATGCCGGACGCATTGAAGACTTCCTTGCCGTTTTTCTCGGCGAATTCGATGGGCGCGATGGCGCCCGCGGCGTCCGTCGGAGCCTCGCCCCTGGGCCCCTTCGAACCGCCATCACCAGTACAGCCAACCGACATAACCGCCGTGATCGTCAGGGCGGCGATAGCGCTGCCGCCCCGAAGCGTTGGAAGTCTCATCGCATTCACTCCAGGCCGGTGCCTCTGATTACCGCATTGTCTGCAGGCGTGAAATCCGCATCCGGATCGCGCGTGTGAAGCACTCCTCGTCGGCCGGCGAAGCTCCGCTCGCCCGAAGGCCCGCGCGGATCTGCGCGTCCGTGAGCTTGCCGAGGTAGGTCATCAGCCACTGGACGTGGCTAACCGGGATCCCGTCCTTGATCGTTTCGGTGTGCTGTCCGGAGTATCCGAATTCGACCACTCCATTCTTGACGCCCTTCACGAAGTCGTCGTTTTGACCGGCGAAGCCGTCGCAGTCCCACTTCGCCCGGCGCAGAATGCCGCCCCACTTGCCCATCGTGCCGCCCCAGTCCGTGACCACGTATCGGGTCTCAGTGCCCGAGCGGGTGTTGATGACGAAGAGCTTCGTGTTCGAGCCTCGTCCCGCGTCTCGCCGGTCCTTACTGTCCCAGTTCGAGACGAGCATCATCATGATCTTCAGGCCGTTGAGCTCCTTCGATCCGACGAACGGGTTCTGATCCCACCGCCAGCTCTGTTCGTCGCCGAGCTTCGTGACGCCTTTGTCCTTGCGCTCGAAGCGAGCGGCGAAGAACGCGCCGTCGGGGCCGACGAACTTCTTTGCCCGATCGAGACCCGTTGCGCCCTTGATCGTGCCTTTCGCGACGTAATAGCTAGGCTCGACGAAGTACCCGACCGCCCACGCCAGTCGGGACGCGAAGACCTCCGAGTTCACCTCTTCGCCCCACTTGACGCCCCACTCGACACCACGCGCGTCCTTCACCTTGATTTTCGGATTCGTGCCGCCGGTGTCTTCCTCAATGAAGGTGAACGGCGCCCGTGGAGCGCCGGCGGCACCGCCCGGGCCGCCAGCAAGGTCGAGCCGCGCGACGTTTGCCGGCGGCGTCCAGATAATCGTCCGGTTGCGCTGAGGCCGAGCCACGGCCGGAGCGACGAGCAGTCCGAGCAACAGTGCGATAACGGCGGCCTTCGATGCGATTCTCGATTGCATATGAGTTCCTTCCTCCACGAGCGAGTCGGTCCACTCTAAGCCGCTCCCGGTGAGCATTGGTATTGGACCTTGGTCCCACGACGGACCTCGGACCGAAGCGTCTCGGCTGTCGCGCACAGGATACGACCAAGGTCCAATAGCCGACGAGGGCGTACGACCCTTAATCTCCGAGAGTTTTTTGAGCCGGTACGCGTGTTGCGGCCGGGCCGGGGTTGATCGACGCCCCGCAGGCGACTACCGTGAGGATCCCCACTCCCACTTCCTCGAGAGCATGACTTGAACGAACGCATCACCATCGCGGCCATCGTGCTGCTGCTCGCAGCCGGCGGGCTCATGCAGGCACTCTCGCCTGCCGTTCAGGCAATGATCGGAACGTATGAGGCGGTTCTCACGACGACCGGGGGAGACGTCCAGTGTGTGCTGTCCTCGACGCGGATGCGACCGCCACATTTCGGACAACCGCGAAAGACAGCGGCAACGAAACAGCGATGTATTCCGGGGCGTGGATCAGTGATGGCGGAAGCATCCAGCTCGTCCTCAGGAATCCCGCCGACCCGGCGAAACCGGTAGCTGTGACGCTAGAGCCGAGGGATGGCGCCATCTTCGTGGTCGACGTCGAGGGACGAAAGTCCCCGTATACCGGACTCACGTTCACACGGTCGAGCGACAAACCGCCCGCGTCAGAATCGAAGGCACAGGAGAACTCGTGATGGAAGTCCCAAACACCGTGGAGCCGGCTCCCGAGCGAAAACAGCATCCGTGGATGCTGCTCGTCTACTTCATCGGCATATTCATCTTCGCGAAGGTGATCGGGATGATTTTCATGGCGATGGAGGGTTCGCCATCGCTCGCGGGGTTCGCGAAACTCAATCAGATGATCCACGAATCGCTCGACGTCACCAGACATCGAGACGATTCGATCGTCACGGTCTTTTCGCTCTTCCTGACGACACTTCTCGTCATCCCGATCGGCTGGGTCTACACCTACACCAAGAAAAAGGCGGGATTCGACCCGGCACTCGTTCAGACGCTCATCGTGATGGCAATGGTCGTCTGCGGGATGATGATGCTCATCCAGGACCAGTTCTCCCGGGCGCTGGCACTCGTCGGTGTCGTGTCGGCAGTGCGCTTCCGCACGAACCTGCGTGACCCCAAGGATGCGGTATACCTGCTGGTCTCGATCGGCATCGGCATGGGAGCCGGGCTGCAGGTGTACCGGGTTGCACTCTGGATGACCATAGTCATGTGCATAGTTTTTCTTGTCCTGAGCAAGTACCAGATCGGCGAAAGCCCGGCCGGAGAGGCGAACTTCCTCGACTCCAAACCGAATAAGGACAAGAAGGACAAGAAAGACAAGAAGGATAAGAAGGACAAGAAAGACAAGAAGAAGAAAAACAAGGACGCCGGCGAGTCGGAGGTCGGGGAAGTGCCTGCGACCCGCCTCGGGGGGATTGCCGACTCGCTTGTTGATACTGAGAAGGGCGTCGAACGTCCGAACACGTTGCTCGTGCTCGAGGCCGTCGACTCGGAGTCCGCAATTGGCTACATCAGCCACGCGCTCGGAGCCCTCGAGATTCCGTGGCACCTAGTGACGGTGACGCCGGGCGACGGATTCACGACGCTCGAGTACATGCTCCGGCTCGACGACGGAGAATCGGCCGCGAATTTCGCAGCGTCGATCGAGACGGCGTGCGGGAACTCGGTGCGGTCGGTTACGGTTCAGCCGATCGAAGCGACGGTCTGAGGCCAATAAGAGTGGCGTTGAATGCTGACTTTGCGCCTTTGCGCCTTTGCGAGAGCTTCTTTGAATGTTTGAGGAAGTTCGCGCAAAGGCGCAAAGGCGCAAAGGAAACCTGATCGAGGAGCAACGTTGATGTTCGTCGCCTCCGACTCTTCCTCCACAAAGCCAATGGCTCGAGTCTTCGTTCTCGGCCTCGCGGCGATCCTGTTCACGACCGGTTGCGGTGGCGGGACAACGCCCTCTGCGCCTTCCGGCAATGCCGCGCCGGTCGAGACCGCGGCGGAGCCCGATCCCGGCACCGAGCCCGCCGAGCCCGAGATGATCGCCCGCGCGCTCAAGCCGTTCACCGGAGACTACGACGCGCTTCTCGAACGCAGGGTCATCCGCGTCCTCGTTCCTTACACGCGCACGCTCTACTTCGTCGACGATCACGGGCGCGAGCGCGGAGCCGCACACGATTCACTCGTCGAGTTCGAGAAAATCCTGAACGAACAGCTCGGCGACAAGTCGAGGCCGATTCAGGTCCTCAGGATTCCCGTACGACGTGATCAGCTCTTCGAGTACCTGAAGTCCGGCCGCGGAGACCTCGCGCTCGGGAACATTACGATCACTCCGGAGCGACAGCAGCTCGCGGATTTTTCGTCTCCGATTCTGACCAACGTGCGGGAAGTCGTCGTTACGGCGGCGGGCGAACCACCGGTCGCTTCGGCCAACGAGCTCGCGGGTCGTGAGGTCTACGTCCGGAAGTCGAGCAGCTATTTCACGCACCTCTCCACCCTGAACGAGGAACTGAAGGGGGCAGGCAAGCCAACCATCGACATCCGGACCGTCGACGAGAGCCTCGAAGACGAGGACCTGCTCGAGCTCGTGAACGCCGGCGCCTTCCCGGCGACCGTGGTCGACGATCATCTGGCGAAGCTGTGGCTTGAGGTGTTCACGGACGCGAGGCTTCAGCCCGAAGCCGCGGTCAACGCTGGTGGCAGCATCGCCTGGGCAATTCGCAAGGACTGTCCGAAGTTGACCGAGGTCGTCAACGCGTTCATCGCGTCGCACGCAAAAGGCACGGCATTCGGCAACATGCTGATGGCCAAATATTTTGCGAACGCGAAGTGGCTCAAGAACTCGACGTCCGAGCAGGAAATGGCGAAGCTCCGCGCCACCGTCGAGCTCTTCCAGAAGTACGGAAAGCAGTACGACTTCGACTGGCTGATGATCGCGGCCCAGGCCTACCAGGAATCGGGAATCGATCAGAGCGTGCGCAGTCCGGTGGGTGCGGTGGGCGTCATGCAGGTCCTGCCGACGACCGCCGCCGGCAATCCGATCAACATCAACGACATCGACACGAACATGGAGAACAACATCCACGCCGGCGTGAAGTACATGCGGTTCATGATGGATGAGTACTTCAAGGACGCGCAGATGGACGATGTCAACAAGTGTCTCTTCGCGTTCGCGTCCTACAACGGGGGGCCGGCCAAGATTGCGCGCCTTCGCAAGGAAGCCGAGGAACGCGGCCTCGATCCGAACAAGTGGTTTCAGAACGTCGAGCTCGTCGTCGCCCAGCGCATCGGACGCGAGACGGTCACCTACGTCAAGAACATCTACAAGTACTACGTGGCCTACAAGCTGGTGATGGAGCGCCGGACCGAGCTCGACCGGATCAAGAAAGCCGCGAAGACGGGGTAGGCATCGCACTTCCTCTTGCGCGAAGCGCCTTGGAGTGCGGCGCGCAGCGCCGCTTTGGATTCCTCACAAATGCGTTCGATTCGTTGCAATCCAAAGCGGCGCTGCGCGCCGCACTCCAAGGCGCTTCGCGCAAGAGGTGAGTTCAAGACTCGTTCGGCTCCCGCTTGGTGGGCGAGCGCCCTGACGTGCGTACTGCTTTGTGCCCACTCGGTCGCGGCGCAGAACGGCGTCGATCGCCGCAACGAAACCTGGCCGGAAGTGCAGCTCCTTATCCGCACGAGCGAGAAGACACGGCTCTTCCTCAACGCCAACATCTCGCAGGAACGCGAGTCACGAGCGAATCGCGAAGGCCAACTCGGAGCGCATTTCGACTATCTCGCGACCGACCACGTCTGGTTCCGGGCAGGATACCGATACGGGCGATCGCTCAACTCCGACAGCAACTTCCGCGAGCACCGGCTGCTGCTCGAACAGACGTTCAAGACGACACTTCCCGGAAAAATCCAGGTGAGCGATCGCAACCGCCAGGACTTCCGCTTCGTTCGCGGGGACTATTCGTTCCGCTACCGGAACCGGTTGACGATCGAGCGTGAGATCGGTCGCGGCGAATACCGGTTCACGCCATACGTGCAGGGCGAGATCTACTTCGATTCGCGCTTCGATGCGTGGAGCCGGCATCGATACGGCGGCGGGGTCGTCTTTCCGTTTTCGAAGCTGGCGCGAGCGACACCGTCGAAACCGCGATTCCGCGATCACGTGTCGCTCGACCTCTACGCCATGCGGCAGAGTGACAGTCAGCCGAGTCCGGCTCGCGCCAACGCCTTTGGCGCGAGCCTCATTTTTTCCTTCTAGAATGAACACAAGAACTCTCCTGATCGTGACGGCGGCAATCGAGATCGGAGCTGGACTGGCGTTGGCAATCCTGCCGTCAGCGGCGGTCTCGGTTCTGCTCGGGTTACCGCTCGATTCGCCGGTCGGTCTGGCCGTCGCCCGCATCGCCGGGGTGGCGTTGATGTCACTTGCAATCGCCTGCTGGCTCGTGCGCGACGATGCAGATAGTCGTGCAGGGAAAGGACTGGTCGCGGCAATGCTCGTGTACAACGGCGGCGCCGTCGCGGTCCTCGCATACGCGGGCGTTGGACTCGACCGTCCGGCCGTGTTGCTCTGGCTGGCGGTCGTCGTGCACGTGATCATGGCCGCCTGGTGCGGTGCGAGCCTGAAGCGAATGCGCGAGGATTAGCGCGACGCAACGGGTGCTTCGCGGAGCACCACAAGGTCCAATATCCGCCAGTCGGTCCGTGAACTCCTCGCCGAAACCGGCCGGTGCAGAATGTGGCAAGCCGCCGCTTCGGTATTGGACCTAGGTCCAATATCCAGCACGTCTGACGCCGAGTAACCTTCAAATCGAACTTCGCGAGGCCTTCATTGGAGCGCTCACCCTCCGAAGGCGGCACCGTCGCGACGTCCGCGCGCCGCGAGTCCAGCTTGCGGCGACCTAATCCGAGGTGAGACCCGATGAAAGTGATCATCGTTGGCGGAGTTGCCGGTGGAGCGTCCTGTGCAGCGCGTCTGCGCAGGCTCGACGAGAAAGCCGAGATCATCATGGTCGAGAAGGGGCCGTACGTCTCGTACGCGAACTGCGGCCTTCCCTACTACATCGGCGACGTGATCAAGAAGGAGTCGAGCCTGCTCGTCGCGAGCGAACAGTTGTTTCGCTCGCACTTCAACATCGACGGGCGGACGAATTGTGAGGCGGTCTCGATCTCGTCGAAGGCGAAGACGGTCGATCTGAAGAACGTGAAGACCGGCGAGGTGACGACCGAGTCATACGACAAGCTCGTCCTGTCGCCCGGCGCGCCCTCGTTCCATCCCGACCTTCCCGGCATCGACCTGCCCGGTGTTTTCCACGTGCGGACCGTGCCCGACGTGCGCGCGATCCGGGAGTGGATCGAGCGGGGTACGTCGTACCTGACGGGCATGTTCAACTACTCGGGCATCCAGATGGTGAAGCCGGTGCGGCGCGCGATCGTCGTCGGCGGCGGGTTCATCGGGCTCGAAACGGCTGAAAATCTCGTCCACGCCGGGTTCGACGTGACGCTGATCCAGAAGCTTCCGCAGGTACTCGGCCCGCTCGGTCCTGAGATCGCGCGTCTCGTAGACATGCACGTCGAGCGAAACGGAGTGAAGCTCGCCCTGAACGACGGCGTAACCGGCTTCGAGCAGCTCGAAGGCGGAGCGCTCGCGGTAAAGACGATCTCGGGCAAGACGTACGAGGGCGACGTCGTCATCCTTGCGATCGGCGTGCGTCCCGACACGAAGCTTGCGAAGTCGGGCGGACTCACGATCGGCGAACGTGGCGGCATCCGTGTCGACGACCACATGCGGACGAGCGACCCGGACATCTTCGCCGTCGGCGATGCCGTCGAAGTCAAGGACTTCGGCACGGGCGAGTGGAGCCTCATCGCGCTCGCGGGGCCCGCGAACCGCCAGGGTCGCATCGCGGCCGACGTGATCGCGGGGCGCGACTCACGTTACCGCGGGACGCAGGGCAGCTCGATCATCGGCCTCTTCGACGGCGCTGCAGCCTGGACCGGCATCAGCGAGAAGACGCTGAAGAAGCTGGGTGACAGCGACTACGAGAAGATCTATCTCTTCCCGAACTCGCACGCGGGCTACTACCCGGGCGCGACGATGCTCGGGCTGAAGTTCATCTTCCGCAAGTCCAACGGGAAAGTGCTCGGGGCGCAGGCGCTCGGCGTCGACGGGCCGGCGGTCGACAAAAGGATCAGCGCCATCGCAATGGCGATTCAGTTCGGGGCGACGATTTACGACCTCGAGGAGTCAGAGCTTTGCTACGCGCCGCAGTTCGGCAGCGCGAAGGATCCGGTCAACTTCGCGGGAATGGTCGCCGCCGACATCCTCCGCGGCGACATGCCGCTCGTCCACTGGGGCGAGACCGACGGCGGCTTCCTGCTCGACGTGCGTGAGTCGGTCGAACTGGCGGTCGAGGCCGTTCCCGGCGCCGTCCACATCCCGATGGGAGAGCTTCGTGCGCGCCTCGGCGAGCTCCCGAGGGATCGCGAGATACACGTCATCTGCCGTTCCGCGCAGCGCGCCTACATGGCGACTCGCATCCTCGTACAGAACGGCTTCAAGGCACGGAATATCTCGGGCGGCACGCTGTCACGGACGATGTCAGGCCTCGTCTGACCGGACCGAATTGAGTTTCATCAACGAACTGGAACGCGAGAAGGAGAACATTACATGACGACGCTAGTTGAACAAGCGGCTCCATCCACTGCAAGCGTGAAGGCCGACAAGGACCGGATCGACCGTCTGAAAGAACAGCTCCGGAGCACGACTCCGGAGGTTGATTTCGAGCGGATCCGGATCATGGAGGAGGTTTACGCAGCGACTCAAGGCGACCAGAACATCATTCGTCGAGCCAAGTTCATGGCCACCCTGCTGGAGCGGAAGAATCTCTACATTGACGACAACCTTTTTGTGGGCAGCATGGCGAGCACGGTCAACGGCATCTACACGTATCCGGAATGGAACGTGGATTGGATGAAGGACGACAATACCGTCGAGAAGTGCAAGGACCCGGAGGACAAGCGGGTAAACCAGTGGGCCCTAGATTACTGGGAAAAGCGCGCGCTGAAGCCCCGCACCCTGGAGATCTTCGAAAAGAAGTATGGGTTCGATCCGAAACCCTGCTACGACTCCGGCTTTGTCGTCAGTTTCTTCGACTGGCCGGGCGGCGGCGGCAACCTGAACTACCCCAGGATTTACAACCATGGCCTGGCCGCCATGATCAAGGAGGTCGAGGAGCGCCAGGCAGCCCTCGAGATGCGCCTGCCCAATGCCAGCAAGCTCTACTTCTATGAGGCCAGCCTCATCGTCATGAGGGCGATTGTCCGACTGGCGAATCGTTATGCCGAGCTGGCCCGCGACATGGCGGCGAAAGAGAAGGACGAGACGCGCAAGGCCGAGTTGCTCGCGATTGCCGAAACCTGCGAATGGGTGCCGGAACATCCGGCCCGTAACCTGCGAGAAGCCATCCAGTGCCACTTCTTCTGTCACATCTTGGCGGAAATCGAGCAGGTGGGTTGCGGCTATTCTGAGGCTTACCTGGGCCAGAACCTCGAGCCGTACTATCAGGCCGACAAGGCGGCCGGGCTGATCGGTCCGGAGGACGCGACGTTCATGCTCCAGAACCTCTTCATCAAGCTGAACGAAATCGGCTACTACTTCGGTGAGAAGGTCGCCTTGCAGAACTCGGCCGACCTGGGGCAGAGCATCTCCCTCGGCGGCTATACCGAGGACGGGGAAGATGCCACCGCGGAAATGGACTATGTGGTTCTGGACGCGTGCAACTATCTCCACCTGCCGCAGCCACCGCTGACCTGCGTATACACGGAGCGGATGAGCGGCAAATTCCTGGAAAAGGTCCTGGATGTCATCGGCACCGGCGTGGGCATGCCCCAGTTCGTGAATGGCGATGTGATGGTCAAGCGCGCCTTGAATCTGTTTGGTGACTCCAAGAAGGGCATCACCTTGGAAAAAGCCCGGCGCACCTGCATCGGCGCCTGTGTGGGTTCTTACCCTCCCTACGAGACCGGTCACCCAGTGGAAGGCCAGCCCAACCTGGGCAAGGTCATCGAGCTGGTGATGAACAATGGCTTCGATCCTCGCACCAAGCAGCAGGTCGGACCCAAGACCGGCGATCCCGAGACCTTCAAGACCTTCGAGGAATTGTATGCGGCTTTCGAAAGCCAGTTGCAATTCAATGAGGAGGTCCTCCGCCGGGGTGCCTGGATCGCCAGCATGTTGTGCGCTGACTTCCTCCCGGTGCCGTGGCGCTCGCTACTGACTGGAGGCTGCATTGAAACCGGCACCGAGGTGTGGAATGGCGGAGCCAATTACTACACCGTTGCCCAGATTGTTGTTGGTGGCGTCGATGCGGCGAACTCTCTCATGGCGCTGAAAAAGCTGGTCTATGACGACAAGAAGATCACCATGACCGAACTGAAGAAGGCCCTGGCGGCCAACTTCGAGGGGGAATACGAGAAAGTCAGGAAGCTGTGCTACGAGGACACGCCCAAGCATGGCAACGACATCCCTGAAATGAACCGGATGACGCACCGGGTGTACGAAAGCATCCTGAAGGCTTTCAACAATGTCGACGGCGGGGGCAACTACCTCAGCAAGGACATCAAATCAACGCCGGATGCCTATACCAAGAGCATCCACAACCTGATGGGGCTGGTGACCGGGGCGCTGCCGAACGGCAAGAGAGCCGGAGTGGCGCTCACCGACGGCAGCCTGTCGGCCATGCCGGGCACCGATGTCAACGGACCCACCGCGCTGGTGATGTCGGCGGCCAAGGCCCAGGATGCCGTCAAGTACACGGCGACCCACATGAACATGAAGCTGCCGCCGGATCAACTCAAGACACGAAAGGGCCGGGACAATGTGCTGCGTCTGGTCAAGACCCTGTTCGACAACGGCGGCTATCACATCCAGTTCAATGTGCTGGACACCAATATTCTCCGGGATGCCCAGAAGCATCCGGAAAACTACCGCGACCTGGTGGTGCGGGTCGCTGGCTTCAGTGCGTTCTTCACCAAACTGGCTCCTGGCGTGCAGAACGAGGTCATCGAACGGACCTTGCAGATCGTTCGACGGGCAACGTGCTGAAGTGCAGGAAGCCGGTGCGGCGTGGCGCTCCGCCACCGCCTTGCCGGGCGCGGCTCTGAGCTACCGCCACACAAGGACAAATGGTTATGAATCCGCAGCCCACGGCGCATTGCAATCACAGGTGGGCGCCGGTTTCGTGCCGGGGATGAATGCCGTGATCATGGGCGCGGCCCTGGCGGCGGGCCAGGCTGGGATGGGAGATGGTCGGCATCCGGGATGGGTTCGACGGGTTGCTGCACCCGGACCGCTACCCCGAGGGCGGGCTGGTGCCGCTCAGCCCAGCAGCTGATCGAGAACCTGGATCCGGCCGGCGCCGGCCTCCTGGGCAAGCGTCCCGGGTAGACCCGTTGCACGTCCGACGGGTGGATGCCGACGAGATGATCGAGGAAGTGGACATGTCTGATGTCCTGCTGGAACGGCTGAAGTCGGCAGAGGTCGATGCCGTGATTTCCGTCGTGGGCGGACGCGGCATGAGCATCCTCTTCAAGCTTCATCGCAAGGGGCTCAATGCGGTGTGCGTTCCCCGTTCGATCGAGAACGAGATCGCCGCCACCGCAGTGTCCTTCGGATTCAACAGCGCCCTCAGCTTCACCATCGAGATGCTGGACCGGGTGCGCCAGGCGGCTCGGGCCGCACGCCGGATCGCAGTCGTCGAAGTCCTGGGAGCCGAGGCCGGCTGGCTGGCGCTGCAGGCCGGCATCGCGGTGGGCGCCGATGCGGTGCTGATTCCCGAGATTCCCCTGCGACCTGAAGGCTGTGGCGGCGAGATTGAAGGAAAGGTGACGCCCGGCGGCCCTACGGGCTCGTCGTGGTGGCTGAGGGAACGACCTTCGTCGCCGAACCGGGAGCTCAGGTCAAGCCGTCCTCGCTCAAGGCTTCACTGTCGCCGCTGGCGACCGGTGAGGCCAGCGACCACGTCATCCAGCGATCCGGCCACGCCGCCGAGATCACGGCGAATCGGCTGCAACTGATGTTGGCCTACGAAGTCTATCCGCTCGTGCTCGGACCCTGGGTCAGGGGCGGCGCCCCCACGGCCGTCGACCGCCAACTCGGAATCGCGTATGGGGCCGGCGCCGTCCGTGCCCTGAGTGAAGGGCAGAACGGCGTGATGGTGGCGTTTGCCCCGCCGGACATCCAGTTCGTGCCGCTGGCGGAGGCGATCAACAAGGTCAGGACCGTGCCCACGGACAGCATGTTTCTGCAGATCGCCAATTCCCTCGGCATCTGCCTGGGGAGGAACGTCATGAATCACACCCATCAAGCTCTCCGCTCCGACCGGGATCGTCCTGAACATCCAGCGCTATTGCAGTCACGACGGTCCGGGCCTCCGCACCAACGTCTTCCTCAAGGGCTGCTCGCTGCGCTGCAAGTGGTGCGGCAATCCCACGGCCTGCGACCAGGCGATGGCATCGCTCTGTCCGACCGGCGCCCTCGAGATGTTCGGCAAGAAGATGACGGTCGACGAGGTGCTGGACGAAGCGGAGAAGGATGCGTCCTTCTATCGCAGTACCGGGGGCGGCATCACGCTGAGTGGCGGCGAGTGCCTGCTCCAACCGGACTTCAGCGCCGCGCTCCTGGAAGGCGCCCACGAGCGCGGCATCAACACGGCGATCGAAACCGCGTGCAACGTGCCTTGGCGCTTCGTGGAAAAGGTGCTGCCGCACGTCGACACGGTGCTGCACGACCACAAGCTCACGGATCCGGAGCGCCACAAGAAGTGGACCGGCGTCAGCAACGAGCGGATCCTGGCGAACTTCAAGAAGGCCTACGAGACCTTTCCCGACATCGACTTCATCGCCCGCACGCCGCTGATCCCCGGCGTGAATGCCGACGAGGAGCACATCCGGGCGGTGCTGGCGTTCATCCGCCCGCACAAGAACGTGATCGACTACGAGCTGCTGCCGTATCACCGCTTCGGCCTGGGCAAGTACGAGCACCTGGGCGAGGTGTACGAACTGGACGACTACAAGACGCCGTCCGACGATCTCGTCAAGCACCTCCAGGCCATCATCGACGAGGCATTCGGCCGCAGCGGCCCGGCCGTCCCGGTCGTGAAATGAGCGCGATTCGCGCGCCGATTCAGGAGGAAACACGCCATGCCCATGTATCCGGAGAACATGTTCTTCACCTCGGAGTCGGTCGCGGAGGGGCATCCGGACAAGGTATGCGACCAGGTGCCTGGCCGGCATCTCCGACGACCAACAGCGCCTCTGCTTTGCGCTCGCGTTGTGGAATGGCCAGGACCCGATTGCGAAGGAACGGCTGTTCGGTCTCACCAACAGCGAAGGCAACCACGGTGAGGACGTGAAGGAGTACTTCTTCCATTTCGATTCACACAGGCAACCGGGCCCGTTCACAAAAGACCGTCATCATTGCCGCTTCAATGATGAGCAACCGAGGAGTTGCATAAAGGAAAATCAAGGGATCAAAGAGACCACGCTCAAGAACACCAAACTGAACAAGGAAGTTGGATTGGAAAGAGGTCTATTACACCCAACTGCCCGCTCGTCTCCGCGTCCAATGGACGAGGCTTGGGCCTGACCAAGAAGGAATACAAGAAGATCGGCGTGAAGTTTGCCTAATGCGTTCAACTCCCCTGAACGACTGGTACCCGCACTACATCCACAACCTGGACAACCTCATTCGCTTCGGCGGTTTGTTCCCGCCCATCGAAGTTCAGGCGGACGTCCGCCGAACCCGGCTGCTGGGGGTCACGCAGATGCCGGGCCGAAGGCGGGGTCATGATGGTGCGCGCCAAGGACGACATCTTCCGGATGGTCGATTTGAAAGGGAAGAAGATCGGCATTTCCAAGAGCATGAACAAGATCAAGAACGACTGGTGGCGCATTCAGGAGCACCAGGGCATCGAGCTCATGCTCCGCATGAACGGCATGACCATGGCCGACATCGACCTCGTCGAGTTTCCTTACGCGGACGACTGGTACAACTTACCGGAGATGATGACCGCCACCATGGACCTCTCGATCGATCTGTGGCTGAAGCGTGACCACAAGCGCGATCTGGCCTTCCGCCCGCTGGAGACCGCGCTCGAAAAGGGGATCATCGACGCCATGTACATGCAGACCAAGCCGCTCCAGCAAGTCTCCGAGGCGACGGGCAAGTTCGCGGCGATCGAAGATCTTTCCCGCTATCCCGACTGGCGCCTGCAGGTGGCCAACATTCCCGCCGCCATCACGTGCACCGACGTAATGGCCAAGGAGCACCCCGAACTCGCCGTCACGTTCATGAAAGGTATGATCCGGGCCGGGCGCTGGGCCAACGAGAACAAGCGCGCCGCGGCGGAGATTCTCGATCAACAGACCTTCTACCGCGACGTCGAGCACACCTACCAGGGCATCAGGGACGTGGACTTGGTGCCCAACCTGTCACCACTCAACCTGGCTGCTGTCGAGATCGGCAAGAACTTCATGTTGAGTCACGGCTACATCAAGAACGACTTTGATGTGCAGAAGTGGGCCGCGCCCGAGTTCCTCGAGCAGGCAGCCCGCGAGCTGCTGGAGGAGGAGTGGAAGAAGCGCACCACGGCCAAGCTGCCCAAGACGGCGGCGCCGCTGTCGGGACCTCGACTCGGGTAATCAACGGCAACCAGCGACGTCAGACAGATTCCTGCCGCCCGCCTGCGGGGGGGCGGCAGGATTTCCGGCAAGAAATCAACGGGGAAATTGCATGACGAACGAAATGACGGCATCCCGCACGGAACCTGCGTGCTCGGTTACCCGGCGGAACAATACCACCGGATTCCCGCGAGAAAGCCGCTCGATGTCACCTGGCGTTGAGCGACGCAGGCCGTGTCGAGGCAATCAATACGAAATCTGCTGTGTATTGAAATGACAAAAATCTCTTTATGCAAACAACCCCAACGACGGCGCCATTTAACTTGAAAGGCACCATCAAACACTTTATGCAGTTTCTTCAGACCACCTTCGGCCCGCTGGTGCTCATCTTCACCGTGTCGAACCTGGCGGCCGGCGGGTCCAGGTCAGGATGCCCGAGGTCGTCGTGGCGTTGCGGAACAAGAAATCCCTGGCGCTGATCTTCGTATGGGGCTGGGTGCTGGGGCCGGTGGTCGGGTATGCGATCACCCGGATCCTTCCGCTGGCGGAGCCCTACGTGGTGGTGGTGTTCCTCTGCAGCCTGGCGCCCTGCGCGCCGTTCCTCCAGCAGATGGTGAGCAAAGCCCGCGGCGACATGGGCTTCGCGGGAGCCTTCGTGCCGCTGGTGGCGGTCGGCACGGTGGTATTGATGCCCTGATGGCGCCCCTGTTGATCAGGGGTGACGATCAGCACCTCGTCGCGCGCCAAACCGCTCCTGCTGACCATCCTCCTGCCGCTGGTCATCGGGGCGGCAGTCCGCCATTACGCTGACCAGGGGGCAACCAAGATCTTCCCGGCGGTCAAGGGCTGGCCCTGATCTCCACCCTGCTGACCATCGTGGCGTGCCTTCTGCTCTACGGCCGCGGCATGCTCGACACCGCCGGTGAGTTAGCCCTCCTTTCCATGACCCTGTTCATGGTCGGAATGGGCCTGATCACGTATCGCTTCGGCTTCGGCATGAAACAGAATCAGCGCAGCGTCATGGCGCTGGGGATGGGCACGCGCAACATCGCGGCGGTGCTCGCGGCGGCCCTTGCCATTCCGAACGGGGACCCGCGCATCGTGGTGATGACCGTCCTGTGGACTTTGTGGTCGGTAGTCCTCGCCGCCATTGGAGCCAAGATATTCGCCAAACTGGCCGACAAGCCCGATGCGGTTCCAGCGCATGAACACCAGGAAGCCTTCGGCATCGTGGCGATGTTCTACGCCTTGGCGAATCTGGGGTCCATGGGCCTCGAGCTCAACCTGCGCGAAACCCTCAAGGCCTTGCGGAGCTTCCGGGTGCTGGCGTTGACCCTCGGTGGTGCTGGGTGGTCGGTCCGGCCTTGGGGGTCCTGCTGACGAAGATCCTTCCTATGGCGGAGCCTTACGCCGTGGGGTTGATCATCTTCAGCCTGGCGCCCACCGCGCCGATGTTGCCGATCCTCATCCGGCGGGCTCGGGCCGACATTTCCCTCGCGGCGGCGATCATGCCCCTGGCCGTGGTCAGCACCGTGATTTTGATGCCGTTAATGGCACCGCTTCTGATCCCGGGGCTGACTCTGAGCAGTTGGGACATCGCAAAGCCGCTCCTGCTCACCGTGCTGCTGCCGCTGGTGATCGGCGTGGTCATCAAGGTCTACGCCGCGCGGGTGGCTGACACGATCTTCCCTGGGTGAAGAAGATCGCCGGAATCTCCACCTTGCTTCTGCTCGGTTTCGTGGTGCTCCTGAACTGGCGAGTGCTTCTCAGCACCCTGGGCAGTTTTGGCATCGCGGCCCTGGTCCTGTTTACCCTCGGCATGGCGCTGGTGTCTTACACCTTTGGTTTCGGACTGAATCAGGCCCAGCGCGGTGCCATGTCGCTGGGCGTTTGCTCGCGCAATGGCAGTGCCATGCTGGTGGCGGTCACCGCCTTTCCGGTCCTCGATCCGAACTTGATGGCGATGCTGCTTCTGGCGGTCCCGGTGCCGCTGGTCGTCTGGTTGGTGCTGGCGAAGGTCTTCGCGTCCCGGGCCGACATAGACCGTTGAAGGAGGCTTAGCGTGAACATTCACAGCCTGGCCCGCCGATATCTCCCGATCCTGACGTGGGAAACCGAGTACTCCCGCACGCCTGCTGCTGCAGAACGGGTTCGGTGCCCGGAATGTCGCCGGCAGCACGCTGTCACGCGATGCTCCCGGCAAGGTGAGTTGAATGACGACTCC
>JADIYM010000016.1 GCA_016705245.1 Blastocatellia bacterium | reverse complement strand
GCTGACGCGGGTGAAGATCAAGGACCCTTCGTTCGTGAACTGGCGCCGCTTTCCTTCGCGCTGCTCAAGAACATCGTTCCGGACTTCCCGCTCTGCAACAAGTCGTTCAACCAGTCCTATTCGGGCAACGACCTGTGATCGGAACGGCGCAATGAGAGCATCCCTCCTCGCGATTTCGTTCTCTGCTTACACGGCGGGCGTCGTCGGTTCGCTCGCCTGCGCGGATCGTGGGCCCGAGGCGCGGCGTCGGTGTTCGGTCTGGCCGGAGCCGTCGCTGGCGCGGTCGCTGGCGCGATGGCGCTTGCGACGATGGCGCCGGTTGAGTTTGCCTTGGTCAGTTCGGGCCGCTCCGGCGCGCCAGGTGAGCATCGATGCGCTCAGCGGTTTCTTTCTCGTTCTGACCGGGCTCGTTGGCGCCGCGGCGGCCGTCTACGCGTTCGGATACACCGACTCGTACCGCGGCGGGTATTCGGAGCGAACGGTGGGGGCCGTCCTCAACGTGCTCCTGCTGTCCTTCACCGGAGTCGTCGTGGCTGCGAACGATCTGACCTTCCCTCGTCGCGTGGGAGTTGATGGTGATGGCGACGTTCGTAGGCGTTCTCACCGAGCACCGCCAGGAGGACCGTCGCGGCGAGCGTCTGGTACATCGCGCTTTCGCACGTCGCCTTTGTCGCCATCGTTCCGCTCCTGCTGATGGTGGCTGGTGGCGATCTCACCGCTTCCCTTCTCGGAGGCGCGGTATCGCGTCGAGCCTGTCGCCAACGATGAGGACGCCGCGTTCCTTCTGGCACTGGCCGGGTTCGGCATCAAGGCGGGGCTCGTCCCGCTACACGCGTATTTCCGCTCGCCCACCGGTCGCCCCGAGCCACATCAGCGCGCGCTCATGTCGGGAGTTGCGATCAAGATCGCGACGTCGGGCTTCTTCCTGCTCGGGTCGGCGGCGATCTCGGCGCTGCCGCCTCTCAACGGCTTCGCGAGTGAATGGCTCGTGTTCCAGTCGCTGCTCAGCGGGTTCGAGGTCGAGAGCCTCGTCGTGACCATCGCGATACCGGTCGCGGTCGGCATGCTCGCGCTGACCGGCGGGCTGGCCGCCGCGTGTTTCGTCAAGGCGTTCGGGATCACGTTTCTCGGCACGGCGCGTTCGACCGAGGCCGAACACGCGCGAGTCGCCGATGTCCATGCGGGCGGGAATGGGCCTGCTCGCGGCAGCGTGCCTCGCGCTCGGAATCGGCGCGCCGGCCGTGACGCCGATCCTTGGCCGGATCGTCGCGACGGTTCCCGAACATGCAGGTCGACGCGACGGTTGCACCCGCACTGTCCGTCCTTGCGCCGGCAACCGAGGGGGCGAGTTTCTCTCCGCCGCTCCTCGCCGCATGGCTCATCGTGATCCCGGTTCTGGTCATCGTGGCGCTGTCGTTGTTTGCCGCCGCCTTCGATTGCGTCGCGCGCCGACCTGGGGGTGCGGCGATTCGGCTCGACGCCGCGAATGCAGTACACCGCGACGGCATTCGCCGGAGCCAGCTCCGACGGATCTTCGCGGAGATCTACCGGCCGACGGAGGACCTGTCGGTGGACTTTCATCCCGACCTCGAAGTACTTCGTGAGCTCGATCGAGTACCGAAGCGGGATTCGAGACCGCTTCAAGGAGATCGTCTACGATCCCGTGATTTCGCGTGTGCGGGTGATTTCCTCGAGGTTCGGCGGATTCAGGCCGGCTCGGTGCACCTCTACATCGCCTACGTCGCCGGAGCGCTCCTCGCCGCGATGCTGGCGGCGATGCTCTGGAACGGGTCTTGATCCAGCAGGCCGCCTGACAGCATCAATACCGTGCGCACCTGACCACTGGCGTATCCCGACTCCAACGCGACCCGCTCGCTACCGCTCGCGGTACTGATCCTGCCACGACTCACCAGGCAATTGGCCGGACGCGAGTTGAACGACACGTTCCGATGACGGGGAAACAGTACCGCGAGCGACGAGCGGGTTCCGGTGTCGGGGATCAGTACCGCGAGCGGTAGCGAGCGGGTTCCCCCCCACCGGATAAGATCCGCTACCGCGCACGGTACTGATGCGACAGGTGCGCGATCTCGCTGACTGCCACGAGTGATCGATCGCCGGCCGGGACCCTACCTGGCTGGACTTGCTGCCGGCTTGAAGGCCGTAACCGCTGAGCACTGTAGCTTCGAGCCGTGGAAAACGTCAGTGAACCGGAATTACCCGAAGAACGCCCGTAGCTCACTCTGCGTGGTGCTGGCCGGCCTGCGCGACGGGATCATCCTGCCGTGATTTCGCTTACCCGAAGCCGGGTGACGACGAGACCGGTCATCGACAGGTCTCGTCGTAGTGGTCCCCGAAGTTACTGCTGCTTGAAGTCGTCCTTGTGATCGGCCGTGAGCTTGTCGACCTTGGCCTTGAGATCCACTTTCTGTTTGCCGAGGTTCTCGAGGGCTGTCTGCTGCTCCTTTAGCTTTGCCGCGAAATCCTCTTCGGTCTCGATGGACGGGTCGTAGGTGATCTTGACCATTCTGGAAAAGACGTCCACGGACTCGGCTTCCTTTCGAAGCAGCTCGCCGCGCAGCGACAGGTACTGCTTGAACCAATCTTCCACTTTCAGCTTGCTCGCGTCTTCTGACTTCTGCGCGGCTTCTCGAAACTTGTTCGCGGCAGTTTCGAGCGGGCCGAGCAGCGCCTTCAGCGGCTCTTCCTTGTTGGCCAGTTCCTCGAAGGTATTCTCGGCTGACTGGGCTTCCTTCACGATCGCATCGTATTTGCCCGTTGACTCGGAAAAGAGCTTCTCCGCCTCGGTCTGAATCACATTCCCCTCGTTGACCAGCTTGTTGGCCTTATCGACTTCTTCGCTGTTTCCGAACGAGAAACTGCAGGCTGACAGGGACAGAACGAGGCATACGCAGGCGGAAAGCACGAGCTTTGGCATCGGGGGACTCCTTGTCGACAAGTGAAGTCGGACGTGAACACGCCGGATTTGCGGACTCAGACTACTACACCGTTCCTCGAGACCAACAGTCTCCCTTTCGCGGGACCCCGAAGTCGTCCGACGTCGTGACTCCAAGCGCGCCGGCCCCGCAGTTGTCCCGGTCGCTATCGCAGGAAGAGCTCCTTCCGCGTTCGACGGTCGATGCGGTAGCTCGGGTCCAGGGAGAGTTCGGAAGCCGTCGCGCGGGCCACGGGCGCGTCGAGCCACTCACTAAGCTTGCCGAGCGCAAAGCTGCGATCTGCGCTCGACAGCTTCTCGATATCGGAGTTGTGGTTCCCCTCGCGACCCGTGACGAAAAGACGGTACGAGTCGTTGGCAGCGCTTGCCGCAAAGGCGTTCGTCGACCACGGGTCGTTCTCGCCGTAGATGAAGAGCACGCGCTGCGCCTCTTCGAGCACGAACCGTTCGATCATTGGCATCAATTCAGGCTCGAAGGGCTTCTCGACACCAAGCGGCGGAAGAATTACAGGGCCGTCCTGCCCCGGATAACGAATCAGATCTTCGAGACCCGCCTCACCAACCGCCGGCCCGCCAAGCTCGGTGGCCGACTGGTAGTAATAGGCTTCGAAATACGTCAGCGCGTCGTCGCTGAAGCTGTTCACGAAGACGACGCGGTCGAGGAAGTTGTAGATCTGCCGCGCCGACGCGTCCGCGCCAGGAATCTCGCTGCACAGGTCGGCGTCTTCGTACTGCCAGAAAATGAACGGCATTTCGAGAATTGCGAATTCGATCGCTTGATCCTTGCCGAGAATGTCGTACGAAGGATCGTCCATGAACCGCACGAGCTTCTCGCGCTTCTTGAGGGCTCGTCGCTGGAACTTGAGCAGCCGGTTGCGGCACTTCGTGGATCCGAGGCTCGCGACGAACGCGACGTAGCGTGGATCCTGCGTGCCATGGCTGCTCGGGGCGACGTAGGCGACGGTGGCGTCGACGTCGTCGGGGTAGTAGAAGCGGTGGTACACGCTCGCCATGCCGCCCTTGCTCGCGCCGCTCGAGACCCACTTCGCCGTGTAGAGCGGTCGGAATGCCGTGACGATCGCGTGGTGATCCGCCGCGCTCTGAGCGATGTTCAGGAATGGCCAGCTGACCGGATCCGGTCGCGAGGGCAGGAAATACCGGTGCTCGACGTGGACCTGATTGGCCTGGAGCAGCGCCGTGAGCTCGAATTGCACCGAGCTCGGGATGACGTAGTAGCCGTTGATCTCGAGTACGGTCGGCGCGTTGACGTCGCGGTGGAGGATCGTGACGCGCTGGTTGAACTTCGGACCGACGGGAATGTTGTGGTCGACCGGCTGCTCGAACTCGAGCCGGAAGAACCTGGTCCCGGGTATGTTCGAGTTCTCCTCGACGACCGAGACGACGCCCGCCGTGTCGCGGATTCGATCGAGGATGTCCTGACCACCGGACTTCACGCGCGCCGGCAATGCGACGAAACCGAACGCAGCGATGACGATCAGTGCGACGAAGCGTAGCGCCGTGCGCTTGCCCATGACTAACCTCCGACCGAGACGTGTACAACGCAATGCTACACCGCGGTGCACGCCAATCCGGGGAAAGGCCGACACACCCGCTCGTTCTGGAGACTGACCCGAGCATCAGAACCGCGAGCGGTAACGCAGCTGGCTGGCGGACAGACTCGAAGACCTAAACGCATCTTGCGCGACGGTCTGGGCTCCGCGTCATGAAAGACTGTCCGCAAGCCGGCTCGCTACCGCTCGCGGTTCTGATACGGGCGTCGTGTGACTACCTCCTCGCCACGGGCACCGTCGTCGTGCCTCCGTTGTCGGCGCGGATCGTGACCACGATCGTCTGGCCAGCGCGGGCATACTCGGCAAGCGTCTGTCCCGTCAACAGCCGACCCTTCTGATTCACCTTAGTCGGCTTGACCTTCGCCGCGGTCGAGAACGGAATGCCGTCAACGTAGACCTGCATCGGTGACGCAAAACCCGAGCCCTTCACCGTGAGCTTCTTGGCAGTTGCGACGACCGAGGTCACCGCAGGACCGGCGACCTCGCCAGCACCGTCCTCGTTCGTGGGTGGGCTCTCGCCGGATGGATACCCCGCAGTGACGACAAAAAAGGACCCGCCCGGCGCGACAGGCGCGGTGGCGGTCGTCTGATTGCCCGGAACCGACGTGAAGAACGTGGCCTGGCTCGCCGCGACGCCCGGGACGTTCGATGTGTAGATGTTGTAGTAGAGCGGCGGATCGGCGCGACGTCGCGCCCTTGCGACGCGCGGCGGCGTGATTCGCGTGGACGGCCCAACGTATGCGGTCGCTTGGGGAACGATCAGCGCCTCGAGGTTGCGCGGCGGCGGCTCGAGATCGGGCGACTCCAGGTCTGGCGCCTCCCACGTGATCATCGCCATGCCCGCGCTGCGGACCGTAGTCTGGACCGTCGCGGAATCGTTTTCGTCGTTCGGATCGATCGTCGACGCAAGGACGAACGCGTGGTTCACGATCGATCCGCCGCCCGACGTCACCGTCATCGAAAACGTCAACGTCGCGGTGGCGCCCGATGCGAGCGTCCCGAGCCTCGCGACTGCCGCGCCCGAATCGAAGACCGAAGGCGTGACGAGCGAGCCTTGCGAGGTCGTGGCGCTCACGAAATAAGCGCCGCTCGGAAGTGAGTCGACGAGCGTGACGTTCGTGGCCGGGTTCGGCCCGCCGTTCGTCACGCGAACCGTGTACGTTATCGAATCGCCCGCCTCGACGCTGGTGGCGCTACCCGATGCGGTGACCGAGAGATCCGCGGGCGTGGGTTCGCCCCCCACCGTGGTCGTTGCTGTCGCGTCGTTGTCGCTCGAGTCCGGATCGCGAGTCGAATTCGTCACGCTGGCCGATGCGCTGACGCTTGGCGGAGGAACCGCTCCGCCCGGCAGGGCCACGACAATGACGAACGGCTCGCTGCGCCCGTCCGGAAAGGACTGCAGATCCCACGTGATGGGACCGCTCGTGCCGAAGTCGGGCGCGGTCGTCGGTGTCGGGATGGCGAACAGGAAAACCGTTCCTGTCGGCGCTTCGGCCGTCAGCAGCGCGTCGGTTGCGTCCGACGGGCCGGCGTTAGACACGACGATCGAATAAACGAGTTGGCCATCAGGCTGCAACGGGTCGGGATCGCCGTCGATCGTTACCGAGAGGTCCGCGGCCGCGTCGGCGCCGTTGAGCGTCGTGATGGCGGTCGTCGAGTTGTTGGCGGCGGCAGGGTCCATCGCGCTCGCAACCGTCGCCGTGTTGACGAGGTCTCCGCTCGCGGCATTGTCGCGCACGCGAACGGTGATGACGAACGTCGACTCCGCGCCGGCCGGAATCGCGCCGGTCGTTGCAACGACCGAACCTCCGCTGCCGACGGCCGGCGTCGTGATGGACCATCCGGCCACCGGCGCGACGTCGACGAAGGTCGTCTGCGACGGCAACGGGTCGGTCATCGTGACGCTCGCGGCCGTCCCCGGCCCGTAGTTGTGGACGGTGACGTAGTAGCTGAAGATGCGGCCCGCCGCGACGGCTCCGACGTCAGTGCCGGCGGAAATCGCGAGGTCCGCCATCGAGCTGCCGCCGACGGCAAAACACTGCGAGAACTCGGAGGTGTTGTTCTCGGCGTCGGTCGCAGTGGCTGCGACGCCCGTGCCGGCCGCGACCGACAAGGTTGCGTCGATGTCGACCCGTCCCGCGCCGTCCGTCGTGACCACGGATGTTCCGAGCCAGGTCTTCCCCTCGCCGAATCCCGAAGGCTGATCACACTCGTCGTTCGAGTAGAAGTCGATCGTGTACGCCGCGTTCGGCTTGCTGTCGAGCGTGCCGCGAATGCGCCCGTTCGACGCGGACGTGATGACCGGGTAGTTCTGGAAACCGTTCGGCCCGTCATCGGCGTCGCCGCCATCGTTCGGTGCGGGGTCACCGTCGTAGTCGAAGCTCAGGTTGATCCCAAGGCGCTGGTTCGAGTGGATCGTGTTGCGAGAGACGAGATTGCCACGGGAAATTCCGGGCAGCGACGTCTCCTGCAGGATCTGCACGCCGTCGAGGTTGTAGGCGATCGTATTTCCCGCGTTGGCAGCGGGTCCACCGATGACGTTGTCGCTCGCGCCGCCACTGACGAACATGCCCGTGCTGCCGTTGCCGAGCTCCGTAACGCCGTCGGCGGCAACGCCGATGAAATTGCCCTGAACGAGGTTTCCGTTCGCGGTTTCGTAGGCAATGCCGACACCGAAGCCGGGGTTGAGCGACCCCGAGATGACGTTGCGCGAGCCCGCCGCGAGTCCGCCAACGACGTTGCCTGGGGCGGAGCTCAGGTAGATGCCCGTCCCGTTCGGTATTGCCGCCGTTCCGGTCGCGTTCGTGCCGATGTAGTTACCCGAGATGACGTTTGCGGTCGCGGTTTCGTCGTAGTTGACCGCCACGCCGACGCTCTCATTGCCTGAGATCACGTTACGCGCCGCCGTAACCGTCCCGCCGACGACGCTGCCGGCCGAAATCTGGATGCTGACGCCCGTCGTGTTCGGCACTGCGGCGGTTCCGGAGGCGTTGGTCCCGAGGTAGTTGCCCTCGATCCGGCAACTGCCACCTGCGAGAATCGCGATGGCTTGTCCACCGCCGACGTTCGAATCGCTCTCGAGCCCGTTGATCACGAGACCGCGGACGAGGCAGTCAGCGGCGATCAGGACGAGTCCACTCTCGCCCGGCGCGAGGTTCGAGCCGTCGAGCACGACGACGGGCGCGTTCGCAAAGTCGGGCTCGGAGGTCGCATCGATCATCACCGCGCCGCCAGCTGCCGAAACGGCCGGCAGCGGCGATGCGGGCGCAATCGTGTGCGGACCGGCGCCCTGGATATTGAACAGGATTGCGTCGGCGCCGGGACTGGTGTTCGCCGATTCGATCGCCGCTCGCAGCGATCCGGTGCCTGCGTCGTTCGTCGTCGAGACCGTGAAGGTCGCTCGCGGCGACGAGAGCTTGAGGGATGGCGTGCGCTCGTCGGGACGAAGGATGACGAGATCGTCGACAGCGTCGGCGTTCAGGCGCATGCGAAGAACCGTGCCGTCCGGGCTCGGTGTGGTTTTCGCCGCGTTCGCGGAAGACTTGTTAACCGAGTCCGACGGCTCGACGGCTCGCGGAAGCGCACGGGCAGCGCCGTGTACGCTCTCGAGCACGAGCGAGCGGACGCCGCCCTTCGAGCTCTCGCCTTCGGGCTCGTCGACCTCGACGAACAGCTCGAGCAACCCGTCGGCGCGGCCGAGCTCACCGGACGCCAGTGATCGAATCGCGCCCGGAAGCGGAATCGACCGTCCGCGCCCGAAAGCGCCGCGCCCGTTCCCGGTTGCAATCCTCAGTACTTCGGCGCCCTGTGCAGCGTAGGCGACATCGCGGTGTCCGTCATTGTCGAAGTCACCGGCAACGAGCAGCTCTGGAGCATCCGCCGTGTCGGCAAGTTGGACGGCCGGCAGGAACGGCTCGTACACGCTTGCACCGGCGGCATGCCGCGCGCGCGCCTCGAGCGTGTTCGGATGGATGGCGTCGACGTTCCCGCGAAGGAGCATCAGCCCACCACCGGAGGAACCGGCAAATCCCACGACGATATCGGGCACGCCGTCCTCGTCGAAGTCGTCCGTGCACATCGCAAGTGAACGCTGCCACGAGTCACCGGATCGGGCACCCACGCCCGGTCCAACCGCGCAAACGACCAAAACACCGGCGACGACGGTCGCGATCCTTCCGATACTTCGCTTTTGCATGTTGTCCTCGCGGCTACTGGTGCGAGTGAAGGTCGATGTGTGCACCAGCCAGCCAGCCGACGGGAATCTCGCGCGATTCTCCGCGAAGTCACCGACACTGACAAGTACTCGCACCGTTGCCGCAGACTCGCGAAGCGTCCGGCACTGGAGGTACCGACCCGTCCGTTGGTTCTGCGGGCCGCCCCCATTTTGTGAGCCGCGAGCGGTAGCGAGCGTCCCACGGACGGTTGATCGGTTCCGATCCTTGCGCAACGCCGAGTCTGCGATTTCAGGCACCGTCCGTGGGACGCTCGCTACCGCTCGCGGCTCGAGGAACGGGGACCCGGCGGAGCGTCCTTCCCGGTCGCGCACGATGCGGGTGATCCCGTTTTTTGAGCCGCGAGCGGTAGCGAGCGTCCCACGGACAGTCGATCGGTTCCGATCCTTGCGCGCAACGCCGAGTCTGCGATTTCAGGCACCGTCCGTGGGACGCTCGCTACCGCTCGCGGCTCGAGGAACGGGGAGCGAACGGGGACCGAGGAACGGGGACCCGGGAAAACTATTCCGCTTCCCTTGCATCCGATGATCGGGCACGCGACGTAGCCCATGGACAGACCGGCGCCAGACCGTAACTCCACTCTGGTCTCTTGGTGCCGCGAGCGATTTCTACGGCGAGGCTGACCGTGCTGCCCACTTTGTGGGTCACAGCTGCGGAACTCGGGCACAGCGTTGTCCGCGAGCTCTCCGCAGTACCCTCTCCTCCGCTCCCGGTCACGCGACCGGCCCCCACCTGCAGGAGAACAGCATATGCCGATCGGTCCCCACCGCCTTGCACCGTCTCGCGACCTCGCCCGTCTCGCCACGATTCTCATCCTCGCCGTCTCGTTCCTCGGCACGGCGGCCACCGGTAACGCCGGCACCCGCCTGCGTCCGCAACAGCCGGAAGTCCCATCGCGCCGGGTTGCCGAGCAGCAGAAAGCGGATGTGTCCGCCCCGCCTCTCGACGGCGCGACGCTGCCGTCGTCGCCGTACGTGAAACAGGAAGATGGTGACGCGGCACCGCTGCTCAAGGGCCGGGAGCTCACCATCGCGCCGCTCGCCGAGCTCGCCCCCGCTTTCGCAGCCGAAGCCGGTCGCGTCGCCGAGATTGCCACGTGGAACCGCGAGCATCCGGAGCTGTTGAAGGAAGGATTTACCCGCCCGCTAGCCGAATCGCGCGGCGTGTCGCTCGATGAATCCACCATCAGTGCTGCAAAGATTCGCGAGGACAAGTCAGGCGGCCGTCTCGCCGAGTCCGGCACGGGGTCCGTAGTGTGGACCGCGAGCGTCAGAGTCGGCGAGGCCCACCGTTTTCGACTGCATCTCTCCGGCGTCGAGCTGCCGAAGGGCGCGCGCATCTGGGTCTACGGCGCCGATGGCATCGCGCGCGGACCTGTTGGACGCGAGGGCATTTCGCCGGAGCGTGAGCTCTGGTGCCCGAGCGTCGCGGGCGACACCGTCTGGATCGAAGTGCATGTGCCGGCCGACAAGCTGGCCGCGGGCGAACGCTGTGTGTTTGTCGTCGATTCCGTCGTCGAGATCTTCCGGGTCGACAAGACCGGTGCACCTGTCGCACCCAAGGCCGGCGCCGGCTCGCAGAACGTCGTGCACGACGACAGCTGCATCACTGACATCAGCTGCTTCTCGAATTCGACCACGGTCAACAATGCCAGTCGCGCGATCGGCCGAATGGGGTTCGTGAGCGGAGGAGAGTCATACGTCTGCACGGGGGGCTTGATCAACGGCCAGGCAGCGGACGGAACGCCGTATTTCCTGACGGCGAACCATTGCCTGGCAACACAATCAGAGGTCTCGAGCCTCGAAGTCCTGTTCGACTACAGGACGTCCACCTGCAACGGGTCGGCGCCCACGAATCCACCGTCGAGTCACGGCGGCACACTGCTCGCGACTAGTGAGGCGAGCGATTTCACGTTCATCCGGCTCGCGAGCGTGCCGGCTAACCGGTGGTTCATGGGCTGGACGACGTCCTCGCCGGGTAGCGCGACCCTGGAGCGCGTCTCGAACCCCTACGGCGACACGCAGGTCTATTCGTCGACTCGCGGCGTGACGCCGGACGGCACCTGCGGCGGGCTTCCGAACTCCAGCTTCCTCTACCAGGACAGGATTCAGGGCGGCGTCGCAGGCGGCAGCTCCGGATCGCCGGTCTGGACGGGCAACACTGTCGTCGTCGGACAGCTTTATGGAGCCTGTGGCGACGATCCGGACAACAACTGCGACTCGCGTCAGAACGTCGTCGACGGCCGCTTCGCGACGACTTTTCCGTCGATAAGCCAGTACCTCCAGGGTGGGGGAAGCGGCACTCTCGCCGGCACGCCGACAAGCCTCGTCGCGACGGTTAACGGCTCGAGGGTGGACCTGGACTGGATCGACAACACGACAGTCGACGTCGTCTTCAAAGTCGAGCGCCGGACGTCGGGCGGATCGTTCGAGGTGATCGGAACGACCGCGCTCAACGTCTCGAGCTACGCCGACAATTCGGCAGTTCCAGGCGTGTCGTACGTCTACCGCGTCCGCGCGCTGGCGACGCCCGGCGGCCAGTACACCGCCTACTCGAACGAGGCTACGATCGGAACGCAGGCCAACGGACCGTCGGCACCAGCGAATCTGTACGCCTCGAGGATCAAGCGGCGGAAAGTGACGATCGAATGGACCGACACGTCGAACAACGAGTCCAATTTCGAGGTGCTCGAGTTCAACGGATCCTCGTTCGTTTCGCTCGGATATGTGAGCGCCAATTCGGGCGGAGCCCTTATCACCGGACTGTCACGCCAGACGACCTACCGGTTCGCCGTGCGGTCGTGCAACGGCAACGGATGCTCGGCGATGTTGGAGATCACGGTCACGACGCGGTAATAGGAGCGGATCCGGCGCGCCAATGGAGCCCCTGTGTGTAAAGGACAACACCGGTGGGTGGGAGTTCGCAATATGGCAATCCGTCCAACGTACGTGGGGATCGAGCGTGCCGCAATCCGATCCCCCTGACGGTCATCGGGACATCGACGTGAACGAAATTCATACACGGAACCCGTCGGAGGGGGGCTAACGCTTGGATTCCGCTGCGGAACGCCAGTTGCGTAGCGTTACTCAGGACGGATCACCGTTGCGACGCCTGGTGCCGTCGCCAGAATGCCGGTCCAAGCCCGGAGTCTCAACGTGGCGAGACATCGAGTCGGCAAACGACGCGGAGGAGTAACCCGATGCTGCAAATACCGAATTACTCAGGACAACATCCCGAGCTGACAACTCCCAATCGCCGTGTCGGGCCAGTTCGTCTGGCGAACTCGATTCTTCCTCCGTGGCTCGATGAGCACCTGCCGTGCTGGGCAATGAACCATCATGCATTCGGCCCTCTCTACACCGATCACGAGACCGGGGTGACGGGACGCGATTGCTACCGCTGCGGACAGTGGTTCCCGGGAACCATCCCCGACGGCCGCAAGTTGCTGCTCAGAAAGGCTCCTGCCGAATCGTCCTCGGCAATGGCCAAGGTGTTCCACTTTTTTCTCGGACACAACGGGAAGAGGGCGTTTCGCTAGCGCGCGTCCTCGAGACGTGTTCACTACAAATCCGTGCACGTCTCTTCATGGAAACGATCATCGGTTCGTCAAAACCGCTCTCGAGGACGGGCGGTCCACGCATCATTACCGGGCGCGGTAGCGCTCGGGTCAGCCTCACCGCGAGTCCGCGCTTGGTGTCGTCTCACGCTCTCGGATCGACCCGAGCGCTACCGCGCCCGGTACTGAAGCGTCGGGCGAGTGATTCAGGCGTCTTCACGAATCATGTGAGACTTACATGAACGGTTCTGTAAGACGGGCCACGGATCATTCGTGGCCCGTCTTCGCGACTGTGGCGACCGCCGCTTCGAGCACGGCATCACGTCCGGCCCGCACGTCTTTCACGGTCCGTCGAACCACTCGATTTGGTACTACACCGACTCCCACGAACTCGGTCCCGTCGGGCCCCGAGTCCGCCTTGGTGCAGATGCGCGCACCGCCGCCGCCTGGCAACGGGAACATGAGCGGCTGACCGGTGCTGCCGCCCGTCGGCTCGCCGATGATGAGCCCGCGCTTCATCCCTCGAAACGCAACGAGGAAGTCCTCGGCCGCGGAGTACGTCCGGGCACTGGCGAGCACGACAACCGGTTTCGTGAAGAGGAGCTTTGTGTTCGGCGCGACTGAATCCGGCGAACCCTCGAATCGCCCCTCGCGGCGTCCCCACGCCCGGTAGGTCGGTCGATACTCGCGCGTAGCCCACCGCGAGCCGAGAAACTTCGCGTCCGAGAGACACGCCAGCACGCGGTAGCCGACACCGCTGTTGCCTCCTCCGTTTTCGCGGACGTCGAACACGATGGCGTCGGCCTTGGCGATCTCCGGAAACGCCGCCTCGAACATCTCGGCGGCCCGGTTGTCGTTGAACGTGTTGAGCGCCACGTAAGCGATGTTGCCGGGCAGCATGCGAAATACCATCGGTTCGCCGCGAAAAGCGTCCCAGTACTCACGACTGGCCCGCCGCGTGACGGTTCGGCTCACGGAGGCGCCGGAAGCGTTGCGCAGAGTCAACTCGACCGGCTTCGACTTCGCGCCTTCGAGCAGCGCCCAGCCGTAAGCCCGGGCCTCCAGGTCCTGCGGCGTCGACGCGGACTGATACGGCGCGACGCGACGCTCGACGTATTCCAACACTGGCGCGCCATCCACTTCGACGATCTCGACACCCGGCACTACACCGGCACCGCGTGCCTCGGGGTCGGCGACGGCGGTGACAATCACGCGCTTTTCGACGAGAGCGGTGCGAAGGAGCGGCCGCGCGAGCGCTTCGTCCGAGAGCTCCTTCGGTAGCCACACGCCGGTGTGTCCGTCCCGGAGCTCGGCGGCAAACGCCTGCAACACGCGGTAGTACTCGAGCGTCGAGGTCGTCGCGCGAACTCTCGCCAGTGTGGCCAGGTAATGTGCGTCCCAGTCGAGGCCGGGGACCTTGTCGAAGTGGATGAAGTTGAATTTTGCCTCGGACCACAGCTTCGAGAGCCCCGCGATCTTCTCGTCGTCGGTCAGGTTGGCAGCAAACGGCGTCTGCATGGCCGGGCTCGTCCAGAAGTCGCGGACTGCCCTGGCGCGCTCGGCAACGCGATCTAGCATCGGTTGCCATCTTTGGTCGGAATGAAGCGATGCGAAGTCGGAGTCAGCCTTGTATTGATCGACTTCGTCGAGACCTGCCGCACCGGCCTGCTCGAGCGCCGCGAAGGCGTCGTCTTTGCGTCCGGCGAGCGCGAATCCGCACGCTGCGTTGTAGAGAAGCCCGGCGCGACCGTCCTCATCGAGTTTCGCCGCTGCAGTGAAAAGCTCCGCGCTTCGTAGAAAGTCGCGCTGCCGATAGGCCTCAGTCGCCCGGTTGCGGATGGTATCGGCACTCTGGGCGACGGCGATCGCTGGAAGGCACAGACCGAGCAGGAGTAAGGCCGCGGCCAGGCGTTGAATCGAGCACATCGGGACTTCTCCTTCGAGACGGAATGTCAAATGGACTCTTACGGCCGGTGGGTGTCGGCCGGGTGCAAAAAGTCGCGGCCGGTGGTCGGTTCCCCGTCGAAAAGACACGCCTAAAGTTTTCGCTTGACAAGATAATTTGTCAATGGCTTCATGCGGCCGTGCTCGACGTGGAAGTCATCGAGAATCCGGCGGCCGCGGTGGCGGCGCTCGACCCGATCCGCAGCAGGCTGTTGTCGGAGTTGTCGGAGCCCGCTTCGGCTGCGACGCTGGCTTCGCGGCTGGGCATCGGGCGCCAGAAGATCAACTACCACCTGCGCACGCTCGAGTCGCACGGACTGGTGCGCGTGGCCGACACACGACTGTGGGGCGGGCTGACCGAGCGCCGCATGGTGGCGTCGGCGTCGTCCTACGTTGTTTCGCCGGGAGCGCTCGGCGCGGTCTCGGCCGACGTCGGGAAGCGACATGATCGACTCTCCGCGAGTTATCTCATCAGCCTTGGGGCACGCGTCGTGCACGAAGTCGGCGATCTCGTCCGCCGCGCTGCCGAATCCGGCTTGCGCCTTGCAACGCTTTCGATCGACACCGAAATCCGCTTCCGATCGGCCGCGGACCGAGCCGCGTTCAGCCGGGAGCTCACCGAAGCGGTCGCGTCGCTCGTGGAGCGCTACCACGACGATTCGGCGCCGGACGGACGTCCTCACCGAGTCGTCATCCTCGCGCACCCTCTCCCGCAGATACCCGAAACGAAGGAGGCAGTATGACTGTCAAGATTGAAGAGTCCGGGCGACGCTCGGTCCAGGTGGAGGTGGAAGTCCCCGGCACGCCCGAGGAAGTCTGGGAAGCGATTGCCAGTGGGCCCGGCGTGTCAGCCTGGTTCGTTCCGACGAAGATCGATGGCCGCGTCGGCGGCACGATAGCGCTCGAGTTCGGACCCGGAATGGAAGCGACTGCGGAGATCCTGGAATGGGATCCGCCGCGTTACCTCTCCGCCATTGGTCCGCCCCAGGCGCCCGGGGCGCCGCCGTTCGCGACCGAGTGGTTCGTCGAAGCGCGTTCGGGCGGAGTTGCGGTCGTCCGAGTTGTACACAGTCTTTTCGCGGACACCGACGAGTGGGACGGTCAAATCACGGGGACCGAATCCGGTTGGCCAGCGTATTTCCGCGTCCTTCGCCTGTACCTCGAGCACTTCTCGGGTCAGGGTTCGGCGTGCATACAGCCGATGGCCATGACGACCGAGTCTGCTGAGAGTGCGTGGGCAAAGGCTACGGAGGCTCTTGGGCTCGGGGGCGCCGTGGTCGGCGAGCGCTGCGAGACATCCGGGAGCGCACCGCGTCTTGGCGGCACGGTCGAGTTCGCCTCGGACGGCGGAAAGTACGAGCTTGTGATCCGCACCGACGCTCCCGCACCGGGTGTCGCGCAACTCCTCGCGATGGGCTGCGCGGAAATGGGGCCCGGAATGACGCTTGTCATGATGCGGCTGTTCCTCTACGGCGACGGCGCGGATGAGGCGATCGCGGGACCGGCCGGCGAGTGGCAGGCGGCGATCGCCGGGCTCTTCCCGCCGCCCGCGCCGCCAACTGAGCACCACGAGTAACGCGTGCCTCGTGCGCTTCGCGCAATTAACAGGTGGCGTCTTTTACGGGCGACGGGGTTCCCGCTTTCGCTCGGGCATCGGGGGAAGTCGTTTGGCCAGCCGGTCGCGTCCTGCCCGGTCGAGCTTAAGGATCGGGCGCAGATCCGCGGCATCGCCGTCCGGATCGTCGAGGCGGACCTCAACTACTCTCAATGAATCCGCCCGCCGCGAGAAGTTGACGAACTCGCGGTGGTACCGGTGCGCTCCGTTGGCCGCGTGGTGCGCATCGTCGCGCAGACGCGTCACGAGGCGCAGCGCCGCCGAGCGGGCGGGCAGCTCGATGCGACGCGGCTCGCCTCCGTCGGCGACCGACGCGAGCAAATGCGCGACGGCGCGAGACTTCCCTTTCGGCCTAACCATGGCCACCACGGGAATTGCGCTGAAACCTGCCGCGGCGAGCGTCCGCGCGACCGCGCCGAGTTGCGCCTTTCCGCCGACGACGAGCAACAGATCCGGCAGCGGCCCTCCTGGCAAAGACATCCGGTCGAGCACCGCACGCTCGAGCGCATCGACTTCGACGCCGGCATCCACCAGCCACGCGGCGTCCTCCGATTCGACGTGCCGTCCGTCGACTGCCACGACGAGCGCCGCGGACATCGTTTGCCCCGAAAGGTGGGCGACGTCGAAGGCCTCGATCCGCTGTGGCGGCGCGGGCAGATCGAGCGCGGCCGCGAGCTCCTCGAGTGCCGCGCCCGGAGCGTCGGCACGATCCGCCGCGATACGTTCGACGAGGAGCTTTCCGGCCTCGCGCTCGGCGAGTCGCAAGCGCGCCGGAAGAGCGGCGCCACTCTCGCGGACAGCTTCAACCTCGCGCCCCGCCCGTTCCGAAAGCGCCTTGACGACGAGCGCGATTCGGCCGGTGAAGATCGGCAATGCTACGCGGCGCGGAATGTAACGGCCGTACAGCTGGGCAAGAACCTGCGTCGTCACCCACTCCTCCGACTGCCCGAACATTGCATCTGATAACGTGCGAATGATTATTCGCCGACCTATCACATGACCACCGTCCGTTGTCATGAGCTGAACTGCCAGGTCGCCGTAATCCGTCTGCTTCACTACGAGCAGGTCCGTGACCGAAGACAGATCCGGACGGACGCGAATCTCGGATGCCAGGTCCGAGAGTGCGCTCCTCAGGTCACGCCAATGTGCCGCCGCCTCGAACTCGATGGCCGACGCAGCCTCCTCCATCCGCTCATCGAGGATGCCGGCAAGCTCGAAGGCTTGGCCCGACAGCAGCATCTGCACGTCCTCGACCGCCCGAGCGTATTTCGCGTCGTCGCAAAATGCCGCGACGCACGGCGCCAGGCATCGATTCAGTCTGTGCTCCGAACACGGCGCCGATTCCGCTCCATCCACTTCGACCGTGCAGCTTCGAAGCCGGAAGAGGCCGCGCGTCACTTCGATCAGTCTACGAACCGCCGTCTCGGGAAGGAACGGGCCGAAGTACCTCGCCCCGTCGTCGCGCACGCGCCGCGTGACGAGCGCGCGCGGGAACCGCTCGCCGGCCGTGATCTTGATGTGAGGATAAGACGGCTCGTCGCCGATGAAGACATTTCCAACCGGGCGATGCTCGGCGAGCAGCGAAACGAACCGGTCGACAAGCGCTGCCGCGGACGCGAAGTGCGATTCGACCTCCACGCTCGCCGCGGCATCGACAAGGCGCCGTTCGAGTCCGGTTGCAGCGTCGCCGAACCGGCCGGCATCCGCCTCGAGCGATGCAGACAGCCAGACGAAGATCACGGTGCCCTCGCCGTCTCGAAAGACAGCGAGCCCGGGCACGGGGCCGGCCTTCGTAAGCTCCGTCGGGACGATCATGATTCCCCGCTCCGAGAGTTCTCGAACGCGTCGAGCATCGCGCCGATCGTCGAGAGCGAGTCGGCCTCCTCGGGCCGCTTATCCCTGCGCCATCGGACTATTCGCGGGGATCGAACGGCGATGCCGGACTTGTGCCTCGACGACCGCTCAACGCCCTCGAACGCAAGCTCGAAGACGAGATCCGGCACGACCGACCGCACCGGTCCGAACTGCTCGAGGGTATTCGCCCGAACGAATCGATCGACCTCCGCAATCTCCTCGTCTGTCAGGCCGGCGTGCGTTTTCGCAAATGGAACGAGGTCACCGTCGCGCCACACCGCGAACGTGTAGCTAATGTAGGGCTCCGCACTGTTTCCCTGGCCGCGCTCGGCGTAGAGCAGGACCGCATCGATCGTCAGCGAATCGGACTTCCACTTCCACCAGGCGCCCCGCTGGCGGCCGATCGCATAAGGCGACTCGAGTCGCTTCAGCATAAGGCCCTCGGCACCGTGAGACCTCGCGTCGTCGCGTCTGGCCGCCACATCTTCCCACGTCGAAGCGTTTACTCCCGGTGGCAGCGTCAGTCGCGCGCGACCTCCGGCGTCGAGGCACTCGAGGACTTCGGACAGCAGGGCCCGACGCGAGAGAAGTGAACGATACCGAATGTCGCCGTGCTCGAATTCGAGCAGGTCAAACGCGAAGAAGACGACGGGCGACTCGCGCATGATTTTCGCTGTGACCGTCTTGCGTCCGACACGGCGCTGCAGGTCGCCGTAGCCGAGAACGGTGCCGTCCGCCCAAGCCAGGATCTCGCCGTCGATGACGACGCCGTCCGGCAGCGATTCGGCCGCGGCCGCGACCTCGGGAAACCGGTCCGTCACGAGCTCGTCGCCGCGCGACCAGACAAAGGTCTGGCCTTCGCGTCGAATGAGTTGCGCGCGTACGCCGTTCCACTTCCACTCGACCAGCCACCGCATTCGGTCGCCGAGCGAATCGAGGTCCGTGTCGAGCGGCCAGGCGAGTTGAAACGGGTACGGACGGCTCACATCGGTGTCGTCGGTGTCGGTCTGAAGGAGCGTCGAGAAGAATTGCGGCGTCGGCGACCAGTCGCCAGTAAGCCGGTGTTCCACGACTTCGGGCGTCACGCCGGCCACTTCGGCCAGCGCTCGCGTGACGAGCTGCCGCGCGACACCGACGCGAAACGTGCCCGTCAACATCTTGTTCCAGACCAGGCGCTCGTCGGTGCCGAGCTCGGCCCACGCCGCGGCAATGGCACTGAACTGTGTCTCCGCGTCGAGTTGGCGAAGCGGAATGAAGCGTTCGGTCACCCATTCGGCAAGCGGTCGCCTGGCAGGCTGCTTCGCCGGTGGCAACATCAGCGCGATCGTCTCCGGCATACGTCTCCGACGGCGTCCCGCGATGCGTCGACGAGCCAGTCCGGATAGCCCGAGACACGAGCAGCATGAGCTCGCAGGATCAGAGCCGTCGTTATGCGCTTCAGCTTGCGGCCGGAGAGGAAGTAGACCGCCCACGCGGCATCTGCCGGGCGGGCCTCGAGGAAGTACTCGCGCATCGCCGCAACCTTCTCGGACGTGCGGCTCCTGCGGTCGAGCTCGAGGAAGAGTTGGGTGAAGGCTCGCATCAAGTACGTTGTGGGTTCGTTATCAGACGGACGTTCGACCGGGAGAGCTTCGCACACAGAGCCGCGGAGGCACGGAGGCGCTGAGCTGGATGACGACATTCATCATTCATGATGTTGAGTCCGGGAGTATCGCGTCGACTCTGTCGGCGGCGGCTTCAGTGCGGAATGAGGTCTTGAGCGTTCGGGCGTCCTTCCCCTGCTCCCGGAGCCACCTCACAAGAACGTCCGACGAACCGTGCGTCACCCACACTGTTTCGGCCCCGGTCGCCGCGATGGCCGCGAGCAGCTCGTCCCAATCCGCGTGATCCGATATCGGAAACCCCCGATCGAACGACTGGCGGCGCCGGGCGCCCCGTATCAGCATCCAGCCTGACATGAAGGCCGTCGAGACCTCTCCGAAACGCCTTAGCCACGAAGTACCGGGCACCGACGGCGGCGCCACGACGAGCGCGCCGGTGTATTCGAGACGGCCGCCGCCGTCTGTGACTAGCTCGGTGCGCGGCATCTCGACACCGGTTTCGCGGTAGTTCTGCACGAGCCGCTCGACCGCGCCGTGTGTCACGATCGGACCGATCGAGGCGTCGACACCGGCCAGGACGCGCTGCGCCTTCCCGAGCGCGTAAGCAAGCACCACGCTCGTACACCCAGCTTCCTGATTCGTTCGCCACCACGCATTGACGTCGTCAAACACCACGCGCTGGCTCGGCCAGCGATACACCGGCAAACCGAAAGTCGCCTCCGTTATGAAGTGGTGGCAACGCACCGGCTCAAAGGGCGCGCAAGTCGGGTCAGGAACCGTCTTGTAGTCGCCCGAAGCCACCCAGACCTCGCCGCGATATTCCACTCGCACCTGCGCGGAGCCGAGGATGTGCCCCGCCGGATGAAGCGAGACACGCACGCCGTCGACCGTGACGGTCTCGCCATAATCCAGCGTTTCGAGCGGGGCTCTGTCGCCAAGTCGGGAGCGGAAAACACGCTCGCCATCGAGGGTAACGATCGCACGGCCGTGACCCGGACGCGCGTGGTCGGAGTGCGCGTGGGTCAGCACGGCCCTCGGTACGGGCCGCGACGGATCGATATAGAAGTCGCCGGCCGCGCAGTACATTCCCCGATCGGTCAACTCGATGAGCGGCGCGCGTGACACCGTTACAGTGTAAGACAGGACGGGAGAGTTGACAGGATTTCAGGATTTCAGGATTTACATGAGCGTAGTTCCGCTCATCGATCGGGGAGTTGTTTTCCGATGCCATCGGGCCTCCGAGTCCGGCCGCGATGAGCCTCTTTCGGCCGGCGGGCCGTTCGTGGTTTCATCTCGCAGTTCTGGATTCGGAGGCTCGCATGGTTTCGCTCGTGTCACTGCTTCTCATCGCCACAGTCACTGCGTGCGGCCAGATTCCCGAAACGAAGCTCGTCGAGGTGACGTTCGAGGTCTCGGTTCCACCCGGCAGGTCCGGCACCGTGTTCGTCTCTGGCGACGCGCCAGAGCTCGGTGCGTGGCGCGCTTCCGGTGTGCCTCTGACCTTGGGTGCCGACGGCAAACACCGCGCGACGGTTCGCCTCCCGCCGGGAACATCGATTCTCTACAAGGCCACTCGCGGAGACTGGTCGTCGGAAGGGACGACGCCCGACGGGTCGCCGGTCGAGAACCGGCGTTTCACGGCGCCGGCGGATGGCGTGGCGGTTTCCGTACCATTCACCGTCGCGGCGTGGCGCGACGAAACCAGGCGGCCCGTTGGCCTCGACACCGGTCGCATCAAGGTCCACGAGAAGTTCCGCGCGACGAAGCTCGGCAACGAGCGGCGCCTTTTCGTCCTGCTGCCGGCGAGCTACGCGGCGTAGCCCAAGCGCCGCTATCCGGTCATCTACGCTCACGACGGTCAGAACATGTTTGCATCCGTCACCGGCGGTGCGCGCTGGGACTGGAACATAGACGCCGTACTCGATCGGCTCGCCGCGTCGGGCGACGTACCGGAAGCCATAGTCGTCGGCGTTCCGAGCACTGACATTCGCATCGCCGAGTACGATCCGCTGGCGCGAGGGGCTGACTACGCTGACTTCCTGATCCGCGAGGTAAAGCCGTTCGTCGACCGGACCTACCGCACCAAGGCTGACCGCGCGAACACGACGACGATTGGCTCGTCGATGGGCGGGCTCATCTCGAGCTACCTCGTGCTGCGCCACTCCGGTGTTTTCTCACGTGCCGCGTGTCTGTCGATTCACGTGATACATCCGATGGAGGACGCGGCAGCGGGAGCGTGGGTACGGACGCTCGAAGCGGCGATCCCGGAGCATCGGCCGGTGCGGTTGTACGTCGACCGCGGTACGGTGGGGCTCGATGGCAAATACGGGCCGCTGTTCGACCGGCTGGTCGCATTGCTGGAGCGAGCGGGATTCGTGCGAGGCAAGTCGCTCGACGTGCTCATCGCCGAGGGCACGGACCACAACGAGGCGGCCTGGGCCGCCCGAGTCGACCGACCGCTGCGGTTTCTGCTCGGGCCGTAGGGCGCTATCAGTCGTACGACCCGCTCGCTGCCGCTCGCGGTATTGATCCTGCCGTGATGCGCCTGTTTATTTACCGTCGAGTCCTGAACGACACAGTTCACCGACGAGGGATCAGTACCGCGAGCGAGCGGGTCGCACTTGATGCAACTCAATCCGGCGGCCACCTGCACTCGTTGACTACCGCGTAACGGTTTCGTAAGCAACCGGATGGTCTCACGCGGCGACTGACGTCGACCTTGCGTGAGACCACCCGGTCGCTACCGCTCCCGATTCTGATCCGTTGTGGCCGGCGTGGCTGACCGGCGACTACTTCTTCTTCCCGGATCCGCCGCCCTTTTCGGCGTTCGAGTTCAACAACGGATAGACGATGCCTGCCAGACCAGCTCCGATTACAGGAGCGAGAATGAACAGCCAGAGCTGCTGGATCGCAACCTTGCCGACGAAGAGCGCCGGTCCAATGCTGCGCGCAGGATTGACCGAAGTGTTCGTCACCGGAATGCTGACCAGGTGGATGAGCGTCAGGCAGAGGCCGATCGCAATCGGCGCGAAGCCCGCCGGCGCGCTTGTCGGTCGCGCCGAGGATGACATAGAGAAAGATGAACGTCATCACGAGCTCGCACGTGAATCCCGCCATCATCGAGTAGCCGCCCGGCGACCGCTCGGCGAAGCCGTTGCTTGCGAACCCGGCGGCGGTCGAAAAGCCGGCCTTGCCGCTCGCGATCACGTAGAGAACGCCGGCGCCGGCAATGGCTCCGAGGACCTGCGCGATGATGTACTGAATGGCCTCGCCGCCCGGGAACCGCCTGCCAACGACGAGACCGACGGTGACCGCCGGGTTCAGGTGACAGCCCGACGAATGTCCAAGCGTGTAGGCCATCGTAAGAACGGTCAGGCCGAAGGCCAGTGATACGCCGAGAAGGCCGATACCGACCTCGGGGAATGCCGCGGCGAGAACGGCGCTTCCGCAGCCGCCGAGAACGAGCACGAACGTACCGATGAATTCGGCCGCCAATCGATTCGACAACGCCATACGGGTTTCTCCTTGTAACCTGAGCCCGATTCGAGCAAAGGCTCGACGGGTGAACTCTGCTGAAAACCGGTGGAAGGAACGAACGAAGCCACGTTCGGATCGACGTCTGGGGGGCGCGCCGATCCTATACCGGGAGCGCGCTGCAATCCAGAACGGTGTTCAGCTTCAATGGAGCCATTCCGCCAGATCGTGACCCGTACGCCATGAAGAAGGGCCACGGATTGAAGCAAGCGTCGCGAATGGCCGCTTGCCGTCGGGCGGCGATCGGACGGCCGGACCCGGTGCTCGAATTCAGTGCAACCCGTTCGCATTGTGTATTGCATTCAATCGCTGTGGCGGCCTTCGACCCGCAAATACGGGCGTTTTTCGTTTGGCACGGCGCTTGAAAAGCCTACCTGTACGGAGGCAGCCACCGGACGGTGATAGCAGTACTCCGCTCGAACTTGACCGGAGGAGAAATGTCATGTTGTGAACAATCTTTGTGATTCTGCTGGTGCTCTGGCTGCTCGGACTCGTATCCGGGCAGGTCTTCGGCGGCTTCGTTCATATTCTTCTCGTCGTCGCCGCCGTCGTCCTGGTGCTCCAGCTCCTAAGTGGTCGACGAGCCGTCTAGGGCTCCGTCGCAATCATCTGGCCCGCGCTCGGGGGACGAAGGGGCGCGGGCCTGCGATGCGGGTCGCCGCGTTGAAGTTTCGGCGCGGCTTCGCTGTCTCGCCTCACCGGGCGACATCCGGATCACACCGAACCAGGGGAACGAACATTATGGATACCAACGATACGATTTCGACTTTGAACGGACTGATAGAAGCCTGCCGCGACGGCCAGACCGGATTCCAGGAAGCGATGACGAACATCAAGAACTCCGATCTGAAGAGCCTCTTCGCGGAGGCGTCGACCGAACGGGCAAAGTTCCTGGGCGAGCTCCAGGAGGAAGTGCGCAGCCTTGGCGGCGATCCCGAAAGCACGGGCTCGGTCGCGGGAGCAATTCACCGCACCTGGATCGATGTGAAGGGCACCTTCACCGGCCAGGACGATGCCTCGATTCTCAACGAGTGCGAGCGAGGGGAGGACTCAGCTGTCTCAACCTATCGCGATGCTCTCGCGACGGAATTGCCGGCCAACATCCGCGCGCTCGTCGAGACGCAGTACATCGCTGTGCAGGCGATGCACGACCGGATCCTCGGCCGGCGCGATCGCGCTGCAAAGGCCTAGGCTACCGAGTGCATCCGGCTCCGGGAGTCGCGCGATCGTCTGTGCGTCGCGGGTCTCCCGGAGCCAATAACGAACTGATTGCGGACCCCGCATTCGAGAAATAGGGCCGACGCCGTTCGCCTGACTGGCGAATGCGTCGGCCCGCTTTGCTTCAATCACTTCCGTCCTATCCCCACCGCAGACACAGCCGCAGCTAGGCGAGCTCCTGCGCCGACACGATGAGGACGGGCCGGTCGGGCTGCTCGTCGATGGGTGCGCGCTCCTCGTCGGCGGGTTCCTCGATTGGGACGGGGACCGGATCACCTTCCGGAACAGGGATAGGGTCGGATGGCGCGTCGGGCTCGGGATGATCCGGGCCATCGCGTTCAATGGAATCGTTGTTTCGACTCACGGTCGGCCTCCTGGTTAGCCATTTCCGTCCACGACGCGGAGTGCACCAGGCGCATCGTGTTTGCGGACTGCTGGTCGACCGAACACTAGGCAAGCAGCGTGCCGGTTCCTCATCCGGTCGAGTCCCGGGGAATTGGCGTCCACGAACGTATCGTGGCCCGGCGCTTGCGTCTGTCCAGTCGTGGGGTACGGCTTCCATACAGTCGCCATTCCGCATCACTTTCAGGAAGTGAGGGCAACGAAAATGCAGCAGTTGAAATGTGCAGCATGTGGTGTCATCAATACTCCGGGGCAGACCGTGTGCGAGGGCTGCGGTATTGCGCTGGTCGCAACTCCGTACGTGGTGCCGGATCGCGTCAGCCCGTCGACGGTCTTCGTCGAGGACCGGGGCATGAGCGACGCGGCAAAAATCCTTACCGGGCTCTTCGTCGTCGTAGCGCTCATCGTTGTCGGCGTGCTCTTCTTCCAATGGGGCCGGGCCAGCCAGAGCGAAACCGAGCTCGAGCGAGCTCGACTGGAGCAGTCTCGCGAGGGAGGCGCTGCACGGTCACCGACCACGCCGACGACCTCACCTGCGCCCGTCATCGTGACCACGCCGGCGCCTCCTCCGACGGTGATCACGCCGGCTCCCGCAGGCTCAGCGTCGCCGTCCGATGAAGCGATCGGTCTGTATAAGTCGGCCATGGATCCGGTACTCCGGCGTTGGCACGACGCGTTGCTGGCGGCCGAGGCCGCGTCGGGCGCCAACCTCGAATCCGCCATCGCCGCAATGCGCGAGGTGGAGCGAAGTACGTCGATGGTTACACCGCCGGCCAGCGGCCAGCGCGTCCACGCGCGGCTCCTGGGTGCGATGCAGGCGCTCATCAGCGAATTCACGGAGGCCGCTCGAAAACAGACCGCGGTCACGAACTCGACGACGTACGTCGAGTCGCGCAAACAGTTTGACGCCGTTGTCGCCGAAATCGAAGCACTCAGCAGGAGATAGACGTTACGACACAACGGCCATCGAAAGATTGCCGTTGGGGAAGGAGCGCGTGACCACGCTCGCTGTGGTCACGCGCTCGACTTTGAATGCCACGCTTCACTCAGAGCAGCTGCTGTACCCGACATCGCCTTTTTGGAGCTCAACTTCCCTAAGGTCCCAGTCGCACGGTAGCAGCTGCACTGACAAGGAGCGCGCTCTCACGCCGCACGTGCTCCATATCAACCTCATGCTGCAGAATCAGCGCCCATTGATAGAGGGCCAAGGCCATCAGGACGAGTCCGATCAGGCTGAGTATCGTCGTCAGCAGGAAGGCCTGGGTTCTCACGCCGCGGCCACTGATGGCTCGGGCGCCCGGTCAAAGATGGGCGCGGTGCACACGATGTGCGACAGGGTGAGTCGACGGCGACGGTTCGCCACACCTCGCGGGTAGCCGGCATAGTGCATCGAGGCAGGCGTAAGCTGCTGAATGAGTTGCTGCATGATGAAGACCCCCCTGATGTTCGTATTGACGGAAGCGCGTTAGCAGGACGCCGCTTCAGGTTGATTCACTGGCAATCTCCGGGCCACGGTCGAAGCTGGCGAGAAACTGACGAAAGTTGGCCGCCTGCCCATCTGTGTCCTGATGACGGCCGTTCGGAGTGTCCGAAATTGATTCTCGACGTCGCGGCGTGTGTCTGGACTGCGAACGCACTGCGGCTCAGGTGTCGAGCATTTCTCGGCACGCCGATTGCGGATCGGTTAACGACGGCTGTTGCACCGCAGTCTTCAGTTCGACGAGCGAGGGGAGCGGTACCATCATGGAAGAGAACATCAACAACAACGACCCTATGACCACCGAGCACGAAATTGTTGCCTCGACGCCTTCCGAAGAGAGCCGCACGGATCGGGACCGCGATGCGGGACAGATTCTAACGTCCGGACGGGACAACCGTACGCAGCCTGCGGGACGCATGCCGGCGCGACGGGGCGAGTAGGCTCTGTGACGTCACGAACTGCGTTTCCTCAGCGTCTCTGCGAAACCTCAGCGCCTCTGCGGGAAACTCGTCCTCGAGACAGGTTCTCGCAGAGACGCTGAGGTCTCGCAGAGACGCTGAGTCTTACCTTTGCGGGGCGCCGTATCACGCCGATGACCCTGACGCGATGACGGCCCGTGGTCGCCGGACGGGACAGGCAGCCTCGGCCGCCGCAGCCACCAGCTTCGGCACGACTGACTTCACGATTCCGCCGAACGCCGCCGCGGCCGCCGTTGGAGCATCGCCAGCGCGGCGCGCAATCCACAGCGTCCGCTCAAATGCGAAATCGCGCACCGTGACGACCGCAAGCTCTCCGCGCCGCACCTCGTCGCCAACCGTCAGGCGCGGGACGAAGCCCACGCCGAGTCGCCGGGCCACCACTCGCTTGATCGTCTCGATCGTCGTGCTCTCGATCCCGATCTGAAGCCGCGTGCCTTGGCGCGCAAACGCCTCGGTCACCGCCCGGCCGGCGGGCGTCGACAGACCCTCGACGATCACGAGCTCGTCGGCAAGGTCCGCGACACTGGCATCGGCGACACCGGCCAACCGGTGATCCGGCGCGACGATGAGCACGAGGTCGTCGCTCATCAGGCACTCGGCCTCGACACCCTCTTCCTCGGGCGCCGACGCGAGCAGCGCAACGTCCAGCCGGCGCTCGCGCAGGTCGCGCGCAAGCAGGCGCGAAGAGCGGCACGCGATCTCGATCGTCAACCCGGGATGCGTGTCGTGAAACGCCGAGAGCACTTCCGGCAGCAGATGATGGCTGATGCTTTCGCTCGCGCCGATGCGCAGATGGCCTCGCTCCGCTCGGGCGAATCCGTCGATCGCGACGATGGCCTCGTCGCGCGCCGCGAGCAATCGAGTCGCGTAGTCGAAGAGCAACCGCCCGACCTCCGTCGGCGCCGGGTTTCTGTCCGAGCGATTGAAGAGCGACGTGCCGAGCTCCTCCTCGAGCTTCCGTATCGCCATGCTCACCGCTGGCTGGGTGCGGAAGACGCGTTCTGCGGCGCGCTGGACGCTGCCGGCCTCGACGAGTGCGACGAACATTTCGAGCTGACGGAACTCCATCGGTGATCTCCTCTCCCGAACGACCGACTAGCGGCTGGCCGTTCCGACGGCGGCCGGTTCGTCGATTCCCTTCTGAGCAATCCTGCGAGGGTGTCCGGCTCCGCTCGCAGGCAGAAGTCCTGAAATGTCTCGGTCGCCGTCCGCAGTTCCCGGTATCCCTCGAGCAGCGACACGAGCGCATCCGCAAGCCGCTCGGACGGCACCCGGACGCCGGCGCGCTTGCCGAATGCCTCGCGCACACCCACACCTCCGCCGAGGAACACCTGAAAGGCTTCCTCCCTGACGCCGTCGACCGACACGACCGAGCCTTCGAGGCCGATGTCGCAGATGTGGTGCTGTCCGCAGGCATTCGGGCAGCCGGTGACCGAGATCCGGATCGGTTCGTCGATCGTGATGCGGCGCTCGAGCTCGTCGACGATGGCCTCGGCGCGCGACTTCGTTTCGGCGACCGCGAGCTTGCAAAACTGGATGCCGGTGCACGCGATGATCGAGCGCCGCACCCACGACGGACCGGCGTCGAAGCGGGCCGCGGCGATGTCTCGGCGGATCTCGTGCAGGCGGGACTCCGGCAGGTCGAGGATCAGGATGTTCTGACTGTTCGTCGTCCGGATTCGATCGGACCCGTAAGCCTCGGCGAGATCCGCGATCCGCTCGAGCGCCGTTCCGCTCGTCCGGCCACCGACGAGCGACAGTCCTGCGAAGGCGAGGCCTTCCTGGCGCTGCGCATGGATGCCGAGGTGAACGCGGTCGCGCTCGCGAACCGGCTCGGGCTCGGGCGCCCGCTCGAGGGTGCGGCCCAGCCGCGCCTCGACGGCATCGCGAAACCACGGGATCTCTTTGGCCTCGACCAAGAACTTGAGCCGGGATCGCTTTCGGTTCTTCCGGTCGCCCTTGTCGCGGAAGACCTCGGCGATCGCGGCCGACACCGGCGCGATGTCGCCGGCGCCGATCGCAACGCCGAGATCGCGCGAGAATCGTGGCGACGTCGAGAGTCCCCCGCCCACGCGCACGCGAAACGCGACGCCCGAAGCCCCGCGGTAGGCAGAGATTCCGATGTCGTTGACCTCGGGGAAGGTGCAGTGCCGGGCGCAGCCGGAGATCGCGATCTTGAACTTGCGCGGCAGGTTCGAGAACGCGCGGTTGTCGACGAAGAAGTCGTTCACCTCGCGCACGATCGCGCGGGTGTCGTGAAGCTCCTCGGCGTCGACGCCCGACACCGGGCAACCGACGATGTTGCGGACACAGTCGCCGCACGACTCCGTCGTCGAGAGTCCGGCGGCGTGGAGTCGATCGAGCAGCGCCGGCAGGTTCGAGGCGCGAACCCAGTGGAACTGTATGTTCTGGCGGACCGTGACGTCGACGAGGTCGTCACCGAAGTCGCGGGCGATACCGGCGAGCGTCCGCAGCCCGCGCGGCGTCAACTCGCCACCGGGAATTCGCGTCCGGACCATGAAGTAGCCATCGTCGGCCGGACGCTGGGTGTAGATGCCGTACCAGCGCAGGCGGATTTCGTCGTCGGGAGTCATCGCGGACGGACCGCCGTGGGCGATGCGGTCGAGGTCCTCGAGGACGTCGAGGCCGTCCTTCAGGGATTTGGCGAGTTCAACAGGATTCATGAGTCCACCTTTCTGTTGCTTTGCGCCTTTGCGCCTCTGCGCGAGATCCCTTCGCAGGGTGATTTCGCGCAAAGGCGCAAAGGCGCAAAAGGCCTCGCAAAGACGCAGGAACTTGTCTTTTTGTAAAAGATGCTTGACATCATGTAAAGCTTCGCTTTATATTGCTGCCAACTCGGATTCCCAGGAGGTGCAGCAGTGACTTCTCAAGCCAAATCATCCGATCGGGCCCAGACCATTCGGCTGGCGATCGCGGCGCTGTCGTGGTTCGTGGCGTATTTCGTCGCCCGGGTCTTGCTGAAAGACTCGGAGGCCGCGACTTGGGTCCGTGTCGCGGTTGCGCTGATGCCCGTGCCGTTCTTCGTTGCGACGCTGATTTTCGTCGTTCGCGGCGCGAGAGACCTGGATGAACTGCAGCGTCGAATCCAGCTCGAGGCACTTGCGATCGCGTTTCTGGTGACGATGGTGTTTCTGATGACGCTCGGGCTTCTTCAGCGAGCCATCTCACTGCCCTTCGAAGACTGGTCCTACCTTCATGTTTGGCCATACCTGCCCGTCTTCTACTTCGGAGGGATTGTGATTGCGTCGAGGCGCTACCGATGAAGAACCGGCTCAAGGTGTTGCGTGCTGAAAGGGACTGGACGCAAAACGACGTTGCCGAGCGGCTCGGCGTGTCGCGCCAGACCGTGAACGCGATCGAGACGGAGCGGTATGACCCGAGTCTGCCGCTCGCGTTCAAGATCTCGAGGATCTTCGGGCAGCCGATCGAAGCGATCTTCGTGTATGAGGAGGCGGCGGTGGTGGAGTGAGGAGCGAGGCTCTTCGTCCTTTGCGCCTTTGCGCCTTTGCGCGAGTCTTCTTCGCGGAAGAAGTTCACGCAAAGGCGCAAAGGCGCAAAGGAAGCCCCAAGACGAAATGATGGATCGATCGTCACGACTCGCGCCTCCCCTACCCGTGCAACCCGCACTCGGTCTTCGCCCGTCCCGCCCACCGCCCCGCTCGCTCGTCCTCGCCGTCCCCGACCGCCCGCGTGCAATGCGTGCAACCGATGCTCGGGTATCCCCGGTCGTGGAGCGGGTTGTACGGAACCCGATGATCCAGGATGTGTTCCCAGATCTCCGTCCGCGTCCACGACGCCAGCGGGTTCACCTTCACGAGCCCCCACCGCAGGTCCCACTCCACCGCACGCGCCGTCGCGCGAAACGCCGTCTGGTCCCTCCGGATCGCCGTCACCCACGCGGATAGCCCCGACAGCCGTTCCCGCAGCGGATCGACTTTCCGAATGCGGCAGCAGAGATCCGGATCGATCGACCACAGCCGGTCGCCGAACGCGTCGGCCTGTGTCTCAGGCGTCATCGACGGATCGACGGCCTCGATCTCGACGCCGTATCGCTCTTCGATCCGCCGCCGCAGCTCGTACGTCTCGTCGAAAAGGAACCCCGTGTCGATGAAGAAGATCCGCGGCCGCACCAGCACACGAGCCGCGATGTCGACGAGCGCCATCCCCTTTGGCGCCGAAGCCCGTGGCGATTGCAACGCGGCCGCCGAATCGGGCGAACGCCCACGAGATAACCTCGGAAGGATGGGCACCTCGAGCCTCTCAGGCCGCCGCCACCAGCTCGGCGCCGAGCATCCGTCCGGCGCCCGGCGCTTCGTCCGAATTGAATTCGCGTGTCGCACTCGTACTCACGGGTCACTCTCCTTGCTAACGATTCACGTCATTCACCGCAGATCGGGACGCACCGGCTCGCTCGGTCGGGTCGTGGCTCCCGAGGCGAACGCGCCGGTGGTCCGCAGTGGTCCGAAGGTCCATTCGACGTCTGTGAACCACTGCATTTCTTGTCGCAATCGCACGACGTCTCCGACGACGGCGATTGCAGGGGGATCGATTCGCAGCGCTGCGCGGTCCTCGGCCGAACCTGCGGCGAAGTCATCGAGAGTTCCCGTGTAGGTCTCCTGGTCGGGCGTCGTCGCCCAGCGAATCACGGCCACCGGCGTCTCGGCATCGCGGCCGCCGGCGATGAGCGCGCGAGCAACCTCGCGCAGACGTCTCGCTCCCATGAAGACGACAATTGTCTCGGCAGCGATGGCGACGGCGCTCCAGTCGATCGGCGCGCGTCGCCGGCCGTTCGCTTCGTGCGCGGTGACGAACAGCACGCTCGACGAGAGGTCCCGGTGCGTGAGCGGGATGCCGGCGTACGCTGGCCCGGCGATTCCCGACGACACGCCGGGGATGACTTCCCACCGGATGCCGGCTGCCGTCAGCGCTGCGGCCTCTTCGGCGCCGCGGCCGAAGACGAACGGGTCGCCACCCTTCAGGCGCGCGACGCGCTCACCCGCCAGCGCGCGCCCGACGAGCAGTTCCGTGATGTCCGATTGTCTCGTCGACGGCATGCCCGCGCGCTTTCCGACCGGCACGTATTCGACGCCGGGCCGCGCAAGCGCCAGCACCTCGGTGCTGACGAGGTCGTCGTGGACAACTACGTCCGCGCGTTCGAGCGCGCGCGCCGCCGCAAGCGTCAGCAGCCCCGGATCTCCGGGACCCGCTCCAATCAACCAGACGTGTCCTTTTTCGTGTCGCATTCCATCCTGCTCCCGTGGTTCGCTTTTCGGCTGCCGGGTACAGGCGCGACGTTGTTCGGAACGTCAGAACACCCACCCCGGCGGTCCGCCGGAGTGGGTGTTCGGTGCTTCATCGGTCGTTCGCTGACGACCCTACACGCATGCCCCCCGCGGCGGGCGCTCCATCGAGCGCATCGCGCAACAACACATCGGGGTGGGACACATCTGTTTCATTTCGTTTTCGACCCGCGTCGTGGAGGCGAAGATAGACTCCGACCCCGGATGCGTCAACACAATTAAATTGATGGCAGCATAAGGAATGCTTGAAGACAGAGAGCAACGCGGTCTCCGTGTCTCTGTGTCTCTGGGTCTCTGTGTGCGCAGCGTCTTCAGAGCTTCGCACACAGAGACACGGAGACACGGAGTCACAGAGACCGCCATGCCCTTCATCCCGCACGGAACGCATACAGCGTCCCATCCAGCCCTCCGACGACGACCGAGTCGCCGTCGACAACTGGCGCCGCCGCGAATCCGTTCAGGAACGATCCCGGCCACACCGGCATCGCCCACCGCCACACGACGCGTCCAGTCTCGCGGTCGAGCGCCACGAGCGACCCGTAATGGCGGATCTCGTAAGGGCTCGGAGCGAGCACCGAGCAGTAGATCCGGTTCCCCGCGACGGCCGGCCTTGGCCACGCCCAGCCGAAGACGTCCGTCCGCCACACGACTCGCCCGTCCTTCGCATCGATGACGCTCACGCGCCGCATATCGGACGAGCCGATCGAGAACAGGCTGCCCTCGAGCGGCGCAGCCGTGGACTCAACCGCCGATCCCCAAAAGAGCATTCGCCACAGGGTCGCACCCGTCGCCGCATCGAGTGCCGCCAGCAGTCCGCCGCGATTGCCGACGATGATCCGACCGTCAACCAGGGCGGGTGAGGCCGTGATCGCGGCTCGAGTCTCCTTCTTCCAGACCTCACGGCCGACGTCGCGCGTCACGGCGTACACGATGCCGTCCAGCGTCCCAAACACTACGCGGTCTCCGACGATCACGGCATCGGTCCGTATCTTCCCCTTGGCCTCGAACGTCCACACCGGCTTTCCACTCTCGGCGTTGACGCCGTGCATGCGGCCGTCGCCGGAACCGACGAAAAGCACTCCATCGAGCAGAACTGGTTGCGGCGCCGCGTGGTCGAAGTCGAAATCGCCTGAGTTGGTGACGACCTGATGCTCGAGAACCCGGCCGATGCGGGCGTCACCGAGGTCGTACCGCCACACCTCCTTTCCGGTCGCCCGATCCAGCTTGAAGAGGTACCCGTTGTCGCAAGCGAAGTAGACGTGCTCCTCGGTAACGAGCGCGCCGCCGAGGACCGCTCGCCCGGCCGCGAAGCTCCAGACGAAAGCGCCGTCGCGACGATCTACGGCGTAGAACATGCCGCCCGTCGTTCCGACATAGACAACTCCTCCCCGAATCGCCGCCGGAGCGTAGATGGCGCCGCCGAGCTTCACCTGCCAACTCGGGCCGGGTCCCGCCGGCAGGTCCGGTACGGCCACTTCCGCCGGCAGCGTCTCGGTCCGTCCGAGCGAGATGGGCGCCTTGAGCGGGAAGTAGGTTCCCTCGAGCCGCTCGCCGGACAGGATGAGGTCGAACGGGAAGTCGGACGCAACGTAGTGTCCGTCCTGGAGCTTCACGGCGCCGAGCTTCAGGCCGTAGAAATTGACCACCGGCTGATAGAGGTACGCGACGACCTCTCCCTTCTCGTCGCGCTTGAACTCGATCCCGATATCTACACGGTCCTCCGGAAATCCGACCTTGCCAAGCCAGCGTCCCTCGATGGGATCACGGTCGACGGTCGCGGTCTGGCCGTTTGCGGTCCGGGCGCATGGCGGCGTCACCGCAAGGACGACGATCGTCGCGAAGAGGCAGCGCAGAAGAGGCGGCTGATGCATATGAGTCGGCTCCGGGCGACAGTTCTGGACCGATGCTCTTACGCGGCAACGCCTCGAGAGACTGTAAAAGGATGTAAGACCACCCGTAAGAGGTCAGGAAGTGAAGGTGCAGCCCGGATTCGTCAGATTCGTGTCGTTTCGCACGCCCCAACAGATCCGCGTTGCTCTCTTTGCCTTCAGCAAGGCTGTCCGCCCGGAGCCTGTGGTAGCATTCACGCGTTTCAGGGGACATCTGGCTCCCGTTTTGAATTGCTGACGGCGCAGCGGCGCAAGGTGCCAACGCTGTCAGTTTTCGCCCGCCAGTCGGGCAATCATCCGCCGAGACGGTCCGTCCGCAGCGCACGGCGCCAGGACACGGATTCACCAACCGTTCCGGCGACTTTCGGCGGGAGTATTCGTGAAGACCAGAGACGTCGTGCGCGCCTGGGGGCGCATTTTGTCGGGCCGAGCGCCCTCGCTTTCAATCGAGATCACACGCGAGTGCCCGCTCTCGTCCGGGCTGCTACGCCTACAACGACGAGCACCTCGGCACTGGCGTAACCCTGCGCGAAGTGCGCGACTTCAAGGGACAACAGCTCGTCGATGGCGTCCTCGCCCTCGTCGAGGAACACAAGCCGCTCCACCTGTCGATCGTCGGCGGCGACCCGATGGTCAGACTGTTCGAGCTCGAAGAACTGCTGCCAAAGCTCACCGCCCGCGGCATCCACTGCCAGATCGTCACGAGCGCCTTTCGCAAGATCCCCGCCGAGTGGACGGCGAATCCGCACATCAGCGTCTCTGTCTCGATAGACGGCCTGCAGCCGGAACACGACGAGCGGCGAAAGCCCGCGACCTACGAGCGCATCCTGCGAAACATCGAAGGCTGCACGATCACGGTCCACTGCACGGTCACCCGGCAAATGCTCGCCCGCGACGGTTACCTCGAAGAATTCATGGAGTTCTGGTCGGCCCGTCCCGAAGTCGAAAAGGTCTGGATGAGCCTCTACACGCCGCAGCGAGGCGAAATCTCGAGTGAGCGTTTGACATCGACGGATCGAAAGCGGGTCGCAGCCGAGCTTGTCTCGCTGCGCATGCGTTTTCCGAAGCTCGACATGGCCGAGAGCCTGATCGAGTCCTATGTCGAACCGCCCAGATCACCCGAAGACTGCGTGTTCGCGCAGACGACCGCCACGATTTCCGCCGACCTCACAACTAAGATCACTCCTTGCCAGTTTGGAGGCGACCCTGACTGCTCGCAGTGCGGCTGCATCGCGTCAGCCGGACTGCACGCTATTGCGCAACACCGGCTGCCGATCGGAATCCAGGTCGGCACGCTGTTCCGCGCATCGCTCAAGATCGGCGCCGCGCGCAGCCGGCTGCGAAAACGCAGCGCCGCTCCTCTCATCGGCCACTCTCAGGTACGACTGGAGGGTGAGGGTTGAGAGTGGACAGGATTTCGAAGATTTGATTGAAGGAATTACAGGAAGGGCGATGGTGTGGGACGAGTCCGCTGCCCCACACCATTACTGTTCCCGTTAATCCTCTGCAAATCCTGCAATCCTGTCCACTCTCCCCGCTCCACCGCGGCTCGCGCGATGGCGTCGGTACGCGACCCACGATTCCTTCGCGAGTCGACCGATGACGCGGCGGTTCTGTCCGACCACCTTCGCCCAAGCCCACGCGTTCATCTGCGGAAAGTAGATGCCGCGGAAACAGAGGCGCGCGATGAGATGGCTGATCCGATACCCGAGCGGATGGTCGGCGATCGCATCGATCGCGCGCGCAGTCGCTTCCGGACTGTAGGACGAAGACCACGCGTGGTCGACCTCGATCTGCGCCTGCGGAATCGTCATCTTCAGCGGCGTGTGCGCCATCTGGAACGGCGCGAAGTCCATCCAGTGCGTCGGCCGCGTCAATCGGCCTGCCTTCTGGAGTCGCTCGTAGAGCGGCGTCGCCGGGAACGGCGTCAACTGGCCAAAAACCGGCAGTCCCGGGGGCCACGACCGCACCTGCTCGAGCGTCCGCTCGGCCACACCCGGCGTGTCATTGTCCATGCCGAAGATGAAGGACGTGATCGCGTAGATGTTGCGCTTCGCGAGCCGGTCCAGCACTCCAGCGTATTCGCCAGGCTTGTTGAAGCCCTTGCTGACGTCGGCGAGGTTGACCGGATCGATCGACTCCATCCCGATGAAGATCCACTTGCCGCCGGCCTCTGAGATCAGGTCGACGAGCTCTTCGTCGCGCAGCAGGTTCGCGCTGACCTGGGCGACCCACGGCAACTGGGCGTCGGCCGCGATGATGTCGCGCAAGAGTGACTTGGTCCGTTTGACGTTGATCGCGAAGTTGTCGTCGACGAAGAAGACCGCGATCTGGCCGTTCTCCTGACGCGCCCGACTCTTCAGCCGCAGCAGCTCGTCGACAATGCTCTCGTTCGAACGGAACCGGATCGAATCGCCGAAGAAACCGGTCACGGTGCAAAACTCGCAGCCGTAAGGACATCCGCGGCCCGACTCGATCGGAATCAGCCTCAACGAGCCCCAGCCGCCGCCGATATCGCGCAGCATCCGCCGCGCGAACTTCGGCACGAGATTGAACTGCGACAGGTCGAGCGTTTCCCACGGAATGGCGGGATATGGCTGAAGGTCGGGCTTCTTCTCGACGCCGATTTCGTCGACGGGCTCGTAGACCTCGCGCAACTCACCGCGCTCGACATCGGCAACGATCTGCGGCCACGTGAGATCCGCTTCGCCGACCGCGATGGCGTCGCAGTGGCGCGTGCCGCCGTCACGGCCAAGTGCTTCGTCGGGCATCTCGGTAACGTGGGGCCCGCCCATCACCACCGGAACACCGGTCTTTCGAATGGCGTCGGCCATCCGGTAGGCCTTGGCGACCATGCGGGTCATCGCTCCGATGCCTACGAGGTCAATCCGCTCGTCGACGACGTACTTCGCAAGCTCGTCTTCGGTCATCGCGCTTGTGTTGCCGTCGATGAGCACCACTTCGTGTTCGGGCGGCGTGAGCGCCTGAAGGAGGAACATCCACAGATGAGGCTGAAAATTGCGGGTGATCCCGTTGTCGGGGTTATAAAGCAGGATTCGCACGAAGTTCTCCGATCTACCGAGGTGAGTTCGGCGGTGCGACGAGCACCGCTGGAGTACCACCGCATCGGCGGTACGGCCGACTTTGACCGACCTTTCCGAAATGGCGGGGCGCCTAAGCCGAACGGAGGCAGATCTCGCAACGTGCGAGGGATCCAGACGATCCATGCTGAATGCCTACCGGGATTGGTGACAGGTTACGCCGATTGGTGCGATCGCACAACTTTGCGGAGGGGTTTCGGGTGCATTTACCAACAGAAATTGTAAACAAGTCCGATTGACGTTGCCGCGCAAGGGGTTCACCGCTTCACGAGAATCACGGTCCATCCCGGTGGTTCGATGGGTGTTTCGAGAACCGTTCCGCTTGGCGCGTTCTCGAAGTCGCGTGCGAACGACCGGTAGTCGTGGTCGGGCAGGGCGTGATGACGCCAGTCGGCTCGTACGCCAATCAGGAGAATCAGACCGAGCGTTGAGACGCCAATGACGCGTGCGGCGGCGGGTTTGCACGTAGCAAGCCATCCGAGCGCGGTCACGATCGCCAACATGCCGTAGAGGAAGTACCGCGTGCCGGCTCCGGGATGGCCGAGCGACTCCCACTGCGTCGGTCCGGTGACGGTCGCCGATGCGAGCGTCGCACCGAGCACGATGCCGGCAAACAACAAAAAGAGCCTGAGCGCATATGGTCCCCGAACCGCGGCGAAACCCAGCAGACACAGGCCGACGGCGGTGACGACGGCCAGTGCCGCCGGGTTTTCGAGCCAGGGCCACGATGCGACACGATCCGAAAAACCGCTCCGTCCCCACATCAGCGAATAGACGTACTGGTTCGCGAAGATCCGGCAGAAGTTCTCGACGCTTGCGCCGAGCGGAAGTGTCGGGCGCGCGCCCGCACTGCCGGCCAGGTGCCAGAGCTGCACCGCGCTCGTGAACGCCGCTGCCGTCAGAATCGGCACGGAGCGCGCCGCCGGCCGGACAACGGCGTGCACGATGACCACTGGCAGCATGAAAAGGATGAGCGGGCCGCCGAGACCGCAGAGCGCGACGACGACACCATCGAAGAGAGATCCAAAACGACTCCTCGGCCGGGTTACGAGCAACAGGAACGCCAGCAGGCCCAGCCGCCATGACGCATAGGTCATGACGACAGAGTTCGTCCACACGTTTGGCAGGGCGAGATAGAAAAAGGCGAGCGCGAGCCGCGGCGCGAGATTCGGTATGAGTTGCGAAGCCCTCCGGGTCGAGAGAAACACCGCAGGCGAGACTTCGATGATCGCCGCCCCGAGTGCGAACACCAACGGCGCAACGGATACTGGAAAGAGGACGGCAATCGCTCCGGTACCAGTCGCCAGGACCTGAAGGTACCCCGCATCCGGCACGAGCATCGACGTGAACGGCCCGAGGTTGTAGGCGCGCGCGAACCAGAGCGTGCCATCCTCCGCATAGAACTGCGGGTTCAGAAACGCGTCTGGCCGTCGCGAAACGAGCACCCCGATTGCGACGACGAAGACGATCGACGGCACGACGAGCGGCGGCAAACGACCGACACGCTCGGCCAGGGCGGCAGACGCGTCGCGCGCCCGGCCTGCCAGGGAACGGAGTGATGGTCGGGGATCGTGCATCGACTGGACGGAGCGGGCCGGCGCCTCGAGACATCGGACGCGCCTCGTGCGAGACGATACACCGATTCGTGGTCGATCGGACCGTTTCGGGATGGGGCGCCGAGTCGAACCGTCAGCCAGCCCGGACAGGAAGGCGACCGGTTCGGGTGGTTTTGCGCGGGTGACACGGATCGGCATTTCATGGTGAGATCCGCCGCAACCGCACGGTCCGTCGATCCGTGTGCCTCTTCACTCGCTCAGGAGACCCCTCGATGATCAATCGCGTTCTGCTGCTCTCCGCCTCCGCGGGCGCTGGTCACGTCCGTGCCGCACAGGCCCTCGAGAAGGCCTTCACCCAGTCCGGCATCGCGCGCGAGATCCGCCACGTCGACGCGCTCGAATACACCAACAAGGTATTTCGAAAGCTCTATGCGCAGGCCTACATCGAGATGGTCAACAGCGCGCCGGAAGTCCTCGGCTGGCTATACGACGCGCTCGACACGCCGTGGCGCAAGGAGCGTCGACGGCTGCTGGTCGACCGGTTGAACACGGGGCCATTCCGGAAGATGGTCCGCGAATACGATCCGGACGTCATCGTATGCACGCACTTCCTGCCGGCGGAGATCGTCTCGTGGTTGAAGGCGAAGGAGAAGCTCGCGTGCCCGCAGGCGATCGTCGTGACGGACTTTGACGTGCACGCCATGTGGTTGTGCCATCATTTCGAGCAGTATTTCGTGGCGCTCGACGAGACGAAGGTGCATCTCGAGAAGCTCGGGATTGCGCAGGATAAGGTTTCCGTAACGGGAATCCCGATCGATCCGCTATTTGCTGAGAAGAAGGATCGGGCGGCGCTATGCTCCAAGCACGGTCTCGATCCGGCGCGGACTACGATCCTGATGTCGGCAGGGGGCTTTGGTGTAGGGCCGGTCGAGCACATGCTGCAGTCGCTCGTGGAGGTCAGGCACTCGGTCGAGATCGTCGCGATCTGCGGGAAGAACGAGGAGTTGCGCGCGCGGTTGTCGAAGGTCGTGTCGAAGCTGCCGGCGGGGTCGAATCCGGTGAAGGTCGTGGGGTTCACGACGGAGATGGACGAGTTCATGGCGGTGGCGGAGTTGATCGTCGGGAAGCCGGGTGGTTTGACGACGTCCGAGTCACTCGCACGTGGACTTGTGATGGTGATCGTGAATCCGATTCCGGGGCAGGAGGAGCGGAACTCGGATCACCTGCTCGAGGAGGGCGCGGCGATCCGGTGCAACAACCTGCCGGTGCTGGCGCACAAGATCGACCGGTTGCTGGGGGATCGGAAGCGGTTCACGGCGATGAAGGCGGCGGTCGCGAGGCTGGCGCACCCGCGTGCGGCGTTCGAGATTGTGGAGAGGGTGGCGGGGCTCGTGAAGGGGTAGCGGGCTTCAAGACCCGTCGCTCGCTTTCGATTCTTCCTTTGCGGCTCTGCGTCTGCCCTTTGCGTCTTTGCGGGAAACTCTTCTAGCGTGAGAAGAGTTTCCCGCAAAGACGCGAGTGAAGATGCGAGACGCAGAGCTCGACCTTATTCGATCACCTTCAACACGTGCATCCGCCAACGCAGGGCAGGTGCACACCTTGAGGTCGCTGTGTTCGACGACCCCGTACCATCAGGTAGGGGTGAGCGTTGGACTCTATAAGTATGCATTTAGGGGTTGTCGTAAAGAGATCGAAAGCCAGCCTGAAGTGCGGCGACTCGTTCTTGATTCCACCTACAGGCTGGTGAGTTGTTCCCGAGGAGTTGCGAATGTGAACTTCGGCAACGTTCGATCCGGATAGCGGGCGAATTTCCCACGACTCGACTGCCGATCTGCCTCGCGCCTCTATGCGGGCATACGCTGAGGTGATTGACAACTCATAGAGCAACGACTGGGCGAGTTTTTTCGGCCCATCGACGACCGCAGAACCGGCCTTACAGTAGACCTCCCAGTCGTGCTGTGTGAAGTCTTTTCCGGTGACTGTTCCACCGTATAGTCCGAGTCGAGCGGACCAGAGATTGCTGGCAGTCGGAATGCCGGGACGAAGAACGTTTGCCTTCGGCTTAAGACCACCGGACACTGTGTACTGGAGTTGCGGGAGCGATTCCATCAAGCGTTGAGCACCGCGCCGATTTAAACCGATTTCCCGTTTGCCATCGTGGATGTAGAGGTCATGTACGTCGGCCGAAAAAGGAAGAGTTGTGGTAGCCGCTCTAACCTCACCGAACATCCCGATTTGACAGCTGTGTTTGTCAGATCCCGTGCCGGAGCTTACAAAGACAGCCTCGTGACTTGAGCCGTCCGGCGAAGTTGGGATAATGACAAACATTCCCGAGAGATACACTTGCAGGGACCAGGACATCGCCTTTCTCCTCCAATAGCCGTTCGCTATTGTTGAATGACCCCGAACGCAGCCCAGTCGCGTGGGGGTATTCCCCCGCCGTCCGGACCGCCGATCACCGAAAGCACCGCACCGCGCAGGGCCGCGGCGGTACTTTCACCGACGCGCAGTCGTCGATGAAACTCAACTAGCATCTCGGCCGTTGCGTCGTCGCTGACAGCCCAATGACTCGCCACGACCTCTTCGACACCCGCATCGAGAAACGCTTCCGCAAGCGACTCGCTGCCGATGCTCCCCTCGGGCCCGGCCCCGCCGGCCGACGTCCCGCACGCCGCGAGCACCGTAAGTCGAACGCCATCGAGCCGCATCCGCGCGACCTCGGACGCCGTCAGGAATCCGCCCGCCAGCAGCAGCGAAGACTCTCCCCGCCCTTCGAGGTTGTCCACGGCGTGTCCCGCATAGTGGATGATCGCTGCTTTGCCTACTCCCTCACGGAACGCCTGCACGGTCGCCTCGCCAGCCAGCAGCACGCGCGCGCTCCCGTACATCGACGCGACGGCGCGGGCCTCGTCCTCGGCACTCGAAAGACGTGCGAGTCCCGGATGACGAGCCGTATCGAATTCAGGATCCCCGACGACGAGCACGGGACCATCCGGGGCGATTGTCGACTCGCTTCGTCTCACGACGTCTCTGACGGATCTCGCCACTGCAAACGCGTTCCTCTGTATCAGGAACCGGCCCGTTCTCGAATCGACCAGTGCACCGAAGGGCAGGCCGCGAATCGCGGCGTCGCCGACGATCGTGACAGTCGCATCCTCCGGAATTCGCTCCTCGACAGGACGCCAGAGCGCCTCGACGAGCGGGTCCGAAAGTTGCGGGAGCTCCGATGCATCCCCGTGCTCGACGCCGCGCCTGAACCGCTCGACGAGCTCGGCGATTCTGTCGGCCCCAATCTCTGTCCGCGCGAATGCGGCACCGTTGCGATCGATTGCCCAGACCCTCAACGCTCCGGCCTGCGCCGAGTAGACGAGCACGGTCTCGCCCACCTCGAGGGTCGCCGCGACGTCTGAGCTCGAGGGCGGCCGGACCGTATCACGTTCACTTCTCTCCCACGTCCGCTTCCGTTCCAAGTATTCGAAGGCACCGTCCGGATTCGCGAGCCGCTGGAACTGCATCTCGATCACTGCACCAAAAACCGCATCCACTTCGGCTCCGAGCCTTGCGCGCAGCTCGGCGACGTTGAGTCGCCGTCGTTGCTCATCGAGCTCCCGTACTGCAGCCTCGAGGTCGAGAAGCGCGGCGTCACCATCGCCACGCGACAGGTGAGCTGCTGCCCTGAGCCGCAGGCACTGGACCGTACGCACCCGGTCGTTCGTCCTCTCGTATGCAGCGAGGACTAGCGTCAGCAGTTCGACCGCTCGATCCGGCGCATCGGTGACCGACACTTCCGCTTCGCAGAGATCCACCTCGCGGCCGGTCAGGCGAGACAGCAGCGGATCGCTGACCCGCAATGCCGCATCGCGTGCGCTCGAGAGGTCCGACGACGACGCAACCCGGTCGCCGCGTCGCAAATGCATCACGGCCCTCAGTCCCATCGCCGCAGCCTCGCTCGAACTGTCGCCGGCTCCGGCGGCGGCCCATCCCGCGGCGTCGAGCAGGCACTTCGACGCACTCACCTCACCGTCTGCGCCAGCGAGAATCGCAATTCCCGAGAATCCGACGGACGCCTGCCCCGTCGATCCGAGCCGCGACAGCGCAGCCAGGGCGCGACGACCGTAGTCCCAAGCCTCGTCACCGAGACCGTACCAGTGACTCGTCTCCGCCAGCAGCAGCCCTACGATCGCCGAGCCTTCGACATCGCCTACCGCGTCCAGTTCGTCCAGCGCCTGCCGAAGCTGTCCGAGCGCCGGGGCGACGTCGAACCGCACCGCGTGCACGTATCCCGACACCCACCAGGCGCGCGCTGCCAAGTGCCGATATCCGCGCCGCTCGGAAGCCGGACGAAGCGTCTCGAGTCGTCGAAGCACCGAATCGTACTCGCGGCTGTAGATTTCGCACCGCGCGGCGTCGAACTCGGCGAGCGTGGCAACGGCTTCGCAACCCGCCGCGGTGAGCTGCACGCTCGCGTCTTCGAAGTGTTTCGCCGCCAGCTGCAACTCGCCTCGGCGGAACGCCTCACGGCCGTCGCTGTACGCCGCCAGTCCCTGCGCGAGGCTCCGCAGGTCGCCGCCAACAATCGAAGAGCGGATCGACGTGACGGCATCGACGAAAAACCGATCCTGCTGCGAGCTAAAGATGGCATCTGCCGCCGCGCGCAATTCGCCTTCACGACGACGCCCTTCAGTTTCGCTCCCGGCGAAAACAGCCGCCGGCCAGTCCTTCACGAGTAGGTCCGTCGCGACTCGTCGAGCCTCCGATGGGTATTCGCGGGCCACCGCTTCGGCCAACGCAGCGTTGCCCTCGGCAATCGCCGTCTCGAATCTCCGTCGCGCCTCGACGCGCGCAGACGTATTCGCCAGTTGCTCGAGCGCGCAGACGCGGCGGCGCGCCTCGACCGACCATGCACTCCCCTCATCGCGCCCGAGATAGTCGTACCACGCCTGCACCGCCGCCGGCCCAATCCAGAGATGCTCGAGCGCCGCCGCGCGCGTGAACCACGCCTCGTCCACGAACGGATCGAGCGCAATCGCCTCGTCGGCGACCGCGAGCGCCCTCGCCGCGAGTCTCGGCACGTCCTCGCCGATCGACTCCTCGAGCAACGCGACGGCGAGGTCAGCGGCGATCCTCGCATCCGTCGGCGCCGCCTCGCGCGCTCGCTCGAGCGTCGCACTCGCCAAGCGGTATCGCCCTTCTGCCAACCTCAGCACCCCGACCGCGCGGAGCGCTGCTCCTGTCGGTCGCTCAACGCCCTCGGCGAGGACCTCGGCGGCTCGAGCGCCAGGTCTCGAGACCGTCGAACTCTGCGCACTTCCAGCCCCTCCTCGCATTCGGAGACGCACGGGACCGGTATATTCCGCAAACGGCGCACCGCCCGTCAGCCGGCCGTTCGCGACGCGTCGCCCGTCGAGCAGTTCCACGACCATCGATGACTGACGGTTCCGATCCGGCGAGACCGCCCACTCGACAACAACGACGCCCCCGGCGCCGAGTGCCGCCGCGAGCGCGAGTGTGATCGCCGAACGGACCGAAGCCGCGCCGCGGCATCGGCAGGCCGCGCGCCGTCGCGCTGCCGTGGCGATGGCGTCACCTGGCCGGCGCATTCGCCGCCTCCACGAGTCGTTCCGCATCAGACACCCACGGCGACAACGGATCGATCCGGTGCAGACGCTCGAGATCCTCGCGTGCGCCCACACTGTCGCTTTCGCGAGCCCGAAGTGCCGCGCGATTGAATAGCGCCTCCTGGCAATTCGGGTCTATCGCGAGCGCTCGGTCGAGATCGGCTCGCGCGCCGGGCACGTCTCGCGCCAGCGATCGCGCCACCGCCAGATCCGACATAATTGCCACATCCTTGGGACGGGCTCGGCTCGCCAGGCTGAGCTGCTCGACGGCGCCCGCTGCGTCTCCCGATGCGATCAGAACTCGCCCCAGCGCGTGACGGGCCCGCGGCGACGGATCGGTCGCCACCGCGGCGGAAAGCAGCGCTCTCGCCGCCTCGAGCCGATCGGCGTTCTCGGCTTCAGTCCCCCGCGTCACACGCGCCGGCGCATACGCGAGGCCGCTGACCCGCAGCGTCGTAGGCCGCGCGGTCGTCGTGGCCTCGGCGAGAAGGCGCTCCCCACGATCGAGAGAGCGATCCGAAGTCCCGCGACCGAACCACACGACCGCGAGCGCTCCCGCAGCAATTGCGAGCATCGCTGCCACGGCCATCCATGGCGAAAGCCCGAACCACCCCGCTGCTGTTGATGACGCACGAGGACCAAGTACGACGGTGGCCGGGCGCGATGGCTCGCTTGCCTTTCCGAGCGCGATCGCCGCAGCGGCGGTTCGCTCGCTGACGGCCTCGAGCAATTCGGCTTCGCGATCGTCGAGGGAATCGGACTTGAAACCGGCAATCATCGCAGTCGTCTCCCTGCAGACTTCGCACTCGGCGACGTGTCGCTCCGCCTCGCGCGTCTCGCCCGATTCGAGGCGGCCCTCGAGCCAGGCGAGCGTCCGGCCCTCCGCCGCGCACGCGGCGTACTGAAGGTCGGGCTTTTCGTTCGTGTCGTCGATATTCATGAAGACGCAGTCCGTGCCGCTAAGCTGACAAGTCCGGTACGTTTCCCAGCCGCTCGCGCAAGCGTTCCCGGGTCCGCCGCAAGACGCCCTCCACCGCCGACAGCGACAGGTCGAGCGCCGGTATCCCCGCAATTTCGCGAGCCGAAAGCCCCTCGAGAACGTGAAGCTCGAAGACTAGTGCGTCGCGCTCGGGATTCGGGACCCCGCCCCCGGCAAGCAACGCCCGCAATCGTCCCGGAACCGCGCGTTCGCGCATCTGCAGTTCGGGTGAACTGACGTCGGAGGCGGCGAGAAGCTCCGACAGCGGCGTCGAACCCTCGCCGTCCACTCCAGCGTCAAGCGGGACGGTCTGTGCGTGGCGCTTCTGACTCGAGTCCCGGCGCGTCCGGTCTCCAACCGCGGCGCGAACTATGCGGGCCAGATAGGCATAGACCGCGATCTCGGTCTCGCCCCGAAAATCGCGAAGCGCACGCCGGTCGTTCGCAAGCAACCGAAGGTAGACGTCCTGGACCAGATCACTGACGGCATCAGCCGCCGTCGGGTCCGATGAAAGCCCGCGTTGCCGCCGCTCGCGGATGACAGCTGCCACGATACGTCGGTTGAAGGTATCAACGAACTCCGTCCACGCCGCTGAATCTGTGCTTAAGCCACAGTCCTGGACGAGGGCAACGGCGGAACGCTCGGAGGGGCGAGTCATGGGAGCGCGACATCTCCCGCTGTTTGTAGAGTTTCGGAGTTGAACGGCTACTGTAGGCTCTTATACTCCGGAGCGTGAAGCACCACAATGGGATTCTTGCGGAGCGTTACGCTTGCTTACCCTCCATATTGATCGCGGTTTTCTTGACGCCTCTGCGTCGGACCTCTGCGCCTCTGCGGGAACCTGACCTGAAAGAGGTTTCTCGCAGAGGCGCAGAGGTCGGACGCAGGGTACCAGGATATTGACGCCCGACACTGGCCCAATCGCCGCCGGCTCACACATCCACGGACATGTGAATGTGGTTCTGGTGCATCGGCGCGAGCCTTTCGTAGGCCGCGGGGTTTGTCGTCGTCAGCAAAGCGCCGGACTTCTTCAGGAACGCCGGGCCATAGTTCTCGCGTCGATTGGGCGCCGTCTCGAATGCCGTCTGGATCGCCTTCACGATTGCTCGCACCGACGGGTCGTCCGTGAACCCTGGATCGATGCGGATGCCGTTGATACGCGAGACGTCGACCGCGCGTCCGTAAGGATGGTTGCTCGCCGCTGGCTGCATCCTTCGAGCAGACGAGATGTAGATCGTGTGAAGCACGTGCCCTGGAGCAATTCCCGGATTGATCACGGTTCTCAGCGCGGCGACCATCTTCGTCGTCACATCGTTGTTCACGTTGGGCGCGAAAACCACATTCACGCCATTGATGGTGTTCGGGATGGCTGGCATTGATCGTTCTCCTTCGGTTGGCGACACCCTCTGATCTGTTGAGATAAGACGCCAACCAGGCGCCCAAACTGTCACGGGGAGTCGCGGTTCGAAAGCTGGTCTGCAACCGCGGCGGGGGTACACTCCCGATCGGCGGACGATCCAGCGGAGGGGAACCACTTCGGCGAGCTCGCGGAAAGGCCGAGGCAGCCCGCGCAATCGCCGAAGAACTCAGAGTCGTTCTCACGCCGCACTACCGGGCGCCTCTTGTGGGAGGCGCGCTCCAGGCTATCTACGTGGGCTCGGCGCCGTCCTTGACCTTCTTCTGCATGTAGTCGAGGTACTGATCGAGCTCGGTGACGCTTCGGAAGACGGTCTGCACCGGCATGGCCTTCACGATCTCGAAAACCTTCTGGACTTGCGGTTGAACGTTCACGAGCAGGAGCGCGCCGCCCTTCGACTCCATCATCTTCCGCGCCTTGAACACCGACCGGAGTCCCGCGCTGCTGATGTACGAGAGGTCGGCCAGGTCGAGTACGGTGACGCTGGCGCCAGCTGAGAGCGCGGGCGCAACGTCCTCGTCAAACTGCGGGCTGGTCGTGGTATCGAGCTTGCCAACGACGGTGACCAGCTTCGTTGCCGCGTCGCGGTCCGAAATTACGATTGTGAGTGCCATCGCTCCTCCTTCAACGAATGGTGCCGAGGAGCTCTCCGGCCCCGGCGGCCCGCACACTATCGCCCGGAAATCACTTTCCCGTCGATACGATTCCTACCGGATCGATGCATTCGCTTCAACCTTTCGCGACCCGCAGGACGTTCTCGTCGCCGACCCGCTCGTACGTCACGCTCGACGCAAGCTCCATGACGAGAAAGATCCCGAGCCCGCCGATCGGTCGATCTTCGATGTCGGCGTCGAGATCCGGGGTCTCTTTCTCGAGCGGGTTGAACTTTCGCCCGCGGTCGCGAAACTCCAGCGTGACCGTCGAGCCTTCAACGCCCGCGGAGATCTGGATCTTTCCCGTGCCCGGCTCGTCGTAAGCGTAAGAGATGATGTTCACGAGGAGCTCCTCGAGGATGAGCTCGAGCTCACAGATGGCCTCTTCCGACAATCCCGCTGCCTGGAAATGCTCGAGGAGCCGGTCCCTCGCCGGCTCGTACTCGATCGCCGAGTTCGGGATCTCGAAACGGACCTCCATCACCGCGACGCTCCGGTGACGACCGCCACACGGAAGCCGACGTCGTTCTGTCGGCCCTTCTGCTGGAATCCGAACCGCTTGGCCGACCTGGCATCCGCCGGAATCGATGACCAGCCACCTCCACGAACGACACGGACAGTCGGATCACCGCCCTCCACCCATACGGAGCCATCCGTCGGCGCTCCAGCAAGCGTCTCGTGCCACTGGTCCGCCGTCCATTCCCAGACATTGCCGTGCACGTCGAGCAGTCCGAACCGGTTCGCACAACCGACGCTCCCGATCGGCGTCGTCTCGCCGCGGCCGTCTCCCTCAGCGCCCTTCTCGTACGCAATCGCGCCATCGACGTTCGCGAGGTCGACGGTCAGAGTCGGACCGAAGCAGAAAGGCGTCTGAGTTCCGGCGCGGCAGGCATATTCCCACTCCTGCTCGCTCGGCAACCGATAGCCGCGGCCCGTATGCATCGACACGCGCTGACAGAACTCGACGGCCTCCTCCCACGAGACGCATTCGACGGGACGGTCGTCACCCGTAAACGTGGATGGATCGGGATCGAGGTCGATACGGACGCGGGGGAGCCCGGACGCGACGGCCCTGTACTGTGCCTGCGTGACCGGAGAGCGGCTCACATAGAACGGCCCGATGGTGACGTCCGCAGCCGGTCCCTCCGAAGGCTCGCGCTCAGGTTCGTCCTCGGGCGAACCGAACCGGTACGTACCAGCCGGAATCTCGACCATCTGGATTGTCGACGTACCGCCGGCCGCCTCGTAGTACTGTTTGGCTCTCTTCTTTTCCTTCTTGAGCGCCTTGCCGGTCGCCGAGACCGAGAACGTCTCGAATACGAACGAGACTGTCGACGGAGCGGATTCGTTGCGCACGACCTCAACCGGGGCAGCCGATGGCACCGGAGCCACCGGGAGCGGAGCGGGCGCCGCATAGGGCGCGGAGGCAAGCGGATTGACGATCGTCGGAAGGTAAGGGGCAACGTCCGCGGCCGGTGTCACAACTTGCGGAGGCGCGACCACAGGTGTCAGCTGATCCGCATACGTGCTCGAAAAACCCGCCGGTGCCACACCGCTCGGCGTCACGATCGTCGGGAGTGTTCCGTCGGCCGACTCCGGGTTCATGATTGTCGGCAATTCCGACGCAAGGGAAACGCTGATCGAACCGGCCAGGTAGGCGCCGCCATTCGATGCGGGCGCGCCGGACAGGGAGCCCGAGCTCGCCGGACCCATCGAGGACCCGGAGTCGCTGTCGCCGAATCCCTGGGCCAGTGACATCAGGTCGTCGAAGGCGGCTCCGCGGAGTGCGGCGCGAAACTCGGCCGCCGTCGCCGGACGATTCTCTGCACGGATCGACAGAGCTTTCATGATGACGTCGGACACCTGCGGCGAAACGGCCGGAACGAGATGACAGATCGGCGTCATCGGGTCGGGGTGTTTCGTCGCACGACTCACGGCGTCGGGCGGCTTGATGCCGGTGAGGAAACGATACAGCGTCGCAGCCAGCGAGTAGATGTCTGCCCGGGCGTCCGTGCCCTCCCCCTGAACCTGCTCGAGCGGCGCGTAGTTCGGCGTGTAGCCGAAGATACTCTGACTCTTCTCGCCGCTGCCGACAGCCGCCTTTGAAAGGCCGAAGTCGAGCAGCACGATCTCTTGCCGATCCGTCAACTTCAGGTTCTGCGGCTTGATGTCGCGGTGAATGATCGGCGGATCCTGCGTGTGCAGGTATGTCAGCGCATCGAGGAGCTTGTCGGCCCATTCGAGAACCTTGTCGGGGTCAACCGGCTTCCTCGCGCGCTCCATCACGGTCGAGAGGTCGTCGCCCGGAATGTACTGCATGACGAGGAATCGCCCTTCCCCCTCGATGAAGTAGTCCATGACGACCGGGATAGCACCGTGTCGGAGCCTGTTGAGGACCGTGGCCTCGCGCTCGAACGCCTCCTCGAGCCCTCCTCCGTGGACGATCGTCTCCTTGATGGCAACCTTGCTGCCGAATGTCTGATCAACGGCAAGGTAGACCGAGCCCATTCCACCCTTCCCGAGGTGTTTCTCGATCAGGTACCGATCCTTGAGCACGCTTCCAGTGTCGAGCATCTGCGACTTCCTCGATTGACGGGTCAATTCGACCGATCCGGCATCGCCGCGGCCTAATTCCCGGAATTTCGTAATGCGACGATCGTGATGTCGTCGGACTGTCCATGATCTCCCGCAAAGTCCTGAACAGAACGCAGAAGCATTTGCGTCGTGTCCGCCGCTCCAGACTGCGCCTGACCGGCGAGCACCTCGACCAGGCGCTCGTCCGAGTACATTTCGTCGCAGTCGTTGAAGGCTTCGGTCACGCCGTCCGTGTAGAGCAGAAGCATCTCGCCCGGATTCAGTCGCGATTGCATGACCGGGAACTCCCCGGATTCGTCGAATCCGAGCGCGGGACCCGTTTCCGTTTCGATGTACGCGCAGGAACCGTCGGCCTTCATCAGGACGGGAGCGTTGTGTCCGCCGTTCGCAAGAGCGAAGTCACCGGTGTTCAGGTCGAGAATGCCAACGATGAGCGTCACGAACATGCAGGCCTCGTTCTCGCGACTCAGCTCCTGATTGACCCTCGCCATGATGGTGGACAATTCGACGATCTCGCCGGCGACGCTCCGCAGCAGCGTGTTTGTCTTGACCATGAACAGCGCGGCAGGCACGCCCTTGTCCGAGACGTCGCCCACGGCGAAGAGGAGCCTGTCGTCTCCCACGGAGAAGTAGTTGTAGAGATCGCCGCCGACGGATCGCGCAGGCTCGAGAATGGCCGCGATGTCGAATCCGTCGAAGGTATCACCGCCTCGCTCCCGCTTCGGAAGCATCGCCATCTGGATATCGTGGGCGATCCGCATCTCCTTCTCGTGCGAGGCACGCAGCTGGGCGTGGGCGGCCTCGAGATCGCGCTGATGCTGGCGGGCCTGGAGGTGGTTGCGGACGCGGGCCTTCACGATGGCTGGACTGAAGGGCTTCGTGACGTAGTCGATCGCGCCGAGCCGGAGCCCCTTCTCCTCGTCCTGTTCCTCGCTGAGACCCGTCACGAACACGACCGGAATCTGCGCGGTCCGCGCGTCGGCCTTGAGCTTCTCGCAGACTTCGTAACCGTCCATTTCGGGCATCATCACGTCGAGGAGAATCAGGTCGAGATCCTCCTGCGCCGCCTTCTGCAGAGCAACCGGACCGTTCGTCGCAAAGAGCACCTGCGCCTGGTCCGAGAGGAGGTCCGCGAGGATCTTGATGTTCGCCTTGGCGTCGTCAACGACGAGAATCTTCTGCATGGTCACGCGTCCGTGGAGAGGTCGAATCCGGACGGGAGTATGGGGCAGCGTACGATGACCGTCTATAGGACGAAAGGCCAACACCGGCGACGGGAGTCTCCGTGTCTCCGCGGCTCTGTGTGCGAAGCGTCTTCAGAGCTCCGCACACAGAGACACGGAGACACGGAGACATAGAGCCGTCGTGGGACCTTGGTCCAATAGTCCACGAGTCGCGCGACCGCTAGACTCGGATTTCGGTCAGGACTTTCGATCGCACGGCATCGACCATGGTGTGCTGTTGCGTCATTTTTCGATCAGTGAGGACCTTCATGAAACGTACCGTTTGCGGATTGGCATTTTTCGTCGTGGCTGCGGTCATTGCGATCCCCGGCTCGAGTGTTGCGGCGCGGGAGCCGCGGCCAGGAGCCGCCGCGGCAGTCGCAGCTCCGTCGTCAACTTCTATCTGGCACGACTCCGGACCGGTGGAGCGGCTCGACTTCTTCGGCGGGCCAGGCGGCCGGGAAGGTGCACCGAAACCGCCGTTCACATTCATCGAGGAGGACTCGGGCGGTACGAATCCCAAGATCAAGGTGAAGGACGCCGCGGGTCGACAGTGGGGCGTCAAGTGGGGCTCCGAAGTGCACGCCGAGGTCTTCGCGGCACGGTTCGCTTGGGCGGCGGGCTACTACGTCGAACCGTCCTACTACGTTGCCAGCGGCAAGGTCGAAGGCGTCACGGGGCTGGACCGGGCAAAGAAGTTCGTCAAACCGGACGGCACCTTCACCGAGGCCCGTTTCGAGCTCAAGATCGGCGGCATCACGAAGATGAAGGACAAGGAGAGCTGGCACTGGGAATCGAATCCGTTTGCTGGTTCCAAGGAGTTGAAGGGGCTCAAGATCGTGCTCATGCTCGTATCGAACTGGGACAGCAAGGACCAGCGCGACGCCGGACGCGGCTCGAACACGGCGATCCACAAGAACGATGCGACGGGTGAGGTTCACTACATCTTCGGCGACTGGGGCGGCTCTATGGGCAAGTGGGGCGGAGTCTTCGGACGCTCGAAGTGGGACTGCAAGGGTTTCGCGAGCCAGAGCAAGGACTTCGTGAAGGGCGTTTCTCCGACGACGGTCGAGTGGGGGTACTCGGGTCAGCGCACGGACAGCGTAACGAGTGGAATCACGGTAGCGGACGTGAAATGGATCATGGAGCGGCTCGGCCGTATCTCGGACAAGCAGATCCAGGATGCGCTCGAGGCCAGCGGGGCCACGTCATCCGAGAAGTCGTGTTACGCCTCGGCCGTGCGCATGCGTTTGGATCGACTCAAGGCTGTCGCGGGAGGGCGGTGACGGTATTGCAGGAGCAGCTCCGGCGTTAAATCAGTCCTGCTCTGCGTCTCTGTGAGTCCTTTGCGTCTCTGCGAGAAACTCGACCGCTCGTCAGTTTCTCGCAGAGACGCAAAGGACTTGCGGAGACGCAGAGCTTTAGATGGATTGGAAATGCGATGACAACGATCTCCACGGAACAGTTCGAGCGCGCCCGGCAACTGGCCCTCCGATTGGCGGGTATCGAACTGTTCGAGAGGCATCGCGAGATTCTCGCCAGACGAAGCCGGCGAATGGGGATAGAGAACTGCAGTGCGTTCGAGGCTCTTCTCGAAGCTGCCGACCAGGGCGACGAACGGGCCGGCACTCGTCTCGTCGGCCTCGTCACGACCAACTTCACTCACTTTTTCCGGCACCCGCGACATTTCACGGCTGCAGCAGAGCACGCCGTCACGGCTGTTAGTGAGCGAGGCCGTGCGAGCATCTGGTCGACGGCCTCTTCGACGGGCGAGGAACCGTATTCCGCGGCGATCGCCATCATCGAAGCATTCGGGACGGAAGATCCGCCAGTCACGATCCTTGCGTCCGACATCGACCACGCCGCTCTCGACGTCGCACGCCGGGCCGAATACGACGGCGCGGCGCTCTCGACCGTCGATGAGGGACGGCTGCAGATGCACTTCAGGCCAGCATCGAGTCGGTCGCGCTGGATCGTCGCCGACGCGGTCCGCCACCTCGTCAAGCTGCGTCACGTGAACCTCGTCGATCCGGAGTGGTCAGAGAAAGGACCTTACGACGTGATCTTCTGTCGCAACGTCCTGATGTATCTGGAGGCCGGCCATCGCGAGAACGTCGCCGAGCGGATGGCTTCGCAACTCGTGCCGGGTGGGCTGCTCATCCTAGATCCGGCCGAGCACCTCGGACGAGTCGAGCCATTGTTTTCGCATCGCGGCGGAGGCATGTTCGCACTGCGCCCGGCAGTGCGGCCGCCGTCCGTCTCTCTCCGGGCACGAAGCTGAAGCAAGCATGAATATGTCGTACGAACGAGAATCATCGGAGCGAGCCCGCTCGTCGCGCCACCGACGGCGCATCGCATCAGTACCGGGCGCGGTAGCGCTCGGGTCCGACGCTGCGAAGGCACGATCGAACAGGAACACGCCATGACGATTGCCCGCCGACTGATCATCCTTCTGGCCGCACCGCTTCTGATTCTTGTGGCACTTGGCGTCTTCGTTCGGGTCCAGCTGAGGGAAATCGACGAAAAGAGCCGGTTCCTCGCGGAAATGCAGATCGCGTCCGTAGGTGAGGTCGGCACGGCCACACGCGCGTTCTCAGAGATGCGGGTCAACATCCGGTCCTACCTCATCGCTTCGAACGCCGCCAGTCAGGCTTCGGCGAAGGCCAAGTTCGACGAGGACCGTGCCGCGCTCGCAAAGTCACTCCGCAAGTACGGCGATGAGCTCGTCTCGGACGACCGGGACCGCCAGCTCTTCAACGACTACCGCCGCTTCAGCGACCAATGGCTCGATGCAGCGGACGATTGCCTCGAACTGGCGAGCTCGGGGCTCCGCGACGAGGCACTGGCGGTGCTCGAGGGTCGCATGGACGACATCGGAGGGCGGCTGAGCGCGGTCTCGACCGAATGGAGTGATTACAACCAGCGGCTTGCGCAGACCACGGGTACCGCCGCCGTCGTCGCGATCCGTGATGCCGAGCGCAATGCGCTCATCGCCGTCCTTGGGGGACTCGTCATCTCAGCCGCCCTCGGGTTCGTAACCTTTCGTCGCATTGTCCATCCGATACGTGGCCTGAAGGCGTCCGTCGAGTCGATCGCCGGTGGCGATTACACGCTCGACGTGCCCTTCCGTAACAAGCTCGACGAGACCGGAGACCTCGCACGGTCGATCGACGTACTCAAGGCCGGCGCCTCGGCGATGGACGAACAGCGGTGGGTCAACGCACACGTGGCGCGCCTCACGGGTTCACTGCAAGGCGCCGAGACGCTTGCGGATTTCGGTCAGCGCCTTGTGACGGAGCTCGTTCCCATGCTCGGCGGCGGCGTCGCCGGGTTCTACTGGCTCGATGCGGCGGAGGCGAAGCTCGATCGAATCGCCGATTTCGGCCTTTCGGAGACCGCGTCGCGGGTGCCGTCGTTCGCGATCGGCGAAGGACTCGTCGGCCAATGTGCGAGAGAGAGAAAGAGGACGTCGCTCGATCACCTGCCGCCAGGCTACCTCGCCATCACGTCGGGCCTTGGCACGGCGACGCCGGTGCAGACCGTGGCGTTGCCCGTCGTCTCGCAGGATGCACTTCTCGGTGTGCTCGAATTCGCCTCGTTCCGTACATTCACGAACACCGAGAACGTGCTGTTCGAGGAAGTACTGCCGATCGTGGGCATGAGTCTCGACATCCTCGCCCGCAACATTCGGACGCAGGAACTGCTCACCCAGACGCAGGAGCAGGCCCGACAGCTCGAAGAGCACACCGAAGAGCTCACGCAGTCGCAGCACGAACTGCTCGCCCACAAGGAAGAGCTGCTCGCGCAGCAGGACGAACTGCGATCGAGCGAGGAACAATTCCGGACCCTGCTCGAGTCCGCGCCCGACGCGCTCGTGATCAGCGACGAGACCGGCACGATACAGATCGTGAACGCCCAGGCCGAACGGCTCTTCGGGTATTCACGCGACGAGATAGTCGGCCAGAAAGTTGAAATGCTGCTACCCGAGCGATTTCGCGGGACACATCCCGCCCGTCGCGAGGGGTATCATTCGAACCCGTCCGTACGCGGAATGGGCTCGGGCCTCGAGCTGCTCGCCCTCAACAAGAGCGGCGTCGAGTTCCCGGTTGAAGTAAGCCTCAGCCCGCTTCCGGAAACCCACGGCGGAGGGAGGCTCGTCTGCAGCTCGCTGCGCGACATCTCGGAGCGCAAGCGGCTTGAGAGTGAGATCCGTGCAACCGAGGCTCGAACGCGACAGATTCTCGAGTCGACGGCCGAGGGAATTTTCGGATGCGACACCGAGGGTCGGGTCACGTTCGTCAATCCGGCGGTCTCCGAGATGCTCGGCTTCACATCGGACGAGTTGCTTGGCCAGCCGTCCCACGCCTTGTTCCACCACCATCGAGCTGACGGTAGCGACTATCCCCGCGAGAAATGCCCGATGTTTGCGGCCTACACTCACGGCACGCCGAGCCGTATCGACGACGAGGTTCTCTGGCGAAAGGACGGCTCGAGTTTTCCGGTCGAATACGGGGCCACGCCGATCCGCAAGGACGGTGAGATCGTCGGCGCCGTCGTGAGTTTCAGCGACATCACCGAGCGCAAGGCAGCCGAGGAGGAGTCGCAACGCAGCCGACAATTGCTTCAGAGCGTGATGGACAACACTGACGCGCACGTATTCGTGAAGTCCGCCGATGGCCGGTACATGATGGTGAATCGCCGCTGGTGCGAGTCGTTCGAGTGCGATGCGGCCGACATCGTGGGTCGGACCGACGCGGAGTTGTTTCCGACCGTCCAGGCGGAACAGTTCGCAGCAACGGACGCGCAGGTGCGGGATCTGCAGATGCCGGTCAGCGTCGAGGAAGTGTCGACCGTCGCGGGCGTGGAGCACACATTCCTTTCGAACAAGTTTCCGCTCCTCGGTCCTGACGGCGAGTATCTCGGAATAGCCGGAGTCGCCACCGACATCACGGACCTCAAAAAGATGGAGTCCGAACTCCTCGTCGCGAGGGACGCCGCCGAAGAGGCGACGAAGACCAAGTCGATGTTCCTCGCGAACATGAGTCACGAGATCCGCACGCCGATGAACGGGATCATCGGACTGTCGCACCTCGCGCTCAAGACCGACCTGAACCCCAAGCAACGCGACTACGTCTCGAAGGTCCACAACGCCGGGACCTCGCTGCTCGCCATCATCAACGACATTCTCGACTTCTCGAAGATCGAGGCCGGCAAGCTCGACATCGAGATCATCCCGTTCGACGTCGACGAAGTCATCAGCTCTGTCACGGTGCTGACCGCCCAGAAAGCGCATGAAAAGGGGCTCGAGTTCCTTGCGGACGTTGCGTCGGACCTGCCGGCACACCTTCGGGGCGATCCGTTGCGGCTTGGGCAGGTGCTCACGAACCTTGTGAACAACGCCGTCAAGTTCACGGAGCGTGGCGAGATCCGGCTCAAGATCGAGATGCTCGAGCGGAACGAAGACCGGGTGAACCTGAAGTTTTCGGTCCGCGACACCGGTCTCGGCATGACACCCGAACAAGTGGCGAAGCTCTTCCAGGCGTTCACGCAGGCCGACATGTCGACCACGCGGAAACACGGCGGAACGGGTCTCGGGCTCACGATCAGTCAGCTCCTCGTGGAACTGATGGAAGGGAAGATCTGGGCCGAAAGCGAGTCGGGCGTCGGCAGCACGTTCTCGTTCACGGCCTGGTTCGGCATTGGTGCCGAGACCGGTCACCGCGCAGGGATGACTGAACGACTGCCGCGGCTCAACGTACTCGTGGCGGACGACAACGAAGCCGCGAGAGAGATCCTCGCCGACGCCCTTTCGGGAATCGTCGAGCACGTGGATCTCGTGGCCTCGGGCACCGAGGCGGTCTCGGCCGTCCGCCAGCACGACGGGACAGAGCCGTACGACCTGGTTTTCATGGACTGGCGCATGCCCGGCATCGACGGTCTTCAGGCGATACAGCAAATCAAGGATGACAAGGACGTACACAAGCAGCCGGCCATGGTGATGGTGACGGCCTTCGGTCGCGAAGAGGTTCGCGAGGAAGCGGAGAGGCTCGGCGTCGATGGCTTCCTGACGAAGCCGATCACGAAGTCCATGCTCGTGGATACGCTCGTCCGACTGTTCGCCGATGTCGGTCAAGGGTCGGCTGGACACGCGACAGGTGCAGCCGACAGCTCGACCCTGCTGGCCGGTATGCGGCTCTTGCTGACCGAGGACAACGAGATCAACCAGCAAATCGCGGTGGAGCTGCTGGAGGGAGTCGGCGCCACGGTGGCGGTCGCAAACAACGGCCGCGAAGCTGTCGAGACGCTTGACCGCGAGCCGACGTCTTTCGATGTGGTGCTCATGGACCTGCAGATGCCCGAGATGGATGGCTATCAGGCAACGAAGAGAATCCGCTCCGACGAGCGGTTCGCGAAGCTCCCTATCGTTGCGATGACGGCGCACGCAACGACCGAGGAGAAGCAGAGCTGCCTGGCTGCCGGCATGAACGACCACGTTTCGAAGCCGATCGATCCGGACACGCTGTACGCGACACTCGGCCGCTTCTACAAGGCACCGGCCGCAGCTGCTGCAATCGTTGTCGAACCTCCTCAGGCCGCTGCGGCGCCCGCGGCCGGCAATGGACTCGGCGACATCGCCGGGCTCGATGTCTCAGGCGGGTTGAAGCGAGTCGCCGGCAACGCGAAGCTCTACCGGAAGCTGCTGCTCGAGAGTCGTGAGGAGTTCCGCACGGCGTGCGACCGCGTGCGGTCGCTGCTGGCGAGCGGCAACCAGGCTGATGCCGTGCGACTCGCGCATACGATCAAGGGCGTGGCGGGCAACCTTGGGGCCGAGCGCCTGCTGAACGCGGGCGGCGCGCTCGAGGCGGCACTGAGGCAGGAGTCGCCTGAAGGTATCGAGCCTCTGATCCAAGCGCTGAAGGACGCAGTCGCCGAGCTGCTGCCCGGGCTCGAGGCTCTCGACACGTCCGTAGAGCCGGCGGGCTCCGCACCGGTCGCCGCGATCGATCCGTCAATCGTCACGCCGGTCGTCCGCGAGCTCATGCAGCGCCTCCTGTCCGACGACATGTCGGCAGAGGCGACCCTCGACCGACTCGAGGAACTGCTTGGAGCGTCGACGTCGCCCGACGCAGCGCGTCTTCGCGCCTGCGTCGACGACCTCGAGTTCGCCGATGCCGTTGAGCCGCTGCGGCGGCTGGCCGAATCACTGGGGATCGCCCCGGATCGCTGATCTCGCGGTGGAGGGCCCCGCCGCTCCGCGGACCCTCGAAGGAGAATCGCCACCATGACGAACCCTGAAAAGCGCGCGAGTGCATTCGCGATACTCACCACGTACGAGGTCCCGGAAACGACGCCCATCAACCCGCTTGCAGCCCGAGCGCTCGAGTTGGCCCTCGCCTACGGTTCGCGACACGATGGATTCGTTTCGTGCCGGGTCTTCGAAGGCGAAGACCGCACGTCGATCGTGGTCCTGACGGAGTGGACGTCGCGCGATGCCTTCGAGGCATTCCGATCGGGTCCGGATGGTCAGCAGATTGTCGCCGAGGCTGTCGAATACCACCCAAAAATCAGGTTCCTGATTCCTGCGGGACAGGTTGCGCTCGATTGAGAGGCTTCGACGGCGCGGCCGCGTCGTCTACTCCACCGGAATGCTCCGTGCCTCCGTATCTTTGTGGCTCTGTGTGCGAAGCTCTTCAGACGCTTCGCACACAGAGACATCGAGGCACAGAGCCACGGAGGCAAAGGCGTCTTGTTCGCTACACGAGCACCTTCTCCATCCGCACGCACTTGAGCTCGTACCCCTCCCCCAGATCCGACGCGACCTCTTCGTCGCCCGCGTACCCCATTGCCGAATAGAGCGGCACGCCCGGCAGCGTCGCCGCTAGCTCGGCTCGCCGGAAACCGTGCGCCCGGGCCGCCGACTCGCACACATCGAGCAGCTGCCGGGCGATGCCTCGACGCGCGTGGGTCGGCGCCACATAGAACGCCCGGATCTTCGCCGCATCCGTCGCCGGATCGAGCTCGGCGTCGTTGCGCTCGGCCTGGTCGCCTCCGTACAGCGTCGCGCGCCGGCCCCATCCGCCGCATCCGACGATCTCGCCATTTTCCTCAGCGACGTAATACGTTCCGTCGGCGATGAGCTGGCTGTCGACGCCAAAGACCCTGACCAGCGCACGCTCGATCTCCTCCGCCGAATAGTAACCCTCGCTGAGCCGTCGCACCGACGCGTCGATGAGCGCCGAGATGGCGGACGCGTCGGCGGTGGTCGCTAGTCGAATCGAGATGGTCACGGCTATATCCTGCGTGTCCGACGCGTCTTCAGGGCCGCGATCGGAACACTTGTCCACAGTGACTGCACGCCTCGGGCGTCAGAGATTTTCCGAGCGGCTTCTCGCATCGCGGACACTTCCAGATCGACTCTGCCCAGATCTTTATCCCGAAGAGCACGGCAAGCTGAAATCCGATGAACAGCCACGGACCGCCAATGGGAATGAGCACGAGGATGCCGCCCACGAATGCGAGAATGTTGGCGGCCATCGGCATCAGCAGGCGCCAGCGCGCGCTGCGAAGCGCCGACGTCACGTCATCGGGCACGTGGATAGGCCCCGGAGCGAGCGGAAGGCTCGGTTCTCCATACGGAGACCGCGACGTCGGTCGATCGGTCGGCTTCGTTTTCACGGTGGTGCCGGAAAGGGTCCCGAGCCTCACTCCTTCTTCAGGTGCGTCGCAATCTTGCACTCGAAGTCCGACGGCAGATACAGCGCGATTTCATACGTTCGGAAGCCTGGCGAGCTGATGCGGAGGACGTAGTCGCCCGCCTGAAGTTGCTCGAGCATATACGCCCCGATGTCGTCCGTGTTCGTCACGGCCGGGGACACCTCCAGGCCGTCGTTCATTCGGATCATTTCAACCCGCGCAACCACGCCTTGCGCCTTAACGTTGTTGCGCCCGACGTCGTCGAATCGATATAGCCCCGTATCGTGGCTCGCCCGGATTGGGCCTGGACCGGAATCGCGGCCAGGGCGATTGCCAGTACGGTCATGAGGAGAGTCGCCATTCGATTCGATAGATGAACTCGATTCATCCGTGACCTCCTGCCGCTTGATGACCGTGTGGACGCGACGATCTGCCGCCGGTTCCCGCCGATTTCAATCTCCGGCTGTCGCCGCCTGTCGCTCCCCGCCCTCTGGCCCGTAGAAAACGACCCACACGACGAGATCGTCCGTGAAGCTCTCGAATCGGTGCTCGACACCGGCCGCGACGAAGAGGTAGTCGCCAGGACCGAACGGTTCGCTAGTTTCGCCGTGAACGAAAGTGCCGCTGCCGGACACGACAATGTATGCCTCGTCGCGCGTGTGCGGCGTCTGCAGATCGCGTACGCGCGGGGCGTAGATTTCGATGTCGAGGTTGCCGCGACCAAAGACCTTCGCAAAGCGCTCTCCGGCCGGCCCGGGCAGGCGCCCGAGCGCGTCGGCGGCTGTGATGCGGCAACTCGATACACCCTGCGCTGACGCGGTTTCCTCCTGCAATCCGAAAATCTGCGCGAGGTGATGTCGCAGGTGCCCGACGTAGTCGCGCATCAGGTAGTCGAGCGTCGCCGGTTCGGATGACGGCATGGGCCTCCAAGCAATGCGGTGGAGGCTGTGACGAGCGACCGGTCGATGCCGGACGTCCGCCGGCGCCGCCTCCATCACGTTCGCCAGGTGGAGGTTGTAGAGGCGCCACAAACCAACAAGTTCCTTCCAGTCCAGTGACTGGTGCTGCTGGACCGCCACCCATTCATCCTGCGCGTATCCCGCGAAGTCAAGATGGTCCTCGAGCTGTCCGCGAACGAATCGCGGATGGTTGTTGGCCGCCGAATCAATGAGGTGGCCGATGATCTCGCGCGCGGACCACGCGTCCCCGCGCGCACGGACGGCGCTGGCCGCTGCACCAATTGCGAGCAGTCGCGGCGCAGCCTCGGCGATGGCCTCACGAAGATCGGTAAAGCACTCGGTCATATCGAGCCCCCTCCGCCATCCGTGCCGCCCGCGGTCGCGGGCACGCGCACCGCCGCGGCCTGCGGCGCGGTCGGCGCCATTCCGTCCGGCTGACCGTACTGGGCGCGCACGACCGACGGCGGGCCATCGGGCGGAATGGTCACGATGAAGAGTGTTGCGTATTCGTAGTCGTTCATGGGTTCGACGGCCTGGCCCGAGAGCGTCTCGACGATCACCGGAACCGTGTTCGAGTGGTTCACGATTACAACGCTTTGGCCGCGGTGTTTTGCGAGCACCTCGGCGGCGAGTTGGCGCGCGTACGCCGCCGCGTCATCCATGGGGGCCGTACCGTGCGAGATAGGGATGCCGATCTTCTGGGAGAGTGGCCGCACGGTGCTTTCGGTCCGGGTGGTCTCGGAACTGTAGATCGCGGAGATCTCCGCACCTTCGAGCACGCGGGCCAATGCGTCGGCACGCACGACGCCCGCCGGCGATAGAGGCGGGTCCTTGGGGTCAGTTGCCTTCTCCGCGTGACGGACGACGTAGACGATGGTCGGACCGGGCGCGGGTGTGGCAGCTCGATTGCAGCCCGCAAGCACGAGCAGTCCACCGACAAAACACGCGACGACGAGAGATCTCATGGCCGACTCTCTTACCCGCTCTGCTTGCATACAGGCAAGCGATCGAAAGCGCTCTGAAGCATTGCGCCAAGCGCTTTGTAGTGCGGCGTGAAGCGCCGCTTAGGATTCCCGGTCCGAAGCGGCTGTGGTGAACACCGGGGACGTCATCGAAATTGACTCGGGTATTCCGACGTCCCATACTCGCGACGTCTGCTCAACGGAGACGTGGAGGACTTCTGGGCGCCAGTAAAGCTGACAGCGTTACGATGACACCGTCACAACCGAACTCACGGCTGCGCACGTGAACCTCCGAGCGGTCCTGTTGTCGCTCGCGGTGTTGCTGCTCTGCATTCCGGCGGCTGCCGCTCCGCGCAAGACCGTCCTCTTCGTTTTCGACGAAAACCCCGATCTCCCGGGACTCGCCGTCATCAACCGCAGCCTGCGCGATACGTTCAAGGCGGACCTCGCCAGTGACGTCGAGTTCTGGTCCGAATCGCTCAACCTCTCGCAGTTCAAGGACCCCGGCTACGACGTCCTGCTGCGCGATCACTTCGCCCGAAAGTACGCGAACAAGCGTCCAGATCTGATCGTCGCGGTCATGCAGCCGTCCCTCGATTTCCTGCTGAACAATCGCCAGTCGCTGTTCCCGGACGTCCCCATTGTCTTCTGCGGCGTCGACTCGTCCTACATGGAGACACAGCCACTGCCCCCGACGGTGACCGGCGTCGCCATCAAGCGCAACTACGCGCCGACGATCGACATCGCGTTACGCCTGCAGCCGGAGACACAGAACCTTTTCGTGGTCGGTGGAACCGCAAAGTTCGACAGGCAGCTCCAGGAGATCGCGCGGCGCGATCTCGCCGCTTACGAAGATCGCGTCCGCATCACGTATCTGACCGACTTGCCGATGCCAGAATTGCTCGCCACCGCTGCAAACCTGCCGGAGAAGAGCGCAATCCTCTATTTGACGATCTTCTCAGACGGCGCAGGCAGCGCGTTCATCCCGCACGATGCGCTCGCCGAGATCGCCGGCGTCGCCAACGCCCCCGTCTACGTCGCCGTCGATCAATACCTCGACCTCGGAGTCGTCGGCGGTCACGTCTACAGCGTCGACACGCACGGGCGGCAGGCGGCGCATCTCGGCGTCCGCATTCTGCACGGCGAAACGACGCCGAACCTCCCGGTGATCGAGCAGGCCGCCAATGCGTACATCTTCGACTGGAGGCAACTGCGCCGGTGGAATCTCGACGAGGCACGTGTGCCGGCGGGAAGCGAGATCCGTCATCGCACCGTCTCGATATGGGACATGTACAAGGGCTACATCGTGGCCGGTGTCACCATTGCCATACTGCAGAGCGCGCTGATCGTCGGCCTTCTTGTCAGCCTCTCACAGCGCCGGCGCGCGGACGCGACCGCCCGGAAGGCCGAAAACGAGGCGCGGCGTCAGCGTGACGAACTCGCCCACGCACTTCGCCTGACCACCCTCGGAGAGCTGGCGGCCTCGATCACACATGAAATCGGACAGCCACTTGTGGCAATCCAGACGAATGCTCACGCTCTTCGCCGGCTCGCGACCAGGGGAATGATGCAACCCGGGGAACTCGATGAGGCGCTTGGCGACATCGTCGACGACGTGAAGCGTGCAGCCGAAACGATCGAACGCCTTCGCCTCCTGTTCCGAAAGCAACCTTCGGAGCGGAAGCTCGTCGACATGAACTCAATCGTCGAGGACATGGTGCGATTGCTGCGGTCGGACTTGAGCGGAAAAGACATCCGCGTGGAATTCCACCCCGCGGAGCGACTGCCACAGGTCGTTGGCGATCCCGTTCAGTTGCGGCAGGTGATCCTCAACCTTCTCGTGAACGCCGAAGATGCAATTGCCCGAGGGCCGGGTGACTATCGTCAGATCCGCATCGAGACGCAAACCGCCACCGGAGAGGCGGTCGCGGTGGTCGTTCGCGACACGGGTTGCGGATCGGAGGCTGTGGACCTCGAGTGGATGTTCGAGCGATTCGGGAGCACCAAACCCAACGGGCTGGGGATGGGACTCGCGATCAGCCGCTCGATCGTACTGGCGCATCACGGGCGGATCTGGGCGACGCACAACGACGATCGCGGCCTGTCGCTGCACGTCGAGATCCCGGCGGCCAGCGAGCCGGCGGGCTCGTGATGCGATGGGCAGTCGTGAGAATGCGGGGAAGGTATTCGGATTCCGGTCTCGGGGATCCTGCTGCTCAGCCTGGTGCTTCGGCGTGGGTCTCCTCGACGGTCATCCACCCGCATCTTTCCTCGCATCGGCGATTGTGACGTCCGCAAGCCGCCGCGTCACCGTCGCTGTGTGATGCTCGTGGTGATAGAGCGTGAAGAAGAGCATCTCGCGCACGGTCAGCTTGCCGATCACCGGGTGCGGCAGGCGGCTCGCGTCGAGCGCGGCCTCGGACAGCCCGGCGACGGTCAGCGCGAGTTTCCTGACGACCTCGGACCACCGTGCGATGACTTCCGCCTGAAACGCGGCGGCATCGGTGAACACCGGCTGCTCGGACGGCGCGAAGCGTCCTGCGGTTGCGCCGGCGGCAAGCGCCTCGCGATAGATCCCTCGGATCTCGGTGAAAGATCGCGAGGGCCCCGAAGGACGGCCGAAGAGGAGCTTCGGCACGATGCGCGGAAGCCTCAGCGCGTCGGCGACCGGCTTGGTCGACTTGATGAGATGACGCACGTTGTCGGCGGGAGACCACGCCTCGCCAATCGGAGAGACGAAGACGTCGGGTGGAAAGCCGCCCCAGAACTCGGCGCCGGTTCGAGCGAGACTCTCGAAGGCCTCGATGAGGTCGTGTTTCGTCACCGGGTCGGACATGGGCGGCATCATTCGGTGGCGACACGACAGAAGTCAACCCGAGAAGAGCCAGCCTCCTGGGACTGATGGCTGGCAATCGATGCTCTCCGCATCAGTACCGTTCTGATGCTTGTCCGCCGGGTCACCGTTCCTCGGTCCCCGCTTTTCGAGCCGCGAGCGGTAGCGAGCGTCCCACGGACAGTGCCTGAAACCGCAGACTCGAGGACAGAAGTGAGCGGAATCGTTCGACCGTCCGTGGGACGCTCGCTACCGCTCGCGGCTCGAACAACGGGGTCCACCCGCACCCCGTCAGTACAACGTCGTGATCCGGAGCTCTAGCCCCGCCGCGTTGCCGATCAACGAAGACTTGAACTTCACGGGACCGCCGACCGTGACCTTCAGATCGCTCTTCCTGACCTTCTTCTGCTCCGGGAAGCTGCAGAGCAACGTCCCCTTCGGATCCGTCTTTGTCGCGGCGACGAGCCGCAGCCCGCGAACGTGTTCGGCGTCCTTCGCATCCGTCACGATCGAGTCGACCGTTCCGCTCAACTCGAGGTCCCGACCGAGGTACTTCTGCTTGAACGCCGCCGGATCGGCTGCATACGTCTCGACGAGCGCCACCGCCGTGAACGGCTCGGGAGCATTCGGATCGACCGGCGCAACCGCCGGCACGTTCTTCGCGGCCGTCGCGGTCGTGTTCGTGTTCGCCGGCTGCGATTCGGTGCTGCAGGCGGATGCGGCAAGCAGGACGAGGACTGGAAGCGTACGTCGCATCGAAATCTCCGTGAGCGGGCAGGATGGACCAGGGCGAGGCTCGTGTACCATCGCGCCGTCCGGCCGTCAACGCCACCCGAGGCTCACGCGACGACGGTCACCGCGCGAAACTCCACAGAAGCGCGTAGCCCGCACTGATCGCGATGCACAGCGGCGAGTAGACCCGCGTGTCCCACCAGGCGAACTCGGTGCCGCGCACGCGCTTGAAGAATCCGACGTAGCGGAACTCGCCGATCGCCCGAGCCGCAAACAGCACGGCGATGACGAGACACCCGATCGTTGCCGGAATGGCCGGTATCGGCCACGGAACGACCGCAGCCGCCGCCAGCGCAACGAATGCCGCGATCGCAAGTCCCACCGCGACGGCAATGGTCGAGACGCGGCCCGGCCGCATGACTGGCACGCCGTTGCGACTGGGGATGACGGCCGACTTTCCGGTAACGCCTCCGAACGCCCAGACGACGTGAAGGCCCGGGAGTGCGGCCATCACTGCCGCGACGACGAGTCCGATGGCCGTCATCACTTCGCCGCCGGCAGCGAATACTCGAAGTGGTAGAAGTGCTTCCCGTCAGTGATCTCGATCGACATCGTGCCAGCCAGTCCGACGAGCTGGCCAGTGCCGGAATCGGGAACGACCAAAACCGTCAGTTTGCCTTCACCGCGCGTCATCGTGCCCATGTGCTGCAGGACGAACGTGCCGTCGCGACCGCCGAGCTTCCCCGTCACCTTTTCGATCGCGACGTATCCGGCCGAGCCCTTCACCGAGCTCATGGAGGCGAGCATCTCGCCCTTGCTCGTTGCGTCGAGCTCACCGTGAAACGTCTTGTCGATCGACATTCGACCTAGGTCCTTGCCGGCGCTGCTCTCGAGCGGGGCCAGTTTCACGTCGAACCTCCCGCGCGCGTGGTGGATCATTGTCTGTCCTCTCGTCATCTGGAATGGAGCATCGGACGTGGCTGCTGGAACAGGTCCGGCGCCAAAGCCGAAGGAGGATACCGTCGCCAGGACTACCATCAGCAAGCCGAATCTCTGCCTGTTCATATGGACTCCCCTCGCAGTTCGCACCTTGGACGCCGGACGAACCTGCCATCAGTTCGACGGCATGCCGCTACCCGGCGGCGAGCGCCCGGATCACGTCGTCATCCGGAAACGCTTCCTTCGCCATCTTCACAAGCGTCCCGCGACCGAGGTCGAAGTCGCCACCGTCCAGATCGAGCCTTCCCTGCGTCGTCTCGACCACGAGCTGGTCGCAATCGAAGCAGATGACCACGTCCGCATAATCGGCTCCGTGCCGCATTCGAAACACCACTCCGGGGTCGAACACGCACGCCTTTTGTCCGAGAAGTGGTGGCTCCCAGAACGCCCAGCTGTCGAGCAGGAAGTCCTCGAGACGATCTGCGAACTCGACCGGCATCGTCAGTCCGCGGCTGTCGACTGGATATTCGCCGACGAATTTGCCTGTAACATTCGGATCGGTCTTTCGGAACTCCCGATTGGTCATTCCCGGAGTGTGTATCCTGTAGGTTTCGACGGACGTTGCCGAGCGGACGATCGACTCGGCACGCTGGTGCTCTGGCGATGACGGCCCGCAGGAGAGCGCCATCGCGATTGCCGCGCCAGCTACAACAAACGTGACGGCGCGAGTCGCACTGGGCTCAGTCCGCCCAGGCATCTACGCCTCCTCGTCCTCGTCCTCTTCATCCTCGCGGGCAAAGATGAGCTCGAACTCGCCTTCGGCGATGAGGTGGTTGATGACTTCGGTGACGCGATCGCGTGTGATCTCGTCGATGAGCACGATGTCGGTAGCCCAGAAGTACGCGCCACCAAGGCAGTCGCCTGACTCGGCGTTCGCTTTCCGCAACGTCTCGATGTTCGTGTAGGTGAAGAAGGTCGCGATCCACGTCGTGCCATCCGACAGCGTCACGCCGACGTCGGAGTTGCAGTCGGCCGGGATCCACTGTCCGGGTTCCCAGTCCTCAGCTTCCAGCCATACTTGTTCGATACGCATGAGGCCACGAATCGAACAGGCGGAACCGCGCAGCCACCAGCCCCAGGGCGATCGCCAACACGGAACCAGCAACCACCTCGACGATGGATCGCAACCGCGGCATTCCCCCCTCCTTCGCCCTCCGTGAACACATATTAAGGAAGGATGTACGTGGGTTGCCTGTGAAACCGTTCCACGGCTGCAAATCGGCAAGATAAGACGACGAAGGGCCAAGACCGCAGGTCTCGATCCGAAGCAGTACCTCACGCGATGATGTGTTAGGGTTTCCCGCGCCTTAGTCGACATCGATCCGACCTCGCATTCCCTGCGCAACAGTCGCTCGGAGGACAGAACAGTGAGTCAGCGCCCTAGCTTCTTGGACGCGCGCACCCGTGCGCTCGCCGGCCTCATAGTGGTGATCGCCCTGATTTTAGGAGTCGAGACGATTCGGCCGATAGGACCATCGGAGACAGCGGGTGCTCATGCGCCATTCGCCGATCCGGAGCCGCCAGCCGAGAACTCCGAAGTGCCGACGCCCATGGCGGAGCAGGCGCAGAGATCGATAACACGGCAGGAGTACCAGGCTACTCGAAACGACCGGGGCCTCCAGGCGCCGAACCGCGAGCACAACCTGCGGACGTACTTCGAGCCGTGGGGCGCGCGTATCGAAGATCGAACGGCCGCCGGCAGTCCCGAGTTGCTCCGAATGAGAACTGTTGGCCTCGGACGCTATGGCCAGATTGCCACGCTCGAAGTCGGTGAAGTTCGGACGGACGGCGCTCGCGTCGAAAACCGGCGCGAAAGCGGAGTTGTCGAGTGGTACCTGAACGGCGAAGCAGGGCTCGAACACGGTTACGTCCTGGAGCAGAGACCGTCGGGCGATGGCGCGTTGCGAATCGACGTGGCGTTCGACGGCGCAAGAGTTTCCGTCGCGAATGAACTGGCGGTGTTGGAGACCGGGACGGGGCGGCGACTCGAATACGGAAAGCTCGAAGTGGAGGACGCAGCGGGTCGCATTTTGACGGCTCGGATGACGGCCGCCGACGCGCGGACGGTTCAGCTGACCATCGACGACGACGGCGCGATGTATCCGATCGTCGTCGATCCGCTGCTGACGTCGACGGCGGACGCTACGCTGCAGTCGGATCAGGCGGGCTCTCGACTTGGCGTGAGCGTAGCGTCGGCGGGCGACGTGAATGGCGACGGATACGCGGACGTGATCGTCGGCGCGACGTTTTACGACCACGGCAACGCCGACGAAGGCGCGGCGTTCGTGTTTCATGGCGGACCGTCGGGAATAACATCCGGCAGTGCCGGCGCTGCCAGCGCGACGATCGATTCCGACCAGACGGGTGCCCTGCTCGGTACGAGTGTCGCAGGGGCTGGCGACGTCAACGGTGATGGCTACGACGACGTCATCGTCGGTGCCCACCATCACGACGGCGCCGAGGGGGCGGCCTTCGTGTTTCACGGTGGCCCTTCCGGTGTTGCAAGCGGAGGTCCGAATTCGTCGAACGCGGCACTCTATGCCGTTGGACAGTTTGCTTTCTTTGGTTCGAGCGTTGCCGGAGCCGGCGACGTCAACGGCGACGGATATGCGGACGTGATCATCGGGGCACCGACATTCGAGGCAGGGCAATCGAGTGAAGGAGCGGCGTTCGTCTACCACGGCGGGCCTGCCGGCATCGGAAACGGTGGCCCCGCGACCGCAACTACGACGCTGCAGTCGAATCAGTCCTTCTCGTGGTTTGGCTTCAGCTCGGATGGCGCAGGCGACGTCAATGACGACGGGTACGCGGACGTGATCGTCGGGGCGTTTGACTATGACGCCGGCGAAGCGGACGAGGGGGCGGCGTTCGTGTTTCACGGCGGTCCGTCGGGTATTCCGAACGGCAACCCCGCGACGGCGAACGCGACGATACAGTCGAATCAGGCGGACGCAGATCTGGGGTGGAGCGTAGCGGGCGTTGGAGACGTGAACGGCGACGGCTTCCCGGACGTGATTGCCGGCGCGAAGGCCTACGATTCCGGCCAGACCGACGAAGGAGCGGTGTTCGTGTTTCACGGCGGTTTCATGGGCGTCGGGAACGGCAGCCCTTCGAGCGCGGACTCGACCGTTCAGTCGGACCAGATTGGTGCGGGTTTTGGATACAGCGTTCACGGCGTAGGCGACTCCAACGGTGACGGTTTTGCGGACGTGGTCGTGGGCGCAGACAAGTACACCGCGGGCGAGCTTGAAGAAGGGGCGGCCTTCGTGTTCCACGGTGGACCGTTCGGAATTCAGTCTCTTGGCCCGGCGACATCGAGCGCGACCCTGCAGTCGGATCAGCCGGGCGCTGAGATGGGACACAGCGTCGCCGGGGCTGGCGACGTAAACGGTGACGGCTTTGCGGATGTGATCATCGGAGCGCACTTCTTCGACGCGGGTCAGTCCGACGAAGGAGCCGCCTTCGTCTACCTCGGCGGAGCCGAGGGCGTGCGCAGCGGAAACCCGGCTTCGGCAAACGCGACGCTGCAGTCGGATCAGGCGGGCGCAGCATTCGGCTACAGCGTCGCCGGTGCCGGAGACTTGAACGGTGACGGGTATTCGGACGTGATCGTTGGGGCGCACACGTACGACGCAGGTCAAACGAGTGAGGGCGCGGTGTTCGTTTTCCACGGCGGCCCCGGGGGAATCGCGAGTGGAAACGTAGCGACCGCGAATGCCACGCTTCAATCGAACGTGAACCAGATGCAGTTCGGGCAGAGTGTCGCCGGAGCGGGAGACGTCAATGGCGACGGGTACGCTGACATCATCGTCGGTACGTCGCTCTTCACGGATGGTCAACAGTTCGAAGGCGCCGCCTTCATTTTCCATGGCAGTCCGGCGGGGATCACAGCCACGTCTCCGGCGACCGCCAACGCGATACTGCAGTCTGATCAGTTTCAGGCGCGACTTGGCCTCAGCGTCGCCGGAGCTGGCGACGTGAACGGTGACGGATTCGGGGATGTCATTGTAGGCGCCGATGCATTCGACGCCGGACAGGTCGACGAAGGAGCTGCATTTGTTTTCTACGGTTCCGGAACGGGGGTCGCGAGCGGCGGCCCGACGACGGCGAATTCGACGATTCAGTCAGATCAGACGTTCGCCTTCATCGGCCGAAGCGTGGCAGGTGCAGGTGATGTGAACGGCGACGGCTATTCGGACGTAATCGTCGGGGCGTTCCGCTACTTCACTGGACTCGAAAGCGGCGGAAGCGCGTTCGTGTTTCACGGTGGTCCTTCGGGCATTGTCGGGGGGACGCCGATGGAGGCAGATTCAACGCTCGAATCGGATCGGGAGTTTGCGTGGTTCGGCTTTGATGTCGCCGGTGCTGGCAACGTCAATGGAGACGGATATGCTGATGTCATCGTCGGCGCCGCCTACTACGACGGGGCGTTCGAAGACGAAGGTGCAGCTTTCATATTCCACGGCAGCTCGGCCGGTATCCTGAGCGGGAGTGCTCTCGACGCGGACACGACCGTCGTGTCGGGACAGGGTCAGTCGCTGCTTGGACATTGCGTGGCCGGCGCGGGTGATGTGAACGGTGACGGGTTCGCGGATGTCATCGTCGGCGCATATCAATATGACGCCGGTCAGGTAGACGAAGGCGCCGCCTTCATTTTCCACGGCAGTTCGACCGGAGTCGCAAATGGTACCCCTTCAACGGCAAATGCGACCTTGCAGGCGGACCAGCAGGACGTCTTGCTCTCGTACCGACTCTCCGGCGCTGGCGATGTCAACGGTGACGGCTACGCGGACGTGATCATAGGAGCGCAAGGGTACGATTCCGGACAGATCGATGAAGGTGCGGCGCTCGTGCTCTACGGCAACGGCGACGGCCTCGGCCGTTCCGTACTCGCCCGCCAGCTCCGCGGCAATGGCGATGTGACGAGCGTCGAGCCGTGGGGATCGAGCGCGGACACGAACGACTTTCAGGTCCGGATGACAGCCACACATCCCGAAGGTCGCGGCCGCGTGAAACTCCAAGTCGAGGCCTGCCCGTCGGGAGAGAACTGGGGTGGCGCGAACTCGGTTACGGTTACGTCGACGACATGGACCGATGTCACCGCGACGACGACTGGCGTCACGCTCACGGAAACGGTCACGGGGCTGAGTCCATTCACACTCTACCGATGGCGAGCACGAACGCTCTTCTCGCCGTTCGCGACCGCTACCGAAGCTGCAGCCCCGGCCCACGGTCCGTGGCGTCGATTGCGCGGGCAAGCCGTCGAAGCCGACATCCGCACGGGAGCGGCAGCACTTTTCGGGTCCGACACGGTGGGAGTCTACGTCCCGTCAACGGGGTCGTGGTTCCTGCGCAACGACAACTCTCCGGGCGCGGCCGATCTCGTGTTTGGCTACGGTCCTCCTGGAATCGGCTGGCTGCCGCTCAAGGGCGATTGGGATGGAAATGGGACGGACACGGCCGGGCTCTACGACCCGGTGAACGGAAATTTCTTTCTAAGGAACACGAACACGGGGGGGGGCGCGGACCTGGTGTATGGCTTCGGCCCTTCGGGTCTCGGGTGGATACCGCTGGTCGGCGATTGGAACGGCGACGGAGTCGACACGGTGGGTCTCTATGACCCAGTGAACGGGAACTTCTTCCTGCGGAACGCGCACGCGCCGGGAGCGGCGGACCTTGTCTACGGATTCGGTCCGGCGGGGCTCGGGTGGATCCCCCTTTCGGGCGACTGGGACGGCAGTGCATCAGACACGATCGGGTTGTACGACCCGGTGAACGGGAATTTCTTCCTGAGGAACGCGCACGCAGCGGGCGGGGCCGACCTTGTGTACGGGTTCGGGCCTGCGGGTCTTGGGTGGAATCCGCTCGCGGGAGACTGGAACGGAGACGGTACCGACACGATCGGGCTCTACGATCCGGCGAACGGGTTCTTCTTCCTGAAGGACATGCACGCCCCCGGGCCGGCTGACGTCGTCTTCGGGTACGGACCGGCCAACTCGATGCCGATCCTCGGGGACTGGAACGGGCTGTAAGACGATGTCAAGCATCAGTACCGGGCGCGGTAGCGCTCGGGTCGATCCCGAGCGCGTGTGACGACACCAGGCGCGAGCAAACGGAGGGGCAGACCCGAGCGCTACCGCGCCCGGTACCGATGCGTGGACCGCCCTTCCTTGAGTGGTGTCATTACGAGCCCGTGGTCGTCTCTGTAAGTTGGATCTGAGGAGTGATCCAGAGACGCGTCGATCCGTCCGATCCGTTTCATCCGTGGCGCTTTTTCGCATCGCGCTGCGTACGGCCCGCCCGCTCGCTGTCGCTCGCGGTACTGATTCCATCAAGTCGGGATTTGGTTCACAATGCCGGCACCTCGCTCCCCTGGAGAATCACCGATGAAGCGTTTCTGCGCGGCACTCGTCCTGCTCGTGGCCTTTCCGTCCTTCGTTGCTGCACAACAGCCGCGCCTTACGGGCTTCACGCCGAAGCGCTCCGAGTGGCAGCGCGAATACGAACGGAAACTGCTGCCCCTTCCGCAGCCAGCCGAGTGTGACGCCCTGCTGAGGGAGCTCACTCGCAAGCCGCACGTCGCCGGCACGCCCGGCAACGCTCGCGTCCACAAGATCATCGCCGACGAGTTCCGCAAGGCCGGTCTCACGGTCGAGACGCCGACCTACGACGTCCTGCTTTCGTACCCGAAGCGCGGCACCCTCGAGATCGTCGGTGAACCGGCCGTCGCCCTCGCCCGTCGCGAAGAGCCCATCGCCGCCGATCCCGACTCGTCATCGCCGGACGTCGCAGGGCCGTGGATCGCCTACGGCTCGAACTGCGACCTGACGGCCGAGGTCGTCTACGTGAACCGCGGCGCGGCCGCCGACTACGACGAGCTCGCGCGACGCGGCATCGACGTGCGCGGCAAGGTCGCCCTCGCCCGCTATTTCGGCGGCTACCGCGGCGGCAAGTCGCTCGAGGCGGAGAAACGCGGCGTCGCGGCCCTGCTCGTCTACTCGGACCCGATTGATGACGGCTGGTTCCAGGGCGGCGTCTACCCTGACGGCCCGTGGGGCCCGCCGTCGCACTTCCAGCGCGGCGCAAACGTCTACGACTTCAACATTCCGGGCGATCCGCTCACGCCCGGGTGGGCGTCAGTCGCCGGCGCCAAACGCATTCCCGAGTCCGAGGCCACGACCCTGCCGAAGATGCCGATGATGCCGCTCTCGGCGCGCGACGCGGCAGAGATCCTCAAGCGCCTCGGCGGAAAACCCGTCGCCGAGGGATGGCAGGGCGTCGCCATCGCCGACACGTACCGGACGGGTCCAGGTCCCGTGCGCCTGCACCTCGTGATCGAAAACACCCGCGAGGTCCGCCCCATCACGAACGTCATCGGCACGCTGCGCGGCTCGGAACTGCCCGACGAGATCGTCCTGCTCTCGAACCACAACGACGCGTGGGAGTTCGGCGCCGTCGATCCGTCGTCCGGCACCGCGACGATGATTTCGCTCGCACGCGCGTTCGGGCAGCTCGTGAAGGACGGATGGCAGCCGCGGCGCACGATCGTCTTCGGATCGTGGGACGCCGAGGAGTACACGCTCACCGGCTCGACCGAGTGGGGCGAGGAGCACGAAACGAACCTGCGAAAGAACGCCGTTGCGTGCATAAACGTCGACGCGTCGACGTCCGGCCCGATTTTCACAGCGTCGGCGTCGCCGCTCATGTTCGACATCGTCCGCGCGGTCGCCAGTGACGTGCCCGACCCGGGCGCGCCGGGCAAAAGCGTCGGCCAGGTGTGGCGCGAACGGTCGGGCAAGGCGAACATTCGCGGCTATGGCGCGGCGTCGGCCGAAGCCAGCGACCAGCCGATCTCGATTCTCGGCAGCGGGTCTGACTACACGGTTTTCTTCAACAAGCTCGGCGTGCCGTCAGTGGACCTCGTGTTCGACGGACCGTACGGCGTCTACCACTCGGTCTACGACAGCTACCACTGGATGGCGACGCAGGGTGATCCGGGATTCAAGTACCACGCGGCGATGGCCTGTTACGCCGGCGTGATGGCGCTGCGTCTGGCGAACGCAGACGCACTGCCGCTCGACGGTAGCGCCTACGGTAAGGAGATCGCTGGATACGTCGACGACGTTGCGTCGCTGCCGGCGGCCGCGACAGTCGCGAAGGAGCTGGCGGACCTGAAAGCTGCCGCGTTGGCGTGGTCGACCGCGGCGGCGAAGCGGCAGCAGGCGATCGAGGCCGCATCGCAAGCGGCACGTTCACGGCGGACGACGCGAAGGCCGCAAACGCGTGGTTCATGTCGCTCGAGCGCGCGCTGCTCGCCGAGGAGGGCCTGCCCGACCGCTTCTGGTTCCGTCACCTCGTCTACGCTCCCCTGCCGTCCTACGCGGCCGAAACGCTGCCGGGAGTTCGCGAAGCCGTCCTTGCCAGTCGCGATCCGCGTCCGCAGATCGCGTTGCTCACCGCAAAACTGAAGACTGCGACAGCTGCAGCGAACGCGCGATAGGAGACCGGGAACGCCGTGCCGGTATTTCACCGCCACCTGAAGCACTCTTACCCGCGCGTCGTGCGCGGCGAAGGGTGCTGGCTGTTCGACGACCAGGACAATGCCTACCTCGACGGATCGGGCGGGGCGCTCGTCGCAAATGTCGGCCACGGCCTGCACGAGATCGCCCACGCAGTTGGCCGCCAGGCGGAGACGGTCGCATACGCCTCGGGCGCGATCTTCTCGAACGAGCCGGTCGCGGAGCTCGCGGCCGCGCTCGACGAGGTGCTGCCGGAACCGCTCGCCTACTCCTACTTTCTCTGCAGCGGGTCCGAAGCCATCGAGGCGAGCGTGAAGCTCGCGCGCCAGTACTGGCGCGAGCGCGGACGGGTCGAGAAGTGGAAGGTCGTCAGCCGAGTGCCGTCCTACCACGGCAACACGCTGACGGCGCTTTCGCTCTCGGGCCGCGAGCATTACCGCGCGATCTACGGGCCACTGCTGACGGACTTCCCGCGCGTGCCCGCGCCCGACCGATACCGCCGCCCGTACGGCCCCACCTGGGACGGCAGCGCCGTCATCCGTGAGATCGAGCGGCAGGGACCAGAGACGGTCGCCGCATTTCTCGCCGAGCCGGTCATCGGGTCGTCGCTCGGCGCCATGGCGCCAGAGCCCGAGTATTACCAGCGAATCGCGGAGGCGTGCCGCGAGCTCGGCGTGCTTTTCATCGCCGACGAAGTGATGGCCGGAATCGGCCGCACCGGCCGGTGGTTTTCGTTCGAGCACTTCGGCGTCGTCCCCGACGTCGTCGTCTGCGGCAAGGGACTGAGCGGCGGATACGCGCCGTTGTCGGCGGTGATCGCGAGCCGCGAAATCGTCGAGACGATTCGCGACGGCTCGGGCGCGTTCGTGCACTCGCAGACGTATTCGCACATGCCGCTGACGGCGGCGGCCGGCGTTGCGACGCTCCGGTACATCAAGGCAAACGGGCTCGTTGAACACGTGGCGTCGATGGAGGAATTGTTCTTCGAGAAGCTCGCCGCGCTCCGGGCGCACCAGGCAGTGGGCGACGTTCGGGGACGCGGGTTTCTCGCCGGCGTCGAGCTCGTCGCGGATCGCGAGTCGAAGAGGCCGTTTGCGCGATCCGAAAGGGTCGTCGAGCGCGTGGCGGCCGCGGCCCTCGCCAACGGGCTCGTCGTCTGGTCGAATGCGGGGCATCTCGAGAATGGTGACGGCGACATCCTGATGATCGGCCCTTCGTTCACCATCTCCACCGACGAGATCGACGAGATCGTCGCCCGCCTCGCGCGGGCGCTGGAGCAGACGCTTGGAAGCTAAGCTCATGACGATGGCCGACGCGATCGGTCGGTTTGTCGGCGACGGCGACACGATCGTCATCGAGGGCTTCACGCACCTGATTTCGTTCGCGGCGGGGCACGAGATCATCCGGCAGAAACGGCGAGACCTTGTTGCGTGCCGGCTCACTCCTGACCTCGTCTACGACCAGATGATCGGCGCGGGCTGCGTGCGCAGGCTCGTGTTCAGCTGGGCGGGCAATCCGGGAGCGGGACCGCTCTACGCGCTGCGGCGCGCGATCGAGGAAGGCGTTCCGCATCCGATCGAGATCGAGGAGTACTCGCACTACGGAATGGTCGCGCGACTGACGGCGGGAGCGTCGCGGCTGCCGTTTTTCCCGTTGCGCGACTACGCCGGCAGCGACCTGCCGATGGTCAACCCGAGGATCCAGCAGATCGAGTGTCCGTTCACCGGAGAGTGGCTCGCCGCCGTGCCGGCGCTCAATCCCGATACCGCGATCGTGCACGTCCAGCGCGCCGACCTGAACGGCAACGCGCAGATCTGGGGCCTGATGGGTGTGCAGAAGGAGGCGGCGTTCGCGTCGAAACACGTGATCGTCGTCGCGGAGGAGATCGTCGACGAAGCGGTGATCCGCGCCGATCCGAACCGCACGCTGATTCCGGGGTTCATCGTGAGCGCCGTCGTGCACGAGCCGTTCGGGTGCCACCCGAGTTACGCGCAGGGGTTTTACGATCGCGACAATGACTTCTACATCGCGTGGCGCGAGATCTCGAAGGACCGCGCGAAGTTCGAGGCCTACCTCGACGAATGGGTGTACGGCGTCGCGAACCGCGCGGAATACGCGGAGAAGCAGCTCGATCGATGGCGCTCCCTTCGCGCGTCCGAACGCTGGTGCGAGCCGGTGAATTATGGGTACTAGGACACGATGACCTACTCGACGAACGAGATCATGGTCACGGCGTCGTCGCGACTGCTCGCGGACGGCGAGGTCACGTTCGTCGGCATCGGACTGCCGAACCTTGCGTGCAACCTCGCGCGGCGGCTGCACGCGCCAAATCTCGTACTCATCTACGAATCGGGCGCGGTTGGCGCGACGCCGGAGCGGCTGCCGATCTCGATCGGCGATCCCGCGCTAGTCACCGACTCGCTCTCGGTCTGCTCGATGTACGACATCTTCTGCAATTACCTGCAGGGCGGCCGGATCGACGTCGGTTTCCTGCAGGGCGCGCAGATCGATCGATACGGCAACATCAACACGACGGTTGTCGGGGAGTACGCGACGCCGAAGGTGCGACTGCCGGGATCGGGCGGTGCGTGCGAGATCGCGATCCTCGCGAAGAAGGTGCTCGTGATGGCGCCGCAGTCGCGGCGCAGTTTTCCTGAGAAGGTGGACTTCGTGACTTCGCCGGGGTTTCTCGATGGTCAGGGACGGCGTGAGGCGTTCGGCATGCCGGGAGGCGGGCCGAGCGCGGTCATCACGAACCTCGGCTGCTACGAGTTCGTCGAAGGAGAGATGACGCTTGTGTCGCTGCATCCGGGGTGCACGGTGGAAGACGTGCGGGCGAACATCGGGTGGGATGTTCGCGTCGCCGCCACGCTCGCCGAGACGCCGGCGCCGACCGACGAGGAGCTCAGGATCATCCGTGAGGAGCTCGATCCGCAGCATCTGTACATCTAGGAGGACGAGCGATGCGAAGCCGGGGAGACCTCGCGCAAAGGCGCAAAGACGCAAAGGAAGAACCGGGACGATCTCGAGCTGGGACTCGCTCTGTCAGCATCCCTTGTGTTTCTTCCTTCGCGTCTTTGCGCCTTTGCGCTAGCTGTCCCCTTCCCCGGAGTCACTCGTGACTGCCGCACCGCCCCCTTCCTCTGGCTCCCTGCTGCGCGTCCTCGGCGTCGCCTTCGGCCTCGCCGTCATCATCGGCAACACGATCGGGGGCGGCATCCTCCGCACTCCGGGCACGGTCGCGGCCAGCCTCCCGACGCCGGCGCTTTTCATCGGCGTATGGCTGCTCGGCGGACTCTACGCCCTGCTCGGCGCGGTCTCTGTCGCGGAGCTCGGCGCCGCGATACCCCGCGCGGGCGGCCAATACACGTTCGCGAGCCGCGCGATCGGCCGCTACGCCGGCTTCGTCGTCGGCTGGTCGGACTGGCTTTCGACTTGCGGTTCCGCCACCGCCGCGGGCATCGTCATCGGCGAATACCTTCCGACGTTCGTCCCCGTCCTCGAGGGACAGACGACCGCGATCGCCGTCGCCGTGATCCTCGTCTTCACCTTCATTCAGTGGTGCGGCGTCGTCTGGGGCGGACGGACGCAGGAGCTAACGAGCCTCCTGAAGGCGCTCGCATTCATCGCCCTCATCGTCGCGTGTTTCGCCGTCGCCGCTCCCGCGGGAGCCGTCGCCGCCGTCGAAGCACCGCCCGCTCCGTCGGGCTTTGCGATCGCGGCCGCAATCGTCATTGCGCTGCAGGGCGTGCTCTACACCTATGACGGATGGACGGGCGTCATCTATTTCTCTGAGGAAGTCCACGACCCCGGTCGTGACGTGCCGCGCGCGATGATCGGCGGCGTGTTGCTCGTCATCGCGATCTACGTGTTGCTCAACGCCGCGTTGCTGTACGTGTTGCCGATCGGCGCGATCGCGGCGTCGAAGCTGCCCGCCGGACTCGCGGCCGAGACGATCTTCGGCGCGAAGGGCGACACGGTCATCCGCGTGCTCGCGATCCTGTCGATGCTGTCGGCGATCAACGCGTTCATGATGATGGCCAGCCGGACGCTCTTCGGGATGAGCCGCGACGGGCTGTTCCATCGCGCGGCGAGCCGCGTGAATCGCGGCGGCACGCCGGCGATCGCGCTGTGGATCGGCGCGGCCGTGGCGATCGCGTTTCTGTTCATCGGCGCGTTCGACCAGGTGGTCGCGGTACTCGCGTTCTTCTTCGTAGTGAGCTACACCGTGTCGTTTTCCGCGGTCTTCATCCTGCGCTGGCGCGAGCCGGACTTGGAGCGGCCATACCGTGCGTGGGGGTATCCGTACACGACGGGCCTCGTGCTGATCGGCTCAGTCGTCTTCCTGGTCTGCGCGGTGTTGAGCGACCTCGAGAACAGCAAGTGGGCGCTCGGCGCGCTGGCCGCAAGCTATCCCGTTTACTGGTTCACGCAGCGGTTCGGTCGCACTGTTGGCGGCTGACCGAGCTTCCGTCTCTTGCGCGAAGCGCCTTGGAGTGCGGCGCGCAGCGCCGCTTTGGATTGTTCCCCGAGTCTGGACTCCACTGGGAACAAACCAAAGCGGCGCTGCGCGCCGCACTCCAAGGCGCTCCGTGCAATGGGCGAGAGGCTAGCTCCGCCGCTTCTTCGGAGGTTTCGTGCCGCCCTTCGCGAACGGCTTCGCGGCTTTCTTCGGCTTGCCGCCGGCCTTGGCGCGACTGCGCGTGGGCGAGACGTCCCACGGCCGAGGTGCGTCGGGATCGACCGTCCACCGGTCCGCGCCGCGTTTCTTCGCGTCCGGTTTCGCAGCCGGCTTGGCAGCAGGTTTCGCGGCAGGTCTTGCCGCGGTCTTCGGCGCCGGCCTTTCGGTTCGTTTCCACGCCGGTTTCTCGGCGGGCTTCTCGACGGGCACGGCCACAGCCTTGGGCGTTGGCGGCTCGACAACCCGCTCCGGCACTCGCTCGGGCCGCGTCCTTTCTACCTTCGCCGCTGGCCGCGGTCCCTTGTCGGTCTCAGCCGACGCGGTTCGAATGTTCACGAACCGGTTCCGAATCATCGCCCGGCCCATCCGGTCGAGCACCTGCGCCAGAAACGACTCTGGAATCTCGACGAACGTCACGTTGTCGTAGATGTCGATCGATCCGATCGCACGTCCCGGCACGTCGGCCTCGTTCGCGATCGCGCCGACGATATCGCCCGGACGGATGCCGTCCTTCCGGCCGGCATCGAGCACGAGCCGCACCATACCCGCCTCGGTCCGGACGATCTCGGCCGCTCCGGTCTCCACTTCCATCTCGAGCGGCTTGTCGCCACGCGCAAGGCGCGCAAGCGCCGCCGCCAGCTCCGTCGCTTCCATGCCTTCGTCGATCAGGTCCTCGACGAGCGATAGATAAAGCTCGAGATCGCCCTCGGCGACCGTCTTGCGGATCCGGTCCTTGAAGCTTGCGATGCGTCTCGCGGCGATATCGGCGCGCGTCGGCATCTTCATCGGCGCGATGCTCGCGCCGGTGTACCGCTCGATCTCGCGGATCATCCTTCCCTGCCGCGGCGTCACGAAGATGATCGCGCAGCCTTCGCGGCCCGCGCGGCCGGTTCGGCCAATCCGGTGGACGTACGACTCGACGTCGTGCGGAACGTCGAAGTTGATCACGTGCGTGATGTGCTCGACATCGAGACCGCGCGCCGCGACGTCGGTCGCAACGACGACTTCGATCTGTCCGCCACGCAGGCGACGGACGACGCTCTCACGTTGCGGCTGCGTGAGGTCGCCGTGCAGCGACTCGGACGCATAGCCGCGGCCCTGCAATCGCTCGTTCAGTTCGGCCGCGTCGTTCTTCGTCCGGACGAAGATCAGGACGGCTTCGGCATCCTCCGCCTCGAGGATGCGCGTCAGCACCTCGACCTTCGCCTGCTCCGAGACGTTCACGTAGGTCTGCTTGATCTTCGGCACGGTCAGCGTCGCGTGCTCGAGCTCGACCGAGATCGGGTTCTTCAGGTGGCGGTCGGCGATGCGGCGGACTTCGCGCGGCATCGTGGCCGAGAAGAGCGCAGTCTGGAACTCGCCCTTGGCCTCGCTGAGAATCCACTCGACGTCCTCGATGAAGCCCATTCGCAGCATCTCGTCGGCTTCGTCGAGCACGACGAACTTGAGCGAGTCGAAGCGCATCGTTCCGCGGCGCAGGTGGTCCATCACGCGGCCGGGCGTGCCGACGACGACCTGGGCGCCCGAACGCAGCCGCTCGATCTGCTTCGAGATCGGCTGGCCACCGTAGACCGGCAGCACCCGGACGGTGCCGAGGTGCTTTGAGTAGGTGTGGATGGCTTCAGCGACCTGGAGTGCGAGCTCGCGCGTCGGAGCAAGCACGAGCGCCTGCGTCTCGTAGAGCTTGAGGTCGAGTTTCGCGAGGATCGGCAGCGCGAAAGCGGCGGTTTTGCCGGTGCCTGTCTGCGCCTGGCCGACGAGGTCGCGGCCGTCGAGCAGCGCCGGGATCGTCTTCGACTGGATCGGCGTCGGGATTTCGTAGCCGACGTCGTTGATGGCGTCGAGCAGCGGTTGCGGGAGGCCGAGTTCGGCAAAGGTGCCGTCGGCGATTTCGGGATTTGTCTTCATTCGTTTCCTATTGACTCTTGGGCAAACGAAGACGGTAACAGACTGCGGGAAGAGTTGACAGGATTACAGGATTGTCAGGATTCACAGGATTGTTTCCTGTTAATCCTGGTAATCCTGTAATCCTGTCAACTCTCCTACTCTCCTCACTCGTGCAGCGTGAGCGATTTGACGAAGAAGAAGTCTCCGCTGCGGTCGAGCGCGAACGGACCGACGCGAGGACCGGCGACGGCGACGTTGTCCGGATGCCAGAGAAGGATCCACGGGGCCGCGTCGACGATGCGCCGCTGGATCGCCGCATACGCGTTGACTCGGGCGTCGCGGTCGCCAGGCAGGTCCGCCGCATCGATCATCGCGTCGAGTTCCGCATCGGCGAAGCGCGCGTAGTTCAGCTCACCGCGCGTTCCTTCCCTATCGTGAATCGAGCGCGAATGAAAAGCTCCCTTCAAGATCGTCGTGAACTGATTGCCTCCGGTGAACCGGTGGATCGCCGCGCCGAAGTCGCCCCGCGCAAGCCGCTCGGCGAAGACCGCGCGTTCGACCGGGACGATCGTCGTCTCGACGCCGACGGTTCGCCACGACTCTTGCAACACCGCCGCGAGGTCTCGGTCGGCCGTGGTCGGCAGCGTCATGAGCTCGATGGACGGCAGCGGTGTCGATGACCGGATGTCGGCAAGCAGGCGTTTCGCCAGGGGAGGCTCGAACGGCAACGGCTCGATGTCAGCTGCCGCCCAATGACCCGGCGGCAACGGACTCGACGCGAGTCTCGCGCGGCCCCCGAGCAGCTTTCGCACGACCAGCTCGCGGTCGACGGCGAGCGCGAGCGCGCGGCGAACGAGAACGTCGGCGAGTCCCGGCCTTTCGGTGTTGAGGACGACGAACTGCACACCGCCTCCCGGCGACGACTCGACGCGTGCGCGACCCTCGGCGCCGTCGAATCGGGCGTAGGCGTCTGGTGCAAATCCCGGATTGACGGAGAGATCCACCTCTCCGGCCTCGATGGCCGCCGCGCGCGTCGACGCGTCGGCCAGAACGCGCACGTCGATTCCCTCGAACGACGGCGCGCCGCCAAAGGCCCCGTCGAACCGCTCGAGCGACAGATCGCCCTCGCCGGCATACGGCGCCGCAACGCGGAACGGGCCGGTGCCGACGGGTGACCGCGCGGACTCAATGCCGGAGCCTTCGGGCAAGACGCCGACGGAGACGAGATCGACGAGCAGGCCCGGGTTCGGTCGCTTCGACACAAACCGGACGGACAGCGGGCCTGCGGCTTCCACGCGCTCGACCGAGGCGAACGCCGACGACTTTCCGAACCCGCCCGACGCGAGCGATCCGAACGTGTAAACGACATCGCGCGACGTCAGCTCGCGGCCGTCGTGGAATCGAACACCCGGGCGGAGCTGGAAAGTGACCTCCGTCCAGTCCGGCGACGGCTGCCACGACTCGGCGAGTCCCGGCGCGAAGTCGAAGTCCGGTCCCTTCGTCACGAGCGTGTCGAAGATCAACTGCTGGACCTTCGCTGTGTCGGTGTTGAAGGCTCCGCGTGGGTCGAGCGTGAGCGGCGCCGACTCGATTGCAAGGACGAGTCGCCTCGACGCCGGCGCGACGGCACACGCCGAGACGACACACGAGAGAAGAAGCGCCGCCACGGCGCTCGCTATCCTGGATCGTTGAACCCCTGCACTCACGACTTCACGTTTTCCCGGAGAGGCGCGACGCCGCGCTCGCCAGTCTGCTATATCACCTCCATGCTTCGACACTCGCTCGTTTTCTGCGCCCTTGCGACGATCGGAGTCGCCGTTCTGATCGCCTCCTCGAACGTGCCCGCGCGATCGCAGGGCAAGCCCGAGCGGCCGTTCCGACTCGCAATCCACGGCGGTGCCGGCACGATCGACCGCACGAAGATGACCGCGGAGCGGGAGGCTGCCTACCGCGCGGATCTCGAGCGTGCGCTTCGAACTGGTCACGCGATTCTTGCGAAAGGCGGCTCGAGTCTCGACGCCGTCGAGGCGACGCTCCACGTGCTCGAGGACTCGCCGCTCTTCAACGCCGGCAAGGGGGCGGTCTTCACGCACGACGGACACAACGAGCTCGACGCATCGATCATGGACGGAGCGACGGGCAACGCCGGGGCGGTCGCCGGCGTACGCCGTGTCCGCAATCCGATCTCGCTCGCTCGCCTCGTGATGGAGAAGTCGCCGCACGTGCTGATGGTCGGTACGGGCGCCGAGACGTTTGCTCGCGAACACGGCGTGAAGCTCGTCGATCCGAAGTACTTCTGGACCGAGCATCGCTGGAAGCAATTGCAGGAGGCGAAGCGTCAGGAGGCTGCGGAGCGTGTAGCGGTTCGGCCGAGTCGGCGATGCACCGATCATCGGCGCCGGGACGTACGCGAGCAATGCGACGTGCGCGGTGTCGGCGACGGGCCACGGCGAGTACTTCATCCGGTCGGTGGTCGGGTACGACATCTCGGCGCTGATGGAGTACAAGGGGATGTCGGTGGCGGATGCCGCGAACGAAGTCGTCATGAAGAAGCTCGGCGAGCGCGGCGGCGAAGGCGGGGTGATCGCGATGGACCGGGCCGGCAACATAGCGATGCCGTTCAACACGACGGGCATGTACCGCGGGTGGATCGACGCGGACGGGAAGGTCACGGTCGCGATTTACAAGGAGCCGTAAGAGGAGCAGCACTTGCAAGCGATGCGCCTCTATCCATGTGCGGTAGCGAAGAGCCGGCTGACGACCCTATGATGACTTGGAAATCGTATGCCCCCGGCGTTGATTGGCGGTGCGCACACGAAGGCGCCGAGGAGACAGCGGACTGAGCGGGGAGGTGACGGCAATGCACGAGTACGTTGAGCGGCACGACGGCGGTTACTGGGTCGCGGGATCGCGCGTCTCGCTCGACTCGGTCGTCTATGCCTTCCTCGAGGGGCTCGCCCCGGAGACGATCGTCGCCGAGTGTTTCCCGGTGCTCTCGCTCGAGCAGGTCTACGGAGCGATCACTTATTATCTGGCCCATCGAACCGAGGTCGACGCCTACCTGAGAGCCTCCGACGCCGAGGACGACGCTTTCGGCCGCCGCCTTCGAGATTCCGACCCGCGGGTGCGCCGGCTCGACGAGTTGCTGCGCGAGGCCGGAGCGCGGCGGGCGTGAAGATCCGCTTTCAGGCCGACAACGATCTGAATCAACGTATCGTCGCCGCGACCCGCCGGCTTGCCCCGGAGATCGACTTCCAGACCGCAGTCCTTGCCGGCCTGCACGACAGCGTTCCGGACCCGCGCGTGCTCGAGATCGCGGCCGACGCCGACCGGGTGCTCGTCACGCATGACCGCCGCACGATGCCGACGCACTTCTCAGCCTTCCTCGCCTCACGCCACACTCCGGGCGTCATCATCGTCCCCAAATCGATGCCGATCGGCCTGGCTGCCGAGTGGCTGCACCTGATCTGGGCCGCAAGCGAGGCCGAAGAGTATGCCGACGTGCTATACCAGTTGCCCCGCGAGTAGCACGAAGAGCGAATGCACCGGAGCGCGCGCAACGGGGCTCGATCGTTTCTTCCAGGGCCGTCGCGCGCGCCCGGTGATCGCGGGCGAAATACCGGATCACGCCGGCGACCGGGCTTGCGCGCTTACACTTTGTCCGTCCCCGTTGACTGGAAACGGATTCGTGGGATCGAGGTTCGGTGCCGATTGGGGTTCGATCCAGAGCGGCGCTTCGCGCCGCACTCCAAAGCGCTTCGCGCAATGCGCAGGAACTACACGCCTCCGGTAGCGCATGCTGCCGCGGCGGCGTCATAGATCCGGACCGCTTCTCGGTCGTCCCAATAATCTCGAGCCCGCCGTGCAGGCGGGCGGCGGTCTACGAGATGGCCGACCGCGCCCGCGCGCGAGGCGGCGATTCCACCGCACCAGTCGTCAGCGTCCTTGCGCCGAACGGCGGCGAGAAAGTTCGCCAGGGCGAGTCGCTCGAGATCGCCTGGGAAGCCTCGGACGACACTGGCATCGTGTCGCAGACCGTCGAGGCCTTCGCGGTCAGCGGCGAGACGACCGCGATCGCAACTGGTCTCGATGGCGCCGTTCGTTCCCTCACCTGGACCGTGCCCGCGGACGCGCCGACCGGCCGATACCGCGTGAGGGTGACGGCGACCGACGCGGCCGGCCGCTCGGGCGAGGATTCGAGCAACCGGCGCCTCAAGATCCGCCGCAGCCGGTCCTGAAGGCGCAGCGAGGGGTTGCGCGCGCGGCCGCCTCCAACGACACTTGGCGGATTCGCAGGCGGCCGGCGACAAAGCCCGGAGTCATGACCACCCTCACCCAACTCGAAGCCAGGCGGATCGCGCTTTCGGCGCAGGGACTCGACCGGCGGCGGACTGAGCGAGCAGAGGGGGCTCGGCGACCGGGGATCGCTGACATCCGCAGGGTCCTCGCACGCACGGGGCTGCTGCAGCTCGATTACGTCACGGTCGTCGGCCACGCGCACGAGCACGTGATCTTCTCGCGGATCGGCCCGTACGACACCGCGCGACTCGACGACATCGCGTACAGCCGCCGCGAGTACACCGAGCAGTGGGCGAGAGAGGCGTCGCTCGTGCCGGTCGAGTGGTGGCCGTTGCTGCGTCCACGACGCGAGGAGTTCCGCGTGCGTCCGTGGGGGTTCGAGGCCACCTTCAACCAGCTCTCCAACTATGCCGAGCGCGTCGTCGACGAGATTCGCGAGCGGGGGCCACTCGCCGCCGAGGACCTTGACGCACCGGAAGGCGTCGAGCGCCAGATGCCCGGGACGTGGATGCGGTCGGTGCCGCGTGCGGTGCTCGAGACGCTGTTCGCCAGGGGGCGGCTCGCGGTCGCACACCGTCGCGCCGACCGCTCGCGCGCGTTCGATCTGCCTGAGCGCATCGTGCCGGAAGTACACCACGACCGGGTGCTGCCGAGGGAGGACGCGCATCGTGAGTTGCTGCGGCATTGCGCGCGCGGACTTGGCGTGGGCACGGCGCCTGACATCGCTGACTACGTTCGGATGCCGATCGGTGACGCGCGTCCGCGGCTCGCCGAACTCGCCGAGTCTGGCGCGCTCGAAGTCGTTCACGTCGAAGGTTGGCGCGAGCCGGCGTACCTCGATCCATCGGCGCGCAGACCACGGCGCGTCAGCGGGTGCGCGCTGCTGTCGCCGTTCGATCCGGCAATCTGGTTCAGGCCGAGGCTGGCGCGGCTGTTCGACTTCGACTACAGGTTCGAGATCTTCGTGCCGGAAGCGCAGCGGAAGTGGGGGTGTTACGTGCTGCCGTTCCTGCTCGGTGAGCGGCTCGTCGCGCGTGTGGATCTGAAGGCCGAGCGGAAGGACGGGTGTCTTCGAGTGCGTGCTGCGTATCTCGAGGACGGTGCGCCGAGGGACGAGGTCGCGTCGGAGCTCGCGTCGGAGTTGCGGCTGCTGGCCGGGTGGCTTGGTCTGGAGCGGGTGGTGGTCGAGCGAAAGGGAGATCTCGCAACGGCGCTACGACGGGACCTTCGCTATCCAAACTGACCCTCTGTGTCTCAGCGTCTCGGTGCCTCTGTGTGCGAAGCTCTCGTGGAGCCTGCAGAGCTGCGCACACAGAGCCACAGAGACGCCGAGACACGGAGGTCGCTCGCTACCGCACGTCCTTCACCAACCGGAAGCCCAGGTCGTTGAACTTCACGTCCTGCGCGTAAGCATCCCGGAACGACGACCGGCACAACCTGCTGAAGAAGTTCCAGCTTCCGCCGCGATACACCCGCTCCGAACCGCTCTCCGGCCCCGTCGGGTCCGTCTGTGGATCCGCCGAATACGGGCCAAACCAGTCCGAGCAGAACTCCCACACGTTGCCGTGCATGTCGTAGAGGCCCCACGCGTTCGGCTTCTTCCCGCCCACCGGATGCGTCGTCTCGTCGCTGTTCGCATCGAACCACGCCATCGGCACGAGCTCGCCCGCATATTCGCCCATCGTCCCCGCGCGGCACGCGTATTCCCACTCGGCCTCTGTTGGCAGCCGCCAGCCGCCCTCGGTCTGGCCATTGAGCTTCGACAGGAAGGCCTGGATGTCGTTGAACGTGACGTTTTCGACCGGCATCGTCGGATCGCCCGTGAAATAACTCGGGTTCGAGCCCATCACCGCAGTCCACTGCGCCTGCGTCACCTCGTACCGCCCGATGAGAAACGGTCGCGTGAGCGTCACCCCGTGCACCGTCTTGTCGTCGTCGTCACCCGTCGGCGAGCCCATCGCGAACGAGCCTGGCGTGATGTAGACGAGCTCGATCCGCGCCCCGTCGCCGAGGTCTTCGCCGAACACCTGTCCGAGCGTCGGCTTTGAAGGCGGTCGAGGCTTCGGGGCCGGCTTGGGCTCCGGCTTCGGCGCCGGCTTGGGCTCGGGCTTCGGCGGTCGCGGTCCGAGTCCGCCCTGCGCGAATGCGGGCCCGGCGGCAACGCCCAGAGCCAGCGCGAGCGTCAGCATTGCGCTTACGATCGAGCGGCCGCCCGTAGTTTGATCACTTCGTCTGAGGCTTCTGATCAGCATCGTTAAACACGACCGTGGTCCTGGAAATGTCGTTCACGTCGAGGACGATGAGTCCGTCGTCCGCCGTACCTGAGATGGTCCGCACGGCGAAAGCGTCGCCTCGGCGTCCCCATGCAAATTTCGAGGATGCGGCACCGGCCTGCTCCAGGAGCGTCGTCGCGATGTCGGCGGGCAGCGATTTCAGCGCGGGGCCGGTGACGGCCGGCGGCACAGTTGCGCCGTCAGGCGAAGACGAGCAGGAGACGCTCGGTTCCGGTCTGGAACCACATAGGCCTCCGGACCCGGGAACGTGTACTCCATTCCGGCACGAACCTCGTTCGTCGCGACCTTGGCCTGCGGGGCGGGCTGATCTGACAGGAACACCGTCTGCGTTCGGTCCGGATTGACGACTATCACGTAGAACCGCCCGTTTCGCGATGGCGTGTACCGGATCCGGAAATCGGCGTCGGCCGGGAAGGCTCCGCTCGCGACCGGCAACGGCGCACCCGTCATGGTCTCGATGCGAAACTGCAGAACTTCCACCGGAGCCGCGACCGGAGCAGGCTCGTTCACGGGACTATCGGCCACCGGCGGCGCGGTGGGCTCGGAGACCTGCGTCGTCGTCGGCTGGCTCCACGGCTGCCGAAGACGCGGCAGTACGACGAAAACTGCCACGATGGCGACGGCGAGCAGGACTACCACTGCACCGATCACGATCCATCGCCCGGATCCGGCGCTTTCGGCAGGTTCCTCGACACGAACGGCCTGTGCAACGACCGCCCGCGGCGCGCCCGCCGCCAGCACCCGATCCGTCGGCGACGTCGGCGTGTCGGGCATCACCGGCGTTTCGAGCGTCCGAAGCGGATCAACGGCGGCGACGGCGATCGTGTCCGCGGCACGGTTGACGACGTCCTTGATCGGGACCGTCGGCGATTCCTTCGAGAACCCGACGCCGGTCATCGCATCGCGCGTCGAAATGTGCGTGACGAACTCGTCGGGAGGCGGAAGTGTCTCGGCGCGACGATCGATTGGAAAGTCAACGATGGTCTGATTACCGAGCATCTCAGTCGAGAGCGCAGTCTCGCCAGGTCCGAACTCAGGCTGGTAGGCGCGATTGTCCAACTGTGTCCGCGCAAACATCTCAGGCGACATCAGCGTTTCGGCCGTCGGCGCCGAATACGACGTCTCTGCACCGGAGTGGCCGGATTCCTGCGCCACGGTCGGCCGCGCGTGGCCTCGAGGCCCGTCGGTTGCCCCGCCTCCAGCCTGCGGATTCGTGTTTCCGAGCCAGAGCTCGGCCGTGTTCTCGACCCAGGTCGCTCCCTGGTCGCCGGCGCTCGGCGACTTCGCCGGCTGCGTAAGGATGCCCGTTCCCCGCAGCGAGTCGTGCAGCGCCTTACGCATGGCGCGCGCCGTGTTCGGCCGCTTCTCGCGCATGAGCGACATTCCCCACTGGATGACCTCCCACACGGCAACTGGCACCGCGGGATTGATCTGCGGCAGCGGCACGAGCGGATCCGGGCGACCCTCGAGCGCAGCCGAGGCACGCATCGGCGCGCGAGCCGGCGGACGATACGCCAGCAGCGTGTAGAGCGTCGCCGCGAGGCTGTAGACGTCGCTCCGCTCGTCTGTTCCTTCGCCGTGCACCTGCTCGATCGGCGCGTATTCGGGCGTGTGGCCGTGGACGCTCTTCGTCGTCATCGTGTGCAGGCTGCCCGTCGACTTCGCGAGGCCGAAGTCGAGCAGCACGACCCGTCCGTCGACAGTCAGCTTGATGTTCTGTGGCTTGATGTCGCGATGGACGACAGGCGGATTGCGCTCGTGCAGGTATTCGAGCGCGTCGAGCAACTGGTCGGCCCAGTGCATCGCCGTCGCGAGGTCGATCGGACCGCCGCGGTCCTCGAGCACCTTCGCGAGGTCGCGCCCGTCGATGAACTCCATGACCAGGAACTGGCCACGCTCGTCGGCAAAGAGATCGAAGACCTTCGGCAATGCCCCGTGCTTGAGATCGAAGAGCAGGACGGCTTCCTTCTCGAACTGGCGGCGGAGCATTTCGTTGCTCGAGTCGATCTTCGACGCCTTCACGGCGACGTAGCGACCGCGAAGGTTCGTGTATTCGGCGCGATAGACTTCGCCCATCCCGCCTTCGGCGAGCATGTCGACGATCACATATCGATCCTGGAGGACCGTGCCTGGCTTGAGCATACGCGTTGAGGAACGCAGGACGGCTGCTGACGGTACCGCACCGGCGTCTGCGGACATTCTGGCCTTTTCAGGGCGTCGATGGCAAAGGTGATGTCCGTCACGGACTGCAATTGTCGACTGCCGGCGCGCCGATCCGAATTGACGTCATCGTCGACTCGGGGCGATGCTGCGCTCCATGCTCGACACCGAAGCCGCACGAGAAATCCTGTCCGCCGGCGCGTCGGGAGACGCGTGGTACGGCTCTTCGACCGCCGATGTCCTGTCCGGACTCGATGCAACCACCGCTTCTCGCCACGTCGAAGGCTACGCTCACTCGGTCTGGGAGCTGCTGCTGCACTCCACAGGATGGATGGAAGAGGTTGCGAGGCGTCTCGAGGGACACGCGCCGTCGCCGCCGCCGGACGGCGATTGGCCGGCGCCGGCCGCGGGGACCGAATCCGAATGGGTCGAAGCCCAGCGGCGGTTCCAGGCGGCAGCCGCGGAGCTCAGTGAGCGAATGGCCGCATTCGACGCCGATCGATGGACAGCGATGGTGGGCGATGCGCGCGCGCAGGCGCTCGGCACCGGCGTGACGTTTGCCGCGATGGTCGTCGGCGTGATCCAGCACAACGCCTACCACACGGGCCAGATGGCGCTCGTGCGCAAGGCGCTTGGAATGTAACAGCGCGGCCAGCGACTCTGCGTGTTTGCGCCTTTGCGAGAAACCTGTCTCGAGTAGGAGTTTCTCGCAAGGACGCAAAGGACTCGCGGAGACGCAATGGCGCGGAGACGCGCTGGCACTCCGATCGAACGCCGTGCATGATTGCGGTCAATCGCCGATTTCATTTCGAGGAGCCGCCCGTGATCCAGCACGTCCTTCGTCCAACCCTGCTTTCGCTCGCCGCGATTACATTTATTGTTGTGTCCATCGCCGCCGTACCCGTCTCGAGCGCCGACGACACCGCCGAGGTCACGATGACCGGACAGGTCGTCTGCACGGCATGCTGGGGCGAGCAGGAGGATCGGATCGCGCATCCCTACGGCACCGATGGCGACATGAAATGCGCGGCGCGTTGCTCCAAACGCGACATCACGCAGTCGATTGCCGTCTGGTCGAACGGCAAGGCGGAGCTCGTCATCCTCGAGCGCGGCGCGTTCGAGATGAAGGACAAGGACTTTCTCGCTTACGTCGCCAGGGAAGTCGAAATCCGGGGCACGGTACGGACGGACGGCGGGAAGCGGTTCCTCAAGGTCAACGCACTGCGCGTTGTTGCCGAGCGCCCCGCGCCGAAGAGCTGAGGCGCGACGCAACGGCGCCTGAGATCGGGCTACGGCTGTACTCGCTGCGCCCGGGCCCGCTCGAGCGCCTCCGCGATCGTCTCGACGTCGTAGTTGGAGAGCGCCGACTCGACGGCGTCGGCCAGGGCCGCGTCGTGCCGCCGGATGGCACCGACGACGGCTGTCGCCGCCTGAACGTTGCCGATCCGGATCGCGTCGAAGAACTCGTCGAACACGTCGGTCGGGAGCTCCGCGAGCCGTTCCGACGTAAGCGCCGTTCCTCTCCGGTGCTCAGGTCGGAGTGACGGATCGTCGTCCTCCTCGTAGACGAATCGCGTCCCGAGGTGGCGCTCGAGCAATTCGAAGATCGTGTCCTGGTGGATGGGCTTCGTTGCGACCTCGTCCCACCATGGATTGAGCGGCAGCTCGCTGTCGCTGTCGAACACGCTTGCCGTCAGAGCAACGATTGTTGGCCTGAATCCGGGATGGAGCTCTTCGGCTCGCCGACGGATCTGACGCGTCGCCTCAGCTCCGTTCATCACGGGCATCCGTACGTCCATCAGGATCAACCGCGGCGACCAGAGGTCGAAGACGTCTACCGCCTCACGGCCATTCGATGCCTCGCGGACTTCTAACCCGACGCCCTCGAGAATCTCGCGCATAAGCAGCCGGCTGTCGGCAACGTCATCGACTATGAGGATTCGCCGCCTCTGCTCGTTCGGGGCCAGAGAGACCACGCGCCGACGGCGTCGCTCCGGCAGTGGCGCGTCGGAACGCGGCAGGCGGACGTGGAACGTGACCGTCGTGCCCTCGTCCTTCCGGCTCTCCACGGTCATCTCGCCTCCCATCATCCGCACGATGGCACGGCTGATGACGAGGCCGAGGCCCGTGCCCTCGCTCGACGAACGTCCTGCCTCCGCCTGGCTGAACGGGTGAAACAGCAACGGCAACTCGTCCGCGGCGATTCCGACACCCGAGTCGCGAACCTCGAAGGTTGCGCGCCCGGACTCGACTTCCGAACTCCAGTCCACGCGAAGCAGCACACCACCGGACGGCGTGAACTTGACGGCGTTCCCCATCACGTTGAGCAGCACCTGCCGAAGCTTCACTTCGTCACCCGAGACCACCTCGGGCACGCCTTCACCGATGATCACTTCGAGTCCTATGCCCTTCGCGTCCGTTCGATGACGCATGAGGTCGACGACGCTCGAGACCATTCGCTAGAGCTGAAACGGCGCATCGACGATCGTGACGTGTCCGGCCTCGATCTTCGAGATGGACAGGACGTCATTGATGAGCGTGAGCAGATGCTCGCCCGAGTTCTGGATGATCTCGACCTTCTTCTTCTCATCCGGACCGAACCGCGGACTGCGCGAGAGGAGCTGGGCGAACCCGATGACGGCGTTGAGCGGAGTCCTCAACTCGTGGCTCATGTTCGAGAGGAAGACGGATTTGGCTTCGTTGGCCGTCCGTGCCTGTTCCTCGGCCCGCCGGCGCTCGGCGACCTCGATCTCCAGCTCGCGCGTGCGATCCCGGACGCGTTCCTCGAGCTCGGCGGCGGTACGCTCGCGCCTCTGCTGATCCTCGAGAAAAGTGCGACGGACGCGTGCGACGCGAATCGCGAAGCCGGCACGGACGAGCCCCGCGAGCGCGAGCACGACCAGCGCCGCGAACCACCACGTCCGCCAGAACGGCGGCTTCACGACGACGCGTACGCGCGCACCGACGTCGTTCCATTCACCGAAGGCGTTGGCGGCCGTCACGACGAACTCGTAGTCGCCCGGCGGCACTCGACTGAAGTAAGCCGTGCGGCGCGATCCAACTTCGGTCCAGCGCTCATCGAGGCCGTCGAGACGATACCGGAACGTGACGAGCTCGGGCCGGAACGTGCTTGCCGCGCCGTAGTCGATTTCGAACGAGAGGACGTCGGGAGGAACGTCGATCTGGCCCGACGACGGCGCCGGCTCGTGCTCGCGCCGCGCGCCGAGAATGAACACGGGCGGCGGTTTCGGATCGGCCTTCTCGAGTGACGGGTCGACTATCGCGATGCCGCCCTGGGTGTTGAAGCACAATGCCCCGCCGGGCCGTCGATAGCCGGAGAGCTGGAAGCCGCCGTTGCATTCGCTGCTCGGGAGGCCGTCCTCAGTTCGGAAAGGGATGCTCGTAACGGACGGACGGCGTCCGAGCGCGCAGTCGTCGAGATCCTGGCGCGACACTCTAGAGACTCCCTGGTTCGAGCTCATCCAGAAGAACCCGCGCGGATCGGAGAGGATCGCGAAGACCCCGTCGCTGAAGAGCCCGTGCGCGGTACCGAGGTGGTCCGTCCGATCGCCATCGATCCGGAACAGGCCCTCGTCGTAGGTTCCGGCCCACACGACGCCGCGTTCGTCCTCGTGGAGCGAACGGACGATCGTCCTGGCCAGGACCTCGGAACCAGTGCTCGCAGGCGCGAGAGTTCCGTCGCGGATCTCGAACAGTCCGTTTCGTGTACCACACCAGACCGTGCCGTCCCGCCTTTCGAGCAGGCAGATGACCGTCGAGACGCGGCGACCGTCCGCGGCCGGCAGCCATGTCACGGTGCCGTCCCGCCATCGCGCGATACCCGTGTTCGCGCCGATCCAGATCGTTCCGGATCGGTCTTCGAGAAGAGCGTTGACCTGGAGATCCGAGATTGAGTGGTTGAGCCGGTCTAGGGTGAACCTGCCATTGCTGAAAACGACTACTCCACCGTCGACTCCGAACCAGATATCGCCGTCGGGTCGTTCGATCGCGGCCCAGATCGACGACAGGAATAACGGGGCTCTGGCATCCTCGGGGAGGACGTTGACCGTCGCTGCAAGTAGTGCGGGATTCAACAGGCGATATCCCTCGCTCGTCGGCAGCGTCATCGGTGTCAGTCGACCGTCCTTCCAGAGCTCCAGACCGTTTCTCGCCTCGATCCAGAGCCCGCCGCGCGTGTCCTCGAAGAGCATTCGGACAGATCGGTCCTGCAAGCCATCGACGACCGTCAGCGACGAGACGAGATTCTCGAGATGCCAGAGGATTCCCGTGTGGGTTCCGATCCAGATAGTGTCGTCACGGTCCTCGAGTATTGGAAGGACGCCGCCCGATCCGTCGAAACCGTCTCCGGCGCCGTATCGGATGACCGAGCCGTCGCTATCGACTCGTCCGAAAATCGCCGGCTGTACGGACGACGACGCTTCCCACGAGCCAAACCAGACCCGGCCCTGTCGGTCGCGCAGCCTCGGTAGCGCTGGCGCCGGCACGACGACGCCGAGCGGATCCTCGCGGGCTTCTCCGTTCTGCCACAGCCACAACGTGCCGGACTGTGCGCGAAACCAGACGGCGCCGTCGCGATCCTGACAGGCGAAGGCGCCGGCCGGTGTCCCGGTCAGCCCGAAGACGTCGATCACTCGCAACTCTCCGTCGGCCAGCGTCACGAGTTTTCTCGAGTCGGCGGACCTCGCGACGAAACCGGCGCCGTATCCGAATGCCCTCACGCCGACGGTCTCAAACCCCGTGAAGTCGAGGGGTACGACCGCCTGTCCCTCGATCCGGACTATGCCAACCGCGGCGAGCGCGATGATGCCGGTCGAATCCTGGCGGATCGCCATGATAGTCGACGCCTCGTGCGCCGATGGAAACGTCTCGAAACGATCCTCGAGGTACCGGATGAGCCGGCCGTCCTCCGTCCCGATCCACAACGCGCCGGCGGAGTCCTCGAAAAGTGCCGTCAGGCGCGACGAGCCCAGACCGGGGCTCGTCGCCGGCGAGTAGACCTTCATCGTCGTGCCGTCGAACCGCGCCAGTCCACCGAGGGTCGCCATCCACAGGTATCCGTCGCGAGTCTGGACGACGGCGTAGACGGAGTTCTGCGGCAGTCCGTTCGACGTCGTGAGTCGCCGAAATGGTCTGGGGCCGCGCCCTTCGACCCGCACGCGGGACTTTGCGGTAGTTGCATACGAACCCGCGGCGACGCGAGATTCACCCGGAGAGGCGGCGGCCGGGCCGCCGCCGGGGGAGCCTCCGAGTCCGCTTGCGACGGTGAGGAGGATCGAGGCTACCAGCAGTGACGCCGAGGGCTCTCGACGTCCGCTGCACCTCGTAGATCGGGCACCGTTCCGATTCTTGCCGCCGGGTTGTGTCATCGACTCGGGTAGGCGCCTGGCGATTCGCGCGGGTTAGATCCAGGTCTGCCGGGAGAGGTCGGCTCAGGGGAACCGGCGAAGCTCGGGAATCCCGGGCAGGATTCGAAGACGTCGTCGTCTGGCCGCCGCGAATCGTACCGGTTACCCGTGCTGACGCAAAACACGATGTCCGGCGAAGTGTTCTTGCGAGCGCACTCTCAGCGATCGAGGGACGGGATCTGCCGAACGAGCACGACCTCTCCGTCGATGATGAGGTCCGGATCCTCGAATCCGAGGCTCTCGTACAAAGTGCGCGCGTTGTGATTCTCGGGCGCGAAGCTTATCCGGATTTCGTCGCAGCCGTTTCGGCTGTCGAGGTCGGCAAGGACAGTCTGCATTGCCACCCTGCCATAGCCACGGCGCTGAAAGTTCTTGTCGATCATGAGGCGACAGATCCAGTGGATGCCGTCGTCGGGGTCGAGGCCAAACATCACGAAGCCGACGAGCTCGCCGCCGGCTTCGATGGCGAAGGTCTCCCACCAGGGTTCCACCTTTGACTGTGCGATCGAATAGACGTTCGTCGCGACGAAGCTGCGCTGGTCGGGCTCGAGCTCGAGCGCGATGACGGGGCGAAAGTTGGTCGCGGTTATGGGAACGAGGGCGACGGCGGGCTCTTCATTCGAGGTGCTCACGGCTGGGTCTCCTCTATCAGGTCGGTCCGGCAGCAGCACGGACGAAGTTCCGGGATTGTCGCATCGGACGGTGGACGGGCAAAGGGACCGCGATTGGACGGGCCGTGAGATCAGGCTACTGGCGACCCAGAACCCGGAGCGCAGCGACGGGCCGACTTCACAACTCACGATGCAGGAGACCACAGTCGGCCCCTCGCTTCGCTTGGGGTTCTGGGTCAAACGGGACGCGTTCTTACGGGCCGTGAGATCAAGCTACTGAAGACCCAGAACCCGGAGCGCAGCGACGGGCCGACTTCACAACTCACGATGCGAGGAGACCACGGTCGGCCCCTCGCTTCGCTCGGGGTTCTGGGTCTGCCGTTTTTCCCTACTTGAACTCGGTAAGGAACATGTACCCCAGCATAAGGATCGCGATGAAGATCGGCAGGCCGATCAGCAGGAACAGGATCACGATCACCGCCGAGCGCGGCGACGCGAAACCCATCCGCTTTCGAGCCTCCGCCGGATCGAGGTTCAACAGGCTCGCCGTCGGACATCTCTCGGACAGCCCGGCGAGCAATCGCTGAAAGTCCGGGTTCTGGCTGTTCACGAACATCCGACGCTTCACCGTCGAGCCGTCGACCCGAAAGACGAGCATGAACTCCGCGTCGTAGGACGTGTCGTACGGCTGCTCGCCAGCGGGGCGACGGACGAGATTCTGCGCTCCGATCGTCGGCACGACCGCGAACGCCGAAACGTCCGGTGGCGCGACGACGTGGATCTTCGGCTTGTCGAGAAGACCTCTGCCGCATGTCGCAACGTGCAGGTGCTCCACGTCGAGCGCAAGCTCAACCGTTGCCGTGGAATGCTCTAGTCGATAGACGATCGGTTCGTTTGACATTGCTCTCTCACGCCTGACGTTTCCCCGACCCTGCCCTCAGTGCCCGCTCGAGTCAAGTACCTCGGACTGCCAGGCTCCGCGCCTCCGCGCCTCCGCGCCTCTGCGTGCGTAGCGTCTGACGTGCTTCGCGCACAGACACGCCGAGGCGCAAAGTCGTCCTCCAGTAAGAAATATGCCTTGACATATATGAAAGATGAAACCATGCTGAGTTCATATCCGTTCTGGCGCATATGTATTCAACACTGGAGGTCTTCACGATGAGCACGCAGACAACAACGAACTCGGCCGGGATTCCCGTAACGGCGCTCAAGGCGCACATCGGCATCAACGTCAGCGATGTGGAAACCAGCATCGCCTTCTACCGCTCCCTTTTCGGCATCGAGCCGTCGAAGGTCCGCCGCGGCTACGCGAAGTTCGACGTCGCGAATCCGCCACTCAACTTCACCCTGAACCAGAATCCGGTCGGTACTCGCGGCGCCCTGTCGCACATGGGAATCCAGGTGAAGTCGACCGAAGACGTCATCGCGGTCCGGGACCGCTGGATCGAAGCCGGACTCGTGGCGCGTGACGAGGTCGGGACGGATTGCTGTTACGCGATCCAAGACAAGTCGTGGGTGTCGGACCCGGACGGCAACGAATGGGAAGTCTTCACCGTTCTCAAGGACCAGCTTCCCGAGTCGACCTCTGGCGCAGGCTGCTGCCCTGCCCCGTCGACCGGAGAGTCCACGTGTTCGACGTCGCCGGCGCCTTCCTGCACGACGAACAAGTGACGGCCGCAGACCCTCCAAATTCGTCGTGCGGTTCCCCTGGATGATCACGGGACCGCACGGCGATTCACCCATTATCAAAACAGGATAGACTGCATGAGTCACCAGTCACGCAATCGATCGATAGTCGGCTCGCCGCTAGGACGCCGCCTCGGCCAGTCTCGCAGGCTTCGGGGCCGTTCGAAGCTGGACGGGCGCCTCAGGAGCACAACAGGCGGACACGAGCCGGGCGCGATCGCGCTGCATCTCGGGGTCGGAGGCCATCCATTGCCGGAGGTTGCGCATGATCTCGGCCGCGACCGGATTCGACGGCTCCGCGACGCGATAATGGATCCACTTGCCGTCTCGTCGCGTCGCGACGATGCCCGCCCGTCGAAGGTACGCCAGATGGCGCGAAATCTTCGGCTGGCTCTCGCTGAGCGCTTCGACGAAAAAGCAGACGCAGATCTCGTCGTCGCCGATCACGTTCAGGAGCCGCAGTCGCGTTCGGTCGCCAAGCGCTTGAAAGAGGCGTTCGATGTCCTGTGCTGCTGTTGCCATGCAAATTGACGGTACCACAGCCGTACAGCCCGCCAACCAGCGATCCCGCTGCTGTTACCGCGGCCGGCGACCTGCGCGGAATTTGATGTCGGCGGACGGCCGCTGCGGATACGGGCCTCCGCGCTCGCGCTCGAGTTGGTCCATGAGGTCGTCGACGGCCCTCGTGAGGTAGTCGCCGACGGTTCCCCGCTGCGCATAGATCGCGTTGTAGAGCCGGTTCTTCAGGTCCGGAGGCAACTTGACCGTCACCTTGCCGTCGTCGGCCGGTTCCGGGTGCTCGACAGGCGTGGTGACGTCGCGTCGAATCACGTTGGCGGGCTCGACCGCGGGCGGCAGCGCCGGGACGGGTGGTTGTGACTGAGGCTCGGCTGCGACGACGGACGGTCGCGGTGTGTCGATGACGGCGGGTGCGAGTGTGGAATCGACCGTCGCTGGCGTCGCCGTCTGGATCGGCGATTCCGCCTCGTGCGGCGGCGGCTCTGGCCGGGGCATTGGACCCCCGATGATCCCGTCGAGCGGTGTGCTGGTCAGGGCACGCGTCGGAGCCGGGGGAAAACTGAGATTGGTGTCGAACGGCTGTCGCTTGGCCACGGGCTAGTCCTCCCTTCCCGCTCGCGCTTCGACAATCTCGGCGACGGCCCTGTAGTCGGCACTCGCCGCGCTCGTCGGATCGTAGGTCGTGATCGGTTGCCTGAAGGCGTGCGCTTCGGCAATGCGGACGTTCTGACGGATCGACCTTGGCAGGATGAGATCCGCATAGGCGGTCAGCAGCTTGTCCTCGATGTCGCGCGTGAGCCGGGTTCGTCCGTCGTACCGGCAGAGGAGGATGCCGAGGATGTCGAGCTCGGGGTTGTGCGTCTCACGCAACCGGGCGATCGTCTCGAAGAGGTTCGCGACGCCGGTCGTCGACAGGCTCGTCGGCTCGGTCGGGACGACGACGGAATCGGCTGCAACGAGCGCGTTCGTCGTCACGATGCCGAGCGTCGGCGGACAGTCGAAGATCATGTAGTCGAAGGCTGTTTCGTCGAACCGCGAGATCTCGCGGCGAAGCACGAAGAGCGCGTCGGGATCGGTGACGAGCGCAAGGTCGGCTTTTGCGAAGATGCGTGATGTCGGAATGATCGACAGGTTCTCGACGCCTGATTCGCGCACGGTCGACGCAAGCGCCTTCATCCCGAGGAAGACGTTGAGGAGGTCCTCCCCGCCGTCGGTGTGACCAAGCCAGGTCGATGCGTTTCCCTGCTGGTCGAGATCCACGAGCAGGACTCGACGGCCGCGTTCGGCAAGGGCGGCGGCAAGGCTGACGGCGGTTGTGGTCTTCCCGGACCCACCCTTCTGATTGGCGATGGCGAGGATCTTCAACTGGTTCTCCGTGACGGCGTTAGTGGCAATGTTTGCCGACTGCAGCATAACCGCAAAACTGTAATTCAGGAATACAGTATTTCCGCTTTCCTGCTTTGTCGGATCGGAGCGGCCGTTGGTGACCGTCCCCCGCCGCGCCACACATCCTGAGTCGGTAACGTGACGTCCCCTTCCTTTGGCTCCGTTGCCCATAGTTTGGTTTCGAATCTGCTGGGCCTGACGACTCGATCATCGGGACTCCAATCAGCCCGCATTTCCGTCATACACCTTTTCCGTATTCCGGTATTCCTGCTTTTCCGCTTTCCTGTTTTCCACCTATCCCGTATTCCTTTATTCCAGTATTTCTGTATTCATAGGTACGGCGCCACGCAGCAAACCAGGAATACAGCATTTCCGCTTTTCGGCATTTCAGTCGAGGGACCCGAAGATCAAGAGGGAATTGGCCGATCCCGCGTGGAGAGGGACAGGTCGTTCCCGGATCCGGTCGTTCCACGAATCAGGCGGCACATCCCGTAGCGTCCAGCCTCGAGTTGCCGGACGCGCTCCTTACGCTCCCCAACCCGTGCTCCGTCAACGACTTGCCCGCCCCGGCCACGAATGGTGCGTCAGTCCAAGGCTCGCGCATCGCGTCGACACATCTCGAGCACAGCCTGTGGAACCTTCTACCCCATTCGCAATGGAACAATCGGACGCGCAGGAGAATCGCGTCGATACACGCTAGGCGAATGACGGAGCAGGGAAGCGCGACCGAAATCGAGCCGCGAATGCGGACTCTACACGGCGCCTGTCGGAACCACGCGCCAGCCGCCGTCGAGGAGCGGAACCGAGGCGCACGCCGGCCCACCGTCTTTGGCGCGACCGGCGATTCTGGCCTCGAGCACCGAGTCTTCGGATCGCAGCGCCTCCTCGATCAGCGCAGCGTCGATTCCGGTGAGCGGGACCTTGGCGCGGCGCCTCCAGCAGGAATTCGACTGGCCGGCGATCGTCCCCGAGTTCACGTAGACGAACCGAGCCGACACAGGGCCCTGCGTGAACGAGCCAAGGAAATTCGGGCCGGACCCGTCAGGAAGCTCGCCGAGCCGTACCGACAGATCGAAGGATATATCGGCCCCGTCTGCCATCACCGGCGACACGAGCTCATTTCTGCCACGCTGCAGGCCGAACACCACGCCCGACGGCGGATCCACCACTCGAATGCGCAGTCGAATCTCGCGCTTCACGATCTCGCTCTTCACACAGGCCCCCAACCGACCAAATCACGTGCAGGTCCTCACGAACCGGGAACCAGATGACGCCACACTTCGGCCCGTTCCTCAAGGACGGCCGGGCCCTCTCGGTCAGAGATTGTCGATGACGCGATGCAGCTTTTCGTTCACCTGATCGGCCGACGACGACAGGTTCGCGTTTCCGACGATCGAGAGCATCCTGGCCGCATCCACGGCGGAGACCACCGTGCGTCCGTTGTCGTCATAGACAACCACGTTGCAAGGCAGGAGCAGTCCGATGTCGATCTCCTCCTGAAGTGCTTCGTACGCAAGCGCAGGGTTGCAGGCGCCAAGTATCACGTAGTCCCGGAAATCGACGCCGAGCTTCTCCTTCAGCTTTCCGTGGATGTCGATCTCGCAGAGCACGCCGAAGCCCTCGACGCCGAGAGCCTTGCGCGCGCGCTCAACTCCCTCCCTGAATGGAACGTCAAGCGTGCGGCTGTAACCAAGCGGAGCGACTCGCGGTACTTCTGCGCTCATCTTCAGTCTCCTCGACCGATCGAATGAACTGGTGAGCAATTGCGACTCTCGTCGCGCCCAACCATTGTGCCCCCACGTGTCGCTTCGCGGCTATGGCAATCGAAACTCTTTCGAACACAGCAAGCCCGGCTACCGCCTCCCGAAGATCATCCAGCCAATGACGACTCCGGCAGCGAGGGACAACAGGGCTGAAATCCACATCCAGCTGAACCCTCCCACCATTCCATTTCCCATCATTCCGCCGCTCATCCTGGAGCCAGTCCAGGCACCGACGCCCAGTATCACCGTGAGCACGGCGACAACGACGAGCGCCAGATTCAAGGGCGTGTTCTGCGACCTGTTCACGAGATTCATTTTCATTGTTCCTCCCCACTTCGGATCCGCGACGGGCCATGAGGCAGCCGAGGGACTCGAGAGTCGAAATGCCTGCCCGAGTCTTAATGATTGGTCGTTCCTTCTGTGCTCATCGACGAGCATCCGCAGATTGTCGTGCAATGCGTGTGCCTCGAGGAACCGTGCCAGGGTGAGGGCACTTCGGCCGAATCGCCGGTACATTCGGGATCAACGGACCTGCCACGCTGACTGCTTGTGGTGCAGGTGTACCGAATCCGTCCACCAAGTGGAGCGAGTGCACGCCGCTAAGGCCCAGAACCCCGAACGAAGTGAGGGGCCGGAACTGGAATCCGTGGTCACTCGATGTCCACGCGCGGTTCGGAGGCAGTAGGCAGTCCCTTTGTCGGCCCGTGAGTCCGCTCATAGCGAGGCCGGCCCCTCACTTCGTTCGGGGTTCTGGGCGCTCGCTAAACAAATCTCTTGACTCTGTAGTCGAGTACGGGGTTTAGACTGCTTCTGTCGCCGCCACCGCGGCACGGGAGGTGAACGATGTCAGGATCAGCGATGAAGGCGGGCACGCCGGCTCGACTCCTCAAGATCGGCGAAGTCGCGAAGCTCGCCGGAGTTGGAATCGAAGCGCTGCGCTTCTACGAACGGCAGGGACTGCTCACACCGAGCACGCGGACCGAGAGCGGATACCGGCTCTACGGCGAAGATGCCCTCGAACAACTCGACTTCGTCCGGCGATCGCAGGCTCTCGGATTCTCGCTTTCCGAGATCGCAGCGATAGTCGCCGAGAGCCGCGCCGGCCGGAAGCCGTGCTCGACCGTCCGCGACCTCGTGCGCCAGCGCATCCGCGAGCTCGACGACCGACTCGCCGAGCTCAAACGCTACCGGCGCGAACTGGCGAAGACGCTCGAAGGGTGGGAATCGCTAGGCGACGTGAAGGGCCACGTCTGCGGACTCATCGAGTCCACGGACGCTCAATCCCCGCGGCTCCAATCCAGAAAGATCGGGAGGAAGGCCAATGTCGACTGAATCAACGAAGACGACTTTCTCGGTGCCGACCATCCGGTGCGGCGGATGCGCCGAAGCCATCGGCGAGGCGCTCAACCGGATTGACGGCGTTGATGCCGTCGACGTCGACGTGCAGGCGAAAACCGTCGCCGTCGAGCATGAAACGCGATTGACTCGCGAGACGCTCGAGACAGCGCTCGACAAGACCGGGTTCCCGGCCGCGTGAAGCGCGAATGCGAGCCCGCTTGGTTCGACTGTGAGGACACCATGACAACAACTGTCGTCAAAGACCCCGTTTGCGGAATGACGGTCGATCCGGCGCAGGCGGCGCGGAGCGTCGACTTCAACGGCGAGACGTTTCACTTCTGCTCGACCGGCTGTGCAGACGCATTCGTTGCCGAACCATTCCGATATGCCGGCGGTGATGCCGACGCTTCGGCACCGGCGCCGATCTCCGACACTTCGAAGCAGCATTCTCAGACGACATCGGACGACAGCTCGGAGCGCGTCGATCTGCCGATCACCGGCATGAGTTGTGCGGCGTGCGCCCGAACGATCGAGAAGACCCTCTCGAAGGCGCCGGGTGTCCGCAGCGCGAACGTCAACTTCGCAACCTCGCGCGCGACCGTCGAATACGACCCGAGGGGCGACGAAGGTCGGCGACCTCGCGGCGCAGGTCCGCGACGTCGGCTACGGCACGTCCGGAAGCGCGCACGCGCAGTTCATCGTCGATGACTCGTCCCGGCACTTTGGATCCGCAGGAACGCTCGAAGGCCGAATCGAACGGCTGCCCGGGGTCCTGGCCGCCTCCTTCAACCTGGCGACGTCCGCCGTGCACATCGAGTACTTGCCGGGGAGCATCGATCTCGCCGCCATCCGCGCCGCCATTCAGGAACTTGGATACAACGTCCACGATGCCGATGGAAACACCGGTGACGTGTCCGTCGAGGACTCTGAGCAGGCGTATCGCGATGCCGAATACCGCGAGCTCAGGCGCAAGTTCTGGGTCGCCGCGGTCCTCTCCGCCCCCGTGCTCGTGATCGCGATGGCGCACGGCAGCATTCCGCTCCTCAACTTTGCGGGAGTCGAGTGGCTGCAGCTCGCGTTGACGACGCCGGTCGTGTTCTACGCCGGGGCCCAGTTCTACCGCGGCGCGTGGGCGGCGTTCCGCCATCGCGCCGCCGACATGAACACGTTGATCGCCGTCGGAACCGGAGCGGCGTACCTCTACTCGGTCGCCGCCACCATCGCACCCGGCTTCTTCGCAGCCGCTGCAGGATCGGACATGGCCGCGATGGGACACGGCGCCACGGCGCCGGTCTACTTCGAGGCGGCAAGCGTCATTATCGCGCTGATTCTGCTCGGCCGGATGCTCGAGGCGCGCGCGAAGGGGCGCACGGGTGAGGCGATCCGGCGTCTCGCAGGCCTCCAGGCCAAAACGGCGCGCGTCGTCCGCGACGGCGTCGATGTCGACGTCCCGATCGAGGAAGTTCTGGCCGGCGACATCGTCCTGGTTCGACCGGGCGAGAAGGTGCCCGTCGACGGCATCGTCGAGGAGGGAACTTCGACGATCGACGAATCCATGCTGACGGGTGAGAGCCTTCCGGTCGACAAGTCCGCTGGCGACGAAGTCTTCGGAGCGACGATCAACAAGACGGGATCTTTCCGGTTCCGCGCCACCAAGGTCGGCAAGGACACGGCGCTGCAGCAGATCGTGAAGATGGTCGCCGACGCGCAGGGCTCGAAGGCCCCATCGCGCGGCTCGCGGACGTCATCAGCGGGATCTTCACACCGATCGTCATCGCGATCGCCATCGCCACGTTCGTCGCGTGGTTCGTCACCGCTCCAGTCGACGTGCGGCTCTCGATGGCGCTCGTGAACTTCGTGTCGGTTCTCATCATCGCGTGCCCTTGCGCCCTGGGCCTCGCGACGCCGACGGCAATCATGGTTGGCACGGGACGAGGCGCCGAAAACGGCATCCTCATCAAGGGCGGCGAAAGCCTCGAGACGGCGCACCGTATCCAGACGGTCGTGCTCGACAAAACCGGCACTATCACGGAAGGGAAGCCCGCGATGACGGACGTCATCGTCGCGCCGAGTTCATCAGTCGCGGAAGAGGAGTTGCTCCATCTGGCGGCGTCGGCCGAAGCGGCCAGCGAGCACCCGCTCGGAGCGGCCATCGTCGCCGGCGCGAAGGCGCGCGGCATCGAGGTGGCGCGCGTCACGGACTTCGCCGCGGCGCCGGGACACGGGATCGAGGCGACGGTAGACGGAAGGCGAGTGTTGATCGGCAGCGCGAAGCTTCTCGGCGACCGCGGTATCGACACGGGCGCACTCGACGCTAGTGCTGCCGAGCTCGCGACGGACGGCAAGACGCCGATGTTCGTGGCGCTCGACGGCGGCTTCGCCGGTCTCATCGCGGTCGCCGATCGCGTGAAGCCCGAATCGAGAGACGCCGTCGCGGCGCTCAGGAAGCTCGAATCGAGGTCGTGATGATGACGGGCGACAACAAGCGGACTGCAGATGCGGTCGCGCGCCGGGTCGGCATCGATCGCGTGCTCGCCGAGGTGCTCCCCGAGGGCAAGTCGGCCGAGATCAAGCGGCTCAGGCAGGGAGGCCGCGTCGTCGCGATGGTCGGCGACGGAATCAACGACGCGCCCGCGCTCGCCGAGGCCGACATCGGCATCGCGATCGGCACGGGCACCGACGTTGCGATGGAAGCCTCGGACATCACGCTCATTCGCGGCGACCTCCGCGGCGTCGTGACGGCGATCGCGCTCTCGCGGGCGACGATGCGGACGATCAAGCAGAACCTGTTCTGGGCGTTCGTTTACAACGTGGTCGGAATTCCGGTGGCGGCGGGCGTGCTCTATCCGTTCGCGGGATGGCTGCTTTCGCCCGTACTCGCAAGCGCGGCGATGTCGCTCTCGAGCGTGTCGGTCGTGACGAACAGTCTGCGGTTGCGCCGGTTCCGGCCGGCGCGGGAGGTGAAGTGAACATGGACGCGATGGAAATCGGTGTCGTGGTTGGTGGCGTCGCAGCGATCGCCTTCGTGCTCTGGTATTTCTTCGGTGAGAGGGAACGGACGGCGGCGTCAACGGACGAAACCGGAATCCAGCGGGTGAAGATCACGGTGCAGGGCGGCTACTCCCCGGACGTCGTCGTCGTGAAACAGGGCGCGCCGGTGCGGCTCGACTTCTACCGCGACGAGGCGGCCGCGTGCAGCGAGCAGGTCGTGTTCGGCGACTTCGGGATCGCGCGCGACCTGCCGGCCTTCAAGACGACGACGATCGAGTTCACGCCGGACAAGGCCGGCGAATTCACCTGGACGTGCGGAATGCGGATGCTGCGCGGCAAGCTGATCGTCGACGCCGGTTGAAGTGGCGTCTGCCTTTGCGCCTTTGCCCCTTTGCGTGAACTTCTTCGTCATCTCGAAGATGCTCACGCAAAGGCAAAGAGGCGCAAGAGTCTCGATCTGCTAGAACTCCACAATCTGCCGGCCCGACAATGCATCGACGTAGAACGTCGTACCGTCGGCCAACGCCACTTCGTAGAACGCCCTCGTCCGTCCCTTGATCCGCTTCAGCTCGATCTCCGTGGCACTCACTCCCGCCACGCGTGCTGCAGCCAATGCGACCCGCCGGAATCCCGAATATCTTGGGGAGACTCGAAGCGGGGCGAGGACGGCGACCGAGTCGGCGTCCTTGTTCTTGCTACCGAGCGCCTCTCCCGTAACGGCGTCGAATCGATACTCGAGTCCAGATGAAAAGATGATCTTCCAGAGCGGCTTCGACTCGTACTCGATGTCCACGCGGATGACGTCACCGGTCGCTCCCGCATCCCTCGCCCGCCGAATGGCGACCCTAGGCTCGAAGGAGCGGACGGACGACCAAATGTTCAACCCGGTAGTGTCCCGAGCTGACCTCACGCGCGCGACGTCCGGATAGACCATTCGCGACGACAGGACCGCGGCATCTCGCCCCAAACGCTTCTCGACCGGCGTTCCGGCGTAGAGCGAGAGGAACATCTCCGCGTGCTCCTCCGGCGGACCAAAGCCATACGCCTGCTGCTCGGACCACGCCTGCTCGGGCGTCCAACCCTCGACGCGCATCCGGTACATCGCACAGGCCGTGCCCGCACGGTGCTTTCCTCCCGAACAATGCACGAAGATCGGCGCATCGGCCTTCGTGATCAGATCTAGCACTCTCTGCATGGTGGCGGGTTCGGGTGCCTCGTGACCGGTCAGCGGTAATGAGTAGTACGTCAAGCCGAGCTGCTTGCAGGCCTCCGCCTCCTCGGGCTCCGGATCATCGCGAAGGTCGACAATGGTTCGAACGCCGAGGGCGAATAGGTTCTTCAGGCCGTCGGATGTCACTTCACCGCCGCGCAGAAACGTCGGCGATACGCGCCCGAAGTTGCTGACGCCGGCGGGATTGCCGGCAGGCTTCGGCGCCTGGGCCAGTGCCTCCGCGCCCGGGAAGAACGAGAGAACAACGAGAACGGCGGCGAGCGAGCGGCCAGCGCGCGGACGCGCAGAAGCGCAGTCACGAATGTCTCGAATCAACTGAAGCATGACTCCTCCGTGAATGAACCGACCTGTTTCACCGGCACCCCGCGGTCCGGGCGGTGGGCTCCAGATCCTATGCTACGCCTCGAAGGTGACAGCTCGATGAACCCGGCGTCCGATTTCCGAAGTTCGAGCACGGTGGTGCGCTCGTGCTCTCCGACGGCCGATGGATCAGGCAGAACGCACAAGAGAGCGGCCCGCATCTGCGGACCGCTCTCTTGCAAAGTGGCGAGGAACCTGGCGTCGTCCGACAGAGCTCAGCGCTTTCCGATCTGGCTCGCGTAGTTCTCGACGAACGTCTTGAAGCCCTTGTGGCCGTTCCCGGTGTAGAAGTCGTACCCGAGCATTTCGTTGTACGCCTGATCGAGCGTCCAGCCGTCCTGCGACATGCGATAAGCCGCGATCATCGATCCGGTTCGATGACGTCCGCCCGCGCAATGTGTGAAGACCACCCCGTTGGCGGGGTCGTTGACCGCCGCGATGAACGCGGCAGCCTGTGCGCTGGTCGGCGTTCCGTGCCCGTCGATCCCGATGTTGATGTATCGAAGGCCCGCCGCTTCCGCGTCGTGCCGGGCGCTGCTCTTCGAGTCAGCGCGCAGGTCGATGATCGTGTTCACGCCGATTTCCGCAAGTGCACCGTAGTCGGCCTTTCCGGGCTGCCCGCCGCGAAAGATGTGCCCGTCGACAACTCCGAAGTTGTCGATTGCGATCCCGGACAGCGCGATGGGGCCAAGGCTGTTTGCATGACCCGAGATGAGCTCGGCCGCCGAAACGGCAGCCGGCTTCCCGCCGCCCGCAAGCACCGCCATGGCGAAAAACGGAAGAATGAGTGCAATGGCCGCTGCCCGAAACGACGAAACCAATGACGGATTTGTCAATGTGGTATCCCCCTCGACTCGATTCACTCTCTAGATGTTCCCTATCGACAACTGCTCTCCAAGGTGAGCTCCTTTCCGGCCACGCGCTCGTCGATCCCCACCGCGGACGAACTTTCACAGGCAGAATGCCTCGAGATACTGCCTATCCGGCGTGCTTCATCACTATTGTCGCAGATGGTAAGTAGACGCTTACTTACGTTGCGGCGTTGTCCATGGGATCGGGCCAATTTCTTGGTGACGGTAATGCTCGACCGATCGAAGATGACGGGACGGTGAACGCTTGCAAGGGGCCGTTCGGTCGGTTGATCCAACTACAAGCTCGGCTGCATCTCGTCGGTCGCATTGGACGGCTTTCTGCCGTGGACGAGAAGATAGAGCGCCGGCATCAGGAACAGGTTCAGAAACGTCGACGACACGAGCCCGCCGAGAATCACGACCGCCATGGGGTGCTCGATTTCCTGCCCGGGTTTCACGCCGGTAATCACGATTGGTAGCAGGGCGAGTGCCGTTACGGTCGCGGTCATCAGGATCGGCGCCAGTCGTTCCTCCGAGCCGCGCAGGATGAGCGGTACACCGAACGACATGCCTTCGCTTACCTCGAGATGGCGGTAGTGACTCACGAGCATGATTCCGTTTCGCGCCGCAATCCCGAGCACGGTCACGAATCCGACGAGGGCTCCGAGCGACAGCACGCCGCCCGACAGGAACGCGCCGACTACACCGCCTACGAGCGCAAACGGGAAGCTCGCGAACACGAGCGCCGTGAGCTTCGTCGACCGGAAGTCCGCGTACAGAATCATCAGGATACCCAGCAGCGCGAGCCCCGACAGCGCCAGCAGCCGGTTGCTTGACGCCTGACGCGCCGCGTACTCGCCGAGAAACTCGGGATGGTAGCCGCGTTCGAACGACAGTCCGCGCACCTTCTCCTCGACTTCACGCGCGACCGTCCCGAGGTCGCGCCCTTTCACGTCGAGCGTCACGTCGATCCGTCGCGACGCCGACTCGCGCATGACGACGTTCGGCGCAGGCGAAATCCGCAGGTCCGTTACGTCGCCAAGCGGCACGTTGCCGCCCGACGGCGTGTCGATCCGTACCTTGCGCATCGATTCGAGGTCGTCGCGCACGCTCTCGACACCCCAGACCACGACGTCGAGGATCTGCTGCTCGCCGTACAGCTCGCCGACCTTCGTGCCCTTCACGAGCGTCGTTGCCGGACGTCGCACGTCGCCCGGCGTCAGACCGAACCGGAATGCCGCATCCGACTTGAGTCGAGCCTCGATCTGCGGAACGAGCACCTGCTGCTCGACCTTGAGGTTCGTCACGCCATCTACGCCTTCTATGGCCGTCTTGATCTCCGCCGCCTTGGTTCGCAGGCCGTCGAGGTCGGGTCCGTAGAGCCGAACGACGACGCTCGCGCTCGCGCCGGTCAGCACTTCCTTGATGCGTTCGCGAAGGTAAGTCAGCACGTCGCGATAGAGCCCCGGGTAGCCGTCGACGGTTTCCTGGATGTGCGCGACCGTCGCGTCGTGGTCCACCTCAGGATCGATGCTGATCCACAACTCGGCAAAGTTCGGACCGACGACCTCGTCGGCCACCTCCGCCCGGCCGATGTGCGAACCGAAATTGCGGACACCGGGAATCGTCCGCAGTTCCTTGCTCGCCTGCGTCGTTATTCGCGTCATGGCCTCGAGCGATGTGCCGGGCTTGCCGACCCAGTGCATCAGGAAATCCGTTTCCTTGAATTCCGGCAGAAACGCTTCGCCGAGGAAGGGAAACGCGACGCCGGTCGCGAGAAACACGGTCAGCAGGACCGCCACGGCCCAACGGGGCCGCGCGACGATCCACGGCAATACCCCCTGGTAGCCGCGCTTGAGCACGCGCGTCAGCGGGGGGTCGCCGCGGTCCGTTTTCACTCTAGACAGCAGCATGAGCGACAGCGCCGGCGTGACCGTCAACGCCACGCCGAGCGATGCGAGCACGGCAAGCACGTACGCCACCGCAAGCGGCCGGAAGAACGACCCCGCCAGCCCGTCAAGGAAGAAGATCGGCAGGAAGACGAGGACGACTATCAGCGTCGCGTAGACGATCGCGCTGCGAACTTCGAGCGAGGCATGGAGCACGACGAGCAGCGGCTTCTCCGGCGAACCGGCTTCGCGATTGAGGCGTAACCGGCGAACGATGTTCTCGACGTCGATGATCGCGTCGTCGACTACCTCGCCGAGCGCGAGCACGAGCCCCGCGAGGATCATCGTGTTGATCGTGCTGCCCCACCAGTGCAGGACGACCATCGCGGCGATGAGCGACAGCGGAATGGCGAGCAGGCTGATGAGCGCCGTCCGCCACTCGAACAGGAAGGCCGCAAGGATGACGACGACGAGCAGGCAGCCGAGCAGCAGCGCGTGGTTCAGGTTGCTGATCGCGCGTTCGATGAATGTCGCTGGTCGGAAGATCGTCGAGTCGATATCGAGCCCTGTCAGGCCGGGCCGCAGTGCGTCGAGCGCGGCTTCGACTTCACGTGTCACCTCGAGCGTGTTGCCCCACGGTTGTTTCTCGACGATGAGCAGCAGCCCGGGCATGTCGTTGATGACCGCGTCGCCGATCGGAGGGGCGAAGCCCTCGTGCACGTCGGCTACGTCGCCGAGTTGCAGCGCCGAACCATTGCGGAACGCCACCGGAACGCGCGCCAGATCGCCGGCCACGACAATCGGCGACACGTGTGTGACCGAAAGTCGCTGGTTGGGCGTGTCGACGAAACCGCCCGCCCCCGGCGCCGTCGCGTCGCGAGCCGCACGCGTGACCTCGTCGAGTGTCGTTCCGTGCGACCGCAGCCGGTCCGGATCGACGAGCACTTGAATCTGTCGGTCCCGCTCTCCCCAGATGGCAACGTTTGCCACTCCGGGAATCGCCATCAGGCGCGGCCGGATCGTCCAGCGAGCAAGCGTCGTCATCTCCATCTGCGACATCGACGTCGACGACACTCCGATCTTCATGCAGCGGCTCGTTGACGAGAGGGGAGACAGGATCACCGGCGGATGCGCCACATCCGGCAACCGTCCGGCGACGATTGCGAGCCGCTCCTGGACGAGCTGCCGCGCCCGCATCAGGTCCGTGCCTTCCTGAAAGATGAGCACGACGGACGAGAGTCCAAGGACGGACTTCGATCGCAGCGTCTTGAGCCAGGACGTGCCGTTGACGGCCTGTTCGATCGGCACGGAAATCAGGCTCTCCACTTCGGCCGTCGACAGCCCAGGGGCTTCGGTCTGGATCTCGACGAGCGGCGGCGCGAATTCCGGAAATACGTCGAGTGGCGTCGACCGGATCGTCTGAAGTCCGGTGACCATCAGAATGATCCCGAGGACGACGACTACGGCGCGAAGGTTGAGTGCGGTTCGGACGATCCAGCCCATCATGATGGCAGTGGCTCCCTTGGGTCTCGTCGGGTCACTTGCCCGGTCCGAACTCCGTGCCGAACAGCTCTGCGGCGCCCGCCGTAACGACGCGCGTGCCGGGTGCAGGTCCTCGCGCCAGAACGGCAAGTCGATCGACGACGTCGCGAACTTCGACCGGTCGGCGCACGAACACCTGGGGTGCCGTGTTCTCGTAGACCCACGTGCCACCGTTGACGTCGTGCAACACCGCAGCCCAGGGCACGACGAGGCTGTCCTCGGTGGACTTCAACGAAAGCGTCACGCCGACGCGTTCACCTGGTCGCAACCGTCCGTCCCCGTTCGGGAGCTCGTAGTACAGATCCGCGGTGGACGATGCGGCGTCGGCCGTCGGCGGAGCCGAAACGGGCCGTGCGGAGCGAGCTGGCGACCCGGGATCGCCGTCGAGGCCGCCGATGCGCGCCGCACTCGAGCGATCCACCGAGTCGACGTCGCCGACGTACACCGGGACCCGCACCCAAACCGTCGAAAGGTTCGTCACCTCGAAGAGCACGGCGGAGCCGGCGACGTTCTGTCCGGCCGCCGCGTTCACGCGCAGGAGCACACCGTCGCGCGGGGCAGCGACCGACATCACGACGTCGGCAGCCGCTGGCGACGCCTTGAGCTTCTCGAGACGTTCGCGGGCGGCTCGGGCGTCGTTCTCGGCAAGCGCGAGCTCTTCGCGGTTCTGATCGACCGCCTTCTGCGGACCCGCCCTGTCGCGGACGAGCTGTTCAGCCCGCGCGAGGCGGACCTTCGCCGCGGCGATCCGCGTCTCGGCGGAGGCGATGTCGCGCTCGAGCTGCGTCGACAGGCCGCGCTCCGGGGCGAGGTACGGCTGAAGGCGAAAGACAGCCTGACCCTTTCTGACGGGCGTGCCGACCTTCAGCCCGGTATCCCCGGGTAGCAGTGTTCCCGCCATCGGCGATGACACCGACACGACAGCATCGGCCGTCGGGACGATCTCGCCCGAAACGGTCAGTGATCGGCTCACGCTCGTGAACTCGGCTTGCGAGTACTGGATACCGAGCCTTGTCTCGGCCTCGGGTGTCAGCGTGATGGTCGCGAGGTCCGACTCCTTTTCGGGGTTGTCGATCTTTGCCGGTGCCGACCTTGTGGCGGCGTTCGGCGCCTTCGAGCCGCAACCGGCGGCACCCAGAGCGAGCAACGCGATTCCGAGGACCACGATCGTTCGCACGGCGCGACTTGCCGGCTTGAGCGTTCCAGATGACACATTCGATGGCATGAGCACTCCGGTGTCAGGGCTTAAAGTCATGTTTCCTCCCGAGACCGCGCTCGAGGCGAGCGGTGGCCCGTCGAAGGTTGGCGAGCGCTTCCGCCTCGGCGAGGCGTGCGTCGGCGAGCCTTCGCGTGGCTTCAAGAACGAAGAGGTACGACTGGTCGCCGTCGCGGAACGCCAGCTCCGCGGCCTTCACCGTTTCGCTTGCCTCGGGCATCACGGACTGTCGAAGCGCGTCGAGCGACGCACGAGCCTGCGCAACCTCCGCGTATGCCTGGCGAACATCGAGTAGAATCCGCTCGCGAACAGCCAGGAACTGCCGCGCGGCGCGTTCGACCTCGGCGGCTGCCCGGCTTCTTCCGCCCTTGTTTTGATGGAAGATCGGAAGTTCCGCGGCGATGCCTGGTCCGGCCTCGAACCCCTTCTTGCCGGAGCCGTTGATGTCGAGGATTCCGGAGAGGGTAGCAACTTTGGACGCTTCCCACTTCGCGCGTTTCGCCGCCGCCTCGATCGCCAGCTCGGACGCGCGCAAGTCCGGGCGGGCCGCGAGGGCGGCGGTGACAAGCGCGTCCAGATTCGCGGGAACGGCCGGTTCGGCGGGAGGTGTCGTGAGCGCGATCGATGTGAGGAGGTCTTCGAGGTTCGTGAGGGATCCCAGTCGCGTTCGAGCGATGACGACGTCGCCATCGCGTCGGACCGCCATCTCGTCGGCGGCCTCGAGGTCCGCTCGTGCCGCAATGAGCTCGAGCTCTGCGATCTCGCCCGCCCTGAGCCGCGCTTCGACGAGCGACGCCACTTCACGCCGAAGTTCCGCCGGCTCGTGCGCGAGTCGGGCGCGAGCCTGCGCGAGGAGCACATCGATGAACGCGAGGCGCGTGTCGCGCACGAGGTCCAGGGCATTCTGCTCGAGCCCGGTCGCCACTCGTTCGAGGTCCACCTTCGCCGCGGCGACCCGGCGTGGACGTTGCCAGAAGATCTCGAGCGGAAGCGTGACGGTCGCTTCGAGTTGTTTTGGGCCGAGCGGAAACAGGAACGAAAGGATCGGGTTCTTGAGCAGCCCGGCCTCGACGAGATCCGCGCGGGCGAGACCGAGCGCCGCGAGGTCGGCGTGGAAGGCCGCGTTGTTCCAGAGCGCTAGCGCGACGGCCTCGTCATCGGAGAGTCCGTCGGCCAGAATCACGCCGTCGGGGATCACCGGATCCGATCCAGCCGTTCGCACGGCACCGTGGCCGGTCTGCCGTTCAATGTCCGTCGGCGACTGCGCGCTAGCGACCGCGCCGACGGGCGCCAGGAGCGCGACTGCAAGCGCAACCGGAAGCGTCCGCGAGAACGCGTGCGATGAACTCCGTCTGGGCGAACCGTTGGCTCGGCTCGCCGACTCGAACCACGTTCGATGTGTCACGAGAATACCGCCTGAGATTCGGGACTTGGGACTGCCGGCACGAACGTGCCTGCAGTTGCTGCGGGGGCCACTGAACAGGCCCCTACGTCGAATGCAAGCTGAGTCAGCCGATGACGGCCTGGGAAGCGAACCGACGAAGGACTGATGTCGCGGCGGTTCGTCCACGAACAGTGCCCGAGTCGACAACCTGGCCGATCGTATTGATCGCCTGGAATCGGAAGGCCGACGCGTCCGCCTCGAGCAGCATGAAGTGGCTGTCGTCATCGTAGGCCGAGGCGACGAGAGAATCGTCTCGCTTCACGTCGCCGACGCGGATCTTGCCGCCGGCCCCGGACACGAAGTACTGGATATCGTCCTGGAGCGTGACGCGTTGGTAGATATGGTCGTGTCCGCTGAAGACGACGCGTACGCCGTGGCGCCTGAAGAGCGGATGGACGTCCGCGCGGACCGATGTGTCCGAACCGTGCCGCTTGCCGGACGAGAACGGTGGATGGTGAAGGACTGCCACCTTCCACGATGCCGTAGATCGTCCGAGTGCTCCATCGAGCCACGCGAGCTGGGCCCTGTCCATCGCGGTCGAATCGAGCACGAAGACCTCGACCATGCCGTTACCCGCGACATGCGAATAGTAGTTTCGGCCACCCATGTGAAAGAGCGGATAATTGACCTGGGCGTCTCGACCGGAACGGACGTCGTGATTGCCGAGGCAGGCGTAGACCGGAACGCCGCGCGTGAGAAGTGGCTCGAAGGGCTGCTCGAACTTGCTGCGGAAGTCCGAGGCCGAGCCATTCGGGTAGATGTTGTCGCCGGCCGTAACAATCATCTCGAGCGGCGCGCGGTCGTGAACTGATGACATCTGTCGCGCAATCTTTACCGTGTTCTGATCGCCGTCGCCCCAATCTCCCAGGAGCGCGAACCGGACCGGAACGGCGGACGATCCGCCCACTGGTGAACCGGCCAGTGCGATACCCGAGTGCGAAGCAATCGTGGCCACCCCGCCGGCAATTGCCAGGCTGCGGAGCATCTCGCGACGCGAGATCCCCGTCCTCACCTCTGTCTCTGATGTCTCGTTTGAAACACCCATACCCGTTCCCCCCACACTTGCTCGAATTCGCCGTTGCGCTGGCTCCGCTGGTGGTGGTCCAGAGTGACCCGGATTCGCCTGAGCAGACGGACTCGTGACTACAGAGCATCCACGGTACCGATTCGTACATTACAGCCCGATGAACGGTGGCCGTTTGCGCGAAGCGCTTCGCGCAAACGCCGAGGCTCACGCCGGATTGACAGCCGCCGGCAACGTGACCGTGAAGACGCATCCGCCGCTTGCGGCCTCGGTGAGCACGAGCGAGCCTCCGTGCGCCTCCGCAATCCAGCGCGCGATCGGCAGTCCGAGCCCGCTTCCGCCGGTGTCGCGAGATCGTGACGGATCCAGGCGTCGGAAACGCTCGAAGACGGATTCGCTATGCTCGGGGGGTATTCCCGGGCCGTTGTCACGGACCTCGATGCACAGCGCCCCGGGCTGCGGCTCGTCCCTGCGCCGAAGAGCGACGCGCACAGCATTGCCCTGGCGGACGTGGTTGATGCCGTTGACGATGAGGTTCATCAGCATCTGCTCGAGACGAGCACGGTCGCCAAGACACACGGCGGCCGGGACCTGAGCCTCCTGCCCGGCGAGGTCGACCCCGCGCTCCGCCGCAAGCGGCGCGGCCGTGCGCAGGCACGAGGCGACAAGTTCGTTCAGGTCGACGGACGCGCGAGCATCGACGTCGCGCGCGCCGGCATCGGCGCGCGCGAGAAAGAACATGTCGTCGACGAGCCGGCTCATGCGACTCGTCTGATCGGCAATGATCTCGAGTGTCTCGACGCACTCGTCGAGCGTGACCGGGGGCGTGAGGGCGACAGCAGCCCCTGAACGGATCACGCCAACCGGCGTGCGTACTTCGTGCGAGGCGTCGGCCATGAACTGGCGCGTTCGCTCGAACGCCAACTGCAACCGATCGAGAAGCTCGTTGAACGTCCTCGCCAATGCGCCCAGTTCGTCGTCCGGATTGTCCACGACCAGTCGGCGCTCGAGTCGGTTCGCGCCCATCTGCCGGGCCTGTTCGGCCATGGCGGCGACGGGCGACAGGGCTCGGCGCGCGAGCCACCAGCCGCCGGCCGCTGCCACGCCGAGCAGCAGCGGAACGAGCGTGAGCGCCGGTCGGCGAAGCGCTCCCAGCGCCCTTTCGACAACGGATCGACCCGCACCAGCGACGAGCACGTACACGCGGCCGTCTCCGGGATGCCGCACGCCGATGGCCGCGACCTCGAGACCGGCCGTATCGAGCGGGAATTCAGCGAGACGATGGCGGCCGATTCCCGCGTCAAGTTCCGGAACCGTGGCGAGATCGATTTCCGCAGCGAGTTGCTCCCCGCCCAGATCCTCGGACGCTGCGACGATCGAACCGTCGTCGGCACGGATTTCGAGCACGAGGTTGTGAAAGAGGGACTTTCGAACGAGCGATGCCGACGCCTCGCGGGCCGAGTCTCCCTCCTGGAATTCGTGATCGAGGCGCTCGGCCAGTGCCTGCGTGTTCTTCCGAAGGTCGTCGTCGAACTCGGCATACAGCGTCTGCCGCATCGAAACGTAGGTCACCGCCGACAGCACGATCATCGCCACGGCCAATGCTGTTGCGTACGCGAGGGTGAGCCGAACTCGAATGGGCAGTCGTCCGAAGCCGGGCAAGACCATATCAGTCGTCCCCCGTCTCACCAGGGCGGACTGCGAGTGCCGGATCCGCCGACAGCACGTACCCGGCCCCGCGACGAGTCTGGAGCAGTCGCCGGTCCTCGCCTTCGTCGACTTTTCGCCGCAATCGCCGGATGAATACGTCGATCACGTTCGAGAACGCGTCGTAGTTGCTGTCCCAGACGTGCTCGGAGATTTCAGCGCGTCCGACGACTCGCCCGGCGTTTCGGGCGAGATACTCGAGCAGGGCGAATTCTTTCGAGGTCAGAAGGATGTCGCGGTCCCTGCGGCGTGCCTTACGGGCACCGGTGTCGATCGACAGGTCGCCGACCCGAAGCACCGGCGCCTCGTAACGTCGCGGTCGTCTTAGAAGGGCTCGAACTCTGGCGACGAACTCGTCAAAGTCGAAGGGCTTCGTCAGGTAATCGTCGGCACCGGTCTCGAGACCGGTGATCCGGTCCTCGACGGCGTCGCGCGCTGTCAGCATGAGCACTGGAACGTTAGAGCCGCCTTCACGCAACGTTCGACAGATTTCGAACCCGTCTCGCTTCGGCAGCATGACGTCGAGGACGAGAACGTCGTACTCGTTGGTCTGGGCGAGAAACAGGGCCTCGTCGCCGTCCGACGCAACGTCGACCGCGAAGGCGTGCTTTCGCAGGCCGCGGGCAATGATCGCGGCGTGCTGGCGGTCGTCTTCGACAAGGAGAATTCGCATTGAGATCACGGTCGGACGCGCGCACCGCGGATGTAGCGCGCTCGACGATCACATCATGCCCTGTCTGAACGCCGGATGAACGGTTTGTAGGAGGAATGACTCGATGAAGTGGCGTGAATCGTCGCGGACTCTTTCGGAGTCCGAATCAAACCATATCAGACCCAGAACCCCGAGCGCAGCGAGGGGCCGACTGTGATCTCCATGTGTTCGCGAGTTCACAGTCGGCCCCTCGGCGCCCTCCGGGCTCTCGGCCAATCGGCGCGAGTTCCCAACCCAGCGTCGGGCCGAGCACAAGTCAGATCACGCCACAGCACGCCACGAACGCCCTCCACAGCACAAGTCCAGTCTCCTCGGATGCATGGATCACATGTGTTCATGCTCGCACTTCGGTCCGACACCGCAAGTCGGTGAATCATCAGGAGTTCGCACTTCGATCCGAGTTTCGGAACCGCCGGATCCGCACTTCCATCCGAGACATCAACCGGAAAGTGTTGATTGCAATGACTTTCATGAAGGTACATTCGTCCTGCCCGCGTGATCCCCGGTTCGTGTTCCGAACACTGGACCTGTGAATGAACTCACTGTCCTCCAAGCACTTAGCCGTTGGCGGAGTTGGGACATTTCAAGCAGTTCGTGAGGTCGCACTTCCGTCCGAATCGCCGTGTAAGCCGCTATGCTTCATGGACTTGCGCCCCCTGGCCTCGAACGCAACCGCACCGGGATTCACCGGATTCCGCTTATTCCTCCGGAGACAATCTCGCACTTCCGTCCGAGGATTGGAGCCTGCAGCGACCGAGCTCCCGATGCGCCGGGGCGCAACGCACTTCCGTCCGACGAATGACTGTAACCAACTGATTATGAATGTTTTAGCCGCAGTCCATTTCCAGCTCAGAATGGCGTGGACATCATTGCTTCCAGAGATTCCTTCCACTCGACGCCGTTTCGGAACTGAACTCCCCGCAACAAATTCCGCACTTCCATCCGAATCGCCGATCACCCGGAATCGGACGCATCGGTTGGATTTCGCACTTCCGTCCGACGAATCGGCTCAATTCCACGGCCGGCGGTACTTTGCTTGACGAAGGGCTGTCGCCGGACAAAAAGCTTGACGAATCGGGTCGATATGCCGAAATTCAGACCGCGCACTTCCATCCGACTTTGTCGCACTTCGATCCGAGTTTCTCGCACTTGGTCCTGAGAAATGTCGCACTTGCATCGGATTTTTCTTGCCATGTCCGCCTGCAGTTCGTATCCTGCCGGCACCTCTGATGTTTCTTAGACCCATGTTCTGATATGTACAACAACAAGTGGTCGGGTTCGGCGCCTACCGCCATATGTTGTTGATGACCTTGTTCGGGATGGAGTGTCGAATGCCACGCAAGAAGACGGGCACCTCCGCACCTCGAGCCGGTAACGGGCCGGAACGTATTCGCGTCGAAAAGAGCCTCGCAACGCTGGGCTTCTTCAGTGTCCGCGGAGGCATCCCCAGAGACAAGTCGACCGAGCGGACCATCACCCTGAAGCGAACGATCGGCGGCGAAATGATCGACGTATCGGCGACGATCATCGCTTCGAAGAAGTTCGGCTTCCCGCGCACGTCCGACCAGGACTGCTACTTCTCGATCCTTTCATTTGTATCCGAAGCCGTTTCGCGAGGTGCCCGGATTCCCGCAATGCTCGAGCTCTCGCCCGCGGAACTGCTTCGACGCCAGGGCAAGACGCTCAGCGGAGACAACTACGAGGACCTCGAGAACCAGCTGCTTCGGCTCGCCACGACCACCATCGTCAGCGAATCAGCGATCTGGAACGCCGGCAAGAAGCAATGGTCCAAGGACGTCTTCCGCGTCTTCGATCGCGTGCTTCTCAAGGGTGAAGAGCTCGAGGACGGCACTACCGCGCGCCGGCACTGCATCTGGCTGTCGAGCTGGCAGATCGAGAACTTCAAGAACGGATATCTGCTGCTGATCGACTACGAGAAGTACTCGCGCTTGCGCAACGAGATCAGCCGCGCGCTTGTGCCGCTGCTGCAGGTGTGGCTGTTCGCATCGCGCCGGACAGGCAAGTTCGAGAAGCTCTACGAGGATCTTGCGAAGATCCTCGACATCAAGGTCGAGCAGTTTCCGGCCGACATCAAGAAGCAGCTCGGGCCGTCGCTCGACGAGCTCATTCGCGAGGGTTACATTCGCGACTGGGCGATAGAACGCGCCGTCGGTCTAGGGGCAAAGCGCTACAAGATCGTTTTTCATCACAGCAAGGCGTTTCTCAACGAGATCGAGCGCCGCGCGAAGGCGCAGCTCGCTTTGCCAGAGCTCGACGACCTCGAGGGTTCGGCCGATGACGGCGGCGCGATCTCGGAGGACGAGGCGCATCGTTTCGGCGACGATCTGATCGCCGTGGGCGTGCACCCGGCAGTCGCGCGCAAGCACGCGCGGACGCTCGAGCGCGAGCAGCTCGATCGCGCCAGCCGTATCGTCGAGTACTTCCGCTCGTCTATCGATCACGCGAAGTTGAAGAGCCCGCCGGCGTTCCTGATGTCGCTGCTCAAGGCCGATCTCGAGGCTCCCGTGGAGTTGCGGGTGCGCGCGGCGGCGGTCGATGTGTTGCAGCGAGGCGCCAACCCCGAGCTCGATGCCGAGATCGAGCGCCGCGCAGTCGCGGAGCTCGCCGTCATGCGCGCGTACGAGGCCGAAACCGACGAGATGCTGAGCTCGCTCCTGCCCCTCGAGCTCGCAGGGCTCAACGACCGTGCTGAACGGTTGCTCGACGTCGAATATCCGTCGAACCACACGTGGTCGGCCGAGGCGCGGCAGCGACAGATGCGCGTGATTCTGAGACGGCTCGTCCGGGAAGGTGGCTAGACTGAGGGGACTGTTTGTCGAAGGCAGGGCCGGGCAGGCGGAAATGAAGCGGAGGGAAGCGAAGGAATGCGCAGGGTGATAGCAGGGTGGATGCTGGCTTTGTCGATTGCAGCATGGCTGGGTTTTTCATTGTTTCTCTTCGGCAGTCGCTACGAGGCTGTTGCGTCGCGCGTGGCGCCGGCTCCTCTCCTCGAGGAATGGCCGGTCACGGCGGCGATCGACGTTTCAACGGTTCTTGAGACGCTCGGAGTTGACGGACGCGAAGCCTACGCGTCATTCCAGCAGCTCGATTCGATCAATGCGGCGCTTGCGGCAGCGGTCATCGCAATCCTCATCCTCTTCTGCGTCGAGCGATTCGGACGGCGGATCGCGTGGCGAGGGCTCGCGGTCCTTCCCGCCGGACTGCTCGCCGCCGAGCTCGTTGAGAACCTGACACTCTCGCAGCTGATCGCTGCCTACCCGGATGTTGCTGCGGGATCGATGACGCTGCTTGGCACGGCGACTCGGGCCAAGTTCGTGTTCGGGCTCGTGGCGTTCGTGGTCGCGATCGCGTGCCTGTTCGGTGCCATCGTCGGGACAGTTCGGCGGCGCTCGTTCGACGAGGACGACGAGCCGACGCTCGAGCCGGACGCCGAGACGACGTGAGTCCGACACCTGTAGCTCGCTCTTGCGCGAAGCGCCCAGGAGCGCGAAGCGCCGCTTTGGATCAACAATCCAACCCGGCGCTTCGCGCCGCACTCCAGGGTGCTTCGCGCAAGACCAGAGTTGGCACGAGTCGCCCCACGTCGTACTCTCGCCGTCACATGAAGACACCCGTGATGAAGCCCGAAATGAAGCGGCGCGGTCGGACTCGCGCGCTGCCTGGGATTGGGAGGCGCGATGGGACGCACGCTCTACAGCCCCGCCGATCCATTTTGCCGCGAACGCGCGCCTGACGACCGACAGTTCACTGTCGATCATTTCTACGCGAAGCTGCTCACGCTCGAGTCGACGATGCAGACGGCTGCCGGCCGCGCCGAAGCCGCACGACGCACGGCCTTCCTCCGAGGATTCCTCGACCAGCTGAGAGAAGAGTTGACAGGATTGCAGGATTTTCACGATTAACAGGACAAGCGCATGACCGATTACGAGAAGCTAGGCGTCTTCTACCTCGGCCGTCCGGTGGATCTGCAGACCGGCGAGTCACCCGATACACCGCTCCTCTACGACTCGAAAGACCTGACGACGCACGCCGTCTGCATCGGCATGACCGGCAGCGGCAAGACGGGCCTCTGCATCGGGCTGCTCGAGGAAGCCGCCATCGACGGCATCCCGGCGATCGTCATCGACCCGAAGGGCGACATTGGCAATTTGTTGCTCCAGTTTCCCGACATGCGTCCGAGCGACTTCCGTCCGTGGATCAACGAGGACGACGCGCGGACCGCCGGCATCTCGCCCGACGACTTCGCGAAGCAGCAGGCCGAGTTCTGGGCCAAGGGCATTGCCGACTGGGGCCAGGACGGCGAGCGTATCCGCCGCATGCAGGCCGCGGCGGAGTTTGCGATCTACACGCCGGGTTCGAGTGCCGGAACGCCAGTGAACATCCTCGGATCGTTCGCCGCGCCACCCGAGGCGATGCGCGAGGACGAGGATCTCTTCCGGGATCAGATTTCGTCGACCGTCACGGCGCTTCTGGACTGCTTGCCGCGATGCGGATCCCGCGAAGAGCCGCGACCACATCCTGCTCTCGACGATTTTCGCCGACGCCTGGATGAACGGTCGGGGCGTCGACGCGGCGGGACTGATCCTCGCCGTGCAGAAGCCGCCGTTCGAACAGATCGGGGTGCTCGGAGTCGACGCGTTCTACCCACCGGACGATCGGTTCGAGCTCGCGAGCGCGATCAACAGCCTGTTCGCGTCACCGAATTTCCAGCCGTGGCTCAAGGGCGCATCGCTCGACATAGACCGGATTTTATACACGGAGAGCGGCAAGCCGCGGATCGCGATTTTCACGATCGCGCACCTCGACGATGCGGAGCGGATGTTCTTCGTCTCGCTCCTGCTGGGCACGGTGCTCGCGTGGACGCGTGCGCAGAGGGGCACGTCGAGCCTGCGGGCGCTCGTCTACATGGACGAGATCTTCGGGTATTTCCCCCCGTCCGCTGAGCCGCCGTCGAAGCGCCCGCTGCTGACGCTTCTGAAGCAGGCGCGCGCCTTCGGCGTCGGAATCGTGCTCGCGACGCAGAACCCGGTCGACATCGACTACAAGGGACTGTCGAACACGGGGACGTGGTTCATCGGACGGCTGCAGACCGAACGCGACAAGGCGCGCGTGCTCGAAGGCCTCGAGGGGGCCAGCGCGACTGCCGGCGGCGGATTCGACCGCGGCGCGATGGAGCAGACGCTCGCGTCACTCGGCAAGCGGGTGTTCCTGCTGCACAGTGTCCACGAGAGCGCGCCGGTGACGTTCAAGACGCGATGGACGCTGTCGTACCTGCGAGGACCGCTCACGCGGCAGGAGATCCGTCAGCTCGCGTCAGCTCCGTCGACTGAAATTTCCGCGGAGCCGGCTGCTTCGGGAGTCGTTTCGGCGGCGGCCGCTGCCGCACCGCCCCAGGCCACTCCCGCGACGTCGACGGCTTCTGCGGGTGTGCGACCTATGGTCGAGCCCGATGTCGCCGAATATTTCCTTCCGGCGGCTCCATCAGCTGCCGGAGTTGCGTACGGTCCCACCGTGCTCGCGTGTGCGAACGTCCAGTTCGTCGATGCGAAGCGAAAGGTCGACACGATGCGGACCTTCACGCACGTCACGCCAATCACGGACAATCCCGTTCCCGTCGACTGGCATCAGGCTCGCGAATCCGACGTCAGCGTTGCGGACCTCGAGCGCGCGCCCGTCGAGGGCGCAAGTTTCGCGGCGCTGCCCGCGGTGGCCGGGAAGGGAAAGAGCTACGCGAAGTGGTCGAAGGAGTACGTAACCTGGCTCGGCGCAAACGCCACGCTCGACCTGCTGTGCAGTCCCGCGCTCGGCATCTGCTCGAACGTCGGCGAATCGGAGCGCGACTTCAGGATCCGTCTCTCGCAGGTCGCCCGCGAGGACCGCGACGGAAAAGTGGACAAGCTGCGCCAGAAATACGCGCCGAAGGTCGCCCAGCTCGAGGAGCGGAAGCGGCGCGCCGAACAGGCGCTCCAGCGCCAGACCGAACAGAGCCGCGCGTCGAAACTCGACACGGCTCTCTCGGTCGGAAGTGCGATCTTCGGGTCGCTGTTCGGTTCCAGAGGATCGATGATCACCAAGGCCGGCTCCGCTTCGCGCTCGTTTTCCCGTGCATCGCGCGAATCGAGTGACGTCGACCGAGCAAACGCGGACCTCGCTGCTGTTGGAGAACAGATGGCCGAGCTCGAATCCGCACTTCAGTCCGACATTGTTCAGTTGACGGCAGTTGCCGAAGCCGCGGCCGAGCAGCTCGAAACGGTCGTCGTCAAACCGAAGAAGACGAACATCGCCGTGCAGCTCGTCGCGCTGGCGTGGGAGCCGGCATCGTGAGTGGAGACGCGTCCGAGCGCGCGAAGGATGGCGAGCGCGAGTCGACGGCTGACTCGATCCAGGAGCTCACGGCCGCCGTCGTGGCCTTTCGCGACGCACGCGACTGGAAACAGTTCCACACGCCCAAAGACACGGCTGTTTCGCTCGCGCTCGAGACAGCCGAGGTGCTCGAGCTCATGCAGTGGCGCAACGGCGACGAGCTCGAGACGCATCTCGAAGCGAATCACGATGCGCTCGGTCACGAACTCTCGGACGTCCTCTACTGGGTGCTGCTGATCGCACACGACCAGGGCATCGATCTCGGCCGGGCGTTTCGCGACAAGCTTTCGCTCAACGAAGTGAAGTACCCGGTTGCCAAATCGCACGGTTCTGCACGAAAGTACACGGAGTTCGAAGACGAGTCCTGATCGGCCGCGCTCGGCAAGCCTCACATCCACGCCGCGGACGCTACTTCATGTCCACCCGCAGTCACGTCGCCTCGATCGAACTCGATGCGCCTCCGGATCGCGCCTTCGCCGCGCTCGTCACTCCGAGTGCTATTCGCGCGTGGTGGTCGGCGGCGCGCGCGATCGTCGACGCGCGCGAGGGCGGCATCTGGTCGGCGGCGTGGGGAGACGACGAGGATGCGCCGGAGTACATCACGACGGCCCGCATCCTGGCGGCGGATGCGCCGCGACGGCTCGTTCTCGGAGAATATGCGTATTTTGCCCGATCGGGACCGCTCCCGTTCGCGGCCGATTTCACCACGGAGTTCGTCGTCGAGCCTCACGACGGCGGCTCTCGACTTACGGTGCGTCAGGATGGCTTTCCGGCGGACGCGGTCGCCGATGCCTTCTACGAGGGCTGCGAACGCGGCTGGCGCGACACGCTCACGTCGCTCGCCGCCTTCCTCGCGCGGAGCAACGGATAAGCCGGACGCACACGACCAGTTCACGACAGAGGAGAATTCCCAATGGCTACCCCCGATGATGCAATGGCGACGATGATGAAGAACCTCGAGGCGAAGACCGGCAAGTCGCTCGCCCAGTGGATCGAGATTGCCCGCGGATGCGGAAAGGAAAAACACGGCGAGATCGTCAACTACCTGAAGAGCGAGCACGGCATCGGCCACGGCTACGCGAATGCGATCGTGCATGCGATGAAGGACCATCCGTCGATGGCGGCTGCGACGGGACGGCCGACGGCAGCGCCGAAATCGACCGGCGGCGGCAGTGCCGTCGATGGGCTGTTCGCCGGCAAGAAGGCGGATCTGCGGCCGATCTACAACGCGCTGATGAACCACATCAACCGATTCGGGAAGGACGTCGAGCTCGCGCCGAAGCAGGCATACGTGAGCCTGCGAAGATCGAAGCAGTTTGCGTGCCTGCATCCGTCGACGGCGACGCGGTTCGATGTCGGCATTCAGTTGAAGGGCGTCGAGCCATCCGGTCGGCTCGAGAGCGCAGGCAGCTGGAACGCGATGGTCTCGCATCGCGTGCGCGTCGAGACCGTCGACGAAGTGGATGCGGAGCTGATCGGCTGGCTCAAGCAGGCCTACGACATGGCGTAGTGGCCTGTGCCTCCGTGGCTCCGTGTCTCTGTGTGCGAAGCTCTTCAGACGCTACGCACACAGAGACACGGAGCCGCGGAGCCACAGAGCATGCACACAAGATAGAGCGGTAAGCGGTCCGACCCCTCGCAAGATGGTGGGCTTTTTTCCTTTCAGGTACGACTTGCTGCATTGCCGTCGAATGCTCTCGCGATTGCACGAGAAAGTCCCCGCCCAGCCCGTGCGTGGCGCCGGAACACCATGCTTTTCAGCACTTTGCGGACGGTGCGAGTGAACCTGCACTATGGCGAGGTGACCGCCAATTCGTGAACTGGAACCCACACGCAGGACGCGCCAACCGTCATTTTCGACGCCCGGAGAAGCAATTTCACGCGCGAACCGAGCCGAAATCACTAAAAGCGCAATGTAATCAATGTTTTCCGTGAAAGTACGTGGCGTCTACGGGAGCCCGAAGGACTCCCGGAATTTCCGGTGCGCCTCCGGATCGACGCTGTGGCTTGCGGCGAAGACCTCGAGTCGGGTGAGGGCCTGATCGTGCAGTGCGAAGCTCGCCGCGGTCTCCGCAGATAGCCGGTCGATGGTCGCGTCCAGCTTGCCGAAGGTCGCATCCAACTTCGCGTCAAGCTTGCCGAAGGTCGCATCCAACTTCGCGTCAAGCTTGTCGAAGGTCGCATCTATCTTCGCTTCCAGCCTGTCGAGTTGTTGATCGTGTCTCCGACTGGCCGCATTGAGATCAGCGCACAACTCCCTGAGCGCGAACGTCTCTCGCATCCCCTCGGCCTGCAGCTGCCTGAGGATCGCGTACTCCTTCTCAGTCTGCTGCCACTTGCGTTCCGATTCTTCGCGGGACCTCTCGATCCTCTCCCCCAACAGCTGCATTCTCAGCTCCAGGTCATACTCTGCCATTGGTTAGGGCCTCCATGATTCACAATGCACCGCCTCGCGTCTCGCGTCAATCGGTCGAACGACCGGCTCGCCTCGTCTGCGATGTACACGGACTCTCCGGTCGGACCCATGATCGAGCCCGCCGCGGAAAAGTTGTGCGGCCACCGAAAAAACGCGGACTCAGTCGCCGACGATGTCCTCGCGCTCGATCGTTCTGCGTTCGACCGGCGATGACAACACGATCGAAGTCGACGTCGTGCCGAAGGGAATCAGCCGGTCGATGAGCGCCTCGAGGTGTGCAACCGATCGAACCGTCACTTTCAGGATGAACGAGTCTCCGCCCGTCCCCTTGTGACACTCGACAACCTCGGGCAACTCGCGAACGAGCGCCACGAGCGCGTTCGAGACGTCGCCGACGATGCTCATCCGGATGAATGCCGTGATCGGCAGGCCTACCTTCGCGGGATCCACCTCGGTCCGGAAGCCCGCAATGACCCCCGACTCCTCGAGCCGCCGCACGCGCTCAGACACCGCCGGTGTCGTGAGACCGACGCGTCGGCCGAGCTCGGCATACGAGATCCGGGCGTTCGCCTGGAGCTCCGCCAGGATTCTCCATCCGATCGCATCGAGCTGCTTGTCAATAGTGCTCGTCATGATCGATTTCACCTTACAACATGAAGCATTCGGGCCAAACTTCCTTTCAATGCCCATTCCATGCTCGGGTCCTGCAGCCTAAAATGGAGGTGAAACCGCATGCGTCCTGGCGCGCGGTCTCGGAGCCGACGCGCATAACCTGCAGGAGGTGCCGATATGGGATTTGAAGGTATCGAATACGTGTGGCTCAACGGAGCTCTGGTCCGATGGGACGATGCGACGACGCACGTCGCTACCCACGCCCTGCATTACGGCACCGGAGTCTTCGAAGGCATCCGCTGTTACGACGGCGTCGACGGTCCGGCGGTCTTTCGGCTTCCGGAGCACATGGACCGACTGTTCGCATCGGCGGCTGTGTACAACCTCGTTCACGAGTTCACCCACGAGCAGCTGATCGAAGCCACGCTCGAGGTGATCGCCGCAAACAAACTGCGCAATTGTTACATCCGTCCGATCGTGTGGTCCGGGACCGACAATCTCGGCATTCGCGTCGATTGTCCGATCGAAGTGGCGATCCTCGCGTGGCCGGACATGGGTCACGTCAGGCCCGAAGCGAAAGCGCTCGGCGTCCGACTCACGCTCTCGCCGTACCACAAGATCCACACGTCGATGCTGCCATCCACTGCAAAGGCGTGCGGTCAGTACATCGGGTCACGACTCGCCGTTCGCGAGGCGATGTCGCGAGGCTTCGACGAGGCGCTCATGACCAATTCCGACGGCACGATCGCCGAGGGCGCGGTCGAGAACCTGTTCCTCGTGAGCGATGGAAGGCTCGTCACGAACGACGCGCGATCGTCGATCCTGATGGGTATTACCCGCGACGCAGTGCTCGGACTTGCCGGTGACCTTGGCATCGAGGCCGAGATTCGCACGATGACGCTCGACGACCTGCGTTCGGCCGACGAAGCCTTCCTGACGGGAACGGCGTGCGAAGTGACGGGTATCCGCGAGCTCGACGGGCTGCCGATTGGCAGCGGGCGGATCGGGGCGATCACGTCGCGCATCCAGGAAGCTTTCAGTGGTGCAACGAGCGGATCGGCGGGCACTCGCGCCGAATGGCGGATCACGGTGCCGGGATTCAAGCGGACGGTGGCTGGATCGGCGGCAGTCTGAGGTTCACTCGTCCTCTGCGTCTTTGCGCCTTTGCGTGAACCTCTTCGCCTCTTGAAGATCGTTCGCGCAAAGGCGCAAAGGCGCAAAGCCATGAACTGCTTGATCTGGTAGCGTTACACCGATCGCGCCCTCGGACTCAACCTGAGCCTGCCGCGCCGCCCGTCCTCGAATAACTCCGCCGTGACAGCAGAACGCCTGAAACAGATCCGGGACCTCTTCGACCAGGTCATCGCGTGCCCGCCCTTCGCGCGTCAGGCGTTTCTGCGCAATGCCGCCGCCAACGACGTGGCCCTGCGCGAGGCCGTCGAAACGCTGCTGCGCGAGCACGACGAGGGGCCGGCCGCACTCGCCGTCACCGAGCCGTCCGACGGTCGGGAGGATGTCGCTGAAGTCCGCGATGAACCGTCGTCGATCGCTCCCGGACTCGTCGGGACGGTCATCGCCGACCGGTACAGGCTCGATGCCCGAATCGGTGCGGGAGGCATGGGCCTCGTCTATCGCGCCACGCAGCTCAACCTCAAGAGAACAGTCGCCGTGAAGCTCGTGCACGCACGCTCGCTCGCTGAGCCGCCGATCGTTGCCCGATTCGAGCGCGAAGCGCTCGCCATCGCGAGTCTCAAGCACCCCCGCATCATCACGATCTTCGACTTCGGCGTGGCGCCCGACATCGGAATGTACATCGTCATGGAGTACCTGGCTGGGCGTCCGCTGAGCGATGAGCTCGCCGAAATGTCGCCGATGGCTCCAGCCGCAGCCGTTCGACTTGCGCGCCAGGTCTGCTCGGCGCTCCAGGCGGCACACCGGGCGGGAATCGTGCACCGCGATCTCAAGCCCGACAACATCTTTCTCGAGACGACGCCCGAAGGTCCGATGGCAAAAGTCCTCGACTTTGGCATCGCGAAGCTGCGGACAGGCCACGATGCCGACGTCAACACCCTCACGTCGGGCAACGCCATCATCGGAACGCCCCGGTACATGTCGCCCGAACAGATCGAAAACGCGCCTGTCGACGGGCGCGCCGACGTCTATTCGCTCGGTTGCGTGCTCTACGAGATGCTCACCGGCAGTCCGCCGTTTCCGGCAGCGAAACTGAGCGTCCTGCTCACGCAGCATCTCGTGAAACCGGCGCGGCCGCCGTCGGAGGTTACAGCCGGAGTGCCGCCGGAGCTCGATGCCATCGTCCTGCGAGCCCTCGCAAAACTCCCCGAGGACCGGTACCAGACCGCCGACGATTTCGGCCATGACCTTGCGATCGTCGACGAAGACCGACGTGGAGAGCCCGTGGCGCTCGCGGACCACATCGTCTCGCAGGCGACATCAGAGTCAACCGCTCGCACGTCGGCGTCTTCAATGCTCGTCGGACGCGAGGCGGAAACCGTCGCGCTGCGACGCCGGCTCGAGATGGCGGTGGCCGGAGAGTGCCAGCTGGTCCTGATCACCGGCGATGCGGGCGTCGGAAAGTCGCACCTCGTCGACTATGTCGAAATGCTGGCGCACGGCGCGGCGGTCCGGGTGGTCCGCGGACGGTTCGCCGAGGCCGACCTCGGCATTCCCTACAACGCCTTCTGCGATGCGATCCGGGACGTCATCCGGTCGAGCTCCGACGGCGCAGCCGCGGTCGCCGACCTGCTTCCCGAGCTGACTGCGCTCTTCCCAGTGCTCGGCGAGATGACTGAGCTGCGGAGTCTTGATTCGTCGACGGGCGGCCGGACCCTCGACACCGACCATCCGGAGAGCCAGACGGCCGTCTTCGAGCTGATCGCGCGGGCGTTCGCTCGCATTGCGAGAACGGGCCCGCTCGTCGTGTGCCTCGAGGACCTGCACGCATCCGATGTGGCCTTTCTTGCGGTCCAGTTCCTCGTTTCGCGGCTTCAGCCGCTTCCGATCCTCATCGTCGCGACCAGTCGGACATCGGACTTGGGACGCCCGCAGGCCAGTGCGCGGCTCCTCGACGCGCTACGCGAGGAGCGACGGTTTGCGGCGATTCCCCTCGAACCGTTCACGCTCGAGGAACAGACCGCGTTCGTCGGGCTTCTCCTCGGAGAAGACACGGTCGATCCGGTGCTCGCCGAGCGACTGCACGACGTCTCGGCCGGCAATCCGTATTTCACCCGCGAGCTCGTGCGATCGCTTGTAGAAACGTCACGAATCGAGCGAGGCAGCGACGGCGTGTGGGTGGCATCGGGGCATTCCGGCGAGTTCACCGAGGAACTGCCCCTGACGGTTCGACAGGCCGTGACGCGCCGCGTCGAGCGTCTTCCCGTCCACGAGCACGAACTGCTACGAATGGCGTCGGTCCTCGGCCGCCGATTCCCGTATCGCGAGCTAGAGATCATGGCCGCCGATGTCGAGGATCTCGACGCCATTGTGGAACGACTCGTCGAGTCCGGTTTTCTCGAGGAGCATCGGCAGAAAGGGGGCGACGATCTCGCGTTCACGAGCGGGGCCCTTCACAAGGTCCTGCTTCGATCGCTTTCGCGCCGAAAGCGGCGGCTCCTGCACGCGCGGCACGCCGCGCAACTCGAAGCGCAGGCCGCGGGCCGGATCGAGCGGATTCTTCCGCAACTCGTCCATCACTACGCCCACGGCGACGTGGCTGAGAAGACGGTCGAACACGCAACGCACCTCGCACGCCGAGCGCTCGACGCATGGAGTCCGGACGAGGCCGTTCGGGCGATGCGTACCGCCGTCGGACTGCTAGAGCGCGAGGGCTCTGACGCCGCCGGCGAGGGCGAGGCGAGACTCCTGCTTGCGGAGGCCCTCGCAATGGCGGGCGATATCGACGACGGCCTTCGCGAGCTCGGCATCGCGTCCGACGCGTTCTCTCGCGCGCGCAACCGCGCCCGCGAGCTCGACGTGATGGTAGTGGCGGCCGAGCTCGCGTGGAAAAACCGGAGGATCGATGCGGCACGTCGCTGGGTCACCCGGGGCACCGACGCGGCGCGCGCCCTGCGTCGAGATTCGAGTCTAGTGCGGCTGCTCGACGTCGGGGCTACGATGGCGAATCTCCGGGGCGATCACGCGCGTGCCCAATCACTCCTCGAGGAAGCCGACAGGCTTCGCAGTAACGGGAGCGAGCCGCTCGACGCGATGTCGCCGGTTCCGGTCGACACGCCGCTCGAGGAGGCAGCAGCCGTGGCGGTCACGGGTGAGACGACGCTCGCGGGGCGCGGGATTCTGCGGATTCCGTACCACGCAACCGTGCAGTCGCTCGATCCGTGCCTTGAGCCCAATGACGTGCATGCCGGAATCGTGCTCACCGTGTTCGAGACCCTCACGCATGAGGGCAAGGGTGCGCGGATCGCTCCGTGGCTTGCCTCCGAAGTAACGACCGAGGATGGAGGGCGCCGGTATCGGATCCGGATTCGCGAAGGCGTGCGTTTTCACGACGGCCGGCCGCTCACGGCTCGTGACGTGCGCTATACCTTCGAGCGCGTGATGCGTTTCCCGGACCGTCGATGGCTGCTCGACCGGGTGAGCGGCGCCGCTGACCTCTACGAGGGACGCGCACCGACGCTCGAGGGCGTCCGAGTGGTCGACGATTCGGAACTGACCGTCTCGCTCGACGAGCCGCTTGGGATTTTCCCCGCTGTGCTCACGCACTCCTCGCTAGCGATCGTTCCTGAAGGAACCGATGCCATCGACGGCGCCGTGCCCGGGTCCTGTATCGGCACCGGCCCGTTTCGCGTCACGCGATTCGAGCCCGGGCATCGCCTCGATCAGGAGGCGAACCCGGACTACTGGCGCGCCGGGTTTCCCCGAAGCACGGGTCTGTCGCACCGATTCGGCCTTGCGCAGTCCGACATTCTCACGGGCTTTCGGGAGCACCGCTATTCGCTGGCGTGGAACCTGGACGCGATTGATCGCGAGTCACTTCGCAACGACCCGGAATACGGGCCGTTGCTGCACGAGTACCCGACACTTGCGACCTATTTCCTCGTTTTCAATGCCCACTCCGGTCCGCTGGCCGACGAATCGCTGCGGCGGCGCCTCGCGTCGAGCGTCGACGTCGACGCGCTTGCACGCGCGAGCTTCGGGGCGTCGGCGATGCCGGCGCGCAGCCTCATCCCTCCCGGCCTGCTCGGGTACGAGCCGCCCCGGCGCGTGCCGGGGGGCGACGCTCCGCCGAAGCGCTCAGAGGCGACGCTGACGCTCACGGCCGCGATGATCCCGGGTGTGGCCGAGTCGCTCGAGCGGTCGCTGTCGGCCGCGTTCGGGCGCGAAGGCGTGCGGCTCGACGTGTCTATCGTCGCCGGTGGAACGCTCGAGGCGACGTGTCGGGAAGCGACGGTCGACGTGATCATCGGAGGCTGGCTGGGCGACTATCCGGACGCCGATGCGTTCGTGTATCCGGTCCTGCACTCGGAAGCCGGGCTCTACGGACGATTCGTCGGCGGTCCGGAACTCGACCGCCTCTGCGAGGCCGGCCGGGTCGAGGCGGATCCGGATGCCCGGCACGACATCTACCGTCGCGTCGAGACGCTGCTTGCGGAGAAGGCGCTTCTCGTTCCGTTCTGCCATCGGCAGTCCTACTGCTTCGTTCAGCCTGAGATTCGAGCCGTGCGCCTGCGGCTCTCCCCGTCGTCGCTCGCGTTCGATCGACTGCGTCTCGCGGATTAGGCCTGCATCCTGCCCAGCATCAGAACCGCGAGCGGTGGCGAGCCGGCTTGCGGACGGTCGAACGGTTCCGATCACTCCTGTCCTTCCGTAACGACGAATCTGCGGTTTCAGACATCATCCGTGGGACGCTCGCTACTGCTCGCGGCTCAGGGAACGGGGACCCGGCGGAGCGTCCCTCCTGGAGTGCACGATGCGGGTGGTCCCCGGCTAATGTCGCTGCTGCAGTGGCAAGTAGCGAGCCCGTGTCGGCCGTCTCAACTCGCGAGAAAAGGCAGCTCGTCGACCCACAGGACCGAATAGCCGCCGTTGTCATCCACGATCACGAGCGCCGGTCGGTCTCCAATCGTGCCGAACGCGAGCCCTTCGGGCCGCATCGCCGGATGGAATACGAGGTCCGGGATGAGTTTCACGGTGCCGCTCGCGCCGCCGTCCCAGACGTACAACTCGGCGGCCCCGCTCCGTCCGTCCGAGTCCCGGACGACGGCGTAGAATACCGGCCTCGACGGATGGCGAACGAGACTGTAGATACCCTTCGGCTTCTCAGCCGTCGCAACGGCCAGCGAGATTGCCTCGGACGACTCGAGATTGTCGATCGTCCACGGGCCGTTCCAGTCCTTGACCCGCAGCGCCAGGACGACCGGTTGACGACTGGACGTCGCCGATCGGACTCCGAGCAGCACCACATTGCGGACCGGGTCCCACGCAAGACCCTGTACATCGAGACCGTCCGGACCTTCCGCCAGCTGACCGATCGCCGGATTGTTCGCGACGAGCCACGATCGGAATCCCGGCATGACGTCGCCCGTCAAACCTCCGTCCTGTCCGACGGCGATTCGAACGAACCCGTTCTCGGTGTTCTCGCCCTCATCCTTCTCGAGAGACGAAACCGCGAGAAAGTACTTTCGCCCATTCACCTCGACGGCCGTCGACCCTTCGAAGTCCTCGACCATTCGCGGCTTGAGCCCGCTAATGGCGTGGCGCTGCAGTGGCTCGGCCTTCCGGCCGTCCGCGAAGAACTTGAGCTCGTAGAAGGCGTCGTCCGTCAGATCGTCGATGACAAGAAATGTGGAGTCGTGAAAGGACAGCAATGATGACGCATTGATCCGGCCGAGCGACGAGCGTTCCTCGAATGGCGCCGCAGTGACGACGACCACGTTCGAACGCCTGCCGAAGAGCGGACCGTTCTCCGGCGCAAAGACGTAGAACGCGAGCAGCAGGGCAATCATGGCTCCGACGGCTCCGCTCAGGACGCTTGCGGTGATCTGTCCGGCAAGACGGACGGACTTGGGACGCCGGTACCACGGCTGGTGGCCGTGCTTCTCGCCGGACTTCGAGGATCGGTTGCCGCTGGAATCGTCAGACGGAAGGGTGTAGCCGCAGGCGTGACAGTAGTTGTGCGTCGATTCGATAGGCTGCTGACATTTCGGGCAGTTCATGGAAGGTGCATGATCGAGAGCGGCAAATTCGAGCGGTCCGTTTCCAGGGTCGACGCCGGGTCCGCTCGCCGACTGAAGGATACTGCAATCGTCGTCGGTCCCGACACCCCCGGACTCTCTTGCCGCCCGCGACGCCAAGAGAAAGGCGACGGCCTTCAACTCGCCACGACGGGGCGAATCCGTCGTGAACTATGTCGCCGCCACGCCATCTCCACCGACGATGGCCTCGGCCTCGATCTCCACGAGCATGTCGGGATCGATTCGCCGCGAGATCTCGATCATCGACGTCGCCGGGCGGATCGTTGCGAAGACCTCGCCGTGTGCGCGCCCCACGGCTTCCCACTGCGAGATGTCCGTTACGTAGATGCGCGTGCGGACGACGTCATCGAGGCTCGCGCCTGCCCGCTCGAGCGCCGACGCGATGTTGGCAAGCGTCTGCCGCGTCTGCATGCCGGCGTCGCCCACGCCCACGACAGCGCCCGCGGCGTCCGTGGAAGTCGTTCCGGACACCCAGATCTGATTCCCGACGCGCACGGCTCTCGAGTAGCCGACGACGGGCTCCCATTTCGTCCCGGTGGCGATTTTTGTCCGTTCCATGAGGTCTCCTTCGAGCGATCAGTCGTCGCTCGCGAGCTCGGCCAACCGCACCTCGTCGAGGATGGTGATCGACCGGCCCTTGAGCGCGATGAACCCGTCGTTCTGCATTCTCGTGAACGAGCGTGAGACGACCTCGCGGACGCTGCCGACGCGGGCGGCCAGCTCGCTGTTCGTGAGTCCGAGCGTCACGACGACCCCGTCCGACGTTCGATTTCCCCGGCTCTTCGCTTCGGCGAGGAGCACGCGGGCGATTCGCTGCCCGACATCTCGCAGGGCCAGGGACTCAACGAGGTCGCTCGTCGCGCGAAGGCGTTTTGCGAGCAGCTTGAGCGCCGAGAGTCCGATGTTCGGATGCTCGAGTATCAGCCGCTTGACGTCCCGCTTGTCGATGAACAGGACGACAGAGTCGACGTTTGCCGCAACCGTTGACGGATACGGCCCGCCGTCGAAGACGGGCACCTCGGCGATCGTCGAGCCCGCGCGCTCGACGTGGATCACCTGTTCGCGCCCATCGATGTTCTCGCGAAAGGCGCGAAGCTCGCCATCGACGACGACATAGAGACCGGTGGCCTCGCTGCCTCCGACGAAGAGGATCTCGCCGCGGGCCAGCCGGCGCTCGACGCAGCGCCCCGCGAGCGCCACGAGCGTCGGCTCGTCGAGGTCACGGAAGAGCGCGGTCGCCCGCAGACTGTCGATCGCGGCAGCTTTCACGCGGCGATCTTACCGCGCCGGGGTGCGAATTCGAACGACTGCCGGGCCCCGTGACTTAGGTCATATCGGGCTGGGCGCATGCGTGGTCCCATGCACGCGAACCCAATAGCACCGAGAGGTAACGCACGATGGAACTCAACGAAACCGCCACGACCGTTCGCGAGTACGCCGCGACGATTCCCGGAGCCACGCGGCTCTTCGAACAATTCGGCATCGACTATTGCTGCGGCGGCGCCCGTCCGCTGGCCGAGGTGTGCGAGGAACGGGGCATCGACCCGAACGCCGTGCTCGTTGGCCTGAACGGGCTCGCGCGCGAGGCAGCGGAAGCGCCGGAGGCCCGCGACTTCGCGAAAATGTCTATGACCGAGCTCATCGAGCACATCGTCTCGAAGCATCACGTCTTCACGAAATCCGAGATCGAGCGGATCGAGAGGCTGTTCGAGAAGGTCATCGCCGCACACGGAGATCGCCACGCGGAGCTCCACGAGATTCGGTCGGACTTCAATGCGTTGGCGGCGGAGCTGTTGCCGCACATGCTCAAGGAAGAACAGGTGCTGTTTCCCTACATGGCACAGATCGAGCTCTTCTCGTCGCGCGATGCGCAGGCTCCAGCGCCGATGTTCGGCACGGTGCGCAATCCGATCCGAATGATGACGATCGAGCACGAAACGGCCGGCGCGCTGCTTTCGAACATGCGCCTGAGGTCGGCGGATTATGCGGCTCCGGGCGATGCGTGCCCGACGTTCGTGGCGCTCTACGAAGCCCTCGAAGGGCTCGAACGCGACCTGCACGAGCACATTCATCTCGAGAACAACCTGCTGTTCCCGAGGGCCGTCGCCGCGGAGTAGGGCGTATGCCAACGGCAGCTCCGTGGGAATACAGAGAGCACAGAGGCACGAAGAGCACGGAGGTAGCTACCCCGCAGGTCCGCGGCGCGCCGCGATGGCACGGAGCGCGGGCATTTCGGGCTCGGACTCGATGACCGCGCCGAGCGAGACGTAACCGGCACGTCGCCGCCAGTACATGCGGACGAGCGCAGGGATGGCTTCGTCGACGAAGTCGTAGACCTTGATCGCGCCGCGCGTTCCGTAACGCCGCCAGATGTGTCCAAGCACGCGCTCGAAGTCTCCGCGGAACGGATACGGCATCGCCAGAACGAGCGCGCCGATGCGGTTGGTGCCGAGCCCGTCGATCGCGAAACGAGTCGATGCAACAAGCGCCCACGGCTCGGAGTCCGGCAGTTCCTTGAGTCGGGCGAGCGTGAGGGCGCGTTGACGCCTGCCTGCTTCACTCGCGAGTCGGCCAGACGCCGGCACCAGGCGCTCGAGCCGTTCGGCGAGCTCGCGCGCGTGATCGGTTCGCTCGGTCAGGACGAGCGGGCGAAGTCCCGACAGGGCAAGGCCCGCGACGTCACGCGCGATGAGCTCGTTGCGCGCGTCGTCGACGGCCAGTGCGGCTATGAGCTGCCGATGCTCGGTGTCGACGTCGCTCGCCTCGGTCTGAAATCCGGTCGCCCGTACGATGACCGCCTGGGCGCCGTTGCGTGCCGTAGATGCGACCTCGATGGCGTGCGGCGAAAACTGCACCGCGGCCGGAAGGTCGAGGCTGCCGGCCGCGGCGGACTTTGTCGTGATTCCGAGAAGGAATCGCGGACGCAGCTGGCCCAGCAGGCGCGTGAGGGTCGCGTTTCCGATCCGCTGGCAAGAGTCGACGATCACGTGACCGTACTCGAGGACCCAGGGCTTGACGTCGCTGCCGCGAACGGCGCTTGCGGCTACGGCAACATCGACGAGTCCGGTCCGGCGGTCCTTGCCATCGCCGACGAGACCGACGTCCGATGTCGCCATGTCGAGCCGGCGAGCGAGCGCATCCTGCCAGGCGTCGAGGTCGCGTCGGCGCCGGACGAGCACGAGCGTCGCGCGGCCCCGGCCCGCGATCATCTGCGCCACGAGGGTATAAAGGTCGGCGGTCGATCCGGCCGTCACGACGCACGAGTCGCGGCGGAGTGCCGCCGCGACTGCGCCATCGATCTGCGGCCGCGTCTCACCCTGAAATCGAATGGTCAGCGGCGGTCCGTCGACACGCTCGTCGTGGATTTCCGGCTCGATGCCACTGCGCTCGAGCAGCGCGATCAGTTCGTCGTACGCGCCGCGCGCGAGCGCGATCCTGCCGGTCGCATCCGGCTCGGACGGGCGGAAGGGAAGCGCGCTCGCGTCGTCCGGAGACGGTTCGCCGGGCGGTGCAAAGATCTCGGCAAGACGCACCAACTCCGCGCGCGCGGAGCCCGTGATGCCCGTCGCGTCGATCAGGAGGATGTTCGATCGCTGGACTCGAGCGCCGCCGGCTGGATTCGCGAACCGGCGATCCGGTTCCGGACCGCCGCCGGACGGTGCCGGTCCGGCCGGCGACGAGTCGCCATCAGGCCCGGGCGTCGATGGATCGAGCTCGTCCAGCGAGAGTCGACCGAGCGCCCCGAGGACCGACCACTGGTCCGGGAACGGCTGGAATCGGTCATCGACGAATGACGAGTGCTCTTCGCTGACCGGGTCGCGGTCCAGTGGGAGCGCGATGGCCGAGCCGAGATCCCCGTCTGACGGTGCATCGAGATCCGGGTAGACGCGGACGCTCTCGGGGTCGCTCATACCGTGCCGGCGCGCGAGGTCGACGATGCGGAACGCGAGGGCCCGGGCGCGCGGCGCCGGAGCGGGAGCGTCGAAGAACATCCAGGCTCGCGCACCAATGCCTGTCGAGACTCGCTCGATGGCGACGTCGATTCGTGCGTCGCGGCACGCCGAGAGGAGTGCGGCGGCGCGCGGTCGCCAACCTGCGCCCACGAGTTCCAACGCAAGAAACCAGCACGTGCCGTCCGGCAGCAGCGGGTAGATGCCGATCGTGCGCCGGCCTCCAAGGTGGTTTCGAACGACGCCATCCGTCAGCGGCAGTCGGTCTTCCCTGCCGTCCGACGCGCGAACTCGCGCCTCGGCGAATCCCGGCGTGCCATCGGCGGCGACGCGAGGAATGGCATACACGTCGTCTCGTCCCCGGAATAGCGACCGGAAGACCCGCACGAGCTCTTCGGGGCCGCGCCTTGCGAGCGTCGAATCTGCCGGCGGAGTCGAGCCGTGGGCCGCCGATCTCACCGTGGCGACAGGAGCCGAGACTGGACGAGAACGGGGCGCATCGATCGGCCGACGCGGCGACTCAGGAGCACGCGGAGGCGGCAGCGTGGTGAAGGCCGGAAGCACCGGGCGGTCCGGCTCACAGGTCGAAGCGACCGCGGATTCGAACTCATCTGAGACTTGCGGAGGATCCGGCGACCGGGGCAGAGCGGTAGCTGCCGGTTCGGGCATGGGCGTCACTGGCTCGGACGCCACGGGTTCACTACAGGCAAGTTCAGCGACATCGACCTGGGTACAGGTGGCGTCGGCCTCGACCACACTCCTGAGTCTCGCGTTTTCGTCGCGAAGACGGACAACCCCCGCGTGAACGCGGTCGATCATTCCCAACAGATCGTCGGTGTCCCTGCGATCAGCCATCAGACGGTGGTCCCGGCCCGTTCCTCCTGCCCCGTGCCAAATGGAAAACTCGTTCCGGCGCGGCGAGATACCTTTCAATGACTATAGACCTAAGATCAATGCGTCGGTCGATGACGGACGCGACCGGACGTTCGCGATCGAGGTCTGCGCAGACCGGGCCAGCATATCAGAGTTGCCCGAAAAGCTGTGAAGGCATTTCCTGACAGGATCTGACAGGATCGGAGGGCCTTTCTCCTCGTCGGCTATTTGGCTGGAGCGATCGGTTCCGCGTGGAGTGAATCGATCTGGGCACGCAGAATCGTCGCGACAGCAGAGGAGTAGCCCTGGTTCACGAATCGGATGGTGCCGGCGCGATCGATGATCACGACTGTCGGAAAAGCCTCGATGCCGAAGGCTTGATTCGCGGCGTAATCCAGATCGTTGACAACCGTCATCGTCATCTTCTTTTCGAGAACGAACGTCCGAACGAGCTTTTCCCATGCCACGCGGTCCGGAATGCCCTCGCAGTTGACGGCGACGACTCGGACTCCCTTGCCTCCGTAAGCCTCGTGAAGCGCCTGGATTTCGGGCAGCTCGACCCGACACGGCGGGCACCACGTCGCCCAGAAGTCGAGCAGGACGATCTGGCCCTTGAGCGACGCAGCCGAGATCTCGGCCCCGCCAAGGTCGGTGAGCTTCCAAGCCGGCGAAGGCTTCTCGACCCGTCTGGCGTCGATCGCCACCCGCTTGATCGATGCTGCCTTCGACGCGCTAAGTCGTGCGTCGAGTCCATTGAGAGAACCGTGGCGCTTCTGGAAGAGATCCCTGAGCAGCTTGCCGTCGGACGGTTTGCCCTCAAACGCGGATTCGGCGCGGATCAGGGCATCGATCGCCTCGTCCGTCTGTCCGAGCTTCCGGTGTTCCTCGGCCAGTGCGATTAGCGCCATCTGGCTGTCGGGAGCCTTCGCGACCGCGATCTTGAGCGCGGCGACCGCGTCGGCCGACTTGCCCTGCGTTGATAGCACGGACGCGTCGAGCACGGCGAGGATCGATCGCAGCTGGTCGAACGCCGGATCCGGCGAGAGCCGATCGGAGAACTGCTTGAGAAGCGCCCTGGCGCCGTCGAGCTGTTCGTTGCGCTGCACGAGCTCTTCGGTGACCCGGAAGATAACCTGAACGACGAACTCGAAGAGCTCCTGGTCGTTGAGATCGGCCTTGGCCACGAGTTTGCGGGATTCGTCGACGATCTCGGGCGAAGTCCCTTTCGATTCAAGAAGCGCGGCCACCGACAGAAAATGAACGGCGACGGCCAGCGGCGACTCTGGGTGCTTCGTGCTGAACTCGCGCAATCGGGCGAGCCTCTCGACAGGAGCCGCGATGGCCGCGATCGACTGCAGCTCGGTGTCCTCCGCGCTCGACTGCGCGGCGACGCCTCCGGCGAGGGTGAGAACGAGCGCCGGAACCATCGCGGCGCGAAACAAGGAGGTGATATTCACGGCGGAAACGGTAGCACGAATCGAGATGTCTCGGCCGGTCCGCTCGAGATGCCGGGCGCGGAAGTGCCGCGAGCGATTAACGGAAGTGGATCTGACGGCGCAACTTCCCGTTCCCTGAGCCGCGAGCGGTAGCGAGCGTCCCACGGACGGTGGCTGAAATCGGACTCGTCGTTGCGGGAGGACGGAAGTGATCGGAACCGTTCGACCGTCCGTGGGACGCTCGCTACCGCTCGCGGCTCAAAAAGCGGGGCCGAGGCTTCAGTAGCACCACTCAGGAGTTGTCCGGCTTCTTCTCGCCCACGAACCAGTCTTCGCGATCGTCGAACAGCATGTTGAACGTCGTCAGCGAGCCGTAGCAGCGCGTGATGTACTGCTGCATGTCGATCTTCTCGGCATCCGATAACTTCTCGGCGGTGTTCACCTTCTGCTCGAGCACCCTGAGCCGGTCGCGCACCATCACGATTTTCTTGAAGAACGTCTCGACGGGCACTTCCTTCTCCTGAAGTCCGGGACGGCCGGGCTTGAAGACGAGAGTGCCGCCCTCCCACTTCGTTCCAATGCGCGACGGCTCGATCCCTCCGGCGGCGGCGAGGAGATCTCGGAGGGCTTCGACGAGGTCGGACGAGTCCATGGCGGCAATCTCCTCGGGCGAATGAAGTGGTGAACGATCCGGGCGCGGAAGCGGAACAGGCGACTGGGCCGCTGTCGTTCCGACGGGTCTCGGGACAGGGCTACCGGAGGCCGATTGCGGGCGGAGTACGGCAGGTCGCGTCCGTTCCGGCAGGTAGCGATGCTCGCTGCCGCACGTGTTGCAGCGGACACGCTCGGGGACCATCTCGCTCGCCATCGTCAGCACCGTGTGCGTGAAGTCGCGCTTGCAGCGCGTGCACCATGCACCGATATCACCGCCAGGCCGTGGTCGCCGGAATATCGACATCGCGGCCGCGATCCTACACCGAGTCCGGTGGCGGGGCGCAACTCCCGCGCGTCCTTCCGTTTCGTGTCGTGGATCGCGAGAATGCGCCGGATGACCGAAACCGACCTGCTGGATGCCCTTCGCCGGGGCGCCTACGCCTTCGTCGACGCCGGCTCGGGCGACGGCGATTCGACAGAGCGATGCGAGCAACGTTTCGGGCTCGGCCGCGGGCTCGGGCTCGAGCGAGATCCCGAACGCGTCGAAAGGGCGCGAGCTGCCGGGCGAAACTCGGTCTGCGCCGATGCGCTCGAGTGCGACGTGCCGGCAGACTGCGTCTCGTTCGTGGCGATGTGCGATTTCCTCGAGCACCTGCCCGACGAAGATTCGGTTCGGCGCGCGCTTCGGACGTACGGCCGGGCCGCGCGGGACTTCCTGTTCATACAGCACCCGTCGTTCGAGCGGATCGAGGAACTGGCCGGACTCGACCTCAGGCTCGCGTGGTCGGACTGGGCGGACCATCCGACGATGATGACCATCGGCGACTATCGGCGGATGTTCGCAAGTCTCGGGTGGCACGACGTCACCATCCACCAGATCAACCCGATTTTCGATTCGTGGCACCACGCGATCCTTCCGCTCACTGCGCCGCCGGACTGCAACGAGTTCGATCCTGAGCTTCACGACCGAAAACCGCTCGTCGAGTTCGAGCGGCCGGTCTACGCCCGGTACGACATCTTCGTCCGACTCAATCCCGACCTCGACGAAGACTCGTGGCGGCGGATCATCGCGCCGGTAGATCCGGCCGTTTCGGGGGAAGGCGACACGGTCGCGGTTTTCCTGCGCGAATCGGCACAGTGGATCGTCCGAACGTCGGCGCTCGACGACGCGGGACGATCGGTTTTTGCCTTCGGAGCGCCGGGAACACCAATGACGCCGCTCTTCGGCGACTGGGACGGAGACGGCACGTCGAGTCCGGGACTCTACGACCCCGAACGCGGGACATTTCACCTCTCGAACGAGCGCCACGGCGGGGCGGCCACCGAGGTCTTCGATTTCGGTCCCGTAAACGGCGTTCCGATTACCGGCGACTGGAACGGAGACGGCGTCGAAGGTGTCGGCGTGTATGACCCCGTTCTCGGGCACTTCTGGTTGAAGGACCGGCCGGGATACGGCGAAGCGGACCACGCATTCGGATTCGGCCCGGTGGGGTCGCGGCTCGTTCCGGTTCCGGGCGACTGGAATGGAGACGGCATCGACAGCGTGGGTCTCTACAACTCCGAGACGGCGAACTTCTTCCTGGCGGGATCGCACGCGCCGGGCGACGCGGAGCGGATCGTGCTCTTCGGCCCTGCAGCGGCGGTGCCAGTCGTTGGCGATTGGGATGGCGACGGACGCGACGGACTCGGCGTGTATGTCGCCGACGAGGCATACTGGCGGCTGCGTTGCGATCCGTCGGAAGGGAACGACGACGCGCGCTTCCGGTTCGGACCGAAGGGGGCTGTGCCACTGCGCGTGCGCGCGACGAGGAATCCGAGATGAACCTTCGTGCGGTCTGCGCTCGTACGTCCCCCGTCAAGGAAACCGATGTCGCTCCGTGTCTCCGTGCCCCCGCGTCTCTGTGTGCGAAGCTCTGAAGACGCTGCGCACACGGAGTCACGGAGGCACGGAGACACAGAGGGGATGGAATTACGATGAAATCCAGATCAATCTTTGCCGCGGCACTGCCACTCCTCGTCTGCGCAACGGCCGTTCCCGCAGCGCAACTGAACGAGACACAGCGGCGCGACCTGCGCGACGTCGCGTACGTCGTGACGGTGGAAAAGGACGCGGACATTCCCCGAGTCCACATCGAGCTCGTCTTCGAAGGCGACGTCGACGGTGAGAGCGGGATCTACCTTCCGAACTCGTGGGGAGGACAGGATCGTCTCGACGGAGCCATCCGGAACCTGAACGTCCATCCAACGTCCGCGCGGCTCGTCGATACCGACACGCCGCACATCAAGAAGATCCAGCACAAGCCCAAGGCCCGACTGCGCATCCGGTACGAGCTCGTGCAGGAGACACCCGGTCCCGCCAAGGCCGGTCGCGGCGCGGGATACCGCCCGCTGCTCCAGCCCGAGTACATCCACTGGATCGGGCACGGCGGCTGGGTGCTGCCGGACTGGCCCGACGACGAAGTGGCGAGGATCACCGTCGCGTGGAAGGGATTGCCCAAGTCGTGGACGGTCGTCAACAGCTTCGGCGCGTCGGATGTCTGGCAGCGGGTCGAGGCGCCCGTGTCGGACTTCAGCCACGCGGTATTCATGGCCGGCGACTTCCGGATCCGCAAGCTCGACATCTCTGGCCGCACCGTCGTCGTGGCCATGCGCGGTGCCTGGAAATTCACCGACGACGCCTACGCCGATCTCGTCGGACGGATCTTCCGCGTCGAGCGCGACTTCTGGAGCGACCACAGCCGACCGTATTACCTCGTCTCGCTCATTCCGCTCGAGGGCCCGCCCACTGCGCTGTCGATCGGTGGAACGGGCCTCGTCGACTCGTTTGCCACGTTCGTGACGACGAACACCGAACTGCCGCAGCTGCGATTCCTGCTCGCGCACGAGCTGTTTCACGAATGGAATCCGCAGTCGCTCGGCAAGGTCGAAGAGCCCGAACGGGAATGTACTGGTTCACGGAGGGCTTCACGGACTATTACACCTTTGCGCTGCTGCGCCGGAGCGGGCTGCTGAGCGACGACGAATACGCCGAGCACTACAACGAGCTGCTTCGCGAGTACACGCTGTCGCCGGTGCGCAACGCAACGAACGAGCGAATCCTCAAGGACTTCTTTTCGGACGAAGCCGTCGGCCGTTTGCCGTACTGGCGCGGAGCGCTGCTCGCGATGCGATGGGACGCGAGGATCCGAGCGAAGTCGGCGGGCAAGTCGTCGCTCGATGTGGTGATGCTGAAGCTGTTCGAGGATGCGAAGCGCGACAAGCAGCGCGTCGTGACGAACGCGATGATTGCCGGACTGATCGAGCCGCTGGCCGGCGGCAACGTGATGGCCGAGATCACGGAGCACGTTACGAACGGCGACACGATCGAGCCGGCGCCCGACGGGGCGGGTCCGGGGTACGAAATCGTGCGCGTCGAGTTACTGCCGTGGGAGCTCGGGTTCGATCTCGAGTCGCTGGTTCAGAAGAAGGTCATTGCGGGTGTCGTGAAAGGATCGGCGGCCGAGCGCGCCGGGCTCCGGGATGGCCAGACGCTCGTGCAGCGGAAGCCGATTCACCTGAACGATCCGACGAAGCCGGTCGAGATTACGGTGAAGGACGGCGACGTCGAGCGCTCGATCACGTACGTGCCGACGGCCGCGAAGGGACCGATCGTGGCGCAGTACCGGAAGCGATAGGCCGTGTTCTCTGTGCCTCCGTGTCTCTGAGCCTCTGTGTGCGAAGCGTCTTCAGAGCTGCGCACACAGAGACTCAGAGACACTGAGGCACGGAGCTCCTACTCGTCCTCGTCGTCGGCATCGACCTCGACGGCCGCCAGCTCAATCAGCAACGGCGACGCACCAGCCGGCAGCTCCTCCACCTCGCGCAGCTTCCGCTCCATCGCGCGCGTTCGCCGCGACGTCTCGTCGATCGTGTTCGTCGCCGTCGTGAGCTGCTTCTTCACGCGTGACAACACGTCGCCGAACCTCTGGAACTCGGACTTCACCGCGCCGAGCACCTCCCACACCTCGCTCGACCGCTGCTCGATCGCGAGCGTCCGGAATCCCATTCGCAGGCTGTTGAGGATCGCCGCAAGTGTCGTCGGTCCCGCGACGACGACCGAGCACGAGAGATGCAACTCCTCGACGAGCCCCGGCTGACGCAACACCTCGGCGTAGAGTCCCTCGGTCGGCAGGAAGAGGATCGCGAAGTCAGTCGTTCGCGGCGGATGCAGGTACTTGTCGCGGATCTGCTGTCCCGAGAGCCGAACAGCCCGCGCCAGGGCGGCCGTGGCCGAAGCCACACGGTCGGGCTCGCCCGTCTCCGAGGCCTCGACGAGACGCAGGTAGTCCTCCTGCGGGAACTTCGAATCGACCGGCAGGAAGACCTCGGTGCGTGAAGCATCGCGCCCCGGCAGCCGGATCGCGAACTCGACGACGGCGCGCTCGTCTTCGGCCGGCTGGAAATTTTCTACGTATTGCTCGGGCGTGAGGATCTGCTCGAGGATCGCACGCAGCTGCACCTCGCCCCACGTGCCGCGCAGCTTGACGTTCGTCAGCACCTTCTTGAGGTCGCCGACGCCGGTCGCAAGCGACTGCATCTCGCCGAGGCCGCGCTGGACGGCTTCGAGCTGGTTGCTGACGAGCTGGAACGACTCGCCGAGCCGCTTCTCGAGCGTCCCGTGGAGTTTCTCGTCGACCGTGACGCGCATCTCCTCGAGCTTTCGCTCGTTGCCCTCCTGCAGCGCCTTCACGCCGGTTGCTAGCGAGACTCGCAGCGTCTCGAGTGCCGCGAGGTTCTGGCTGTTCGCATCCGCGATCCGCTGACCGAGCGACGCGGCGGCGGCTTCGCTTCCTTGCCGTAGTTCATCGCGCCCGTGCCGTAGCTCCTCACGAAGCGTTCGCAACAACTCGGCCTCGCGCCGCGCGGGGTCGCGGGAAAGCAAGAGGATGCCGACGACGAGATTCGCGACGGCGACGACGAGGAGAACGATGAGCAGTATTTGCGGGTCCATGAATTCCAGCGGTTACCAAGGCGAACCGCGGGCGATTGTAGCGCGATCGCCCGCGTCACCGCTGACGGGCGCGCTGGAGAGAGGTTAGAGTAACGGCTCTTGCCGGGGAACCGCGGCTTCCCCGTAGCCTTTGCATCCCGAGCCATCATGAAACAGCTCCTACGAGAAGCACTCAACGTCGCGCTCATCGTTCTCGGCATCTTCTCCGCCGCGTTCGGGATTCACGGATTCCTGCTGTCGAGCAACCTCATCGACGGCGGCGTGACGGGCATCTCGATGCTGCTCGCGCAGACGACGGGAATGCCGCTCGCCGTCCTGCTGCCGGTCATCAACGTGCCGTTCATCGCCCTCGGCTTTCGCCACATCGGACGGGCGTTCGCGATCCGGAGCACGCTGGCGATCGCGGGGCTTTCGGTGGTGCTGGCAACCGTGCATTTTCCGGACGTGACGGCGGACCTCGTGCTGACGGCCGTGTTCGGCGGGTTCTTTCTCGGTGCTGGGATAGGCCTGGCGATCCGCGGCGGAGCGGTGCTCGACGGTACCGAGATCGCGGCCCTGCTCATCAGCAAGCGCAGCAGCATCCTGCGCGTTGGTGACGTGATCCTCGGGCTCAACGTGGTGATCTTCGTGATTGCGATCTGGGTGCTCGGGGTGAATCAGGCGCTGTATTCGATCCTGACGTACGTCGCGGCGTCGAGGACGCTCGACTTCGTGATCAACGGCATCGAGGAGTACACGGCGATGATCATCGTCTCGCCCGAGAGCAACGCCATCCGCGAGTCGATCACGTGGAAGCTCGGTCGCGGGGTGACGGTTTACAAGGGTGAGGGCGGGGTGTCGGGAGCGCCGCAGGACATACTCTACTGCGTGGTGACGCGGCTCGAGATCGGGCGCGTGAAGTCAATCGTCCGCGAACACGATGCGTCCGCGTTCGTGGTGACTCACGCGCTGTCGGATGTCGACGGTGGAGTCCTCAGGCGCGCGGTCAATCACTGATGCCTTTGCGCCTTTGCGCCTTTGCGTGAACCTCTTGAGATCGTTCGAGAGGTTCGCGCAAAGGCGCAAAGGCGCAAAGGAAGAACCAAAACAGCCGCTAGGACGCCCGCCTACTCCTCCGGCATCGTGAGCGTGACGATTGCGAGTGTCGCTCCCTGCGGATCCTGGAACAGCGCGAACCGCCCGACGTCCGCGATGTCCGTCGGCTCGCACATCGACTCGCCGCCGAGCTCCTTTGCCTTCGCGACCGTCGCATCGCAATCCGCGACGTGCACGTACGGCATCCAGCACGGCGGCGCGTCGCCGAACTGCTCGTTCATCTGCAGCATGCCGCCGATCGGGATCCCGCCGTTCGTCCATTCGCCGTACGGCATCGGCCCCGAGTCCTTGTGGTTCAGGCCCCACCCGAACAGCTTCGAATAAAATGCCTCGGCCGCGTCCCGGTCCCTCGTCCACAGCTCAGGGACCAGCAGAACGACCCGATCGGGCCGACCTGATCGGAACCCCGGTGCATCTTCGGCTCCCAGATCGAGATATGGGCGCCGGTCGGATCGGCGATGGCCGCCATCCGCCCGAACGTCGAGACGTCGAACGGTCCCGCCATCACGATTGCGCCGAGCTCGGTCGCCTTCGCAGCCGTGGCGTCGGCGTCGGGGTGGCGACATACGACATCCAGTGCGGCGGAATGCCCTGGTCGCGCATTTCGGGCCCGAGCTCGTACATTCCGCAGATCGAGTTGCCACCGTGAAAGACCATGCCGTAGGGCATTCCGGCGTCGGTGTTCACCTCCACGCTCCAGCCGAAAAGTGCGCCATAGAAGGCTTTGGCGGCGTCGAAGTCATTCGTGCCAAGCTCGAACCAGCAAAAGTTTCCGGGCGTGTTCGCTGACATTCGGTCTTCCTCCTTCGTGCGAGCCGTGGGCTCGGAAATGGCGCCATTCGGCGCGTCACGGAATCGACAGAGGTGGGGTGGCAACGGCCAGTAACGCGCCTCCGGTCGGATCCTTTCGCGTCATTTCAGTGGTTTGCCATCGGGGCCGAATTCGCGCCATGACATCGACGGGACGGGACTCTCGAGGTCGGCGTATTTTCCGTGGTAGAGGTCGGTCACCGGGCCTTCGACCGCCCAGAAGGTCACCTGGCCGATCCGCATGCCGGGGTAGACGCGCGCCGGAATGACGGCGTGCATCTGGAGCGTGAGCTGGTTGATCGAGCCGAGGTCGATCAGGTCGGCCGTGATGTTCGTGAAGACGCCGAGCCGTCCGACCGACGACCGCCCGCGGATGATCGGGACGTAGGTCGCGCTGCCGATCCGCTCGAGGGTATTGAAGAGGTACACGCGCGCCGGGTCGAGCAGGATGCCTTCGGGCGGAACTGGCAGGTCTTCGGTTGGATTGTCGATCGCCGCGTCGAGGACCCGGTCGCGGTAGACCTTGCAGCGGTCGCCGAGCCGGAAATCGACGCTGTTCGGGCCGACGAGGGCTTCGTCGAACGGATCGATCGTGATGCGGCCGTCGCGGATGGCGGCGGTGATGGCGGGGCCGGTGAGAATCACGGGATCGGGTCCTTTGCAGTGGGCGCGGCGGGATCGTGGTCTGTCGATGGCGACGAGAGGGCGGAGTCGCGGCTCGTGACGGGCCCCCGGTCGCCGAGGTACCGGCCGGTGTAGGCGGCCGCCGTGCCCATGGCCGTCCAGAAGGCCACCTGGCCTATGCGCATCCGCGGGTAGACGACGAGCGGCTGGACGACCTTCAGTTCGAGGGTCCAGTTCGAGACGGCGCCGATGTGGCCGAGGTCCGCCGTGATGTTCAGGTAGAGCCCGAGCCGTCCGAGCGACGAGCGTCCGAGCAGCGTCATCGCGTAGCGTTCGCTGCCGATCAGCTCTTCGGTCGCGCCGAGGTAGAGGCGTCCGGGCTCGAGGGTGAAGCCGGCGTCCTCGATCGTCACGCGGCGCGGTTCGCCGGTTTCGCCCGGCTCGATGATGACGAGCTCGGGCTGCAGCCGGTAGTCGTAGCTGTTCGGGCCGAGGTATCGGGCGTCGAAGGGCTCGATGCGGATGTCGCCGCGGTCGACGGCGTCTCTAATGGCGTGTCCGCTCAGGATCATCGCGCGCGGTCCCTCGGTGTACGGGAGCGGCGGGAACATCCCGCCTTCCGAAGTGGAGCGCTTCTACCACGCGGGTCTCCGGCGGGCAATGGGGGCGGACCCGGATGCCGGCGTCGCGGGTGCTGCGGGCGGCCGGGCGAAACGCGACCGGACGACCGAGGGGTGGACGACGAGCCGTCCGTCGGGTGCGCTGACGCGGCGGCGTGCAGTTCGATCCGCAGCACGGCTTGGCGCTGAGGCCGATCGTGGCCGCGGACCGCTCGTCGGTCAGGAGCACGAGGGCGAGTTGTTCGGCGCGCGCGGCGCGTTCGAGGCGGGCGAGCGACGCGTCGGCGCCGGCGGGGCGTGGGTCGCCGGCAAGTCCGGCGAGTCCCGCAACGTCGACGATGAGCAGGTCGACGGCGCCGGCCGTGGCGAGGACTTCGGCGGCGCCGAGGCCCTCCGTGAGGTCGGCGACGCGGCAGACGAGCGTGGCGTGGAGCGCGGCGGGCAGCCACGGCGCGAGTCCGGGGAAGAAGCCGCGGGTCGTGACGAGGGCCGGCCGCTGGCCGAGGGCGAGCGCGCGGAGGACGGCGCGGACGGCGACCGAGAGGCGGCCGCTCGACGGGGCACCGCGGACTTCGGTGATGTGGCCGCAGGGGAAGCCTCCGCCGGGCAGGAAGGCGGCGAGCAGGGGGTCGCCCGCCGCGACGGTTTCGGGGACGGGCAGGGGATCGGCGCCCGCGCGGACGACGCCGGAGCGCCGCAGATCCGCGAGGCGGCTCTCGTCGACCGGCATGAGACTGGCGCGCCCAAAACCCATACAAAATCCATACACCCATGCGGTCCGGGCATGCAAGACGGGACGCCGTTTGACAGTAGCCAGATCTCACGGCCCGTCCAAACGCGTCCCGTTTGACCCAGAACCCCGAGCGAAGCGAGGGGCCGACTGAGATCTCCTCACATCGAGGTTGTAACGTCGGCCCGTCGCTGCGCCCGGGTTCTGGGTCTCCAGTAGCCTGATCTCACGGCCCGTCCAAACGCGTCCCGTTTGACCCAGAACCCCGAGCGTAGCGAGGGGCCGACTGAGATCTCCTCACATCGAGGTTGTAAAGTCGGCCCGTCGCTGCGCTCCCGGTTCTGGGTCGCCAGTAACCTGATCTCACGGCCCGTCCAACGCGTAAGCGAGGGGCCGACTGAGGTCTCCTCACATCGAGTTTGGAGGGAAGACCCAGGGAAGATCCAATCGACCGCATGGAACTGCAGCGGAAGACGGGCCTGCTTTCCTGAGTCTCGATGATTCACCGTGCCGTTCAACATCCCTCATCCTCCGCGATAGCCGAGACTCACCCTGACCGCATCGCGACGTGGCCAAACTGGCTGGCCCTGGCCATCGTCGCACTGTCGTCCCTGTACGCCGTGCTGGCTTCGCCTGGTTTCCCCGAAGTGGACTGTCGACGACGCGTACATCACCTACCGATACGCCGAGAACCTCGCGCACCACGGACAGCTCACCTGGAACGCCGGCCTCGATCCCGTCGAGGGTTATACGGGTGTAGCGCTGCCGATCGTCCTCGCCGGAGCAATCGCCG
>JADIYM010000015.1 GCA_016705245.1 Blastocatellia bacterium | reverse complement strand
CGATGCTCGTCCTTCCGATCTTCAGCCAGACGACCGAACTGCTCGGCGCCATGGCGCTCCACAACTTCCCGCTCGTGAGTGGTTCAGGTAGCACCGACCTGCGATTCCTCGAGGGTCTCGCGGATCTGGCGTCTGCTGCCATTCAGCAGGCGGGTCTACTCGACCGAATCCGCCAACAGGCAGAAACCGATCCGTTGACCGGCCTCTTCAACCGTCGCGCTTTCAACACACGATTCGACGAAGAGATCGAGCGCGCGAAGCGCTTCGACCGTCCATTCGCGCTCGTCCTCATCGTGACATCGGCTTCTTGAAGAGATCAGCAGCCTCCGGTCACCCGATCGGCGACGCGGCCATCTGCACGGTCGCGGACGTTCTCACGAGCCGGATGCGGCGACACGACTTCGCCGCGCGCATCGGCGGGGAAGAGTTCGCGGTGCTCGTCGTCGAAGGGCGCGCGGATACGGCGGGCGCGGTTGCGCGCAGTCTTCTCGAGTCGCTTCGAAAGCGCGACGTTCCCCGCGTCGGCCACATCACGGCCAGCCTTGGCGTCGCGCTCTTTCCGGAGGACGCGGACACGCGCGACGAGCTTTTCAGATTGGCCGACGAAGCGATGTACCGAGCCAAGAACGAAGGCAGAAATCGCGTGGTTCAAGTCGGCGACGAACCGTCCACCGACGTGCCCGACGACTCGGATCATCCGTAGCCGAAAACGATGCAGCGTCTACGCATCAGTACCGGGCGCGGTAGCGCTCGGGTCATCGTCGAGGACCATTGGAGCCGGCAGCCAGCATGCCAGCGCAGCGCCGTCTCGTCGTGGACGGAGAGACCCGTGCGCTACCGCGCCCGCTACTGATGCGTTGAGCGCGAATGTTCGTCTGAAAGGACCAGCGACACGAAACATGCGATGAGCACGACGCTGTACTCCATCCCTCCAGTGCCGCCTCCGACGACGAACCAGCCCTGTGACCAGTGAACGAGGAAAACTCCCGTTGCGAGCTGCACGATGAACCACATCGAGAGCGGCACCACGGCGACTCTGGCAAGTAGCGACAGCGCGCCTACGATCTCGACCGCCGTCAGAATCCACGCAACTGCAAGGCCCGCCGGCAGTCCGGCCGATTCGAGGAATCCTCCGAACCCTCCGACAGTGCCTGCGGCCACTCGATAACCTCCGTGGATGAACATGGACGCTGCAACGGTGCAACGAACGACAATCGTGCCCGGATTCTCGGGGTGGCTCGCGCGCAGGAATCGGTCAATCAGCATTTGCATGTTTGAGACTGTCGGGGCTGGAAAGCACGGCCGCATTGTCCGCACGGACGCCGAGTGAGTGAAGTGGGGCGACGACGACCCGCCCTCCTGATGGCGAACCCGATCCCGTCGCTATGTCTCGCCGGCTCGACGCTTCAACGTCGCGGCGCGAGACTCCTTGCGCCCGTAGCAGGCGTCGCTCCTTGCGGGCGGCTCAGGCCTTCGGTTCGCGAAGCGCCGCAACTACTGCCTCTCGGCGCGCTTCGACGATCTCCCGCTCGTTTGGATACGACATCTGCACGATGGCGGCGTCCCACGAGATCCAGCGAGCCTCCTCGACTTCGTCATCGTGATCAGCGAGATCGCCGCCTGAGGCAGTCATTACGAAGTACTCGACGAATTTGTGGTATCGAACGCCCTTCTCGATGAACCAGTAGTCGATTGTCCCCAGCTTCGAGACGATCTCAGTGCGCAACCCGGTCTCTTCCCGCACCTCCCGCAGCGCGGTCTGCTCGGCGGTCTCACTTCCCTTGTAGTGGCCCTTTGGAAGGGACCAGACGCTCGTCTTCCTCCGGCGCGAGCGGATCAGCACGATTCGAAGCTCGCCGGTGGAATCCAGCTCGGCGACGAGACCGCCGGCAGCCGCGTCCCGCTTGAACGGTTGCGTCGTGTCGTCGCGAGATGTCATTGGCGTTTGCGGGCCTCGGGGCCTTCGACCGCCCAGAACGTGAGCCGCTCGGCGATGTGCTCGAGAGCGAGCACTTCGGTTGCGACGCCTCGATCGACGACGGCCTTCGGCATGCCATAGACCACGGACGTTCGCTCGTCCTGGGCGAGAACGATGCCACCCCTCGCGGCAATATGCGTTAGTCCGTCCGCACCGTCGTCACCCATTCCCGTGAGCACCACACCAATGGCGCGAGGTCCGTGCTGCTCGGCCAGCGATTCGAAAAGGACCTCTCCGGCCGGCCGGTGGCTTCGAACCGGCGGCTCCGAGCTGAACGCGAGCACGCCGGAAGGACCAACTCGCAGGTGGTGCTGCTCAGGCGCAAAATAGACAACTCCGGGCATTGGACGCTCGCCGTCGACTGCGACCTGAACCGCGAGCTTCGACGTTCCCTTCAACCACTCGACGAGGCCGCCGAGAAATCCCTCATTGATGTGCTGGACGACAAGAATCGGGGCAGGGAAGTCGCTCGGAAGGCGCCGCAGGATGAAGTCGAGCGCGGCCGGACCGCCGGTCGACGAGCAGATGCCAACGGCCTCAACGGCAGAACGCACCGGTCCCGCTTCCGGTGAGGCGAACTCTCCGGTCCGGTCCACGATCTGACGAACCACGCGTACGTCGGCCATGAGCTGCAATGCAGCGATCAGCCGCTTCGAGAACGGGTCCGCGGACGGCAGCGAAGTGGTGTCCGGCATCTCGACTACATCGAGGGCGCCCGCCTTGAGCGCGTCGAAAGCGACCTCGCGCGCGCGGACGCGCGAGCCGGCGCAAACGAGGACGATCGGCGTCGGACGCTCACGCATGAGCGCGCGCACGATCGCAACGTCTTCGTCCCCGGACTCGTGAATCGTGAGCGCCACCACCTGCGGACGCACGGTGAGGCAGCTCTCGACCGCGTCGGCGAGCGTCGCCGCCACGCCGACGACGGTCACGGCGTCGTGACGCGCGACCGCAGCCAGCACGCGACGGCGGCTGGCATCCACGGGGTCGACGACGAGTATGCGGATCACGCGTGAATCACGACTCCTTCGCTAAAGCAGGGCCTCGAGCATCTCGAGAAAGCGACCCTGTTCGAAATCGCTCTTGACGATGTAGCCATTCGCGCCGACTTGCATTCCCCGGCGCCGGTCCTCGTCGCTTCCAAGTGACGTCACGAGCAGGATCGGCAGGTCCCGAAACCGCTCGATCTGCCGAACGTGCTCGACGAGCTCGAATCCGTTGACGTTCGGCATGTCGATGTCCGAAATCACGGCGTCACACGTACCGTTTCGCAAGTACCCCAGTGCTTCGGCGCCGTCCTTGCACGTAACGACGTCGTACCCGGCGGTCTCGAGGATGTTCTTCTCGAGCGTACGGGTCGTGATCGAGTCTTCGACGATCATGATGCAGTATCGCTCGAGCGACGACCGTTGCTCCGAGGCACGCGCCAGGCTGCCGGGGTCCGATGCTCGCGGTACCGCCGACGAGATCAGGTCCAGCGGATTGAGAACGAGAATGACAGCGCCACTGCCGACCACCGTGCCTCCGGCAACGTTCCGAACCCTCAGAAGCTGCTTCCCGAGCGGTTTCACGACCATTTCCTGCTCGTCCACGAGAGAATCCACGACGAGTCCGAGTCGGCGCTGCTCGACGAGGATCGCCACGGGCATTTTCACGTCGTCCGCCGGAGTCTCTCCGTCCCCGACACCGAGGAGGTCCGCAAGCCGGGCGACGGCGACGGGCGCTCCGTCGAGGACCAGCGCCGGGGTGTCTTCAATCGACTCGATGTCGGCCGGCACGATTCGGAGAATACGCTCGACGGCCGTGATCGGCACGGCGTACACCTCGCCCGCGACACCGACGAGAAGGCTCTTGGTCGTCGACAGCGTCAACGGAAGCGTGATCGTGATCGTCGACCCGACCCCGGGCGTCGTGTCGATCGTGATCTGTCCCTGGACCCGCTGAATGTTCTCGCGAACGACATCCATGCCGACGCCGCGACCCGACACGTTCGTCACCGAAGCCTTCGTTGACAGGCCCGAGTGAAAGACGAAGTTCAGGATTTCGCGAACGGGAAGGCTTCGCCCCTGCGTCGCCTCGACGAGACCCATCTCGATCGCCCGATCCAGGACGCGGTCGACGTCGATGCCACGACCGTCGTCCGAAATGTCGATCTGAATCTGCCCCCCGACCTGGGCGGTCCGCACGACGACGGTGCCGGCCGCCGGCTTTCCGTGCGACAAGCGCTCGCTGACGGTCTCGATGCCGTGGCTGACGGCATTGCGCAGGATGTGCATCAACGGATCCTTGATCAGCTCGAGAACGCGCTTGTCGACTTCGGTGTCCGTGCCTGCGAGCTCGAGGATCGCCTGCTTCTCTTCGCGTCGGGCGACGTCGCGCACGAGACGATGAAAACCGTCGAGGATCGTCGCGATCGGAAGCATGCGCGCTCGCTTGATGTCCTCCTGGAGGTTGTCCGTCAGAATCGAGACGTGCATCGCATCGCGCGAAAAGTCCTGGCTGAGAGCCGAGGTTCGCTGTCCGATGGCTTTGAGGTGCGACTCGATGCGGTCGAGCAATTCCTGGCGCTTCGCCGTCAGCGTCCTCTCAGGGCGCCCCTTCGCGTGAACGAGATGGCGCGAGACGTCCTTGAGCTTGGTCCAGTCCTTCGTCGCGTCCTCGAGCTCGCGCTGGAGACCGCGAATGCCGGTCAGGCGCTCGTCGTTCCGGATTCGTGCAATGAGCAGTTCGCCGATCTGCGCCATGAGCGAATCGAGCTTTCGAATCGGTACTCGAATCGTCTCCTCGTTCCCGGCTTCCGGTTCCCGAACCGAATCGGCCACGTCTCGCGGGCGCGACGGCACGGGCTTCGCAACGGCGGGTTCGGCCACAGCACCGCCAACATGCGGCACGATTTCGGGCGCTCCGGTGACGTGCGGCGCCGGAAGAGCGACAACCGCCTTCGTCTCCGCGACATACCGCCGGCAGGCCGACTGAAGCCCTTCGAGGGCCGCCGCATCCTCGCCAACCGGGTCTTCGACACGCTCACACCAGATGCCGAGTCGGTCGAGCGCGTCATAGAGCAGGTCGAAGAACTCCGGAGGCGCCGCGCGGCCGGCATCGCGAAACGTCTCGAAGACCTCCTCCAGCGCGCGCGCCGTTTCCTGGATCACCACGAGCCCGAGGATCGACGAAGCTCCCTTGAGGGTGTGCGCCTCTCGCGCGATTTCGTCGAGGCATGCGTTGAGGTCGTCGACAACGCCCTGTTCGAGCCGGAGCAACAGGCGATTGAGCGCCTGGATGTGCTCGTCCGCCTCGACGCGAAACGTCTCGGAAATCGCGGCGCGAATTTCCTCGTCCGAGATCGACATCGGTGATGCGCCTACTTCGAGAACTCTTCGATCAGCTTGTTGATCTGACCCGTCAGAGCGCCGAGGCTCCGCGAGACCTGCTCGGTCTGCTTGATCGATTTCACGTTCTCGGTCGATGCCTTGTTGATGTTGCCCATCGCAATCGAGACCTGCTCCATCCCGATGGACTGCTGTTTCGCCGATGCGGCGATCTGTTTCGCCATCCGCGCCGATTCCTCTATGGCCTCGGTCAGTTGATGGATGTTCACACCCGCACTGTTCGCCAGTTCGACGCCCGTTTCGACTCGCTTCGAGCCTTCCTCGGTCACGATGACAGCCGAATTCGTCGCCTTCTGGATCTCGCCGAGGATTTTCCGCACCTGGATCGTCGCCTGCTTCGACTGCTCGGCAAGGTTTCGAATCTCCATCGAGACGACCGCGAAACCTTTTCCGTGTTCGCCCGCCTTCGCAGCCTCGATCGACGCGTTGAGCGCAAGCAGCTTCGACTGCTCGGCAATGTCGTTCACCGTGGCGATGATCTCGCCGATCATCTGCGTCTGTTCCGACAGAGCGAGGATCTTCTCGGCGATCGATTCAACCTGCTCCTTGATCTGGTGCATGCCCTCGATCGACTGCTCGACGGCGCGGCCACCGACCTTCGAGGCCTCTACGGACCGTTCGGCGACGTCGATGACGCCGTGCGCCTTCTCGAGCGCCTGCTGCGAAGTCTGTTTCACCTCGTTGATCGTCGACGTGATCTCGTTGATTGCGGCTGCCTGCTGACTGGCCGACGTCGATTGCGCGGACGTGGCCATCAGTATGTTGAGCGAAGCCTGATTGAGCTGCTCGGCGGCGTTCGTGAGCTGGTGGATGAACGAGCGCTTGAGTTGCTCCTCCTGCGCCTTGCCGGATGCGACGTAGGCATGGAGCGCGAAGCTGAAGTCGAGGAACATCGTCTTGACGATGGCCTCGATTGCCGAACCGAGCAGCGCGGCGTCGTGTCCGTAGCGAACGAAGATCTCGTGCAGCAGTCCGCGAACGAACAGACTGTACGCTGCCAGATAGAACTGCGGGCCGAGTCCGGCGCTCGACGTGCCCGCCCGGTCCTGCGAGAGTCGCGAAAGGGCAAAGGCCTCGTCATAAGTCCCGGCCGTGAGCCCTCCGAAGTAGCCCTCCTGGGCGGTCTTCATGGCCTCGACGGCTCCGGCTTCGTTCAGGGCGGCGGCGGCTTCCGGGAATGCGCGGAAGTGTGCTTCGATCTCATTGAGCCATTCCGGGAGCCGGGCGCGCGACACGGCATCGAGTCCGGACATTACGGCTTCGTCGTCGGGCCCGATCTGAAGGAGAGACCGGCGAGTCGCAATCTCAGCGTCATCGATACCGAGCAGCTCGGCGGTCTTCGCGTCGTTCGAGGCCTTGCTCATCGTCGTTCCTCGGAAGGTTCCTGGCGGACCCAGAGACGCTCGTCGTGCAGCAGCTTGTCGACGTCGAGAATTGAGACGCCGTCCTGGCTTAGACCGCTGATGTAGCGCTCGCGCCGGTCCGTGAAGGTCGTCAGTGGCGGATGAATTCGACCCGGCAGCAGATCGTGGACGTCGTCGACCGAATCAGCGAGAAGGCCCGCCGTGATGTCACCAGACGTCACGACGATCGCGAACTGCTCAGCCGCCGCGGCGCCAGGCTCGCGCCCGAACAGGACCGCGATGTCGAGCACGGCAATGATGTCACCGCGCACGTGGATCACACCGACATAAAACGGTGGAACGCCAGGTACCGGGGTGCAACGCGTGACCGGCCTGATCTCGGACAGGTATGCGAGCTCGATACCGTACCGGTGATCGCCCCTGCTGAAGGCAATCAGATGCACCTGCTCGATGTCGGCGTACGAGCTCGGCGCATAGGTGATCGCGAGCTTTGCGGCGCGCTCGAGAGGATCGCCTCCACCTGGGCGGCGCTCAACTGAAGCTCGTCATCGGGCGCGATAGTGAATCGGGGCGTGCGGTCCATACGGCGAGCCCATTTCACCACAAACGGCCGGGTCAATCCACACGCGAGCCCGTGACGGATCAATCCTTGGCGAGGCCGATTCGCGGCCTCTCGACGGGAAGCAGGTCCGTGCTCGCCCACTCATCGGCGTGCGCACGGGCAATTCGCACTGCTCGATCCTTGGACCTCTCGGCCTGGTCCGGGTTCCCCAGCGCCCGATGCGCCATCGAGAGGTAGAGGTGGGCCTCCGGCGCTCGCGGGTTGTTGAAGATAGCGTGCTGCAGCAGCTCGCGTGCGTGCGATGGGTCTCCGCGCTCGAGATAGACCAGCGCCATGAGCATCAGTGTCGGGGCGTGGAATCGGTCGATCAGAAGTGTCCGAAAGGCCCAATAGAGGGCTTCGTCGTAGCGTTTTTCGTCCGCGGAGAGCTGGGCCAGCAGGTGTGTCGCCGTGGGATCCGCGCCGGGGCGGCTGGCGATGGCCGCGAGGAGCTCGGCCGCGCCGACGTGATCATGCGCATCGTACGCCGCCCGCGCTTCGACGAGCGTTGGCAGTTTCGGCTCGGGCGCCTTCGCGCTCCTGTCGACCGGAATCGGCGTTGCGTGCTTGGCGATCGGCGTTGAAAGAGTCGGCGCCGGCCGTGCCGGGAGCTCGCTCGACGCAGGTCCCCCGGGCACCCGGTACACGAGAGTCTCCTTGAATTCGACCGGCTCGAACCGGGCAAACACGGCCGGGTCGGGCTCGGCGTGTCCGACGAGCAACCAGCCGCCCGGAGCCAATGCGCTGCGAAAGCCATCGGCGAGAGTCTGCGTAAGCGACTCGTCGAAATAGATAGTGACGTTTCGGCACAGGATCACGTCGAGGTCCGAGAGCCCGTGTTCCCGATCCGGCACTGGATCCGTTGCGAGGTTGTGCAAGAAGAACTTGACGAGCTCGCGACACGGATGCGCGAGAAACCGCGTGCGCGCCCCGACGGGGCGAAAATAATTGGCGATCGTCTCGTCGTCCACTCCGCGGAACGACCAATCGCCGAACTGCGCGAGTCTCGCGCGGCGCAAGGCGTACGGGTTGATGTCGGTACCGAAGATCCGAATGTCCCAGTCGCGCCAGTCCGGAATCAGGTCCGACACTAGCATCGCAGCCGAATAAGGCTCCTCGCCGGACGAACAACCGGCGCTCCAGATCCGAAGCACGTGGCGACGCTGGTGACGTCGTTCCGCGATGAGCGCCGGCAGGATCGTCGACCGCAACGCCTCGAACTGGGGCCGATATCGGAAAAAGCTCGTCTCGCCAATGACGAGCTGCGAGACAAATGCCTGCATTTCAGGATCGTCGTCAGGCAGAGCCCGCATTCGTTCGAAGAAGACGCCGAGATCGGCATCGCCCGACGCGAGATATGCGCATTCAGATACATCGCGCAGGCGATGCGTGTCGCCGGGCCGAAATCGAATCCCCCACCGTGACACACACATCCGGGAAACCGTTTCGTGCGCCTCGTCGCTCCACGTGAACGGCGCCTTCACGTTGTCTGGTTCACACCGGGCCGCGGATGCCCGTCGATGAGCGGAGCCAGATTCAGGACCGTGAGGATCTGCGATCCGATCCTGGCCACGCCATCCGAGAATGGAGCATCGGCCGAGAGGGCTCGAGAGCTCTGAAACAGGTTCGCGGAAACCGTTACAACATCGAGGACGTCATCGACGACGATTCCGAGCGGCTCGCCCTCGACTTCCGTGACGATCACGTACATTCGCAGCGATATGGGACGTTCGGCCCCATTGAGTGCGCGGTTGAGGTCGAACACCGGAATGACCCTGCCGCGGAGGTTCACGAGCCCTAGGAGCTCTGGCGCAGCGTTCGGCACCGGGGCGAGCGCAACGATCCGGATGATCTGGACGACGCGCTCCGCCGGAAGCCCGTAAGTGCCGGTTCCGGACCGAAATTGGAGAAAGGTACGATCGGACATGTAGGTTCCACCGACGAGTTGCGATCGAGCATTACCAAACCACGTGGACCTGCGCAACCCGTCCGCTTCGGTCGATCCGGCTCAATCGTTGCAGACACAACGGGTTGACGCGACATAGGCGAGGGAAGTATTCTGCCGACGCTTTATACCGATCGCGCTGACGGTGCGACGGTCGCGCGCTTCACTCGCAAGAACTCAAGAATTCCGACACGGCGTCAGGCCGGGGACTGAGCGACAATTCGGCATTCAATTGTGTCGCGTTTCGCATTCTGCTCCCGGCGATCGGTCGCGACTGGCTGAGGGCAAGTCTGGACCACCGCAATGCGAGGACAGGACGATGGACTCTCTGACCTTCCTTGTTGTTGACGATTCAGCGACTATCCGCCAGCTCCTGACGCTGACGCTGCGGAAGTTCAATTCTGGGAGCCATCTCAAGATCATCGAGGCGACCGACGGTCGCGAGGCGCTCGAAAAGGTCCGGATGGCGCACTACGACCTCGTCCTTACCGACATCAAGATGCCGAACATGGACGGTCTCGAGTTCCTGCATCGCGTTCGAACGGAACTCGAAAACACCACGCTGCCCGTGATCATCATCAGCACGAAAGGTGAAGAAGAAGACGTCGCGCGCGGAATGGCACTCGGCGCGACGGCCTACCTGAAAGCCGGTGTCGGCGCCGAAACTGCTCGAGACGATCGGCCGCATCCTCGGTCAAGGCTCCCCGCCCGACGCCTGAGGCCCTTCCGCACTCAGGCCCTCCCGCTACCGGCGGGTTCCCCTCGCTCGACGTTTCCATGATTCGCGACGTCCACATTGGCGGTCACATCACGGAGCGCCACGAATATTTCGCGACGGTCATCGGTCCGAACCTCAACATCCGGCTGCTCTACGATGGTCGTGTCGAGTCCGGGCGATCGTACGACCGATTCTTCTCCGGCGGCAGCGAGATCCTGCTGACCGAGAACGGTGTCGGACACACGGGAACGGGCGGGACTTTCTGCTCCTACATGTTCGGAGTCGAGATTCCGCAGAAGGACCTGCTTCGGCGCGACGTCCGCAACCTGCTCGTCATGCACGGAGCGCGTTATCACGAGGAGGCCGACCGTCTGGCCTTTTCGAACGACACGGCCGGGTTCGAGGCGTACTCGAGGATCTTCAATACCGGGCACGCCTTCATCAATTACTACTTCTTCCTGACGGGTGACCTGCCGCCAAATGTCCGCACGGCGCAGGAGACGATCCTGCGAGTCGCGGGAAAGTTCCTGAAGCGGCACGACGTGCGCGCTGCGAGCCGCGACGGACGCGATCTCGCCCACGCGCTGCACGAAGCGTGCGGCAATCCGAACTGGACGCTATTCCTCGTCAAGATCATCGATGCGCACGCCGAGGCGTATCACGCTCGCTTCACGTCGGCGTATGCATCGACCCGCAATATCGGGGACGACGAACAGCGAACGTTCGACCTTTTGGCACGACACTATCGGCTGGATCCGTATCAGCAGGAGCGCATCCACCTCGACGTCATTTACGAACAGGAGGACAACAAGCGGATCATCGACGCATACAAGGATGCATTGACGGCTCACCTCGCCGGCCGGCTTCCCCAGTTCGCTCTGCTGCCGAAACTGAACCTGCTGCGCGCGTTTGCCACGCGCAATCGGATTCCCCGTACCCTGCTCGACCTTCTCGACGCGCTGTTGATGACCGGTGACCGATCGACGAAGCCGGTCGACCCGCCGTTCGTCGCCGACGCGCGACGAATTCTCGATCGACTCTTCGTCGACTGCGTCGGAGGGGATCTCGAGATCGACGACCTCATCAAGCTCATGCAGGCCAAGCGCGAAGCGTCGGATCAGCGCTTCGTCGGCTTCGAGTCCGTGCTGCTCGATGCCGCGCTGGCCTCGGACGAGTGGTCCCGCGCCGGAAAATCCGGAAAGCTCCGGCTGCAGTTCGAGCAGATCGTGAACTACTTCGATCTGTTCGACGACGCGGCGACGCTCGTCAACTCGATCGGGTTTACCGATGACTTCGAGCTCTCGCCGAATCGTCTCGAGGAAATGCTCGAATCACGCCAGGCGTTCGAAGAGCTCCAGCCCGGGTTGTTCGAGGAACTCTTCATCGCGCCGCTCGAGCGAAACCAGTACCTCTCGATGCATGGTCGGCGACGTATAGAACTACTCAGGCGTGGACTGCGAGCCAGCGATGGCGATCCAGGGAGCGCCCGTTCCATTCCCGATACGCTGCGCGAGGCGAATGCCGTCGCCCGTCGCCATCGGATCATTGACGGGATGCTCAAGCGCTTCGTTGGGAACATCCACGAGGAACCGCTCACCGAGGTCGAGAAGGAAGCGCTGCGCGTCGACGTCGAAAACCGATTGCGATCCGAGTTCGGCATAGCGACGACTGTCGATCAGAATCTGCTCGACTCGGTGCTGCTTGGCATCGAGGAGGAGTTCTTCTACACGCAGAAACTCCTGCCCGAGATCATCGCCAAGCGCGACCTCGTCCTGCGCGAGAACTTCCTCCGGTCGAGCGGACTGGACCTCTTTCGTATCGAGGAACTCGAGGCCGCGTACCTTCGCTCACTCGAGCAACCGCCCGACGTCAGCGCACAGAGCCAGCCGGCGTGAAGCGGATCGTGGAGTCGATCGGCCTCACGCCGTGACGGGCGCGTCAGCGGGTAATCGGGAACGGAGCCGAGACGATTCCCTCGCGAGGATTCGTCACGCGCACGAACGAAGTACCGCCGGACTCGATGAGCGCAGCAAGGCGCGATGACTTCGTCTGCAGCCGTCTCGCCGTAACACCGCCCTGGTCAACAAACTTCGCCGGGTATTTGACAGGCGTCACCTGCTCGCCGTCGATTGTGATCGAGGCTTCGCCCGCGGCGAAGAGCGCTCCGTCCACGACGAGCTTGAATGACGAGCCGTTCTGTACGAGCTTCACGTTCGTGACGATCGGTGTGTACCCGACAGTCACGACGATGCTCCGTGAGGCCGTCTGACCGCTGGTGTCGGTCGCTACTATCGTCAACGTGTAGACGCCGCGGTCGGCCACCGTTGGATTGACGACGAGCACGTAGAGTCCCGCCACAGGATCTGCGGTCTGGATGGACGCGAAGGCCGGAAGGTTCGGCGACGTCACCGACAGGATCGCTCCGCTTCCGGCGATGACCTCGATTTGCGCCGAGGCCGTCGAGCTCGGAGCGATCGTCAGCGAAGCCTGCGCCTGAATCGACGGTGACCGCGGCAGCGTTGCCGAGATCGGGTCCGACAGCACGAGGTTGACCTCGCCTGCATATCCGCGACCGCCGAGCGGCACGTAGCCGCCGTGCGGATGCCGATCGCGATCATCGGCTCGCCGGCGAACGTGGCGTCGAGAAAGTGAACATCATCCCCGGTTCGCCAGACAGCCGAGGCGCCGCGAATGATGGCGTCAGGTGTCAGGGCCATCGGACCCTCGGGCTGCCCCGACCGGGACCGACTGCCGTAAACAGAGACGAAGCCCCTCGCTTCGAGGGCGTCGGGCGATCCAGCAAGCGCCTCGGCGCGCCCGTCGCCATTGATGTCCGCAAAGCGAACCGAATCGCCGAGAGATTCGCCAACGCCACCGAGCGCCAGCAGAGACGCCGGAGCGCCGGGCTCGTTCGACGTCTCCGTCGCGAGATCGATCGTGACGTTTGCGGTCACGGTCCGTGAGCCCCAGATGACGAAGAGCGCGCCGGGGTTCTTGGAGTTGGGCGACGTCGGACCGTGGAACGGAGCACCGACGAGAACGTCGTTGAGACCGTCACCGTCGAAGTCTCCGACAGAGAGCCCGCGACCGCCGCCATCCGATGCTGACGTGCCAAGGCGCGAGCCCTCTATGGCGCCCCAGACGCGCGTGGACTCGCGTGTCGACGCGGGATCCCAAAGCAGGCCGGCAGGCTGGGCGCCCGGTGAGGCCGGCAGCTGGATCGGCGACGTAGCACCGAACGAGTAGATCTGCAGATCGCCCGAGAAAGAGCGGTTTCCATCCGGTCCGTTGCTGCCATAGGCAGTCGTGATCAGTTCGTCGCGACCGTCACCGTCCACGTCGCCGGCCGCGAGCTCCGTGCCGACGTGAATGTTCTGGGCGCGCCCGAGGATCACGAGGTCAGATCCGGCCAGGTCCGCGAGAATTTCCTTCCGCCAGCCGTCGCGGCGTCCGAGGAAGACCTCGACGTCTCCGCTCTCACGGCGGGAACCGTCGAGTCCGTATCCTCCGATACCCCCGGCTGCAACGTCATCGACGCCGTCACCGTTGAAGTCGCCGCCGACGAGCGAGAAGCCGAAAAAGAGATACTTGCCGTTGTTTCGCGTACCGACCTGGCGACCCTGAATTCGCGAGAGATACGAATTCGAATCGTCCATCCGGAGCTCGTCGTTGTCGCGAATCGCCGTTCCCGAGATGACGAATACCGCGCCGCGGAAGACCGTCGTTCCCTCGATCTGGCTGACTGCCAGGTCATCGACGCCGTCTCCATCGAAATCGCCGACGGCAAGCTCGGTGCCGAATCGACCGAAGAACTGATCGCCATAGATCCGGCAATCGGCATTGCGCTCCGCGGGATCGACGACCGCACCCAGCGTGGTTCCGCGTCCGAAGTAGACGTACACGAATCCGCGCCCGGGCGAAGAGTCGGACGTCGCCGTATCGTTGTCGGCCGATACCGCGAGATCGGTCAGGCCGTCAGCATTGAAGTCGGCCGAGATGACCTCGCGGCCGAAGTACTCGAAAGCGCCCTGTCCGCCCTGCGAGCCGGAGTGACGGAACCGGATGTCGGCAGCTGCCGACGACAGGTCCCGGACGTAAAGGGTGCCAGCGGATACGAGCGCGGCCGGCGCCGCAAGTGTGACGAAGAGTACGAGTGCAACGGTAAGGCGCAATTTCATATCCTGCTTCACGCGGGTCTCCCTCGGAAAAGTGCTTGAGTGTCTGGGGCTAAAAAAGGAACTATGCTACCAGCCGGGTCAAAGAAGAGGCAAAGGGGAAGTTATCGGGCGCGGCACGCAGACAATTCGGACCGGGCGCGTCAGCGCACGATGTCGAGAAGACCTTCTAGACTCTCGATGGTCTCGGCCGATTCTCCAGCGGGAACTGCCCTGTGCGAAACGAGCAGGATGGGCCGTATCCCCGCTCCCCTCGCACCTCGGACGTCGGCGTCATATTCGTCACCGACGTGTACGGCGGCGTCGGGCCGAACATCGGCGAGCCTAAGCGCGGTTTCGAAGATGCGCCGGTCGGGTTTGGCGCTGCCGAGTTGCGCCGACGCCACGACGAAGTCGAAGTACCGACGGAGGTCGCGTCGCTCGAGAATCGCGTCGAGGGTATCGTCCCAGTTCGAGATGATGGCCAGGCGATGCCCGCGCCCGGCGAGCCGATCGAGCGTCGAAATAGTATCGTCTGCCGGATGCAGCCATTCGCCCGAGCGATGCCGCTCATAGAGCTCATCGCGAATGGGATCGAGCGGATCGAGCCCGAACTGCGCCAGCATCCGCTCGAACAGGCCGAGCCACCAGACTCGGTTTGCGTCGAGATCAACCGGATTCGGGCGACCGTCGTGTGACCGTCGCGCGGTCCGGACGGCCTCGGTTGCGCGCTCGGGCGATACGTCGACCCCGAGCTCGCGAAGCGTCCGCCCAACCGCCTCGGCGTGCGAGGGCGAGAAGTGCAGGAGTGTGCCGCCGACATCGAAGAAGAGGAATGACGTCATCGCGGGCTCAAGCCTGCACGACGCTGGCGCCAGACCGCAAGGCAGGAGTGGGTCACTCAGACTTCGTCTCGCGTCGATTCGGTCCTTCACGTTTCAGCTGCTCTTTTGCGTCTTCCTTTGCGCCTTTGCGAGAAACTCTTCAAGCCGTCGAAGAAGTTCTCGCAAAGGCGCAAAGGAAGACGCAAAGTCGCAAAAAACAGCCAGCCTTCACCAAGCCACGTGCCGGGACCTTGATCGAAAGTGACACACTACCCGCAAGGCAGCCGGGCTGACACACCGCTCCGGCGGATGATAACGTTGCCGCCGATGACCGATGCCGACCGGAACCAGCGCATCGCCGGACATGTTCGCGCCATCCTCGAGCTCCTCGGAGTCGATCCAGGGGTCGACCGGGAGGTCGACGGAACCCCGGAGCGCGTGGCCGAGCTGGCGGTGGAGCTGACGTCGGGGCTCGCCGCGATGATGCCGATCACGGTGCTTCCGGACACGACGTCGGGGCAGGGGCTCGTGATTGTCCGCGACCTGCCGTTTCATTCGATCTGCGCGCATCATCTGCTTCCGTTCTTCGGTCGCGCGCATATCGGCTACGTGCCGGGAACGGGCGTCGTCGGCATCGGGACGATCGGTCGCGTGCTCGACCACTTCGCCCGGCGTCCGCAGCTTCAGGAGCGTCTCGGCGAGCAGATCGCCGAGTGTCTCGAGCGCGAGGCTGGCGCCCGTGGAGCCATCGTCCTGCTCGAGGCGCGACAGATGTGCATGGAGATGCGAGGCGGAAGGAAGTCGGGCACCGTCGAGTCGACGGCGGCACGCGGACTTCTCTCTGAAGGCGCGTTGAGGCGCGAGTTCCTCGATCGAGTCCTCGCTAACCGGCAGGCGGCCTCGGAGTGATGGACGTCGACGTCGCAATAGTCGGCGCAGGCCCGGCCGGCATCAGTGCCGCCATCTGGGCGCACACGCTCAAGCTGCGATATGCGGTCCTGGAGGCCGCCCGCGAGCCTGGCGGTCAGTTGCTGCGGGTTCACAACCGCGTGCTCGACTATGCAGGATTGCCGTCCGAAAATGGCGCCGCGCTGGCGGAGCGGATATGCGCGCACGCAGAGATGCTCGGCGTGACCATCCTTCCGAGCGCGGCGGTGTCGGCTGTCGACGTCGAGCGAGGGCTCATCCGCATCGGCGAGTCGACCGTCACGTCGCGTCACGTCGTGCTCGCTACCGGTGTTCGGGCACGGACCCTCGGAATCCCCGGAGAGGCGGTCTTCGTTGGTCGGGGGGTCAGTCCGTCCGCGAGTCGTTTTGCCGAGCAGTTTCGCGGTTGCCGAGTGATCGTGGTGGGTGGAGGCGACGCGGCCTTCGAGGAGGCGCTCATCCTTTCGGAGGTCTGCGAGCACGTGACGCTGATCCACCGAAGCGATCGTTACAGCGCCAGGCGGGATTTTCGCGATCGCGTCGACGGAGATCCCCGGATCGACGTGGTCCCCTTTGCAGAGCTCATTGCCATCGAGGGCGTTGATCGTGTCGAGCGCGTGCGCGTTCGCCTTGACGACACGCTCGCGTCGCTTGACGTTGCCGGGGTGTTCGTCTGTGTCGGGGTCGAACCAAATTCGGAGCTCGTGGCGGGTCAGGTTGAGCTCGATCATCGCGGGTACGTCGTCGTGGATTCGCGGATGCGAACGTCGACCGACCGGCTTTATGCCGTCGGGGACGTACGCTCGGGTTCATCTCTGACGATCGCCGCGGCCGTGGGTGAGGGCGCGACGGCGGTCAAGGACATCCAGCGACAGGCAGCGGAAGCCGCGAATCACGACTAGAGCATCAGAACCGCGAGCGGTAGCGAGCAGGCCTGCGGACAGAAGCAAAGAGGCTCACTCCCTCAGACTTCCGCCCGCGAGTTACCCGGCCAGGTCCCGGAACCAGGCGTCACCGTCATCGGTAGCGAGTCGTGCAACGACGCCCAGGACATCGTTCGCCGAGATCATCCCGAAGTACTGCTCACCCTCGGCATTCGTGCGCGTCAGCACCAGATGAGAAATTCCGTGTCGCCTCATCAGGCGCACGCAGGTCATCAGGTCGGTTTCGACGTCGACGCACACCGGTTCGCGGGTCATCACCTCGCGAACGGCCACGTGTTTCGGATCGAGCCCCGCCGCCACCACGCGGCTCGCGATGTCGCTCTGGCCAAAAATCCCCGCGACATTGCCGACGTCATCGCAGACCGCGCTCGTGCGCACGTGCCAGTTCCGGAGCTTCTGCGCCGCCACTTCAACCGAGTCCTGCGGGTTCATCGCGAAGATCTCGGTTCGATCGCCAACCACATCGACGGCCCGGAGGTGAGAATCGGAGCCGCCACGGAGTGCGAGTCCGGCAATACGCTGGGCGGATGCGGACGAATCGTTCGAACTCATGACGGTACCTCGGACGATGAAGGATGTGGGCACGAGGGCCGTAGAACTGGCCGCCACGGGCTTGTGAGCTTTCGCTCGGATGGTACACCCGGTCGTGTCGGCCAACAAGCAGGGTGCATTTTTGCAGCACCGGGTTGCCTGGTGCGGAAAAGAAAAGTCTTGCAATGGAGTCGTCACTTGGTCTACAAAAGCGCTTCGGCAAGCTGGCGCCGGCCTCCTGTAGGGGTGCCGGCGCCTGTTTGCGGAAGGCATGCTGTGGGGAGTTGCGCTTGTACCGGCTTGCAGGCGACAACGGTCTTCGGACCCGGCAGCACGTCAGCTTCGTCCCCTGCGACATCGGTTCAGCTGTCAAAAGCACACTCGCGGTCGCAAAATGGTCGGTCAGGCCGGTTTCATTCGAATGAAACACAATGCCCTTAAGCGGCAACTCAGGAGGAGATAGATGAAGAAGACTCTGATGGCTCTCGCGCTGACCCTCGTGGCCGGCAGCATGATCGCTTGCGGCGAAGCTCCGCCGGCGGCGAACAACGCGAACACCATGAACAAGCCGACGACGGCTCCGGTCAACAAGCCGACAGAAATGCCGGCGGCGAATTCGAATTATGCCTGCTGCCAACAGCAACAAGCCGATGCCTGCGAACTCGAACGCCAAGTAGTCAGCGCAAACGGGTCACACCGTTTTTAGGGGCTTCCCTCCCAGCGGTCACCGTTCGGTGCCGTGGATCCTGTGGATCTGGGGGAGGCCCTTACGATTTTCTAACCACATCTCATGACCGAACTGCCGGAGACTCCGGCCGAAATCGACGCGGCTGAAACTCCGCTTGCCCATGGCGAGCCGGCTCCGTCTTCGACGTATCAGTTGCTGGTTCGGCTCGGACTCGTGTACGCGGCTTCGCTTGTTGTCCTCTGGATCATCCAGTCCGGCACGAAGGCGATCATCGATCCGGACGGCTACTACCACATCCGCTGGAGTCGCCTGCTCTGGGAGAACCTGCCCAAGGGACAGCTTCCGCGCTTCGTCTGGCTGCCGCTCACGACGCTCAACGAAAACGCCTACGTCGACCACCACTTCCTCTTCCACATTCTTCAGATTCCGTTCACGTGGGGCCCCAACCTCGTTGCCGGGGCCAAGGCAAGTGCCGTCGTCTTCGGCGCGCTCGCTGTTCTCGCCTGCTATCTGCTCGTCTCGTGGGAGCGAGTCCGGTACCCGTCATTCTGGTTTCTTGGGCTGCTCGCCTGCTCGGCACCGTACCTCTTTCGGTTGAGCCTGCCGCGCGCGCCGTCGGTCACGATCGTGACCCTCTGCCTTGCGCTGTGGCTGCTCTGGACTCGCCGCACGATCTGGCTGGGCGTGCTCGCGTTTGCGCTGGTCTGGATGTACAGCCTGTTCCCGCTCATCGGCGTGCTTGCGGGATTCTGGGCGATCGGCGTTTTCATCGAGGAACGCCGCATAGAGTGGAAGCCGGTCGTCGCCGTCACGGTGGGCGTCGTCGTCGGACTCATCGTGAATCCGTATTTCCCGGAGAATCTCTACCTCTTCGCCGCCCACGTGCTGATGAAGACGAAGGAAGACTTCGAGATCGGCGTAGGCAACGAGTGGTATCCGTACGAGACCTGGTATCTCTTCACGTCGAGCGCCGTGGCGTTCGTCGCGCAGGCCGTCGGATACGTGGCCACACAGCGTGGTGAGCGCGAGGGCCGCGCCCGCACGATCACGTTGCTGCTTTTCTCGACGCTCCTGCTCGTCCTTACTTTCAAGTCACGTCGGTTCATCGAGTACTGGCCGGCGTTCGCGGTCCTCTTCGCGGCGTTTGCAATGCGGCCCCATCTGGACCGCTGGCCGCTCGCGAGCATCCCTGGTGTCTGGGTACGTCGAAGCGTCGCAGCGGCCGGCGTTGCGCTCACGCTTGCGATCTTCGCAATTCTCGTCCAGAACGTGCGGGTCACGCGCGCCACGGTGTCAGGAGAAACGAACCCGTATGCATACGTTGGCGGAACGGAGTGGCTGAAAGCGAACACGCCTGAAGGGGCGCTCGTGTTCAATACGGACTGGGATGATTTCCCGATGCTCTTTCATCACGACACGCACAACGTCTATACAAGCGGCCTCGACCCGACCTACCTGCTCTACGCCGACCCTGAGCTCTCGCGGCTCTACGTCGACATCACGCTCGGCAAGCAGGACGATCCGGCTCCACTGATTCGCGACCGATTCGGCGCAAAGTGGGCGTTCACGGATTCCGGGCATCGAGATTTCCTGCGGGAAGCGACCAAAGACGGCAAGATGCGGATCGTCTACGAGGACGACGACTGCGTCGTCCTCGAAGTCGTCGATCCGCCGCCCGCCGTCGAGACCGAGGGCTGAGCGCGATGGTGGCGCAGCCCGCAACGGCCAGCCGCGACGACGAATCCGGGCTCGCGGTCCGTGCCCGGCGAATCGCCCACGTCGTTCTGGCCGTTGCACTCGTCGGGCTCGTCCTGGGATACGTGCAGGCGCAGACGTACGGAATCATCGGCGCCGACGGCTACTACCACATCAAGTGGAGCCGGCTGCTCTGGGAAGGATTCCTTCGCAGAGAGATTCCGGAGTTCACGTGGCTGCCGCTCACGATCCTGGATGCGCCGAGGTACGTGGATCACCACTTCCTCTTCCACATCCTGCAGATTCCATTCACCTGGTTTGGGGATCTCATCGTCGGCGCCAAGCTAAGCGCCTTCGTATATGGTGTCGCGGCGATGCTCGCCTCCTACGGGCTCATCGTGCAGTCGCGTGTCCGATGGCCGCTGGTCTGGCTCGTGGCGTTGCTCGCATCGTCATCGCACTTCATGTGGAGAATGACGAATCCCCGGGCGATGTCCGTCACCATCGTCACGCTGGTCCTCGCGATCTGGCTGCTTTTCGCGAAGCGGTATCGCTGGGTCGGCGTGCTCGCGTTCGCGCTCGTGTGGATGTACAGCCTTTTTCCGCTGCTGCTCGTACTGGCGGTCGCGTGGACCATCGGCGATTGGTGGGAGTCGCGCAGGCTCGACTGGCGTCCGGTTGCGTTCGCCAGCATCGGCATCGCGCTCGGTCTCTTGATCAATCCCTACTTTCCCGAGAACATCGCGCTCTTTCATCGACCACGCGTGGATGAAGGTTGCCGAGGACTCGACTGTTCCAGTCGGGGCCGAATGGTATCCGCTCGCGACATGGTCGGTCGTGACCATCGACCGTGACGCTCGTGGCGCAGATCGGTGGCCTGCTTTGCGTCCGGCCCGAACATCGCGAGTCATCGGCGCGCACGATCTGCCTCCTCCTCTTCTCGACGTTCCTGGCACTGCTCGCATTCAAGTCGCGCCGGTTCATGGAGTACTGGCCGCCATTCGCCGTGGTCTTTTTTGCGGTCGCAGCGGCGCCGTGGCTGGATCGGGTGCGCGTGAATGAGCTCGCCAGATCCTGGCGCGTCGCCGTCGTCAGTGCAGCGGTGTCTGTCGCGATCGTGATGGCGATCATGCTCTTCGTCGTCCTGGATCAGACCCTCAAGATCGATCAGCCGCCGGACAGCCCGGTCGTCTACGCCGGAGCCGCGCGTTGGCTGACAGAGAACACGCCTCCGTCGTCCCTCGTGTTCAATGCCGACTGGGACGATTTTCCGATGCTGTTCTTTCACGACTCGCACAACGCCTACGTCAGCGGACTCGATCCGACGTACCTGCTGTACGCGAACCGGGAGAGTGCCGAGGAGTACGGTCGCATCTGTGCGGGCGAGGTACAGGATCCTGGACGGTTGATCTCTGGCCGGTTCGGAGCCCGATTCGCGGTCTCTGCCAAGGACGTCGAGCACGACGAGTTCATTCGACGGGCCCGGGCGGATCGTTCGATGAAGTCCGTCTTCGAGGACGACCACGCCGTGGTCTTCGAGATCCTGCCGTAGGGAAACGAGCCTTTGCGTCTTTGCGTCCTTCAGCGGCTTGGATTCCGCGGCGCAAGAAAGGCTCTTCAAGCCGTCGCCAGGCGGTGATCAGTCTATTCCGCTGCCTGCCGGGCTTTCAACGCCGCTCAAGGATCGTACTGGGACCATATCCTGACCCCTGTCGCCGTAGCCCCTTGCGCCACCCTTCCGGGCCTCTGCTATCATCACGGATTCTTTTACGAGGAGAACCCGCCGCTGTGTATCCGCGTGTCCTGATGATCGGCCTTGACGGCATGACGTTCGACGTCCTCGATCCGTTGATCGAGGAAGGCGTGACGCCGGCCATTGGCCGTCTCGTGAAGGAAGGCGCCCGCGCCCCGCTCGAGACGATCTTTCCGCCACTCACGGCCGCGGCGTGGACATCGGCGGTCACCGGAAAAAACCCAGGCAAACACGGCATCCTCGAGTTCTTTCTCCGCCGGCCCGGAACGATGGAGGACATGGCGGTCAACCAGAAGCTCCGTGACAGCCGGGCCATCTGGGACTTGCTCGGCGACGCGGGGATTCGCTCGATCGTCACGAACGTTCCGTGCACGTATCCGCCCGAGCACATTCCGGGCGTCATGATCTCGGACTTTCTAACGCCCGGCGGACGCCGGGACTTCGTGACGCCCGATGGAAAGCTCGACGAAATCGAAGCGGAGTTCGGACCGTATCGACTGCACCTGGGCGGCACCTACCGTCGCGGACAGATCGACTCGGTCGTCGACGAGCTCATCGACGAGGTCGAATACAAGACGAAGGTAAATCGCTACCTCATGGGCCGCGAGGAGTGGGGCGCCTGTTTCACTCACGTGTGGGGGACGGACCGCATCCAGCACGAGCTCTGGCACGTCGTCGACCCGCGCCATCCGCGCCACGATCCAGCGGAGGCGAAGGAGTACCGGCCGCGCGTGATGGAGTACTGGACCCGCGTCGATGATTGCGTTGCCCAGATGGTGGAGGCCGCCGGACCGTCGTGCCACACACTGCTCGTGTCGGACCACGGATTCGGCCCGCTTCACAAGTACTGCTCCTTCAATGTCTGGCTCCTGCAACAGGGGCTCCTTCGACTGAAGTCCGACGCAGCCACGATGGTGAAACGGCTGGCGTTCTCGCTCGGCGTCACGCCGGAGTTCGCATTCAAGATGTCGCGGAAGCTCTCGGCCGGCGGCGCAAAGGCGAAGCGCGGCGTGACGGCCGACCGAACCGCCCGCGGCAAGCTCAACAAGCTCTTTCTCTCGTTCAACAACGTGGACTGGTCGACGACACGGGTCTACTCGAAGGGGAACTACGGTCAGCTCTTCGTGAACCTGAAGGGTCGCGAGCCGCAAGGGACGGTTGCACCCGGCACGGAGTACGAAGCCGTGCGCGACGACCTCATACGACGTCTTCGCGCCGTCGAGGACCCCGAGACCGGCAAGCCGCTCATCGGCGAGGTCTTCAAGCGCGAGGAGCTCTTCCACGGTAGGCACGTCGAGAGCGCGCCGGACGTCTGCTTCCTTCCGGCCGACATGCGGTACATCTCGATCGGCGACATGGACTTCACGTCGAACCGCTTCATCGTAGATGCATTCGGAATCTCGGGCGGCCACCGAATGCACGGTATCTTTGCCGCACACGGGCCGTCGATTCGTCGCGGGACGGCGCTCGGCGCGGCACACATCACCGACCTGACGCCAACGATGCTCCATCTGCTCGGACAGCCGATCGTGGACGACATGGATGGACACGTCCTCGTGGACGCCCTGGATCCGGCATTCATGGAGGCGAACCCGATTCGCACGGTGCCAGCGACGGGCGGGCACGAGGCAGCGGATGCGGACCTGAGCGCGGACGAGACCGGTGAGATCAAGGATAGGGTTCGTGAACTTGGATACCTCGGCTGACAGCCTGCATTCGCACCGCGACGAGCCCGTGACGACGACCGAGACCTCCATTCTCTCGGTGCGGGCGGCGCTGGCGCGCGTCCTGGCGTACGCTTTCTTCGGCCTCGCGGCGGGTGTCGTCCTCTGGCTCATCGAGGCCAGCGACCGCGTTGCTGTTCTCAATCACAGCATCAACGGTGCCGGAGAGACGGTTCGGCTCGTCGTCCTGTTTGGCGTCGCGATAGCGGGTACGGGAATAGTCGGACTCGCACTCGGCGTCGTCGCAACGGCGCTCGAGGTCGTCAGGCAGTTTGCGGCTATGGCGGTGTTGAGGGTTCGCCATGGCTTGCCGCCGATGGCCCTCGAGGCCGCGAGTCTTGTCGCAGCGGCGCTCATCGTGACCGTGGTGCTCAAGACGATCAGCGGTCAGTTCCCGGGATTGCTCGAGGTTTCGATCGACCGGCTCGTTCTGAGAATAAACGACCGGCTCATGCCGATGCCCTTCGTCGTCGAGCACTGGAAGGCGATCTACACCCTCGTCATCTTTCTCTTCACGCTGGCGATCATGTGGTCGCAGGTCTGGTTGTTCCGGCCCCGCGGACGGTGGTCCGCGCTCCTCTCGTCACTTGTCGTCGCCGGCGGCGGATTCGCCCTTGCGATCTGCTACGCATTCGATTCGAGGTCGTTCTTCGCGCGGTATGAACTCACTATCCACTGGCCGCTCGTAGTCGGATATACCGTGATGACCGTGCTGCTCGCCGGATTTGCCTCTCGCGCGGTTTCGTCGATGGAGTGGGGACGGGAACCTCGTCGTCCGTTCGTTCTGGCGACTCTGGTCCTCGCAATCGTCGCGACAGGGGCGCTCGGCTTCGCCTTCTTCGCGATGGATTCGAATCAGAACGTAAAGGCCCTCTTCTGGAACCGCTCGGTCGTGGCGCGGCGTACGCTGGAAGTGGCGCGCAAGATCGTCGATCGTGACTCGGATGGGTACTCGCCCATCTTCGGTGGTGGCGATCTCGACGATCGCAACCCGTCGGTCCACCCGTTCGCTCCCGAGATTGCCGGCAACGGCGTCGACGACAACGGAATCGGCGGTGACCTGTCGCCGGACGATCTCGCCGATCAATGGAAGGTGCCTGCGGCGGGCGAGTTCGTCGCAGCAGCCGACCCTCCGGTCTTCAATCCCAAGGTCCCGCCGCCGGGTGCCGTCGACGTGATGAGTCCGGAGGCCGCCGGTCAACCGGCTGCGGGCCCCGTCGAGAAGCGACCGAACGTCATCCTGCTCACGATCGATTGCCTGCGGGCCGATCACATGAGCCTATACGGCTATCACCGCGAGACGACGCCGAATATCGATCGCTACGCGGCGAACGCGCTGACGTTCACCTACGCCGTGCCGCACGGTACGAACACTGGCCATTCGTTCTGCGCGATGCTTCGTTCGTCGATGATGGAGGGCATCTTCGATCGCAACGTGCCGACGCTGACCCAGATGCTCAAGGGCGCGGGCTATTCGACGGCGTTCATCAACGCCCGCCGTTATGACGACTGGCTCCCGCCTCGCCGATGGCATCGCTACAGGCCGGCGATGGTCGAGAACTTCGACGTTCTTCACCTGGACGGCGATCGCGAGTGGACGGCCGAGCAGTTGACTGACGCAACCGTGCGGCATCTCGACGAACGTCCCGCCGATCGGCCTCATTTCCTTTGGATGCACTACATGGACGTTCACATGCCACGCGAGGGACATCCCGAATACGGCTACGGGATGGATGACATCGGCGTGTTCGATTCCGAGACCCGTTATGTTGACGCACAGGTCGGCCGGCTGCTCGACCACATGCGTGACAAGGGAATGCTCGAGAACGCCATCGTGGTGATCTCGGCCGACCACGGCGAAGGCTTCCTCGAGCACGGAACGAAGGACCACAGCAACAAGCCGTACGCAGACAACAGCCACGTGCCTCTCATAGTGATGGCACCGGGCGTGCCGGCAAAGCGCGTCGACACGGTGGTCGGGCTCATCGATGTTGCGCCGACCATCCTGACGTACGTCGGTCTTCCCGTACCGGACGTATACCGCGGAATCGATCTCGTCGCGGCTGCACGGCAGCCGGTGTTTCCCGTTCGCCCGATCGTGAGCGAGACGCCGCGTAACGGCATCGAGACCTCTTTTTTCGCGTGGGCCTACATCGACTGGCCATACAAGTACATCTACGACATCCGCGGCGGGACGCAGGAGCTGTACGACCTCTCCAACGATCCGGACGAGCAGCGAAGCCTGATCGAGATCGATCGTGAGCGTGCGACGATCATGCGAAACGCATTCGGACGCTGGCTGGATCTCGAGATGGCTCCGCCTCCGAGGCCGCGAGCGATTCCGTGAGCAGTGTGGCGCATGACGCTCCGGCTTCGCCGGACGCGCCCGACGACGGAGACTCCGGTTCATTCCGATCTCTGATCCGGCGCTCGCTTGCGCACGTGGTGCTTGCGGTCGTGGCCGGAGGGCTCGTGTTCGCAGTCGAGGCCGTCGATCGACTGCGCGTCCTTCGCGTCAGCCTGGATGGACCCGGTCAAGGCGCGAGGCTCGTCGCGCTCCTTGGAGTCACGGTCCTGTTCGTTGCCGTCGCAGCCGGGACATTCGGCGTTGCGTGGACGCTGGCGGACGGCGTTCGTTCCGCCTTCGACCGCCGGTTCGGGGAGCGATTCGGTCGCTGGAGGTCTCTCGCGGCGCTGCTGGCGGGAGCCGCCGTCGTGAGCGTCGTCGTGCGCGCCGTGTCGGGACTGGTGCCTTGGGCGCTGCAGTACCCGGCATATCGGCTCATTCGACGAACAGACAGCCGCCTGTTCGATCTCGGTGTGATCGCCGAGTATCCGAAGGTCACCTACACGCTGATACTGATCGTCGCCGTCGTTCTGATCATGGCACTGCACACGTGGCTCTTCTCCGACCGCGGCCCGCGAGCTCGAGTGACCGCGATCGGCTTCGCAGTCCTCGGCCTCGGAGCAGTGTTTGGCGGCTACTATGCCGATTCCCGAATCGAGTTCACGCGGTACGAGTTCATGTTCCACATCCCGGCGGAGGTGCTCTACTCCATCGCCGCGATGCTCGCGCTCCTGGGAATCGCACGCGCGATCGGAGTCACGGAGCGCGTTGCGCTCGCGCGGCCAGTCCTGGTCGTGGCGCTGGCCGCCTTGCTTGTCGGTGCGGGTTCGTTCGTCTACGGCGCCGTTGCGATGGACGGCAGCCAGAGCGTCAAGGCCCTGTTCTGGTATCGATCCGTGATCGCGCGCCGTGTGTTCCAGCTGGCGCGCTACGCGACGGACCGCGACGGCGACGGTTTCTCGGCGATGTTCGGCGCCGGCGATCCGGACGACGCCAGCCCGAAGCTCCATCCGATGGCTCCGGAAGAGCCTGGCAACGGCGTTGACGACAACGGGATCGGCGGCGATCTGGCCTTATCTGAATTTCCACGCGGCCTGCACGGCGGCTCGGCCACGGCGGTCGCGGCGTTGCCCTCACAGCCGCAGTCGTCCGTTCGAAATGTGCTCATCGTGTCGATCGACTGCCTCCGCGCGGACCACCTGAGCTCGTACGGTCATCATCGACCGACCTCTCCGAACATCGACGCTTTCGCGGCAGAGTCGCTGCTCTTCGAGCACGCTTACGCGCAGGGGACGAACACCGGACACTCATTCACGTCGATGTACCGTTCATCCTATGCCGATGACATATTCGACGACCGGATTCCGACCTTCGCGAGTGAGCTCGTCAGCGCCGGCTTCCGCGCGCAGTTTCTCAATGCGATCCGGACCGACGCGTGGTTGAACGCGCAACGATGGGGAAGTACAAGTCGCTGATGGACGACTTCGAGATCCTCCACAACGACGGCGAGCGATTCTGGAACGCCGAGGTCCTCACCGACCAGGCAATCGCCGCGCTCGAGGTCCAGGACGTCGGTGTCGCCCACCTCACGTGGGTGCACTATTTCGATTGCCATCGTCCCCGCCGGCGTCACGCCGCGCACGACTTTGGCCGAAGTGCAGCAGGCGTCTTCGACAGCAACGTGGCATTCGTCGACAGGCACCTCGGCCGGCTGTTCGAGTATCTGCGCTCGTCGGGCCGGCTCGACACAACCGTCGTCTTCATCACGGCGGATCACGGAGAGGCCTTCATGGAACACGGCGCCATGGACCACAGCAACAAGCCGTACGAGAACAACACGCTCGTCCCGCTCATAGTGCGTGTGCCGGGAGAGTCGCCCGGCCGGTTCGGACAACCTGTCGGACTCATCGACGTCGGGCCTACTGCGCTTGGATTCATGGGAGTACGCGTGCAGCCGGCATACCGAGGAGTGGATCTGCGTCCGTCGACGTGGGCCGGAGGTCTTCCCCGGCGACCGATCATCAGCGAGACGCCCCGCAACCTCATCGAGTCGTCCTTCTTCACATGGGCGCTCGTGGACTGGCCTTACAAGGTGCTCTGGGACGTGCGATCGAACACAACCGAGGTTTTCGATCTCGGTCAGGATCCGGGCGAGTTGCACAATCTGGCGGATCGCGATCCCGTGCTCGCCGGGCGGATGCGTCAGACGCTCGGCGAGTGGATCGACCGGGAAACGGCACGCACGGGTGCCGTCGGCCCCGGTGACGAAGGTCTGGGCGACGACGACGAATAGCGGCGCGGCGATTCGACGGCTTTAAATCGGAATGCTGGAACGACTCACGAATCAGGGACCACGATACGCACTGGCGGCAGTTGCCGCCGGCGTCGTTATCTTTCTCGTCGAGGCGGTGGACCGTCTCATTGTGCTTCGACCGAGTTTCATGTGCGTTTCCGAACGCTGGGCGGGTCTCGCCGGAACGATCGCCGCCTTGCTCCTGCTCGCGGCGATCGCGTGGGCGATGACGGCGATGTCGCCCGGACTTGTCGAAGAGCCGCTGCAGAAGCTAGTAAACAAGATCGACGACCGGATCGTGAGGATTCCGGCCATAGTCGCGAACTTCAAGATCCTGCTCGGGTTCTCGTTCGCCGCCGCCGCCGCGGCACTCCTGGGACTGGACGCGCTCGTTGCCACCTCGAGCGTGCGAGCCCGCCGTTGGGGTGGTGCCGCGCTTGGATTGGGCGCACTCGCGGTGCTCGGCGTGATCTATGGCGTCGACTCGCGGATCTTCTTCGGCCGGTACGAGCTCTCGATGCACCTGCCGGCTCTCGGCGCGATGTTAGGCTGTGCGTACGTTGCATCGGCCGTCAGTCTCGGAGCTCTCGGTATCAGCTCAATCCGGCGAGCAACGGCTATCGCCGCCATCGCGACGGTCGCAGTGTCGGGACTGGCCTTTGGCTTCTCGCTCTGGCATCACGGAAGCAACGAGAATGTGAAGGCACTCGTGTGGCGACGGTCAATCGTCGCCCGGCGCGCCTACCAGGCTGCCGCCATGCTCACCGACCGGGACCGCGATGGCTTCAGCGGCTGGCTCGAAGGAGACCCGGACGACGGCGATCCACGCGTCAATCCGTTGGCGACCGAAATTCCCGGCGACGGCATCGATCAGAACGGCATCGGCGGCGACGCGCAGGCGCGCGAGACGGGCGTGGCTCACGACGGCGCAGCACCCGGTCCGGGGACGGCGAAGAATCTGATCCTGATCTCGATCGACACGCTTCGAGCCGATCGAATGTCGGTGTACGGGTACGGACGGCCAACGACCCCTCGACTCGAGGAGATCGGCGGCCGCGGCGTCGTCTTCGAGCGCGCGTACAGTCAGGGCTCGAACACGGGCCAGTCTTTCGCGTCGATGCAGCGGTCGGCGACCCGGGCCTCCGTGTTCGCGACGGCCGCTCCGACGCTCTTCCGGCGACTGTTCGACAGCGGGATGAGGACGACGTTCATCAACGCCCGTCGAGACAACGTCTGGCTCGAGACGAAGCGGTGGGTCAAATACCGGGGCATCATTCTCGACGGCGTCGAAACGTACGACCACCGCGACGGCGATCCGCTGTGGGATGCGGACCGGGTGACGGATCGGGCGATCGACTATCTCGGTTCGCTGCCCGCGGGAACACGACACGCAACGTGGATTCACTATCTCGATCCTCACGAGCCGCGAAAGAAAATGGCGCCGTTCGACTGGGGTAACTCGGCGTCTGACAAATACGACACGGAGGTTGCCTTCAGCGATCTTCACGTCGGAAGGCTCTTCGACTACCTCGAGTCGTCCGGGGCGCTTCAGAATTCGATCGTCGTGCTCGTCTCGGATCACGGCGAGGCCTTTCTCGATCACGGCATGGATCTGCACGGCAATCGCCCGTACGGCGACCAGCTCCACGTGCCATTGATGATGTGGGCACCGGACGTCGCGCCGGCGAGAATCCGGGAACCGGTGGGGGTCATCGATCTGGCGCCGAGCGTCCTGTCCTACCTCGGCCTCGAAGCGATTCCCGGCGCCGAGGGACGCGACATTCTCCGTGCGGAAGTTGCGCCACGGCCCGTCTTTCACGAGACGCCGCTCAACCTCGTCGAGGTCTCGTTTTTCGCTTACGCAGTAACGGTAGGCGACTGGAAGTACATCCTCGACGTCCGCGGCAATACGGTCGAACTGTACGACCTGGCGTCGGATCCGGCCGAGCTTCGGAATCTTGTGGACGCTCGTCCCGACAAGGCGTCGGAGCTTCGGGCGGTCCTGGCGGCCTGGCTCGACTCGACCGGGTCGGTCTCGACGCTGAGGTTGCTGTGAGGTAAGCGAAGCCGTCGGCTTGATCTTCCGATCTGTGGGAGAGTACAAACGGCAGAACGCGAGGAGAGATCATGGATCCCGAACACGAAGTTTCAGCATGGGTGTTTGGCTGCACCGACACCGGTCTCGTGCGGAAGAACAACGAGGATGCGTACGTGATCGCGGATCTCACGAGTGAGTCCGCCATTGCGTCGTCCATTCCCGCGATTGCCGACGCGCCGTTCCTCGACCGCACGCAGCGGGGTGAGGTTGCCATGCTCCGCAAGATGACCGTTGGCGAGCACGGGCTCCTGCTGGCGGTATCGGACGGGATGGGCGGAGCTGAGGCGGGCGAGTTTGCGAGTTACCTTGTCGTCGAGAGCATCCGCGAAGGGCTCGCCGGCCAGCGCGACAGTCCGACGGGAAGTCTCGTCCGCGAGGCAGTCGAGCGCGCCAACAACGTGGTTTTCGAAACCGCCGGGAGCCATCCGCGGCAGACGGGCATGGGCGCCACGCTGACGTCGGTGCTCGTTCGCGACGATCGCGCCTACATCGCGTGCGTCGGCGACTCTCGATGTTTCATCATCCGCAGCGGCAAGGTCAGTCTGGTCACTCGTGACCAGTCGCTCGTCGAGTCGCTCGTCGAGCTGGGTCACCTCACGCGCGAACAGGCGGAATCGTCGCCCCATCGAAACGTGATTCTTCAGGCGCTCGGCACACAACCGGAAGTGGCCTTCGCGCTTACGCGATGGAAGCTCTATCGGGGCGACATGGTGTTGTTGTGCTCGGACGGGCTGTCGGGGAAGGTGACGTCGGACGAGTTGCTCGAGCTGGCCCTTGCGGGCCCGACGATCGAGATCGCGGGCCGCCGCATGGTTGCGCTCGCCAACGAGCGCGGCGGCGAGGACAACATCACGCTCATCCTCACGCATTTTGGCGGCCCGGGGCTCGAGGTCGCGCCGGAGGGTCGCGGCGTCACCGGCACGCTCGAGAAGATTCATGGCTTTAATCACGCTGCGGGAAGCGGTTACGAAGACAATCGCGACCTGTCCACGAAGAAGCTCGAGCCAGCGACTCCGGTGACGCGAAAGCTCGACGATGACACGGTCGACGGGGAATCGTCGTAGCATCGGACGCGGCTTCCCACGTGTATCGAGACCTACGCATTGCGGTCGCCGTGCCGGCGCACAACGAGGGACGGCTCATCCGTCGAACGCTGGCGCGCGTCCCGTTCTTCGTCGACGACATCGTGGTTGTGGACGACGCTAGCAGTGACGGGACGTCCGGGGAAGTTCGCCGCGCGGCGCTTTGTGATCCGCGGATTCACGCGCTCGCGCACGATCGAAATCGCGGAGTCGGAGCGTCAATCGTGACGGCTTTCGAGACGTCGCTCGCGCTCGGAGCCGACGTCGTGGTCGTAATGGATGGTGACGGACAGATGGATCCGGGGGACCTGCCCTCGATGATCGATCCTATCGCCGGCGGTGCGTTCGACGTTGCCAAGGGCCTGCGATTCGATGGCGTGCGGCCGAGAGGCACGATGCCGATAGGACGATGGATCGGCAATCTCGTCTTGAGCACCGCGACGCGACTGGCATCGGGATGGCGGTCGCCGCTCGACTCTCAGTGCGGCTATGTCGCGCTTTCGGCTGGCGCACTTTCCCGGCTGCCGCTCGGCGAGCTGTATGCCCGATACGGATTTCCGAACGACCTGTTTCTCAGGTCGGTAGGCGCAGGGCTTCGCGTGTCGTGTGTGCCGGTAAGGTCCGTGTACGGTGCGGAGGTATCGGGAATTCGGCCGCACGTGGCGGTGCCGGTCATTTTCTGGCTGTTGGCACGCGGATGGACACGCCGGTTGGTCGGTGCGCCGGTACGGCACGGCGCGTCTCAGCCGGCGATAGAGGTCGACGAGGCGTGATCCGCCGAGTACGAGTCGCCGGACGGTTCGGAAGGCTCGGCGCGGTATTGCTGTCACTGACGTGTGCGCTCGCCGTCGGATGTGGAGAGGGAGGCATCGCGGGGATCGGCCCCGTGGAGATCCGCGAGTTTCCGCGCGAACGTTTCGAGCGGCCAAGCACGCCCGAATCGGTGCTGCTTGCCGGCCCGATTGCGCTGACGACGTATGGCGGAATGGCGACGATCGTCTCGGTGCGATCTTCGTTGAGATCCGGAGCGTTTGACCTCGTCGCGAACGTCAACGGCACCGAGTTCTCGAGGCGACGCATTGAGCGGCTTGGCGAGAATCTCTCGCTCATTCCGCTGCCGGACGCCAAATCGGCGACGCTCGCAGTGCAACAGGCACCGAACGCGGGCCCGCTCGACGTCCTGTTCCTTCGCGCTGAAATCGACAGCGTCATTCCTGAGGTCGCGCTCGAAACTGCGTCGAGCAAGGCGGCCCGCTTCGAAGCCGAGACCGGGCAGCTCGCCGACCCCGCCGTCGAAAACCTGGTTCCAAACGCCTCATTCGCCGCCGACGATGAAGTGCGCGGTACTCCAGCGGATTGGTTCGCGTACGTCGAGACGACAACGAACGATCTGGAGCGACGGCTCCGAGTTGCAGGCGTCGCGCCGGGCCGGCGGCCACTTCTCGCGACGGCGCCGATACGCGTCGAGGCAGGTCGTCGCTACCGGGTTCTGGTGCGCCTTCTGGTCCGCGAGGGTCGCGTCGTCGTCCGCGTCGCCGACTATGAGGAACTGGCGGTCATAGTCGAGGTCGGCACTGCCGCGGCAGGGGACGGGCCGGCTGAGTTTCGGGTCGAATTCACGGCGTACGACGGAGCTCGTGCGGCGAGAATCCGGTTTGAGCCCGCGGTGTCGGGTGAGAGGGCCGACTTCGAGTTGTCGGCGATCCAGATGGAACTGCTGCCCGGGTGAGCGTGCGAAGTCGGTGACGCCATCACCGCGGGCACTAGTCCACTGTTTCGTTGAAGTAGCACCCCGCACGTGACGCTCAGCCACTCCAGGATTCTCCGCGCTCGCTTGGGGGACGACCGCGGAGCGGTCGAAGGAAATAGCCGTGGGTCGCACGGGGGCGAGTGCAACGAGCCCTCGTGCGACCCGCGGTACCTCCACCCAGAGCGCGGCGACCGCGGAGCGGTCGCATTGTTTCCTGAATGGCAAGCAACACAACGACGGGCGCGGCATCGCCTACGACGCACGTTATCTCTGGGACTGACGATGCGACTGCTCCGCGGTCGGACCGAGGTTGGCGGCGGTACTGCGGGTCGCGTGTGCTCGTTACACTCGCCCCGCGACCCACGGCTATTTCCATCGACCGCTCCGCGGTCGATGAAGCCTTCGGCGATGTTCCGGAATCCTGCAGGTTGGTCGCGATATCGATCGTTGCGACTTCTCGCAGGTATCAAGCCTTCAGCGATCCACTGCGTCGAATTCTGGCGGTGCCATCTCTGTGAATCAGTGGACTAGTCGGATCGACCGGTCGCGGGAGTGCACGTCCAGCATCAGTACCGGGCGAGGTAGCGCTCGGGTCTCTCCGGCGGCGAGGAGACGGCGCAATGGCAGTCGGGTGCGATGGATCTCGGGTCAGACTCCAGGAATGCTTGTCGCCGAGCGATACCACTCGGGATCGACCCGGTGGCCGGTCGGAGATTGCAGACACTTGGCGTAAGATCCGCGCCGTCCGGAGGGAAGGGAAGTCGATCGTGGCACGCATTTTCGCACTCGGTGATCCACATCTGTCGCGAGCCCGTCCCAAACCCATGGACGTGTTCGGCGATCAGTGGACGAACCACGGCGAACGGATCTTTGCCGCCTGCCGTGAGGTCATCGAGCCAGACGACCTGCTGATTTTCGCTGGCGACATCTCGTGGGCGACGCGGCTCGACGAAGCCCTTCCAGACCTCGAGGACATCGGAGCGCTCCCTGGTTCGAAGCTTCTCTTGAAGGGGAATCACGATTTCTGGTGGACGTCGCGCCAAGGTCGAGCGCGTGCTCGATCCGTCCGTGAGGCTGCTGCAAAACGACTCGATCGTCTTCGGCGACGTCGCGATTGCCGGCGGCCGCGGCTGGACGCTTCCCGGTGACGAGTTCTTCAACGGCGACGACGAGAAAATCTACCTTCGGGAGCTCGAGCGGTTGCGTCTGTCCTTCGAGAGTCTTGCCGGAAAGACCTTCCGGCATCTCGTCGCGGCGCTTCACTACCGCCAATGAACTCGCGGCACGAGGCGAGCGCGATCACGGAAATCCTCGAGCGATACGGCGTCGAGGCATGCATCTACGGTCATCTGCACGGCGATGGCATCGCGTCCGGCTTCACCGGCGAACGCAATGGCATTCGATACGCGCTGCTCAGCGCGGACAGCGTCGGCTTCCGGCCCGTCGAAGTCGCTCCTGCCATGCTCCGAATGTTATGATCGCGACGTGATCGGATGAGACGGGCTGCGGTCGCGGGCGGCGCGCGGGAGGTTCGAGAGGGCGTGGAAGCGCGTGAATACGATGCGATCGTCGTCGGCGCCGGCATTGGCGGACTCGTCACGGCATCGCTGCTCGCCAGTCGAGGGTTCGACGTAGTCGTGCTCGAGCAGCACTCTGCGCCGGGCGGGAGCGCCTCGTGCTTTGAGCGCAAGGGTTATCGATTCGACGTCGGAGCCTCGCTTTTCTACGGCCTGGCCCCGAGCGGCACGACCTGCTTCGTTCACAAGGTCCTCGACGAGATCGGCGAGTCGCTCGCCGTCGTGCACGATCCGGTCCAGATCCACTACCACCTGCCCGGCGGCCTCGACGTTCGAACGCATTACGATCGTGAGCGCTTCCTCGGCGAGCTCGTCGCCTCATTCCCGGCCGAGGAGAAGGGCATTCGGCGATTCTACGACCGGGTCGACGCGTTCTTTCGGCGCCTCAATCAGATGCCGTTCGAATCGATCGAGGACGTCGACCATCTCGTACGTGTGGCACGGACGTTTCCGCTCGGAACGATGCAGCTCATGTACTACTCGATCGTCGACATCGCCCGAATCGCGCGACGGTACATGCGGGATCCGGACCTGCTTGCCTTCATCGAGATCGAGTGCTACGCCTGGGCTCTGACCGGAGCCGAACAGGTGCCGTTCATCAACGGTGCCATCGTGCTTGGCGACCGCCACTACGGAGGCATTCATTATCCGCTCGGCGGATCGCAGGAGATCGCCGAGGCGTTCGTCCGGGGCCTTCGCCGTCACGGGGGCGAGATTCGATTCAAGACCGCCGTCGACGAGATCCTTATCGAGGACGGAGCGGCTCGCGGTGTCCGGCTGAAATCCGGCGAGACGTTGCTGAGTCGTTGCGTCGTGTCGAACGCGACCTACGCGCAGACGTTCGGACACCTCGCCGCGCCGGCTTCGACCCAGAGCGCCAAGGCGCTGCGCCAGGTCGAGCGCTTCGAGACGGCGCCATCGTTCTTCAGCATCTTTGCCGGAATCGACGCGAGCATCGTGCCGGGCGGGTTTTCGACGCACCACATCGTCGTCGACGACTGGCGTCGAATGCGCGACGAGGCGGGGACGATCTTCGTCTCGATGCCGAGCCTGCACGATCCGTCGGTGGCGCCTGAGGGCCGTCACGTCCTTCACGCCTTCATCTCGAGCCGGGCCGACCTGTGGCCAACGCGCGGCAAGGAATACCGCGAGCAGAAGCGCGCAACGACGGAGCTCGTTCTCGGCAGGCTCGAGCGCATCATTCCCGGCCTGCGGGGAGCGGTCGAGCACGTCGAGGCGGCTACTCCGCGAACGAACGAGCGTTACATCCATCGACCGGGCGGAACCTACGGGCTGCTGCTTCGTCGGAGTCGGGATCTGATGCTGCGCCCCCAGAACACGACGCCGGTGAAGAACCTCTTCTGCGCCGGAGACAGCTGTTTTCCGGGACAGGGCGTGACGGCCGTTGCGGCGTCCGGCGCGGCCTGTGCCCGTATCGTGGAGAAGCGCGTCGGGGCGCGCGTCACGCGCGCCAGTGCGCAGGAGGTCACCGCATCGTGAATCTGCAGAGTGTCGTCAAGCTCGCCGTCGCCGCCGGCACGGTTGTCGGAGGCGTCGCCGTGGCAAACGCCACGATTGCGCATTTCTCGCCCAAGCTCGAGCCGTGGTTCGACGGCGAGCTTGGCACCTACTTCTGGCGGGGCCATCGCGTCGTGTATTCGGTTCGCGGCGAAGGTCCGCCCATCCTGCTCGTCCACGGCATCCACGCGGCCGCATCGAGCTTCGAGTGGCGGCGGACCGTCGAACCGCTGTCACGGCATTTCCGTGTGACGGCGATCGACCTGCTCGGCTTCGGACTCTCGGATCGCCCGGCGATCGACTACTCGGCCGAGACGTACATCGGGTTGCTGATGGACTTCATCCGCGACGTCATGCAGTCGTCGCCCTCAGTCGTCGCCAGTTCGCTGTGCGCCTCATACGCAGTCTCGCTGGGCTTTCGGGCTCCATCGAGAATCGCCGGACTGGTGCTCGTGAATCCGGTGGGAATGGACCGCTTGCACACGCCGGTCGGGCCGCTGGAGTCCGTGCTGCACGGGGCGCTCGACTCGCCGGTCGTCGGGCAGTCGCTCTACAACGTGCTCGTGTCGGAGGCGTCCATTCGATACTTCCTGCGCGAGCAGGTCTACGCGCATCCGGAAGCGATCGACAAGGCGCTCGTAGAGCAGATGTACTGGACGAGTCACCAGCCCGGAGCGCGGCACGCCCCGGCTGCATTCATCGGCGGCGCGTTGAACTGCGCCATCGACGAGATCCTGCCGAGGCTCACTGTCCCGACTCTCGTGATCGCTGGTGCCGAAGCTCGATTTGGGGTGGCGCAGGGAGTCGAGGCGATTTCCCGGTTGAATCCAGACGTCCGCGTGCGCACTATTGGGGATGCCGGTCTGTTGCCGCACGACGAGCAACCGGGAGTTTTCAACGACGTCGTGATTCAGTTTCTCGAATAGGGGGTACGCAATGGCCTGTCGCAGTCTTCTCGTTGTGGCTCTCGTGAGCAGCATTCTGGTTGCGGGATGCGGCACAACCACTCCGACGCTTCGAACCGAGGACGGCCGGCCAGCCGGCGGCGGCGCCAAGGGCGATCCGAACGCGGCGATCGTCTGGTTCGATGATCTCGACACGGCGCGTATTGCGGCGAAGGCCGGCCAGGTCGTCTTCGTCGACGTCTATACGGACTGGTGCAGCTGGTGCAAGCACATGGACAAGAAGGTCTTCACGGACCCGTCCGTCCGCGCGCTCGCATCTAATCACGTCTTCGTGAAGCTGAACGCGGAGGACGGCGGAAAGGGCGAAGCCTTCGCGAAGAAGAACGGCATCAGCGGATTCCCGACGCTGCTCATCTACTCGTCGGACGGAAAGCAGCTCGCGAATCAGCCCGGAGCCTTCCGGCAAGCCAGCGAGTTCGTGACGTGGTTCAACGCCGCAGCAGCGCGCGCCGCGTAACGCCTGCACCAATCGAAAAGGCGAGACCGATCGCGAGAAACACGGACGCGTGGATGGGGAGAGTGTGCCGGAACTCGGCCCACATCAGCGACTGAAGGCCGACGTAGTAGACGACCGGAGCGATCACAAAGACGAAACGTCGCCAGTCACCGGCTGCCAGCAGCACAAGTCCGAGAAGCGCGAGTGGAGCGAGGACGATCGTGCTGAAACCGCGCTGCAGCGTGGCCAGCGGTGCCCGGACCAGTTCGGTCCACGCGCCGCTGGCCGATGCGTGCCGCGAGGTCGACCAGTCGCCTCCGATGGTTCGCGTAAAGGCCATCGACTCGAATGCGTGATCGGCGCGCCGCGCTTCGACCGGTACGGTCCGGTTCTGTTCGGAGTATCCGAGGAGCCGTTTTGCACGAACAGTCACGACTCTCGCGAAATAGGGAAGGTCCGACCGAATGAGCGATGTCGCACGCTCTCGACGCGAACGATCCCGGAGCGATCCCGTCGACCGCGAATATGCTGAGCACCGTATGCTTGACCTCGAACGGACGACGGTGCGTCGACTGCATCCGGTCGTATTCGTCGAAGTACGCGTTTGAAGCTAGACCTCTGGCCTCGGCCTCCTCGATTGAGACGTTGAAGGCGAAGCGCGAGAGTCCGTAGCGTCCTTCGATATCATCGCGCGCGAGCCCCGAGAGCAGCGCGAATCCGGAGCCCGTCGTGACAGGGATGGCCTCGCCGTAGAGCGCCACGTTCCGGACGGTCAGTGGCAGCACGCAGACGAAAGTCGCCACAGTGAGGGCCACGGCCCCTCGGACGGCGCGTCGCGGTCCGTCCGATGCGAGCAGACACCCGGCCGCGGCAATCACCGGCGCAAGCAGAAGCGCGTTCTGTCGAAACCAGCATGCGAGGCCCAGCGAGAGTCCGGCGCAGATCCACAGTCTGAGATCGTCGCGCCGCGCGGCAACGACGACGAGCAGTAGCGCGAGCAGCACGGGAAGCACCGTCAACGTGTCGGGCTTGAGCACGACCGAGAGAGCCGCGAACTGGGGAGAGACGGCCATCAGGAGTCCGGCCACGGTGCCGACGCCGAGTGAGAAGAGAGCCTCGCCGAGCAGCACGAGCACCACGCACGTCAAGGCGTCGATGACGCACTGCGCGACGAGTGCCGCCTCCATCGATGAGCCCGAGACCCGATACACGGCGGCAAGGAACACGAAGTACCCTGGTGGATACCCGACGACGAGAGTGTCGCCCGCTTCGAGTCCGCTCGGGAAGACTACGCGGTCGTCACCGTCCGCCAGGTCGGCGGACGCCTGGTGGTAGAAATGCGCGATCCGGTATCGGTCCTGCTCGACGCCGTAGCAGGCACTTGCCGCAGGTCCTGCGTAGAGCAGTCGCACTCCGAGCGCGACCACGAACACGAAAGCGAAGGCAATCGTCCGAGCTACGCGGGATGCCGGCGACCTCGGCGCGAACGCCGGCAGCGAAATCAGGCCGTCGAGAGCGGAACCCATCGGACGCCGATCATCCCATACCGAGTCGCCTCATGCGATACCGCAGACGCTGGAGCGAGACCTCGAGGCGTTTTGCGGCTTGCGATCTGTTGCCGTTCGTCGCTCCGAGCACCCGCTCGAGGTAGGCGCGCTCGAAAGTATCCATTGCGCGAGCAAGAGGTACGACCTCGTCGCCGGATGCTGCGGCGGAGTGGCCATACACTTCGCCGAAGGCGGCCAGCGGCTCTGCCGAGCTCCGGTTCGCGGCGAGCGATGCCTCAACGGATTCTCGGGTGATCCGCGATCCGAACAGGGCGAGCGCCCGCTCGATCACGTTCGAAAGCTCGCGGACGTTGCCGGGCCAGTCGTAGGCGAGCAGCGGTCCGATGGCGCCCGCCGTGACCTCGACGTTGTCGACGCCAATCCGGACGGCATTGATGGCTGCCAACCGCCTCGCCAGCACAGGGACCTCGTCGCGTCGCTCGCGGAGCGGCGCAACCTGGAGTCGAATGACGTTGAGTCGGTGGTAGAGGTCCGCCCGGAATCGTCCTGCGCGCGTCTCGCGCTCCAGGTCCCGGTTCGTCGCCGCCACGATCCGGACGTCCACCCGGACCGGCTGGGTCTCGCCGAGGGGGAGAATCTCGCCGTCCTGCAGAAAGCGAAGCAACTTGGCCTGGAGCGTCAATGGCAGCTCGCCGAGCTCGTCGAGGAAGAACGTGCCGCCGTCCGCTGCGCGGACAAGGCCTTCGTGCGTCGCGTGCGCGCCGGTGAACGCGCCCCGCCGGTGACCGAACAGGATCGACTCGATCATGTCAGGCGGCACCGTGGCGCAGTTGAACGCGACCCACGGCCGGCTGGCTCTTCTGCTGCGATGGTGAATCAGCCGCGCAATCTGTTCCTTTCCGGTCCCGGATTCACCGGTGATGAGGACCGTGCTTCCGGTCGCGGCGGCCTGGAACGCCAGGTCGATCGACCCGCGCGTTGACGGACCGGCGATCACGATCCCATCGACCTCGTCCGACGCTCCTACGGTTGCAGCCCCGGTCGTCTGACGCACTGGAAGGGAAGTGGAGGGACGGCGCGGCCGAACGTCCTCGAGCCACCGCTGCGCGCGCGCGTGGCGCAATACGGCACCGCAACGGGCGTAGATACCGGCGGCGTCGTCGGCGAGCTCCACGGCTGCCTCGATGTCGTCGCCCACGAGGCGGCGAGCGTGGGCTTCGAGCGTTCGTGCCCGGTAATACGGCAGCTCGTGAAGCCGGAAATGGTCCGACGCGCGTTTGAGAAGAGCGAAGCCCCGTGAGCGTTCCTCTGGAGCCGGTACGAGCGAGAGCCCTCCGAGCAGCGAGTGCAATCCGACGAGCAGCGGATCGACTCCGGGCCCGACCATCAGCGCCGTTGCCTGCCAGAGCTCGCGGGCGCGGCCCGCCTGATTGAGCTCGATGCGAATGAGTCCTTCACAGATCGCCGTTTCGAGCTCGGCACGCCGGCGAACGGCGTCGACGTCGATCGACTCGACGAGCATCGCCGCTCGGTCGGATTCCTCGAGCGCCGAGCTGTACATCGCGAGGTTGAAGTAGGCCTCGGCTCGCCCTCTTCGCGCACGGGCGAGGGAACCTGCGAGCGGCGAGACCTCGAGATCGGCGATGGCGAGCGCGTATTCACTCATTGTCTCGTCGAGCGCGCCGCGTATCGATGCCGCCTCGCCCTTGAACGAGTGCGCGCGGCCGGTGACGGACTTGTCGTCGGGTGACGCAGCTATGGCCTCGTCCGCAAGTCGCACGGCCTCGACGAGCCTGCAGGATCGAACAAGATGGATGGCTTCGTCGAGCCTGCGGTGCCAATGATCGTCGGCGCCGGCGGGCCGGATGAACTGCCAGGCGATGGCCATTCTGGGATCTCCTCTCGTCGGGTTTGGCTGATTCGCGAAAATCACAAGCGAATGGCGTGCCGAAACCGCCAGTCGCTTTTCGAGCCGAGACCGCTGTGGCGGGAGTGATCCGATCGGACGTGCACGATGCTTGGGATCGTGGTATCAGACATCACGAATTGAGGCGACGGAGGGTACCAATGAGACCGATCGACCGGTACTTCGGCGAATACGGAGCGTTCCACAGGGATCCCCGCAACGAGGCGACGCACGCGCTCGGCATTCCGATGATCGTGCTCGCCATCGTCATGTGGCTCCAAAACGTGCCGCTCTGGAGCCTCGGTGGCGTGGCGATCGACCTCGCGTGGGTCATGATCCTGGCCGTCTCGATCTTCTACATCCGACTGCACGTCGCGCTGGGCATTGCGATGACGCTCGTCCTCGCTGCCTTCCATCTTCTAGGCGCTCGCGTGCTGGGCGCAAACGTGTGGATCGCGGTGGGCCTATTTGTCGTCGGCTGGGCCTTGCAGTTCGTCGGTCACGCTTTCGAGGGCAAACGTCCGGCCTTCATGCGCAACGGAGTACACCTGCTCGTCGGACCGATGTGGATTCTCGGCCGGCTGCTCGCGCACGCCGGACTGGGTGCGCCGTCAGGCAGAGCTGCGTCGTCTTCAAAGGACTGAGACCGGCCGATCCCAGTCGAGACCGCGATCTGCCTCTTGCGCGAAGCTGCGGCGCAAAGCGCCGTTTTGGATCGATCCAAAGCGGCGCCTCACGCCGCACTCAAGGGCGCTTCGCGCAAGAAAAGTGCAGCCGTCGCCGAGACGGCGCTACGCCGACAGCGACGGACCCTTCTGGATGGCTTCACAGACGGCTGCCGTAAACTCTGTCGTCGTCGAGTTTCCGCCGAGATCCCTCGTCCGGATGGGTGTCCAGGATAGCGTCTGGGCGAGGGCCGTATCCACCCGCCGGGCGGCGTCGGATTCTCCCAGATGCTCGAGCATCAGGATCGCCGATCGCAGGAGCGCAATCGGGTTGGCCACATTCTTGCCGGCTATGTCGGGAGCGGAGCCGTGCACGGCCTCAAACACCGCATAGTCGTCTCCGATGTTCGCTCCCGGAACCATTCCGAGGCCGCCGACGAGGCCTGCTCCGAGGTCCGAGACGATGTCTCCGTAGAGGTTCTCGAGCAGGAGGACGTCGAACTGTCCCGGATTCATCACGAGATTCATGCAGAGCGCATCGACGATTCGCTCGTCCGCGACGATGTCGGGATAGTTGACGGCAACATCGCGAAAACACTTCAGGAAAAGGCCATCCGACATCTTCATGATGTTGGCCTTGTGGACACACGTGATGCGCTTCCTGCCCGCCCGGCGCGCGTATTCGAACGCCCACCTCGCGATTCGCAGCGAGGCGCGTTCCGAAACGACCTTCAGGCTCGTGACAACACCGGGAACGATCTCGTGCTCGAGTCCGGCATAGAGGCCTTCAGTGTTCTCGCGAACGATCACGAAATCGAGCGGCCCGAAGTGCGTCTCGACTCCGGGCAGGCTGCGAACCGGCCGGAAATTCGAATAGAGGTCCAGAATCTTCCGCAGCCGCACGTTGACGCTCTGGAATCCCTTTGCGATCGGCGTACCAATCGGTCCCTTGAGGGCGACTCCGTTCTTCTTGCACGCCTCGATTACCTCGATGGAGAGGGCTTCCCCAGTCCGGTCGAACACCGCGGCTCCGGCTTCCACGCGCTCCCATTCGAAGGCCACTCCGGTGGATTCCAGGATCTCGACGACCGATTTCGTGACTTCGGGGCCGATGCCGTCCCCGGGAATCAGGGTCACTACGTGCGCCATGGAAACCTCCTGTTGCCCGCGTCAAGGCGGCGCAATATACTGAATCCTTTCGGGTGAAGCAACGGACACGGTCTGTGGGGGAGGGTCACGTGCACGAGGTCAGTATCGAAATGGAGTTCTCGAGCGCACACGCGCTCCGCGGCTACCAGGGAAAGTGCGAGAACACGCACGGCCACAACTATCGAGTCGAAGTCCACGTGTGCGGACGCGAACTGAATTCCATCGGACTGCTCATCGACTTCAAGGAACTGAAAGCGGCCACGAAGCGGGTTGTCGACTATCTGGACCACAAGGACATCAACACCCTTCCGCCCTTCGACGTGGAGCTCAATCCCTCGGCCGAGAACATGGCCACGTATTTCTTCTACGAGGTTGGCCGGCAGATCAACGACGACCGGGTCCGCGTGCAACGCGTCCGCATCTGGGAAACATCGACCTGCTCGTCGACTTACTCAGAGGGCTGAGGCCGGGTGAAATTCACTCACGATTTTTTGAGTGTCTCAAAAACATGAGACTCGATTGGTGCAAGGTTTGAGAGTTGGACCCCGTTTGGCCCTGCCGGCCGGGACGTAATTCGAGAGATTTTTCTGAAGGAGAATGTGAACTCATGCGACGACTGACGCTCCTGGTGGCGATCCTGGCGGTTCTGGGTGGTGTGGCCGCTGGAACGGCCCTGGCAACCGGCGATGAGAAGGCTTCGGCGAAGAAGCCAGTGACGAATACTATGTGCCCGCTCATGGGCGACGAGGTCTCGGCTAAGGTCCGTACTGAGCACGATGGCCAGTGGGTCTACTTCTGCTGCGCGGGCTGCGTAGAATCGTTCAAGGCGGATCCGGCGGCGGCGATTGCCAAGATGTCGGATTCCGACAAGGCGGCCATCCAGAAGAACGCCACGTGCCCGATCAGCGGCGAAGCAATCTCTTCGTTCAAAGTGCGTTCCGAGTTCGAAGGCCGCTTCACCTACTTCTGTTGTCCGTCGTGCAAGACGACGTTCGACAAGGATCACCCCGGCGCCAAGTAGCGCCGAGATGGTTTCGAACGGCCCCCGTTGGCCGCCCCGCGATCCGGGGCGACCGGCGGGGGCCGTCGTATTGCAGGTCTCGACTGGCGTCCCTTCCCGCCCTCTCGGCACGTCAGCTATAGTGGCACTCCTTCCGGCACACGACGGCCGCGTCGATGGTCGGTCACAGATGGCCCGGTCGCCAGCCGACGAACCTAGTCGGGCGATGCGCGTGGCGACCTCTTGATTCGAGGAGACAGTAGCGACATGGCGAATCTTTCAGGACAGCCGTATCCGGAGCGACAGTTCAACCTCAGCGGTCTGAACGGCATTACGGACAAGCAGCTCGAGCAGCATTACAAGTTGTATGCCGGCTACGTGGCGAACACGAACAAACTCAACGAGCAACTCGCCGAACTGATCAAGGCCGGCGACACACTGTCGCCGAAATTCGGCGAGCTTACGCGGCGCATGGGTTTCGAGTACAACGGAATGCGCCTCCACGAGTATTACTTCGAGAACATGACATCCAGCAGCGGAACCCTGGAAGCGGGTTCGAAGCTCGGGACCGCGCTCGCCGGTTGCTTCGGCGACATCGAGACGTGGCGGACCGACTTCACGTCGATCGGGAAAATGCGGGGCGTCGGCTGGGCCGTGCTCGCGCTGGACCCGCTCTCCGGGAAACTTTCGAACCACTGGATCACCCTGCACGAGGAAGGCAACGTCGTCGGTTTCGCGCCGATCCTCGTGATGGATGTCTGGGAGCACGCGTACACGGTCGACTATCTGCCGACCGAGCGCGCGAAGTACATCGACGCATTCTGTTCGAACATCGACTGGTCGGTGTGCGAGGGCCGGCTGCCTTAGCCTGGGGCCGCGCCCGCGTTCGTGATCCGAACGGCGTTGAGGGGCGCCGCGGTTCTTCCGGCCGGCAAGGCCGGGGCCGCGGCGCTTCCGTTTGACGGATAACCGGTGGCCAGCGAGATCATGAGGACATCACCGTCTATCGAATGGCAGCCGTGGGGCGAAGAAGCCTTCTCTTCGGCGGCCACGACGCAGCGGCCGATCCTGCTTCGGATCGGCGCCACGTGGTGCGCGTGGTGTTTCGCGATGTCGCTCGAAGCGGACGTCGATCCGGTCGTGCTCTCGTCGATCTCGCAGAACTTCGTCCCGATCTATGTCGACGCCGATCGCCGTCCGGACATCAACGAGCGGTACAACCTCGGTGGCTGGCCGACGAATGCGTTTCTGACGCCGCGCGGCGACCTGATCACCGGCGGGACATATTTCGACACGGACACATTCCGCGTGCTGCTCAACCGTGTCGCTCAGAGCTGGCACGAGCGACGCGCCGAGGTGGAAGAGGCGGTCGGCTCGGCTCGTCGCGACGCCGAACAGCGTAGGAAGCCGAAGACCGGCGCAGTCCTGTCTGCCGACGAGCAGGTTGAACGCATCGTCGGTCTCACCATGGATTCGTTCGACTTTCGATACGGTGGATTCGGTCGAGAATCGAAGTTTCCGCACACGGCCTCGATAGAGTTGCTCCTGACCGAGTTTCGGCGAACGGCCGAGTCGAGACTTCGCGACGCGGCGCTCATGAGTCTCGAGGCAATGTGCGACCGGTCAAGCGGACGCGGAGCCCTGGCCGATGCCGACGGCGGCTTTTTTCGGTATTGCGGTACGCGAGACTGGTCCGAGCCACGCTTCGAGCGCCTTCTGGCCGACCAGGCGCGTCTCGTCAGCTGCTACCTGATGGCGTTTCAGTTGACGGCGGAGCCTCGTTGGGCGGCTTCAGCGCGCGGTCTCATCGACTACCTGCGCGGAACGCTGTTCGACCCGCGTCGACACGTCTTCCACGGCAGCCAGGGCGGCATTGGAGGCGACGAGTACTTCAGCGTCGAGCCACCGAACCGGCCTGCCTCGGCTGCCCCGGCCGTCGACCGCGGGGCCTACGTCTTCTCGAACGCATTGACGGCGTCGGCGCTCATTCACGCCGGGTGCGTGCTCAAGGACGACGCCGCGCTCGAGTCCGGCGTCGGGCTCGTGGACGCCCTTGCACGGCGTGGACGGCTCGGATCGGACGAGACGCTGCTCGGTCACGGGCTTGACGGCACCGGTCCCTCGGGACCGATCCTGCTCTCGAGCCAGGTCTACACGGCTCGCGCGCTCGTCGACGCGTACGAGGCTGTTGGCGGAACGCAACGGCTGGCCGCTTCGGCCCTGATCCTCGACGAAGTCCACAACCGGCTCCGGGATGCCGTGCGACAGGCCTATACCGACACCATCATCGAACCGGGTGCCGAGGGGTACCTGTCGCAGCCGCTTTTTCCGGTTGCCGAAAACGCTGCCGTCGCCGACACGCTGCTCCGACTCTCTGTGCTGATGGATGCGCCGGCGCTGGAGACTCGCGCGATGGCGCTCCTCGCGGCGTTGACGCCGACGAGCGATGATCACGAGCTTGTCGCGGCCCCCATTGCGCTGGCGCGTCAGCGCACACTCGTTCGGGAACGAGTGGTCATTCACCTCGCGGGCGCCACGTCGATCGCGGCGGTGCTGCCGCTAGTTCGTGCGGCCCACGCGCTTTTTGTTCCGTTCAAGTGCGTCAAGTTCGTCGACCCCGAGCGTGACCGGACGAGAGCCCGTGCGATGGCTTCCGCTACTGCGAACGGACCGGCCGCGATGGTCTGCCGGGGTGCCGCGTGCGCGGAACCGACGTCAGACCCCGAAAGACTGATTGCCATCATCGCCAGGGCAGCAGCGACGCCCGGTACCTGATCCGGGCAGCATGAGAGTGAGCGAGATCGGGCCGGCTATCTGGCCGCCTTCGCGTTCCGGTTCATCGTGCGACGGTTGCCACCATTCTCCGCGTTGAATTCCTCGCGCGTCTTGTTCCGGTACCTCGAGCCCTTGTCGATCTCGATGGCCGTGAAGATCCCGAGTTTCGGGAACGTCAGCGTCGCCAGCTTCGATGTGGGCCCAACTGGAAACGACGCCGAGACCGTTGCGGACTCGCCGGGCTGGAGAGTGCGCGTCAACCCGGTCGTCGCGATCGGTCCGGTGCCGGTGTCGAAAGGACGCATGGGCGTCTTACTGACATCGTCGATGAAAGTCGCGTCTGCCGCGGAGTAGTTCTCGATCGTCGCCGGGCCAGCACCGGTGTTCACGAGCTCGATCTCGACGAGCAGCATCTGGCCGCGGCGCGACACCGTGACGAGGCGCGACTCGACGCCGGGAAACTCGGACGGAATCGTCGCGATCGGATTCTCCGTCGAATGCTTGAGCACGAGCGTCGAGCCCGGATCGCCAGGTGCCGGCGAGTTGTCGTTCGCGACGGGGGCAATCGGACGATTGCCATTGCGGGTAGGTTCGGATTCGCAGCCCACTGCAAGGAGTGCAAACGACACTGCGAACGCAAAAATACCGGCTCGGGCGCCGGGGAGGGGACGGTTCAGGAACGTGCTGGTCATGTTCGAAGGATCTCCGCCGCCTCGGCAGCCGGCCGCCGATCGGGTTTGAGAAAGTAGAGCACCATGAGGATTCCGCTCGACCCGGCAACGGCAAACTTCCACGCGGCAGGAATCTCTGCGGGCGAGATGAACCCCTCGATCGTTCCCGCAATGACGAGCATCACTGCGCAACCAAGGAGCAGGACAACCGCCTGCCGGCCCTTGAGGAGGAGCGCGTCGAGGCGCGACAGATCGCCGGGCGCGATCAGCGCGCTCGCAACGAGGAAGCCGGCGCCACCTGAGATGAAAATCGCCGACAGCTCGAGCACGCCATGGGCCGTGATGAAGATCAGAATGTCGTGGAATTCGTAGCGCACGCAGAGCTGGACGACGACGCCGAGCATGAGTCCGTTCACGAGCAGGATGTAGAGCGTACCGAGCCCGAAGAGGAGTCCGCCCCCGAAAGCCATCGCACACACGCCGATGTTGTTGCGCTGAATGAGCGCCGAGTGGACCGGATTCGAGTCGTTGATTTTCTTGGTCCAGTCGCGGTGTGCGATGACGTTGTCGCGCAGGCCCGGAACGACGTTCTCGGCAAACGCCTCGTCGCCAGCCGTCACGACGGCTCCAATCCCGGCAAAAACGATCGTGACGAGGAACGCGATGAGCGTGTAGCGAAACGTGGCTCGAAAGGTCGCCGGCAGTTCATATCGAAAGAAATCGAGAACGGCCTTGAATCCGGTACCTTCGTAACGATAGATCGACCCGTGGGCCCGCCCGACAAGGCCGTTCAGATAGTTGACGAGGAGAGGATCCCGGACTTCCTGGCGCGCGATGGCAAGGTCGGCCGCGGTCCGACGATAGAGCCGCGCAAGCTCTCGCACTTCCGATCGCCCCAGGCTCGTCAGTCGGCTCACGCGGATTGACTCGACGAGCTCCTCGAGCCGCCTCCACATGCCTGTTCGACCGTCGATGAAGTCCTTGAGCACCCGACTCGTTTGTCCGCCCGCGAGTCCTACCAGGACCGGCCCGGGCATGCGCGTACAATGCGATCGTGACTGCACAGGCCGTTCCCGCCAACCTGCCCGCGTATCGACAGGGTCTCGATGAGCTCGTCATCGAGACGCCAGAACGCGTCGAACTCTATTACACGCGTGCTCAGGTGGGCAATCGCTTCCTCGCCGCATTCATCGACCACCTGATCCAGCTCTTCATCCTTGCCGGTTTGGCGCTAGCTGCGTATTCCGCCCAGGACGCTCTTGACTGGATCTGGTCCGGACTTGGCGATTGGCTCCTTGCCGGCGTCATCCTCCTGAGTTTCTTCATCTACACGAGTTACTTCGTCATCTTCGAGACCATTTGGAACGGACAGACACCCGGAAAGCGGCTGTTCCGGCTGCGCGTCATTCGTGAAGACGGCAGGCCGATCCGGTTCTATGAGTCGCTCGTCCGAAACCTCATCCGGACGGCGCTGGATTCGATGCCGATGGTCATCGTTCCACTCTATTCGATTGGAATCGTGTCGGTGTTCCTGAGCGGGCGGTCGAAGCGAATCGGAGACTACGTCGCCGGTACGGTTGTGATCCGCGAAAGTGAGACCAAGGCGCCGACGCTCTCGGACGTCATGGCTCTCGCGCGCTCGGAATCCGCGAAGGACCGCGCGGTGATCGCGGACGCGCAACTGTTCGCCTTCGATCCGGAGAAGCTCGGGCAGGAGGACTTCGAGGCCATGAGCGTCTATCTGCGGCGGCGCTACGATTTGCCGGACGACGTTCGCTTCGCGCTCGGAAACCGGATCGCCGCGTCGCTGGCCTTCAAGCTCGGCGTTCCGAATCTGCCGATCTCCGCTGACCAGCTCATCGAAGAAGTGGACCGGAGAAGCCGGACGAAGCGGCGATACCGGGACGATTGACGCGGCGCTCCGTCAGAGCAGCGTGACGTCGACCGGCGCAGTGCTTCGGATACGGTCACCGTCGCGATGAGTCACTGCATGCGAATGCGGCGCTCCGTCGCACGAGTTGCACGGGCGCCCATCGCATTCGACGTCCGCCCATTCGAGCGCAGCCTGACGCAGCGCGAGCAGAGCCGGCTCGAGCGCGCGACCTCGACTCGTGAGGGCGTATTCGACTCTCGGCGGGGCTTCGGCATATGCGTGACGAGTGAGCACGCCTGCCGTTTCGAGTCGCTTCAAGCGATCGGCGAGCGTCCGGGTGCTGACCGGCGCAAGCGCAGCTACCAGCTCGGTGGTTCGCATCGGTCCGCACAGAAGCGCCATGACGACCTGCAGAGACCATCGGTCGCCGACGACACCGAGTAGCTGCTCCAACGCGCAATGGCCAATCGCTCTCACCGGGGCGCATTCTACGAGCGGTGCGAGGGATTGTCCACGCGGACGCTCGGAGGGGGGGGTAGCAGGCTCACTCCTCACTGCACACCTTGCGTCTTTGCGTCTTCCTTTGCGCCTTTGCGAGAACCTCTTCGACGGCTTGAAGAGTTTCTCGCAAAGGCGCAAAGGAAGACGCAAAGGCGCAAGAGAGCAAACGAAGTGTGAAAGACCGAGTCGAAGCGAGACGAAGTCCGATTGGCCCACTACCCGGAGGGGCCCGTTCTTGACACGATTCGGACGGCTGGGTATATTGCGGGCTTCGTTGGGAGGTCGTTCAATGGTAGGACAAACGGCTCTGAACCGTTCAATCGGGGTTCGACTCCCTGCCTCCCAGCCAGAGCTCAAACGGGCGCCGTAATACCGGCGCCTGTTCCCGTTTCAGGCCGTTTTGGCGGGCCAGAATCGTGCTAGAGCGACCGCACCGCCGTTTCGATGACTGAGGTCGTTTCGCTGACGTCGTCAGAGACGTCGAACTCGAGCGGCTCGCCGAACGAGATCGTCACGGCGCCGGGCCGCACGAATTTCCGACCGGTCAGCTTCACCGCGTAGAGACCGTCGATTCGTACCGGAACTACGGGCACGCCCAGCTCAGCCGCGAGGATGCCGGCACCGGCGCGGAATTCGTGGATCGCTCCGTCTGGCGTTCGCGCGCCTTCCGGGAAAACGAGAACGCTCGAGCCGCGCTCGACGAGCTCGCCGGCGTACGCGAAGCTCTTTCGGAAGCCGGTTCGTTGCGGAAGCGGAAAGACGTTGAACAGGGCCAGTACGAGAACGTACTGCGCTCGAAGTCTGAGCCGCTCGATCCATCCGGTGCCCGCCGGCGGACGAAGCCAGCCTGCGAGCATCTCGCCCGACATCGCTATGGCCACGTTGCGCCGAAAGCGGCCTGGAAGCACCGAGAGGATCAGGCCGGCATCGGTGCGGACGACGTGATTCGACATGAAAACGACAGGCCCCGACGTTGACTCCAGACGGCCACGGCCGCGGACGGCACACCGGCACATGAAGAACGCAACGGGAAGCATTACGCCGTACAGCACCGCGAGCCGGATCGTGCGAACCCACCACCACTGCGGCCATCGAGGATATGTGTGCGGCTGCAGTTCCGTATCGGTCGCACTCCCGCCGAGGAGTTTCTCGAGATCGCCGACGGTCGTCGCCGACGTGAACGCCGATTCGTCGATGTCGACCTGATAGCGGTCCTCGAGTGCGCTCAGCAGCTCGACCCTTGCGAGTGAGTCGAGACCAAGGTCACCGCCGAGCGTCGCGCCCGACTCGACGGCGCCCCCTCGTGAACCGGAAACACGGGCGAGGACGTCGGCGAGCGCGTCGTGCTCACCGGCGACGGTGCGGCCCTCGGCCCGTGCCTTCATGAAGTCTTCGACGACCGGACGCCGGATTTTCTGCGTCGACGTCCGCGGAAAGTCGGGATCCGGCCAGACCGCCCAGCTGCGGACCTGTTGGTAGTCGGCCAGTGTCGCGTTTGCTCGCGCGACCCCCCGCGCCGCGGTGTCGAGACCATCGGCAAGGATGGCTGCAGCCGGCTCGGGCCCGTTCGGGCCCTCGATCTCGACGACGAGAGTCGCGGATCTCGGCTCCCGCAGCGCAACGCGGCCTCGAGGTCTTCCGGATAGAAGCCGAGGCCGGATGCCGTGACGATGACGGTCTTCTTCCTGCCCTTGAAGAACAGGTTGCCTTCGGCATCGAGCTCGCCGATGTCGCCCGTCGGAAACCAGTCGTCGCCGACGCGCTCGGATGCGCCGGCGCTCGACCAGTAGCCCGGCGTCACGTTGCTTCCCCTTACAAAGATCTCACCGCCGGGACCGAGCTTCACGTCCTGGCCGGGCATGACCTTGCCGATCGAGCCACGGCTCATCTTGAACGGATGGTTCACGCTTACGAGCGATGCCGTCTCGGTCATCCCGTAGCCCTGCACGACGGCGTAACCGAGTTGCCGCCAGAAGAGCTCGACGTCCGGATCGAGCGTCGCGCCGCCCGCGACGAACGCCCAGAACTTCCACCCGAACTGGCGGTGCACGCGGCGGAAGCGCCACCACTTCCGCAGCGGATGTTGTCCCTCTGCCGCGACGAGCGCCGACTTCAGCCAGTCGAGCTCGCCTCGTGACTCGGCGGCGTGCTCGATCATCGACTGAAGCGAGTGCAGGATTCGCGGCACGGCGACGCACACCGAGATCCGCTCGCGACGAATCGTCTCGACGATTCGCGACGGGTTGAGCGAATCGGTGAAGTGAACCTCACCCCCGAGAAGTTGCGGCACGTAGATGCCCATGAACTGGCCGAACACGTGACTTAACGGGAGCAGATCGAGGAATCGGATCGTATGGAATGGCCGCTCCCACTTCAGGTACTTCGCGATCTCGCGTTCGAGCGGTTCGAGATTCGAGAGCACGTTGCCATGCGTTATCAGGACGCCGCGGGGCTCAGCGGTCGTGCCAGACGTGAACACGATCTGGGCAAGGTCCGATGGTTGAACACTCGCGGCGCTCGCGGGGCCATCGCTGTGGCGGCGCACGACGTCATCGAGGTCTTCGAGCACGATGACCGGAACGTCTGGACCGATGGACCGTCCTCGAGCGCCCGCGAGCAACCTGGGCGCCACCTGGTTCGCGACGCGAACGGCAAAGTCCGGGGCGCACGCATCGTCGAGCGGAACCGCCACGGCACCTCGCAGCAGCGTGCCGTAGAAGGCCGCCACCCACTCGGGACTGTTCCGTCCCCAGATCGCGACTCGGTCGCCGTGTCCGATGCCACGGTCCTGTAGCTCTCGCGCGAACCGCCAACACGCCTGCGCAAGCCGGGTAGGTCCAGCGCACGGGACGCAGTCCCGGCCAGTGAACGAAGGCGATCTCGCTTCCCCGCGCCGCAAAGTCATCGACATAGCTCGCGAGGTTCGTTCGTGACATTCCCGCGAAGCATACCGACCCGCTGCACCCGATGGCAAAGGTCCTACTCGAACCGGCGGCCCCATCGTCGCTTGTCTTCCGCAGCCGCGGTGGGGAAGATAGCGACCATGAGTTTCGCAGCGCTCCGCCGGCTCCGACGAAAATTCGGCATGCCCAATTCGACGAAGGTAGTGGAGGCGCGGCGCTATCTCGAGGACGAGCTCGTCGATCGAGCCACGACGCGAGGCGGCGAGATCTCGGAGGACCGGGATCGCATTCCGTCGCTGATCCGAGCTGCCGGTCTCGACTCGACGTTCAGCCGTGAGGTGCTGTGGGCAAGCGCTCTCGGAGAGCGTGCGAAGCTGAACAATGAGCCTTCGGATACCGAGATCGACCGGTTCTTCGATGCGCTCGAGCGACTCTACGGTGCCGAGCTGTCGGAGCCCATCGAGCCCCGCGACCTTGTCGGCCGGATCGTCGGCGATCGTTACCGCATCGAGATGGTCGTTGGTGAAGGAGCGGCGGGGGTGGTCTATCGCGCGCGGCACATCGAGACGGGTGCACCTGTCGCGATCAAGGTGCTTCACCCGTCCAAGATGCTTCGACGCGAGATCGTCGGCGAGCTCGAGCACCCGCGGAAGTTCTGGGACGAGCTCGTGGCGCGTTTTCGGCGCGAAGCGCGCGCGGCGGCAAACGTGAGCCATCCGGGAATCGTCTCGGTCTTCGACTTTGGCACGGAAGGCACGGGCTTTTACCAGGCGATGGAGTTTCTTGAAGGCGAAACCCTCAAGGACACCATCGTTCGCGAGGCGCCGATGCCGTACAGCCGCGCCGTCCGGATCATCCGTGATTCGTCCCTCGCGCTCGATGCGGCGCACGCTCGGGGCGTGATTCATCGGGATCTGAAGCCTGCGAACATCTTCCTCTGCCGCTTCGATTGGGGAGAGACAGTCAAGCTGCTCGACTTCGGGATTGCAAAGATGGTGCGCGAGGCCGAAGAGGAAGCAACGCGCCTGACCGAGACGGGCGTGTTTCTCGGAACGTACAGGTACGCATCGCCGGAGCAGTGTCTCGGCGACGTCGTGGGCCCCGAGTCGGACGTCTACGCCCTCGGCGTCATACTTTTCGAGATGCTCGCTGCACGGCCGCCATTTGACGGCCCGAGCTCGGTGCTCGCAATCAAGCATGCGACTGTGCGCGCGCCCCGGATCGACGAGTACCGCAGCGACCTGCCTGACGAGCTCGTCGAGTTGATCGAATCCGCGCTTGCCAAGCAGCCTCACGAGCGTCCGACCCGGGCTGCGGAGTTCGCGTCGAGATTGTCGGCATTCGCGGAAGGACCTGCCTTGCCTGCTCCCGAAGTCCGGCGACCGATGCGACGCGAGATTCCGGCGGACGCGTTCGCGTTTCCCGAGTCCGTGGCACCGCAGAGCCGGAGTCGAACCGCCGCGGCCGGTGCGCCGCCGGCGCTGACGGCGAGGGGCGGCTCGCGACCGGCGCAGGATTTCGCCGCGATGCTCGTCCACGAACTGCTCGATTTCTTTCCGGACGCCGTTGCGAAGGGTCTCGCGACGAGTGACATCTATCGCCGACTGCACGACGAGATCGATGTGCGGTGGTCGCTCTACGCGCAGCGACACGGCGACGAGCCGACGGATCATTTCTACGAGCTGCTCGTCGCGGTGATTGCCCGTGGCGACGTCTCGAAGCTCGGGCCGGAGCTCACGGACTCGACGGCCAAGCGGCGGCGACGTCGCAAGCGCTGACGAACATCCATCATCGATCAGGAGAACGAATTACCGTGGCGGTGAACTACTCGAAACTCCTCCGCGTTCCAGCAGGAGCGCGTGTCAAGCTGCTGGATCGTAACGCGAGTCAGACGTTCGGTCTCACTCGGGAGGACGTCGGGGCGGCGCATCCCGACTTGCGGCAGGAGCTCGCCGATCTCCAGGAGCTTCTCTACGCGGCGGGCACGCATTCACTGCTCGTGGTGCTGCAGGGCATGGACACGAGCGGAAAGGACGGAACGATCCGCAACGTCATGGAGCCGGTCAATCCGATCGGGGTGACGGTGACACCGTTCAAGGTGCCGACGAAGAAGGAACTGTCGCACGATTTCCTTTGGCGTGTTCATCGCGAAACGCCGCCGCTCGGAATGGTCGGCATCTTCAACCGCTCGCATTACGAGGATGTGCTCGTCGTCCGGGTGCACGAGATCGTTCCTCCGGTGGTCTGGCGGAAGCGTTACCGGCACATAGTCGAGTTCGAACGTTTGCTGACGGACTCGAACACGATCCTGCTCAAGTTCTTTCTGCATATCAGCAAGGCCGAGCAGGAGGAGCGATTGCTCGAGCGCGAGGCCGACGTCGGGAAGGCGTGGAAGCTCGCCGTCGGTGACTGGAAGGAGCGAGAGCATTGGCGCGACTACATTCGCGCCTACGAAGATGCGTTGTCGGAGACGAGTACCGATCACGCGCCGTGGCACGTCATCCCGGCTGACCGGAAGTGGCTGCGCGACCACGTGGTAATGCGCACGATCATCGAGACGTTGCGGCCGTACCGGAAACAGTGGCTCGCGAAACTGGAGAAGACCGGCGAGACGGCGAAGGCCGAGCTTGGTGCGTTCCGGGCGGCGAGGACGACGACCTAGCCAACGCAGCACAGTGTCTCGGTGTCTCCGCGACTCCGTGACTCTGTGTGCGTAGCTCTCCAGACGCTACGCACACAGAGTCACGGAGACAATGAGTCACGGAGTCACTGAGCCTCGATCAACTACGGCACGTCTCTGATCAGCGGTTCGGGTTCGAGCCGGACCTTCAGACCGGTAGTTGCCTCGAGCGCGTCGATGAGCTTCTGGTAGTCGTTCTTGTCGACCCGCATGGCGAGGCCTCCGATGGGCGCACCTCCCCAGACTATCTCGATGTAATGCGCCGTCGACTTCGAGTCTCCAATGATGCCGCCGATGCCCGGGATGATGACCGATGCCCCGACCGCTTCCGCGGTTCGCTTCCTCACGCGCTGACCATAGCTGACGTCCGTCACACGGTCGCCTACGACGGTCACGTCGAGTTTCTCTGCCTTGAAGGTGAGCTGGCCGTCGCGTATGTCGATGCGCACGTCCGCACCGTCCTTTAGCCCGAGCGATCCGCCCGCATACTTCACCTTGAAGTTGGCAATGTATGGGACGGGGGCCGCTCGGGGCACGGGCTTCGGTTCGGCCGGCGCAGCAACCGGAGGCGCCGCCGCGGGCTGCGGCGCCGGCGCGGAACGACGATTGCGACCCGACCGGGCCGGCGCAGCGACGGCGGCCACGAGCACGAAGACGAAAACCGTGAAGATCCGCAGATTCAGCATAGGGTTCATGGAGGAATACTACGTCCGGATTGCAAACTACGGCATGCGAAACGTGCATCCGTCGGTCGGGGGCCACAACGCCGGCGCGGCGAGATTTCTTTCAGGAGCGATGTAACCGAGTCAACACGGCTGGCGTCTTCGTGGGTAGACACGCGATTGGCCGCGGGAAGGCCGGCGCGCAACACGAAACGGAGGATTCACTCTCATGGATCGCACGTCCACACGATCTCGCCTCATCGGAATGACGCTTGTCGTCACCTTGCTCCTGACGCTCGGACACGGCGTCACGCTCGCCGGGCAGCGCGCCAGCCGCGCATTCGAACCCGTTCGACTGATCACCGGATTCGTCGATCGACTCAACCTGACTCCGCAACAGCGCGCCGAGATTCGCGTAGTTCTCGAAGCGCATCAGGCAGACCTCACGTCGCTCGTCGAGCGTGAGGTGGCCGCGCGCGCCGTCCTCTTCCAGGCCATTCACCAGCCGGAAACCAACGAACAGGCCGTGAGGCTGGCGTCGCGTGTAGTGGCTTCGGCCGACGCCGACCTCGCCATCGAGCGCGCCGAGATCTACACCGAGGTCTCGCCGATTCTGACCGAAGAGCAGAAGGCCGAGGTCGCTGCATTCACCGAACGTATGAGGAAACTCGTCCAGTCCGATCTCGAGCGAACCATCGGTCCGCGCGCCGGACTGAACAAGCTGAACCTCTCAGAGGAGCAGCGTGCCGCCATTCGCGCCATCATCGAGTCGCACGCCCCGACGCTCGAGGCGCTTGTGTCGCAGGAAATCGCAACCCGGACGGCTCTCACCGACGCTATTCGACAGCCGCAAGTGAGTGAAGACGCGGTGCGCGAAGCGTCGGCCGCCGTGGCCGCTGTCGACGTTGAGCTCGCGGTCGAGCGCGCCGAGATCTTCGCCGAGATCGAGGACACGCTGACGCCGGATCAACGCGCGAAGCTCGCGTCCGTGCAGGAGCGACTCCGTCAGGCGCTCGAGGATCGTGGAGAGCTCGCGTTCACCGTTGGAATGCGACTGCTCGTGTAGAATCGGAACGCTCGTGAGCAAAACGCTCAGTATGTTGTTCATGCACCGATTGGCGCCGGCGAGTCTCGCCGATCCGACGACGAATCTCGCCGCGGACCGGCGACTCGCCGAGCGTATCGCCGGGGGCGACGAAGCGGCGTTCGACGAGCTCGTCGAACGCCATTTCGCCCGTGTTGCAGGAATCGCAGGTCGGTTCTTTCGGCAGCCGGACGCCGCTGAAGAGATTCATCAAGAGGTCTTTCTCAAGGCGTTCATTTCGATCGGTTCGTATCGTGGCGAGGTGCCGCTCGAGCACTGGCTCTCGCGAATCGCGGTCAATGCGTGCTACGACGCGCTGCGGCGCTCTCGTCGTCGACCCGAGACACCGATCGAATCAGTCGCCGATCCGGCAGCGGATTCACCGGGACCGGATGCGGAGGCCGGCGACGGCGCTTCATTCTGGCGGCAGGAGCAGGCCCGGATCGCCGCGGATGAGATGCTCGCGATGCTGCAGCCTGCCGAGCGGCTCGTGCTGACGCTCATGGTGCTCGAGGATCGTTCGGCGGCGGATGTCGCCGACCTGACCGGCTGGTCCGTCGTGAACGTGAAGGTCCGTGCGTTTCGCGCTCGACGGAAGTTGAAGGCAATGCTTGCGCCGGCTGAGAAGCGGGTGGGGAGGAAGAGATCGTGAATGGTCACAACGACAAGGACACGAACGTCAAAGCCGATGCCAAGGCGGAGCGCCTTCGATCGCTCTTCGAGGCCGCGTCGGATCCCGCTCCGCCGCTAGAAGCGCCGCCGTACTTTGCGGCGCGCATTCGAGCACTCTCGCGCGACAGCAGAAGCACCGCGACACGGACGCCGGTGGCCTTGGCTGCTGTCAGACTGCTGCCGGTGTTTGCGGTCGTCGCGCTGCTGCTCGTTGGCGCGGCCGGGTACGAGTCGGCTGTTTTGGCGAGCGAGCGCGAGGCCGCCGTGGCGCAGGCCCTGGCTCGCAACGGCGGGAGCGACGCGGTGCTTGGCGCCGTCCTGCTGGCCTCTCCGGGCGAAAAAAGTACGGGAGGGTCGCGATGAACGGGTGGCGCGCGTATGCGGTGGTGGTTGCCGTGTTCCTGGTCGGGGCGGTGGCAGGCGCGGCGGGCATGCACCTCGTGCGCGTCCGCATCGAGCGAAGTATCGCGTCGTCGCCGGAGCCCGTCGCCCAGGCGACCGTAATGCTTCTCGATCGCGAACTGTCGCTGACGTCTGAGCAGGAGTCGCAGATCCGGGAAGAGATCATTTCCGCGCGAAGGCAATTCATGGTGGAGCATCCGACCCTGCTGGCCGACGTGAAGGACGTGTTCGAGCGGGCGCAGGAGCGAATCGGTACGAAGCTGACGCCCGAGCAACGCGTGATCTTCGACCGCCTGGTCGCCGAGCGTCGGGCGATCTTTGATCGGTCGATTGGCGAATCGAAGTGAGACCACGCGTCATTTGGGACTCAGCGCCTCAGTGCCTCCGTGTCTCCGTGTGCGTAGCGTCTTCACACCCATGAAGAGCGCTGCGCGCACGGAGACACAGAGCCACTGAGACAGGGAGAGTAACGTGACGGTCGATTGCGGCGGATGGTAATCTCTCGACTCCCCCACGTTTCCAGCTCAAACTCGGGAGTCGATTCCGTCCATGATTCGAGTCATCGCCGCCGTCCTCGTCTGCTTGTCCTCGGTTCTCACAGCTACGGCCCAGTCACCTGAAACCGTCCGCTCTCCTCGAGAGGACAAGTTCCGTCAGCTCGAAGAGATACTTCCGACGCCGAACACCTATCGAACCGCGTCGGGGGCGCCGGGTCATCAGTACTGGCAGCAGCGCGCCGACCACGTGATCGACGTCGAGCTCGACGACGCGGCGCAGCGCATCACCGGGTCCGAGACGATCACGTACCGGAATCACTCGCCGGACTCTCTCGTCTACCTGTGGCTGCAGCTCGACCAGAACATGCTCGCGAAGGGCTCGGACACCCAGCTGACGGCGACGGCACCGACGCTCGACCGGACATCGTTCGATCAACTCGACGGGATGCTCACGCGAGCCACGTTCGAAGGCGGACACGTGATCGCATCGGTCAAGGACGCCAAGGGACAGCCCCTCAATTACACCATCGTGAAGACGATGATGCGCGTCGACCTTCGCGAGCCGCTGGCGCCTGGGGGTGTCGTTTCGTTCTCGGTCGCGTGGAGCTACAACATCAACAACGCCCGGAAGGTCCGTTCGCGTTCTGGGTACGAGTACTTCGAGAAGGACGGGAACTATCTCTACGCCATCGCGCAGTGGTTTCCGCGGATGGCTCCGTACACGGACGCGAACGGCTGGCAGCACAAGCAGTTCCTCGGGAGCGGCGAGTTCTCGCTCGAATTCGGTGACTATCTCGTGCGTCTGACCGTTCCGAACGACCACGTCGTCGCGGCGACCGGCGTTCTACAGAATCCGGAAGCCGTGCTGACCGCGACGCAGCGCCAGCGGCTCAAGATCGCCGAGACGGCAGCCAAACCGGTTCAAATCGTCACACCCGATGAAGTGAAGGCCGCCGAATCGGCGAAGCCCTCCGGCAAGAAGACGTGGATCTTCAAGGCCCAGAACGTGCGTGACTTCGCGTTCGCGTCCTCGCGCAAGTTCATCTGGGACGCACACAGGCATGACGTCGGGGGCAACCGCGTGATGGCCATGTCCTTCTATCCGAAGGAGGGCAATCCGCTGTGGGGCCAGTATTCGACAGCAGCGATTACGCACACTCTCGACGTCTACTCGAGGTACACCTTCACGTATCCGTATCCGGTCGCGATCTCGGTGAACGCGCCGGTCGGTGGAATGGAGTACCCGATGATCTGCTTCAACGGCCCGCGGCCAGAGGAAGACGGCACCTACTCGGCGCGATCGAAATACGGGCTGATCACGGTCGTGATCCACGAGGTCGGGCACAACTATTTCCCGATGATCGTCAACTCGGACGAGCGGCAGTGGACGTGGATGGACGAAGGCCTCAACACCTTCCTGCAGTACCTCTCCGAGCGGGAGTGGGAGGAGACATATCCATCGGGCCGCGGCGAGCCGCGCAACATCGTCGAATACATGTCGAGCACCGACCAGGTGCCGATCATGACGAACTCTGAGTCACTGCTTCAGTTCGGCAACAATGCGTACGCCAAGCCGGCGACGGCCCTGAACATACTTCGAGAGACCATTCTCGGCCGCGACCTCTTTGACAAGGCGTTCAAGGAATACGCGCGCCGCTGGAAGTTCAAGCGGCCGATGCCGGCCGACTTCTTCCGCACGATGGAGGACGCCTCGGCCATCGATCTCGACTGGTTCTGGCACGGCTGGTTCTATTCCACGGACCGCGTCGACATCTCGATCGAGCGTGTCCGCCAGTTCACTATCGACACGCGAGATCCCGACGTCGAGAACCCGGCGCGCAAGGCCGAGGAGGATGCTCGTCCCGATTCGCTCTCGGAGCAGCGCAACAAGGCCATTCCGAAAGCGGTGGACAGGGATCCTTCGCTAAAGGACTTCTACAACACGTACGATCGGTTTGCAGTGACACCTCGTGAGCGCGAGGCGTATGCGAAGTTCGTCGCTGGGCTATCGCCGCGTGAGAGGGAATTGCTGAACTCGGGCCTGAACTTTTATCTCGTAGAGCTGCGGAACGTTGGCGGGCTCGTCATGCCGGTCCTCCTGAAGCTCGAATACACCGACGGAACGTCGGAGGAGCTGCGGATTCCGGCGGAGATCTGGCGCTACAACAGCAAAGATGTCTCCAAGCTCGTGATGACGAAAAAGGAGCTGAAGGCGATCGTGCTCGATCCGAATCTCGAGACGGCCGACACGGACCTCGAGAACAACGCCTTTCCGCGACGGCCGGTGAAATCGCGATTCCAGCTCTTCAAGCAGGACGGCCGGCAGCCGAATCCCATGCAGATGCTCGAGCGCAAACCCGAGGCCGGGCCGAACACTTCTCCAGGCACGCCGTGAGCGGCAGGCGAGATCCGATCCGAGTCGCGGCGCGGGGAGTCGCAGCCGCGGGAATCTGCATCCTGATGGTCGCCGTGTGGCCGCGCGTGGTGGCCGCGCATACGTTTCACGCGTCGCTGACGCAGATCGAGGTCAACGCGTCCGCGAATACCGTCGAGGTCGGAATTCGGGTCTTCGTCGACGACCTCGAGGAAGCGCTGACGCGTCGCACCGGACGCCGTGTGCGGCTCGGAACGACGGTCGGGTTCGATGCGCTTGCGCTCGACTACGTCTCGGCATCGCTCGGGATCGAAGGGGCGAATGGCAAGCGCCTGGCATTCAGCTGGATCGGGCGGGAAACCTCGGTTGACGTCGTGTGGCTTTTTGTCGAGGCGCCGCTCAACGGGCAGCTCGATGGAGGACGGCTCGAGAACAAGCTGTTCTTCGAGTTGTTCGACGATCAGGTGAACACCGTGAACATCAAGGATGGAAAGCGGCGAACGACGCTCACGTTCTCGACTGGCGATGGTGCGAAACAGATCGGGTTCTCGGTGGACAGTTAGCCCACTTCCTGCGCGAAGCGCCTTGGAGCGGCGCAAAGCGCCGCTTTGGATCGATCCAAAGCAGCGCTTTGCGCCGCACTCCAAGGCGCTTCGCGCAGGAGGCGAGGCCGTCGACGACAATCCGTCTACGCTGTCTGTGCCGTCTACGCCGTCTACGCCGTCTTGAGCGCCTTGAGCCGCCGTGTTGCTTCCGGAACGGACAACGCGCGCTCCATGTTGACGACCTTCGACTTCGTGATCGCCTCGTACGACTTGATGGCGTTCTCCTTGTCTCCCGCCTTGTCGTACGCCCGGGCGAGAATGAGCATGTGGAACGGATCGGTGAGATCCGATTGCTTCATGTGCTCGATCGCCGCGGCAAAGTCACCGGCCTCGAGCTTCAGGTATCCCGCAATGTAGTGATACGCGTGGACGAATTCCTTCCGCGCTCACCGCCCTCGTCGATCATCTTCTTGATCGCCTCGGCCTCGGCCCAGGCTTCCTGATGTTTGCCGAGCTTCGCGAGCGCGCGGCCCTTGCCGTGATGAACCCGGCCATACCAGATCTGCTTCTCGATTGCCTCGAGGCTGCTGGCTTCGACTGACTTGTATCCACCTTCATAGAAGGGAATGGCCTCGGCGGGACGTCCGCTCTCGAGGTACACGCGACCGATGGCGTTCCAGATGAACACCTCCGGGAAGTTCGCGTTGTTGCCGGCCTTCACGTAGTTGTCCTTCCACTGCTTCAGCGTCGCAATGGCGTCGTCGTATTTCCCCTCGTAGATGTAGGAGTATGCGAGTCCCGTGTAGGGGCCAAACGGCGCAATGTTTGCAGTGCTGGCCTTGAGAGCGTGCTGGTACTGCTTGCGCGCCGCTGCATAGTCGCCCTGCAGAATGTTTACGTTGCCGAGAAACGACATCGCGCGCGGCGTCGTGTTGTCGGCCTTCACGGCCATCTCGAAGAGATGTTTCGCCGTCGCGACGTCGCCCGTGTTGAGGCTGACCTGACCGAGCATCATCATCACGAGTCGCTCGTCGGGGTAGGTCTTGTGGAGATCCTGGAGAATCGGAAGCGCCTTGTCGGCCTGCTGGGACCGAACGAGAAAGACGGCCTCAATGTAGCGGCGTTCGCCGTCCGAAGCATTCTTCAGCAGTTCGACGGCCTTCTCCTGGAACGGCTTTGCCTCTGCCGGTGACGCAGCGTACGTAGCGCAGAGGTAGTAGCCAAACGCATAGTTCGGATCGGCGTCCACGGCCTTCTTGGCGATCGCAAATATCGGCGGGCCGAACTGGAACGTCTCGGTCGCGCGAATCACCTGGGCGGTGGCTTCAAGCGCGACGGGCGAGGTCGTGGACCACGTGAACTTCTTGCCGGCGGGCGCAGCGCTCGCGCCGGCCGTCGAGACTGCAGCCACGATCACCACGGCGATCGCGACGCCGACGGTTTTGAGCGTCGTGCGGAATTTCATGCAGGGTCTCCTCCAAAGGGTTTGGTTGCGTCTGCGGCTGATACGCCATCGCAGGGATCGGGTTTCACCCAACTGCCTACGGAACGGACCGGAGGAACTCGTCGACGGTGTTCACGTAGGCCTCGGGCGCGGTCGGATACGCATGACCGTGGGTCGCGCCATCAACGACCAGCTTTCGAGATAACGGACTGGCGGACGCCGCCGAAAGCGGCTCGAGCACCGTCTCGACCGGCATGCGGATGTCTTTCGTGCCGCCAATAAAGAGGATGGGGACCGTTATGTGCGTCACGGCGATCCGGACGTCGAACTGTGCCGGACGGAATCCCAGCCGAAGTGCGGTCATCCAGGTCAGCATCGCCGCGAAGGGAATCGTTGGTATCCCGGCGAGGGCAAGATGGTGGTCCACCGTGTGCTCGAGCGACAGGAACGAGCTGTCGGCGACGACCGCAGCCACACCTTCGGTTTCCGCCGCCGCCATCAGTGTTGCAGCGCCACCCATCGAGACGCCGAAAAGCACGATCCGATTTTCCGGTGCCCGGGACTTCGCAAAAGCCATCGCGGCTTCGACATCGTGGCGCTCGTCAAAGCCAAGGCTCACGAACTCGCCACCGCTCCGGCCGTGGCGTCGCATGTCGTAGACGAGCACCTCGTATCCGCGCTTCCAGAAATCAACTGCTCGCGGCAGCAACTCCCAGCGCGAACGGAACATGCCGTGTGTCATCACGATGGTCGTCTGCCGATCCGAGCCCGGCAGCCACCAGCCCGACACTGTATTCCCGTCGAGCGAAGGAAACGACACGTCTTCGAACGTGGCTCCGAACGTAGCTGGCGTGTCGGGTCGGTTGCGTTCGTCGGTCCGCGTCACGGCTTTCGTGACCAGGATGCTGAGCATCCACGGCAGTCCGAGCGTGACGAGTAGGACCGCTACGATCGCAGCGCGCGCAATCGTGACGAGTCGTCGTCTCGACGTGACGACGCGTCCGTGTTCGTGCGGATCGTCAATTCTGGCGATGCCGATCCAGGCGAGAATCGTCGCGACACAGCAGACGGCTCCGACGCCAACCATGCCAAAGCGATCGAACGCGGGTTGGGAAATTGCCACCGCCGTGGCGATACCGAGCTGGGATGCGGCATTGCGCAGCGCGATGTAGACCGCCCTGTCGTCGCGAGAGACGATTTCGGTTACGAGTGCCTGAAGCGGAGCGACGCGCAGCGCCGCGAAAAGCGCGGTGACGGCGATGAGCACAAAAAGCGGTGTCCCCCACGCGATCGCCGGGACCACGACGAGTGCTAGCGCCATGAGCCTGCTGCTGGTCACGGCGACGCGCCGTTTGCCGATCCGGTCTGCAAGCAGTCCCCAGAGTGCGCCGCCACCGACGGCACCGAGTCCGGCGGCAAGATAAACGAGCGACACGGCTCGCGGACTTGCGCCAAAACCCTTTGTCAGCCAGATACCGAGAAACGACGTGAAACCGACGAGTCCGCCCGACACAAAGAACGCGCTTATTATGCCCAGGCGCGTGCTTCGGGTTCGGCTCGCCAGCTGCCAGAGTCCCGCGACACCGCTGCGGCGGTCGTCGACCGGCGCGTGTCGATCGCGCGACTCGTCCGAGATGACCGACGGGAGGGGAAGAAGCGCCACGAGAATGGCCGCGCCGACCGAAAGGACCGCCGACACGGCAAACACTGGACGCCAGCCGTATCCGCCAGCAAGCAATGCGCCGACGGGTACCCCGAAAACGGGAGCAAGGAAGTACGCCACGGCGACCCAGCTCATTCGCCGGCCGCGCCGATCGTAACTGGCCGAGTTCGCCAGCGCCGCGATGGCCAGTGCCGAGATCATGCCGCCGGCAAAGCCCGCGACGGCCCGCCCGACAAAGAAGATGCCGATATGCGGCGCCGTCGCCGTAATTAGGCTGCCGACGCCGAAAAGCAGCGCCGATCGCGGCAGCCACTTCGTCGAGTCGCGGAGCTGGTGCCAGAAAGCGAGCCAGAGCGCCACCCCCGCCGCGGCAATCGCGTATACGGTGACGCCCCACGCTACGATGGACGGACGGACACTGAGCCCCTCGGCCACTCCTGGCGCAATGGCGCCGATGAGCTGCGAGTCAATGAGCGCGACGAGAATGAGGAGGAACGTCGCTTGCGGAGCGAACTTCCCCAGCGAATCCGATCCGGATGCCGAGCTCTCGTTACTCATTGGCGACGCATCCGATCGAAAGGGAGCTCCGGCGACAGGTCCGCTGTGAACCGCCGTCCGTCAATAGGCGTAGAATGTCGAATCTGACGCACGTCCCCCTCATACGTCGAAGGGCGCCTCCGGTTTCGCCGACACTCGCAGGCAGGCGGACATCGTCGAATCCAACTGCGTCCGACGAAACGCGTCAGTTGACGTACGGAGTGGACAGACCGGCTCGGCTCGGAACGAACTGCGGGTCTTCGACGGGCATCCCGCTTCGCGCATCGATCCGGACCCACCACCGTCCAAGTGGTCCGCGGTACTCCGCGTGCGGCGGCCGACCGGGGAGATGATTGAACTGAACGTGCGTGTCGGCCGCGGGCTTCGTGATCCGGCTTTCAGGTGAGTCGAGCGGAAACGGCTTCCAGGTACCATCGACGTAGAAAACGAGAGCAGCCTGTCGAACGGCCGCGACCACTGCAGCCGGGTCATCCGACGGGAGGGTCGGCTCGATTGGTGAAAGCGGCTTCAAGATGTGGGCGATCCTAACACGAACGTGTCGCCCCACCTGATCCGACGCTGTATCGAAACTGCGAACCCCCCCCCCCCCCCCCCCCCCCCCCCCCCCCCCCCCCCCCCCCCCCCCCCCCCCCCCCCCCCCCCCCCCCCCCCCCCCCCCCCCCCCCCCCCCCCCCCCCCCCCCCCCCCCCCCCCCCCCCCCCCCCCCCCCCCCCCCCCCCCCCCCATTGGACCGGACCAAAGTACTACGATGCGTCTGATAACGGCCCTTACGGTCAGCTCATCTCCAATTTGACCGGCCGTGGAAACGCACCCCGTTTGACCCAGAACCCCGAGCGCAGCGAGGGGCCGACTGTAGTTTCGGCGCGTCGTGAGTTGTGGCCGTCGGCCCCTCGCTAGTATCGGCGCGTCGTAAGTTGTTGAGTCGGCCCCTCGCTGGTTCGGCGCGTCTTGGTCAAGACCGTCGGTTCCTCGCTCGCTTGGGCCTGGGTCAAACGATCAGATGATCGATGACTTGGAGCCCAAACGTGACCGCTGGTCACCTCATCTATCGGCGGTACAGACTGAATCCGCAACATTCACAGCAACTTACGGAGATTGAGAATGTTTTCTCGCGCGGCTCGTTTTTCGTTGCGTCTTTAAGCAACCTTTGTGTTATACAAGTGGGTCGCGCAGTGTGAAATAGCTCCACAATGGCTGCCGGAGTCGGGGCGCTGTGGCGTGGAGCGTGCGGTTTGAAACCTTCGATTTGCTTGCGTTTCTTGGATGAGATCCGTAAAGTGGCGTCTTATTTGTCTGATCGGAGTCCGGTGGTCAAGGGTTTGACCCAAGGTACCGGCATCCGAGGGAGCGGCCTCACTGCTTCCGATTTCGAGTCGGGGTTGAAGTACCACACACAGCTCGAAACTCCTCCGTTGCAAAAGGAAATTACTGACCTATGCGTGCACCAATGAAGTATGTCGAGAAGGGAGTGACGGTTCTTGCCCGTAACACCTTCGACGCCATTCAGTTTTTCAATCGATACCGACCGAATCCCGGCTTTACGCCGAAGTGGTCCGACAAGCCCCTCCTCAAGTCGTGGGAGAAGTCCAAGCCGACGCTTGGGTGGCCCCGCACGACCGACTCGCTCTGCCCGAAGTGCGTGATCGAGGCACGTGAGCGAATCCTCAACGGCGAGCAGGACTATCGCACGTTGATGACCGAGAAGGTGGCGAGATCAAGGCGACGATCGTCGAGCGCGACAACGAGATCTGGATGATCAAGGAATGCCCGCAGCACGGCCGCTACGAAGACATGATGGCCGTCGATGCGAAGTTCCTCGAGCACATCGAGGCGATGTACCCGGGACGCGACATCGACGCGCACAACGACCGCGAGCTGCACAACCACGGCACGAGCTCGATCAAGTACGGCCGCGGGTCGGTGCTGACGGTCGATCTCACGAATCGCTGCAACATGATGTGCGACCCGTGCTTCATGGACGCGAATCAGGTCGGCTTCGTGCACGAACTGACGTTCGAGGAGGTCAAGGAAATCCTCGACAACGCCTGCGAGATCAAGCCTCGCCGGCAGATGTCGGTCCAGTTCTCAGGTGGAGAGCCGACGCTCTCGCCGTTCTTCATGGACGCGATCCGATACGCTCGCCGCAAGGGATTCAACTCGACACAGGCTGCGACCAACGGCATCGAGTTCGCCAAGAGCAAGGATTTCTGCCGTGAGGCGTACGAGGCGGGACTCCGCTACGTATACCTGCAGTTCGACGGTATCGGCAACGACGCCAACAGCCATCGCCAGGTCGGCAACCTCTTTGACGTGAAGCTGCGCGCGATCGACAACCTGCACGAAGCCGGTGTCGAAATCGTTCTTGTCGTCACCGTCGTCAACGGCATGACGAACGACCAGGTTGGACCGGTCATCCAGTTCGCGATGGACAATCCCAAGAAGATCTCGTTCATCTCGTTCCAGCCGGTCTCGTTCACGGGCCGCGACGAAGAGATCACCGACGATCGTCGCCTTCGCCAGCGTTACACGCTCGCTCACATGGCGCACGATGTGAAGAATCAGGTCGGCATCACGGAGCCGACTCGCGACTGGTTCCCGATCTCGGTCATGAGCACGTTCGCGGACTTCGCGGACCTGGTGCACGGACCGCAGGCCGAGTGGGGCCAGATGAGCTGCGGCTGTCACCCGAACTGCGGCGTCGGCACGGCGCTGATGATCAACAAGGAAACCAAGGAAATGGCCGCGGTTCCCGAGTTCATCAACGTCCCGGCCCTTCTCAAGGACATCACGAAGATCAACGACGCCGCGCGCGAAGTGGATGTCAAACATCATGGTCGGCCTTGCGCTGCTCAAGAACTTCGATCCGTACGGCGCGCCGAAGAGCCTTCGCATCGTCGACCTGCTCAAGAAGTTCGACAAGTCGCTCGGGGCGACTGGCCGCAGCTACGGGGTTGGCAAGGAACGCCGTAAAGATCCGTGGAACTTCCTGTTCATCGCGGGCATGTGGTTCCAGGACCTGTTCAACTACGACTTCCGCCGCACTGAGCAGTGCATCATCCCCTACGGCACGCAGGAAGGTGAGATCTCGTTCTGCGCCTACAACACGGGCGTCGGCTGGCGCAACATCATCGAGAACATGCACCAGAACGCGACGGTCGCGAAGTGGTTCAAGGAGAACGGACGCCACGAGGTCTTTGCCGCCGGCAAGGACGTTCCGCTCGCCTCGACACCCACCGGCCTCGTCGTCGATCCCGTCGCTGCCGCGGCGGTTCGCCAGGTCTCCGACGGTCCGCAGACTGCGGCCGAAGAACAGCGGATGATGCGAAAGCTCTTCAACGAGATGGTCCTGCAGAAGCAGGGAGCCATCAAGGAGCAGAAGCTCGTCGAGATCGGCGGTCTCAAGAAGGCCAAGAACAACGGTACCGCGGCGATTATGTAGTCGCCCGGGCCATCAGTCACGCAACGGTCTTTCCGGCCGCTGGAGCACGCACTCCGGCGGCCGGTTTTTTGTGCGGCCGCCTGACCCGGCAGCCAGAGCGATAGCGAAGAGGTCTCTATCTGATGTGAGGGTCGCAGCGCTCGCTAGGTCCCCGTCAGCGCCCCGGCTGCCGCGAGCGAGAGCGCACCGCGCGGGTGGTCACGTGCACTCGCTACCTGTCGCGCAGTAATTTCGTTCAAAGTTGGGCCGACTGTCAGACCGTGGGCCGCGAGTGCCGAGGTCCTCTGGCAAGACCGCGTTGTCCAGCCCTACTTCGGCTCGATGATGAACACCGGCGCCGCCGATCCTCCGCCCGCCGTGACGTTCAGAAGCTGTGACTGGGAGAGTCGTGTGCCTGCGCCAATGCCGGTCTGTCCGTTGAACCGATAGGGATCGATGTCGGCCATGAACTCGACGAGCTCCAACTTCCCTTCCCGCACGACGGGAAACGGCTCTGTCGGCAGCGGCACACGCCGCTGAATCACCGAAGGTCGCTCGGCCGCGTCCCGCAGCGCCGTCGCCCACGTGGCATCATCCACCGTCCATCCCAGCACGACGCCCGACCCGCCATATTCGGTGGCCGGTTTGACGACGAGCTGTTCGCGCTCACGCAGGGCAAAGTCGAGCACTCCGATCGTCGTTCCATCCCAATCCGTGCTTGCCTCGTCTCGAACGACGCGCGTCCAGGGCAGCACGCGTTCCAGGGCCATCCGCTCGTCCGATGGAATCCACGTGCTCGTCGCCGGGTCGCTCACGATCGCGAACAGCGCCTTGCTCGTCAGGGCAAACGCACCAAATCCGCTGGCGACGCACGCGACGTGCTGCTCGGCTGCCCGAACGAGCGGATGGTCCGGAGCGAGTTTCGAAGCCGCCTCGCTCGCCACGAGCCTGCGGTAAACGAGATCGATGACGAAGTCACCGGCCCGCAAGCGCCCATCTTCGAGCGAGAGTTCCTCGGGATCGACGATGCGCGTCGGATACCCTCGCTTCTCGAACAACTCTCGACAGATCTCGAACTCGGTCTTCGTCGGCGCCCCTTTCCAGTCGACGATGGCGATCGACGGGGACGGTTCCTTCCCTCCCCACGACCGATAAGCACCGATGAGCGCATCGAGCGAATGCTCGAGGACAGGCTCAGACGACAGCCGGTACTCCGCCGCGAAGCGCTTCATCACCGGCAGCTCGAGGAAGATGTCGGCCAGCGTTCGACCGAAGGCGATCCCACCGGGACTCTCCGCGTTGTATTCGACGAGCCCGAAGTGGCCGTCCCTTGTGAGGAAACCGTCGAGCCGGGCAAGCGTCTCGACCGGTCGGAACCCGCATTCGATGCGCGCCAGAGCCGCCTCTCGGGGAGAGAGGCCGAGGACGGTTTCGTAGTCGGAGGACGGAATTCGCTCGAGTGCTCGCTCGAGGACCGAGAGCGCGAGCCGGGCGGCGCCGTAAATGAGTTCCGCTTCGGACGGCGCCAGCAGATACGGTCGCAGGACCGTGCAGATCGGACGCTCGCCGAAGACGAGGTTCGTCCGACGCATTGCATCCGCGAGCTGATCCCACGACTCCGCCGCGACCTCGGGCGACAGTAACTCGTGGTACCGAGCGATAGCGTCGACGATCATCCCTGTTGCGAACGCCGCGCTACGCGCGCGAAGCCCGAGCCCCCGAGAGCATTGCGTCCCAGCGATATGAAGGCTGCGAACGGGCGCCGCAGGCGCGCGAGATCACGAGGTCGGCCATCGCATTCACTGTCCACGCGAAGTACGTCTCGCCGAGCGACGTGATATCAAAATCAGGAGCGGAGTTCATGAAGTCGATCGCGTATGGCACGCCGTCCCGTACGGCGAACTCGACCGTATTCATGTCGTAGCCGAGCGCTTCGTTGAGCATGCGCGCCTGCTCGAGGATGAGCCGTTCGAGCTCGGCTTCGAGCCGCCAGTGCATCGCGCCCACATAACGCTCGAAATGCGATTTCCTCGGATCCCACGGCACGACGAGGATCTCGCGCTTGCCGATGCAGATACAGCGGACGTACATCGACCACGAGATGGCTTCCTGGAGGATCATGCAGTTCTGGCCGGACTCGTCGTAACGCGCAATCAGCTCTTCGATCGAGTCGACACGATTGACCAGACGCCATCCGCCTCCCCCAGTGGGGCTTCAGGAAGGCGGGCATGCCCGTGTACTCGGCGATCCCATGCCAGTCAACCGGGTAGACCATGTTGCCGAGTGATTCGGCAACGATTCCTTCGGGGTAATCCTTGTTGGGTAGAGCGACCGTTTTCGGTACGGCGATTCCGAGCTCGCGAGCAAGACAGGTTCCGAAGAACTTGTCGTCTGCAATGCGCCAGAACGGGTTGTTGATGATGCATGCGCCAGCCAGGGCGGCCCGCTTGAGGAATGTCTGGTAATACGTGACCTCGTGCGAGATACGATCGACGATGACGTCGTACCGGGTCGGGTCTTCGATCGACGTATGGCCGATGCGCACATACTCACCGACGACGCCCGCATCCCTCGTGTTGATCTCTGCAATCAGTGCGTCGGGAAAGGACCGTTCGGTGCCTACCAGGAGTCCGACGCGTCGCTGTGTTGCATTCGAAGACATCGAGAGTGCTCCGGGATCGGCAGAGTGAAACTGGGCCGGATTCTAGCCATCGCTCGATGCGAGTGTAAAGCCTCACGAAACCGAAGGCTCCCGGGCGGGGTCACCGTGAATGCACCGAGTTGACACGCCGCGCCGGCGAACGGTATGAACCACTCGGTTTCTGTCCGGGTCGTGCCGACTTCATGGTGCCAAACCAAGCATTCAGCCTTCCCGCTCACCTTCGCCGCTGTCTCGTGGATCGAGAGACGGGGGTGCTCGTGCTGTTTCGGGATGGTGATGTCGCCGCCCGGATTTCGATCGACAATGGTCGCATTGTCGATCTCGAGTCCGCGGCCTGGCCTCGCGTGGACGGTGACTCGGCTGCGGAACACCTTCGTTCGTCACTCGTCGGACTGTTCGCGCTTCCGGATCTGCCGGGAACAGTCGAACGCGGTTCGGTCGCCGTTACGACGGCGGCCGGAATGCCCATCGCCGACGTCCTGCTCGAGGGAATCAAGGCATCGGAGGATACCAGCCGTGTGGAGGCCTGGCTCGGAGGCCGCGACGACGTTCTCGAGCTCGTGTCGAACCCGTACTCGCGGTTTTCGGAGGCGATGCTCGGTCCGTCCGAAGGGTATTTCATGTCGCGAATCGACCGGCCGATGTCGGTCAGCGCGATGATCGACGAAGTCGCCGTGGACGCGGATCTCGTCCTGCGCATAGCGTGTGCCATGCGATACGCGGGCGTGCTGACACCAAGCGAAGCTACGAAGGCCTGGATCGGCGATCGCGGCCCGTTCGAGGTGTCGGCATCGGGTGTTTCGGAACATCCGGAAGGCGCGGACTCGGACGAGCTGGCGCGCGCGTTCTACCTCGTCGAGGAGAAGCTCAGAAGCGTCCAGTCCGGCGCCGACCTCTACGCCATTCTCGAGGTGGAGCGGCGCGCAAGCATCGACCGGATCAAGGCGAGCTATCGAGAGCTCGCAAAGACGTTTCATCCGGATCGTCACGCTCAACTCGCCGCATTCGATGCAGATATCAAGTCTCGTCTGGAGATCATCTTCACCGCGATCACGAATGCCTACTCGACGCTCGGAAACGCGAAGGAGCGCGAAGCCTACGACACCAAGCTCCACAAGACCGATCAGGCATCAGCGGTCAGGTCGCCGGCAGCGGCGCCGGTCATCCCGAAGCCAAAGCCGCCACCCCGCCCCAACCCGGAGCCAGCGCCAGCGCCCGAACCGAAACCGACGATTGCGAAGGGTCCCGTCAAGCCTCCGATGCCGATTCCGGTCGTCGCACCGCTGCCGAGAGCACCGAAGCCTCCGCCAGCGAGCGCGAAGGCGGCCGAGGTCAAGCCGGTTGAGGCCCATTCCCAACCGGTTGCCCGGAAGGAACCCACGGCAGAGGCGACCGCTCCAAAGTCTGCTGCACCACCAGGTCCGGCAGGTCCGGCGGCGAAGCCGACCGTCCAACCGGATGCGCTTTACGATCACGGCGCGGCCTACGCCGAATCCGGCGATTGGGATCGCGCGGTGCAGGCCCTCAAGCGAGGGATCGCGGCGGCGCCGGAAGATGCCCGTATGCACGCCAAGCTCGGAGCCGCGCTGGCCTCGTTGCACGGACTGAACAAGCTTGCGGAGGCCTCGTTGCGAAAGGCACTCGAGCTGGAATCGAATTCGGCGGAGCGGTTCGTCGAGGTCGCCGAGGTCTATCACCAGTTCGATCGCCTCGACGACGCGCGGACCCTTTTCAAACGCGCGCTTCTCATTGATCCTCAGAACATCGAGGCGCGAAGCGCGCTCGAGAAGCTGGGGGTACCTACAACTTCGACCGAGCCGCAGGCCGGTTTTTTTCAAACGCCTCTTCCGAAAGTCCTGACCGTATGCTTATCCTTCACCTCTTCGTGGCCTTCCTGATTGCCCTTCCCCTGTGGTACTTGGGGTCGTGGTTGCTGGCCCAGGCCATCTACCGTGTCGAAACACGAAATCCAAAGTTCACGGAGACCCGGGCCTGGGCCGCGATAGAGACCGTCTCCAACTTCATTGTCTTTCTCTTTTCGATCAGTCTCTGGCTGGGACTGACCTACGCGCTTCAGCGTCTCACGCCGTAAAGACCGGACATCAGGCTGCCAGTCCCGGTCGTTTGCATTCACAAGGAGTTCCGACCATGACCACGCGACTTGCCGTCGCTGCCGTATTGACCGCTGTCGTCGCCCTAATGACGGCCTGTACGTCGGGTCCTGTCGCTGGGCCATCAGGAAATCAGCCATCGAATGCGAATACGGCTGCCCCCGTTTTCGAGCCCGGCTCGGCGCCTTTCATTGCGCTGAATCAGCCGGACTATCGCGCGTTGGTCACCGTGACCACGGGTCCGCTCACGTACACGGGTGAGGTCGCCCGCAAGGGTGATCGCTGGAAGGTCGAGTTGCCGATTCCGCCCCTGAAGAACTCCGTGCTCTACGTTCGGCCCGGGGAACCGACCATCCTCCTCTTGCCAGAGACGAAGCGCTACGTCGAGTTTCCAGCTGACCAGGCGGGAAGCGTCGTGAATCCAATGGCCTTGACGCTCGAGGGATTGACGAAGCCCGGCATCAAGTTCGAACAGGTCGGGACGGAGACGATCGACGGTCACTCGTGCGCGAAGTTCCGCGCGACCCGCGAGGGCGACGATGCCGAGATGATGGTCTTCGTGGCGAAGGATCTTAAGGACCTCATCGTACGCATCGACGGCCGTGTCGAGAACAAGACGTTCAATGCGGTCTGGAAGAACCCGACGCTGGAAGTCTCGGATTCGGACGTGGCGCCGCCCGCCGATCTCGCGACGACCTTCTCCAAGATGGGCATCACTGAGTTCCAGTCGATCTTCGCAAGCGGCTCGGAAGAGCCGGCAGCCCCAGCCAAGCCGTAGGCACATGCCTCACGCATCAGTACCGTGCGCGGTAGCGCACGGGTCGATCCCGAGTTCACGCGAGCGCTCTAGAACGGGCCATCCGGGAGTCTGACCCGAGCGCTACCGCGCCCGGTACTGATGCGTTAAGCGCGCGTCCTCGAGACACGTTCACCACAAACCCATAATCGTCTCTGACGCGCGTCGTTGCTTCTCCCGACCCCGACGAGAGCGTCGGGGTGGGCGATGAAGCCGTTGAGCACGTCGTGGCTTCCAGCCACGATCGATTCGTCCGTCAGGTATCGGCGAGAGCCCGATGTACGAATCCGGTGTTCTCGAGAAGCGCGTCGATGTTCGATCTGAGCGTCGAAGGTGGAAACGGGCGAACCATCGTGCCGTGAAAAATCCCGGACGCCGAGGCGCGGCGGGCATCCTCCGGCGAATCGGTGACGGCCACAACGACTACACCCGAATGTGTAGAGTCGTTGTGGATCTGGTACCAGACCGCCGGTCCGTTCATGCCCTCGGTAGCCAGATCGATGATGAGCACGTGCGGTCGCAGCCGCTCGACGAGGATTCCCGCCTCGAAACACGTAGATGCAACGGCGACCGAGTAATCCGCCAGACTACCAAGCTGCTTCTCGAGCGAACCTTCGGGTCCGTGGCCGTCGCAGACGATGAGCACCTTGACTGGCCCAAATCGCTCGAGCGATTTAGCGAAGTGGCCATCGGACTTCCGCTTCGCAACGAAATCGAGAAGGTCGGATCGGTTCAGTCGACGGTGACCGCCGGGCGTCCGGAAGCCCCGGAGCAAGCCGGAGTCCATCCATCGCTCGATACTCTTGTGCGACACGCCGCACAATTTTGCCGCCTGAAATGTCGTGAGAATGTCGCCGTTCGTGAACTGGGGCATCGCACCCCTCCCCCTGGTAGGGTCTCAGGATCGAGTCCTGCACAAGCCGCGAGTGATACCGGTTGGGGAGAGCGGGTCACTCCGACTGCGGCGAATAATGGAGAGAGAGCGCTATCAAGTCAAGCGGCTGGCACGCCCTACGTTGGAATCAACCATTCGTCAGAAATTCCGGCTGGAATCAATGCAGCCCGGAGACTCCTCAAGTCGGTCAAGGGGTCCCTTCAGGAAACGGAAAGAATCGTACGCTAAGGACTCAGGCACACCGTCCCGCAGGCTCGCCAAGCTCCGCGGCCGGGCGAACTTCTCCTCGCCCGGCCACCTGACCGCGGCCGCTACTTCCAGAGACCCTCGGGTCGGAACGCAGCCGTCTTCGTGTATCGAACGAAGATTCGGACGGCCTCGAGATCCAGATCGGCGGCCGGCGTCAATATCGTCGCTCTTCGCTGCGACCGTCGCGGAATGTCTCCTTCTCAGGTCCCGATCACAGGAATCGCCGCTTCTTCAGCCGGTCCTATGTGAGTTCCACGTCCGCGTCTCCGTCGTCATTGGAGTTACGAAGCCAGAAGTTTCCAGTCGATGGATCGTACAGGCCTATTGTGCAGACGTGGACGCCATTCCAGTCGCACGAGACGGGAGGGTATCCCTTTCCGGCTGCCCCAAACTTGAACGTCAGGTCGGCCGGACCGTTGTTCAGGAAGAACACTTCCTTTTTGGCATTCACCGCCGATTATGCTGAATCTGCTCGAGGATCTCCTCGGCCATTCCTTGAACCACCTCGTCCGCGTCCTTGGTCGCAGCCTTCAGCGCCGGGATTGCGCCTCGAATAGCACTCTGAACCTCCGGCGAAGCGCCACTGAGCGACTCGGTTCGTTCGTCGAAGGCAAAGACGCTTACTCGTCGTACGCCCGCATCCGGGTGGCCGAGCAAGCGAGTCAACACGCGGATGCCGGGAGCCGTCGTGCTAAGGACCAAGGCTGCGCCGAGACGCGCGCGTGGCTCGGCACGCGAATCGGCTACAAGCGTTTCGAGTACGCCGAGAGCGCCCTCGTGCCCGGAATCGATTCCGAGCAGTGCCCGTGCGACGTTGATCCGCGCGTTCGGAGACTTGGCAGTCGCGAACGCCTTCTCGAGCGGAACGATGGCCGCGCGACCCTGCCTCGTGAGTTCGCCGATGGCTTCCTCGGTCTCTGCATCACCTTCCTGCATCAATTCGTTGATCCATTCCTCGATCCCCCTCGTCGAGGATGACACGGGCTGAGCGGGTGATGGCTTGGGAGCTTGCCCACGCAAGCGGAAGGCATCTGGCCCCGCAGCGACATTCGGCGGCTTCTCGAAGAACTGCTCGTCGATGTCCAGGTTGATTTCGAAGGTACTTGGGAGGTATGCCGCGCCACCAAACGAGACCTTGGACGGCATCCAAATACCATCGACCAGAGCGTAATCCTTCATCAAGACCAGGTGGTAAGGCTTGCCAGTGGACAGGTACCGAAAGAACGCCGAGGGAAGATTCGTCTCAGGATCGAGAGCAAACCCGATTCGCTCACCTCTGAACTCGGCCTGTATGACGTCGAGAACCTTACCGTTGACGCGCTCCTTGAGCACCCCGATCGGCTCAAGGTCGATGCCCTGAGGCGCGACGAGGAACGCTAGCGTGTTCCTCACGTAATTGTCTGGAAGTGCACCATCCGGTGGTGCGATCCGACGCGCCTGCGCCTCGCTGGCGTAGGACAGGTACGAGATATTCAACTCGCAGTTCGTCATCGTGACGTCGAGAGAGCCAATCTTGTTCTGCCGGTTGTCGGCCCATTCCCACTCCTTTCCAGGGAAAGCCATAAGACTGCGATAGCTTCCACTGCCGTGGATGAAAAGAACGTTCTTCACGGAACGGAGGCGTTCGCGTCCGCCTTTGGCTGCAACCGCTTTCTCCAAGAGCCTGCTGGCCTCTTGACGAGAGTCCGCCGTGCTCTGTCGGCGTTGCTCCGCGGCTTGCAAGGAGCCACCGTACGAGAGGCTCACGAGAAGAATGCCGACGAGTGAGGTCTTGTTAAATTGCATGTAATTCACCTATTTCCGCCCGAGCTTTCTCAATTCGAAGGGAACGACTTCTCCGAAGAGGTGGCCGAAGATATTCACCAAGTCCTGGAGTGCGTGAAAGCGATCCGTGTCTGCATAAACCGCATCGGGCGGCCAGGACATCGACGAGGAACGGCTCCAGAACCTCTCGCCGCTCGGCTGGGGACATATCAACCTGACCGGCGACTATGTGTGGAAACGGAGCCGCAAGGCGGCCAAGGGCCGATTCCGTCCCTCAGAGCACCTTAGCGTACGATATTTTCCGTTTCCTGAGGGGACCCCATCAAATCTCTTCAGTCGTACGAGAGGGCGTCGACCGGATCGAGTCGAGCCGCGCGAAGCGCAGGATACATCGCTCCGATGAGGCCGCTCGCAATGCCGAGCACACCTGTCACCAATACCCCACTTCGGGTCAAACTCGATCTGGAGGCTTGTCGCGTTTCGAATGGCGAAGGCAACGGCAACGGCCGCCGCGAAGCCGACCGCAACACCAATCGAGCTGATGATGAGTGCTTCGCTTTCGATCACCACGGCGATGAACGTCCGCGATGCACCGAGGCTCTTGAGGACTCCGATTTGCCGGGTCCGTTCGATGACGGTCGTATACATCGTCAACAGGATGACGAGCGTCGAGATGAGCACCGAGACTCCGACGACAACGTTGAGAAACGTGTTGAGCGCTGGAATACCTCGCGCGTAGAAACTCGGCAGGTCGCGCGACAGTATGATCTGATTCTCCGGCAGTCGATCGCCAAGGGCTCGAGCGACCTGGTCCACATCGACACCATCGTGGAGCTTGACCATGAGGATCGAAGCGGATCCCCGAGCGTTGTAGAACTCCTGCATGTCGGCGAGCGGAATCTTGAGACGCGACATGCTCTCCGGCGAATACACGCCGACGATGGTCAACTGTTTTCCGCCGAAGTCGACCGTCTGGTTGAGTTTCCCTTCGGCCGTTTTCGCGAAGACCGTGTCGACCACGACCTCGTCCTTACCCTCGACCGGTTCGCGCCCTTCGAGAATCTTCGTTCCGTTGAGCACCGCAAACTCGGCGAAGTCGACGCCGTCGATGGACTTCCAGCCGAATCCCGACTTCGACCGTTCGAGATGCTGACCCATCGGCACGACTGCGGCGACACCTTCGACCGCGCGCACCTCTGGCACCATCGAAAGATCGATGGCGAGCGTCGCCTGAAGCGGGCTCATACCGGATCCGGCGGGACGTACCAGGATCTCGGCGCCCGTGCTCGCCTCGCGACGGGCGCGTTCCGGAAGCTGGCCGTTGGCGAGGCCGACAATGAGTGTGACCAGGACGACTCCGATCGCGACGCCAAGTATGGTGACGACACTGCGAGTCTTCCGATGAAAAAGCTGTCCAAAGACGAATCCAAGCATAACGGTTGAGAATACACCGACGGAGGCCGCGACGCACAGCCGCGGCTCCGGAGGGTAGTGGATCACTTTCGATGCGTCTTCCTTTTGCGCCTTTGCGAGAACTTCTTCGACGGCTTGAAGAGTTTCTCGCAAAGGCGCATAGGAAGACGCAAAGACTCAAAGGAGCAACTGAAATGTGAAGGACCGAGTCGACGCGAGACGAAGTCAGATTGACCCGCTACCCTCCGGGCCGAGTGGCAGCGTGCTAGGGGCGGAAGGCCTCGGTGACGATTCTCCCCGGAAAGTCACGGTAGCCGCCGCGGCGGAGGTCGTCCGTCAGAGTGCCGCCCGTGGTCTGACCCGCTACTTCGAAGAGCGTCGGAGCAACGTCGAGTCCGTCGTACGGCCGATCGATGACTGCCGGGCCGACCTTGAGCCGGGTCGCGGGTCCTCCACGCATCCAGAACACGGTGTGCATGGATTCGCGCGCGAACCCGCCGTGATTGCCGCCGGCGTTGAAGTCCTTCAAGTCGAAATTCCACATTGGTGAGGCGTGAAGAAAGAGATCGGTAGCGACGCCATCGCGACGACGGCGCTCGAACCTCAAGAGGAGGCGCGCATCGGGATCGGTCGCCCGAGCGATCAGTTCGTCGAACGTCTGCCGATATGCGGTGGAATAGACCTCCGTGAGTCCTGCCACGGCAAGCCCTTCGGCGGTCCGATGTGCTGCGTCACGCCATTCGGTGATCGAGTGGGGCGCGGAAAGCCAGGCGGCGCGTTCGAGACCGGACGTGTCGAGGTACGGGTCCTCGAACAGTGCGAACGGAAGTCCCGGTCGCCACGATGCCTGTTCGAAGGCACAGGCGCCAGTCGCCGAATCGACGGCTAAGTTCGCGATCGGAATCAGTGTGACGGCGAGAACAGTCTCTCCCTTCATTCGGTACAGCATCAGTAGCTGCCGGTCGGAGTCGGCATAGACCAGGAACGCCCGCGTCCACGCTGCCGCGAGGTCGACGTCGCCTCCATGGCGGGCGATGGCCGCGAGTGTCGCCGGCACCGGCAACTCCGCCGCCAGCCAGGACACTGGAGCCGCGCCGAGCTCGGCACGCGTCGAGTTGCGAACACGAATCCCGCTGAATCGCTCGAGGTAATTCACCGTCGCGAACGACGCTTGCTCGTCGAACGCGCCTGACGCGTCGACCACCAGGTCGCGGAGGCCGACCGGATAGGCCATCAGATCGACCGCTGACAGGTGCCTGCCGAGCTCGCGCAATCCGAAGAGCGACACATCCGACGCAGCGGCGAACGCTTCCGGGGTTGTAATGCGCACTCGAGCAAGCAGACGATCGCGTTGAGCGGCGTATTCGAGGCGTAGCCGCTCGACGCGGTAAAGCTCGGCCACGAGCTCCTTCGCCCGCTTGCCGATATCCTCGTGCGGGTCGCGGCAGTTTAGCGCCGACGCCCCTGCGAACGGCGCGAGCGCGGGTCGAGGCGTCGCGTTCCGGTCGGCCTTCTCCTTCTTGCCTCGCTATTGCCGTATCCAGACGCAGTTGCTCGAACCGGAGCGCCGACGCGCGTCGCTCGACGCCCCGACCCTCCTCGGCGAGCTCCGGAGGCTACCAACTGCCATCCGGCGCGACGTCGGTCGAGAATGGCCAACGCGCCGCGTGCGGCAGTCGCGCGTCGCGAGTCGTCGAGCCGGCCGTGCCGAATCGATCTCCAGAGTATCTGCAACCGGTTGAGATCCGGATCGCGAAAGTGGATCTGCGCGCGCTCGTTGCCGTCGTAATCGATGGCGCAGGTGACCTGATCCGGACGATCGGCCAGGTAGGCCGAATGCCGCGACGAGGAGCGTTGCTCCGGACGCGAAGGGTTGGAACGCCGATCCCTTCAATTCGTAGTTCGCGAGAGGTCCCCCTCGCGAGATCGTGTGATGGGCGCCGAACTCCGGTCGTTCGAGATAGCTGATGAGGTTGACGCCCTGGCTGTAGAGGCCTTCGCTGTCGTACGTCGCGCCATGGTCCGACACCACGACGAGGACCGTGCGGTCAGCGGTGCCGCTCTGGGCAATGGCCTGCTGAGCCCGCCCGAGCATCCGATCGAACTTCACGAGGGCTCCGAGCACGCTCGCCTCGCTGTTGTCGTCGTGGATGGCTTCGTCGATGTACGGCCAGTAAAGGTCGGCGTACCGGATGCGCGGATCCAGGAGCGCCTTCAGGAAGCTCTGCTCAGCGATCTTGGACCACACTTCGACCTCATTGACACCGACGATGAGGTCGCCGATTCGTTCGCCGATCGAGCCGCTACGCGCGGGGTCGACGCCAACTTTCAGCAGGTCGAACCACCGCGTCCCGCGTCGCAGGAGTTGGATACCAGTGTCGCGATCCTCGAAGCGCCACGCGTCCGACGTGAGCGGCGTGCGCGCGGCGTCGAGCGCCTCCACGCCTGACGGGAAGACGCGGCGCGATCGGACAGAGTCTGCATAGAAGCCCACGAAGCTCAGGTGATCGATCGAGTCGCCAGTGCTCCGGTCGACTTCGAAGTTCCCCTTGATGATCGAATGCTGCCCCGTGTCGATGATTGCCCACGACGGTTCCGAGAGCGATATGCCTCGCGAATAGAAGTTCGCGACCCGAATTCCGCTGTCATAGAAGAGGTGTCGGATCCAGGGCAGCGCGCTCCGTCCGGTGCGGTGGTCGATGCGCGCGACGTACTTGTCGACTGCCGATTGGGGCAGTCCGTCGACCTTGATGACGACGAGCCGTGGCTCGAGCGCTGGCGCGGGAGTTGTTGGCGCGGCGCCGAGAACCGTACCGACGAGAAGCGAGAGAGCGACGGCGATCGTCGCGGCACGCGATCTCATCACGGCGCCACAGTAAGCGGTTCCGTCAAATCCGGCCATCCATGGCCTGCCGGCGCGATGGTCGCCGAGCCAGGGAGCTGAAACAGTCCCGTTTCGACCCCGGCGCCGAAACGCGCCAGCTGCTCGCGGGCCGAACCGGAGTTCATGCGCGCAAGGCCTTCGAGCGCGAGCAACTGCGTTTCCGCGTCGCCCGTACCGCGCACAATCGTTGCGAGCATGTCGGCGAGCTCCGCCGGCGCATATTCTCCGTGGGCGATGACGAAATCGAGCGCCGGACGGTACTTCTCCGGCGCCCACGCCACGTCGATGGGGTGAGGTGTCTTAGCGACCTCCTCGAGAAGGGCCGCGTGGGTGCGCATCGCCCGAGCGAGTGCGTATCGCTCCCGGATCTCCAGTGAGTCGGCTTTCGAGCGGTACAGACCGAGGGTCGCAAATGTTGCAAGGCGGCGGACGGCGCGACCTAACGCCCCGTGCGCAATCCTTGCTCGCTCCGTGGCGCGATCGCGCTCGAGCCGGCGGTCGAGCTCGCCGGACTCGGCCGCGGCCATCAACGCCTCGTACTGTGTCCGGGCGGCAGAGCTCTCGGAATCCCACCGGCTTTGGAGCGGGTTCGTCCGAAGTCTGCCGAGCGCATCGTTCACGATCTCGTTCATCGCAGGATCGAGGGCCCCTTCGAGTGCGACGAGCGTCGAGAGCTGCGCGTACGCCGTCGCTCGCGTGGGCTGGCTGATGTCGATTCCCTTACGGCGGCTGAACGTTGCCCAGAATCGCTTGAGCAGGAATAGCTTCGCGTCTCCGAAGAGGCTGGCATCGAGAATGTATTGGCCCACGTCGTCGAGTGCCCGGCCCGAGACTTCGCGAGATCGAGGGTTGAAAAGCGATCGAAAGTCGACCAGAAGCGCAGGGATTCGAGGAAAGTCGAGACCGTAGACGGCAAGTGGGACCATGTCTACCGGCGTCGATCCGGCAACGGGCTCCGTCGCGTAGCGGCCGGAGGCTTCGACGAAGAACTGCCGTGTGTAACCCTCCCACTGCCGCAGACTCTCGTCGGACCATGGCGACGAGATGTTGAGGAACCTCGAGTTGAACTCACGGTTCCGAGGACTCCGAATCACTTCGTCGAGGCTTACCCAGACGACCGCGTGCGCAGGAAGCGACGACGTCGACGCGATCGGCTCGAAGTAGAGGCCTTCCTCCTCTGATCGCTGCCGGAGCAGTTCCCAGTTCCGACCGACGTTCTTTCGCGACCTGGAGGCGTGCGCGCGCGATGCGTCCCAAAGATGGTCGTCGCTGAGAAATGCGCCGACCTTTCCTCGCATCACCAGCTGCCCGAGCGACGCATCGAACGACGGATCACGCAACTGCGAGACATCCGAACGCCGGCGCAGGGACTCGATGACCGAGAGCGCGTTCTCGAGGTGCGCGCCGCGGTAGGCGTCTTCGTTTCGCTGGTAAGTTCTCGCTCCTGCCCGGAAAACCAGGCCCGCGGGATCAATGAACGTCAGCTGGGCACCGTAGAATGCAAGCTTCCTCCACGCCGAGCGCCGGTACTTCGAAAAGTCGTGAACGATCGGCGGAATCGAGCCCGGCTTTGGAGTGCGCGTCGCCGACCGGACGTAATAGAACGGGATGCACGCGAGCACCTTCTGTTTCAGCGACGGGGGGCAGTAGGTGAAGACCCAGACGTAGCGAAGCTGATCGTTGGCTGGATCTTCATCGCCGAGCGTGTCGTTGAGGATCGCAACTATGGGCGTGCCGGAGCCCGCCGTCTGGGAACCGAAGATCGTGAGGATCTCGGCGCCGCCTGCCAGGGTCGTGCGTTCGACTCGTAACTTCTCCTGGCTGACAGACGCTGCTTCCGGATCAGAACCGGCAAACGCCGACGTGGCCGGACAGAGGAAGACAACGGCGAGGAACAGTGCGATCCAACGCATTCGTGCGCTTCGTGGCGACTCGTTGCTGATTTTCATTACCGATCTCGCGCCCTGTAAACGACGTAGTGGAGCGATTACGACCGGCAACGGGCGGCAACAATCGCGCTGATCGTGATTTCCGGTGTACCGACGCGACCAGGATTCGTCGATACCAACTGCACTCCAAGCGACCAGCGGTCTGATTATGCCGGAGGGCTCACGGGTTGGACATGGTCTTCCGGAAATTCTGTTCCCAAGTGCTATACTTGCCAATATGCCGAAGATCAAGGACATCGAACCGACGCCCAACCCGAACGCCATGAAGTTCGTGCTCAAGGAGCCGCTCCTCTCGGTTGGATCCCGTTCCTACGAACGCCCGGCAGATGCCGTCGGTGACCCGCTCGCGGAAGCCCTATTCAAGATCGATCACGTCGACTCCGTCTTCTACATGGATCGATTCCTCACCGTCGCGAAGAGCCCGTTTGGAAACTGGGACGAACTCCTGCCGAAGCTTGCCGTGCCGATTCGCGAGGCGCCATCCGCTGCGGAGGCGCCGTTCGCACCCGTCGCAGCTGGAGGAGATGGTGCGTCAGCGCAGCCGTACGTCGACGACGACGCGCTGCTGGCGCGGATCAACGAGGTTCTCGACGAGAAGATCCGGCCCGGACTTGCCGGTGACGGCGGCGGGCTCGAGATTGTCAGCCTCGCGGATCATCGATTGACGATCCGTTACCAGGGGGCCTGTGGAAGCTGTCCGAGCTCCATTGCCGGCACCCTCATGGCCATCGAGAACTTTCTCAAGACCGACGTCGACCCCGAACTCGAAGTGGTCGCGCTTTAGTCTTGCGCTCGATCACTTCCGGGCCGGCGCACGTTCGATCCGTACGCGGGCGGTGAACGCACCGGCGTTGTTTGACAGGTCGCCCTCGTTGATGCCGAGAAAAAGCAGTCCGTTCCGAGCCGCCTTGAAGCGACCCGTGGCGCCGAGATGAATGAAGTCGTTGTTGTCGACACCGATGACGGCAATTAGCGCGCCCGTCGGTTTTTCGAGGAGCAATCGGGCGGGATCCTTGAGCGCCGCGAGTCCGTCGGGACCGCACGACTTTCCGGCGAGATCGAGTCCGATCGTCCCGGTCGACTCAACGATGACCGTATCGCCCACGTTGACGGACAGATACGAGTTCGTCCAATCGAGCCGCGCCGATACGGTGACGGTGCGCGCCGAGTCGGATCCGGGCGGATTCGACGTCGGCTCTGGCGTGGGAGAGGGACGGGTTGCGCCCTGCGCGCGAGCGAGGGCCTCTTCGCCCCGGCCGAATGAAAGTCCGCGAGAGTTTCCGACTGTGACTCGAACCTCGAAATCTCCGGTGTTGCCGGTGGTGTCGTTCTGGTTGAGCGCGAAATAGAGCATACCGTCGCGCGGCGCCTTGAAATCCGCATCACGGCCGACCGCGATGTAGTCGTTGTTGTCGTCGCCGATGACCGCGATTAGCTGTCCTGCTCGGGCAGCGTCCATCAGCCTCGGTTCAGCCGGGAGCTCGGTCCCCTGCGGATCGATGAGGAGTCCTCCAGCGGAGCCGAGCCGGATTCGTCCCCACGCGCGGATGCGAACCGGGTCGCCGGTGCGCAGGCGCAGACCCGTGCTCATCCAGTCGCGCATTCCGGCAAGGCGTAGAGAAACCACGCCCTGCAGCATCTGTGCCTCGGTCGACGGCGCTGGCGCCTGAGCCAGCGCCACAAGGCCGAATCCGAGCACGTATGCGAGCGCGACCCCGAATCGACGGAGCGGCATTCGACCTCGGCGGTAATTTCTGTGCATCGTCGGCGTCATCCAGAACCGCCCAAGTATGGCAACCGGCGGTTGCGAATGGCAACCACGGCGTAACTCGGTAGTGAGTCATTGCTCACTTTGCGTCTTTGCGTCTTCCTCTGCGTCTTTGCGAGAAACTCCCCAGGCCGTCGAAGAAGCTCTCGCAAAGGCGCAGAGGAAGACGCAAAGACGCAAGAGAGATGAAGTCACATTGACCCACTTCCGGCAACTCTCACGGGCTCTCCCGAAAGAATACCGCACCGTCTCACCGCCATCGGTGTTAGACTTCGAGGGTTTTCCCGATCACGAACCATGACACGACGCCCCAGCACATTCATCCCGGTCGCCATAGCCCTGTGTCTCGTCGCGGCACCGGTGGCCCTGGCACAGCAGGGTGGGCGTACGTCGTCGTCGAAGATCGTTGCATTCAGCAACGAGGATGGAGCTGCTGAACCGGCAACGACTCCGGCTCCCACGCCAACGGCTGTCGATGTTGCCAGGGCGCCTCTGCCGCTTCTATACGGGCGGCTCGTCCCGTCTCCGCCGCGTCTCGACGTCGGCCACCGCGTGACCCGCTCGACGCCGTCGAAGTTCAAGTTCACGGCCCGACCGGCGGTCGCGTCGTCGTTTTCGGTCTCGAGTCAGTACGGGGTCCGCGTGGATCCGTTCACCGGGAATCCGAGGATGCATACGGGCGTGGATCTCGCCGGGAACTACGGCGACAGCGTTGGTGCGGCAATGTCGGGCACGATCGCGTGGGCGTCGCGAAAGAACGGCTACGGGAACCTCGTCGTTGTCGATCACGGCAATGGCATCGCTACTTACTACGCGCATCTCTCGGCCTTCGCCGTCGTGACGGGAGAGACCGTCGAGGCTGGACAACTCGTCGGGTACGTCGGTTCGACCGGACGATCGACTGGCCCGCACCTCCATTACGAGGTTCGTGTGAACGGGTATCCGATCGAACCGTCATCGGTGATCGGTTTCGACGGAGAGCAATTCAGCGTGAACGGCCACGCGCTTGGCGCGCCTGGAACGGTTGGACTGGCGCAGGCGCTTCCGAAGGCGCCGGGCGGAACGCTAATCGACGTGGTCTGGAACTCGGCGCTGTCTGACGACGCGACGCGTCAGGTCAACGGCATGGCCGTGGATCTCGAGTAGAGCCGATCGGATACGATGGCTTGCAGATGCGGTCCTGTCCTGCGTTGCGACTTCAGACCTGTTGCCCCGCCCCGTCTCTGTAGGAGTTCAACGCGCACTGGAGTCGGACGCTCGCACCGAGAGTTGACCGACCTGCGGACTTAGGCGACACAGTTGAGACACGAGTTCATCGAGTTCGATCGCGCCGTCGTCGTGCACCGAGGGAGGCTTCTCGAGGTTGCGACGATCGGCTACAACTGCCTCGAGGGATTGATTGCGATTGCCGCGGGCATCGTCGCTGGAAGCATCGCGCTCGTTGGATTCGGGGTCGACAGCGCAATCGAGGTCGCCTCGGGGTGCGCGCTTCTCTGGCGACTCTCAATGGATGCTGACGAGAAACGACGCGAACATGTCGAGCGAATCAGTCATCGCATGGTCGGATGGGGCTTCGTTGGTCTCGCCGCATACGTCAGTTTCGAAGCTGGCGTGGCGCTAGTTCGACGTGACGCGCCCGACGAGAGCATCACCGGCGTCGTATTGGCGGCCGTTTCGCTCGTGGTGATGCCCCTGCTCGTCCGGGCGAAACGACGTGTCGCGAATTCCCTTCGCAGCAATGCACTGCACGCGGATGCCCGGCAGACAGAGCTCTGCATGTACCTCTCGGCAATCCTGCTCGGCGGACTTACGCTCAATGCCGCGTTCGGCTGGTGGTGGGCCGATCCGATCGCGGCACTTGTCATGGTGCCGATCATCGCCAGGGACGGCTTCGACGCGCTGCGCGGCAAGGACTGCTGTTCGTCGGATGTTTGTGGCGGATAGGTGAAGCCTGGTCGAAATAGCCTTGTCGCGTCGTGACGTGCGTATGTTAGCCTCCTCCCGTTGGGCCTGAATAGACACTTGACCGTAACTCTGGCTCCTCGCGTTCGCCTCTGGCGAGTGGTGGCGCTGTTCTTTCTCGTGCTGACGTTCTCCGAGCTCGTGCTTGCTGGAACGTGCGGGCCCGAGCTGCTTGGCTTTCCATCTGACATTGCGGACCACGTGTCGCCGGACGCTTCGTCTGTGCTGAGCGATGGCGGGCTGTCCATGTCTGCTGGGGGGCACCAGGCGCCCCACGACCATTCTGGCGAGGGCGGCTGTTCGTCGGACGACTGCTTCTGCTGCTGCGGGCACATCAACGTGCCGGCGCCGTTCATTGTGCCGGTATGTGACCCTGCCAGTTCGACCACAGATCCGATCGAGACCCTTCTTCAGAGCGGACCGTCCGGCTCCCTCTACCGCCCTCCCCGCATTCTATAGCTACCACCGTCTGACGTATCGCGGCCTTGCGCCGTTGATGTGCGTTTGCCCGCCTGCGTGCGCGCGGCGCCTGCATTGACGACATAACGGCCGAGCTATCACGTCGGCGCGCGCTCGCGCACCCGCCCCTGGCCGCGGCGCGGAAGCGCCATTCAGGAAGGTAGAGATCATGAGACAGCTTTGACCAGTGTCTTCCGGGCCGCGAGGCCGCTGGCCGCTTGTTGTATGGCCGGGTTGATATTCGCTTCGGCTTCCGCGTCTCGTGCACAGGAAGCCGTTGGAATCGAAACGACCGCTTCGACGCCTCATCCCATTTCGTCCCTCGATCTCGTCCGCCGGGCGCTCGCGTCAAACGGCGAGCTCGTTGCCGCAAGACTCGACTTCGATCGCGCCCGCGCCCGTCGACGACAGGCGGGGCTTGTTCCGAATCCGTCGTTCGATTTCGAACAGCGCACCGGTCGGTTCACGGGAGCGCCGGGCGAGAAAGAGACCACCATCGGCATTGCCGTGCCGATCGAGATCGAGGCCAGCGGCGGTCCCGACTCGGAATTCGCCGAGGCGGAAATCGCGGCGGTCGAAGCGGACATTGCCAACCGCGAGCGGCTGCTGACAAATGAGGTTCGGTCGCGCTATGCGGAGGCACTCGCCGCGGCGCGCGAGCTCGAGATCCTCGACAATCTCGGCAAGATCGATGCCGAGACCGCTCGGTTCGTCAGCCTGCGAATTTCCGAGGGAGATTCGGCTCCGCTCGACCTGCGGTTGCTGCAGGCCGAAATCGGCCGCCTCCAGGCACGGCGCTCCCTCGTCGAAGGCCGGCTGGCATCAGCCCTGGTCGAGCTTCGCACCATTGTCGGTGTCGCGACAGATGAACCGCTTCCGCTCGCCGAGAATCTCGGGACTGTCACGTGGTCTGCGGCGCCGGCAACGCTCCGAGAGGCAACGGCCATTGCCCTTCAAACGCGACCGACCTTCGCCTCGCCACGCTCGAACAGGTTGTCGCGGAGGCGGGGCTTCGCCTCGTTCGCGCACAGGCTGCCCCGGACGTCACGGCTTTCAGCCGCTACACGGTCGAATCGTCGGTCTTCGACGACACGCCGGTCGGAATCATCCGCGATCGCGATCGGACACTGTCATTCGGAGTATCGATCGGCCTGCCGGTCTTCAATCGCAACCAGGGCGCCCGCGCCGAGGCTGAGACCGCCATCGTGCAGGCCGCACGACGTCGCGCCTTCGCCGAAAGCCGGGTCCGCGCCGATGTGTCCGCCGCCTACACTCGGTTTCGCGCCGCCGAAGCAGCGGTCGCGACATTCGAGCACGATGTCATTGCGCGATCCGAGGCGAACGTCGAATCGGTCCGTGGCGCATATCTCGTCGGAGCCTACCGAATCTCCGAGCTGCTTGCCGAACAGCGCCGACTCGTCGAGTCGCAGCGCGAATTTACCGAAACGCTCACCGAACGTTACCGCGCCCTTGCCGACCTGCAGGCGGCAATGGGGGTTGCGCCCGCCATCGGGGAACGACCGCGAACGCCGCCGCCCGCGCCTCGGCCGACGCAGGCAACGAGTTATCCAGGTGCTCCGCGACCATACCCGGATCCGAACGTTGTCGCGCCAATTGGCTTCGACGTCCCTGTGATTTCTCGCGAATCGACTGCGCCGGTTTCGGCGCGGACCACGGCTGCGGAATCGCAGCCGAAATAAGGAACCTGACCATGAACGATCGCGCGCAGACAACACCAAACGAGGAATCGACCCGCGCCCTGGCGACTTCAGGAGCAGACGGGACTGAAAACCGCGTCAGGAATCCAAAATGGCGCTCGGGCATTGCGGGCACTGTCCTCTTGTTGCTCATCGCCATGCCGCTCGTCGCGTGGAGGTGTTCATCGGGCTCGAAGCCGGAATCGGCCAAGACCGCTGACGAACACGGCGACGAAGGCGGTGAGCACGCCGAAGGTGAAGGCAGCGAAGTCAAACTCTCTCCGGAATCGCTTCTGGCGGCGAAGCTCGAAATCGAAAGTGTGACCGAACGCTCGGCCGTCGCGCCACTTCGCACGACGGGCGCCGTCGAACCGAACGCCGAGCAGACGCAACAAGTGACGCCGCTCGTGTCGGGTCGCGTCGAGCGAGTTCACGCCGTGGTCGGCGACTACGTGAAGGCGGGCTCGACGCTTGCCGTGATCTCGAGCCCGGACGTTGCCGAAATGGCCGGCAAGCTGCGCGAGGCCGAGACGCGGCTGACGCTAGCGAAGCGAAATGTCGAGCGCGTCCGGCGGGCGGAGAACCGGGCAGGCGTGCTAACCGCCAAGGCGCGTCTCGATGAGGCGGAAGCAAGCCTGCGGCGCACCCGAAGACTCGTCGACCTTGGTGTGGGAGCTGGCAAGGACCTCATTGCGGCCGAGACGATGTTCGTCACGGCAAAGGCCGAATACGACTATCAGAGCAACATTGCGGTCAATCGCGAGGTACAGGAAGCCCAGGCCGAGGTCGAAACGGCCACGACCGAAGTTGGCCACCTCCGCGAGAGCATCCGGTCGCTCGGCGGCGGCGAAGGCTCGAACATCTCGCAGGTGACACTGCGCGCCCCGAACTCGGGTCGCGTGACGGAGCGACTCGTAAACGTCGGCGCCGGTGTTGCTGCCGGTAGCCCGATGTTCACGATTGGAAACCTTTCGTCAATGTGGGTCATTGCCAGGGTTCCCGAATCGCAGGTCGGGCTGTTGCGCACCGGATCTCCTGCCGCAGTCCAGACCCCTGAACCAGGAGCCGCTCCGATCAGCGGGCGGGTCAACTACATTGATTCGACGCTCGACGAAGCCACACGAACGGCACGCGTGCGGGTCGAAGTCCCGAACCCGGGCGAGCGGCTCAAGGCTGGAATGTTCGTCCAGGTTGACTTCGAGGGCGCCGCGGGTTCGGGTGCGACGTCCGAGCGCGAGCTCGTCGTGCCGGCATCCGCCGTCCAGCGCATTGGTGAGCGCACCGTCGTCTTCGTTCCAGTCGAGGACGAAGAGGGCGCCTTCGAGGTGCGCGACATCGAGGTCGGCGGCGAAATCAACGGGTATCGCCGAGTCCTCGCCGGGCTCGAAGCAGGCGAAAAAGTCGTCGCGAACGGCAGCTTCACGCTCAAGACCCAGCTGATGAAAGGTGAGATGGGGGAGCACGGACACTGACATGATTGACGCAATCATTCGCTTCTCCGTCGCGCAGCGCCTGCTCGTCCTTCTGATGGTCACCATCATGGTTAGCGCCGGCCTCTACAGCCTGCGAAGCCTCCCGATCGACGCCGTGCCGGACGTCACAAACGTTCAGGTACAGGTCCTGACGGCCGCTCCATCGCTAGCGCCACTCGAAATCGAGCGGCAGATCACGTTCCCCGTCGAAGTCGCAATGTCGGGACTGCCCGACGTCGAGGAAATACGATCGGTTTCGAAGTTCGGCCTGTCGGCGGTGACAGTCGTCTTCGACGAATCGGTGGACACCTACTTTGCCCGCTCGCTTGTTCTCGAGCGGCTCTCGCAGGCCCGCGAGCAGATTCCGGAGAGCATCGGATCGCCGGAGATGGGTCCGATCTCGACCGGGCTTGGCGAGATCTACCAGTACGAGCTGAAGGCCGCACCCGACAGCGGCTATGACGCGACATCCCTGAGAACGATTCAGGACTGGAGCGTCCGACGCCAGCTGCTCGGCGTTTCGGGCGTCACCGAGGTCAACAGCTTCGGCGGCTACGAGAAGCAGTATCAGATTCGACTCGAGCCAGCGCGCCTTCAAAGCTACGGATTGTCGATTCGAGACGTGCTCGAAGCCGTCGTGCGCAACAACGCAAACGTTGGCGGCGCCTACATCGAGAGTGGCGCCGAACAATACCTCCTGCGCGGAATCGGACTCGTCAATTCGACCGAGGACATCGCAAGCATCGTGGTGAAAACGGGACCCGAGGGTGTCCCGGTCTACGTCAGGGATCTCGGAGATGTCGTGACCGGGGCAACGGTGCGACAGGGCGCCGTCACGGCCGACGGCGAAGGAGAGATCGTTGCAGGCATCGCGATGATGCTCAAAGGCGAAAACACGCGTACGGTCGTCGAGCGAGTCAAGGAGCGCGTCGAGCAGGTCATGAAGACGCTGCCAAAGGGCGTCGAATTGATCCCCTTCTACGATCGGACCGAGCTCGTGGACCGGACGATCGGAACGGTCGTTACAAACCTTATTGAGGGAGCGGTCCTCGTCATCATCGTGCTCATCCTGCTGCTCGGGAACTGGCGCGGCGCCGTGCTCGTCGCGACGATCATCCCGCTCTCGATGCTCTTTGCCGCGATCTGCATGAAGATCTTAGGCGTATCGGGAAACCTCATGAGCCTTGGTGCACTCGACTTCGGCCTGATCGTCGATGGCGCCGTAGTCATGGTCGAGAACACTGTCCGACGGCGAGCCGGGGCGCAGCACGCCGGCTCGAAGACCGCTCCCGAGCGCACGATTCTCGACGCGTGCGTCGAGGTCGGTCGTCCCGTCGTCTTCGCGGTGGCGATCATCATGATCGTCTACCTGCCGATCCTCAGTCTGACCGGCATCGAGGGGAAGATGTTCAAGCCGATGGCGCTCACGGTCGTCTTCGCCCTCGCCGGATCGCTCATTTTGTCGCTGACCTACGTGCCGGCGGCGATGACGTGGCTTCTGAGGGGGCACGTCTCCGAGACCGAGAGTTTCCTTATCCGGATCGCGAAGCGTTGGTACGAAACGTCGCTGCCAGTCGTAATGAAGCATCGGCTCACGGCTCTCGGAATGGCCGTGGTGCTGTTCGTCGCAAGCGCGACCATCTTCCCGTTTCTCGGCTCCGAGTTCATTCCACGGCTCGACGAGGGATCGCTCGCCGTCCAGGTGCAGCAGCTCCCGAGCGTGTCGTCGCTCCCAGTCGGTCAAGACGATCACCGAGGTCGAGAAAGTGCTCATGAGCTTTCCGGAGGTCACGAAGGTCGTCTCGAAGACCGGTCGCGCGGAAGTTGCGACCGATCCGATGAGCATCGACTTCAGCGATCTCTACATCGAGTTGAAACCGCCCGGCGAGTGGACGACGACCCCCGACAAGGTTGAGCTCGTCGAGAAGATGTCGCTGGCGCTCGAGCAGCAGGTGCCGAATGCAGCCTTCAGCTTCTCGCAGCCAATTGAATTGCGCGTCGCCGAGCTGATCTCGGGTGTACGGTCCGACGTTGCCATCAAGTTGTTCGGCGACGATCTCGAGACGCTCAAGAAAACGGCGGACGACATTGCGCGGGTCGTCAGTTCCGTGCCGGGAGCCGAGGACGTGAAGGCCGAGGCGGCGACCGGATTGCCTCAACTCCAGATCACGCCTGACCGGCAGGCGATCGCCCGATACGGCATCAACGTCGAGGATGTCAACGACCTTGTCGAAACCGTGGTTGCGGGCAAGGACGCGGGCCAAGTCTACGAGGGAGAGCAGCGATTCAACCTCGTCGTTCGACTCGGACCTTCGTCCAGTGAGAACATCGAGACGATCAAGGGACTGCTCGTGGTTGCTCCGAGTGGTGCGCGGGTGCCGCTCCGAGAGCTCGCTGACATCAAGCTTGTCGAAGGACCGGCCCAGATCTCGCGCGAGGATACGCGTCGGCGCATCGGCGTCGAGCTCAACGTGCGGGGCCGCGACATCGGCAGTTTCGTTGCCAACGCCCAGAAGCGGATCGAGACCGAGGTCACGATGCCGCCGGGCTATTACGTGACGTGGGGCGGACAATTCGAGAACCTCGAGCGCGCATCGGCCCGCCTGCTCATCGTCGTGCCGATCGCACTGTTTCTGATCTTCGTGATGCTCTTCACGACGTTCGGCTCGGTGAAGCAGGCGGCCCTGATCTACACCGGCATTCCGTTTGCCGTTGTTGGCGGCGTCTTCGCCCTCGCACTTCGCGGAATGCCGTTTTCGATCTCGGCGGGCGTGGGGTTCATCGCTTTGTTTGGTGTTGCGGTCCTCAACGGTGTCGTGATGGTCAGCTACATCAACAGCCTCCGTGAGGAGGGCCGGTCGCTCGCCGATGCGGTCAGTGAGGGCGCGGCCACGAGGCCTCAGACCCGTCCTGATGACGGCGCTTGTTGCGTCGCTCGGCTTCGTTCCGATGGCATTGGCATCGTCGGCGGGCGCCGAGGTCCAGCGGCCGCTCGCGACCGTCGTCATTGGCGGACTCGTAACGTCGACGGTACTGACGCTTTATGTGCTGCCGATGCTGTACCGCTGGTTCGGGCGCGAAGGCGTCGAATACTGATGCCATCTGGACGGCACGGTCGCACGATTGCGGCCGTGCCGCATTCAATCCCACGGGAAGAGCGAGTTGATATGAAAACGATTGTTTCGATGGTGCAGCCGTTTCGGTTGGGAAAAGGTCACAGGCGCGCTCGAGGAGATTACGGGCTTCCCGGCATGACGGTGTCCGACGTGCGGGGCTTTGGCCGCGAGAAGAGCTCGCCGCAGGAGGGATCGACCCATCGTGTCATCGAGGACTTCGTACGGCGCACGGTACGGATGCGTTGAGCACGCGCCCTTTGGGGGTCATCATGTCAAACCTATGATCGCTTCTGTAATGCGCGGATTGAGCGCGGAAACGCCGGCGAGCGGACCTGACGTCCGCCTCGCCGGCGTTTCCGTTTTACCGAACGAACCGCGCTCTACAGTCCGTCGAGCTCGATCGTGACGAATGCCAGCGTCCCGCGCCGTTCCACCTGCAGGACGATCTGGCTTCCGGGTGTCGCCGAATCCACGGCCTGGGAGAGGTCGCCAGAGTTTGCGACCGTTGATTTCCCGAACCGGTGAATCACGTCACCAGCCTGAAGGCCGGCCTGCGCCGCAACACCCGACGGATCGACTCGCGTGATGACGGCGCCCTTCGGCTCGCGCAACTTGAGTTGCGCTGCAATCTCGGGCGTGACGTCGGCAATGTTCACACCGAGCTTGGCCCGGCTGGCCTTTGACGCGCTCTCGTCCTCCGCCGGAGGCTCTTCGTCGGGTTGCATGCCAATGCCAAGGTTGCGTGGCCGTTCGGCAACTGTGACCGATGCCGACTGGCGCTTCCCTTCCCGAAGGAATTCGACGGTCACGGTGGATCCGGGCGTGACATCCGCCACGGTCGACGTCAACCCGCGCGCCGACTCGATCGGTTTGCCGTCGATCGCCGTGATGACGTCTCCGGACCGGATGCCGGCCTTGGCGGCCGGGCTCGAATCCGATGCAACATCCGCGACGACGGCACCCTTCGTTCCCTGCGGAACGAGAAGCGATTCCGCGAGCGCATCGTCGAGGTCGCGGACGTTGACACCAAAGTACCCACGCGTGATTTTGCCATCGCCCGTCGTGAGCGCCGTGTAGATCTTCTTCGCCATGTTCGACGGAATGGCGAAACCGATGCCCTGGCTGCCGCCGCTCTCCGAAAAGATGAGCGTGTTGATGCCAACAACCTCGCCGCGAAGGTTCACGAGCGGGCCGCCGGAATTGCCGGGGTTGATCGACGCGTCGGTCTGGATGTAGCTCTCGTACGGTGATCCCGCCGGAAGCTGCCGTCCGGTCGCCGACACGATGCCGGCCGTGATCGTCTGCTCAAGGCCGAACGGGCTGCCGACTGCAACGACCCACTCACCCTGCTGGATCGAATCCGAGTCGCCGAGCGATGCGTACGGCAGGCTCGTAGCGTCTATCTTGACGACCGCAAGGTCGGTCTGCGGGTCCGTTCCCACGACCGTTCCCTTCAGACGGCGTCCGTCAGCCAGCTTCACCTCGATCGACGACGTGTTTCCGACGACGTGATTGTTCGTGAGGATGTAGCCGTTCGGGTTCACGATGACTCCCGAACCCGAGCCGCGCTGGCGCATCGTGCCGCCTTCGCCACCGCCGAACGGAAAGCCGGTGATCCCCTGCCTGCGCACTTCCTTGACGATGTTCATATGGACGACGGCGGGACTCACCGTCCTGGCGACGGAGGCAAATGCCAGCGATAACGATTCCGGGCCTGCGGCGGTGACACCGGCAAGAGGCGCACCCGAGGCCGGCAGTGCCGCATCGCCGCCGAGCGAGAATGCGGCGGCGGCGCCACCGTTCAGGGCTTTCGCACCGATGACGAGACCAAGTGCGACGAGGACCACGGCGATAATCCCAACCAGGGTTTGGCGAGCCTTTCGCCTTTCTGGCGAAATTGCGGACGCAGCGGAATATTCGGTCATCGGTTCACTTTCCTCCCGGTCAGTACAAGGCTATATCCGGTAGCCAGCACAGCAATTGTGGTGCCGCAAAGGGCAATGCGGCAACATGTTGATATCGTTGCGGTTGCGAGATTTGCTCCCTTTCCCGGATCGTGGCGAACAGGCTCGCCCGTACCAAAGTGTCACACCATTGGCGCGGTCCTCGTGGGGCTACTGCGTGCTGAGCGTGATCTCGAGCAGCTCGAATCTGCACGGTCTCGTGGTTGGATCGATCCGGAAGCGGTCGATCGTATCTCCGATCCAGAATGTCTCGACGTGCTCATTCGTCATCCGTGTATCAATCATGATGGTCTGGTTCCGCTCGACCGGATCGAAGACGTTTCTCGTGGTCTGGGCCCAGAAGCACTGCATGGGAGACTTATCGGAGTCCGGTTCTGAATCGACGAGACGGAACCTGACGCGAACCGCACAGACGCGGACGGGCGCCGGGAATACGAACACGGTGAAGGGGTCCTCGCCAGAGCATTCCGCAACGCTTCCGTTCCACGTCATCGAGTTCGTGTGCTCGATGCGGGGTGTGATCGGTATTTCGCGAGCGCATGGGCGTTGCCCGTGGGTTCGCCGGCCAATCGCTCCCTCCCCTGACTCGGCGAGTGCCGTGAAGAAAGTCGTCAGGACTGCGCTGCTCGGATAAAACTGGAGCCCGTCCCGGTGCGCGACGACCTCGATTGGCACGCCGTTGGCAAGGTCGCTGAGGAGCCTGTCCGAGACCGTTGCCATCTCGCGCCCGTATTCGCGACCTACCGAGAACGCGAGCGGCTGAGCCGACACCGCGACGACGAGCACGGCGATCCCGATCACTCGGCCGGCTGTGCCTCGCCAGACGACGGTCGTGAGAATCAGCGCCACTGAAACGAGCGCGGCCGAGAAAATCGAATAACGGCTCGCAAACGCGACGGTCGGCCCGAGTCCGGCGCGTCCGTACCCGATTGCGCAGACGAGCGCCAGGAAGCCCGCGAGGCTCGCCGCCAACGTCTCGATGGTCCGGCGCGAAGCGACGGACGGACGGCGTGCCAGAACGACCGTCAGGGCGGCAGCAATGGCGAGGGCGGCCACGAGCAGGCCTGAGACCGGCCACGTCGGAATTCCCGCAGGTCCGATGGACGTCGCGAGGACTTCGCTGATGCTCGACAAGACGTCGACAATGCTGTCGGCGGGCGGGTGATGAGCCATCCTCCGGTAACCCGAGACGTTCAGGACGAGCGTTCCGATCGTAGCGACCGATGCCAGACCGAGCACGGCGGCATCCCTTCTCGAGCAATCGTCTCTGGCGAGGGCCCTCTCGAGGGCCGTGCGGACGGCCAGAAACACGAATGGCGCTGCGAACAGCGCTCCGAGCACTCCGTTGAGTGGAAGGAGCGGCATCGCGACGGCGACGGCCGCGAGCTCGGCCCAGCGCCAGTCATCGCGCGCTCGAACGAAAGCCCATAGGCAGGCGCACGACAGCGCGACCGACCAGGCGAAGAAAAACTGGAGCGGAAAGATGAGGTTCTGGTAGTGGCCCCAGCTCAATATGAGCAGCGGTATCGCGGCGTCGCTCCAACTCGCTCGTCCCCTTGCAGCGCGCGCCGTCTCGAGCAGGAAGACGGTCGACGCGACTAGTCCGGCGCACACGAGCAACATCATGACGCGCGTGTCTTCGGTGGTATGCCACACGACATAAAACGCGGTGCGAGCCATGACGACGAGGTGTTCGTTCTGCCAGGTGAAGAACCACGCGAGGTCGGTCGGCTGTTGCCCCGTGAGGCCGGGCACGAGCTCGAAGTCGTCCCAATAGAAAAGGTTCCGGCCGTACCTGACGACGTAGGCGACGAGACCTGCGCCGAGCATTGCCGTCAGGATGCCGAGCGTCAGCCGAACGGCTCTGTCGGACGAAGCCGGACCGTTCGCGGACGTTTCCGGATGGTCAGTCGAATCGTCGGCGAGCCCAGCGGGTCGAACACCGATCGTCTCACCCGGACGGCTCATCGGGGTCCTCCCGCAGTCACGGCATCGACGTCACCGACGGGCTGAAGTCCTTTCTGCTTGCAGATGTCCGCCGCTGCTGTGATTGCCTGAAGATCGGAGCAACCGAAGGAAGAAAGAATGCGGACGCGCCAGGTCGTTATCAGACGCGATGTCCGGCAGAGGAAGCAGATCCGTCCGGCTTTGGGACGCTCGCCCTCAAGAAGCCAAGCGTCTACCATCGAAGGTAAACCGGTGCGGACGTTATCAGATGCGATGTTCACTTCTTGCGGCCTTTCGGTAGACGTCCGCCTGACTTCCCGAGCAGTTCGCGGAGCGTACGCGGCCCGTCCTTTGGTCGAACGAGTCCTTCCCGGCTCAATCGCACCCTGACCTCCTCCGTACGAAGTGCGCCACCCGTCACCGGATACCGGTCGATCTGGCGACCTCCGAGGCGTTGCATGACCGCGACAGACGCCGTGTTCGTTGCGTCCGCCGTCCAATCCACGGCCCGCAACAGCAACCCCGTCGAAAGCCAGGAGCAGCATCACATAGTTCGCCATCGTCATCGTGCCGCGCCCTCGCGCCTTCCGGCGCTGCCAGTAGCCCAGATGCCCCTGCACCGCGTCGGGCCGCAGCTCGATGACTCCCGCAAACTCGCCGTCCCGCTCCACGAGGTATCGATAGGCGCGCCGGGACCTCGCCAGTCCGTCTGCCTCGAAAGCCCAGACCGGTGTCCCCGCACGCATGTCGGAAGCGGATTCGATCTTCAGCCACGCCGCAATCTCGTTCGTGATCGCGCGGCTCACCCGCCCGGTATGCGACGGCTGTACAGGCTCGAGCACGAGCCCCCACGGTATCCATTCGAGCGGCCGCCACCACGCAGGTCCTTCCGAATCCGATCGGTCCGTTGCCACAAATACCCCTTGCACTTCGACTTCCGGGAGGGTCGGGTATAATAGCGCACTTTTTCACGGAGGCTCGGGAATGGCTTCGGAAGACCTTGACGCTCAGGACGCCGCGTTGACAACTGAGGAATCGCAGCTTCGTTACGATCTGTCCTTGCTGCACGACGAGTTGCACGGAAACCTCGGGCGCGACGTCCATCACCACGCGGACGCTATCGCGAACATCGAGAAGCGCATTCGCGCTATCGTCCTGCGGCTCACCCAGGTCGAACGCGAGCGTATCGAGCTCAACATCGCCCGCAGCCTCTAGTCCCGCACCGGTCGCAGCCACCGCCATCCAGAGGTCACGAAGACCCCGACGGCCACCAGGATCTGGACCGCGAGGAGCAGCACTGAGACTCCGTGAAGCCGGCCAAATTCCAGTCGCCTCGGATCGTCAACGGCTACCTCGTCTATGACGCCCATTGCCGTGCGCAGCACATCCAGCCTGGCCGACACGACTCCGTGAGCGACGAACGAAAGGACCCCGAGCACGATCACGAGAACCGCAAGAACCGCCGTCGAGCGATTGCGGACGTTCGGCTCCGACAGGAAAAGGAGGACGAGGGCAACGACTGCCATCGCCACTCCCGACTGGTTCAGCGTCCCGAGCGCGATCCTGACCACGCTCCCCGCCAGCTGTCTCCCCGGCAAGCCAGGTTGATCGGCAAGGGCGGCGAAAGCGGCAGGAGCCGCGACGGCGGCGAAATACACCATCGCGCCGATCCACAGACCCAGGACGAGCAGGAAGGCGAGCCGTGCCGCAACCCGTCCCGAGTCGATGCGTGAATCCGACACGACCGCCGTTACTCCGCGACCGGCGCTGCGAGCTCGACGAGCGTCGGCACCCCAAATCCCGAAGCCCCGCGTGCAATGCAGGGTCGGTCGTCCTCGATCCACGCCGTTCCAGCGATGTCGAGATGCGCCCACGGCGTCGACCCGACGAACTCGCGAAGGAAGTACCCCGCCGTGATCGTCCCGGCCGCGCGTCCCCCGAGGTTCTTGATGTCGGCGATGTCCGACTTGACCTGCTCTCGGTACGCCTTGTCCATTGGCAGCTGCCACAGCTTTTCACCGACGCGTCCGCCGGCGGCGAGAATGTCTTCGGCCCACGCCTGATCGTTTGACATCAGCCCGGCATACACGTGCCCCAGCGCGACAACGCAGGCGCCGGTGAGCGTCGCGAGATCCACGAGTCGCGTGGCTCCGAGCTCCTGCGCATATGTCAGCGCGTCGGACAATACGAGCCGTCCCTCGGCATCGGTGTTCAGGACCTCAATGGTTTTTCCGGAGTAGCTTCGCAGCACGTCGCCGGGCTTGATCGCCCGGCCCGACGGCATGTTTTCGGCCGCCGCGATGACGCCGAGAACGCGACGATTGGGACGAAGCTTCGCGATTGCACTCATTGCCCCGACGACGGCACCGGCGCCGCACATGTCGTACTTCATCCACTCCATCCCCTCGCGGGGCTTGATCGAGATACCGCCCGAATCGAAGGTTATCCCCTTCCCGACGAATCCCCACGTCTCTCCGACCGCCTCGCCTTCCGGTTCGTATCGGACGACGATGAGTCGAGCCGGTTCCTCGCTTCCGCGGGCCACGCCAAGCAGCGCGCCCATCCCCATTTCCTTGAGCCTGGATTCATCGAGAATCTCGCAGGTGAGTCCGTTCGCCGCGGCCATCTCGGCAGTTCGCTCGGCGAGCATCGGAGGCGTGAGGTGATCGCCGGGCTCGTTGCCTAGAGAACGCGTCAGGTTCATGCCATCCGCGATGATCCGTCCGCGCTCCGCGCCGCGTCGAACGTCGGCTTCGCGCTCCGTCGTCGTCTGGATGGTGACCGATTCGACGTGCAGATCATTCCGGTCCTCGGTCTTGTAGGCCGAGAGGTCGACGGCGGCGACTGCGACAGCCTCCGCAGCCATCTCGCCGAACCGCAACGCTGAGCCCTCCCCGCGGTCTGCGACCGCGATCGCAGAATGTCGCTTGCCCCGCATGAACCGAACGCCGGTCATGAAAGCACGGCGAATCTGTTCCAGCGGCGACGTCGTCGGCTCTCCCATCCCTACGAGAACGAGCCGCTTTGCGGCGATTCCGGCCGGGGCGTGAAGGTACGTGACTTCGTCGCGTCGGCCGTGCAGGTCGCCCGCATCGACGAGCTCCCGCAGGCCTCCTCCTAGCGCGGCATCGAGTTCCGCGAGCGGTCCGTCGGCAATGGCTTCGTTGCGATATAGCGGGACGATGAGGACGTCGGCCGGCGTTGCGTTGAGCGAGGCTGCAAGAATGTCGGTTTTCACCGCTTCGGACTCCTTGACCTGTCGTGTCGAAAGTTTGTCAGTCTACCGGTTTTGCCAATCCGATCCAAGCGATGCACTCTGTCGGCACGGGGGCGTTCAGACATCGACGGGCGGTGCATCCGAATCGTCGGCGACGTCATCGACGTCGAGATGGAAATGCAGTGTCGCTCGTCGCTGGCGCTCGTCGAGCAACAGAAAGAGCTTCTTGTCTACAGCGTCACAGAACGCCTCGACGAGCGGTCGCGACTTGCCGGTCCGTTCCTCGAGCTTTCGAATTTCGGCTTCGCTCCATCCGTTGCGTCGCACTACGATTCGTCCGTTGCCGCTGGAACGACTCCTGCCAGGATCGATGCCAACGACGTCGCGACGATGGATCGCGGAACGACAACGTCGCAGCCAGCCGCCTTCGCCGCATCCCGGACGGCAACCTGCACGTGCGGAAAGAACCCGACGATCCGTGTCCCGGCGAGCCGCGGCTCGCGCTTCAGGCGTCGAATTAGCTCGATCGGATCGAGTCGCTCATCGACGAGGTCGATGACGACGGCATCGGGAAGGTACTCGAGCGATCGCGAGACGACGCCGGCAGAGCTCACTGCCGAGTAGATCTCGGCTCCAGCCCGGCGCGCGGCATCCTGCAGCTTCGAGCGGAAAAGCAGGTCCGGCACGGCGATTAGAAGTTTAGGTGCCATCATGAAGAAAGGGCCCCGCCGTTCGCGACGGGGCCCACGTGTTGTTGACCGGCGACTATGCGCCGCGCGTCACGTTTGCCGCAGCGAGGCCTTTCGGGCCCTGCGTGACTTCGAACTCGACCGTGTCGCCCTCGCCGAGCGTTCGGAACCCCTCCGCTTCGATCGCCGTGTGGTGAACGAACACGTCGCCACCGCCCTCGCGCTCGATGAAACCAAATCCCTTCGCGTCATTGAACCACTTCACGGTTCCTCGTTCCTTCATCGTGTCTGGTCTCCTTTCTGACGTCACTTGATCGTGTGCGATTTGAACTGAGGCTGGCTGGGGTGGATTGAAGCGAAACTGCGGGAGCGCCATCCGTGGGGAACGGACGCTGGCGCGAAAAGGGTCGTTACCACTTCCGAATCCTGCCGTCCTGCCGATGAACGGCGCGTACTCTAGCAAGCTGGCCAAAGGCTGTCAACGACACGGTTTTCAGCATTTCCGGATGCGAATTCCGCCGACTGGCGGTACTATCCGCGACTGTGAGAATCGCAACCTGGAACGTCAATTCGATAGCGGCTCGTTTGCCGGTCGTACTGCGATGGGCCGAGTACGAGCGTCCCGACGTGCTGTGCCTTCAGGAGATCAAGTGCGTTGACGCGAAGTTCCCCGCCGCCGAGTTCGAGGCGCTCGGGTACGCGTCCGTCACGCACGGACAGCCGACCTACAATGGCGTAGCGATCCTTGCGCTTTCACCGGTCGACGGAGTCGTCAAGGGTCTGCCGGGAGACGAAGAGCCCGGACATTCGCGTCTCGTGGCGGGCACGGTCGGCGGAATCACGGTCGTCAACGTCTACATTCCGAACGGATCCGAGGTTGGCTCCGACAAATATTCCTTCAAGCTCGACTGGCTTGCGCGGCTGCGGATGTTCCTCGACGAACGTTACTCGGCCGCCGATCCGGTGCTCATCTGCGGCGACTTCAACGTCGCGCCGGACGACCGCGACGTCCACGACCCGAAATTATGGGACGGAAAGATCCTGTGCAGTCCAGCCGAACGCGAAGCGCTCGAAAAGGTCCGGGAATGGGGATTCGAGGATGCATTCCGGCTGCACACGACGGACGGCGGCCATTTCTCGTGGTGGGACTATCGGGCTGGGGCCTTTCGGCGCAACGCGGGACTTAGAATCGACCACGTCTGGGTGACGGCTCCGCTGCTGAAGCGCTGTGCCTCGGTGCGAATCGACAAGGAACCCCGGATGTGGGACCGTCCGTCGGACCACGCCCCGGTCATTGCCGAGTTCACGGCCGGCTGATCTTCCTCCGTGGCTCAGTGCCTTCGAGACTCTGTGTGCGAAGCGTCTTCTGAGCTACGCACACAGAGTCTCGGAGGCACTGAGGCGCGGAGATCCGGCCGTGGCTGAAACCAAATCCGTCTCTCGCTCACCTACCCCTCGAAACCGATCGGAACATTTACGTCGTCCGCGCTCGTAATTGCCGACGGAATCATTCGCAGCAGAGGTGACGAGGTATGGCAGCTCCAAGGTCTGGCCGAAGGCGTATGCGTTGGGTAGTTCTGGCAACAGTCGTGATCGCGATCGCGGGTGGAGGCGTCGTCGCCGTCCGCTCCATGGGCGGAAGTCCCGAGATCAGTGCCGAGAAACTCGCCAAGGTCGAGCGGGGTGATCTCGCAAAGTCGGTCGTCGCGACCGGCAAGATCGAGCCGCTGACCAAGGTCGAAGTGAAGTCGAAGGCGAGCGGCCTCGTGAAGAGCGTGCTCGTCGACTACGGTCATTCCGTCCGCCAGGGACAGGTCCTCGCCGAGCTCGACAAGGAACAGCTCCACGCGCAGTTGCGCGAGCAGAAGGCCGCGCTACAAGCCACGCAGGCGGCGCTCGCGAGCGCACAGGCCTCCGTCGAGCGAGGAAAAGTCGACGCGGCGAATCCGGATCTGCCCTTCCTCAAGTCGAATCTCGATCGCTCGCAGAGCCTGTTCGATCGCGGAATCATCTCGAGGACCGACCTCGAGAACGCCGAAAAGGCCTACCAGATCGCCCTCAACAAGCAGCTCTCCGCCGAACGCGGCGTCACCGTGACCCGCGCCGATGTCGAGCGCGCCAGGGCCGAAGTTGCTCGCGCCCAGGCAGCCGTCGAACGTGCCGAGGACGACCTCCGCAACTCGACAATCGTCAGTCCCATCGACGGCGTCGTCCTGTCGCGCGACGTCGAGCCCGGCGACGCCGTCAGCTCGATCCTCGTGCTGGGTTCACAGGCGACCCTCGTCTTCACGCTCGGCGACACGAGCCAGCTCTACGTGAAGGGAAAAGTCGACGAGGCGGACATCGGAAAGGTCTACGTGGGCCAGAGCTCACGAATCACGGTGGAATCGTACAAGGACAAGGCCTTCAGCGGAGTCGTCGACAAGATCTCGCCGCTCGGCGCCGAGAAGGACAACGTGACGACGTTCGAGGTCCGCGTCACGATCACCGAAAACGCGGACGTCCTCAGGGCGAACATGACCGCGAATGCCGAGATCATCCTCGAGGAAAAGAAGGGCCTGCTCGTCATTCCTGAGTCGGCCGTGATCTACGACAAGGAGCGCAATACGTCAGTCGAGATACCCGCCGCCGCGGTCGAGGGCGGCAAGCGCAAGGTTCCCGTCAAGCTCGGCCTGTCGAACGGCGTGAAAACCGAGGTGGTCGAGGGACTCGAGGAAGGCCAGCAGATCGTCCTGCAGTAGGAGCGGACCCCCATGGTCTTCAAGGATCTCTTCCTCGACACAATTCGGACGCTCTGGTCGCACAAGTTGCGCACGGCGCTGACCATGTTCGGCATTGCGTGGGGCATCGTGTCGATCACGCTCATGGTCGCGGCCGGCGAGGGACTGCGCGTCGGCCAGGCGAAGGTCGCCGAATCGTTCGGGAAGAACATCATGATCGTCTTCTCGGGCCGGACTAGCATGCAGGCCGGCGGCACACGTGCCGGTCGCCGGACGGAGTGGAGCGCCAACGATTACCGCGTGATCATGGAGCAGTCGCCCGACATCGAGTGGGCTCTTCCGGAGCTCGGCCAGGGCAGCGTTCCCGTCCGAAGCATTCATAACGCCGGGACATTCCTCGTGACCGGTTCGCTTCCGCCCTTCGCCGACGTGCGAAGCATCGACGTGGCCCGAGGCCGATACTGCAACTGGGACGACGAGAACGAAGGACGCCGCGTTTGCGTGATCGGCAGCGAGGTGAACGCGCAGCTTTTCGCCGGTCGAGATGCATTGAACGAAACGGTTCTCATTGGCAGCCATCCGTACGCGGTCGTCGGGATCATGCGGAAGAAGGACCAGGATTCGAGCTACGACGGGCAAGACGTGTCGAAGGTGTTCATCCCGTTTGCGTCCGTGCTGCGCGACTTTCCGAACACCGCGCCGTGGAAGCCGGATTCCGTCGACCGCATCATCGTAGTCCCGCGCTCGATCGAGGTCAGCGAAGACGCGAAACGGCAGGTGCGCAAGGCGCTGTCGCAGATACACGAGTTCGATCCGCGTGACGAAGATGCGGCCCCGATCTGGGACACGGTCGAGAATGCAAAGCAGTTCCAGAGCATGACCGACGGGATGAAGAACTTCCTCGGGGCAGTTGGGCTCACGACGCTCTTTCTCGGTGGAATCGGCGTCATGAACGTGATGATGGTCGCCGTTCGCGAACGCACTCGCGAGATCGGCGTGCGCAAGGCAGTCGGCGCCACGTCGCGACAGATCCTCTGGCAGTTCTTCTGCGAGACGCTCATCGTCGTCTTTCTCAGCGGCGGCATCGGGATGGCGATCGCATACGGACTGTGTGGCCTCGTGAACATGTTGCCGATGCCGCCGTTCTTCGCAGGATTGCTCCCGACTCTCGAGTCGTCGCTGCTTTCGTTCGGACTACTCGGCACGGTCGCGCTGCTCGCGGCGATGTATCCGGCCAACCGCGCCGCAGCGGTCGATCCGATCGTGGCATTGCGCCACGAAGCGGGAGGCTAGGCCAATGTTCCGTGAAATCCTCCTGCAGGCTTGGATTGCCCTCATTCGGCAGCCGTTCCGCACCGCCCTCACGATGCTCGGCATCGTCTGGGGCATCGTGTCAGTGACCGTCCTCTTCGCTTACGGCAGCGGGTTTCGATCTGTGCTCGTTTCGGGGTTCGACGCTTTCGGCAAAAGCGCCGTAGTGTGCTGGCCCGGACAGACGAGCGAGCAGGCAGGCGGTCAGCGTGCCGGCAAGCGGATCAGGTTCGAGGAGGCCGATCTCGACTCCGTTCTTTCCGAAGCGCCACTCGTTCGAGGCGGAAGTCTCGAAACGGTTCGATGGCTGTCGATAGCTTATGGCGAGCGGATGGCGAATACGGCCATTCGCGGTGTCTATCCGATCTATGGCGAGATTCGAAACGAAGTTCCGGACGACGGCCGCTGGATCAGCGACGAGGACTTCTTCGAGCGGCGCAGAGTCGTCGTGCTCGGCGGCAGGCTTCGCGAGCAGCTCTTCAGCGGTCGCCCGGCTGTCGACGAGACCGTGATCATCAATGGCGTGCGTTTCACCGTGATCGGCACGATGGGCAGGAAGCTCCAGTTCAGTAACTACTTCACGAGCGACGACGAGTCGGCGTTCATCCCGTACACGGCGGCCGGTGAGATGTGGAATGCGAAGTACGCCAATGTGTTCGTGTTCGCGGCGATCGCACCCCAGTTCGAGAAGCAGGCGATCGACCAGGTTCGCGCCACTCTCGCGAAACGGCAACGGTTCAGCCCGACGGACGAGAAGGCCTTCAGTGCCGACGGCCGCGAAGCGTTCCGGCCGGTGATCGACGGACTCACGATCGGACTGCAGGGGTTGCTCGTCTTCATCGGGACATTGACGCTCGGGATCGGCGGCGTGGGCGTGATGAACATCATGCTTGTGTCGGTCGACGAGCGGATTCGTGAGATTGGGCTGCGGCGCGCTCTCGGTGCACGGAAGAGGCACATCCGGTTGCAGTTCATTGCGGAAGCCATGGCGATCACGCTCGTGGGCGGGGCCATCGGAATCCTGATGTCTTACGTCGTCGCTGCCGCCGCCGGTCAGTTGCCGCTGATGGGGGCGCTCTTCGAGGACACGACGGGCAAGGGCGACATTACGCTTGTCATCTCGCCGCTGAGCATCGTCGTCTCGACGCTCATCCTGATTCTGGTCGGCCTGCTCAGCGGGTTCCTGCCTGCAAGCCGCGCCGCGAAGCTCGACCCATCCTCGGCGCTGCGGTACGAGTGAGAACAACCGGAACCCCGAGCGGTAGTGTGTGTCCGCCGTCGCATTCAAGCGGCGCCAGAATGCCGGCCGGCCCAACGCTGAACGAACCCGCTGCTCGGTAGTCAGTGGGCGGCGGGGATCGTTTCCGATCACTTCCGTCCTTCCGCAACGACGAGTCTGCGGTTTCAGACACCGTCCGTGGGACGCTCGCTACTGCTCGCGGCTCGAGGAACGGGGACGAATGCAGGCGATCCCCGTTTTTTGAGCCGCGAGCAGTAGCGAGCGTCCCACGGACGTTCGTATGGCTCCGATCACTTCCGTCCTTCCGCAACGACGAGTCTGCGATTTCAGACACCGTCCGCAGGCCGCTCGCTACCGCTCGCGGTTCTGTACCTCGAGGCTTTCGCGCCTTCGGCGCTCTTCGGAACCGGGATACTGGCGATTCTTCTCAATCGCTCGCGGTGCTGATACGAGGAGCTGGGTCGAGATACCGCCAACCCTACAGATCCCGCGTTCGCAGCAGGCGCACAGCGATGAGCAGCGCGACGACCAGATAACAAGCGGCCCACGCAACCATCGCACGGCTCGGGACCGATGCCGGCGAAAACGGAGTGAGATTCACGTCCCGCATGATCGACGGCTGCATGTTGTAGGCAGCAAGCTGCCACAGCGACTCGCTCGGCACGACAAGGCTCGCGACGATGCCGACGTTTCGCGTCGTCCCGTTGCCAAGCACCGTACCGATCTGCTCCATCCAACCGCCAATAAAGGCCAGTCCGAACAACCCGAACCCGAGAACGCCGTTCGCGAGCGTGCTGAGCCGGGTTCCGGCGGCGATGGAAATCGTCACAAAAAGCGCTCCCTCGAGCAGCATCAGCGAGACCCCGAACGCCGCATTCGGTGGCACGAATCCGCTGATGATGCGGGTGATTGCCAGGACGCCGCCCGCCATTACTGCAAGATAACCCGCGAGCACCACAACGAAACCGAGCCACTTCCCGACCACGATGTTCCAGCGAGCGACCGGCTTTGTCGCGATGGTCTGCATCACTCCGGACTCGATCTCGCCCGAGATCGTGTCAATCGGAATCAGAATGCTCGCCATGACCGTGAGGAAGTTCACTGCATAGAGGCCCGCCATCGCCAGCATGTTGAACACGATCCGCCGCTGGGCGTCCACCAGTTGCTCGGCCGTGACGTTGTCGTGCGCGAAGTAGAATCCGGTCGCATATCGCGAGAAACGCGCCTCCGAGAAGCAGCGCGGCGAGCAGGATCCGCCGTCGGGCGGCTTCGTGCACGGTGAGCAGCGCGATGGTGATGACGGGGTGCATGTTGTTCGAGCGCCGGACTATCCGGCCCGTTCGTCCTCCCCGATGATCTCGAGAAACAGCTGCTCGAGCGACTTCCGACCGGACGCAAGCCGATAGATCCTGGCGCCTCGGCCCACGAGCCACGAAGCGATCTCGGGCACCGCGTCTTCCGAGGCGACGGTCATCCGGATCAGGTCTCCGTCCACGGCCACACCGCGGCCGAATCCGCCGAGGCCTCTTACGATTTCCTCAGAATGCGAATCGAGCCTGATCTCGACCTCGACCGCGTCGTCCGCCGCCTGGAGCGACATCTCGCGCAGAACGCGACCCCGCTTCACGAACGCCACACGGTCGCACGTGACCTCGACCTCGCTCAGAAGGTGCGAGTTGAGGAACACCGTCGTCCCGAGGCTCTTGAGCTCCGCGATGATGTCGCGAACGAGCAACCGCCCGATCGGATCGAGGCCCGACGTCGGTTCGTCGAGCAATACGAGCTCCGGGGCGTTGATTAGCGCCTGCGCAATACCGATTCGCTGGATCATGCCCTTTGAATATCCGTGGACCCTCCGATCCGCCGCGTCCTCGAGGTCGACGCGTCGCAGGAGCGCGGGGATTCGCTCGTCGAGCAGCCGGCCCGGCATTCCATGCAGTCGGCCGTGAAGACGCAGGAACTCGCGACCCGTCAGCCACTCGTGAAAGCGGAAGTGCTCAGGCAGGAAGCCGATCCTCGCGCGCGAAGCTCGGTCGCCAATCGGCTTGCCGAGAACCGTAGCGCTGCCGGCAGTCGGCGCGGCGAGTCCGAGCAGCATCTTCACGGATGTCGTCTTCCCCGCCCCGTTCGGACCGAGAAAACCGAAGACCTCGCCCAGGCGAACGCTCAGGGTGAGGTCTTCGACGGCCACCTTGGCGCCGTAGCGTTTTCGAAGGCCGCGGGTATCGATGACCGAGTCGTTCATCAGCGCATCGAGTTCGCCATCTGGATCACCTCGATCGGCTCCTGCCTGCTCGCCAGGGAATAGACCTTACCGCTTTCGGACCACATCAGGATCGTCCTCGGCGCCGCTCCATTCGCCGGCTTCTCCCGATTCTTGGCCCTATCCGAGTCGATGTCGATCAGGAGACCCATCGTTCCGCGCACTTCGACCTCTCGGAATGAGCCGACGCTCGCTGGAACCGGCACGATGAGCGTGCTCCTCCAGTCGATCGATCTCGAGAACTGGCGCGCTTCGTCCGCGGAGAGCCCGGCGATCCGAAGACCCAGCTCGCCGAGGACCGCGATGTCCACGTCCTTCGGAAGGTCCACTTCAGGACTCGGCGCCTGTGTCAGCGTGGCGACCCAGGTTTTTCCTTCGCGTCGATACTCCATCGAGACGGCCTGGGGTATCCGCACCCCGACAACCGCTCCGTCGAGTCCTGCCGGAATCGTGGCGTCCTCGATTCCGAGCAGGTCGAGGATTCCCCGCAACCTCTCAGCGTCGGCCCTGACCCGCATCGACGCCGAGTCCATTACCCGAATCGTCGGCGCGTCGTTGACGTTGTAGACATATGTCGGCACGAGGACGGACATTCCGGTCTCGCTCGCTGCCAGCTCGGCCGATGCAACCTCGCGCGGTTCGCCGGGACGCTTGATTTCATCCACGGCGTCTCCGAGCAGGGTCTGCAAGTCGACTTTTCCGTCGCGCAGCTGCCCCATTCGGTCAGCACTGATCGAGACGGCGGCAAACTTCTTCACACGAAACAGATCGAGGAAATCCTGCGCGACCGCTCGCACGGAGGGAACCGTCAGCGCCACGGCAAGACCCGCAACGACGGTCGCAGCAGCGAGAACCGGCTTCCACCTGGCGAGGAAAGCCGCCGCAGGTTTCGGGCTCTCGTCGATGACTGGCCGGTTGATTCGATTGTGGAGGCGCTCCGCAAACTCGGGTCGCGGGTCCTTCCGATAGGCGTGCAGCAGTTCGTCATTCATCGCTTCATCCTCACCAGCGCGACCGAAGCGTCGCAACGGCCCGATGCAGTATCGTTCCGACGTTCGATTCGCTGAGTTTCGTGACCTTCGCGATCTCTCGATTCGTCAGCTCGGCGCCATACTTGAAGGCCAGCAGTTCGCGCTCGCGCTCTCCAAGGCCCGCCATCAGCAGCTCCAATCGATCGAGATCACCGGTCCGCAAGACCTCGTCCTCGGGAGTTGACCCTGTCGCCACGTCCGCGGCCGACTCGAGCGGCAATTCGCGGCCGGAACGTCGAAAGTGATCGATCGCCACGTTCCGCGCAATGGCGTAGAGCCACGTCGAGAATTTCGCTGCGTCGCGGCGGTAGCTGTCTCGCGCGCGCCATGCCTTCTCGAACGTCGCGGACGTCAGGTCCTCGGCGACCGCATCGTCGCCGATTCGATATCGGAAATAGTTGTAGATTCGCGGCAATTCGCGCGCGTAAACAGCATCCCAGTCCACCTCGGACGTCGACGTCGCGTTTGGCCACAGCCAGCTCATGGTTCGCGCCTGTGTACTCATGCCATGGTCGGATACGGAGATGGCACGATGGTGTCACACAGCGGGACAGGTTTTTTTTCGACCCGGCGCCGCCGCCTATTTCGGTGCGTTCGTCCCTGCAGCCGTCGGATCGGACTTCGGATCCCTCGGTTTCGTCGACTGTCCGGGCATCGTGATGTCCGGGGCAGGTGTCGCCTTCTTCGGAATCTTCGGTTCGATCGACGTGATGCGCCACTCGGTGCCCTCGCGGCGTAGCTTCACGATCTCGTTGCCCGGCTCCAGGCATTTTGGAGTATTTCACCGCATAGTCGAGGGTGACGGACTCCCGTTCGACGTCCGAGTCGTAGTGCACGACCTGGTAGCTCTCTATGGCGCCGGCGGTTGATGCTATGGCCTCGCGATACTTCAAGAAGGTCTCGAGTGCGAGCTGCCGCTTGTATTCGGCGTGCAGCGTCTTCGCATATGCCCCTTCGAAATCACCTGCCCGCATGAACTCGAGGTACTTGTCGGCGTTCGATTGCGCTTCCTTGCGCAGAGCCTCAGGAGACGTGCCGGTGCAAGCCGTTCCGGTCATCGAGATCGCCAGGGCGAGCAGAATCGTGGTCGCAATTCGGGTCATCGTCAGAATAATTCCTTGTTCAGTTCTTCAGCGCGTAGAGCGCCGTCCCGTCGCGCGCCTCGAGCCGCCGCGCATGAGTTTCGAGAAAACCGGTCCACCGGGCTGCGGCCCGGGCATCGTCGAACGGAGTGAATCTCGGGTCGAGGAGGATGTCCTCACGCACGAGCACGTGGGTGACGCCGAGTCCGAACACCGCATCGCGGACCGCCTCCGCCGATGCCGCTCCGTTGGCAATGCGGCCGACGGAATAGTCCTCGAGGACGCTGTCGGAGACGAACGGCACGTCGAGATAGTACCCGTCATTGCGCATGTTCACGAGCAGCACTCGATCCTGCGGTCCGAGCTCACGGTTGAGCCGCTCGTAGAACGGGGCGTACGCGAGCCGGCGGAGGAGGTACGATTCCCGCGCTTCGAGGCCGAGTACGGCACGGTGCGGCGCGGCCGACAACACGTCGATTGCCGCGATCGAAAGGCTCAGGGCGACCATTCCGGCAAGCAGCGCAGCCAGAGTCCAGTCCGCGACTCGTCGTGAAGGCCACCACGCCGATGACGCCGCAATCGCAGCGATTCCTGCAATCGAGAGCACGGGCAGGATCGGAACCAGGAAACGAATCTGCTGGGATTGTGTGGACCAGATCGCAGCCGACGCCACGGCGACCATCGTGGCGACGCGCAGCCAGGCCGGGGTACCCGATCGTCGCAAACCGATGATCACGAGCGGTGTGACGAAGAGAAACACCGGTCCGATTACGCCGTCGAAGAGCGACGTCACGTCGTTCTGCGCGCGCACGCTCACGTCCCACGGCAGCCGCAACCACGACAGCACTCCATCATGCTGACCGTACGACAGACGCAGGTAGGCCTCGAACACTTCGGCGCGCGCCGCGTCCCAGACGGGCGAATGCGTCGGGAACAGTTTCCACAAGTACGGAAAGAGCGGGTTCCCGGTGCGGGCGATGTTCTGCGCGTACCACGGCAGGGGGAACGCAAGCGCGACACATCCCGCACCGACGGCGCCGAGCAGCGTTCGTGACTGATTGCGCTTCGGCAGGGTACGAAGTTTCAGCAGGACTACGATCGCCAGGATCGGCGCCAGCAGGAGTGCGGTATGTTTTGCCGCCAGCGCGACACCAATGGCCGCTCCCATCCAGAGCAGCAGGCGTGACTCGCCAGTCTCCCACCATCGCCCGGCAGCCAGAACCGCAATCGACACCGCCAGCGCCATCCACATTTCGTTGTGGGCGATCCCGGCGTTCCAGATGACGCTCGGAACGGATGCGAAGACCAGTCCGGCAGCGGCGGCCCATCGCGGGCTGTGCGTCACGCGTCGGGTCGTGAAGACGACGAGTACCACGACGGCGACGCCGAGGCCGAGGTGAACGAGATTCGGCGATGCATCCGGTCCGACGAGCAGGCCCAGGGTAAAGAGCATCTCCGTGGCGAAGGGCAGGTACGAGTGGACGCTCCACGGCAACTCGACTATGCCGTTCGCCGCGATGTAGGCCTTCGGCGCGGCGAGGTGGTACGCCAGCGCATCGCGCGCGGTCGGCGGCGCGAGCGCCGTGACGAGCGCGAGAAGGAGGGCCACGGCGATTCCGGCCGCCGAGACGATCACGACGGGATCGATCCCGCGCGCCGCCGGCTCGGGAACGGGCTCGGGTTCGCGGGACCGCTCACTGATCCGGAGCGAAACGATCAGCGCCGCCCATCCTGCGGCAACGAGCAGTGCGGCCGGCACGATCGTCAAAAAGCCAGCGTGTCCGAGGCCGAAGACCGCGACTGTCAGCACGCCACTGCCCAGCATCAACTCGGCGCAGCGGTCGGGCCAGCGTCCGAGGCCGAGCGACCCCAGTCCGAATGACGAAATCAGCGATCCGAAGCCGAGAGCCGACGCAAGAATGGCGGCAGCGATGAGGATCGCCTGAGCCGCGGCGCCAACTGCAACGAGCAGTCCGGGGCCATCGGACGACGTCGCCCCGCCGGCCTCCATGACGCGGTCGAACGACAACGCGCCTGCCGGTTGCGCGGCGACGTACCCGACGAGAAGCGAAAGTCCCCAAAGGGCCAGGAGGGCAAGCGCGATGTGACCCCGCCAGCCGCTCCCGGACTCGTGGCGAGCCTCGTCCACGTCAGGCTATTTCGCCGGTCCGAGCGCTCGGTTGATGGCGTTTTCGAGCTCAGCCTTCTCGACCACCTTGTCGAAGTGTTCGACGACGTTGTTGTTGGCGTCGAGAACAACCGTGTCCGGAATCGGAAACACGACGTTCATCGGACCAAGGTCTTCGATCGCGGCGAACGCCACTCGAAAATCGATCTTCACCGTTCCCTCTTGAGGAACGGCTCGACTTTCGAGGCTCCCTCCTCATCGACGGCAACAGCGACGAACGCCACGTCCCTGTCCTTGTACTTCGCCGCAACCTCGTTGAGCACCGGCATCTCCTTGATGCACGGCGCGCACCAGGTGGCCCACACGTTCACGACCTGACCTTGCCCGACACGTCGGCAACGGTGAACGTCGTGCCGTCGGAATTGGTCAGCTTCGCCAGCTTCGGATCCTTCGCCCCGGAGGGTGCGGCGTTCGTTGCCGCGACCGTCTTGGCCGGGGGAGCATTCGAGACTACGGGTGCTGGGGTGCCGCCGCACGCGGCGAGGAATGACAGGGCAGATCCGGCGGCAAGAACCGCTCCGTGACGAAGACGCATCGAGAACTCCTTCATTGACTGGGAATATCCGGGACTTTCAAGGACGCGCGCTGAACGTATCAGGACCGCGAGCGGTAGGCGAAGAGGTTTCTATCTGGTAGGAGCGACGGTGCCTGTGCCGGTGGCCCCCGTTTTTTGAACCGCGAGCGGTAGCGAGCGTCCCACGGACGGTCGATCGGTTCCGATCACTTCCGTCCTTTCGCAACTACGAGTCGGCGTTTTCAGACACCGTCCGTGGGACGCTCGCTACCGCTCGCGGCTCAAGGAACGGGGAATGTGGAATGGGAAACGTGCGCTACCGAGCACACGTTAGACAAGTCCATGAGCCTCTCATTAACGTACGGTTGGCGCCGCCGACGGCGCGCCAGGTCGCGCAGCCGCGATCTCGCGACTCGATTTCAGAAACCGGACGAACTCGTCCGGGTCGCGCGTGAGGCCTTCGACGCGGGCAATTTCGGTTTCGGTCGTCGAATCGATGACGACGTAGAGCGGCAGCGCGATCGAGTTGAACTTCTGCTCCTGCATCTCGCGGTTCCGGTCGTATTCGGTGCCTTGCCCGTCCGTGTAGAGCTGCACGCGCTCGAATCTCTCGAGCTCCTCACGCACCTCCGGGACCGTGAAGATGTTCTTCTCCATCCAGCGACAATTCGTGCACGCGTACCCCGTGAAGTCGATGAAGAGAGGCCGTCCATCCGAGCGCGCGGCGGCGAGCGCCTGACCGTAGTCCTTCTTCCAGTCGAGCTCTCTCGACGCGCCCCTCGCCGACGCCGACGTGCCGCCCGACGAGATCGGCGGCAGAAAGGCCTCGAGCTCGCCGAGCGAGCTCCCCATGAGCCCCGTCAGCAGATAAAACGCGACGGCAAGGAAGCCCGTGCTGAACAGCATTCTCGGAACGCCGACGACGTCGAGCTGCTTCTCGTGCGGCAGGCGGACCTTGCCGAGCAGATAAAACGCAGTCACGAAGGCAATGGCGATCCAGATCGAAAGGAAGAGCTCGCGCGTGAGCATTTTCGAGCCCCATACGAGATCGACGTTCGAGACGAACTTCACCGCCGCGGCGAGCTCTAGGAAGCCCATCACGACCTTGATCGACACCATCCAGCCGCCAGCCTTCGGCAGCGACGAGAGCAGCCCGGGAAAGAGTGCGAAAAAAGAACGGGAGCGCGAACGCCGCCGAGTACCCGAGCATGCCGACGAGCGGCCACATCCAGTCACCCTGCGCGGTCGAGACGAGGAGCGCGCCAACGAGCGGAACCGTGCACGTGAACGAAGTCAGCGTGAACGTGACCCCCATCAGGAGCGTGCCGATGAACCCGCCGGATCCGGACATCTTCGAGAGCGGCGTCAACACCGAGCTCGGAATGACGATCTCGTAGAAGCCGAACAGGTTCAGTGCCAATCCGACGAAGATCGCCGCGAGCGCGATGTTCACCCAGGGGTTCGAGGCCACGCTGTTGAGGCCCGTCGCGCCAAAGAGGGCCGAAGTCAGCAGGCCTAGAACCGTGAACGTGACGATGATGGAAAGCGAGTAAATGGTCGCGTCCGCAATGCCCCGCCCGCGCGACTGTCCCTCGTGCTTCGTGAAGTACGAAACAGTGATCGGCACCATCGGAAAAACGCACGGCGTCAGCAGCGACAGGAACCCGGCAGTGATCGCGAGCCAGAGATAGGCAAACAGGCCTTCGCCCTTCGCCCTCTCCACGCTCGCTGCATCGCCGGTCATGCTGCCGGCGGGCAGAGCGGCCGGACCGGATTCGGGATTCGCAGCGCTCGCAACTGGCTCTTTCGGCTTCCACACGCCGACGGCTGTACCCGCAACGAGTCCCTCAGTTTTCACGCTCGCAAACTCGGCAGCTGCAGGACCGTCGATGACGTTCAGCGCGACCTCGAAGGGCACCTTGCCGGGAATGCACTGTTTCGGATCACAGACCTGAAATGCGACCTCTCCGGCAATCCTGAGACTGCCATTCACGGCGGAATCACGGATGCGCACAGGCACCGTGAACACAACTTCCTTGTGAAACTGCTCGGTCGGAACCTGGAAGTTTTCGTCGAACTTCGATTCGGGCTTCGGCTGCAGGGCCGAGCCGGCGGGCTCAAAAGCATCCGAAGGCGCGAGCGAGATTCGTGTGGGCTGGCCCCCACCCTCCGGCGTCGTCATCGAGTAGACGTACCAGTTCTCTTGAAGCGTCAGCTTGATCCGAAGCGCCACGATCTCGCCGCGCCGGACGTCGGTTCGGTCCGCAGACGTTGTCCAGGTCGTCTGCGGCGGCGGCGCTCCGAGTACCGCGTTTGCCGAAATGCCCGCGACAATCGCAACGACGAGTGCCGCGACGGCGCGCGCGGTCCTCGAGCCGATTCGAATGCGCTGCAAGGTAAACCTTCCTTCTCCCACATTCCCTCCGCACGGAGCGAAAAAGCTCCGGCAACCCAAACAATGAACGATAGTCCCGTGGCTGGACGCTGATCAAGACCTGAATGCCTCGGACGTTCTCGTTCATTCCGTCGACGGACTACCTACGCGCCCGGCCCTCGAAGGTTGCGGCTTCCGAGTTCCGATAGTGGAAACGGTTCTTGCAACGGGACGCTTCAGTGTGGTTGATATAGGTCGCTTTGCGGAAACCTGCCGGGGAGTTCTGGTCCCCACACGAGGAGGCATCTGGCGATGTTCGACCTGATCGATCGAGCCCTCAACGATTCGTTTCTTCCGTACCTGCCGCTCGAGGCCAGCCGCCGCAAGTCTGGCGATGCCGAATGGGATGATCCCGACGCGTTGATCGAAGACGAGTATGAGGACGAACTCGACGACGACGACGAAACCGACGACGACCTCGGCGACGGAGACATCGAGGAGGATGACGACCTCGCTGACGACGACCTCGACGACACCGACGTCAGCTTTGAAGGCGAACAATCCCTCGACGAGCTCGGGGAAGAGGAAGAAGAAGCGCTCGACGACGGCCGCGACGACTGGGATGCGTGAAGAGTGGACAGGATTGCAGGATTTTCAGGAATCCTGACAATCCTGTAATCCTGTCAACTCTCCCTCGACGAGTTTCCGGTCGATCTTGCCACGGTCGTTCTTCGGCAGGGAATCCGTGAACCGAACCCAGCGCGGATATTTGTAGGGCGCCATCCTCTCCTTCGCGTGCACCTGAATCGAAGCTGTGAGCTCGTCACCGGGATCGTAACCGTGCGCCGCGACAACGCAGGCGAGCGGTTTCACGAGCCCGTTCTCGTCCGGCTTGCCGACGACGCAGACTTCCTGGACGCCGGGGTGTCCGAGCAGACAATTCTCGATCTCGATCGGTGAAACCCAGATTCCGGACACCTTCAGCATGAAGTCCGTCCTTCCCTGGTACCAGAAAAGGCCCTCGTCGTCGCGAATAAACTGGTCTCCAGTGAAGCACCAGTCACCGGCGAACCGCTCCTTCGTCGCCTCGTGAGCGCCCCAGTAGCAGATCGCGGCACTGTCGCCCTTGATCCAGAGCTCGCCGACCTCGCCGTTCGAAACGTCGCTCCCATCGGGACCCACGATGCGCGCCTCATATCCCTCGACGACGCGACCGAGACTCCCCTCGGTGACGTCTCCCGGCCGGTTCGAGATGTAGATGTGGAACATCTCAGCCGATCCGATGCCGTCGAGGATCTCGACGCCGTAGCGCTCAACCCAGCGGTGATAGATCTCGGGCGGCAGCGCCTCTCCGGCCGAAAGCACGAATCGAAGCGACGACAGATCGTAGCGATCCATCGCTCCTTCGACATTCAGCATCGCGTTGATCACCGTCGGGACGCTCGTGAGGATCGTCGGCCGATACCGGTCGATCATTTCGAACATCGTCTCGGCCGTCGACCGCTCCTCGAAGAGCGTCGCCGTGCCGCCGACGGCGAACGGAAAAAGCAGGTTCGTCCCGGTTGCGTAACCGAAGAAGAGCTTCGGAACCCCAAGCGTGACGTCGTCCTCGCGAATGCCGAGCACGCGCTTCGCGTACCGCTCGGTATTCCAGGGCAGATCGTGCTGCAGGTGTACTGCGGCCTTGGGTCGACCCGTCGAGCCCGACGTAAACAGCCAGATTGCGAGGTCGTCGGGCGTCGTCGGCTCGGTCTCGCACACTGGTGACGTCGTTTCACAGAGCCGCTCGAACGACGGATTCCGAACGCCATCGCCGCCAACGACGAGCAGGTGGTGGCACTGTGGCGCCGTCGATCGCACGTCCTCGAATCGGTCAGCGATCGAGTGGTGCACGATGGCGACACGGCACCGGGTGTATTGCAGATAGTAGGCATAGTCCGACGCCGGCAGGATCGTGTTCACCATCGTGATCACGGCGCCGATCTTCGCTGCGCCGAACCACGTGAACGCGAACTCCGGACAGTCCGGGAGCGCGATGAGCACGCGATCCTCGGGCTCAACGCCAAGCTCGCGCAGCACGTTTCCAACACGGTCGCTAAATTCGCAGACGTCCGCGTACGTGAACGATTGATCGCGATACCTCAGGCACACCTTGTCGCCTCGCCCGGCGGCGAGGTTGTGGTAGAGGAAGTACTCCGCCATGTTGAAGCGCTCCGGGAACGGAGCGATCTCGGAAGGTCGTTCGTTTGCCATCGTCAGGTGTCCGTGTCCTTCGCGTTCTCAGTAGGCGGCGCCCGTCTGAGAGAGATGTGCCTCGTAGGCCTTCGTCGCAAGGATGTCGGCGATCTCAGCCACCGTCTGCGCCACTTCGTCGTCGGTTGTGTAGAAATGCGGCGACACGCGGATTCCCGCTCCAGGCCGGTAGTCGACGATGACCTCGCGCCGGGCGAGCTCTTTCACGACCGCCGGGCCGTGGGGCACCTCGATCGTGACGGTTCCGCCGCGTCTCGCGGGATCGCGCGGGCTCGTCACAGGGAGCTCGGCCGCATCGGCAAGCTCGATGACACGCGCCGTCTGCCGCATCGACTTCTCGCGAATTCGCCCGACGCCGATGTCGAGGATGATCTCGTAGCCGCTCATTGCCGCATAGAGCGCCGGGACGGACGGCGAGCCGTGCAGCATCCGCCGCGCATCGTCGGCATAGTCGATTTCGCCCGGTTCGAAGGCGAACGGCGAGCGGTGCGCCATCCATCCGGTCACCGACGGCTCGAGCCGGTCGCGCAAGTCAGGGCGGACGTACATGTAGCCCGCGCCGGGACCGCCGCAGAGCCACTTCACCGATCCCCCGACGATGAAGTCCACTCCGAGCGCCTGCGCGTCGATGGGCACCGTTCCCGCCGACTGGTACGTGTCGAGCACGACGAGTGCGCCGACATCGTGCGCCCGCTTGATGATTGCCGCGGCGTCCTGGATGTAGGCGCTCTTGAAGAGCACGTGCGAGATCGGGACGAGGAGCGTCTCTTCGTCGATTGCCTCGAGCAGCCGCTCGGTCGGCACCGTCATCCCGTCGTCGGACTCGACTACACGGATGCGAGCGCCGTGGCGCTTCTGCGCCTCGTAGACGTACATCACCGTCGGAAAGTTGAGCGACGTGTAGACGATGCGGTTTCGCGGTCCCTGAAAGTCGAAACACGAGCAGATGACGGACTGCGCCACCGACACGTTCTGGTGCATGACGACCTCGCCCGTACCGGCGCCGATGATGCCTCCCACGAGATCGCCCACCGTCACGGGCATGTCCCACCATCCCTCGCTCCACGCCCGAACGCCGCGCGTCGCCCACATGTCGGTGAACTCGGCAAGCCGGTCGCGCACCTTGCGCGGCATGGCGCCAAGGCTATGGCTGATCATGTAGGTCGAGGTCTCGAGGATCGGAAACTCGGGTCGCCACTTCAGCAGTTCGTCGGACACGTCTTACTCCTTGGCGCGTCTTGCTAGCGCCCGCTTTCTGCTCAATACGAGTGGTGGACGCTCATCGACGTCCGCAGGTCCCACAGTTCGGGAAAGGCGCGCTTCTCGAGCGTCGTCTTCAGGTACCCGGCACCGGAACTGCCGCCCGTTCCGCGACGGCCTCCGATCACGCGCTCGACCATTACGACGTGGCGCTGACGCCAGAGCATGAGCTGCTGATCCATCTCGATGAGGGCCTCGGCGAGCATAAAGAGGTCGTAGTGCGCCTCGAACTCGGCATACAGTCGCGAGACAGCCGCAACGCGCGTTTCGCGAATCGCCGCGCGGGCGTCGTCATCCGCGTCGAGCGGAAGCGGAGGAGCATCGAAGCCGCGATCCCGGAGCAAGGCGAAAAACGCCTCGGGTACCGGTGGTGCGGCGAGCCGACCCTCGAGACGCTCCCGCGATTCGTTGTCTGACTCGTAATTCTTAAGGTACCCGGCATCGCGAATACCAAGTGCGTATTCGAACTCGCGAAACTGCGCCGACTGAAAACCGCTCGCCGGCTGGAGCTTGTCGCGAAACGCGAGAAAGTCCATCGGCGTCATCGTCTCGATGACCGCGACCTGGCGGACGAGCACCTTCTGAATCTCGACGCACCGGTTCACGAGGCGCCCCGCTGCCAGAGCGTGTCCCGCCCTCATCATCTCGCCGATGGTATCGAGCTCGTGCAGCAGCTGCTTGAACCAGAGCTCGTAGGTCTGGTGCACGATAATGAAGAGCATCTCGTCGTGGTGCCCCGGCTCAGACACCAGCTGCTGCAGCGAGGTCAGCTGCGGCACGCACAGGTACGACCCATAGGAAACCGCGCCCTGTCCCGGCGGATGTGTCTTTTCGTCAAATGACATTGGCGTTTCCAGCCGGCAAGAGGCGCGGCGTGTCAGTTCTTCAGCAGTTGCGAGGCGATGACGAGCTTCTGGATCTCGCTCGTTCCCTCGTAGATCCGCAGTGCGCGAACGTCCCGGTAAAGGCGCTCGGTGACCGATCCACGGAGCAGTCCGCGGCCACCGTGGAGTTGCAAAGCCCGGTCGATGATTCGCTGCGCGGCTTCGGTCGCATATAGCTTGGCCATCGAGGCCTCGAGCGTCACCCGCTCGGCCCCGCGATCCTTCACGGTGGCGGCTCGATACACCAGCAGCCTGGCGGCTTCGATCTCGACCGCCATCTCGGCGATTGCCGCTTGCGTGAGCTGGAACTCCGAGAGCGGCTGTCCGAACTGCGTCCGGTGCTTCACAAACGAGATGGCTTCGTCGAGGGCCCGGCGAGCCATGCCGACGGCGGCGGCGCCCACCGACGTCCGGAACGTGTCGAGCGTCTGCATGGCAATCGCGAACCCGCCGCCGATCTCGCCGAGAACGTTGCCGGCCGGCACGCGGCAGTTGTCGAGCCGGACGACGCCGAGCGGGTGCGGCGCCAGCGTCTCCATCAGCCGCGGGACCGAGCATCCCTCGCTTGCCGCCTCGACGAGAAAGGCAGTGATGCCCTTTCGCCCGGCGCCCGGATCGACGGTCGCGAAGACGCAGTAGAAATCGGCGCGTCCGGCATTCGAGATGAACCACTTTTCGCCGTCGAGCACGTAGTCGTCGCCGTCCTCACGCGCCGTCGTGGCGATGGCCGAGACGTCCGATCCCGCGAACTCCTCGGTGAGCGCCATTGCGGCAATCGCCTCACCGGTAGCGACGCGAGGCAGCCACAACGCCCGCAGCTGCTCCGAGCCTCCTATCTGAAGTGCGTAGCTTCCGAGCCCCTGCATGACGAAGATCAGGTCGGCGAGCCCTGACGTGCCGGCCAAAGCCTCGCGAATGATCGCGATGGCGCGGCTGTCGAGTCGGTCGCGCCGGCCGCCGTACGGCGCCGGGACCATTTCGGCGAGCACACCGGACGCCGCGAGTGCCTTTCGCATGGCGTCGAACGCATCCGGATCGGTCTCTTCTCGCTCGGCGATTGACGAGAGCACCGTCGAGCACATTTCGGCAACGGCGCACTCCAACTCGATGTGCTCGGGATCGAGCTCGATTCCGACGGATGGTCGTTGTCGCATGGCGGCGGCTCCTCGGGGGGCTACGTCGGACGATTGAACTGCGGCGGACGCTTCGCGACGAAGGCTTCGTACGCTTCGCGATAGTCCGGATGGCCCATGCAGATCGCCTGGGCCTGCGCTTCCATTTCGAGCGCCTCGGTCAGACCGACAGACATCTCGCGATTGAGCATCTGCTTCGTCATTGCGATCGAGAATCCCGGACCCGAGGCGAGCCGCGCGGCGAGCTCGCGGGCCGTCTCGGCAAGTTCACCCGGTGCGACGACGCGGTTGTACAGGCCGGCGCGCAATGCTTCATCGGCAGTCACGAAATCTCCGAGCATCAGCATCTCGGTTGCGCGACCAAGACCGACGAGTCTCGGAAGCAGGTGGCACGAGCCCATGTCCGCGCCCGACAGGCCCACCTTGACGAAGAGGAACGCGATTTTTGCCGCCGTCGACGCGATGCGAAAGTCCGACGCCATCGCGATGACCGCGCCTGCGCCGGCAACCGTACCATTGAGCGCCGCCACGATCGGCGCATCGAGCTCTCGCATCGCAGCGACGAGATCGCACGTCATCCGCGTGAACTCGAGCAGTCCGGCCGCGTCGCGCTCGAACAACGCGCCAATAATGTCGTTCACGTCGCCGCCCGAGCAGAATCCGCGTCCAGCGCCCGTGATCACCACGCAACGAACATCGTCGCGACCTTTCAACTGACGGAAGGTATCGGTCAATTCACGGTAGACGTCGAACGTGAGCGCGTTGAGGCGGTCGGGGCGGTCGAGCGTCAGCGTCACGACGCCCGAGCCGTCGGACTCGAATCGGAAACTGGTTGGCTTCGGGAGTGCACTCATGTCTTCGGTGTCTTCCTTGCTCGCCGTCCGTCAGGCGATGACCGCGGTCGCTTCGATCTCGACCTTCGCGCCGGGCTCGAGCAGTCCGGCGACTTCGACGAGCGTCATCGCCGGATAGTGACGGCCCATGACAGACCGATAGGCTGCCCCGACAGCCTTCAGGTCCGCCGAGTATTCGTCCTTGTCGGTCACGTAGATCGTCAGGCGCCCGATGCTCTCGGCCGCGCCGCCGGCCTCGCGCACGACCATCATCACGTTGCCGAGAGCGCACGTGAACTGGTTGATGAAGTCGTCAGAGACGATCTGCTGGTGGGCATTCCACGCGACCTGGCCGGCGACGAACAGGATCGATCCGTGCGAATACAGCAGTCCGTTCGAATATCCGCGCGGGGCGCCGAGCTCCACAGGGTTGATGTTCCGGCTGCTCACGACGTCACTCCACCTCCGTCGATCGAGATGGCCTGTCCGTTGATGCCGCGTGCCTCTTCGAACGTGAGCGAAACGGCCATGAACGCGACTTCCTCACACGTCACGAGCCGCTGCTGCGGGCTGAGCGATTCGAGGTGCTGACGGGCCTCCGGTTCAGACTTCCCGGTCTTCTCCATGATTGTCTGGACCGTGGCGTCGGTCATCGGAGTGTCGACGTAGCCGGGGCACAGCGCATTGACAGTGACGCCATGTCGCGCGACCTCGAGCGCCGCCGACTTCGTCAACCCAAGGACACCATGTTTCGAGGCGGTGTAGGCGGAGATGTACGGGCCGCCAACCTTGCCGGCGACCGAGGCCACGTTGATCACGCGTCCCCATCGATGCTCGACCATCGGACCGAGCGCCTCGCGCATGCAATAAAACGTCCCTGACAGGTTCGTCTCGATCGTCGTCCGCCAGATCTCGTCGTCGGTCTTCCAGCGGGCGCCTTCGCGCGCGAGCGCGAACGCCACTTCCTTCCCGATGCCGCGGCCGGCACCCGTCACCAGCGCCGTTCGGCCGTTCAGCCTGCCTTGTTGTCCGTTCATGGTGTTTCCAATCGGCGTGTGTTGTATCTCCGGCCTCGAGGGCTTGTCAAAGGCGGGCCCGGCGGGAAGGCGTTGCCATACAGAGTGCACAGAGAAACGGAGAGCACGGAGCCGGGAAAATCATCGATCTGTGTACTCCGTGCCTCTGTGCTCTCTGTACGGCCACGCCATTCCCCTGTACGGCCACGCCTTCTCCTCGCCCGTCCACACACCTTGCGGTAGCATCGGACCCGGACGCCCCGCCATGACGAACTCGCCCACACTCGAAGAACGCTTCGCGCGCGTGCGCGAGGAGCTCGAGATTCCGGACGCATTCCCGGACGACGTTCTCAACGCGGCCGAGCGCGCATCGGCGCGCGCGCACCTGAGCGACGGGGATCGTCATTACAGAACGGATTACACCCTCGTCCCATTCGTCACCATCGATCCCGAGGGAAGCCGCGATCTCGATCAGGCGCTCTATGCCCAGCGGCACGATGCGGGATGGTTCGTGCTCTACGCAATCGCGGACGTCGGCCACTTCGTCGACCGCGGAAGTCCGATCGAGGCCGAGGCCTGGCGGCGCGGGGTCACGCTCTACGGTCCCGACGTCCGAACACCACTCTACCCTCCCGCACTTGGCGCTGACGCCGCAAGCCTGCTTCCTGGTGTCGACCGGCCGTGCATCCTCTTTGCGTTCGATGTCGTGTCCGACGGCGAGGACCGGCTGCTGTCGGTCCAGCCATCCATCGTTCGAAGCCGTGCAGCGCTCTCGTACGAAGCCGTGTCGCACCACCTGGCGGCAGAGGATCGCGAGCCCGGCTCAGGTCAGTTCAATGGCTGCGACGGCGCCGAAACGCTGACCGCGCTTCGAGAGATCGGCCAGATCCGCCAGCAACGCGAAGTCGCGCGCGGCGGCGTGAGTTTGCCGATAGCGGCACAACACGTCGAACGATGGGCGCCGGCCCTGTCGGGTTACGCCCTTCGGCTCAAGCACCCCAACGACGTCGAAGGCTGGAACGCGCAGATCTCGCTTATGACCGGCATGGCGTCTGCCCGCCTGATGGCGGCCAGGGGCGTCGGCCTGCTGCGAGTGCTCGACAAGCCGCATCGAGATCGCGTGGAGGCGTACCGACTTGCGGCGAACGCAGTCGGCGTGGCGTGGCACGACGGAATGCCCTACGAGGACTTCGTGCGCACGCTCGATCCATCGGAGCCCGTCCACGCGGCATTGCTGGTGCAGGCCGGGAGCGTGATGGGCGGAGCGCGGTACGCGGCGTTCGACGGATCGGTCCCTCCCGGGTGCAGCCACGCGGCCATTGCGTCCTACTACGCTCACGTCACGGCGCCGCTTCGCCGACTCGCGGACCGGTACGTGCTCGACCTGCTCGTTCAGCTTGCTGCGGAACAGACTCCGCACGGTCAGACCATTCCGACTTTCGAGGCGCTCGTGGACGTGATGGCGGCGGCCGATCGGCTGGACCGGCGTTACGAGAGCCGAATAGTCGACCTGACCGAGGCCGCGGCGATGTCGTCGAGACTCGGCGAGGTGTTTCAGGCGACGGTCGTGCGCGTGCGACCCGACCGTGTCTCGGTGCAGATCGCGTCGCCGCCTGTACGGACGGACGTAAGCGTTCCCGAGACCTTCGACGGCGGACGCGTCGGTGAGATCGTGGAGGAGCGGACGAGCCTTCGGATCGGCGAACGTGTCATCAGTCTCGGTCAGTCGGTCTCGCTGAGGCTCGATCGCGCCGATCTGGACGCGGGGCGGCTCCACTTCAAGGCGCTCGAGACATAGAAAAGGCCGTCCCGAACGAGACGGCCAAATCGCTGAGTACCGCTAACGGGGCTCGAACCCGTACTCTCTGCCTTGAGAGGGCAGCGTGTTAACCAGTTACACTATAGCGGCGCGCGAACTGGGCGAGAGTAGCAAACGGCTCGGGAAATCGTCAAGAACCTGACCGAACGGGTAGTGGGTCAGTCTGACTTCCTTTCGCATTTTGCGCCTTTGCGAGAACTTCTTCGACGGCTTGAAGAGTTTCTCGCAAAGGCGCAAAGGAAGACGCAAGGACGCAAAAGAGCAGTGAGCCTGCACCAATGCCTTCAGCGATGGCGCCGGGCGTCCGCCTCGGCCGCGACCTGGCACTCCCAGCAGAGTCCGAAGATGCGCAAGCTGTGCGTCACAGGCTTGAACCGGTGCTCATCCGCAATCTGGTCCTGGATCTTCTCGATCGTTTCGTTGAAGAACTCGATGAGGGTCCCGCACGACGTGCAGATGAGGTGGTCGTGATGCTCGTGCTTGAAGTCGTGCTCGTAGAGCATCCGTCCATCGTAGGACTGTACGTTGCGGGCCAGCCCGCACTCCTGGAGGAGCTTGAGCGTGCGGTAGACCGTCGTGAACCCGATGCTCGGGTCTTCGCGCTTCACGAGCTCGTAGAGGTCCTCGCTCGAGACGTGCCCTTCGGTGCGGAGAAAGACGTCGAGGATCATGTCGCGCTGCCCGGTCTTCTTGAGCCCGGTCCGCTTGATGTGGTCGTAGAAGATGCGAAATTCCTCGCGCTCCTCGACCTCGGCGCTTGCCGCCGCCACTGCGTGTGATTTCGATTTCGGCATCGATTCTCGATGGGCGGCCCCGCGCCTGCCCGACAGTCGGCAGTCTAAACCAGGCACTGAACTAATGGAACTGAATGGTTCCCGTGCCAGACGGACCGTCGAATCCGTGTGGTAGCATCGACGCCATGAGTGTGGCGACGGCACGAATCACGGCGCTGTGCGTCCTGATGCTCCTCGTTGCGACGGCGGCTCCGGCGAGCGACGCCGAGTCGACGACTGCACTGGTTCGAAAATCCGTCGAGCTCGGCACGCCGTCCGTCGCCGAGGTGTCGTGGACCGAGGTCGTCGTGGCCGTTCCCGTCCGAATCCGACCTGTCGGTGTGTCGGGCGAGATCCACGGGATCGGATTCTCGGACATGCGCATCAACGGAATTCCTTTCGAGGTCGATCCGTACACGGCGGATTTCGCGGTGCCCGACGATGACGTCAAGACGCTCGACGAGCCGCTTCGACTCCGCGTCCGGTTTTCACGCGTCGCGCCCGGCGTGTTCGACGAAGCCATCATGCCGAGCGACTCCCTCCAGCTAACGGGTTTGGCCACGGTCCACGGGACGTTCCGCAAGTGGATCTTCTCGGTGAAGCGGTCCGTCGATATCCCTATCGACGAGACGCGAGAGAATCCGATTGCCGCATATCACCCACTCAAGCTGGCACTTGCCGAGATCCGTCGGCTCGAGTCGATGGGATTCGCGCTCCCGTTTGGAGTGAGGACACCTCACGCATCAGTCCGAGCGCCCGGGTCGATCCCGAGTTCTAGCACTGATCCACAACGGGCCATCTGGCTGTCTGACCCGTGCGCTACCGCACGGTACTGATGCGTTGAGCGCGTGTCTTCGAGACTCGCCAATGAGAAACTTATGATCATCTCTGTAGTACCCCGTACGGCAAGTTTCGTGGCGTTGACGCTCGCGCTCGGCGGTTGTAGCGCCGCGCCGATGACGGCGTCGAATTCGGCAAACGCCTCGAATGCAAACGTGCCGGTGACCGAGTCGATGGGGACGGCGACGATGCCGCCAGCAACGACAGTCGAAATGCCGGAGGTCGTCACGCGAACGCTGGACGGCACGATCAACGCCCTTCCCGTCCGGGTCCGGCTCTCGAAGGACAAGAACCAGTTGCAGGGCGAATACGTCTACGAAACCGGGCGCGCCGCTATGCGAACGGTTGTCGCAATGTTGTCCCTCGAAGGAACGATCGACCCCGACGGCTCCGTTCATCTGGTGGAGTTGGCAAGCAATGCCGATGGCAAGGACACCAAAACCGGCGCCTTCGAAGGAAAGCTGACGAACACGTCTCTCGGGCTGCGATTTGTCGGGTCTTGGTCGAAGCCGGACGGGTCGTCAACGATGCCGGTCGTGCTCAGCGAGCTGACGTCCACACCAGGCGGAATGAAGTTCGTCTCGTCGAGAATGCCGTCGACCGACAAGCGCCTCGCCCCGGTCGTCAAGGTCGCCTATCCGAAGGCGGAAGGCGGTGACCCACTGAGGGCCGCCGCGTTCACAAACGCCATTGAAGGGCTCGTTCGCGAACGGGTTCGCGAGTTCACGGAGGTCGCGGTCGAGAACCTTGGTGAACACGTCACGGTCGACACGCTTGCGCTCGAGGTCGACTACGAGATTGCGACGGCGACCGATGAACTGGTAAGTGTGGTCTTCACCGAGTATTCGAGCTTTGGTGGCGCGCATCCGTCTAGCGATGTCTACGCCAGGACGTTCGAGTTCGCGAGGGGCCGGTTTCTGACGCTGACCGACGTCACCGGCGACACCCGATCGCTGCTGGCCCTGCTCTCGCAGAAGAGCCGGGCGATCATGCCGAAGGACGAGGTGTTCCAGACCGATCTCGAGCCCACGGCCGAGAACTTCTCGAGGTGGTACGTCACGCGACGCGGGATGACCTTCGTCTTCTCGATCCCGCACGTCGCTGGCGACACGATGCAGGCCTATCTGCCGTTTGCGGACATCAAGGACGCGCTGAATCCGGATGGACCGCTCGGGCCGCTGATCCGGTAGCCGCGGCCGGAAGCGGTCGGCCTCAGTGGCTTCGTGCCTCCGCGTCTCTGTGTGCGAAGCGTCTGAGAGGCTTCGCACACAGAGACGCGGAGGCACGAAGCCACTGAGAAGAAGTCGCTCTCTGAACCCTCACGCCGCGGCGCCCTTGCCCTTGCGTGCCGACCGCCGGCGCGGCGCCTCGCGCACCGGATCCGCCCACGCCTCCGGCTCGATTCGCACGTACACATACTCGAGCATGCTCCACACGATGCCCCGCCTCCGAGCCAGGTAGTCACCGGCGAATCGGCGGCCCAGCAGGGTGAGCACCTCGTCGATCGAGACCGAGTCGAACCGCGCGAGCCGGTCCACCTCGTTCACCCACGCCACGGCGGACAGCTTCTTGAGGCGTGCAGCCAGTTGCACGGCATGCGAGACACCTGCTTCGTTCATCGGGAAATCCTTGCTGGGGGCAAGGAAGAAATCGTGAGGGCGCTGGACCGTTCCGGGGCGGGGACAGGCCGGCAGTGTAGCACGACGGACCGCCCGGTTGACACCCCAAGAAACGGTCACCTACACTCCCGGGTTCTTTCGAAGCGAGGAGAACGCGCATGTCGTCACAGGGTCCCGAGTCCGCAGTCGAAACCATGCCGAACGGCCTCGTCACGTACGCCGCCGACCTCGGCGTCGCCGTCATCACGCTCTGCGTGCCACCGGCAAACACATACTCGTACGCGATGAATCGCGACCTCGACGAGGCGATTCTGAAGGCCCGGTTCGACGACGACGTCCACGTCATCGTGCTGCGCGGCGCTGGCGAGAAATTCTTCTGCGCGGGCGCCGACATCGCAATGCTCGACAACGTCACTCCGCAGTTCAAGTACTACTTCTGCCTGCACGCCAACGAGACACTCAACCGGCTCGAGCACACGCCGAAGCTCGTCATCGCGGCGCTCAACGGCCACACGGTCGGCGGCGGAATGGAGATCGCCATGGCCGCCGACATGCGGATCGCTCGTCGCGGCGCCGGTCGCATGGGCCTGCCGGAAGTCACATTGGGCGTTCTGCCCGGAACGGGCGGAACACAACGTCTGGCACGGCTTGTCGGCAAGGCCAAGGCGATCGAGCTGATGGCCACGGGCGACCTCTTCCCGTTCGAGAAAGCCGAGACCCTTGGACTCGTCAACCGGATCTTCGACTGCGAATCGGCGGACCAGTTCCTCGCGGACGTCATCACCTACGCTCAGCAGTTCGTGCCCCCCGCGCGCGCATCGATGGCCGTCGGCCGCATCAAGCGGGCCGTACAGACCGGCCTCGAGGTCGGTTTCGAGTCCGGCCTCGCGCTCGAGCGCGAGCTTCAACAGCAGCTCTTCCAGTCGGAGGACGCGTCCGAGGGCATCCGGGCCTACGTCGAGAAACGCACGCCGTCCTTCAAGGGTCAGTGAACCGAATGTCGTACGAACACATTCTCGTCGATCGCGATGGATCCATCGGCCGGTTGACGCTCAATCGGCCCGACAAGTTGAACGCCTTCGCCGGTCGCATGCGCGACGAGGTCAAGGAAGCCCTCCAGGAGCTCGACACGCCGGACATCCGGGTTGTCGTCGTCACCGGAGCCGGCCGCGGCTTCTGTTCCGGCGCCGACATCGGCTACCTGAGTGAGCTGCTCGCCGCCGGCGACACCGTGAACTTCACGAAGCTTCTCGAGGCCGGCCGCGACGTCGTCACGCAGATCCGCGCTATGAACGCGCCCGTGATCGCCGCCGTCAACGGCCCCGCGGCCGGAGGCGGCTGCAATCTCGCGCTCGGATGCGACATGAGGATCGCCTCGGACAAGGCCACGTTCGGCCAGACGTTCACGAGGATCGGACTGGCGCCCGACTGGGGCGGCATTCACTTCCTGCCCCGACTGGTCGGCGAGGCGAAGGCCATGGAGCTGATGATGACGGGAGCGATGGTTGACGCCCAGGAGGCGCTTCGGATCGGCCTCGTCAACCGCGTGGTCCCGCACGACACCCTGGCCGCCGAGGTCGACGCACTGGCGACGATGCTCGCGGCTCGCCCGCCGCTTTCGCTTCGCGCGATCAAGCAGGGTGTGTATGCCAGCGGCGACCGGGCGTTCGCCGAGAACCTGGCGTTCGAGGTCGAAGTGCAGATCGGGTGTTTCGGCTCGAAGGACGCCAGCGAGGGTGTGGCGTCGTTTCTCGAGAAGCGATCGCCCAATTTCACCGGAGAATGAGCACCGACATGGAGATTCGACGCGTCGCCGTCATTGGCGCCGGAACGATGGGACACGGCATCGCGCACGTCGCGGCAATGGCCGGAATGAACGTTGCGCTGTACGACGCGTTCGAGGGCGCGGCCGAGAAGGGCCTCGTGAAAATTCGCGAGAACCTCGACAAGGGAGTCGCGCGCGGCAAGTTCACCGACGAAGCTCGCGACGCGGCACTCGCCCACCTGCGCGTCGCGACGTCGCTCGACGAGGCCGCCTCTGACGCCGACCTCGTCATCGAAGCCGTAGTCGAGTCGCTCGACGTGAAAACCTCACTCTTCGCGGATCTGCATCGCGTCGCACCCGGCCACGCAATTCTGGCCACGAACACGTCGTCACTCAGCGTCGCCAGAATCGCCGAGGCAACGGGCCGGCCGGACCGCGTCATCGGTATGCATTTCTTCAATCCGGTGCACATCATGAAGCTGCTCGAGCTCGTCGTGCACGACGGCACGTCGGATGCCACGCGCGACGCGGCTCTCGAAGTCGCTCGAGCGATCGGCAAGGAACCCATCGTCGTCCGCGACGTGCCGGGGTTCGCTTCGAGCCGCCTGGGGATCTGCATTGGCCTCGAAGCCATGCGAATGGTCGAGCAGGGAGTCGCGTCGGCCGAGGACATCGACAAGGCGATGGAGCTTGGCTACAACCACCCAATGGGACCGCTGCGATTGACGGACCTCGTCGGGCTCGACGTCAGGCTCAGCATCGCGGAATACCTGCATCGCGAGCTCGGTTCGGAGTCGTTCCGGCCTCCGGACATCCTCAGGCGGATGGTCGCCGACGGGAAACTCGGCAAGAAATCGGGACAGGGATTTTATTCGTGGTAATGGCCGGCGCCGCCGGCGAGCTCATCAACACCACCAGGAGCACTATGTACGAGAACGTCATCCTAGAGCGAAAGGACCGGGTCGCGGTCCTCACCGTGAACCGGCCGGACAAGCTGAACGCCCTGAACCTCGCGACGCGAAACGACATCGTTGCCGCGCTCGAGGAATTGAAGGCCGACGAGTCGATCCGCTGCGTCATCATCACAGGCGCGGGCGAAAAGGCGTTCATTGCCGGCGCCGACATCGGCGAGTTCGCCGGGCGGACGGCCCATCAGCAGCGCGCCGTGATGCAGGGCATGAAGGTCTTCAACGCGATGGAAGAATTCCCGAAGCCCGTCATCGCGGCAATCAACGGCTTCTGCCTCGGCGGCGGGTGCGAGCTCGCGCTCGCGTGTGACATCCGGCTCGCGGCTTCGACAGCACGTCTCGGTCAGCCGGAAATCAACCTCGCGATCATCCCAGGCGGCGGCGGCACGCAGCGCCTGACGCGGCTCGTCGGTGAAGGCAAGTCGATGGAGCTGATTCTCACGGGCCGTCAGGTGAAGGCCGACGAGGCGTTCGCCATCGGGCTCGTCAACGAAGTCGTTGACGCCGACAAGCTCATGGATCGCGCGATGGAGCTCGCCAACGGCATTGCCGAGAAGAGCCCGATCGCACTGCAGGCGGCGAAGGAAGCCGTGAAGACGGCAGCGCGCTCGAACCTGCGCGAAGGCCTCGACCGCGAGATCGACCTGTTCGCTCTCTGTTTTGCGAGCGAGGACAAGGAGGAGGGCGTGACCGCGTTCCTCGAGAAGCGAAAAGCGGAATTCAAGGGACGGTAGCGGGCCGCCCGTTCACGAGGTGACATTGATGGATGCACGAAATGTTCGGCGTTCCGGCGGCTCGCGATTCGCGGCGCTGCTGCTGGCAGTCGTGACGATTGGCGGCTGTTCGAGCGAGCCCGCCGGCAGCGGATCGGCGGCCGGCAACGCCGGCGGAAACTCGAACGCGGCAGCGAAGACCGCGACGAACGCTCCAGCACCGGTTCCGGGTGGAATGCCCGGGAACATGCCACAGCCGCTGGGCATGGAGGATTCGATCGAGGGCGTCGTCGTGGCCGTGCCCTGCTTCGAGAAGAACCCGGCCATGCCGGCTGCCGAGGCGAAGACGTGCGCTCAGGCTGCGATGGTCAACGGATTCGCGCTGGCTGTCCTCGGTACGGACGGCGTGCTCTACGTGAATGACGAGAAGGCCGATGTTCGAAGGAACAACAAGCAGCTCGAGTTCTTCATCAGCGAAGTGGTCACGATCCAGGGCCAGCACATCGGCGACGCCAACCGGGCGAAGATCGGTTCGACGCCGGTCAAGCAGTTCCGGATGAAGCTCGTGCGACGGAAAGCCGGGCCCAGTGCTGCGGCAACCAACGCGGCCGCCGCGAAGTAAACCAGAACCCCGAGCGTAGCGAGGGGCCGGCCGTTTCATCCGCATCCGTGGATGTAACGGCCGGCCCCTCGCTGCGCTCGGGGTTCTGGTCATGGCACCAGCACGATCTTTCCGAACTGCGCGCGGTCGCCCATCAGGCGGTGCGCTTCGCCTGCCTCTTCGAGCGGCAGCACGCGATCGACGACCGGCTTGAGCCGCCCGTCGGCAAAGAACGGCAGCAGTTCGACGAGCTCAGAGTGGCGTCCTGAGCAGAACGACCCGAGCAGCGACAGGTGCTTGTAGAACAGGTGCCGTATGTCGATCGTCGCCTCATAGCCCGTCGTCGCGCCGCACGTCACCAGCCGCCCGTTGCGCGCGAGCGAAGCCACGCTCCGCGTCCAGGTCGCCGCACCGACGTGTTCGACGACGACCTCGACGCCCTTCCCCGCCGTCAGTCTCTTCACCGCCTTGTGAAAATCGGGTGACGACTCGTAGTTGATCGTCTCGTCCGCTCCCAGGCCCTTCGCCCGCTCGAGCTTGATCTCGGTCGATGCCGTCGCAATGACCCGAGCCCCGAGCAGTTTCGCGATCTGTATCGCAGCCACTCCCACTCCGCTGCCCGCCGCAAGCACCAGCACGTCTTCGCCGGCCTTGAGCTTCGCTCGCCCGACGAGCATGTGCCACGCGGTCAGGAACGTCAGGGGGATCGTCGCAGCCTCTTCGAAGGTGAGACCGGCAGGGATCGGGTGAGCATTGCGAGCCGGAGCCACAACCAGTTCGGCGTACCCTCCCGGCAGCCCGTATCCGAGCATGTCGTAAGACGCACACAGGTTGTCGTCGCCGCCCAGGCACTGCGGACACGCGCCGCAACTGACCCCCGGCGCAAGCAGCACCTCGTCACCCGGCTTGACCGTCGCGACGAGATCGCCGACTTCTCGGACCACACCGGCAATGTCGTTGCCGAGAATGTGCGGCATCGGGAACGTCATCCCGGGCAGCCCGCGCCGAACCCACGTATCGAGATGGTTCAGGGCGCACGCCCGAACTTCCACGAGAACCTGATCGGCGCGGGGCGCCGGGTCGGGCACGTTCTCGATATTCAGGACTTCGGGGCCGCCGTGTTCTCGAATGACCGCTGCTCGCATCGCGCAGTTCCTCCCGTAATCGGATTCGCGCGCATTTCACCATGCCGGCACGGTCGAATCGAAGCGTTGATAGCCCTCGCGGCGCTCCCCTAGAGTTCCGGCTCTTTCGTAACGCGTTATTCAGGAGGCGGCAAACCCGTGAGCATCAAGTCTGACCTGTGGATCGAGCGGAAATGCGAGGAGGAAGGCCTCATCTCGCCGTTCGAGCGCGAGCTCGTTCGCAGAGTCGACGACCGGCGCATCATCAGCTCGGGACTGTCGAGCTACGGCTACGATTGCCGGCTTGCGCGCGACGAGTTCAAGGTCTTCTCGCCGATCAACGGTACCGAGATCGATCCGAAGCGCTTCGACGTCAACACCCTGCTCGACGTGCCACTGAAGCAGGACGAGGACGGCGCCGAGTTCTGGCTGCTGCCGCCGCACTCCTACGCGCTCGGCGTGACGATCGAGACGTTCAAGATCCCGCGCAACGTGACGTGTATCGCACTCGGAAAGAGCACTTATGCGCGTTGCGGCCTGATCGTGAACACGACGCCGCTCGAAGCAACTGGCACGGACGCCTCGTCGTCGAGCTCTACAACGCGGCCAATCTGCCGGTTCGGCTCTATGCCGAAGAGGGCTTCGTCCAGATCCTCTTTTTCGAGAGCGACGAGGAGTGCCGGACGTCCTACGCGGACCGTGCCGGAAAATACCAGGGTCAGGCCGGCCTCACGCTTCCGAAACTCTAGGTGAGTTGACAGGATTTACGGGATTCTCGGAGGATTCACAGGAGCTACGATTGGACTCTTGTCTCGATGCTCCTGTTTTCAATTCCTGTGAATCCCCCGAGAATCCCGTGAATCCTGTCCACTCCACCTCCGCATTACGGAGCGGGCGGAACGAGGCCCTGCGGAACACCTTCCGGCGTCAGCGTGCCCGGCTTCACCGGCGTCGGCATGATCGGCGGCAACGATTCGGCTTGCTCGCGCGCTTCCTTCAGCGAATACATCACGCCTGCCTTGTTGAGGTCGAGGTCGACGACCTTCCACTGCCGGTTCTTGAGCCGCTCGAGCGTGATCTTCGTCTCTGAGCCGTCGGCCGGGTCGCGCAGCGTGACGATGGCGGCGTTGTTCACGTACGTCGCCCCCTGGTAGCTCATCCCGAGCATCGGAGAGCCTTTCTCGGCGAGGCGCTCCTGAAGGCGCGTCTTGATGATTTTCTCGCTCGCCGGAATGAGCATGTCGATCGCCTTCTGCGACACGATGCGCGGTCCGGCCGGCAGCCCGCCCACTTCGCGCTGGATCGCATTCGATATGACCTTGCGCGTGTCGAAGTGCTCGTCGAAGGTCACGATGTCGCCATCGCGAATCGCCGCGCGGAGCTTGTAGAGCGAGTAGGCCGGAGTTCCGGCGACGTAATACATCGACCCGATCGCGCCGACGATGAGGACGCCGAGGACTCCGAGGGCGATGAAAATCGGCTTCCAGATTGTAGGGCTCGCGAGGGCCGGTTCGTGCTTCTTGGTCACTGCAGTTTCGTCTCCAGCCACACCCTCGGGAGCGTGGCGAGTTTTCGGTGAAACGGGACGTACGCCCGTTGAGAGAGCACATCATAGCCGTTGCGCTCGATCCGGCCGAGTATCTGGCCATAGATCCGGCTGCTCAGGCGAACGGTCATTCGCGAGTCGGCACTGAGCCACGCGATGCCCGGCTCCGCATTTTTGTACAGCCCGCGCGCGCGCTCGATCTGGAACTGCATGAGCCGCACGAACGACGGGCTGTACCGGTTCTCGAGCAGATCCTCTTCCGGGACACCGAATCGCTCGAGGTCCTCGAGCGGAATGTATATGCGGCCGAGTCGCGCGTCCTCGCCGACGTCGCGGCAGATGTTCGTCAGCTGCATCGCGGTGCCGAGATCGACAGCGCGGTCGAGCGCGCGGTCGTCCGAGTATCCGAAGATCCGGCTCGTCATGAGGCCGACGACCGACGCAACGCGGTAGCAATACACCTCGAGCTCCTCGTAGGTCGCGTAGCGCGATTGCGCGAGGTCCATCAGAACTCCCTGCATCAGCTCTTCGGCAAGCTCGACCGGAACTTCGAACGCCGTCGAGGCGTCGCGCCACGCCACGAGCGCCGGATGGTCGTCGGGACCGGATTCGACGAGCCGTCCGCGCCACGACTCGAGCAGGGACCTGGTGTCATCGGGCGAGCGACCATCGGCCTTGTCGACGACGTCGTCGAGGTGGCGGCACAATGCGTAGACGGCATAAATCGCCTGACGCTTCGCGACCGGCAGGAACTGTGCGCAGAAGTAGAAGCTCTTCGCGTGGTCGCGGGTCACGTCGCGGCAGTAGGCGTACGCCTCGGCGAGCGGCTGGCGCGCGCCGGAAGGCTGGGCTGTCGTCGTTGCAGTTCGCCTATGCGCCACGGTTCCGTCGTGCTTAAATCCGGCGTCTTTCGCCCGTTCCAACGGGCGGAGCGAGCTTACTCGCCGGTCGTGCGGCGTCGCAAGACACAGGGGGAAAGGGTGCGCATCATTCCGGGGTTCGCGGACGCAGGCTGGCACGACCTCGAAGAGTCGGCCGCGTACGAGTGGTGGTACCTGGACGCGATCTCGACGGATGGCCGCACGGCGTTCGTGTTCATCTGGTTCGCGGGGCTGCCGTTTTCGCCGGATGCGTTGACGAACCACGAGCGGGGGCGGCCGGCGAGCGCGCGAGACCACGTCGCGATGTTCACGGCGGTCTACGTCGACGGAAAACAGATTGCGTATGCGCTCAACCGGCATCCGGAGACGGAGTTTGCGGCGTCGCGAGACTCGTTGTGCGTGCGGGTGGGGCCGAACTCGCTGGAGCGGCGTGACGGCGGTGAGCTCACGGCGGAGGTCGATGCGCCGATGCTGTTCGGCGGAGGTCGACTGTCGGGTGACTTGCGCGTTTGCCCATCGGGACCTGATGGCGGTGGCATGGTTGAAGTCGCGGGAGATGCGGATCACGTGTGGAATCCGCTGTTTCCGTCGTGTTCGGTAACGGGGTCGCTCCGACTGACCGGTTCGGATGGATCGACGAAGTGGTCGTCCGAGTTCGAGGGACGCGGCTACCTGGACCACAACTATGGACGCCGGCCGCTGACTGAGGGAATCCGGCGCTGGCACTGGGGACGGCGCATCTCGGCGACACGACGATCGTCTACTACCACAACGAGCCGACGTCGGGACCCGGCGAAACCGTGCTCGCGATAGTCGATGGTGCGGAACTTCCTGTGGACTGTACGGATGTGAAATTCACGGCGTCGGACTGGCGGCGGCGGGTGTTGTGCCCGCGGTTCCCGAATGCGGTGTCAATCGATGGCCGGCGCGAAAACGAACGCGTGACGTTCAGCGCGCGCCGACGGCACGTCGTCGACTGGGGACCGTTCTACATGCGGTTCATCTGCGACGTGACGGCGAAGATCGGAGACCGCGAGCTCTCGGGCCTGGCGATGACGGAATACCTCGACCCGCGTGGCCTGCGCGCCCGTTGGCTGCGGCCACTGATAAAGACGCGGATCCGGAAGGTCGTGAGCGGAACACAGGTCCAGCGTCTGCGATTCTGACTCTGCGCCTTTGCGCCTTTGCGCGAGTTCTTCCCCACGAACAAGAAGCTCACGCAAAGGCGCAAAGGCGCAAAGCCGCAACACTGATGCCGCGATCGGGTGCTCGACATTCGTGCATTCGAGACGCCTTGTGTATTGCTTCCAGTCGCCTTCAACCGCTCTACACCTGCAATTGCGGCGCATCTCTTGTGGCACGCCGATTGACTATTTCCTTGTCGGTGCAGGGAGGTCGGACATGAACACTGAGCTCAGTTTCAAATGCTCACATTCGGGCTGCCGCTGCCAGGCTCCGCCTGGCGAGCGCCACTGCAGCGAACATTGCGCATCGCTTGACGACACGTTTGAGGTCGTCTGCGGCTGTGAACACGCGCCTTGCTCGCTGACGTCGACGACGACGGTCCAGGACGAACTCGAGACTGATCAGCCTTAGGGCAGGGGAGCACGCTTCAGCGGAGCGTGCATGGGACCCGGGCCTGCGCAGCTCGCCGGAAGGCGAAATGCGCCGGCCCGGCTCCGAATCGAGTGCTGGGCACCCTTCTTGCTTTGCGCCTTTGCGCCTTTGCGCGATTTCTTCCACAACGTGGGAAGAACTCCCGCAAAGGCGCAAAGCCAGAACCGCTGTTAGTGCACGTCCCTCCACCTCAGGATCACTCCAATCGCCAGGATCAGCATCGCGATCATCCCGCCCAGCACCCCCGCCGCGGGCTCCACCCCCAGCCGCTCGTCGTCCTTCGGGAAGTACCGCTCCGCCAGATCCTCCCGAACGGCCGCCACCCCCGGCGGCACCGCCGGCGCCCACTCCGGCCTCGCCTCAGACTCGAGCAGCAACATCCCCTCGAACGCCCACCTCGACGCCATCGCGCCGGAGAACACCTGCATCGGCGTGTTCATCTCGTGTACCGGCTTCATCATCCCGCCGGCAATCACCATCGGAATCAGGATCAGCGGAATCAACGCGATCGCCACCTCCGACGTCCTCGCCAGCGCCGATACCGTCAGCCCCAGCCCCAACCCCGCCAGCGACGACAGCACCAGCACCCCGAGCATCCACCCGAACGAGCCCTTCAAATCACATCCCGCCCACACGATTCCGAGCAACACGAGGCACTGAATGAAACAGAGCCCTCCTAGCACGGTGAGCTTCGACGCCACGTACGACGGTATCTTCAGATTCACCATCCGTTCGCGATGGTAGATCGCCCACTCTCCGACGATTTCCCGCGCGGCATTCGAACATCCGAACCAGATCGCCGAGATGGCCATCAGGAACACGCTCGTCGCCGTCGCACCCGAGAACGACATCCAGTCCGTCGGCGATGTGTCGGTCGCAATTCCCTCCGCAACTTTGTCTCCGAACACGAAGACGATCATCAGCGCGATGATCGGCGCCTGGGCGAGCAGGATCGCGGTGTTCCAGGTGTCTCGCCGCTTGATCGACAGCGCACGCCGAACGAGCGTGCCCCACTGCCGGATGCCGAACTTGCGCGGGATCTTCGGCGCCACCGCCACGGCGCGGCCCGTCGGCGAACGGCCCGCCCGCTCGTCGACGAACTCGCGACGGTACTTCGATCCGTTGAACCGCGCCGCCCATTCGTCCGTCGGCCGGGTCGAGAGCCCTCGCAGGACCTCGTCGGGCAGCGGCTCGGCCCCGGTTTTCAGCCCCGGCACGCCGTCTGGATTGAAGAAGTTCACCGAGTCCGGATACGCCGGGCCGAAATACGCGAGCCTTCCCGGCGCCGACGAACCGCGGTCTTTCGAAACGATGACGACGTCGTCCATCAACCGGAACGCCTCGAGGCTCGGTTGGTGGATCGTCAGCAGGATGGTCTTGCCCGCATCGGCGAGCTTTCTAAGCAGCCGCATGACCATCAGCGTGTCTTCGGACGACAACCCCGACGTCGGTTCATCGAGAAACAGCACCGACGGGTCCGTCAGCAGCTCCATCGCGAGGTTCACGCGCTTGCGCTGCCCGCCGCTGATGCCCTTCTTCTCGGCCGATCCGATGAGCACGTTTTCGACGGCTTCGAGGCCGAGCTCCGCGAGCACCGAGCGCACGCGCTCCCGAATGTCGGCGCGCGAGAAATCGCCAGGCAGACGCAGGCGCGCGGTGTAGGTCAGCGCCTGCCTGACCGTCAGGTCGCCGTGCATGATGTCGTTCTGCGGCACGTAGCCGAGGTGTCCGCAGAACTGGCCGTAGTTCGCGTAAAGGTCGATGCCGTTGAGCACGACCGCGCCGCACGACGGCGGCGTGTAGCCGTTCATCGCGTTCATGAGCGTCGTCTTGCCAGCGCCGCTCGGGCCCATTAGCCCGACGAACTCGGACGGATAAATCGTCAGCGAGACGTCCTGGAGCAGCGGCTTGCCGCGGACGGCGAGGTCGAGTCCGCGCACCTCGATCGAGACATCGCCGCGGAAATCACGACGATCCAGTCCACCGTCGGCCGCACCTTGAACGCAAAGCTGCCGATCGAAATGACGTCGCCCGCCTTGATCGCCGTCACGCCGGAAATGCGTTGCCCGTTGACGTAGGTACCGTTCGTCGATCCGAGGTCCTCGATCGTCGCGCCTTCGGGGGCGCGCAGCATGCGCGCGTGGCGCCACGAGACCATCGGTGTGTCGAGCACTTCGCCGGCGGACGGGTCGCGGCCGAAGACGATCTCCGCCCCGCGGAACGGCAGCAGCGTTCCAGAGCCCGCTCCCAGCTCGACCGGACCCGACAGCAGTCGCGACGCTGCGATGCGGAACGATCCGAAGAACACGGCGTCGTCCTTGCCAATGGGTGCGGACTTGATGCGGTTCTCGCGAGTCCCGACCGCGGTGCCGTTCGTCGATCCGAGGTCCTCGATGACCGCGCCGTCTTTGCGGATCACGACCCTGGCGTGCCGCGTCGAGACCATCGGGTAGTCGAGCACGATGTCGTTGCCGGTGGCGCGGCCGATCGTGAGCACGCGCAGGGCGCCGGCGGCGACGAGTTCCGCGTCGAGGGTCAGGGGGCGTTCGGGCTGGACGTCCATGGCTCCGACACTTCGGCGACCGGCGGTGGTCGGCGGAATGTCGGCGGCGGGGTCGGGCTCGAGGATGGCGCCCCAGGGAAACGGCTCGGTCTGGCCAACGGTGATCTTGTCGGTGTGTGAAACAGCCGTAGCGCCGCGGATCGCCGTGCCGTTGACGAACGTGCCATTGCGCGAGTCGAGGTCTTCGAGGGAGTAGCGGCCATCCGTGCGGACGAGCCGGCAGTGGCGGCGCGAGACGGTCGGCCGCGGGATGACGACGTCACAGTCCGCGCTGCTGCCGATGAGCCAGGTCCGGACGGAGATCGGCTGCGAGCCGGTGACCCAGGTCTCGCCGGCGACGAGCTTCTGGGAGCACGAGCCGCAGTAAACGGCTGCGTCGGGATTGACGGTGCTGCACGACGGACAGGTGAGGGGCATGTCGATAGCGGACTGTAGGAGGCTCGGGCTACATTCTCAAGGGCGCTCTGTGTCTCCGTGCCTCCGTGCCTCCGTGCCTCCGTGCCTCTGTGTGCGTAGCGTCTGAGAGCTTCGCACACAGAGGCACCGAGACACGGAGGCACAGAGTAAGGACTCGCCCTCTATGCCGAGAGCGACTCTTCGATCAGCAGCTGGATATCGTCGAACCGGTAACTCCGCACGAGCGTCCGCAGATGCGACGCCAGCTCTTCGTCGCGCTCGCCGATCCGGTCGACGATCGTCACGCACTGCTCGACGTCTCCGCGCACGACGGCTTCGACGAGACTCGCCACCCACTCCGACGGCAAGTCCCTCAGCCGATCCGGGCTCGGCGCCTCGGACGGCGCTATCGACGCCTCCAGATCTTCGTCATCCAGGTACGACTCGAACCGCGCCCCGAGGTGCCTCGACAACGCCTCGAACAGCCGCTCGTGCCGGAACGGCTTCGTGATGATCTCGTCCGACCCGGCACCGAGAATCTCGACGTGTTCGTGCTCGAACGCACTCGCCGACAGCGAGATGATCACGGTCCGGCCGACCGGCGGCACCGGCGCACCCTCGAACTCCGGCAGCGCCGCGTCCTCGAACTCCGCCTCGAGCCGCCGGATCTCGCGCGTCGCCGCGAGCCCGTCCATCACGGGCATTCGTTTGTCCATCAGGACCAGGTCCGGCCGCCAGCTCGACCATTTCGCGACGGCCTCGCGACCGTCGGCGGCCTCATCGACGACGAACCCGACCGCCTCGAGCAGCTTCACGAGGACGGTCCGGTTCCGTTCGACGTCGTCGACGACGAGGATCCGGAACTCCGGCTGCCCCGCCTCGAGCGCCACGATGCGCCGCGTCTCGATGCGATCGCCGCCTTCCGTGACCGCCGCCAGTTCCGCGTCGAACGAGAACGTCGTTCCCTTCCCGAGCGTGCTGCGGACGCGCATGTCGCCGCCCATCATCTGCACGAAATTCCGGCTGATGGCGAGGCCGAGCCCGGTGCCTTCCTTCGACTTCCGGCCGCTCTCGGTCTGGACGAACGCCTCGAAGAGGTTCTCGAGTTCCTCCTCGGCGATGCCGTGCCCGGTGTCTTCGACGTCGAAGATCCCGATGCCGTCCTGCCACGCGGCCCGAAGGGTGATCGACCCGGCGTCGGTGAACTTCACGGCGTTTCCGAGCAGGTTGATCATGATCTGCCGCAGCTTGCCCTCGTCGCCGAGCACGAACCGGGGCACGTCGGGATCGCGGACGACTGTGAGCTGCAGTCCCTTCGTGCGCGTGCGGCCGCGAAGCATCGCCTCGACGCCCTCGAGCGTGCGGTGCAGATCGAACTGGGCAATCGTCAGCGACATCTTCCCGGCCTCGATCTTCGAGAGCGAGAGGACGTCGTTGATGACCTGGTGCAGGAGGTGCTCGCCGCTCGAGAGGATTGCGGTCAGGTGCTCGCGCTGTTCGCGGTTGAGATCGGGGTCGCGTTCGAGCAGTTGGGCGAAGCCGATGACGGCGTTGAGCGGCGTGCGCAGCTCGTGGCTCATGTTCGCGAGGAACTCGGACTTCGCACGACTCGCCTCGAGCGCCCGGTCCTTCGCGCCGACGGCCTCGAGACGCGCCTTCTGGGCCTTTCTGTTCGAGGACGCGGAGCTGGTCGACGGCGAGGGCGAGTCGTCGGCCTTCTCGCGCGTCGTCATCTCGGAGTAACGGAGCTGGTCGACCTTCGCCGCGAGATCGGCGGTCTGCTCGCGGATCGTGGCTTCGAGCATCTCGTTGCGGAGCCGGAGCTGATGGAGCCGCCATCGGACGCCGCCGTATGTCGCGGCGCCCGCCGCGCTCGCGTAGCCCGCGTAGGCCCACCAGGTGCGCCACGGCGCGACCTTGATGCGGAATTCGTGGTCGACCGGGCCCGAGATGTTGCCGGCGTAGTCGCGTGCCCAGACCCGGAAGACGTAGTTCCCGGCCGGAAGGTTCGTGTACGAGCGCTTGGCTTCCGACGTCCATTCGGACGGCCGATCGTCGAAGCCGATGAGCTGGGTGCGGAACCGGGAGTCTGCTTCGCGATAGTAGAAGAGAAGGGCGTACTCGAAGACGACGTCGTTCTCGTTGTGAACGAGGACGTGTCCCTGTCGGAGCTCTCTCCCGGACTTCAGCTGATGGGCTTGCGTGATCCGCAGCGGCGACGGACTCCGATCGAACGTCTCGGCCTCCGGGTCGAGCACGGCTGCGCCGGCAACCGTTCCGATCCAGACTCTCCCACGCGAATCGAGATATCCGGATCGCGCATTGCACTCGCTGCTCGGAAGGCCATCGTCAGACGTGAAGACCTCGATCGAAATGTGGTCGCTCCCGTCCGGATTTCGGCAAAGGAGAGTTATCCGTGCGACCCCCTTGTTCGTGAGAGCATAGATGCGGTTCTGACGGTCGGCGACCAGTCCTACAATGTCGTCATTCGGCAGCGCTGGAGTCGTCATCGACGACAGCGCGTGCCACTTCAGGTCTTCAGCGTCCGGGTCGAAGTACGCCAAGCCGCCACTGTTGGTGCCGACCCACATGACCCTCGTGCCATCGATTCTTCGCGAAATGCAGAGATCCGCCAGATTGTTCGCTTGCACGCCCGTGCCTGCATTCCAGATCCGGATCGCGCTCGGTGTGATTCGACAGAGGCCCTCGTCCGTCGCGACCCACATCGAAAAGTCTCCGGAACGGTCGGATTCGAGGATGATCTGTTTGACGACGTAGTGCGGGAGGCCCGCGCTGCGATCGTAGAGCTCGAGCTGAGATCCGGTAATTGAGACGAGGCCGACATCCGTTGCAGCCCAGACCGTTGCTGCTGCGTCCTCCTTGTTGATCACACGGAGCGAATACGTGGAGTGCGTGGGATAGCCGTGTTCCTTGTCGAAGGTTGAAATCGATGGAACAAGTTCCGTGCGGTTTGTCCAGCCCTGCCCGTCGAAGACCCGCAGGCCGTCGGCTCCGGCGACCCACATACTTCCGGGACCGTCATCAACGCGTGCCTCGCAATACGCCGAAACGGGAGTCGCTTCCAATCCAGTCGTGCGAGGAAAGGAAATCCACTTGCCAAAAGCGGAATCGCGCCAGCCCACCCCCGTCGGTGGCAATCCAGAGGAACCCGTCTGGACCTCCGTGCTGACCGGTCATGATGCAGTTCACGCAGATCGTGCCCAATCCTAGGGACTTTCGGAGATTCACGACCCGATCGCCGGTGATCTTGGAAAGACCGCCAGAAGTCCCGACCCATACCGACAGGCCATCGCTTCCCGCGACAGGAGCAAGAGAGCGGATCCGTAGCGCCGGAAGTCCATCGTCGTCGGTAAACGTCGTCCAAATTCCCCGATGAAAGCGTGCCAACCCTGAGGAGGCTGTGCCGGCCCAGAGAACCCGAGTTCCATCGGCAGCCGGTATCCCAACCACTGAGAGCACGCTGCTGCTCGGCATGCCGTCACGCTCGCGGTAAATCGTCCACGAGCCGTTGGCAAGTCTGGCCAGTCCGTTTTGCGTTGCGAACCAGAGCTCGTCTTCGCCGTCGTCACCCTTGCACTGCGTGATGGCGACCACGACATTATCGGGAAGGCCGTCGGACGTAGTGAGTACTTCCATCCCCTTATCCGACCACCGCACGAGCCCCTTCCGGGTTCCTGCCCAGAGCTCAGTTTGGCCCCGCCGATCCACACGTTCGTGGATGCAGAGAACGAAACCGTCCGGTAATCCATCCTCAACGCCTATCACTTCAAACTGCCCGTTCGAGTACCGGATCAGACCACCGCCAAGTGTGCCGAAGTGCATGCTTCCGTCACGTGACCCGACGATGCTCCGGACATTGTTCCCGCGAAGACGATTCGGCATCGGATGGACGACCCACTTGCGACCATCGTACCGAGCAGCGCCGTCCTCGGTGGCAATCCAGAGGAAGCCGGCCGAGTCGAAGCAGGCGTCATTGACGGAGTTCGTTGGCAGTCCGTCTCGATCGGTGTACACGCGCACCGCCGGCGAGCCAAACGGAAGGGGGTCGAGCGTCTCGGAGTCCGAAAAGGATGATGTCCTGTCCTGATGCGACACGTCGCGACGAAGTCCATCATCGCAAGCCGACGATGACTTTCGACCCGATTCAGCGTGCCTGGCCGGACGAAGCAGATTCGCGAGTCTGTGGAGCACTTCAGCGTTTCATACCATCCTGAACCGGGCAGAGCAACAACGACGATTTTCGGACTTCAGGATTTCAGGATAGTGCCGATACGACACTTGGCCGTAGTTCTGGCCCTATTCACCCCAGATTTGGAGGCATCCCTCAATGGCAACCAGCGATTCGACAGGAAGTCAGGGTTTCTTCGGAACCATTATCGTCACGTGGAGCTACAACGCGGCCAAGCAGGAGCTGACCGTCACAGGAACACTCAGCGGCAAGGCGATGAACATCGTTGTTCTCAAGCCTGGCAACAAGACCGGGACGCTTACGGGCCAGAACGGTAGCAATACCGCCACGGTCGGACTCGATGCCAACTTCACGACCGACATTCTGGCGATGGATGCGTCGCAGACCGATCCAGCCAGAAACGGGCAGAATAGCGGAGGGTTCTGAGTACAACATCAAGACTGTGGTCGCTCGCGAACCATCGGGCAAGAGTGACTCAAGTCACCCATTCCGCTCCGGCACGAGAGGTGCTGCCCTCGTGCCGGATTCGGTCTCGCCCCCGTCCGTAATTCTCGTTCGGAAGAACCGGAACGCGTCCGGATCGTCTGTCGGCTCGCAGATTCCCGCCTCGTGCATGTGGTGCACCATCTGTCGGGCGTCGACGTAGGTCAGTTCCGTCTCGGTCGCGATCGTGCTCAACCGAACGAGTCCGCCCGTGGTCTTCGCGAGTTGTAGCACCTGCTTCTCGAGCCGGCGCGCGCGGATCGGCGCATCGTCGAACGCCGGGAAAATGTAGATCGTCTGCCCGTCCGGGGTGAGGTCGCTTTCGCAGTAGCCCGATGCCTGCAATCGCCGGAGCTGCTTCTCGATCTCGGCGATTCCCGCGTCGCCCGCCTGACGGACGTCGAGCGCCGTGATACGGCCCCCGCGCTGGACGGCCGCGCGGACGATGGCGCGCTCGACCTGGGCTGACTCTTCGGCCGCGTCGAGGCGTTGACGCTGGCTGACGACCACCGAGGCGAGCCAGCCGCAGATCACGAGCAGGACGGCGAACAGGAAGTAGAGCATGCTGGCGTATCGGCGCCTCCCGCGCCGCTCGAAATGTCGCGCAGTGCGTGCGGCGTGTCAAATGTCGGACAGCGGACTGCACTCTTGCGCGAAGCGCCTTGGAGTGCGGCGCGTAGCGCCGCTTTGGATTTCCCCGGACGTCCGCTACTTCGAAGACAATCCAAAGCGGCGCTGCGCGCCGCACTCCAACGCTTCGCGCAAGAGGCAGTGCGTCTGGTTCACCCGCCGACCGTCCGGTATAGTCCGCCGTTCTCAAGTATGACGACGAGACACACAGACGTGGTTGTGGTGGGCGGCGGCCTCATCGGCTGCCTCGTCGCGCGCGAGCTCGCGCACGACGGCCACCGCGTCACCCTCGTCGAACGCGCCAAGGTAGGCCGCGAAGCCTCGCACGACGCCGCCGGCATGCTCGCTCCCCTCGCCGAGGCCGTCGAGCCGGGCCCGTTCCTCGACCTCTGCATCGAGAGCCGGAATCTCCACGCCACGCTCGCCGACGAGCTCTTCGCCGAAGTCGGCACCGACGTCTGGTATCGCGACGACGGCACATACCTCGTCGCATTCGACGATACAGAAGCCGCAGCCCTCCGCGCGCGAGCGGCGCTCCACGCCTCGCTCGGCCTGCACAGCGAGATGATCCCGGTCGAAATCGCCCGGCGCGAAGAGCCGGCACTCTCGCCGCTCGTCACCGCGGCGCTTTCGGTCCCGGGCGACCACCAGGTCGACAACCGCAAACTCGTCGAAGCCGCCGCGCTGTCGTGTTATGCCAGGGGCGTCAAGATTGTCGAACACACGCCCGTCCGCTCGCTCCTGCGCGACGCAAACGACCGGATTGTCGGCGTCGACACCACGGCCGGCCCCATCGACGCCGAATGCGTCGTCGTTGCCGCCGGCAGCTGGTCGTCGCTCATCGGCGGATTCTCCGTGCCCGTCGAGCCGGTAAAGGGCCAGATGCTCATGCTCGAGCTCGTCTCGCCGCCTTGCCGGCGAGTTCTGCGCAGCGAACGCTGCTACGTCGTCGCGCGCATCGACGGACGCGTGCTCGTCGGCGGAACGATGGAACGCGTCGGCTTCGACAAGTCGGTCGTCGCAAGCGCCGTCGGAAACCTGCTCGAGGCCGGGCGCGAGGTCGTGCCTTCCCTTGGCGGCGCCTTCGGCGGCGAGGCCTGGGCCGGCCTGCGACCCGCCACGCCCGATGACCTGCCCGCGGTCGGCCAACTCGGCGAGAACCTGATCGCGGCGACCGGGCACTTCCGCAACGGCATCCTGCTCGCGCCCGTCACGGCGAAGATCGTTGCCGGACTCGTTCGCGGCGACGCACCGCACGCCGCAGCCGAGCTGCTCGATCCGCGTCGGTTCAGTCCTTCGGGTTCCGCGGCTTGAGCGTCGCCGTTGCCCGCCGTACGACCGGCTCGAACGTCGCCGTCATATCAGGGTCATCGCGTCGCTTCTTCCGCTTCCCTTCGCGCGGCGGTGGCATAGACCGCTCGAGCCCGCCAGTCGACACCTCCGACGAAGCCCGCTGGCGAGCCATCGTGCTGAAGCTGATCATCCAGAGCAGCGCCATGTAGATCGTGACGATGGCGATCACGATCGGTCCCGACAGCGCCCCGATCGCCGCGCGATTCATGAATTCCCCGAAATTGCGCACAGGCGTCGGGTGGATCGCGACCTTCACCGCCCACGCCATCGTGAGCAGCATGAACACCCACATGTAGTTCCGCCGAAGCCGCCGGCCAACCGACTCCCATAGACCGACGGTGAAGTGCGGTCGCATGAGGTCCTCGGCCAGGTGCTCGGCCCATACGTCGCGCGGGACAACGGCGCGGACTTTCGGGGAGAGGATCGGTGCGAGGTAGTCGGTTTCAAGCACGCGCACCCGGCTCGACCAGACTTCGTAATAGCGATACCGCCGTGCCTCGATGAAGAGGAACACGATGATGAGCATCGAGTTGATGAGGATGACGACGTGCGGGCTCGACTCGGTGCCGAACGCGAAGCTGAGCGTCGTGCCGGTCGTCAGGACCGCCCAATTGAAAGTCGCATCCAGGCGCTGGCGCCAGATGTTCGCCCGCGAGATCTCGCCCCGATAGAAGTGCGCCATCGCCGTACCGAACTCGGCGCTGCTGATGGATCGTCGTTCTTCTTTGGGTCCGGATTCAGCGGGGTCGTCGCGGACTCCGGAGTCTCGAGCTCCTGCATACGCTGGCAGTGTAGGACTCGACGCGTGCGAAGTCGAGAAGACTCTTTCAGTTGATGTAACCGAGATCGCGCAACCGGCCTTCGAGCTCTTCGCGCTCGTCCTCGGCGTAGACGCTTTCGGAATGGTCGGCGAGCACGCTGGTCCCGCGCCGGTCGATCGTTCGGCCACTGCGGAACTCGTCGGTGAAGACTTCCTCGAGCACACTTCCGTCCATGTCCTCGGTCAACGGCAGGCCGAACTGATAGAGGACCGTTGGCGTCACGTCCTGCAATTTCGCTCCCTCGATTTCGATACCGCGCTTTATGCCGGGTCCCGTCGCGAAAAAGATCCCCAGCTCGTCGTGACCCGCGTGCACCGCGTCGACGAACAGTCCCTGCCCCGGCATCAGCGACATCCGCAGCCGCGTGCGCCGCGCGCCGTCGACGAGGATGTCCGGCGCGTCCTCGAGGAACGGGCCGGAGAACGCGTCCTCCTTCGTCACGACCGTCTCGAAGATCTGCTCGCCCGTGTCGGGGAACCGCAGCTTCACGATCTCGCGGCGGATGTGCGCAACGACGTCGGCGTAACCCGCTTCGTCGACGATGCCGTGAGGCTCGCGTCCGGCGAGGTTCACCCGCAATCCGCCGTGCTGCGCGAAGTAGACCTTTGTCTTCGACCAGTCGACGCGCTCGAGATAGTCGTTTTCTGAGTTCGTCACGTTCGTCCACTTCGAAACGTAGCTGGCGCCGTCCTTCGGAGGTGCGGGCGGCGCGAACATCCGCTTTAGTCTGCCGGTCACCCGCTCGACGAGCGTCGGCCCGGCCGGCGCGTCGCGTAGCACGAGCAGTCCCTGATCTATCAACCAGTGGTTGATGAGGACGTTCTTGCGGTACCCCGCGAAACCGTGGTCCGACACGATGAAAACGCGGACGTCGTCGCCGACGTGCTCGAGGATCCGTCCGACGGCCTGGTCGCATCGCGCGTATACGTCGTCGACGACGCCCTGGTACGGATTGCCCTGTTCGAAAAGCGGGTGCTCGGGATCCGAGTCGTTCCAGAACCGGTGCTGGCAGCGATCCAGCTCCGTGAAGATGCACATGAAGAAGTCGGACGGGTGACGATCGAGCAGCCAGAGCGTCAGCTCTTCGCGCAGCTCGATCGAGCGAAACAGTCGGTCGCGGACGTAGTCATTGTCGCCACGTCCGATCGGCACGTCGATGATGTAGTCGCCGATCTCGTCGAGCATCTCGGCCTTGAGCGACTCGGGCTCAGTCAACCGGCTCTCGAGGCTCGGCGTCAGCATGTCGGTTATGAGATATCCGTCGAGCGGCTGCGGGGGATACGTCCCCGGCACGTTGACGATGCCGGCGGTGAGCCCGGCGTCGTTGAGGAGGTCCCAGAGGCGGCGCGCCTTCACGTCCGACGAGTTCATCAGCTTCATGCCGTAGCGTGTGCGGTCGCGCAGCAGGGCGTAGAAGATGCCGTGTTTGCCGGGGTTCACGCCGGTCGTGCAGGTCGTCCAGGCCGGGAAGCTGTTCGTGATGATTGTCGACTCGAGCGAGCCGCGGACGCCTTCGCGGGTGAGTCGCTCGAGCGTCGGCATGCGGCCCTCGGCGATCAGGCGGTCTATGACCTTGAAGGTGCCGCCGTCGAGACCGATCACGAGCGTCCGTTGCTTCGACATAAGCGGCGAATGCTAACACAGGAGCCTCTGTGGCTCTGTGTCTCAGTGTCTCTGTGTGCGAAGCGTCTGTGCAGAGCTTCGCACACAGAGTCACGGAGGCACGGAGTCACAGAGAACTGAGGAGCCGTCTCGCCTGCAACACGATCGGCCGATCGATCATCCGCCCGTCGACGACCACGACGCCGCGGCCTTCGCGCTCGGCCTCGTCGAATGCCGCGACGATACGCCTCGCACGGTCGAGCTCGTCATCTGTTGGCGCGTAGGCACGCGCGACCGGCCCGACCTGCGACGGATGAATGATCTGCTTGCCACCAAAGCCCATCGACCGCCCGACCGCGGCGTCGGCCTCGAGACCTTCGGGATCCGAGAAATCGATGAACACTCCGTCGATGGGAATCGCCCCGGCCGCGCGCGCCGCCGTCGCGACGACCCCGCGCCAGTAGGCGAGCTCGGCGCCGCCCTTCGTTCGGCGAATTCCCATGTCAGCGGCGAGGTCTTCGCTGCCGAGCGCGACCGCAACAACACGGGGCGTTGCGGACGCGATCGCCGCCGCGTGGACGATGCCCCGCGCACTCTCGATGAACGGACAGAGGTGAAAGTCAGCCGACGCTCCGGCATAGAGCAGCAATCGCTCGGCATGGACCACGTCGGCTGCCGTATCGCACTTCGGAATGCAGATGCCGGCAAGCGGCAGTCGGGCGACGGCCGCAAGATCCGCCTCGAAATGCTCGGTGCCGGGGCTATTCACGCGAACGAAGAGAAGCGGACGCCCTGGCCACGATTCGCCGATGTTGGTCGCGAGCCCCTCGCGTGCCGAGACCTTCTCGCCGATGCCGACACCATCCTCGAGGTCGAGGATAACGGCGGGGGCATCGAGGCTGCGCGCCTTTCCTATCATCTTCGCGCTGGCCGCCGGCACGAAGAGCATCGACGTGAGGTCCATTACGCTCATCGGGATTCCTCCTTGGATCCGCCACGCTGGCCATCCTACCGCGAAACGTCGGTGGCTGCCTGCAGGAACGGCAAACAATGGACTTGCGCCATCGGAACCCCTCCGGTACCGTCAAGGATGGTAACGAACACTGGAGAACCCGCGGGGTACGCCGGATGACGGAACGGACGAAGCTCACGGTCCTCCTGGCTGAGGATCACGCTGACAGTCGCGAGATGCTCGCGGTCATGCTCGAGATGGATGGTTATCGGGTTCTGCGCGCTGCCGACGGAGTTGAAGCGCTCGGCCTCGCGCGCGCCAACCATCCCGACCTCGTGATCACCGACGTGAACATGCCCCTGATGAACGGCATCGATCTGATCCGCACGCTCCGGGCCTCCGAGAACGGGCTAGCGAGCGTACCGATCGTTGCGATATCGGCCCTCGGCAGCAGCTGCTGCCTCGACGCGGTCGACGCCGGCGCCAACGAAGCGATTGCCAAGCCGCTCGGCTACGACCAGATTCACGAGGTTGTGAGCCGGTTCCTGCTCGGTATGCGCTGAGCGGGTTTCGCGTTTTCCTTTGCGCCTTTGCGCCTTTGCGGGGACTTCTTCGACTGCTTGAAGAGATACTCGCAAAGGCGCGAAGGCGCAAAGGAAGACGCAAGGACCTGTTCCGCTTCCTGCCGCGCGACTTGCTTCGTTGTGTTCACCAAGTCGCGAGGTTAAGATTCGCGAATACTGCGGTGCGAGCTGTGGACTATGATTCGCGAGCTTCCAATGCTGGGCAATTCCCGTGATCAGGGCCTGACCGACTCGTTCGGACGGCGGATCACGGACCTGCGCGTATCGCTCACGGATCGCTGCAACTTCCGCTGCGTCTATTGCCTGCCCGAAGAACACAACAACTGGATCGCGCGTTCCGAGATCCTGACCTACGAAGAAATCACCCGCATCATCGAGGTCGCGGTTCCGCTCGGCATCCGGAAGATTCGACTCACCGGCGGAGAACCTTTGCTGCGACGAGACCTGTCGCGACTCGTCGAGATGATTTCCTCGGTCGCCGGAGACATCGACCTCGCGCACGACGAACGCGTATTTCCTTCCCGAAAACGCGGAGAAGCCGCGGCGGCCGGGTTCAGGGCGCATCACCGTCAGCCTCGACTCGATGAAGACTGCCAAGTTCGCGCTCCTGACGGGCCGCGACGCGCTCTCCCGAGTCCTCGAGGGCATCGAGGCGGGGCGTGCCGCTGGGCTCGGACCGATCAAGGTGAACTGCGTCGTCATCCGCGGCTTCAACGAGGACGAAGTCGTCGACTTCGCGGACTTTGCTCGTTCGCACGACCTCACCGTCCGCTTCATCGAATACATGCCGCTCGACGGCAAGAAGGACTGGGATCGGACGCAGGTCGTCTCGGGCGCCGAGATGCTCGGGATGATTCGTGAACGCTACGCGCTCGTGCCGGTCGAACGTGCCAGCCGGAGCGAAACCGCGACGCGGTACCGCTTCGCCGACGGCGCTCCGGGCGAGCTCGGCTTCATCACGACGATCACCGAGCCCTTCTGCGACGGCTGCAGCCGGTTGCGGCTGACGGCCGACGGACGGCTCCGGACGTGCCTCTTCTCGTCCAGGTCGCACGACCTCAAGTTCCTCGTCCGCGGCGGCGCATCAGACGACGAGATTCGCCAGTTCCTCATCGCGACGGTTGCGACCAAGGAAGCCGGCCACGGCATCAACGAGCCGGGCTTCACACCCTCAGCAGAAACGATGGCCTCCATCGGCGGATAACCCAACCAAACCAATGACTGACACCTTCAAGATCCCGACCCGGGAGGTTCGCCTCACGAACGGCGAGACCATCCACCTCTACGAGACTTCCGGCCCGCAGGGCCACGACGTGCGAAAGGGCCTCCCGAAGCTTCGCCAGCCGTGGATCGACGCGCGTATCGCGCGGGGCGACACGAACTTCTCGCAGATGCACTACGCGCGAAAGGGCGAGCTCACTGAGGAGATGCGCTTCGTCGCGCTTCGCGAAAACGTGGACCCCGAGTACGTCCGCAGCGAGGTCGCCCGCGGTCGCGCCATAATCCCGGCGAACCGGCTGCACCCGGAGAGCGAGCCGATGATCATCGGCCGGAACTTCCTCGTGAAGATCAACGCGAACATCGGCAACTCCGCCGTCAGTTCGTCGATCGAGGAAGAAGTCGAAAAGCTGACCTGGTCGACGAAGTGGGGCGCCGACACGGTCATGGATCTCTCGACCGGCAAGAACATCAAGGAAACGCGCGAGATGATCCTGCGCAACTCGCCGGTGCCGATCGGGACCGTGCCGATCTACCAGGCGCTCGAGAAGGTCGGCGGCAAGGCCGAAGACCTCAACATCGACATCTTCATGGAGACGCTCGAGGAGCAGGCGCAGCAGGGCGTCGACTATTTCACGATTCACGCCGGCGTGTTGCTGCGCTACGTACCGCTTACCGCTAATCGCGTGACGGGGATCGTGTCGCGCGGCGGTTCGATCATGGCGAAGTGGTGCCTGACGCATCACCGCGAGAACTTCCTCTACACGCATTTCGAGGACATCTGCGAGCTGATGAAGCGCTACGACATCTCGTTCTCGCTCGGCGACGGGCTGCGTCCGGGCTGTGTCGCGGACGCAAACGACGAGGCGCAGTTGTCTGAGCTGCGCACGCTCGGCGAGCTGACCGAGATCGCGTGGAAACACGACGTCCAGACGATGATCGAGGGGCCGGGACACGTCCCGATGCACCTGATCAAGGAGAACATGGACCTGCAGCTCGAGATGTGCCACGAGGCGCCGTTCTACACGCTCGGGCCGCTCGTGACCGACATCGCACCAGGCTACGACCACATCACGTCGGCGATCGGGGCGGCGATGATCGGATGGTTCGGAACGGCGATGCTCTGCTACGTCACGCCGAAGGAGCACCTCGGTCTGCCGGACAAGGAAGACGTCAAGGCCGGCGTCATCGCGTACAAGATTGCGGCGCACGCGGCGGATCTCGCGAAGGGGCACCCGGGAGCACGGGAGCGCGACGACGCGCTCAGCCGCGCGCGATTCGAGTTCCGGTGGGACGATCAGTTCGACCTGTCACTCGATCCCGAGACGGCGCGCAAGTTCCACGACGAGACGCTGCCGTCGGATGCGGCCAAACACGCGCAGTTCTGCTCGATGTGCGGACCGCATTTCTGCTCGATGAAAATCACGCAGGACGTGCGGGCCTACGCCGAGTCGAAGGGCGTCGACGTCGAGGCAGCGATCGAAGTCGGGATGGAAGAAAAAGCCGCGGAGTTCCGCGCCAAAGCGAAGGTGTAGCACCGGAACCGCGAGCGGTAGCGAGTGGTCCGCCGACGGTCGTTCGATCGCCAATCCGTCCGCAGGCCACTCGCTACCGCTCGCGGTTCTGATCGAGCACCCGCGCCAGCTCGTCCATCCGGTCGATGAGCACATCGGCACCGGCATCGACGAGTTGCGCTGCGGACCGGAATCCGTAAGTCACCCCGATCGTGTAGAGCCCCGCCGCGATGCCGGCCTGCATGTCCGTGTCGCCGTCGCCGACGATGACCGATGTCTCGGGCACCGCATCGCACGTCGCGATCGCCGAAAGAAGCGGCTCGGGCGCAGGCTTGCGATGCACCATGCTGTCGCCGCCGATGACGACGCGCAGGTACCGCATCAATCCGAGATGCTCGAGGATCGATACCGAGAAGCCGTGAGGCTTATTGGTGACGACGGCCATCGCGACTTCGCGCTCGGCCAACGCCTCGATGGCTTCGGGAACACCGGCATACGCCGTCGTCGTCTCGAGATGCCTTCTCTCGTACGCCTCGAGATACGTGGGGAGGACGGCCGGCTCGAGGTCCAGCGGCATCTCCGTCAGCGTCAGCGCCCTCCGGATCAGCATCGAAACGCCGTCGCCGACGAGCGGCGCCAGCCGGTCGACGCCAATCGGGGCGATCCCATGCACAGCAAGCGCATCATCGAGTGCAGCGGCGATGTCACGTCTCGAATCCACGAGCGTCCCGTCGAGATCGAACAGCACGCACCGAACGACACTCGGAGGATTCTTCTTCCCTTGGCGCATCCCGTGCATCCTCCGTGAATCCTGACAGTCCTGTCCACTCACCTCGCTCGCACACCGGCTAACCGAGTGTCCCGACCCGCTGCGGCACCACACCCGGCAACAGCTCCTGCGGCGCATACACCCGCAGCCACGGCGCGTCGGACTCGATCAGCCATCGAACGTGTCGGCGAATCTCGGAGGCCGTCAGCACGATTGGCTCCTGCGCCGTCGGATCGCGATCGAGTGATGCCAGATCGCGAACCGACTGCACGATCCGACGGGCGACGTTTGGGTCGACCGGAGGCGGGCCGGTCGGATCCGCGTATCGCGCCGCTTCGCGGAACGCGAGCTCGAGGTCCGGATCGAGCTCGATCACGGGCACGGTTGGCCTGCCTCCGGTGGCGTCGGCGGAGAGCTGCCGGCGCAGGTGGGCGCGGACACGCTCCGTCAGCAGTGCCGGCTCGGGCTCGCGTGGCGCATTCGCCGCAAGCGCTGAAGATGCCCGCAGGTCGCGGATCGAGACCTGCTCGGAGACGAGGCGCCGAAGCACGTCGGCGAGTTGCGCGAGCGACACGAGCCGCGGAACGACTTCGGCCACAAGTGCAGGATGTGTGGCCTCGAGCTGATCGGCGAGGTCCCGGGCTTCCTGGACGCCGAGAAACTCGCCGGCGTTCGACCTGACGGCGCGCTCGACGACCCGGGCCAGCGCTCCGGACTGCGTCGCGACGACGAGTCCCGCCTGCTCGGCGATTGAGGCCGCCTCTACCGTCGACCACGCGCCATCGCGACCTGTCACGACGCCACCGTCCGATGTCGCCTCGATCCGAATGGCGGCGAGCTCGTGGGTCGAGGCACCAATCCAGCGCTCACGGTCCGGAATAACTCCCGACGCGCACGAGGCGGCGCCCACCGAAACGTCGAAGCCGAGGGGTGGCGACGCGGCAACCGTTTCGAGGGCCACGTCCGGAAACCTCACGCCGAGGCTGGCCCAGATTCCAGCCCGGATGTCGCCCAACGCGGCGTCGAATGCCGCGCGTCCATCCGCGGCGATTGCGGCGGCGAGCCTGGAGCCCGCCGCAATTCGAACCGTCGTGCCCGACGGGAGCGTGAGGGCGCGCTCGGCCGCGCGTGAAACGCCCGGCGACGGTGACTTCGATGCGCCCGTCGTCAGGCTCTCGGATCGCCGGAATCGCACGCCTCCTGCGACCGCCGCCAGCCCCGCGAAAACGAGGAAAGGCAGCGCGGGCAGGCCGGGCAGGAGTCCGAGGACCGCAAGCAGGCCCGCCGTCGCGAGCAGTGCCTTAGGCTGCGCCGAGAACTGGTCGGCGATGTCGCCTCCAAGCGTGTCGCCGTCCGGAACTCGCGTCACGACGAGCCCCGCCGTCGCCGAGACGAGTAGCGACGGCAACTGCGCAGCCAGTCCGTCGCCGATCGTCAGGACGGCGTAGTGCGATGCCGCCTCCGACATCGACATGCCCTTCTGGAGCATCCCGACGCCGAGCCCACCGACGATGTTCACGGCGACGATGGCGAGGCCGGCGATGGCGTCGCCCTTGATGAACTTCATCGCGCCGTCGAGAGCGCCGTAGAGCTGCGACTCGCGCTCGAGCGAACGGCGACGCTCCTGCGCGTCCTCCAGCGTGACCGAACCGGCGCGCAGATCCGCGTCGATGGCCATCCGTTTGCCCGGCACCGCGCCGAGCGTGAACCGCGCGGCGACTTCGGCGACGCGTTCGGCGCCTTTCGCGATGACGATGAACTGGACGATCGCGAGGACGAGGAACACGACGCAACCAACGACGAGGTTTCCCGAGACGACGATCTTGCCGAACGCCTCGACGATCCGTCCGGCATCGCCGTCGAGCAGGACCAGTCGCGTCGTCGAGACGTTCAGGCCGAGCCTGAAGAGCGTAGCTAGCAGGAGGATCGACGGAAGTGCTGCGAGCCTCGAGGAATCGGCGACGCACAGTGCGACGAGCAGAAGCGCCAGTGAAACGGCCAGGTTCAGTGCGATCAGAAAGTCGAGCACGGCTGGCGGCAGCGGCACGATCATCATCACGAGCACGGCGACGACGAGTGCGGCGAGCGCGATCTCGCCGGTGGGGAGGCGGCGGCCGTGGTCGGGCAAGAACAGTCGCTTCGTTGTATCGAGCCAGCGGTCGAACATGTGGATCTCCGGGACTGTGGACTGCCCCATGATCGAAGGGAGGGCGAGAGAGTTGCGTGGTTCCGAGTTTTTTCTGTCCATTGCGCCTTTGCGCCTTTGCGCGAGTCTCCTCGAGCGATTGAAGAAGTTCGCGCAAAGGCGCAAAGGCGCAAAGACGCAGAGGCTCAGGTAAGGGAGGCTCCCCTTGCTCGCACCGATCTTGCCCAAACCGATATACTCTCCCCCGTCGGCCCCAGGAATCGAACCCGCGACTGGTCCCTTCCTGCGACGGCAATCCGGTCCCCAACGACTCTCAGAAATCACGAGCCACACGAACCGGCGAATGCCCGTCAGCGTTTCCCCCCGCCTGTCGCGCCAACAGCCTTCGTTCTTCACTCAACGACGTGCTCAGGAGGATTCCCGTGATCGCATTGAATCGCTGTTTCCGCGCCGCCGCTGCCACGGCCCGCGGGTGCGCGGCCATCGCAGCCGCCGCATGTGTGTATTGGATTGCCGCCCCTACGGTTTTGGCCACGACGCTTCCGGCCGGCTTCAGTGAGACGAACGTCATCACGGGCCTTTCGGCCCCGAACTCGTTCGTCTTCACGCCTGACAACCGGATTCTGGTCTGTCAGCAGGGTGGAGCCCTCCGGATCTTCGACATCAATGGCGCCCCGCTTGGCACCGGTACCGCGCTGACGGTCTCGGTGACGAGCAACTCGGAACGGGGACTGCTCGGTATCGCCCTCGATCCGGATTTTTCGACGAACGGGTTCATCTACCTCTACTACACGACGAATGCCGGCAGCCTGAATCCGCCTGCCACACCGAAGAACCGCGTGTCGCGATTCACCATGAGCGGCAACGCCGTCGTCGGTGGATCGGAAGTCATCCTGCTCGACCTCATCCCGTCCGACGCAGGCAACCACAATGGCGGTCAGCTCCGGTTTGGGGGAGACGGAAAACTCTACATAGCGTGCGGGGACGGCGGAGCCACCTCGAGCAACAGCCAGAGCCTGACAACGCTTGCCGGAAAGATCCATCGCATCAACAAGGATGGTTCGATCCCGTCCGACAATCCGTTCTTCAACAACCCATCGCCGGGTGTCCGGAAAGAGATCTGGTGCTACGGACTTCGCAATCCGTGGCGATTCAGCGTCCAGCCGGGCACCAACGCACTCTTCATCGCCGACGTCGGCCAGAACACGTGGGAAGAAGTGAACATCGGCGTCCCAGGCGCCAACTACGGCTGGCCGACGGCCGAGGGGCAGTCCTCGAACTCCAATTTCACGAACCCGGTCTTTGTCTACAACCACGGTGGAACCGGCGCCTCGATCACAGGCGGTGCGTTCTACACCGGCACGACTTTTCCGACCGAGTACCAGAACGCGTACTTCTATGGCGACTACGTTGACGGATTCATCCGGCGACTCACCCTGAGTGAAAGCAACGAGGTGCTGTCGGACGAGGCGTGGGGCACCGGCGCAAACGGACCGGTCAACGTCGAATATTTCGACAACGCGATCTGGTTCACGTCGATCAACTCTGGCCAGATCCGGCGGATCACATATGCCGCGGGCGCGAACCGTTCGCCGATCGCGATGGCGTCGGCCACGCCGATCGCCGGGCTCGCGCCGTTCAACGTGACGTTCTCGAGCGCGGGATCGTCGGACCCCGACAACGACGCGCTGACCTACTCGTGGGACTTCGGCGACAGTACGTCGTCGACCGTGCCAAACCCGACGCATCAGTACACCGGATCTCCGCGTACGGTCATCGCGCGACTTACCGTGACCGACAACGGATCGCCGAATCTGGCGGACACGAGCATCGACATTCCCATCGTCATCGGAACGTCGCCGCCAGTCGCGACGATCGTCTCGCCGACGGCAAACTCGATGTACAACGCCGGCCAGACGATCAACTACTCAGGCACTGGTGTCGACCCCGAAGACGGAAGCCGCCCGGCAAGTGCGTTCACGTGGCGCGTCGTGTTCCATCACAACGAACACACGCATCCGTTCCTCGGGCCGATCACTGGTATCACGTCGGGGAGCTTCGTCATTCCGGACACCGGAGAGACCGCCACGGACGTCTGGTACGAGATCATCCTCACCGTGCGCGACTCGAGCAATGTGCCCGACACGAAGTCGACGCTCATCTTCCCGAACGTCGGCAACCTGCAACTCCGGACCGTTCCGTCCGGGCTCGACGTCACGCTCGACGGCCAGCCCATGACGACTCCGCTCGACACGACGTCGGTCGTTGGAATGAAGCGGCAGCTCGGGATCACTCTGCCGCAGACGGTGGGCGGCACGACCTACACTGCGTTCAGCGGCTGGTCGGACGGCGGCGCCCAGGATCACGAGGTCACGACGCTGGCGGGCACGACGGTCTACGCGGCCGTCGCGGTCGCGGCGAATGCGCCGTCGCGGATTCCGGTCGGCGGCGACTGGGACGCGAACGGATCGGCCTCGATCGGTCTCTACTTCCGGTCGACGGGCGTGTATGCCCTGCGCAACACGAACGCTCCGGGCGCGGCCGACTTGTTCTTCGGCTACGGTCCAGCCAACCCGGGCTGGATACCGCTCGGCGGCGATTGGGATGGGAACAACTCACGGACGGTGGGACTGTTCGAGCCCGGGTCGTCGACGTTCTTCCTGCGGAATACGAATTCCCCGGGCGGGGCGAACGTGGTCCTTGGATTCGGCGGACCTGGCACGAACCTCACGCCAGTGTACGGCGACTGGGACGGCGACGGCGATGAGACGGTCGGCCTCTACGACCCGACGACCGGCGCGTTCTTCCTTCGCAACGCCAACACGCCGGGTCCGGCGAATCTCGTCTTCACGTTCGGCGCCGGCGGCGCAGACGTCGTACCCATTGTCGGCGACTGGGACGGTAACGGCACGACGACGGTCGGCATCTACATCCGGTCGAGCTCGACGTTTTTCCTGCGCAACTCGAACACGAGCGGCGGGGCGGATCTCGCTTTCAACTTCGGGCCGGGCGGACTCGGACTCGTGCCGATTTCGGGCAACTGGGACGGAGCGGGCGGCGAGTCGATCGGTCTCTATGACCTGACGAACGGCGCGTTCTTCCTGAAGAACACGAATGCGCCGGGAGGTGCGGATCTGACCTTCAACTTCGGACCGACGGGACCGTGAAGCGGTGAGTGGACAGGATTTGAAGAGGATTGACTGGAATCTGCCTGGAGACTACGGACGGGGTCCGCTTCGACTGAAGAGAGTCCAACAACTCCGCCGACAATCCTGTCGATCCTGTCCACTCACTCCACGAACATGACCACCTCGTCGAGCGGCTTGCGATGGATATCGGGGATCTCGGCGTCCGGCGCGGGATAGCCAACCGGCAGCACCAGGTACGCCCGTTCGTTCTTCGGGCGCCCCAGGATCTCAGCGAGGAACTTCATCGGATTCGGCGTGTGAGTGACGGTCACGAGGCCCGCCGCATGAATCGCGGCGATGAGGAATCCAACCGCGATCCCCACCGACTCCATCACGTAGTAGTGTTTCTCACGCTCGATTCGCGGCTCTTCCGACGCGTCATCGCCCACCACGTGCTCGGCATAGTCGATCCGGAACACGACAATCAGGTACGGCGCCGTCTCGAGAAAAGGCTTCTGCCAGTCTGTACCGAGTGGCTCGAGGTGCTGCTTCCAC
>JADIYM010000014.1 GCA_016705245.1 Blastocatellia bacterium | reverse complement strand
CCGCGGTTCCGTCACTCGCCCGACGCGATTGCATACAACGTGCTCGTCGGCACCCTCCCAATCCCCCGCAAATGACGTGGAACACGAGTTGCACTCCTAGTCGCCCGACCGAACCCGAAAGCGTCACGAACTCTGGAACCGCCGTAACAGGGAGAACCCATGAGCCGACGAGAACGACCCGCACCGCGGAGCAGCAGGAAAACTCCTGCAAGCTCGGTGCTCTTCGACGCTGTATGCGTTCCGGGAGCGGCGGCCAGCGCGCAGCGGCTGGCGGCGATGCCCGAGGCCGTCGAGTTCCTGCAGCAGGCATACAAGCACTGCAAGGCAATCGGCGCTATTGGAGCCGGGAAGGACGTGCTCACGGCCGCTTCGATCCCCGGGACCGACGCAGCGGCGCTGCGGCCGGCGTCGTCGTGGATCCCGGCAACAAGGTTGCTCGCTTCGCGAAGGACTTCACGGCCGCCATCGCCGCGCACCGGCACTGGGCGCGCGAGGACGTCGTCACGTCGTGAGCATTGCGTTTAATCAGGAGGGGCACCATTGCTCTCAATCTTTCTCGATTCGTGCCGGACGCGGCTTGCGCGTGCGGGACGACACGAACCGTTCAAATCGATGACCTGGATCCACGGGGGTGGTAACAGCTTCGCAACGAGCAATTGGGAGGACACATGTCAAAGGAAAGTCGAATCGTGAATGATGGTCGGAACGTGGATGCGGAACGCGATACCAATCCGGATCCGATTACTGGCGAGCCCGGATCCCATCCGCTGGGGACGGGAATTGGAGCAACTGGCGGAGCCACGACGGGTGCCGTAGTCGGCGGCGTCGTCGGCGGCCCGATCGGCGGCGCCGTCGGCGTGGTCGTGGGTGGCATCGTCGGTGGCCTGGCGGGCAAGACCGTCGCCGAAGGGGTGAACCCGACGGCCGAGGACGCCTACTGGCGTGAGAACTACGCAACGCGTCCCGGGATCGACCCGGATCTGAGCTACGACGAGTATCGCTCGGCGTATCAGTACGGTTGGGAAGCCTACGAACAGAACCCGGGCAAGCGATTCGAGGACATCGACAGCGAGCTCGAGCAGGGTTGGGAGTCGGCCAGGGGCACGTCGAATCTCACGTGGGAGAGGGCGAAGAGGGCCACACGCGACGCCTGGTATCGTCTCGAGGAAGCCGTGACGGAAGGCCCGGATTCGGAAGACCGGAACCGTCCGTAGAGGGCGTCGACGTCCGTGCGCCGTAGTGAAGAAGGGCCGCGGATCTTCACGAATGCTACGGATTGACACCGATCTGAGCCCGATTTCAGATTTGTGCCCATGATCGTCTCTTTACAGAGACGATCATGGGTTCGTCACATTTCCTTCCGCGAGTCACGTTCGCCCTGCAATGCAGCGTCGGCCGCCTCGAGTTTCAGAACCGCGAGCGGCGAGCGGCCTGCGGACGGTGCCGGCCGAGACGGATCTTTCGTGAAGGCAGTAGTCCCGCCTGCCGGCCTCGGTCAGACCGGTATGTGCAGAGAATCCCACACGGAGAACCGTCCGCAGGCCGCTCGCTACCGCTCGCGGTTCTGTAATTGCGAGCGATTTGGCACAAGGGAAGTTGCCGCCTCTGTGACGAACAAATGGACGGGTCGGTAAATCGCACGCCTCACGAAGCCGATCGAGATCCTGAAGGACTTCGAGTCGGACGGAAGGTAATAGGCGTCTCCACGGATCGACACAGATGGACACAGGTCGGGTCTGTCAAATCTGTGTTGATCTGGGAACCGTTGCTTGATCGACGAAGTGGCGCGGCGCAAACTGCAGAGGCCGCCGACGGGGTCGCAGGCGGCACAATCCAGTCACGACAGTTCTGTCGTCGAACGAGTCGAGGGTTCCAGATGTCCGTCCATGCTTCGCCGAGCCGAGTCGTCGTCGTCGTTCGGCTGCTCGTCGTCTCGAGCATCGTCCTGATCGCAACGATCGCCCAATCCGCCGTCTCACCCTCGTCGCGTGCGATGCGCCCCGACGGCGTGCTCGATGTCGTCGACCCGACTGCTGCGACAACGCGTCGCGTCGAGCCGTCGAAGGCCGCGCGGAATTCCGACTCGCAGGACGCCCCCTGGCTTGAATTTCAGGAAGGCCGTGCGGTGGGGCTCGAGCAACCGCTCGGCAGTGGACAGGCGCAGTCGCGTTCGGCGGCCTCGGCGGATCTGAACTGGGACAGCCATCCCGACCTCGTTGTCGGTTCTGCCAGCGGCGACGGTGGTCTCGTGGCCATTCATCTCGCGAACCCCGAAGCGTTCGGACCCCACCGAGTCGAAACGCTGCAGGGCATTGCTGCGGGTCAGTTCCCGGAATCATTCGTTCCCGATGCGACCGTGCACGCGGTACCTGAGGCGGCGGACTTTGTCGCCCTCGGCGATTTCGACCGGGATGGACGCGTCGATCTGCTCACGGCGAAGCGCGGCGGCACTTCGCTTCATCTGTTGTCGAACAACGGCACGGACGGGTTCGAAGCCGCTCAGACGATCGCCCTGCCCGGCGATGTGACCGCACTCGTCGCGGGCCGGTTCGATCCGTCGGACGAATCACAGGATCTCGCGATCGCCGTCTCGGGTCCGGCCGGGCCGCGTGTTCTCGTCTATGCGTCTGCCCGGAGCATTGCGGATGTCGAGCCTCTCGCGTATCCCGTGCCATCCGAAGCGACCGTCCTCGTTGCCGCGGAGCTGGACGACAGGCCGTTCATGGATCTGGCGGTTCTCGCGGGATCAGACGTGTTCATCGTTCACGGTGCCGGCGAGCAGCCTCGAAACGATGGCTCGGAGACTGCCTTCGCACGATCACGGGTCGAGCGTGTGCACGCGGCCGGGAACGTGTTGTCGCTCGCGGTCGGTGACTTCGTTCCGGACCGGGAGTCGCGAAACGAGTTCGCAATGCTGTCGGATCAGGGCGACGTCGCGTTCGTCTCGCGCGGAACGCTCGATGTCCGTCCGATGACGGAGGACGAGATCGTCGCCGGTCGACAGCGGTTCGCGGAGGCCCGGGACCGGAGTGAGAACCACGTCGGCGACACGGCGCCGTGGAAGCAGAGCGATTCCGATTCGTGGAGCGAGGTGCGGCGGGTGACGGTGAGCTCGGCGCTGCTCGATCGCGTGCCATCCCGGCCGCTCATCGTGGGCACAAACGTCGCCGCCCAGCCCGGCGACGAACTGCTTGTGTTGGACCCGACGAGCGATCAACTCCAGATCGTTTCCATCGGCTCGGATTGGCAAAAGGGAGAGAGCGGCGAGGCCCTTCGAACCGTCACGCTCACCGCGGGCGGCGCACCGGTCGCCGCACTGCCAATGCGACTCGGCGTGCTGGCGCAACCGGGACTGATCGTGCTGTCGGAGGGACACGCCGGCGTCCGTGCCATCCTCCCGAAAGTCGCGGCGTCGTTCACCGTCACGAAGACGGCGGACACGAACGACGGAACGTGCGACGCGGATTGCAGCTTGCGCGAAGCCATCGTCGCGGCCAATGCGAGCGCCGGCGCGGACATGATCACGTTCAGCGCGGCGCTGAACGGCAGCCCCATCCAGCTGACGCGCGTTGGTGACGACAACACGGCCGTGAACGGCGATCTCGACATCAACGACGACGTCACCATCCTGGGGAATGGAGCGGCCAACACTCTCATCCAGGGGTCGAGCAACGCCGCCTTCGCCGGCAACATGGGGGACAAGGCCTTCGGGATCAATCAGGACGGGACCCATACGACCCTCAACGTCAGCATTTCGAATCTGACCGTCCGGTTCACCCGCAACGACATTCCCGTCAATGCCGGCTTCACCCAGACGGGTGGCGCCATGGACATTTTTCTCACGGGAACTGGCGCAATGCCCGGCCCGACGACGTCGCTGTCGAACTGCACGTTCGACAGCAACGCCAGCGCGCTCAGCTATGGCGGAGCCATCAACATCGACAGCGGCACCGTGGCCGCGCCGATGACGAACATCTATCGCGGGACGGTGCTGATCTCGGGTTGCACGATCTCGAACAACCGGACGCTGTCGACGGTGCTTGCCGGAGATCCGCCGAGCGGCGGAGGGGTCAATCTCTTCTCGGACAGGCACGACGTGACCTTCACCAGCTGTTCCTTCACTGGGAACCAGACGTCTTCGATCATCTCGGCGAATGGCGGAGGACTGAACATCCGCCACAGCTTCGGCGGAACGATCACGCTCACGAGCTGCATCGTGGTGAACAACACGGCCGGCTCGGACGGTGGCGGTATTCTGATCGCCGGCGTCGGCGGTCAGACAATGATCATGACGGGTGGCGCCATTACCGGAAACACGGCGCAGGGAGCCGGTGACAGCGCGACGGGCGGGGGCCTTTTCAATGGGAATCCGGTCGGTAGCACGACGCTCACGGGAGTTACCGTCAGCGGCAACACCGCGACGGCCGGCCCGACAGGACGCGGTGGCGGCATCGCGGATGGCTCGAACTCTCCGATGGCGATCACCAGTTGCATCTTCAGCGGCAACGCGTCGGACGAGGGAGGGGGAATCGCCACCATCAACTCCTTTGCTGGCCAGTTGACGACGATCACCGGCTGCACGATCTCGAGCAATACGGCGACGACAGGCGGCGGACTTTTCATTTCTAGCGGCTCGATGAACGCAAGCCTCAGCCGAATCGCGGGAAACACGGCTACGAGCGGATCCGGCATTGCTCAGACGGGCGGTACGGCGCTGGTGGAAAACAACTGGTGGGGCTGCGATGGATTTCCGAATGCTGCCGGCTGCCAGACGGGCTCCGGCGCATTTGATGCCGACCCGAGACTCGACCTGAAACTGACGGCTGGATCGACGATGCTCGGCTTCAACGCGACGACGACCCTGACGGCGAGCTTCGCGACCAACTCGAACAATGTGGCGGTCAACCCCGTCGTCATGAATGGCCTGACGGTGACGTTCGCGACGTCGGCTGGGTCAGTCAGCCCGGCGATGGTACCGATCGCGGCCCTGCAGGCCCAGACGACGTTCACGGCACCTTCGAGTTGTCCTTCTCCGAACCCCGTTCTGGCGTCGGCAACCGTCGACACCGGCACGCAGACTCTCGGAATCACGATTCAGGAGCCTCCGGGTCCAATCACCTGTCCGGCGAACATGACGGTCAACAACACGCCTGGCGTATGCGGAGCGGCGGTGACGTTCACGACGCCGGCGGCGACGGGATGTCCGCTGCCGACGGTGACGTGTGTGCCGGCCTCGGGGTCGACGTTCGCGATCGGGACGACGACGGTGACGTGCACGGCGTCGAACGGAGTGCCGCCGAACACGACGTGTTCGTTCACGGTGACGGTCAACGACACGCAGGCGCCGACGGTGACATGCCCGGCGAACATCACGACAGGCAACACGCCTGGGCAGTGCTCGGCGGTGGTGAATTTCACGACGCCGACGGCGTCCGACAACTGTCCGGGCGCGACGGTCGTGTGCGTGCCGGCGACGGGCGCGACGTTCCCGCTCGGGGCGACCACGGTCACGTGTACGGCGACGGACGCGTCGGCGAACACGGGATCGTGCACGTTTACGGTGACGATCCAGGACACGCAGGCCCCAACGGTGACGTGTCCGGCGAACATCACGATGCCGGCCACGGCGGGACAATGCTCCGCGGTCGTGACGTATGCGACGCCTTCCGGTACCGACAACTGTCCAGGGGTCGTGACGGTCAGCTGCGTTCCCGCGTCGGGTTCAACCTTCCCGATCGGCGCGACGACGGTGACGTGCACGGCGAGCGACACATCGGCGAACAGTCCGGACGGCACGTGTACGGTCACGGTCACGGTGACGGACACGCAGGCGCCGACGGTCTCGTGTCCGGCGAACATCACGACGGGCAACACGGCGGGCCAGTGTTCGGCGGTGGTGAACTTCACGACGCCGACGGCGACGGACAACTGTCCGGGCGCGACGGTCGTGTGCGTGCCGGCATCGGGAGCGACCTTCCCGGTGGGTTCGACCACGGTGACGTGCACCGCAACCGACGCGTCGTCGAACACAGGATCGTGCTCGTTCACGGTGACGATCCAGGACACGCAGGCGCCGACGGTCTCGTGTCCGGCGAACATCACGCAGGCGAACACGGCGGGGCAGTGCTCGGCGGTGGTGAACTTCACGACGCCGACCGGGACGGACAATTGCCCGGGTCCGGTGACGGTGGTCTGCGTTCCCGCGACGGGGTCGACGTTCCCGGTCGGAACGACGACGGTGACGTGCACGGCGTCGGACGGGTCGGCGAACAGCCCGGACGGGACGTGCTCGTTCACGGTGACGATCAACGACACGCAGGCGCCGACCGTGACGTGTCCGGTGAACATTTCGACAGCGGCCACAGCGGGACAGTGCTCGGCGGTGGTGAACTTCACGACGCCGACGGCCTCGGACAACTGTCCGGGAGCGACGGTCGTGTGTGTGCCGGCAAGCGGCTCGACCTTCCCGGTCGGGGTGTCCACGATCACCTGTACTGCAACCGACGCGTCGTCGAACACGGGTTCGTGTTCGTTCTCGGTGACGGTCAACGACACGCAGGCGCCGACGGTGACCTGCCCGGCAAACATCACGGTGGTGGAATCGCCGCCGTCCTCGGGTTCGGCGACGGTGACGTACACCGTGCCGACGGCGTCTGACAACTGTCCCGGCGCGACGGTCAACTGTCTGCCGGCGTCGGGCTCGTCTTTCCCGGTCGGAGTGACCACGGTGACGTGCACGGCGACCGACGCCGCGGCAAACACCGGAACGTGTACGTTCACGATCACGGTGCAGCCGGCGTGCACGATCACGTGTCCGGCGAACGTGACGGTTGCGAATACGGCGGGCCAGTGCGGCGCGGTGGTGAACTTCCCGGCGCCGTCGACGACGGGGATGTGCGGCACGGTGACGTGTACGCCGGCCTCGGGATCGTTCTTCGCGGTGGGGACGACGACGGTCAACTGCTCGACGACGAGCGGGCCGACGTGTTCATTCACGGTGACTGTAAATGACACGCAGGCGCCGGTGGCGAACTGTCCGGCGCCGGTCACGGTGCCGAATGGGGCGGGCCAGTGCTCGGCGGTGGTGACGTTTGCGTCATCGGCGTCGGACAACTGCCCAGGGGCGACGGTCGCGTGTGTGCCGTCGAGTGGCTCGACGTTCCCGGTGGGGACGACAACGGTGACGTGTACTGCAACAGATGCCGTGGGCAATACGGGCACGTGTTCGTTCGGAGTAACGGTGCAGGACACCGAGGCGCCGGCGGTTGTGTGCCCGGCGAACATGACGGTGCCGAAGACGCCGGGGCAGTGCTCGACGGCGGTGAGCTACACGGTGCCGACGGCGACGGACAACTGTCCGGGCGCGACGGAGTCCTGTCTGCCGGCATCGGGCTCGACGTTCCCTGTCGGCGTGACGACGGTGACTTGCACGGCGACCGACGCGTCGCCGAACAGTCCGGACACGACGTGTACGTTCACGATCACGGTGACGGACACGACGGCGCCGACGATCACGTGTCCGGCGAACGTGACGGTCGCAAACGACGCGAACGTGTGCGGAGCGACGGTGAAGTTCGCGGATCCGACGACGTCGGACAACTGTCCGGGGACGACGGTGGTGTGCGTGCCGGTGACGGGCTCGCTGTTCCCGATCGGGGCTACCACAGTCACATGCACGGCGACGGACCCCTCGAACAACACGAGCTCGTGCTCGTTCACGGTGACGGTCAACGACACGCAGGCGCCGGTGGCCACGTGTCCGGCGCCGATCACGGTGCCGGCGGCGGCGGGAACGTGCGCGGCGGTGGTGAACTACACGGCAACGGCGACGGACAACTGTCCTGGAGTCGGGATCGTGTGCGCGCCGGCGTCGGGCTCGACCTTCCCGGTCGGCGTGACGACGGTCAACTGCACGGCGACGGACGCGTCGGGGAACACGGGAACGTGCGCCTTCACCGTGACGGTGCAGGACACGCAACTGCCGGCAATCACGTGCCCGGCAAACATCGTGGTGACGACTGACACGACGACGGGATGCACGTTCTCGACGGTGGTGAACTACCCGGCGCCGGTGGCCACGGACAACTGCGGCCTTGCGTCGGCGGTGTGTGTGCCGCCGTCGGGCTCGACGTTCAACGAAGGGACGACGACGGTGACCTGCACGGCGACGGACACGAGCGGGAACACGGCGGCGTGTACGTTCACGGTGACGGTGGGCGCGGCGTTCGGGTTCTGCTCGGTGGACGACGCGACGGGGAACCGGTTCCAGATGGTGGTGAACCCGGCTAGTCCGTCGTACGGCGTGTGGCGCTACACGGTGGTGGCGACGAACACGACGTACTGCGGAAAGGCGAACTTCGTCAACTACGTGCCCGGCATCAGGCTGCGGGCGTACGACAACGACTACAGCGCCGAGAACCCGACGTTCTTCATGGATGCGAACTTCAAGACGACGGCGGGGACGGTGACGGTGCGCAACGTGAGCGGAACGATCCGCCTGACGTTGCGTGACCGCAACCTGCTCGACAGCGTCTGTCCGTAGGTCTGAACCCGGAGCAATAGACAGGATTACAGGATTATCAGGATTGACAGGATTCTTGATCGATCCTGTCAATCCTGATAATCCTGTAATCCTGTCTACTCTTGATCCGCGTAGCCACGTCAGGCCTTCCGTGTATACGACCAGGCCCAGGCGATGAGGAGGAACTGGATCGGGAGGCGGATCCAGAGGCCCACCGGCGAGAGCGGCGCATAGAGCTCCGGGTTCATCGCCATGTGCACGTTCGCGGGAAACACCGCGATGAGCAGCGCGATCAGGCCCCATCCCGCGAGCGCCATCCATCGCCGGAAACACAGCATCGCGCCGAGGACGATCTCGGCCACGCCGCTCACGTATACGAGCGCGAGGTGCCACGGCAGGTACGGCGGCATGATGCCGACGTAGAACGCCGGATTGACGAAGTGGTTGATCCCCGCCGCGATGAAAAACGCGGCGAACAGGAATCGTGCGGCGGTCTTCAGTCTGGTCATGATTCCGATCGCCAGGCGATCAGCCCTCCGCGCCGTCGCGCACCGTGTAGAGCCAGTAAAGGAAAAGCCCGGCGAAGATCAGGTCGCCGATGCCTCCCGCCGCGGCCTCGAGCTTCAGCGCGCCCGTCATCCAGAAGGCGACGAGCGTCCCGAAGAAGAGCAGCTTGCCGGCCGCGCCCATCGCGATGAAGAGCCGCGGCGCACGTCCTTTCACAGCGCACCAGGCGTAGGCCACGCCAAACACGGCGATGAACTCCGCGATCATCCAGAGGTAGATCGGGTGTACGGGCCCGGGAAGGTTGAGCATCTCCGGGCCGGCCTTTGTCAACGGCGCGAATGCGAGCGCACCGCCGATGTTCATCACCGCCGTGAGCCCGAGCGCGATCCGCATCCACTTCTGCAACGGCACGCCGCTCACCATCCGGCCTGCGGCGGCTTCGGCCGCTGGTTGGCGCTGTCCATGTCCGAGACGATTTGCCACCGACCGCTCGTGTCCTTGCGCAGCGTCAGCGTGAACTTGCCAATGTCCGGTTCTCCCGCCTTCGACGCGTATCCACCGAGGATGTAGCCGACGTTGCCGTCCGAGGCAAATGCGATCGCCCGCAGCGAGAGCGGGCCTCCATGTCCGGTGTAGAACTTCTCGATTGCCGCCCGTCCCTTCACCGGCGTGCCTCCGTTCGGCAACACGTAACCGTCTTCGGCAAAGAGCCGGGCGAGCGCGGCGGCGTCCTTCGCCTGCCAGGCCGTTTCGTAGTCGGTCAGCACGCGCGCGAGCTCCTTGGGCAGGATGACCGACGGCTCGGCCGTCGCGGCGGGCTGCTGGGCATCAGCTACAGCGAGCATCGACAGAACAAGGGCCAATACGGCCGCGACTTGTCGCATTAGTTCTTCCTCGTAGCCCAGCCGCCGTCGACTGGGGGTGTGGATCATTTCGGAGGTTCGATCAACGCGGCGACCGCCCCGGCCGGATCCTCGATGACCGCCATCGAGCCCCACTCGCCCATCGATTTCGGCTCGCGAATCACTTTCCCGCCGAGCTCCTTTACCTTTGCCACGCTAGCCGCCAGATCCGAGACCGTGATGTAGATGAGCCACATCGGCGGCAGGTCCGCATTGGGGCCGCGCGCATGGCACACGCCCGCGACGGTCGTCTCGGTGCCCGGGACGTTCATGCAGTAGTCCGAGTAGCCGCCCATGTCGAGCTCGACGACGTCATAACCCACGACGTCGCGGTAGAACCCGCGCACCTCGTCGGCATTCGGCACCGTCAGATCAGCCCACGTGATGGCCCCGACGCGGGGCGTTTCGCCTGCCATAAGCACCTCCAGTCGCTACATCGTGTGGCGTTGCTTTCGCCGTCGGCGTCTGCCGGCATTCTGCTGGCCGTCCGCGTTGATGATGCCGAACCCGCCGCAAACGAGCCGCGCCCGGAGAACGTGGCGAACCTCGAGGCCATGGCGAAGTCGCAGACGCCCCACTGGATCAACTTCCTGAACCCCTTCATCGGGGCGGCGGGCGCCATCGTCGGAGGGCGGCTCCGAAAACCCGCACAGGGCTGAATGAACGCGGCGCGGCTGCACGCCCCGGAGCATGCAGCCGCGCCTGGTCCCGACCGATGCCGGCGCGGGGCACACGAGGCATCCCGCGCGAATGGAATCGGAGCCGGTTAGACGCTGAGGATCTTGGCTGCGGCCGCGGCCCAGTTGGCCCGGATTTCGCCGCCAAGCATTTCGCGTTCACGCTCGCGTCTGAATGCACACGCCGCAAGGAACGCCCCGCGCTCGCCAAGCTGGTCGACGGAGAAGAGCTTTCGTTGCAGCTTTCCGGGCCGGGGACTCCAGCAGGCCTCGTAATACGCGGCGAAAGTCTGCACGCCATCGACGGGTTTTCGACCCCGGACGCGGCGACGAACTCCAACGACGCCCGACGTGTTCCGGTTCGTCATCGGCAGGATGGTACGGTCGGTGCGCGGCTTGCCGAGCTCCTTCTCCGTTTCGTTGCGGAACGCGACGGCTGCCTTCAGCGCCTTGTCGCGATTCCCGTAGAGCCCGTCGCGAAAAACTTCGAGACTGTCGTACCGTTGTATCGAACCCGGACGTACCAGCCGTGATGATTCTTCGAGACCTGGTCTATTCGACTTACTCCCTTGTGTCCACTTATCGCCATCGCTCCCCCCTCAGAAAGCTCAAAACGAGATATTTACCGCTGGACGTATGTATAACCGGGCTTGCCGGGTGAGTCAAAGTTTGGAGGTCGTCCCAGAGTACTGCGAGAAGGAGTAGCCGTGTCCGATTTCATCAATGCCTGGATGGCGCTCGAGCCAGCGGATGACGACGGTCTCGCGGAAACGCATGTCGCTGCGTCCGGTCCGTGGGAACTGAGCGTGACAATGGACCGATCCGGAGGGGTGATGTGGTCCGTGGCGGGCCCTGACGGCGGCGCGGCGGGGCAGGCGCTGTCGGTCCGCGCCGGAATGCAGGCAGCAGTCAGCGAAGCGCGTCGCCGTCTCGCTCGCATTCAGACACTGCTCGACGACTTATGGCCCGGGGCGGGTTAGGGAGCTCCGGGACCCCGAGCGATGTCCCCCGTTCCTTGAGCCGCGAGCGGTAGCGAGCGTCCCACGGATGGTGCCTGAAAGCGCGGACTCGTCGTGGCGGAAGGACGTAAGTGATCGGAACCGTTCGACCGTCCGGGGACGCTCGCTACCGCTCGCGGCTCAAAAAACGGGGACCGTCCGCATCGCGCACTACCCCTCGGGGTTCCGGGCCGATGTGATCGCGCCGTCGCGGACGAGTCGGGCAAGCAGCAGGACGGGCTCCAGCTCGCCGACGAGTTCTGCCAGCACCTCCGAGAGCGCCTTCGAGCCGTCGACGATGGAGCGCAGCCTTTCGAGGTGCGCGCGGTCGGCGTAATCAACCTCGGGCTCACCTTCGCCGAACGCGAGCGCGACGGCGTGGTCCGGCGGAAGTTCGGCAACGGCGTCGGCGAACTCGTCGAGCCGCTGAAACGCCTCGAGCAGCAGGCCCTGCGCACTCGCGAAGATCGACCGCTCGCGCTCCGGCAGCCGCGGCGAAAACTCGAACGTTCCCTCGTTCCACTCGGCGATCGCGTAGAACGCCGGCTCGCCGGTTTTTCCGCACGCCACGGCATCGATCGGCCGACCGTCCGCGAAGTACACCGTCGCCGTTCGACCGCGGCTCCGCAACAGAAGGGTGCCCGTCCGGCTGCTGACCTCGAGCACCTGCACGACGTTCGCGAGCCCGATGCCGAGGTCGCCACCGAGCGCGGCGTACTCCTTGATGCGGCGCAGGATCCGCAGCACTCGCGCACGCAGCTCGGCCGGCCGCATCGGCTTGACCCAATAGTCCTCGACGCCGCGTTGCAGCGCCGCGGCGACCTCGAACTGATCGCCGCGCGCGCTCAGACACACAAAAGGTATCGTCTCGTTAGCCGGATCCGCCGCGATGGCGCGAAAGAGCTGGCTGCCGTCCATCGTCGGCATCACGAGATCAGAGATCACGAGCGCGGGCCGCGCAGCCGCTATCTGACCGAGCGCGGCCAGCCCGTCTGTCGCGACGCGGACTTCGCATCCGAGCGTCTCGATCGCCGCGGCGAAGATCTCGGACTGATCCGCGTCGTCTTCGACGAGCAGCACCGAGAGATCCGAGAAGTCCTCTCGGGGAACGTCCTGGTCGATGGAACCGTGTCGCCACGAGGCCACGGGCTCGGTTCCGGCGACGACGTCAGTCGCCGTCAGCAATCCGGCAAGGCGTTTGCGGTAGGCTCCATCCCGCGGACCGAGCGACGGCAACCGGCCGAGAAAGTCACGTGCCCGAATCGAGTCTTCGCCGCGAACGTGGAACTCGACGATCTCGCGAGCGATCAGGAAGGCGCGGACGTAGGCCTGGCGCGCGATGTGCAGCGCGATGAGCCGTTCGAGGATGGGGATGCGCTTTGGCCCCGTGGCGAGCGATTCGGCGAGCGCGATGAAGTGGAGCGCGCCTTCGATGCGCCCATGATCGCGAGCAAGCTCTCCGGCGGCGAGCAGGACGTTGAGGGCCTTCGCGGTCTCGCCCGACGATGCGTAGGCCGTCGCGAGACGCTCGGCCAAGGCGCCGTCGGACGGCCGCTCCGCGACGGCGCGTTCAAGGGACGCGAGGTCGCCGTCAGCCGGACCCTCCGGCTTCTGGAGCGGTCCGGTCGTTCGCAGTTTCGTGAAGAGGGCCATCGGATCCTTGGCGCGTCGCGCCGCTCGGGACAATCGCGGCGATTTCTGGTGAGGCCGACGCAGACGAGTTTCGCCGCCACGCGAATTCGACACTCACGCCGTCGCGCCGGATGCAGGGGAGCATAGGCCAAGTCGCCCGGCGCGCGAAACCGAAATCCTCGCCTGAACCCGTCGACGAGGTTCCGTCGCCGGCGCCGTTCGTGGGACGATGGCCACAATGCAACGGGCGTCGGAAGGGGCAAAGGAAATCCGCCGCCGCGTCCGGTCGTCCGGAGGGGCCTTGATCGCGAAGAGTCGAGTTTTCCGGGTCTGGATGGTCGCCACCGCCGTGGTGACGACCGTGGCGATTTCGGTTCCGACCAGCGCTGTGTCCGTGGAAACACGACGGCCAGCGCCCGTCGTCGGGCAGACGTGGACGGGACGGGTCGTCGTCGTGGCGGACGGTGACACGATCGAGGTCATGCGCGATGGCCGGGCCGTTCGGGTCCGGCTCGCGGGCATCGACGCCCCCGAGGCGGGACAGCCGTGGAGCAGTCGGGCCCGGTCGCGGCTCGCGGAGCTCACATATCATCGCGCGGTGACGATTCTCGTTCGGGACGTCGACCGATACGGGCGCAGCGTCGTCGACGCGACGTGCGCCGACGGTCGGCGTGTCAGCGCTGTGCTCGTGGCGGAGGGGCTTGCGTGGTTCTATGCGGCGTATTCAACGGACTCTGAACTGAAGCGGCTCGAGGCCGAAGCACGCGCGGCGCGACGCGGCCTCTGGTCGGATCGAAACCCGACGCCGCCGTGGCTGTGGCGGCAGCGGCACCCGAGACGGGCCCGGTAGCGCGATGCCCGACATCCGGTATCTCGCCGCAAGCGCCGTCGCCGCGCCGCTGCTGCCGTTACTGGTACTGCAGGGACGCCGTGTTCGCCGGACGACACCGCGCCTTCCCGGGGCAGCTGGCCCGTCGCACGGTCGGTCGGGTGACGGGACGAACCTCCTTCGGCTGCTCGTTGTCGGCGAATCGACGGTCGCCGGCGTCGGGGCCGCGCGCCACGACGTGGCGCTGACGGGCCAGATAGCCCTGGCGCTGTCCGAGAGCCTCGACTGCGCCGTCGAGTGGCGCGCAGTCGGAGCGAACGGGGCCACCGCAGCCTGCACGCGCGAAGTGCTCGTGCCGGTTGTCCCGGCCGAGGCCGTCGACGTCGTTGTCATCGCGCTCGGCGTCAACGACGTGCTTAGGCTTCACTCGCCGACGAAATGGCGTCGCGATCTAGGAAGACTCGTCGACTCGATTCGCGAGCGCGTCGGCTCAGTGCCCGTCGTCGTGGCCGCGATGCCTCCGATCGGACGGTTTCCGGTGCTGCCGGAACCGTTGCGATCCGTGCTCGGAGCTCGGGCGGCGGCGCTCGAGCGAGCAACTCACGTCCTGGCTCGGGAATTCGACCGGGTGATGGTCTGCACCGGCGCGCTCGAGAACGACGAACGCCACTACTGCGAGGACCGCTTCCATCCATCCGAGCTCGGTTATCGGGATTGGGGGAGGCTAACGGCGACAGACGTTGCCCTGGCGCTGAAACGGAAGCCGCCGGCGACCGATGCGGAAGGTCCCCGTTTTTTGAGCCGCGAGCGGTAGCGAGCGTCCCACGGACGGTCGACCGGTACCGATCACTTCTGTCCTTCCGCAACGGCGAATCTGCGGTTTCAGGCCCTGTCCGTGGGACGCTCGCTACCGCTCGCGGCTCAAAAAACGGGGAACAGGCCCGGTCTCGACCGTCGTCAGACCGAGAGTTTGCGATGAGCCGCCATTCGCAACAGGCCGTTGATCGCGAGATGCAGGAACAGGTAGACGATCAGGCCGAAGATGAACGAGAGCATGAGCTGACTGGGACCGACGCTCGGCGTCGGCAGCAGGCCGCGGAACGGCGCGAGCAGCGGCAGTGTCAGGGCATCGATGAAACGCTTGAAGCCGGCTCCTTCGCGTGCTCCGAGCAGTTCTAGAACGATCTCGAGTCCGATGAGCCCGTAGATGACGAAGAATACATAGTCGATGAACTGAGAGAGTCGAGCCGCACCTCGCGACCGGTGGATGTCCGACTCCTGTCCTGCGACGTCGGCTATCGCGGTCTCCTTCAATCGGGCAGCGACTGCAGCGGCTTCCTGCTGCTCGGCGCTAGTCAATCCGCCGGCTTCGGCGGCGATTTCACCGCGCACGTCGGCAGCCACCGTGGATTTCACGGCTTCGTGTTCCGCGAGCCGGCGAGACTCGTCGAGTTCCAGTTTGTTGTCGATGCTCACAGCGCACCTCCTGAAGAGTCGTAATCCGCGCGGTCGAACCGGCGACCGAGGGGACGCCAGCGACATCCGCATGGCACACGAGTGCAAGGGGCGTTCCATCGGTGGAACTCTCCCGGTGACAGTCGTTTCCGCGAAGTGCCGCTCGCGCGGGCGAAGGAAGTGTCTTCTGCGAAGGCACGATATTCGTCCAAATGTACTGAAACCATACACCCATGCCGGGCCGTGTGGTCGTGTCGCTATTGACCCAGAACCCCGAGCGAAGCGCTGAGCGTGTCCCACAGTTTGTGCTGGACACGGTCAGAAGTGCAGCGAGGGGCCGACCGAGCGCTCGAGCTGGTGGTGGCGGACGCAAAAGGATCGGGCGAGCGGTACAACCACTGGGCGGGAGATGCAGGCCGGCCGCTCACTGCGTTCGCGGTTCTGGGACGTGCGGTCGGGGAGAGCGGTCCCCGTCGGCCGCAGGCCGACCCGGAACCGCGAACGCAGTGAGCGGCCGGCCGTGGTGAGCGCTCACGTCGGTGGTTGCGGATGCAGGCGGATCGGGCGTGCACCGCAATGTGGCAAGTCTTCATGAACGCGACACAGATGCCCGTGTCCAGCCGATTTGATTATGGGTAAAGGTCAGAGCGCAGCGAGGGGCCGTCGTGGCATTCAGGTGCGGTGGCATTTACGTGCGCGGGGACCACGGTCGGCGCCTCGCCACCGCTACGGGTTCCGGGTCAACGGCGGCCCGGTCAAACGCGCCCGGCGGCGAGGCATACCGCTTGCAGTGAGTCATGCCGTCTGGCGCCGTCATCGCGCTTTCTGAGGACGACGGTCGTGCGCCAGACATCGCCGAACGGAGATGAGACTCGCGTTTGACGAGACGCCGATACGTGCGGACCGCTGACATCGAGAATCTCTGTCTCATCGATGAAGGCGGTCGCACGATTCGGCAAACGACGCTTGCGGCAGTCATTCACGTTCGGGCCCGGACGTACGTCCGAACTTTCATCGAGGAGGCACAGCATGGCGAAAACAGTGACCGGAGTGTTCGAAAATCGCCTCATGGCGGAAGACGCGGTAGGACGACTGATCGACGCAGGATTCTCGGAGCGCGACATCAGCATGCTCATGTCGGATTCGACCCACGGCCGCGAGTTCGGGGTCCAGGATGCATCGAAGGCTCCCGAAGGTGCCGTCGCGGGAGCCGCCGCAGGCGGTATTCTCGGTGCGATTGCGGCCGGGCTCATCGCCGTCGGAACCATCGTAGTTCCGGGACTCGGCCTGGTGGCGGCGGGTCCTCTGCTGGCGGCGCTGGCTGGAGCCGGAGCTGGCGGAGCAGCCGGAGGCCTCCTCGGAGGACTCGTCGGCGCCGGCATTCCGGAGCACGAGGCCAAGATGTACGCGGAGGACGTGGCCAACGGCGGAATTCTCGTGGGTCTCTACGTGCACGACGACACGGCAAAGGTCGCCGAGTCGATCCTGAAGGCGACAGGGGCAAAGTCGGTAGCAAACCGCTGAGCCCGTGCGACGTCCAGCGGGCGTCATCACACGACATTGCGCCGTCACGTGTTTGCAACACGCGGCGGCGCGATGATTATTCCGGCTTATCTCGAAAAGCCTGCCCGCCTCGGTGATCAGTCGACCGCCCCGATTCCAGGAAAGCCCCCGGACATCGCTCCAATCGTCCGCAACGAAAGCGTCAAGACTGCAGGACCCGACCCTGGTCCAAATTCGGCTCCTGCAGTCCGACTTCTGTAATCGACTAGAGCAATGGACGTGCCGGAGCGATGCCGTCGAGGTCGCATGTATGTCGCCATCGTTCGGAAGTCGTTGCTAACGCTGGCGACAATTCTCCTTGGCGAGGTCGACGCGCGACGCGCGAGGCCGGATTCCGTGCACACTGCGTTGAATTCGAACGGACCGTCCCGATACACCGCCTGTACGATCGGGGAACGAACGGGCTCACATTTCCACTGAAAGACCGCCTTTGCGGCGCCCGGCACTCTGGCACGTCCGTTGCAGACCTACAGATCGCTGAAGCTTCACCTCGACGCCGACGAGCAACTCGTGACGCGTCGAGCGAGCAAGGACAATAGTCATGGCTCAAAGACCCAGGGAACGAAGAACACCCGTCGATGAACAGCCCCCGTCGCTGCAAGCCAACGTGCTCGTCATCGATGACGATGACGATTCGCGCGAGGTCCTGCTCTATCAGCTCTCGCTCGAGGGGTATACAGGACGTGGCGCCGCAACCGGCATCTCCGGGGTACGGGCTGCCAGGGTGACCGCGCCCGATTGCATCGTGCTCGACCTGAACCTCCCCGACATGCATGGGATTCAGGTCATCGAGGCGCTGCGCGCGGAACCGGCCCTCGCCGAGACGCCGATCGTGGTCGTTTCGGGCGAGCGTCGGGTCGTCGGGGAGCGTGCCGTTGCCGCTGGCGCATCGGCTTTCCACGCAAAACCGCTCGATTTCGGAGGCCTTCTGGCAACCCTTCGATTCTTCGGGATTCAGGGTGTCCCCACGGTCAGTTAGACAACGCGCACTTCAAGGAGACTTGCACAATGCTCGGAACCATTCTCGTCGTCATCCTCGTCCTCGCGCTTCTCGGAGTTATTCCGTCGTGGGGACACAGCCGAAGTTGGGGCTACGCTCCGAGCGGTCTCGTCGGAGTCATCCTGCTCATCGTCATCGTCCTGTTACTGACCGGCCGTCTCTAGCGCGATTGCCCAGACGTCAGGGGTCGGCTCGACGAAGGTCGTCGGGCCTTTCCTCGTTCATACTCACCGTCTACGCCGCGTCCGTGGCTCGCGAGTTGCACAACGAGATGCGACGGCAACAACGCCAGACCATTTCCCGAGAGGAGACCGCATGACGACACATTCGGACGACACGAAATTCGATATCGCCGTGGCCGAGGGGACCGCGTTCAATGCGCCGAGTTCCGAGCGGGTTCCCGCGGGAATTCTGTCCACGGAAAACGAGCTCGAGTCGGGACTCGTCGACGAGTCTGACCTTCAGGAACAGCTCTCGCGGATGAACTCGGATTTCGAAGACGGCCTCGACGTTGGTCGCGAACAGGAGCAACTTGGACGCGTAGACGACCTCGCCGGATTCTCGCTCGGCACGCTGATCCTGCAAGGCGTCGAGCGATTGGGGGGACGGGTGATTTCAGGAGTCCGGCGAAATCCCGTCGCGGTGGGAATCGGGCTGCTTGGCGTCGGGGTCGGCCTCGCCGCTACCATCTTCGCCTTCGCGCGTCACACAGAAAGCAACGTGATGGACCAACCCGCCGAGGTCCCGTAGTCCGACTTTCGAGAATGAACGTATGGCATCCGTGCGCCCACCCAGCGGGAGCGTATGGATGCCATACGTTTTGCCTGTTCAGATCGGCAAATAAGGACCATATTGTGTGGCACCTCTGTTGCACATCCAGATTGACGCCAGATGGCGCTTCCGGATTTCCCGCAGATTCGCCGTACCAGGGGTTCGTCCGAAATGTCCGATACGCCGATCAAGCTGCTCATCGTCGAGGCTGACGCGAACGGGCGAAAGCGTTTGAAGGATTTCCTTGCCTCGGATCAGTTCAGAAAATACGAGATACACGAGACGGGGTCCGTCCGGGATGGCATCGAGGCGTATTTCACGTGGTCGCCGCAGTGCCTGATCGTGGGGCTCGATCTGCCCGACGGTCGGGGACTGGACCTGCTTCAGGCAATAAGGACACGCACCGGCGCGGTCGCCGTTCCGATGGTCCTTCTGTGCAGCGCCGACGAGGTCGCTATACGCGCGCAAGCCGTCGCAGCCGGAGCGCAGGAGGTGCTTTCGACAGACCGTGCGTCCGCCGACAACCTCGGCTGGATCGTCGCCTGTGCCGTGGAAAGGGCGGCGCGGCTCAAGTTGCTGGACCGGCGAAACGGCGAACCGAAGTCCGTGACTCGGCAGCTCGAAAACGACTTGAAGGCGCTCGGGCGCGAGATCGAGGTTCGCGAGAAGGCCGAAGCGGAGCTTCGGGCCAGCAACCAACGGTACCAGTCGCTCGTTGTGGCGTCCGCGCAAGTGGTGTGGACGACCGACGCGAGCGGTCTTGTCGAGGACGTTCCGGACTGGCGGGTCCTCACCGGACAGACCACCGACCAGGTGCGCGGCCGCGGGTGGCTCGACGTGCTTCATCCCGACGATCGAGCGCGGACCGACGAGACCTGGAGCGCCTGCGTGCAATCCGGATCGAAGTTCGAGACGGAGTACCGGGTTCGAACTCGCACCGGAGAATTCCGCACGTTTGCGGTCCGCGGTATACCAATCCTTGACGAAAACGGAACCGTCCGCGAGTGGGTGGGCACGTGCGCGGACGTCACCGACGCCCGACGGGCGCTGGAGATGCTGCGCGAACGCGACGAACAGCTCCGTCTGGCTCTGACAGCCGGCAAGGCCGGTACCTGGCGCTGGGAGCTCGAGACGAAGGAGGCATTCTGGTCCGAAGAGTACTGCAGCGTGTTCGGACTCGAACCGGGCAGCATCAAGGCGAGCTTCGAGTCGTGGTTCGACGCGGTACATCCTGACGACCGCGAACACGTGAAGGCAACCGTGGCGGCCGCGATCGAAGGCAAGCAGGACCTGGCGCTGGCGTATCGCATCGTGCTGCCCGACGGCAGCATTCGCTGGGTGGCCGGCCGCGCCCAGCTCTTCGTCGACGAACGCGGGAACCCCGTGCGCATGATCGGTATCACGATCGACATCACGGACCGCAAGCTGGTCGAGGACGCACTGGCCGAAAGCGAAATGCGGTTCCGACATATGGCCGACAGCGCGCCAGTTCTGATCTGGGCGTCGGGAGAGGACCGGAAGTGCACGTTCTTCAATCAGAACTGGCTGCGCTTCACGGGTCGCGAAATGGAGGAGGAGCTCGGCGACGGTTGGCTCGACAGCGTGCATCCCGAGGACCGCGACGTAGTCTTCGAAAACTACACGTCAGCGTTCAAGTCGAGGGTCGCCTTCGATGGTGAGTTCCGACTTCGGCGGGCAGACGGCGAGTTCCGATGGGTGCTCAATCACGGCGTTCCGCGGTCGCTCTCCGAAGGCGGATTCGCGGGCTACATTGGTTCCTGCATCGACATCACCGAACGTCGAGAGGCGGAAGCCGATCGCGAGGAGTTGCTCGAGCGCGAACGCGACGCGCGCGCCATCGCCGAGATGGCCAGCCACACGAAGGATGAGTTTCTCGCGATGGTATCGCACGAGTTGCGCGCGCCGTTGAACGCGATTCTCGGATGGGCCCGAATTCTGCATACGAAGTCCGTTGGTCCCGAGACCCTCACGCAGGCGATCGAGACCATCGAGCGAAGTGCCCGAATGCAGTCGAACATCATCGACGACCTGCTCGACACGGCCCGCATCACAAGCGGAAAACTCCGGCTCGAGGTCCGGCCAATCGACATCGCGGCGGTCGTCGACGCGGCGGTCGACGTGGTTCGGCCCGCTGCGGATGCGAAGGGAATCCAGCTCCTTCGGGTTTTCGATCCCGAGCTCGACGTCATAACCGGCGATGCCGACCGGCTTCAGCAGGTCATGTGGAACCTCTTGTCGAACGCCGTGCGATTCACGCCGAACGGCGGCCAAGTGGTCGTTCGACTCGAGCGGGTCGATCCCGTGGTCCGTATCCAGGTGAGCGATACGGGCAAGGGCATCGCGCCCGAGTTTCTGCCGCAGGCCTTCAACAGGTTCGATCAGGCGGATCGGTCGAGTACGCGCCGTCACGGCGGCCTCGGTCTCGGCCTCTCGCTCGCACGCTATCTCGTCGAAGCCCACGGGGGGACGATCGTGGCCGAGAGCGAGGGAGAGGGATTGGGATCGACGTTCACAGTCTGCCTTCCGCTTCGGGCCGTGCGCGGGCCAGTCGTGCCCGAGGCCCACGATTTGCCGGGTGTCGTGATGTCGGCGATTCCGCACGACCTCGGCGGGCTGCGCATTCTCGTGGTCGACGACGAAGCCGACGCGCGCGACCTCCTGACGACCCTGCTTTCGGGCTACGGCGCCATCGTGGTCACGGCAGCCTCGGCGGCGGACGCGTTTGGTTCGTTCACGGCCGCGACCGACGGAGACCGGTTTGACATCGTGGTGTCCGACATCGGGCTTCCCGACGAAGATGGCTATTCGCTCATCCGCCGCATCCGCGCGCTCGAGCCGGAGGATGGCGGGACGGTACCCGCCGTCGCGTTGACGGCGTACGGACGAACGGTCGATCGCGTGAAGGCGCTGTCGGCTGGATTTCAGATGCACGTTCCGAAGCCGGTCGAACCGATCGAGCTGGCCATGGTCATTGATACGCTGACGCGCCGGCCCGGACTGCGAGTTGTCCGCTGAAGATTGCATCTCCGCAGTTCAATTGAAGGATGTACTCATGAAGAAGGCGAATGTCCTGGTTATCGACGATGACCCCACGATGCTCGAGCTTGCTCGATTCCACCTGACGGACGAGGGCTACGGAGTCGTGACGGCATCGACCGGAATCGACGGTTTGGCCGCGGCGAACAATCAGGCGTTCGACCTCGTCCTGACGGACCTGAATCTCCCGGATGTCGACGGCATCGAGCTTGTCCGGAAGCTGAAAGGGTCCTCGCCCGACGTCGAGATCATCATGGTCACCGGTTACGGTTCCGTCTCGAAGGCGGTCGAGGCGACGAAGGCCGGGGCGTTCTTTTTTGTCGAAAAGCCGGTCGAGTTCGAGGAACTGCTCATCCTCTGCGCCAAGGCCGTCGAGCGTCGCCAGCAGGCGGCCGAGATCCGCCACTTGCGAGAACGGCTCTCGACCCGAAGCTCGTACTTCGACATCATCGGCAGCAGCAAGCCGATGCAGGACATCTTCGAGACGATCGACAGTGTTGCCGAGTCGGACGCGAACATCATGATCACGGGCGAATCGGGCACCGGAAAAGAGCTCGTCGCCAACGCGATTCACTTCCGCAGCCGCCGCGCCAAGAGGCCGATGATGAAGGTCAATTGCGCGGCACTGCCCAAGGACCTAATTGAATCCGAGTTGTTCGGCCACACGAGAGGTGCTTTTACAGGCGCGACCGCCGACAAGGTCGGCCTCATCGGTCAGGCGACCGGCGGCAGCCTGTTCCTCGACGAGATCGGCGAGATGCCGCTCGAGCTCCAGCCGAAACTCCTGCGTGTTCTGGAGGAGCGCGTGTACACGAGTCTCGGGAGCACGAAGCCGCACGAGGCCGACTTTCGGCTCATCACGGCGACGAATCGCAATCCGCTCGATGCCGTAAACGCGAGGTCGCTTCGCGAAGACCTCTACTACCGGATCAACACGATCGAAATCTTCATGCCGCCGCTGCGCGAGCGGGCCGAGGACGTTCAAGGACTCGCCGAGCACTTCCTGCGGGAGTTCGCCGCGAAATACGGGCGTCCGGCGCGCGAGATTTCGCAGCGGGCCTATGCCTACATGTTCGAGTATGAGTGGCCCGGTAACGTTCGCGAGCTCCGCAACATGATCGAACGCGCCGTGCTGTTGACCAAGGGAGAAACGCTCGAGCTCGAAGCCCTACAGGTTGGCAGGATAACGCCGCGCGTCCCGGTGATGTCGGCAGCGGCGACGACGGCCGCGTCGGGAATCGAGCCAGCCGGGAAGACCGCAACCGGCAACGGCCACGCCGGGCAGGAGACCGACGTACTCGCGGGACTCGGCAGGGAAATCGTGGACAGCGTTCACGTGAGGCGCGACGCGGAATCGTCGACCGATGTCCTGACCCAGATAGAGGGCGCCATCGTCGCCGCCGCCCTCGAGCGCACCAAGGGCAACAAGCAGGCGGCTGCGCAGTTGCTCGGCGTGTATCGTCCGCGGCTGTACCACATGATCAAGAAGCACGAACTGACGACGTGGATCTGAATCTCTCGGGCCCGGCGGGATACCGAGCCCTGGAGGCGGCGACTCGATGAAGCAGACCACGACACTGCAACGCGTGTTTCTCGGGCTCGTGGCGATCCTCGTCTTGGGGAACGCCGGTGTGGCCCTTTGGAACCTGAATCTCCTCAACGAGCACCAGAAGGCGGTCGCACATACCACCGAAGTGCGTGCGACGCTCGCGCAGATCATGGGTTTGCTCAACGAGTCCGAGACGGGTCAGCGCGGCTACCTGCTCACGGGCGAACGGCCGTACCTCGAGCCCTTTGTCACGGCTTCCGCGCGTATCCACGACCGCATCCAGACCTTTCGCCATCTGACGGCCGACGACATGCAGCAGCAAACGAATGCCGACGAGCTAGAGCGGCGGATCGTGCTCCGATTGACGGAGATGCGGGAACGGCTCGAGACATATGACACGCTCGGTTTCGAGAAGGCGACCGAGTCGTTGAGGTACAGCAGCGGGCGCGCAGATATGAGCGCCATCCGGAGCCTCGTCGCGGACATGGACCGAATCGAGGCTGAGATGATGCTGGAGCGGCAGGCGCGGTCGATTGCGAGTTACCGCCGAGCGGTCGTCTCGTCGGTCGTCGGCGCGGGCCTCGGGCTCGCTCTCGTCGGGATCGCGCTCGTGCGCCTGCGGAGGGACGCTGCGTTCCGCCGGCAGTCGGCAGTGGCCTTGCTCGAACAGCGGGAGTGGTTCCAGACGACGCTTGCGAGCGTTGGCGACGCCGTCATCGCGACAGGCACGGACGGGTGCATCGCGTACATGAACCCGGTTGCAGAGGGACTGACGGGATGGGAACGCGAAGAGGCCGTCGGTTCACCGCTCGAGCGCGTGTTTCGCGCGATCGACGAACAGTCGCGCGAGGCAGTGCCCGATCCAGCGCTCGTCGCGCTGCGAAACGGCGCCATCGCCGACGTGGCGAATCACTCCGTTCTCGTCTCGAAGGACGTTACCGAGCGGCCAATCGACTACAGCGCGGCGCCGATTCGACATGAGGACGGGACACTGATTGGCGTCGTCCTGATTTTTCGCGACATCACCGAGAGGCGGCGCGTCGAGCGTGAGCGCGCCGAAACACTCGATCGGGAACAGGATGCCCGCCGCCGCGCCGAAGAGGCGAACCGTCTCAAGGACGACTTCCTTGCGACGATCTCACACGAACTGCGAACCCCGCTCAATGCCATTCTAGGCTGGAGCGGAATCCTGCGCTCCGGTGAAGCCAACCGGGACACGCTCAAGCGCGGGCTCGACACCATCGAGCGAAACGCCCGGTCGCAGGCACGGCTCGTCGAGGACCTCCTCGACGTATCCCGGATCACGCAGGGCACCATGCGACTCGAGGAGGGCGTCGTTGATCTGGCGCGGACCGTCGAAGGCGCCGTCGAGACCGTGCGACTCGGCGCCGATGCCAAGGAGGTACGGTTGTCCACGACCTTTGATCCGGAGGCGGGGCCGTATCGGGCGACGCCCAGCGACTGCGTCAGGTGGTCCTCAACCTGCTCTCGAACGCGATCAAGTTCACGCCTGCCGGCGGATCCGTGGAAGTGAGGCTCGGCAGGGAGAACGACGACGTGTTCGTCTCGGTCGCCGACACCGGAAAGGGAATCGAAGCGGATTTCCTGCCTCACGTGTTCGAGCGCTTCCGTCAGGCCGACTCCACTTCGTCGCGCGGTCATGGTGGAGTGGGGCTCGGGCTCGCCATCGCGCGGCAGCTCGTCGAGTTGCACGGCGGAACGCTCGACGTCGAAAGCGATGGAGAAGGACTCGGGGCAACCTTTACCATGCGCCTGCCGAAGATGTCGGGTCCACAGCGTGCCTCGGCCCCCCTCCCGGTGACGGAGCGGCAGCCGTTCCAGGCGGCGATCACCGACTTCGAGCGCTTTCCACTCGACGGCTTGTGCATTGCAGTTGTCGACGACGAGCCGGATGCCCGCGAGATGCTCGTCCAGGTGCTTTCCCGGTGCAACGCGGATGTTCGGACCGCTGAGTCGGCCGCCGAGGGACTCGAGTTGATTCGCGACTGGCGTCCGGACCTTCTCATTTCCGACATCGGAATGCCGGGCGAGGACGGTGTCGAGTTCATACGCGCCGTGCGCGTGCTGTCCGAGTCCCGGGGCGGAGCCACTCCGGCCATCGCGCTGACGGCGTATGCGAGGACGGAGGATCGCGTGCGCATCCTCGCCGCCGGATACCAGATGCACGTTGCAAAACCTGTGGACCCGTACGAGCTCATTGCCGTCGTGTCGAGCGTCGTCGGTTTTCATCGACCGCAGCTCGATCGGTAGCGCCCGGTTGGCAAGTGTAGCCTCGGCGCGTCGTGAGTTGTACGTCGGCCCCTCGCTACCAGTCGTAAAATCAGACTACGTTTGACCCAGAACCCCGAGCGTAGCGAGGGGCCGACTGTAGCCTCGGCGCGACGTGAGTTGTACGTCGGCCCCTCGCTACGCTCGGGGTTCTGGGCCAATCGGTGAGCGTCGCTAGCGCGTCAGTTCGAGCGCCCGGCTGCGCGACATGACGAAACCGGCACGCTCGGCAGCGTCGGCCTTCTCCCCGCCAAGCGACTCGCGCGAACGAGAGACGACCGCGCTCATTGAAGCCCGCTCGACCGGCAGCAGCGGAGTTCCGAGCCTCTCGCGCTCCGCGGCGGACACGCTTGCGAGCGTGAGGGCGCGTTCGTAGTCGCCGCGCGCGCAGGCAAGTTGCGCGTGGGCTTCCAGCGCATAGACGAGCCCACGCTGGTCTCCGGTCTCCTCGTAGAGCGCCGTCCCCTCGGCGAGGTACGGCGCCGCGGCGTCGATCCGGCCATCACCGATCTCGACCGTGGCGAGCTCGACGAGCGTCAACGCCAGCCCGCGTTTTTCGGCGAGGCCACGCCGCAACGACAGACTCTCTTCGAGGAGTCGTCGCGCCTCGCTCCACTCCGATCGACGCTTGGCGACGCTGGCGAGATTGGCAAGGGCATTCGCAATGCCGAACCGGTCGCCGAGTCGTCGCTTGAGCTCCAGGCACTCGGCGAAGAGAGCGCCTGCTTCGTCCTCGCGATCCGCGTCGAGTCGAATAGCTCCGAGGTTGAGCAGCGCGATTGAAACGAGCTGGTCGTTCCCAATGCCGCGAAACAGGGAGAGTCCCTCGGCGCTTGCCGCGGCGGCTTCGTCGAGCCGTCCCTGATCTCGCAGTGTGATGGCGAGATTCGTGAGCGTTCGACCGAGCAGCTCGGCGTCTCCGGACGCGCGCGCCAGGGCGAGGGCGTCGACATAGAGCGCCTCGGCGTGCTGCACGTCGCCGGCCATGTTCGCGAAGGCCGCCGCCGTTCGGAGAGCAAGGGCCTGCAATTTCGCGTCGGCGTCGCCGCTCGCAGCGGCCGCGCGTTCGAGCCACACGCGACCTTCGCGAACGTAGCCCCGCAGCTGCCAGTACCCGGCGAGGGATGCGGCGAGCTCCAGGGCTTCAGCCCGAAGCGTGGGCTCGGACAGGCTGAGAGAGAGCGCAGCGAGGAGCGCGTCGTGCTCGTCGCCGGTGCGTTCGATCCAGAGCGCCTGGTTCGGCCCCGACAACTCGCGAACGCACTCGCCCGCAAAGGCTCGCGCCCAGGCGATGAACGCCCGGCGGGCCTCCGCTCCGTCGCCGGAAGCGCCGAGAACGACGGCCGCAAATTCGCGGGTGGTGTCGAGCAGCCGATAGCGAGCCTCGCCGCGGCGCTCGTCGACGCTCACGAGCGATTTGTCGACCAGACGGCTGAGCAGCCCGAGGGCATCGACCTCGTTGCCGGCAATGGCCATCACCGCGTCGAGTCCGAATCCGGACGGGAACAGCGAGAGCCTGGCGAGCAACGCGCGCTCGTCGTGTTCGAGCAGGTTGAAGCTCCAGTCGATAGCGGCGCCGAGGGTCCGCTGGCGCTCCGGCACATTCCGGTCGACACTCGCATATGCGCTCAGACGCTTGTCGATTAGCTTGAGGATCTGCTCGACCGAGAGAACGTTCACACGCGCGGCGGCGAGCTCGATGGCGAGCGGAATGCCCTCGAGGCGGCGGCACAACTCGAGAATCGCCGCCGTGTTGCGGGGGGTGACTTCGAAGGACGGGCGCAACCGCCTGGCGCGGTCCACGAAGAGCCGGGCTGCGCCTGCCGCGAGCGCCATGGCCTTCCCCGAATCTACGGTCGTCTCGATCGCAAGCGGTCCGACGGGCCAGACGCGTTCGCCGGCGATGCCGAGTCGTTCGCGGCTCGTCGCGATGACTCGCAATTCCTCGCAGGTGCGCGCGAGATGATCGACGAGCGCGGCGCAGGCGTCGAGTACGTGCTCGCAATTGTCGAGCAGGACGAGTCGGGCCGCCGGCAAACCCGGCGGCGAGGGCATCGAGCACTGGTGACTCGGGCGGCGCGACGATGCCCGCTGCCGTAGCGACGGTCAGCGCAACGAGCGCCGGGTCGGGAAGCGAGGACAGGTCGACGAACCAGACGCCGCCGGGGTGTTCGTCCGCGACTTCCTCGGCGACGCGCAACGCCAGTCGCGTCTTTCCGATGCCACCCGGTCCGGTGAGCGTCACGACCCGCGACGCTCGAACGATCTCTGCCAGGTGGTTGGTCTCGGACTCTCGACCGATGAAACCGGTCATCGGCTGCGGCAGGTTGGACGGCGCCGCCGAGCCCGCGGCCTTTGTGGAATCGGCATACGCCGAGGGTGCGGGCGGCACACGTGTCACGCGTGAGCCGCGTCGCGTCTCTGCCGCGGACCCGCCGTCCGTGCGGCCGTCGGCGGCAAGTTGAAGTATTGCCCGCAGCGCGGCCGCTGAATGTGGACGGTCTGAGCGGCTTAGCGCAAGCGTGCGGCGAAGGCTGGCGGCGACCGCATCCGGGACGGGAAGGGCATCGAGAATCCGATCGAGCGGATCGCCTCGGCCCTGCACGATCGAATCGGTTCGGGACAAGGCGTCCGGAGGCGGCGTACCCGACATGAGGTGCACCAGCGTGGCCCCGAGCGCGAAGAGGTCGGCGCGGACGTCCGTTCCCGAGCCGCGCAATTGCTCGATCGGCGCGTAGCCGAGCGAGTAGCCTGGAACGCTGTGCGCTTCGGCCGAGGCGTCGCTGGCCACGCCTTTAGCGAGCCCGAAGTCGAGCAGGACGATTCCGCCGCTCGGTGTGAGCTTGAGGTTGTGCGGCTTGATGTCGCGATGCACGATCGGCGGAGAGAAACTGCCGAGGTATTCGAGGGCCGCGAGCAGGTCGTCAGCCCATCGGAGCACCGTCGCCGGCGGCCACGGCCCGAGACCGGCCTCGAGCCGCTCGTTGGTCAGTTCCTTCAGGTTCTGACCCGGAACGAAGTCCATGATGAGATAGGACTTGGCGTCTTCGACGAAGAGGTCGATCACGACCGGCAGCGCCGGGTGACGGAGTCCGTTGAGCAGGCGTGCCTCGTGCGCGAATGCATTTGCGTAGATGTCGCCCTCCACGGAGAGCTCCTTGACGGCCACCTTGCGGGCGAATCGCTCGTCGACGGCTTCATACACCCGGCCCATGCCGCCACGGCCGATGACGGCGCCGAGTGCATAGCGGCCTGCGAGCCGCACGGTGTCACGCGGTCGATTCTCCGACTGCACGGTGTTCGCGGTGTCGTCGCGAAAAGCCAGCAGCGACTCGACCTCATCGCGCACGTCGAGGTCGTCGCCGCATTCGGCTTCGAGAAAAGCAGGCAGTTCGGCTGTCGGTCTCTCGCAGGCGGCGAGGAAGATCGCCTTGGCCCGAAGATATTGCTCCGCATTCACGCGCGGGAATTATCACATGGCGAGGCTCATGCTTCAGTACCCGGCGCGGCAGCGCACGGGTCGATCCCGAGTCCGTGCGACCGCTCTACGACTGGCCATCCGGAAGTCCGACCAGCTCGCTGAACGAAAGCAACGACGAGTTTGCGATTTCAGGCACCGTCCGTGGGACGCTCGCTACCGCTCGCGGCTCGAGGAACGGGGACCCGCCGGAGCGTCTTGCCTGGTAGTGCACGATGCGGGTTGTCCCCGTTTTATGAGCCGCGAGCCGTAGCGAGCGTCCCACGGACGGTCGAACGGTTCCGATCAATTCTGTCCTTTCGCAACGACGACTGATGCTAAGAGCGCGCGTCCTTGAAACACGCTCACGACAAACCTACGACCGTCTCCTTAATCCTTCACAGATGTCAGATCCGTGGTCATCAATCGCCTCGCCTCTACTCGCAGGGCTTGCCGTTTTTCCCGAGCTGTCTGCGCACGGCGTCGCCGACCGCAGTGTCGAATTTCGCGCTCGGATTACCCGGGTTCGCCGCAATCCGTTCGCGGTACGTGTCGCGCAGCCGCGCAAGATCGAGAATGGCCGCGCGCAGGTTCTGGCGCTCGGCGATCCGCCGGTCGACCTCGGTCCGCAGCGCCTTCGGCGAGAGTCCTTGCAGGTCCCTCGGCAGGTCGGACGGCGCGACGTCCTCGAGCTTCAGTTCTCCGTTCTCGATGGCCTGCAGGAAATCACCGGCGTACGCGCCGGAATTCACGGCCTTGTTCACCGCGCGATCGGCAGCAACCGCGCGCACGTCGCGACCGGATGCGCTGCGCTCGAATTCGGCCTGCCGCGCGGTGGCGGCTTCCTGCGCGGCACTGGTGCCGTACGGCGTGTACGTGGCGCCGATGCGTCTCCCAAGGTCAGCGAGGACCGCGTCATACGGCGTGCGAAGGCTGACGGCGACCGTCGATTCGGCTGGAATCGGGAAGTAGCTGCCGGCGCCGCGCGCCGCGATCTGAGTCCAGGCGGTGCGCGTTGTCACATCATCGCCGCACTGGATCGCGTGGACGACGATGCCTCGTGTGAGGGCCGAATTGACGGTCACGAGGACGTCGGGCTCGTCGGCGTAAGCATGCGGCGGCGCGTCGCCGACGAGGAAGACGACCTGCGAGAGTCCCGCCGCGGCAGGCGTCCAACCCATCTCGTTTACGGCATCGGCGAGCGCACGACGAACGTTCTCGGGCGTGTCGCCGCCGCCTGACGCGTACAGGCCGTTGAGCGTGACCCAAACGAGGTCGAGGTCGGTCGTAAGCGGCAGGATCAACGTCTCGTAGTCGTCACCGCGATCGCGATAGGCGACCAATCCGATGCGCACGTCGGGCCGGCATCCGGTGCGCTGGATCTCGTTGACGATGCTCCAGATTCTGCGCTTCGCGCCGTCGAGCAGTCCGCCCATCGAGCCGGTCGTATCGATCGCAAAGACGATCTCGACGGCTGGGCGGGTGGACGTGCGTTGCCAGGGCGCCGCGGGAGGGGCTCCGGTTGCCAGCAGCCGAGCCCGGGCCCTGGGCTGGGCAACTTCCGAGTAGACCGTGGCTGTCGGCATTCCACTCACGGTCGCGGTATCTACGGATGACGATGCGGCTCCTTCACCGTGCGTGACTTCGACAGTCTCTGCGTGGTCCGCCGACGAGGGAATCTCGACGCCGTGAACCACGCCGACGTCGGGAACGAAAACGACGACGGACGACTCGCTTCGACCCACGGTCGTGGCCAACGTCGAGTCTTTGTTGTCAGCGCCGTCCAGAGTGACGAGCGACAGAGGATTTCGCGTGATGACCGGAAGTGTCGCGGGCCGGACGCCGCCGATCGCCGAGCCACCGCCCCAGCCACCGCTTCCGCGCCCGGTGCCGCTTCCGAATCCGACGCCCTCGCCTGAGCCGGCGGCACGGCCATACTCGGCGCTGGACGCACCGACAATCATCTGAAGTTCGCCGTTGACCTCGGTCGTGCCGTCGGGCGCTTCCGCCGCGACGTTGACGCGTTTCGGGTCTCCGCCCGCCGTCACCGGCGTTTCGTCGACGGCGACGAAGGACGTGAACGGCGTCATCAACCCGAACTCGAGACCGAGCGCCGCGATGCGCTCGTCGATGGCGTCGCGCGGCGATCCACTCAGGATTCCGGCGTAGTCCTCGCGCGATACGGCGGTCACCTTCTGTCGCGCCCACAGTGTCGCGATGGAATCGGCGCCGGACGTCGATTCCGGCAGGACGACCGGCACCTCGCGGACGACTTCGCGGCCGCCGGCGTAGCCCCGGATCCGGATAGTGCCCGATGCGGGCGCGCTGTAACGCGCGGCGACGACGACCGGCTTCGCGCTGAAGACGTCGGGGATCCGTTCGGGCAGCACGTCTGTGACGGGCAGTCCGTTCCAGTCGATCGTCACGTCGGTCAGAAGCGGATTGCGAACGCGCTCGAAGAACGTCTTCGCAACCTGTTCGCCGTCGTCGGTCAGCATGGCGTAAGCGACTTCGCCTCGTCCCTCGGCGGCCATCTGGTCGAGAAGGAAGCGATTGACGGAGTTGCCGACTCCGATGGCGAAGATGCGGGCGTTCGCGTGTTTCCGGATCTCGGAGAGGATCTCGAGATCGTTGCCGACGTAGCCATCCGTGAGGAAACAGACGATTCGGACGTGATGCTCGGCATCGGACGGATCGAGTGCGGCTCGGATCGCCGACATCATCTCTGTGCCGCCGCCTCCCTGTGTGCCCGAGAGCAGTTGCATCGCGACGGCGCGGTTTACGACGTTCGCCGGGACGGGCTCGGGAAACAGAATTCGCGTGGATCCGGAGAAGGTGATGACGTTGAACGTGTCGTCGGGATTGAGCCGGTCGATGGCGTAGCGGACGACCTCCTTCGACTTCTCCATCGGCAGGCCGCTCATCGAGCCCGACGTGTCGACGACGAAGACGACTTCCTTCGGCGTGAGGTCCGCCTCTGCAACGCGATCGGGCGGCTGCAGGATCAGCGTCACGAAGCCGCCGCGCGCGTCGCGGTGCGCGAGCACGGCGTCCTCGAGCTTCCTGCCGGCAACGTCCCACGACAGGACGAAGTCGCGGTTCGGGATTTCGTCGCGCGCCGCGAGATGAACGACGGCCGAGTGCCCGCTACTGGGCGTGGTCTCGATGGCGTGCAGCCTGGAGGCAACGGCCGACACGGGAACCCCGGCATCGATGCGCACGTCGATCGAGACGTCGTGTCCGGCGCGCGTGTCAGACTTCACGGTGGTCGTCGACAGCCGCGACATCGACTCGTCGGCCTTGCCGGCGGCGGCCGGGACGTACCGTTTGCCGACGACCATTGGGAACACGAACTCGACGCGCCCGTCCTCGTAGTCGAGCGTCTCGACGTAGCTGATCGTGACGTCGATGCGGGCACTAGGCGGGATGTTTGCGACCGACTGCGTGAAGACATTCGGTCGCTCCTGTTCGAGGAGGCTCGCCGCGCGCCCTTCGGCGCGGGCGGTTTCGTAGGTCGCGCGCGCTTCGTCGCGACGGGCGATGCGGCCCGCGATCGTGCGGTCGCCGATCTTCATGGTCATACGGTCGACGGCGGCGTCAGCCGAGAGCGGGAAGAGGTAGACGGCCTCGATGGTCTCGTCGAACGGATTCACGAAGCGCTGGGTTACGGTCACGCGGGCGACGAACCCGGCGACGTCTACGTCGACGTCGGTGTGCTCGAGGGGGCACGGCGGACGGAGTTGTCCGGAGGCGTCGACGGCGCGCAACTGGCCTTCGGTGGGGTCGTCCGATGCGGGCGTCGCGGCGAAGGCCGAGAATGAGTTTGGACCGAGCAGACACACGAATAACGTCGCGACAATGATGAAAGCGCGCATGGAGTCCTCCACGTAACGAGCTGGATTGAGCGCACTGTCGCGGCCGCGACGTGCACCCGAATCAACGCGGTGCTACGCGAGATCTTTCGGGGCGACGGACTTTGCGCCTCTGCGAGACCTCTGCGCCTCTGCGAGAAACCGTCTTGCGGTCAGGTTTCTCGCAGAGGCGCAGAGGTCTCGCAAAGGCGCAGAGGTCGAGGGTCAATACTTGAGGATCGCCCGGGAACCGGATCTCACGATCAGTGGTCTAATGTGTTCATCCATGGAGCTCAAGTCCGAGATCTCGCAAATCGCCACGCGGACGGGACGAGCGCGCCTGCTGACGATGGCGCTCGTGCTCGCGCTCTCGGCGATCGCGGCGTGCTCGACCCCGAGAACCGCGCCTTCCCCGAGCTCGAGCGCGCCGGTTTCCGATTCGTCGCGTGCTTCGCTCGAGGAGATCCGCCAGACGATCGAAGCGCTTCGACCCGTCGGCGTGGCGCTCGCCGCACCGCAGCCCGGCGACTGGCGCGAGCGGTTCACCGAGCCGCCGCAGACCTTCGACGAGTATCTGGCATCCGAGCCGTCGGTCGCCCGTAACGATCGCCGCAAGCTCTACGTGCAACCGCTCGGCGAGTTTTCGCCGGCGCGCCGGAAGATCGTCGACCTGACGGCCGAGTTCCTCGGCGATTACTTCGGGCTCGAGGTCGTCACGCTGCAGCCGCGTTCACTCGACACGGTTCCGTTCGACTCGCAGCGCGAGGGCGTTACCGGCCGTCAGATTCTCGCCGGATACATCGTCGATCGAATGCTCGCTCCAGAGGTTCCCGCCGACGGCGCGGTCCTCGTCGGACTGACGGACGTGGATCTCTATCCCGAGCCGTCGTGGAACTTCGTGTTCGGCGTCGCGAATCTCAAGGCGCGAGCGGGCGTCTGGTCGATGGCGCGACTGGGATTCCCCGACGACGGCCCGGGATCGTTCCGGCAAAGCCTGCTGCGGACGCTCAAGATTGCGACCCACGAGACGGGCCACGCCTTCTCGCTTCCGCACTGCGTGCTCTACCGGTGCTCGATGAACGGATCGAACTCGCTCGACGAGACGGACAAGTGTCCGCTCGATCTCTGTCCGGAGTGCACGGGTAAGCTCGCCTGGGCGACTGGCGTCAATGCGAGAGCCCGCCTCGAGAGGATCGAGGCGTTCTGCAAACGCAACGGACTGCGATCTGAGGCGGCGCTTGCGAGCACGTCGCTCGCGGAGATGGCGAAGCCGGCTATGACCAGGACGGCGCCCGGCTAGGCGCTGGCGTCGAGGTCGTCAGGAGGACGAAAGCGTGCTGATTACCGCAGAGATTCGATGGTTCTGGCCGGACGATGCCTCGACGTCGCGCCTCGACTGGTTCGTCTCGTCGCAGCGGCACGGCGGCCCCCCGGCGGAGCCTGCCGCTCGCGTGGATCGCTATCTCGTCGACGGAGTGCAGCCGGAGCTCGGAATCAAGCTGCGGGGCGGCAGGTCTGGCGTCGAGATCAAGGGACTCGTCGACGCGCGAGCAGCGGTCCTCTCGAGTCCGCCATTCGACGGTGCGATCGAGATCTGGTCGAAGTGGTGGACCGTGGACATCGGGCTCGATGCCGGACGCACCGTGGAGGTAGAGAAGCGGCGCTGGGTGCGGGCTTTCGACTCGACGGGACCGAAGCCCGTCGAGGTGTCTGAGCTCGTCCCGGCGTGTTACCTCGGGACGGCAGAGATGCCGGCCCGAGGCTGCAACGTCGAAGTCACACGAGTCGCTGGGCCGGAGGGTGAGGTGTGGTGGACGATGGGGTTCGAGGCCTACGGCGCCCTGTCGACGGTCGTCGAGGATCTGGTGGCCGCGGCGGGAGTAATGGCTGCCCGACGACCGCCGGAACTGTCCGACGCGGTGTGCCAGTCGTACCCGGCGTGGCTCGGCTCGATCGTCGACCAGGGGGCGTGACGGCGCGGGAGAAGTCACCTTCTTCCTGAGTTCTGTTCTTCCTTTGTGCCTTTGCGCCTTTGCGCCTTTGCGTGAGATTTCGCGCAAAGGCGCAAAGGCGCAAAGGCGCAAAGGAAGAACAGATCTCCCGAAGACTGTCACCTGCCTGCGAGCCCGAACTTCTGCTAGTCTGGGCGCCACCTTGACCTCGAACGCCGATTTCACCGAGACCGCCGAGTCACTCATCGCCGAGGGCCGAGTCGACGAAGCCAAAGCGCTTCTTGACGAGCGTCTCGTCGCGATTCCTGCGTCGTGGTCGTGGCTCGTCGACCGCGGCGTCGAGCGCGAGATCGCTTTCTGGAGTGAGGCGGAGTACGAAGCATACCGCGCCTACTTCGGCCCAAGGCTCGCAACCGGCCTGCAGGTCACCTGGGTAGGCCCTTCCTATCCGAAGGCCTGCTTCCTTGCCGCCGGCATCGCGGCGCAATCCGGCCGCACCGACGACGCGACAGTCTTCGTCGAGCGCGGGCTCGCCCTCGAGCCTGATCATCCGCAGCTGTTGCTCAGGCTCGCGGCCCTTCGCGACACCGACGGTCGCACGGCCGAGGCGCTTGCGCTGGCCGACAGCGCGGCGTCGGCGCGGTCGTGGTCGCCACGTGAGGACACGGCAGCGGCTCGTGATGCCGCGACGCGTTATCGACTGCGTCTCGCGGCGCCGGCCAGTCCCGCCGGCATTGACGCGCCGAATACGTCAGGACCGAAGCGGACGCCGACGTTTGCGACGTTCGACGACGACGGCCCGGGATCGGGCGACGGTCTGCTTTCGAGATTTGTCGGCCGTCTCGAGTCAACGACAGCGCGAATCCTGGTCGTCGTTGCCGGGTTCACGACCGTCGTCCTCTTCGTCGTGCTCCTGATGGCCATTTTCCGAACGCCGCCCGACGTCGCCAGAGTCGAGCGGTTCCGCGATTCGCTCGAGTCGTACCTCGCGCTCGCGAACACCGAGCCCGCCCCGACGCGACCTTACCGGCGCGGCAAGGTCGTCGTCCTCGACCTCGGGTCGCGACAGGTAGATCCGATCACGCACCTGCTTGCGCCGGCGATACGGGCCGAGTCACCCGCCGACGTCGGCACCATCGTCATCGTCCAGTGGCTGCCGGAATACCAGAACGCCTACTACTCGGCGCGCGGCCAGGCGCTCGCCGGCGCGTATGTCACGAACGCACATCTGGCGATCGTCGACGCGACGACCGGGAAACGCGTCGGAATCAAGACGATTCGCGGCGAGTCACCGCCCGAAACGGTGGCTCGCTCGGCGAGCGGGCGCGAGGGCGAATACGGGCCACGGCCGATTTCGGCCGTCGTGGACTACGTTCAATCGCTGCCGATCTTCGACGCCGACGGCGACTCGATTCCCGTTGCCGGATCCTCGGGCGATCCGGGACGCCCCGTTCTCGAGGACGAGCTGTCGGACGTGGCGTTCCGGAGCGTCGTGCTCGATGGCGAAGGCCGAGTGACGGAGCGTCCGAGTGGGAAGGCGCGCGTCTTCCGGGAATTGCTTCCCGGTGGACCTTCGTTCGAGATGGTTGCCGTGCCCGCCGGCTCGTATCGCATGGGGCTCGCGGACGACGACGTCACCTTCGACGAATTCTGTCGCCCCGGGCACGAGGTGGCGGTACCAGCGTTCTACCTGGCGCGAACGGAGGTTACCCGCGACCTCTGGCGCGCTGTCGCCGCCCTTCCGCGCATCTCTCGCGACCTGCCGGTCGAGCCCCCGGGTCCGTCTGACGGTCTGCTCCCGGTCACGTCCGTCTCGTGGGCCGATGCGAACGAGTTCTGCCTGCGACTCGAGAAGGCGACGGGCCGACCATACCGATTGCCGACGGAAGCGGAATGGGAGTACGCGTGCCTCGGCGGAGGAGCGGGACCGTACGCGACCGGTGCCGCGATCGACGCTACCTACTCGAACGTGCGCGTGGATCCCGAGGACCCCGAGTCGGCGAAAGGACCGTTCCGTGGCAAGCCGACGCCAGTTGGCAGTCTCGGCGTGGCGAATCGGTTCGGGCTCTACGACATCGACGGAAACGTCGCGGAGTGGTGCGCTGATACCTTTCACGTGAATTACGTCGGTGCACCCGCGGACGGAAGCGCGTGGACCACCGGCTCGAGCGATACGAAGCGCGTGCTGCGCGGCGGCGCGTTTGACGTGCACTGGACCGACGCGTCGGCACGAAAGCGATTCGGCTTTGATCCGATGGTGCGGTACGCGATCTGCGGAATGCGAATCGCGTTGTCGGCGCCTCCACAGACCGGAGTGACGAATCCATGACCGACGAGTCGATTCGACAGCGGCGTGACGGCACGGTCCTCTGTGTCATCGAGGCCGGCTTCGGTCGAGAGGCCGAGTTCCTGCCGTCGGCCGACGCGTCGTCCTCTGCTTTCGCCTTCGCTGCCAGGCTGCGTCCGTCGCTCTCGCGCGACGACGATGCAATTGCCGCCGCGTGGGCTGCGCGTGCTGCGCGTCGGGCGCTCGGAAACGACGGTGTGCGCGAGTATGACGAGCGCGGCACGTGGACACGGCCGATGGACGAGGCGTTCGCGCACGGATTCGTGGCGTTCCTGCGGGGCGCGGCGTGGGGCGGGCCGTGGCCCCCGGAAGCCGCCAACTGGCGAACGCAGCTCGCGGCGACAATGGCGTCCTGCCCGGACGGCCACGAAGGCCGCGAGGTCGCGCAGGGGCTCGACGATCCCGTTCGGGCGCTCTACGGCCGCCTCGTCGTTCTCGCGGCAAAGCTCGGTGCGCTGCCGTTCGGCTCACCTGAGCTTGCTCCTCATCGGCCATACGCCGATCCTGAGTCCGCCGGCGGGCCGGCGACGTTTCGCAAGCAGTCGTCGACGGTCGGTCCCTCCGGCGAAAGCAGCGCCGCGAGTAGTTCTGAGAGACCGGCGCCAGCGGTCGGCTTCTCAACGCTCGACGAACCGCGGCCTCAACGCTTTCTCGTTCCGGCTCTGGTCGTCGCTGCCGTGCTCGTTCTGGTCATCGGAACCGTCGGAGTCCTCTACTTCACGGTGTTTCGACCGTCGGCACGCGATGCGGAGCGCGCGTCCGAGGCGACGATCGAACAGCTTCGTTCGCGCGAGTTCTCGAAGATCTACGACAACGGCTCCGCGTTCCTGCGTCGTGAGAGATGGCCGGAGTTCGGTGCCCGCGTGAAGCGGCCCGAGTCGCTCGGCAAGATGCTCGAGGTCACGCAGCAGGGCCCGGCGCGCATCGACCGCGTTCCGGGGTTCGGGCGGACCGCGACGGTGAACTGCGACGCGACGTACGTCTTTGGCAACGTCTCGTTCATCTGCCGCTACGTGGACGTCGGATTCGTCGGCGAGTGGCGACTGGCGGAATTCGATGCGGCCGTTCGGCCCGAGTTCGCCGAACCTCCTTTCGAGGCCACACCCGATGGCGCGGACGCACTGGCGCGGCGCGTGCTTTTTGCGTTTCAGCAGAGCGACTACGCGACGATTGAATCGCTCATCCCCGGGATCAAAGACCGCGAGCGCATTCAGTCATTTCGAAACACGTTGCTCGGGGACGGCTTCATCACAAAGTTCGAACGGACCTCGCTCGCCGAGGAAGAAGTGAACGGCATCGTGGTTCAGGCGGCGACCTACACGATCGAAACGAACCGGGACAAGCGGTCGGGAACGTTGAAATTCCTGCTCGTTCGAGACGCTCTGCAGTGGAGAGTCGGCGGCATGGAAACGAACATGTCGTTCCGGAACTGAACCTGGAGCTGCAAGTTCTACCGGCGCATCAGAACCGCGAGCGGTAGCGAGCCGGCCAGCGGACAGATGCGAGGAACGCTGCCCTCCCGCCCCGTAGGACTCGCCGCGTCGTCGCGGACTACCGTCGGCAGGCCCGCTCGTTGAACGAAACCGCTGCGCGGTAGGAAGCGAGAGGGTACAACGGGACTCGATAGATCAGGCTGGGTCGGTCGATTCCGCGACCGCGGAGCGGTCGATGAAATAGCCGTGGGTCGCGCGGGGGCGAGTGCAACGAGCCCTCGTGTGACCCGCGGAACCGCCGGCCGTACGCGCCGACCGCGGAGCGGTCGCATCGTCAGCGCCAATGATGAAGTGCGTCGTAGGCGACACCGTGATCGTCGAGTAGTGAGAACACAATGTGAAGGTAGACCTCGATCAGTGTCCGTGCCATGGGCCTTGCCCTCAGGCCCATGCTCGAAATCCGCACGGCCTGAGTTGCTTCCCACTCACAATGCAGTGCGACCGCTCCGCGGTCGGTGTGTGGGGGGCCGGCGGTTCCGCGGGTCGCGCGTAGGCTCGTTGCACTCGCTACCGCGCGACCCACGGCTATTTCATCGACCGCTCCGCGGTCGCGGAATCGTCCGCAGGCCCGCTCGCTACCGCTCGCGGTTCTGATTCTCCGGTGGTCAGCCGGACCCGAGATCAGCCGCCGTGATCTCGTAGACCGCCGTGCTGCTACCGTCCGAGTTGTGCTCCAGCTCACGCAGCCGAAAGCCGCTCTTCTCCGCGACCCGGCGCGACGGCGTGTTCTCGGCGGCGATGGTTGCGAGCAGCAGCGGCAGTGCGCAATCGAACAGCCCGAAGCGCACCAGCGGCGGCACGAGCTCGGACGCAAACCCGCAGCCCCACGCAGCCTTCTCGAACGCGTAGATGATCTCGGGCTCGTCGCGGTCGGGGGCAAAGACGATGCCCGCGTAGCCGATGAATCGTCCAGTTGAGCGTTCGATGACCGCAGCGGCGCCGTAGCCTCTCGACGCATAGTTCGCGAGCGAGCGATCGATCCACAACTCGCATTTATCTCGCGGCAGCGGCTCTCCGACATCGACGTAGCGCACGACTTCGGGATCCGAGCACAACGCGAACAGATCGTCGGCGTCTGTCGTCTCGAACTGTCGGACGATGAGTCGTTCGGTCTCGAATCTCATTTCAGCGACCCACGGCGGAGCGTCCCCGGGCTTCCTTGTCCTCGTGCCAGAGACGCAGCTCGACGTCCCGCGGCGTGGTCCGTTCGCGAACGGATCGCTCCCGCAGTGCCGACATGAAGGCGCGGTAGTCCGCGACGCCGAACGATGCGCGGTCCGAGCCGAACAGCGCCCGCCAGGCGCGAAAGTCGATGACCGCGTAGCGATCGGGCTCGACGAGCGTCAGAACGGCCGAGGCGATCGGCAGGCCCACCCCGGGCAGCGTCGTCAGCAGTCCAGCCCGCAGCTCGGTTTCGAAGTCATCGTCGGGCCCGTCGATGGCAAACGCGGCCGCCGTCACGGTGCGAACGATTGGCGGCGTCAGCCGCTCGAGATGGCGTGCGGCTCGCCCGTACTGGCCCTCCAGCTTCCACTTGGCAACCTCGAGCAGTTCGGGAAGCGTCAGGTGAAACCGCCGCCGACGTTGCCGCAGCGTCTCGAAGCGCGCCATGAGCTCGCGCGTGCTCGTGTCTTCACTTGAATTCCGTTTCGTGAGTGGCGGCATGATGGACTCGATTGTCGGACGAAGTCGCAGATCGTACCACCGACGGCAACCGTGCGGACGGGAAGGTAGTGGGTGGATCCGACTTCGTCTCGCGTCGACTCGGTAGCAACTCTTCAAGCCGTCGAAGAAGTTCTCGTAAAGGCGCAGAGGATCGGGAAAGGCGATGTAGAGTGGATGGCATGGACTGGCTGAACTACCACCACCTTCTGTATTTCTGGACCGTTGCGCGCGAAGGCAGCATTGCGAAGGCGGGAGAGAAACTGCGCCTGGCACAGCCGACGATCAGCGGCCAGCTTCGCGCGCTCGAAGAGTCGCTTGGCCACAAGCTCTTCCAGCGGGAGGGACGCGGGCTTGTGTTGACCGAGTTCGGCCGGCTTGTCTTTCGTTATGCCGACGAGATCTTCGCGATCGGGAAAGAGCTGACCGAAGCCGTGAAGGGACGGCCGACTGGACGTCCGGTCCGGTTTGCCGTCGGTATCAGCCAGGTCGTGCCGAAGCTCGTGGCGTATCAGCTCCTCGAGCCGGCGCTTCGACTGCCCGAGCCGATGCGCATCGTGTGTCGCGAAGACAAGATCGAGCGTCTGCTTTCGGATCTCGCTGTCCACGACCTCGATATCGTGTTGACTGATGCCCCCGCGAGTCCGGCGGTGAAGATCCGGGCTTACAGTCACCTGCTCGGTGAGTGCGGAATCGCATTTTTTGCCTCATCGGATCGGGCGGCGAAACTGAAGGGCAGGTTTCCGAAGTCGCTCGACGGCGCGCCGATTCTGTTGCCGTCGCGTGAGGCCGCGGTTCGGCGAAGCCTCGAACAGTGGTTCGACGAGAAGGAGATCCGTCCCGAGATCGTCGGCGAGTTCGACGACTCGGCGCTCATCAAGGCCTTTGGCCAGGCCGGCGTCGGCGTCTTCGCGGCGGCCTCGGTCACCGAGGCCACCATCAAGCGCCAGTACGGCGTCCGCGTGATCGGAAGAACCGATGAGGTCCAGGAACGGTTCTACGCGATCTCGGTCGACCGGCGTCTGAAACATCCGGCCGTCGTGGCCATCTCAGAGACGGCCAGACAGCAGACGTTCTCCTGACGGGCGCATCCTGGATCACGCCGCCGTGTCGATACCCGGCACTCCGGTAGACTGGCGGGATGCTCGAGACAACTGACGGCATCGGCGCCTACCACGAGGCGACGAAACATCACCTTCACGCGTTTGCCCTCGGCCCGGGATACCTGGACTGGGCAACCCAGCCGGATCCGTTCCGGCGATATGACGGTGCGCGACTGATTGAACTGACGCGCCCGAGTCCCGGCGGCGGACCGACCTACGGCGAAGCCGCGAGCCAGGGCGCCGTCACGGCGCGGCCTGTCGATATCACTATCGTCAGTCGATTGTTCTTCGACAGCCTCGCGATCTCTGCCTGGAAACAGGGAGGCGGCGCGCGGTGGGCGCTTCGGGTGAATCCGTCGAGTGGGAACCTGCACCCGACGGAGGGCTACCTGGTCGCCGGAGCATTCGGAGGCGTTTCGGACACACCCGGCGTGTACCACTACGCGCCGAAGGAGCACGGCCTCGAGCTTCGGACGACGTTCGATGCGGACGTCTGGCGCGCCCTGGCAGGCGGGTTCCCCGACGGAACACTCTTCGTCGGACTCTCGTCGATTCACTGGCGCGAGGCGTGGAAATATGGCGAGCGCGCCTACCGTTATTGCCAGCACGACGCGGGACATGCGATTGCGGCGATCGCACTTTCGGCCTCGGCGCTCGGTCTCGAGACAACGCTGCTCGACGATCTCGGAACGCGAGAGATTGCAGCGCTGCTTGGACTCGAGTCCTCGACTGGCCCCGAGTCCGAGCACGCCGACTGCCTGCTTGCCGTCTATCCGCCGGCACCTGTCCGTATCCCGCGACGTGTCGACGCGGGCGCGATCGAGCGAGTCGCGGCGAGTGCGTGGACCGGCCGGCCGAACGTGCTCAGTCCGGCGCACGTCGCGTGGCCGATCATCGACGCCGTCGCGGATGCGGCCGAGAAACCGTCGGTGCCGGTCGACGTCGAGGCGTCGCCGACCCGTGACGCGTCATCGGTCGATCCGCGGCCGGTCGACTTCGAAACCCTCGTTCGCCAGCGTCGGAGCGCCGTTTCGTTCGACCGGACGACGACGATGCCCAGGACGGCGTTCTATCGAATGCTCGGGAGCGTGGCGCCGCTGGGGCACCACGCGGCTCTTTCGCAATTCTGGTGGCAACCGCAGGTCCATCTCGCGCTCTTCGTTCACCGCGTCGACGACCTCACTCCCGGACTCTACCTTCTCGTGCGTCGCGCCGGCGCGCGCGAGCGGTTTCAGCGGATGATGCCGGCTGAGTTCGAGTGGGAGACGCCGGAGGGCTGTCCACCGGATCTCGATCTCTGGAGGCTCGAGACGGCTGACGCGCGAAAGGTGTCGGCCCAGGTCTCGTGCCGGCAGGACATCGCTTCGGACGGCTGCTTCAGCCTCGGCATGGTGGCGGAGCTCGAGTACTCGATCGCCCGGTTCGGCCCGTGGTTCTACCCGCGGCTCTTCTGGGAGACGGGAGCGATCGGTCAAATCCTCTACCTCGAAGCCGAGGCGGCGGGACTGCGCGGGACCGGAATCGGGTGCTTCTTCGACGACGCCGTTCACCAGCTGTTTGGGCTGACCGGGCACGAGTTTCAGAGCCTTTACCATTTCACGATCGGCATGCCGGTGGAGGACACCCGGCTGACGACTCTTCCTGCGTATACCGCCGTCGACGACTGACGCCTTGCTGTCTTGCGCGAAGCGCCTTGGAGTGCGGCGCGCAGCGCCGCTTTGGATTTCTCCAAGGTACGTATCGTAGGGGGAATCCAAAGCGGCGCTTCGCGCCGCACTCCAAGGCGCTTCGCGCAGACGATCAGTCCGTCATTTCGACGGACGCCACGACAGCAATCACGAAGGGCCATTCGAGCCGCCACCATCCCGGGTAAGTTGTGCGCGGACTCCATCGGACTACCTCGATCCGGCGCCAGGATGCGCCTGCGTCATCGATAGTGACATCGCTCGTCATGACCTCGACCTCGCGCGTGTCGAGGCGCAGTCCCTCGCCGATGGCCTTGAGAGCGCACTCCTTCGCGCTCCAGATCAGCGTCGTTGCGAGTGCGCGCGCATTCTCCGGAACCGATTCGACGAACGCACACTCGTCGGCAGTGAAATAGTCGGCGGCAAAAGTCGGGTCGCGCGCCTCGATGACTTCGATGTCGCAGCCGATCGAAGTCCCGCAGGGCGCGATGGCGCAGATGGCCTGTCCGTTCGAATGACTGAGCGAAATCGAGCAGTCCGCGGGCGCTCCACCAATGAATGCCTCTGGCGCGCCGTCGGCTCGCGGGCGGATCTCGATCTCGGCGGGAGTCGCCGAGCCGGCCCACTCGCGAACGGCGAGTTTTGCGGTCCAACGGCCGAGCCGCCACTCCTCGCGTCGCTTGGGCACACGTCGCGTCGCCGCGTAGTCGCACTCCCAAGCCGTCAGCCACTCGTCGCCGGCGGGCACGTCGACGAGCGATTGGCGGACGATGCGAAAGCCCTTAATGGAATCAACCATCTAGACGGACGGTGCGGCACGCCCGGGTCTGGTCCGGCCAGCGAGGGTACGAGCCATGCCGCGTTCGATTGCTTCGACGAGATACGGCCGTAGCGTCGACGGCGGAATGATCCGGTCGAGCGACCCAACCGCCAGGGCGCGGTGAACGCTGTGGACCGCGTCGAATTCTTCGGCGACGTTGCCGAGTTTTTCCGAGTGCACGACCTCGTAGAGCTCCGCGATTTGAGCTCGACCTTGCGGAGTCGTCGCCGTCCCCGCCGCCGTCAGCTCAGCCTGAAGCGCGACAACGCGCGGATCCTCCTGGGTACGAGTGTCCACCTCTCGCGCGAACACGACCGCCGCCGCGGGTGACCCGCCGATGACCGACGCATACGTTCCCTCCAGCGCGGCGGCCTCGAAGTTCTCGTTCAGCGTTCGCGAGAATACGACGAAGGCACCGCCGTGATACCGCGACACGACGACGAAGACGATCGGACCGTCGAAGTTGACGACGGCTCGGCCGATCTCGGCGCCAAACTCGAGCTGACACTTCCCGAGCGACTCCGGCGATCCATCGAATCCGGACAGGTTGGCGAGAATCACCACCGGCCGGTTTCGGCTCGACGCGTTGATTGCCCGGGCGATCTTCTTCGACGCTTGCGGAAAGAGCGTTCCCGACGTCCAGCTCTCGGGGCCGTCGGCCGGAACGATGCCAAGGCGCTTGATCTGGTGCGATTCGAAACCGATCATGCAGACCGGATATCCGCCGACGTGCGCGTCCCAGATGACGGCGTTTTCGGCGTCGCGCATGTTCAGCCACCTCTCGAGCGTCGGATGGTCAGCATCCGCGGCCGCCATCATGATGCTCCGGATCTCGAACGGCTTCTTGCGGCCCGGGTTCGCGTCATTCGAGAACACCTCGCCTACCGTGGTGAACTCGTCGCCGCCGTGCGGGAACGAACAGACGTCACGATCGACCGGATCCGAGGTGGTCACCCTGCGTGGGAATCGCTCGCCCGGAAAGACGTATGTGTGGTCGTAGTGGCGGAACAGGATCTGCGAGGCCTCGGCGAGATCTCTCGCCCAGTACTGCGCCTGGCCGTTCGGCCCCATCACCTTCTCATATCCGCCGATCCCGAAATTGTCGGCCGCCGAGACACTTCCCGAGAAATCGAGTGCGCGTTTACCCGTGAGCACCATCGCGCCCTGCGGCGTCATGATGAGCACGCCGCGCGTGTGCATTAGCATCGTGGCTTCGGCGTTCCAGTAAGGCTGCGCTCCCACGTTGATGCCGTTCACGACCAGGTTCACTTCGCCGCCGACTTGCGTAAAGTCGATCAGCCGGCGCAGCGCGGGCAATCCAGTCCATGTTCTCGGTGCCGCTCTCCATCGAGATCTTCGCACCGGCGGAAACAGGGAACCACTCGAGCGGAACGCCGAGCCGCTCGGCGAGGTCTATGCCCGCCATGATCCGGCGGCATTCTGACTCCGCAAGCGATCCCATTTCACGGCTCGGATCGCCGAGCAGGAGCACGCGCGTCATGCCCTCGGGGTACGCGCTGGTGAAATTGCGGATGACGCCGACGATGATGTTCGACGTGTTCTTTCCGCGGGGCCGATCGACGGGCTCGAGCGTGTTGGTGTCGTCGAGGTCGTATTCGACGAAGTCACCAGGAGGGAAATCGGACTGTGCGCCGTCACGCGGCGGAGTCAGCATCCTGATGATCTCGTACGGGTAGGTCATTCCCATTCGGCGAAGTCGCAGAACCTTCGACTCGTATGCGCTGAGTGGCTCGAGCGGCTCGGTCGGCGGGTCGTTGTACGTGATCGTCAGGTCGCTCATGCTCAGCCGCGAGATGCAGATCACCTTGTCCTGCAACTCTCCGGTCGATTCGTCGGCGATCCGGCAGCGGATCGCGACCTCGTCAACGCCGAGTCCCTCGGATGCCGGCGCGAGCTTGTGCGCGATGCCGGCGATCTCATCTTGAGTCAGAAGCAGGTCGGGCCAGACGTACAACACCACGCGATTCCAGTGCAGGCGCTCGCGCGGTTTGCGCTGAGACTGCACCCGCCGGATGGCTGCCAGGGCCTCGAGGAGCATCCGTTCGAGGTGCGGAAGCGCAACGACCCGTCCGGCATCGTCGCGAACGACGGTCATTGCCCGGACCTCGGCGATGGAGAAAAGGCGCTCGTCCTTCGGATTTTCCTTCGCGATGCCGCGGAAAAGGTGCACATCCTCGGGCGACGGCAATCGCTGGATGTTGAAGTTCGAGAGCCGCCAGATGTGCAGGCGTTTTCCCATCATCGGATGGAGCCCGCGAGAGACAGCGTCTTCCACGTATGAACCGCCCGCTATGGGCCGGAACGTGAAGTTCTGGACACCGGCAGTTCCTCGTCCGCTTTCCGGACCGGCAATGGCGATCGATACGTGCCGGATACGACGCGTCAGTGTCCGGGCCAGAAGGTCCGCGAGCTCGTCCCGTGTGGCATCAGCCCCCGCCAGCGTGCCGCCTCGCCAGACGTAGACGTCCAGGACGACATCCTCCTCCGCGGGCACCGCCGCCGCCTGTGAGTCGAGGGATTGGAGCGCTGCGCCGAGATCGTCGTACGCCGCGAACGCGGCAATCGGGTGCACCACGTCGCCGTCGAGCGCGTAAGTGGTCGTCGCGAAGCTGCGGCCGTCTATCGTGCCGGTCTCGACTTCCCCGATTTCACGAATCCGGTAGTAACGGCGGATGAACACCTCGAGCATCGCCTTGCGCATGTCCTCGGACGCCGCCTCGAACCGGCTCGTGAACATCGTGAACAGCGGTTCGGGACACTCGACGAGGCTCTGGATCAGGTTGCCGCGATTCTCGCCATTCGGGTTTGCATTGAGGCCCGACAAGTCTGCATCGGCGCGCGTGGATTGTGTTGAGGGCGTCCTCGTAGAGATGCCGGTCGAAGCATGTTATCGAATCTCGCGCGCAAGATCGCTTAGCGAGGGCGAGAGCCCCTGTGTTACGGCGATGAGCCGATCGAGCAGTTTCCGGGACCGTCGCTCGATCATTCCAGGATCGAGTTCCGCCCTGCGCAGGCAGGACGACAGCAGGCTGGTGATCGGTTCGATCTGCTGGGCGTTGCGCTCGTGAGCCTTGAAGACCCAGAACAGGGCTTCGCTCAGCCGCGCGCTCCGATCGAGGCTCGCCACGCCGTAGTGGTCGAGCGCGTTCTTCAGGTTCTGGACGAACTCAGCGGGAAGCGCCGCATCGTCGGCGTTCATCGTGCGCAGGTAGGTCAACAGGTACTGCTCGCCCATGAGCAGATCGCCGCCGATCGGTACCTCGACGGCCGGCTGGTGCGAGAAGAGCGAGCAGACGTCCACAAACGTCGCGAGAATTTCGTCCTCGAAGGCCTCGAGTTCCACAGTCTGGTCGCTGTCGTGCTGAGAGACTTCCGCGAGCATTCGCGCAATTCTTTTCGACGCGGTCGGATCGACGTCGAAACCGAGGAGGAGGGACTTCAGCTCGGTGAGCGCCTGCATCCGGCCGACCACGACGGTTTCGGCGCCGCCGTCGACCTCGAATTGAATCCGCTCGGAGCCGTCGACGGGCGCGACCTCGGAAGTTGGCTCGATCTGGACGAGGGGATCGCCGGTGTTGACCTGGACGTTTGCGAGCCCGCAGAGCCGTTGAACGGTGCCCGCAAACGGCGACACGATGCGCAGCTCCATCTTCATCGCCTCGACCGTCACGAGCGTATCTCCGGCAGCCACCACGTCGCCCGGCGCGACGGCATAGGCGACGATGACGGCCGGCGCCGACGCCTTCACGATTCCCTGATCGTTGCGCATTACGCGATGGGTGAACCCGTTGACCTCGAGGGAGATGGCCAACGCCCTGGCGCGACCAGATCACGCGGTGGGACTGACCCTGAACCGTGATGCGGCGCTCGTGCTCATTCAGGACCTCGACTGTCGCGTCGTAGCGGTTCGCGTCGGCGTCGATGCGGTATCGTTTCGATCCGAGCTTGAATACGCCGAACGTGTACACGCGGCCGTTGTATCGGAGTTCGACCTCGCGACCGACCTCGGGCCGGACCTCGGGACGGCCGCGCGCCGCGAACTCGTAGAAGTGCGCCTGCTCGAGGGCGAGCTCGTCCTCATAGACGAGGACCGCGGTTTGAAGGAGGGCGATATCCGCAAACGGGCGCGCGCCTGTACCGAGGTGTGGTCCGGCGCGGTCGAGCCAATCCACTGAGACGTTCCCGGCCTGAACCATCGGATCGTCGAGCAGGTCGAGGAGGAACGTCTTGTTCGTGGTGCCGTTTTCGACGACGACCGCCGTCTCTGAGACGGCTCGACGCAACCGCGCGATCGATTCGGCGCGAGTCGCACCGTACGCGATGATTTTCGCGATCATGGAATCGAACTCTGATGAAATGGTGTCGCCGGATTCGACGCCCGAGTCGACGCGGATACCCGGACCGGTCGGCATTCGCAAGTGAACGATGCGGCCCGGGGACGGCGCGAAGTTGTTGTCCGCGTCCTCGGCGTTGAGCCGCACTTCGATCGCGTGGCCGTTGACGGCTGGCGGCTCGCCCTCGAGACGTTCCCCTCGCGCTATGTGCAGCTGGAGTTGAACGAGGTCGAGACCGGTTGTCGCTTCCGTTACCGGGTGCTCGACCTGCAGCCGCGTATTCACCTCGATGAACGAGAACTGCCGGGTGATCGGGTCGTAGAGGAACTCGATCGTTCCTGCGTTGTGATACCCGGCCTTTGACGCGAGCCTCACGGCAGCCGCCTTCAGTTCGTCATCCTGGTCAGCCGACAGCGCGACGGACGACGATTCCTCGACGACCTTCTGGTGCCGGCGCTGTATCGAGCAGTCGCGCACGCCGACCGCCCAGGTCGTGCCGAACGTGTCGGCGAGGATCTGGACCTCGATGTGCCGCGCATCCGACAGCAACTTCTCTACGAAGACGGTCGCGTCGCCGAAGGCCTTGAGCGATTCGGATCGGGAACGGGCGAAGGCGTCGGGAACGTCTTCGATCGACCGGACCTGGCGAATGCCTCGGCCACCGCCGCCGGCCGCAGCCTTGATCAAAACGGGGAATCCGAGCCGTTCGGCGTGCGCGTTGGCCTCTTCGATCGTTTCGACGGGTCCGTTGCTCCAGGGAGCAACGGCGACGCCGACCGATTCTGCCAGCCGCTTTGCCGTGATCTTGTCGCCCAGCAGTCGGATCGTGTCGCCGGTCGGCCCGATGAACACGACGCCCACGCGAGCGCAGAGATCGGCGAAGTCGGCCTGCTCGGCCACGAAGCCCCACCCGACCCAGGCGGCGTCGACTCGCGACTCTCGAAACGCCTGCTCGATCCGAGCGTAGTCCAAGTACCGGCTCTTCCGGTGCGAGTCACTGGGGTCGACGAACGTCGCCGAGCCGAGGCACACGGATTCGTCCGCCTCGCGGACGAACATCGCGTTCCGGTCCGGGTCCGTGAAGAGGGCGATCGTCCGGATCGACAGTCCGTGCATAAGGTTGTATTCGCGGACCGCGTGGATGAGCCGCATGGCGGCTTCACCGCGGTTGACGATCGCGAGCCTTTCAAAGTGGCGCTGCATGATTCCTCCGAACGTGTGATCCATCTCTCTTGAATGCCAAAGACCCGACGCGCATTCGTGCACGCGTCGGGTCGTGTCTCAGGCAGCGGACGACGACGCCATCACGGCAGCGAGCGGCCCCGCGAGGTCTTCGGGAACGTCGCCGAGCGCGATCGTCCGGTAGCCCGTGAGTCGCATGAACACCGTGCCCGCCTCATCGACGACGTGGGCGCCGTAGGTTCCGCCACTCTCGACAGTGACAACGGCGCACAACCGGCCGACCGGCGTTCCCGCCGGGACGACGTCGATCGCATCGATGCGGTTCGGCAGTCCCATTGAGCCGGTGGAGCCGATTTCGTGGATACCGGCGGTCTGGAAGCACAGCTCGACGAGCCGCGGCGCGGCGACGAGCTCTAGCTCCGGCGGCTCGTGGTTTCCAGGCAGGTTCTCGGCGTATCGGCCGAAGACAGTCGCGCCTCGTCGCCATGCGGCGTCGAGGACCTTGTACGCCGGTCCGTGGAAGTAGATGCGGTAGATGTCCTCAGCCGACACGACCGAGCCTTCGGGCGACCCGGAGGGCTCTGCCGTGAACGCGTTGGGCGTGCGCGACAACGCGACGCGCGCGGTGAAGTGTGTCGTCGCCTGTGGCTCCGACTGACCCGGCAGCGTTCGGTGTCCGACGAGCCGGCACTCAGCCGCGAGTTCGCTGCCGTCCTCGACAAGCCGTGCCGTGAGGATCAAGGTGCGCGGCTCGCTTCGGTAGAACTTGAACGGCGCGAGGAATTCGACGTCCTCGATCGCGGTGACGTTCCAGTCCGGGACCATCAGTCTCGCGAGCTCCGCAAAGCCCTCGAGCCCCATCACTCCCGGCAGCACGGCGACGCCATCGATCTGGTGGTCGAAGAGAAACGGCTGGACCGTTGGATCGAGCACCGTCTCGACGGTGAGCCCGCCGTAGATGCCCATCGACGCGACTCGGCCGAGCATCGGTCCCGCGATGTTGCCGGCCGCGCGCTCGGTGTCGAGGCCGCCCGTCGCGTGAAACTCGGCGGTCATTGCGCCGAGCCTGCCGGCGACCACGACCTCGCCGCGTGCTCCGCCGTCCGTCAGCTCGTGGCGAATGAACGGCACGCCGACGCTCGGGTCGAAATGTCGATGCCGGCCTTGGCCATGATCGCCGGGATCGAGCCGCGGCTTGCCATTCCGATCTTGTCCCAGGCCGTCCAGTCGATGGCGATGCCGCGCGTTGCTGGACGCGTCGTGCGGAAATTCGACGTCATCTTGCAAAGGAGGTCGTTCGCGGCGCTGTAGTCGGTCTGTCCGGCGTTGCCGAAACGTCCGGCGATCGAGCTGAACGCGACCGTGGCACCAAGCGGCAGGTCGCCGATTGCGTGCAGCAGGGCGAACCAGCCGTCGCTCTTCACGTCGAAGACGAGGTCGTATTCTGCCGCGCCCTTGTCGCGGAGCCGCTTGCTGATCTCGAGTCCGCCGGCGTGCAGCAGCACGTCGATGTGTCCATGGTTGGCGCGGACGGTGTCGATAGCCTCGGCGACTGCATCGGCATCTAGCAGGTTCGCGCTGATGTAGTGCGCGACGCCCCCGGCCTTCTCGACGGCCTCGATCGCGGTGAGCGCCGCGTGCGCGCGCTCGAGCCCGGCAATGTCGCGCTCGACCATCGCCGGCGTGACGCGCTCGCCGGTAGCCTTGCGACGCTCGAAGATGTCGTGACGCAGGCCGTCCCTGTCGACAGAGAACTTCCGGATGTCCGGGTCGTTCGGGTCGGGCCGTGGCACGAGGTCGAGCAGGTAGAACGTACCGCCCGAGTGCTCGGCGAGATCCGCGGTGATGGCCGAGACGATGCTGCCCGCCGCACCAGTCACGACGAAGACGGAATCCTTCGTGAGTTGCATGCCCGCCAGACCGTCCGCAGCGGGCCGTTCGGCGAGCCCGACGGTCCACCGCAGTCCATCGTTGTAGCCGATCTCGACCGCGCCGGGATCGGCGAGAGTCTCTCCGACCAGCAGGGTCGCGATTTCGTCGGCCTGACGGTCGAGCGTGAAATCGACCGCCTTCACGAGCGAGTCCGGACGCTCGCGCTTGTAGCTCTTCGTGAAGCCGGTCACGGCACCGCCGAGCGGGGCCGCCGCGCCGGCAGCATCGTAGCCGTGTTTGCCACCGAGCCGTGTGCTGGAAACGAGGAAGGTCGACGGTCCGTCGACGGTCTCGTAGAGCGCCCGCATCGTCGTGGAGAGCAGCTTCACGCGGACGCGAAGCGCCTCGCGCCAGGCGACCAGGTCCATGTCGCCGATCGGTCCCCTCGTCGTCGAGGCGGAGAGCCAATGAACGCCGTGAATCGGTCCCCTCGGCGAGCCAACTGGCGATCTGCTTCTCGAGAGACGCGGCGTCAGGAGCATTCACGATGACGAGCGTCTCGACGCCGTTCTCGAGCAGTTTCTGCACGAGCGCGTCGCCGACTCCGCCCGCATCGGGCATCACGACGACGCGCGATCCGGCACCGAGCGTGACGCCCGTGGCGACGCACAGATCGAGCGAAGGCCGAAGGACCGGAACCGGGACACGGCGTGGGACGGTGACGGTGGAGTCCGAGACCGCATCGGTTTCCGACACTGTTTCGGTCGCAACCGGCGCGGATGCCGCCGGCATCCGGTCACGGACGAACTGGATGACGAGTGCGAGCGTCGGGAAGTCGCGCAGCTTCAGATTCTCGTCGCGCGGGATTCCGTAGAGCCCTCGCGCCGCCGCGAAGATCTCGGCCTGCTTCACGGTATCGATGCCGAGGTCGGCCTCGAGATCGAGGTCGAGCGCGAGCATGTCTTCCGGGTAGCCGGTCTTCTCGGCGACGAGCTGGAGCACGCTGGCCTGAACGTTGTCATCGGAGGTTGCTGCAGGTGCGGCAACCGGCTCGGCGACCGCGGAGGGTGCTGCGGGTATCGCAGTCTCGGCGGGAGGGGCCGGCGCTGCCTTCAGGTCGGTCCTCCGATCGTAGACGAACTGAATGGCGTGGGCGATCGTCGGGAAGTCGCGCAGTTTCAGGTTCTCGTCCCGCGGGATGTCGTATTCGCCGCGTATGGCGGCGAACAGCTCGGCCTGCTTGACGGTGTCGACGCCGAGGTCGGCTTCGAGATCGAGATCCAGGTCGAGCATGTCCTTCGGGTAACCGGTCTTCTCGACGACGAGCTCGAGAACCTTCTCCCGAACGGCGTCCGTTTCAACAGCCGGTTCGGACGGGGACGGGGTCGGTGGTGTGGCGACGGCCACCGGTGCTTCCACCGGAGCCGCGACCTTCGCAGCAGCCAGGTCAGGCCTTCGGTCGTAGACGAATTGAATGGCGTGGGCAATCGTGGGGAAGTCGCGCAGCTTCAGGTTCTCGTCGCGAGGGATGTCGTATTCGGCGCGGATCGCGGCGAAGAGCTCGGCCTGCTTGACGGTGTCGACGCCGAGGTCGGCCTCGAGATCGAGCTCGAGGTCGAGCATGTCCTCGGGGTATCCGGTTTTCTCGACCACGAGCGCGAGCACACGATTGCGCACCTCGTCGACGGCCACGGATGCCACAACCGGGATGCCCGCCACAGGCGTGGGTGCTGGCGCGACAGCCGGCGGCTCGGCCGCGAGGTGCAGGGATCGGCGAGGGCGGTCGCGCCGGTGCGGTCATCGCAGGAACACGGGCGGCTCAACAACTGACGCGACGGTGCGAGCGGTCGCAAGCGCTCGTGCCGGCGCGCCCTGATCCTTGACCCGCAACGTGCGCTGCACGACCTCGAGATCTGGTTGGTCGTAGCCTGAGACGGCCGCAAGCCATCGGCTCCAAACCGACTCGTCAGCGACGCGAGTGGCAAAGCCAAGGTTTTCCGGTCTCGGACGGTCGCCGGACGGGCTCTTCACCAGCCGCTCGAGCGACATGCTGATCTGCGAGCCGAAACCCGCGCCGAGGCGCAGCGCGTATTCGACCGGGTAGGCGCCGCCCTTCGAGAGGTTGAGCGCTCCGAGCTCCGGATCGATCTCCTTGAAGTTCGCGACCGGCGGAACGATGCCCGTCTCGAGCACCTTCACGGCGACGACGTCCTCGATGCCGACTCCCATCGGATGGCCGGTGAATCCTTTGGTGTTTGCGACGACGATGTCGTCGGCGCGGTCGCCGAAGACCCGGCGCAGCGCGTAGACCTCGGCCGCGGCGCTGCCGCCGCGCGCCGGGGTGTAGGTCTCGTGCGACACGAAGACCATCTTCGGCGCGATCTCGGCGCGATGGATTCCCCAGCGGGCCTCGGCGTCGGCGACGAGTGTTTCCATCATGTCGCCGATGTGGTTCACGTCGAGCCGCGTTCCGTGGAAGGCGCTGTTGGCCGTCACGGCGCCGAGCAGCTCACAGATTGGCCGGATTCCTCGCTCGCGCGCCGATTCGGCATCTTCGACGACGAGTGCGGCCGCGCCCATTCCGAGAATCATGCCGTGGCGCCGCCGATCGAACGGAGTCGCCGCGTTCTCGACAATGTCGTCGGTCGCCGCGGCGCCGGAGGCAAGGAAGCCTGCACCGACCCACTCCATCAAGTTGTCGCCCGTGACGTCGTCGGCCGAAATGACGACGACCCGCCGGCAGCGTCCCGCGCGAATCCAGTCCTCTGCGAGCCCCATCGCCATCGTCGTGCTCGCGCACGCCGAGTTGATCTGCGTGTTCGGGCCTCGCGCACCGATGAGCTCGGCGAACTGCGAGTGGCCCATCGCCAGCACGCGGAAGAGGAACCGGCGATCGAAGGTGAATGCCTTCGCCGCAATCTCTTCCTTGAGCTCGGCGATGCGACGATCGATCTCGAGCAATGCGTTAGTGTCGTGCCCGGCGTGCGGACGGAGCGCTTCGAGGTCTTCGAGCCGCTGCCGCCTGGTGTGATCCTCGTGGTAGCCGGTCAGGTACTCGGCAAACGAGTCCATGCCCGGGAACGCTGATGCAAAGATGACGCCCGTGTCGTCGCGCATTGCCGCCGGCAGTCCCCAGCCGTCCGGAAGCTGCGTGTTCTTCGTCGTGGTCTTGTATCGAAGGACGAGCGGGATGCCCGCGTCGCGCAGCGCGTCGATTCCCGCGCCAATGGCGAGACGCGTCACGACGTCGAGGGCCGGCAGCCGGTCGGCCGAGACGCCGAACTCCGCGCCGAGGTCGAACTCGCCGCCGCGAGCGGCGAGCTTGATGACTTCGCTCGGGTCCTCGATGGTGTCGAACGTCGCTCCGCCGTTCTCTCTCTTCACGAGTCGCGTGATGTGCTTGTCGAGCATCGCGCGGCGGAAGCGATTCGGAATGAGGTCGATGAACTGCTGTCCGTGCAGGATCCGGCTGACGTTCGAATCGTCGAAGATCCGCTCCGTGCCGGGCAGTCCAATGGCCGCGCCCGTGACGACGACCGTAGGCCGGCGGCCTTCCGTGCGCGCATCGCTTCCGTCGCGACGGCTGTAGATCTGCATGCCGCGGTCGAGGAAATCGGCGAAGAGGTGTCCGAGCTCGCTGTAGGTGTCGTCAGATGCGGGTGCCATGGGTTCCTTCCGATCTTGTTGGGGCGTCGCCGCAATAGGTGCGGGCGACGGCTGGAAATGGGGTTTGACGGACTTCGCCTCGATGCTCGCCTCGGCGGGTGCGGCGATGGCTGCGGGAATTCCGGTTCCGTGCCCGGCGGCATAGAGGCCGCACAGGGCCTGGTTGAACGACGCGATCGCGCCGGTCTTCGGGTGGTTCGAAAAGAGCGATGCGACGTCGTCGCGGTCACCGAGGACGTCGTCGACGAATCCCTGGAGGGCCTTCTTCGGTCCGGTCTCGACGAAGATGCGGGCGCCGGCGTCGTAGAGCGTCTCTAGGCCGGTCACGAACTGGACGGGCGACGCGACCTGACGCGCGAGGATGTCGAGCATTTTCGGCCGGGCGTCGGGGCCCGACGGATAGAACTGGCCGTCGACGTTCGCAACGATCGGCAGCTCGGGCGGCGCTAGGCGCAGACGGTCGAGCTCGCGGCGCATCGGCCCGCTTGCCGGCGCGACGATCGTCGTATGGAATGCGTGGCTGACCGGCAACCGCACGGCGTTGTAGCCCGCGTCAAGGAACGCGTGCATTGCGCGCTCGACGGCTTCACTGCCGCCGCCGATGACCGCCTGGCTCCGGCTGTTCACGTTGGCGATGACGACGTAGCCGTCGACGGACTCGAGAATCCGTTCGATTTCGGCGATCGGAGCGAACACGGCGACCATCCAGCCGCAGTCTTCGACCGCCACGTGGCTCATCTCGCGGCCCCGAGCGCTGACGGCGATGAGCGCGTCCTCGAACGGAAGGCCCTTCGCCGCCACGAGCGCCCCGTATTCGCCGAGGCTGTGGCCCATGACCATGTCCGGCCGGATGCCGTACGCCTCGAAGAGCTTCGTGAAGGCCTCGTCGACGGTCAGGACGGCCGGTTGCGTGATCGCGGTCTGGCGGAGCTCTTCTTCCGCTGTGGCCATGGCTACCGGATCGGCAGGGTCGGCGAAAAGGAACTGCGAGAGCGGCTTGCCGAGCAGCGGCGTCGAGACGCGATCCGCCTCGGTGAAGACAGCGGCCACGATCGGCTCGACGTGGCGCAGTTCGTCGAGCATGTTCACGTACTGCGAGCCCTGGCCGGTGTATAGGAACGCGATTTTAGAGGCAGGACCGCTGCCGCGGAAGATGCCTTGAGCGCGCAACGCCTTCCACATTCCCGCGTTGTCGGCGGCGATGGCCTTGAGGGCTCGCTCGATCTTGCTGGCGAGGTCCTTGGCGTCGGCGTAGTCGATCGCGATGCGCTCGGGCGCGCGAAGGTCCGCTTCGAACGGAGCGCGGGGCACGGGCGCCTTGCCGGCTTCGGCATCAGCGAGCGCGGCGCGCAGCCGCGTTTCGACCTCCGCCAGCGATTTTGCCCCGATGAGGAGGGCGCCACGAAGCGGCTGCTTCGGCTCGGCCGGAGCTGTAGTGGACTCGACGGGCGCGCCGATCGCGACGGACCTGGAGCCGTTCACCTTGAGCCGCCCTTCGACGTACTCCTCGAGGACGACGTGAAAGTTGGTACCGCCGAACCCGAAGGCGCTTACGCCGGCTCGCCGTGCGCCGCACGCGGCCTCCGGCCAGTCCTTCAGTTCCGTATTCACGTAGAAGGGCGAATGCGCAAAGTCGATGTTCGGGTTCGGGCTCTTGAAGTTGAGGCTCGGAGGCAAGGTGCGATCGTGCAGCGCGAGGATCGCCTTGAGGACTCCCGCACCGCCCGCCGCGCCCTTGAGGTGACCGATGTTCGACTTCACGGATCCGAGCGGAATCGATCCTGCCATGGCGCCGGCGGCTCCGATCACATGTGAAAGGCTCTCGACCTCGACGACGTCGCCGACGCGGGTTGACGTGCCGTGACCCTCGATGAGGCCTGCCGTCGCCGGAGAGAGCCCCGCGTTCTGCCAGGCGCGCTCGACCGCGAGACGCTGGCCGACGGGATTCGGAGCCGTGATGCCCTTGCCGCGTCCGTCGCTCGAACCGCCGATGCCGCGAACGACAGCGTAGATCTTGTCGCCGGCCTTTTCCGCGTCCTCGAGGCGCTTGAGGATGAAGAGCGCGGCCCCTTCGCCCATGACGAAGCCGTCGGCGCCATCCGCGTATGGGCGCGTGCCGGTCGCCGAGAGAGCGCCGATCTTGCAGAACTTCGTGAACGTCGCGACACCCATGTTGCGGTCGATACCGCCCGTGATGACGGCGTCGAAGTCTCGTTCGACCAGTCCTTCGACGGCGGCACTCATCGCGGCCATCGCCGACGCGCAAGCGGCATCAGTGACGAAATTTGGTCCGTGGAGGTTGAAAAGGTTCGCGATGCGCCCGGCCATGCAGTTCGCCAGTTCGCCGGGCATAGTGTCTTCGGTGATCTCGGGGAAGAAGTTGTTCAGCCGGCCGTGGTATTCGGCGAGGACGTGCTCGCGGACGTCGGCTGGAAGGGACTCGAACGACGGCGAATTCGAGAGCTCGCGGGCCAGCTCGGGGAAGAGAATCCGGAACGACGTGACGTAGTGACGTTCGCCGGCCATCGCGTTCCCGAGAATGACCGCCGTGCGATCGAGGTCGAGCGGGCGATCCGGGTAGCCGAAGTCGACGAGCGCTTCGCGCGCCGCGGCGACGGCCCACTTCTGGACGTCATCCATCGAGTCGGCGACGCGCGGCGGAATCGGAAGGTGCCAGGCAATCGGGTTCCACTCGGCTTCGCGCACCCAGCCGCCAATCTTCGAGTAGGTCTTGTCGGGAGCGTTGTGGTCGGGATCGAAGTAGAGGCTGGGGTCCCAGCGGTCGGGCGTGACTTCGTTGATGCTGTAACGACCGTCGCGAACGTTCTTCCAGAAGGCGGCGGCGTTCGGCGCCTCTGGAAGTATGGCGCCGACGCCAACTACCGCGATTGCTCTGTATGCCGTGTCTTCCATGATTGTTCTCTGGCTCTTCAATGGCACTCTGTTGCGAACCACTCTTGCTGGTGCGTGTTGCAGGGGCGGTCAATACGCCGGCCGGAATCCGGTGTCAGGCCGGACTCAAGGAGTTCCTGCGGCGGCGCGCGCCCGGTGGTAGACGGCGTCGGCGATTTCGTCCATGTCGGCGACGAGGCCCGCCTGGGCGCCGTAGATTTCGTTGATGCGAAGGGCCGTGACGAGCGCCGTCACGTCGGTGTCGCCGGTTCCGGCGACCCACTTGAGCGAGTCGCCCGCGATGCGGGCGGCGGTTTCCTTCGCGCAGACGCGACTGATGGCGGCGAACGCCTCGGGCGAGAAGCGCCGGTCGGACTTCTCGGGCAGCGTTCCCTGCCGAGCGCGCGCGGCACGACGAGCGAGGCATGACGCACCTTCCGCAAGTGCAATCAGCTCCCCGATGCGGAAGAGGATGTGCTGGTGACGCGTCATACGGCCGACTCGGACCCGCTCGAGCGCCTCGGCAAGCGCGTGCAGCGCAAGGGCTGCGACATCGGCGCCGACAGTCGGTTGCTCTGCGTGGAGCGCTTCGAGGCTGCGCGCCTCGTCGTGGTAGTGCTGGCCGCGGGTCTTGAGGTGTGACTGCCACCGGTCGCGGCTGATCGTCATCTCCATGATCTCGGAGGTGCCTTCGTAGATCGTCGTGATCCGGACGTCGCGCTTGATCTTCTCGACCATGTACTCGCGCGAGTAGCCGTAGCCGCCCAACGCCTGGATGCTCGCGTCGGCGGCGAGGTTTCCGGCCTCCGAGGCCAGGTACTTCGCGATCGCGCCTTCGGTGTTGAGTCCCTCCTCGCCTGCGCTCAGCCGCTCGGCGACGTGTTCGATGTAGGCGCGGCCGGCCTCGAGACGGACGACGTTCGGCACGATGAGCTTGTGCGTGTAGCCCTGTTTCTCGGAGAGTGGCGCTCCGGCCTGGATACGGCCTTTCGAATATTCGATTGCGCGGTCGAGGGCGCTCCATCCTCCGCCGAGGCCGAACGCTGCGACCATCAGACGGGTGTAGCCGAAGACGAGCTGCGCCTGCACGAGGCCCTGGCCCTCGACGCCTCCGACGAGGCGGTCGGCGTCGACGTAGACATCCTCGAGCGAGAGCGGGGTGGTGTTGCTTGCGCGGATGCCGTGTTTGTCCTCGTGGCGGCCGTGCGAGAAACCCTCGGCGCCCTTCTCGACGACGAACCAGGACGGCCCTCCGGGCGCGCTCGCCAGGACCGTGAAGACGTCGGCGACGCCCCCGTTGCTGATCCACTGCTTGCTGCCGTTCAGGGTGTAACCGACGACCTCGCCGTCCTTCTCGACGCGTTTCGCCGTCGATCGCATTGCGGCGAGGTCGCTTCCGGCCTCGGGCTCAGTGGCACAGTAGGCCATCAGGATCCCGTCGTCGGCGATCGGGGTGAGCCAGCGCGCCTTCTGGGCTTCGGTGCCTCCGGCGAGGATGGGGTCGCTGCCGAGAAAAGTGGCGAGTACGCCCGTGGCGATGCCGAGGTCGATGCGCGCCATGCACTCGCAGACCCGGTAGACGTCGAACGCGTCGCCGCCCATTCCGTTGTACTCCTCGGGTACGAAGAGCAGCTGGATGCCGATATCGGGTCCGCAGAGCTCGCGAACGATCTCGAGGGGGAACTCGTTGGCGGCGTCGAGGTCGAGCAGCACCTTGTCGGGGAGCTGGTCGACGGCGAAGTCGTGCAGGGACTTGAGGATAAGATCGAGTGATTCGCTGTCGAGGCCGGCTCCTGGCTTCATCGTCGGTTTCTCCCGTTTTGTGGCGATTCACGCCGTTTACGGGACACGAACTGCAAGAACCGTTCCTCGGTGAAGCGCACAACGACGGGGTAGGCCATGACGCACTGCGCATGGGGCTGGTGATCCGTCCAGTCGCCGCTGTCGTTCCGCCCGAACCCCAAGTCCCACGCGGGCATGACGCCGAGTTGTATGCAATCGGGCTTCAGGAACGTACAGTTGCGTCAACGCCGATCAGTGCCGTGCGAACAGGCGCGATACTCAGCCGCATGTGAGGAATTTCGCCCAGCACATTGCGCGAAGCGCTTTTGCTCACGCTCAGCGTGCGCGGTAGCGCACGGGTTGATCCCTGAGCGGCCGCACCACGACAGGGCAACCCGGGAGTCTGACCCGTGCGCTACCGCGCACGGTACTGATGCACGAGGGCAACGCGCTTCGGACGCCGTTAAGGGGCCGGTCGTGACGCGGTGACTTCGACGGTTCCCCGGCGAAGCGTGATCGACGTTCCAGACGCCGTGACGGTGATCGGGTTCGGATCGCGTAGGCTGAACGAGACAAACTCGGCCGGAGATGTCGGATAGAGCGTGATGACTGGAAGCTCATCGATGACCCGGATTCCAACTAGCTGTCCTTGCTGCCAGCCAAAGCGCATGTACCGTGAGCCCCGCTCGAACTCGAGTCGAGCGACGGTGGCCGCCATCGGCCGCATCCGCGCGGAGCCAAGCACTTCGACGCGCCTGAAGGCGCCGAACCGCTCCCGCATGGCGTTCCACATCTCGCTCTCGTTCTTCGTGACGTCCGCAAGAGGCACCATTCCGTCGAACGCTTCGGCAATTGGCTTGTAGTCGCCTTTCGAGGCTGCTTCGACCATCGTCGTGACCCGAGCATTCAGTTTCGCGGCGATCTCCGGAGGCAGCGGCGAGTGGAGCAGCGCAAACGTGTCGGCCCCCGTCGCGCTGGCACGGAGCGTCGCGCCGTCGCGTGACGTCGATCCGGCTACCACTGGAAAGCGCGTAGGATCCCACCACGCGGTCCATCGCCGTCGCGTCGACCGCGACAACGGCCGGAGGAATCGCGTACTCGGAGCCGAAAACGACGGCCGGCAGCACTTCGGTGAGCGCGGTCGCGCTCATCTCTCCGTTCGAGGCTGCGTAGATCACGACGTTCTCGTCGACGTAGCGCCGGAAATCGGCAACGAAGACACCGTTGCTGCCGTTGTGGGCCACGAGGCGCGTCTTGCGCGGGGTTTCGAAGACCGCCCAGCCGTAGGCGTAGTAGGAGTGGCCCTCCGGATCTTCCGGGACGTGCGGCTTGAAGTACTTGTCCTTAGCGGATTTCGACAGGATCTTTTCGCCCTCGAGCGCGAGGTGCCATCGGTACATGTCGCCGGCCGTCGAGTGAAGCCCGCCATTGCCTCGCAGGTTCCAGTACGGACCGTCTTTGTCCCAAGGTTTGTCGAGGATCGTGCCCCAGTCCTTGCCGTCGACGTAGCCGTGCGCGACCTGACCATCGCGCCAGGCCACCTTGTAGCCCGTCGCTTTCATCCCGGCCGGCTCGAAGAGGTTCGCGCGCAGGTACGCTTCGTACGACTGGCCCGAGAGAATCTCGACGATTGCGGCAAGAAGGCTGTAGCCGGCGTTCGAGTAGAAGTACTCCTTGCCGGGCGTGGTGCGCAGCGGCGCCGCGAACACCCGGCGTGCGATCTCGTCACGCGACACGGCTTCGTAGTCGGTCGGGCCGTAGTCGGACTCGAGGCCGGCGCTGTGCGTCAGCAGCTGGTGGATCGTGATTGCCGCCTTCTGGGCGGAGCGCCGGGAAAGAAACGGCCAATTGGTTCTTCCACGCGCAGCTTGCCGGCCATCTCGAGCTTGAGGATCGCGGCGGCGGTGAACGGCTTGGTGATCGAGCCGATCGAGATGACCGAGTCGGCAGCCATCGGGATCTTGCGCTCTCTATCGGCCATCCCGTAGCCCTTCTCGAGGACGACCTTGCCGTCCTTGGCTACGAGGACCGTGCCGGAGAATCCGAGCTTCTCGAGCCGGCCCAGGTACGTCTCGAGTTTGGATGAAAGATCGCCATCGGCGGCGCGTGCCGGCGCGACGAGCGAAGACAGGACGACGAGAGCGAGACAGATTGCGTGTTTCATGGTGACGACGTTAACGGCCGATTGTGAAGATGTGATGAAGGCTTGCACTCATTCGACCGCGACCGGACCGAGGGGTGGAGAAGGGTACCGGTTTTCGACTCTGTCCGCAGACCAGCTCGCTACCGCGCCCGGTACTGATGCGAGAACCACCTGTCCTTGAGAGGGCAAATGACATACTTATGGTCGTCTCTGTAGCATCCAGAGCCTCGGGCATCAGAACCGCGAGCGGTAGCGAGCTGGCCTGCGGACGGTCGTCCGCATCGACATATTCAACCCTACTGGGACCCCGGCAACGTCACCGTGAACGCCGCGCCCTGTCCAGGCTCGCTCTCGACAGCTACCTTCCCGCCGTGCGCCTCGACGAGCTGCTTGACGATCGCGAGGCCAAGACCCGCGCCGCCCGTCGTTCGAGACCGCGACGGATCCGTCCGGTAGAAGCGCTCGAAGACACGCGAGAGGTGCTCGTGAGCAATCCCGGCCCCGCTGTCGCGAACCGTGATCGCGACTCCGCCGTCCTGCGCTCCGGCCGTCACCTCGATGCACCCACCGGGCGGCGTGTGGGCGGCGGCATTCTCGAGCAGGTTGCGCAGGACCTGGCCAAGTCGGACGGGGTCCGCTTCGATCGTCGGAAGATCAGCCGCAACTCGAACCTCGAGCGAGAGCCCGCCAGCAGCCGCGCGAGGCCCGAACGCCGCGACGACCGATCCTATCGCCTCGTCGATCGAGACCGACTGTCTGTTGAGCGAGAGCCTTCCCGCCTCTGCAAGCGACAGGTCGCGCAGGTCGTCGATGAGCGAGTTGAGCAGCATGACCTCCTCGTGCAGCGAGGCCAGCGCATTCGCATCCGCCGCTACGAGTCCATCCTGAATCGCCTCGACCTGACAGCGGATGTTCGTGAGAGGCGTGCGCAGCTCATGAGCAACGTCGTTGACGAGATCTCGTCGCAACTGCTCGTCGCGTGCGATCGTTTCGGCCATGGCGTTGAACGCTCGCGCGAGCTCTCCGATTTCGTCGCCCGAGTGGGCTTCTACGCGTTGAGTCAGATCGCCCTGCTCCATCTGTCGAACTGCGACGGTGAGCGTCTCGACCGGGCCGAGCACCCGCCGAGACAGGAAAAACGTCGCGGCGAGCACAGTCGCAAGAATGGCCAGGACCAGGATCGCAAACGGCCGCACGAGCGAGTCAGCAAATGCCTGTCCGGGGCGATCCGGCGAGGGTGCGGCGTAGAGTGTTCCAACGATCGCGCCGTCGCCGCTCCGAACGGATGCGTGGGGCGCGTTTACGAGAACGGCTTCTTCGACGATTCCGTCCTCCTCGAGCCGGATCGCGATCGTGTGATCCGGCTGAACCGAGACGTTGGCGCGAGTCAATTCCTCGGGCCAGACCGTGACCGTCCGATGGTCCTGCCCGACGAGAATCAGATGACGGCCCGACACGGCGCCGAGCTGCGCAAGCACCGACGGCGCCCCCTCCCAGTCGCCCCGTTCGCGGCAGCGCGATTCGAGAGCAACCGCCAATCGCTCGAGGTCCGTCGTCTCGCCCGCGACCGAGAAGCGCTGGAACTCCCGCTGGGCAGTTCGCGCGAACAGGAAACCGGCGACGCCAACGGCTACGCCCGAGACCACGAGCATGGCGACCAGGAGCCGGATGCGCAGGCTACCGAGCATCGGGATCACCTCCGAGCCGGTAGCCAACGCCGTAGACGGTCTCGATGCGGGGCGCGCCGTCGCCGAGCTTCTTCCGCAGGTTCTTCACGTGGGCGTCCACGGTTCGATCGAAACCGTCGAAGTCCCATCCAAGGGCGCGATCGGCGAGCTCGCGACGCGTGAAGGCGCGGCCGGGTGCGCGTACGAAGACCTCGAGCAGTTTGAACTCGGCGGGCGTGAGGTGGATCGGGCGGCCGTCGGAGTTAACCGTATGAGCCCGCGTGTCCACGCGCAGGTCGCCGTACGACAGCGTGGCTCCGGCGTCCGGTATCGCGCCCGAGGCTGACGCGCGCCGGAGCACGGCGCGCACTCTCGCGACGAGCTCTCGCGGGCTGAACGGCTTCGCGATGTAGTCATCCGCTCCGAGGTCGAGTCCGCGCAGCTTGTCCTCCTCGGTCGTCCGGGCGGTGAGCATTACGATCGGCACGGAAGACTCTGTTCTGAGCGCTCTGCAGATCTCGTAGCCATCGACTTCCGGGAGCATCAGGTCGAGCACGAGCAGGTCGGGCGATTCGGACCGCGCGAGCTCGAGCGCGCGACGTCCGCCGTGGGCAACCACCGTCTCGTAGCCTTCGCGCTCGAGGTATAGCCGGATGGACGCAGCGGTCTTCGGGTCATCGTCGACCACGAGAATCCTGCGCGGCTCGGTGTGGGGAGTGGTCATCGGCGCGCGTGAGTATATCCGGGCGCGCAATGCCCAGTGTGACAGTGCGTCAACGCCCATTGCGCGAAGCGCTTTGGAGTGCGGCGCGAAGCGCCGCTTTGGATTCGGGGGGCGCTGATAGGGCTGTTAGTATCGAGGGCGGGGAATCCAAAGCGGCGCTGCGCGCCGCACTCCAAGGCGCTTCGCGCAATGGGCGGAAGCCTGTCCTTATCCACATGAAGCTCGGAGGCCCGGGATGGGAGTCTTAATTCGTGCGGGCCTTGCGGCAATTGCCGTGGGCGCGCTCGTCTGGCTCGAGCGACGGCGGCCGCTGCGTCGTACGGTCGAGCCGGCACTCCGACGCAATCTGCGAAACGCTGTCGTGGCTGCGATGGGCGGTGTCGCACTGCGACTTCTGGAGCGGCCGGTCACCGATCGTCTGACTGCAATGGCCGTTCGTCACCGGATTGGCCTGCTGCAACGATTCAACATGCCGAAGTGGGCCGAGACCCTGCTGGCCGTCGTGCTGCTCGACTACACGCTCTATGTCTGGCACGTCCTCACGCACCGTGTTCCGTTGTTGTGGCGTTTCCACATCGTCCACCACGCGGATCTCGACATGGACGCCTCGACTGCCGTCCGGTTTCACGTCGGCGAGCTCGTCATGTCGATCGGTTGGCGTGCCGGCCAGGTCCTTCTCATCGGAGTCCCTGCCGAGGCGCTGGACCTCTGGCAGAAGCTGGTGATCGCGGCAATTCTCTTTCACCACTCCAACCTCCGACTGCCGATCGATCTTGAACGCGCGCTCGTTCAAGGCATCGTCACGCCGCGGATGCACGGCGTGCATCATTCGGTGGTGAGAGCCGAAGCGGACTCGAACTGGTCGACGATTCTGTCTGTCTGGGATCGCCTGCACGGAACGCTCAGGCTCAACGTGCCGCAGGACGAAATCGAGATCGGAGTCCCGGCGTTTCGTACTCCCGATCAGCTTGGCCTTCTTCAATTCCTGACCATTCCACTTGTCGCCTCGGGCCGAGATCTCGAACTTGCGGACGCGACGCATCAGTACCGGGCGCGGTAGCGCTCGGGTTGATCCTGTCACGACTCGCCCGCGGCCCGCTGGATCGCGTGCGCATCGTCGGCGGAAAGCCCGGTAGCGGGCACAGCGAGCCCGACCGGACTCCTGTCGAAGAGCACCGAAAACAGAACACACGCCGCGAGGTACGAGCCCGCAAGCGTCGGGTGGCTCCTGTCCTTGTCGTGTAACGGTGGGGTCGTGTGGGCAGCGATGAAGCGCTCCCAAGCCAGGCCGACTGGCGCGACCTTTGCACGAAGCTCGGCACCAATGGTCGTGTAAGCCTCGGCAATGACACGCTGGTTCTGGGGCTCGTGCTGGCGTGCCCACGTCATGTACAGAACCGTTCGAGCGCCAGCCGCCCGGATCGCTTCGTCGAACAGTCGAACGTTCTCGAACATCCGCTTCGCGTTCTTCACGGGGAGCGTGCTCTGCTCCTGAAGAACGACGACGTCGAATGGGTCGTCCGTCAAAGCCAGTTGCGCGTCACCCTTGTTCCAGTGCCGTCGAAGCGAAGCGCCGCCCGCGCTGACAAGGACGTGCTCGAGCTTCTCGCCGCACGACTGCGCCAGCTGCGCAATCATCCCCGGTACGTCGTTCCTCGCCGTGAAGCTGTTGCCGACAAAAAGTGCTCGCATCGACTCCGCCCTCCCGTCATTCGAACCAACGATCCGGAGCCGCCCAGTCCGGGTAGCTCGAGCGCGGGTTTACTGTTGAATGCGTTCGAGTATGGTGAACAGTTGCTCCATTCGGAACTCGCGCACCAGCCGTTCGATCTCGCCTCCAAGCTCGGGATCGATCTTCGCGATCTCGCGGGCGCTCGCGGTTGCGGCCTCGCGATCACCAGCGTCGAGCTCGATGGTCAAGCGCTGGACGATCGACGGCTCGACGAGCTCGAGCCTCATCAGGACCGAGTCCGGAGCCACGGCATCGGCTACAGGCGCATCCGCCGGCGTCTCGAACTCGAACCGGACCCCGCCCAACTGGTCGAGCACCTCGAAGATCTTCGATTCGTCGTACGGCTTGATTATGAGCTCGTCGAATCCGCTCGCAAGGATCTCGGCGCGCTCCTGCTCGAAGACACTGGCCGTAGTCGCAACGATCACGCTCGGATATCGACCCTCCTCGCGTTCCAGGTCCCGGATGCGGCGCGTGGCCTCGAGGCCGTCCATGACCGGCATCCGCCGATCCATGAAGATGACGCGGGGGCGCCAGTCCGCCGCCACCTCGACCGCCTGCTGGCCGTCACTCGCTTCACGGACGTCGAATCCAACCGAGTTCAGGATCGTGACGAGCAGCAGTCGGTTCTCTGTGCTGTCATCGACAACCAGAACTCGTCGCCGTCGTTCGCCCGCGAGGAGGCGCAGCACGCGTCTGCGATCGCGCGCAACGGCGGCTTCGTCCGTAGCCGGGAGCGGGACGTCGAAGCGGAACGTGCTGCCGCGAGGCTTCCGGCGCTCGAACGCGATGTCGCCACCCATCAGCTGGACGATCTGGCGGCTGATTGCGAGGCCGAGGCCCGTGCCCTCGGTGGTCGCACGGCCGCTTGCCGTCTGCGAGAAAGCCACGAAGAGTCGTGCGCTCTCGGCTTCGGAAATACCGCGGCCCTCGTCCGAGACTTCGAACCAGCCGCGCCCGTCCCGCCAATCCGCGACGAGCCGGATGACCCCCCTGTCCGTGAACTTCACCGCGTTTCCGAGCAGGTTGAGCAGGATCTGACGAAGCTTGCCGTCATCGCCGTGCACGACCGGTGGAAAGCCGTCGCCGAGCAGTACTTCGAGGTGCAGCTCCTTGGCTTCCGCACGAACGCGCGTCATCGCCTCGGTGGCGGCAAGTAGCTCGCGTGGCGAAAACGGCTGCTCGTGCAGCTCGAGCTTGCCCGCCTCGATTTTTGCAAGCGACAGCACGTCGTTGATGAGACCCAGCAGGTGCTCGCCGCTGCGACGGATGATCCCGACCTGGTGCCGCTCGGAATCCCCGAGAGTGCCGGTTCGATCGAGCAGTTGCGCAAAGCCGAGCACCGCGTTGAGCGGCGTGCGCAGCTCGTGGCTCATGTTTGCGAGAAAGACGCTCTTCGCCAGGTTTGCCTCGTGCGCGGCACGCTCGGCCTCAACCGCATTCGTCTGCGAGATCTGGAGCTCCGCGACGGTCCTCTCCAGCTCTCTCGTCCGCTGCTCGATCGCCACTTCGAGCTGGACGTTCTGGCGGGCCAGCGACCTGAGCCGCCACCGGACGCCAACGTACCCCAGGCCGAGCAACAGGACCGCGTACAGCGAAATCGCCCACCAGGTGAGCCACGGCGGCGGTGTCACGCGAAACGAAACCGCGATCGGACCCGTGACATTGCCGGTAGCGTCCCGGCCCCACACCCGAAACGTGTAGGATCCGGCCGCGAGGCTGTTGAATTCGCGTCGAGCGTCAGGTGACCAACCGCCGGGCTCCGGTTCGTATCCGACGAGCTGCGATCGATACCGCGTAGCGGCTTCGCGGTTGTAGCTGAGTAGCGCGTATTCGAAAACGACGTGATTTCGGTCGTGAGCGAGCTCCTCATCCTGGACTAGTGGCCGGTCGTCGTCGACGACGACTGACTTGCGGACGAAGACGAGGTTGCTCGGAGCCGCGACGATCTCGGCGGCGGTATCGTAGACGGCAGCGCCGCTCGGCGTGCCGATCCAGATGCGTCCCCGGTGATCCGTAGTCGACGCGCCCGTATTGCACTCGTCGTTCGGCATTCCGTCGTTCGACGTGAACACGGTGACTTCGAACTCGGGCTCGTCTGCCTCCGCTGCCCGGAGCCGAGTGAGCCGGGCGACACCCCGATTCGTCATGACGTAGAGCCGGCCGGACGCATCCTCCTCGATGCGGTAGATCATGTTGTTCGGCAACGCGGGATTCGACGTCGTCGAGAGAGTCCGGATGGGCGCCGACGGATCCGTGAGCGAGAGTCGCGCGATGCCACTCGGTGTGCCGACCCACAACTCGCGCGCGCCGTCCTCGAGTCGCACTTCGTGCAGCGCGCGGATTGCGTTCGACGGCATGCCGTCGAGCATCGTGAAGGTTGTCGCGCGTTCGCCGTCGAATCGGACGAGACCGGTCAATGTCGCGACCCAGAGGATGCGCCGTCCTGACTCATCCTCGGTCTCGGCGAGACCTGCCACAGACGACTTCACGATGTCGAGCCCGGCCGGAGCCGGTTCGATCGACTCGCCGACGAGGCGGCAAAGTCCCGCTGCAGCGCCCACCCAGACGAACGGCCGCCCGGCTTTGTCGACGGAGCGTAGAAGGCTCGTGGCCATGTATCCCGGGACGCCGTCGCGTGTGCGGAGGTAACGGACGGCAGTGCCGTTTTCGATTATGGCAATCCCGCCATCGAGCGCCGCGACGATCCTTTCGTTCGGGCCCTCCTCGAGGACTTCGAGCGCCGCCACCCAGACGATCCTGCCGCCGTTGGCGAAGAGCACTTCGCGCGTTTCGTCCCGACCGAACCGGACGAGCCCTCCAGTGAGGGTTCCGATCCACAGCACATCTCCACCGGCGGCATCGCGCGTAGCGAGGATGCTGTAGACCGAGTCCGTTGTGAGGCCATTCGAACGGTCGAAGGCCAGCCATGAACCGAACTGGAGACGGACGAGGCCGAGACCGGTCGTCCCGATCCACAGGGCGTGCGTAGCACGCTCATCTCCCGTTGCCACGAGGGACCAGACGCCTCCGTCCCTGACGGTGGGATGTTCGAACCTTCGCCATTGCCCGGCGGAATACCGAAACACGTTTCCGACGATTCCGGCCGCCCAGAGCGTCAGCGCCCCGTCCGATGATCGTGTCTCGCAGAGCCGGAAGATGTACTTGAAACGAGCGTCGCCGCGCGTCGCCTCATCCGGAATCCACTCCGTGCCGTTAAAGACAAAGAGCCCACTGACCCGGCTGGCGACAAGCTGCGATTTGCCTCCAAGCGCCGATGTCTTCACGAAACAGAGGAAGCTGTCCGGCAACTCGGCCGACGGGGCAGGAAGACATTCCAGGCGCCAAGCCGGCGCCTCGCCGCGCGGCCATCAGGCAGCCCGACCCAGAGCTCCGATACTCCGTCGTCGCCCACGACGACGTCGGCAGCTCCGGCGATGCCGGTTGCGGGCCGCGGAAACTCCGGATCGTCTAACCAGGCGCCATCGACAAATCGTGTGAAGCCAAGGGTCGTCAGGAGGCCGATGGTCCGACGGCCATCCGGCTCCTCGAGCTCCGAGAGGTGCACCTGGAGCTCTCCGGGGTATTGCGTGGCGCGGGAAAAATGGCCCAGGTCCCGTCGGCCGAACGGCGCACAATGCCGCCGCCGCCGATCCCGAACCACGTGTCGCCGGTCGAGGCGTGAAGAATGTGCGTAACGCTGTTCTGGCCGATCTCGGGAGGCATGTTCAGGATCTGCCACGACCGTCCGTCGTAGCTCGCCGCTCCGTCCTTCGTGCCGATCCACAACATGCCGTTCCGGTCGGTGACGATGGTTGAGATCGCGTTTTGAGGCAGGCCGTCCTTGTTTGTGAACGTTCGAGTGCTCGGCCGACCGGCGAGCGCGACGTCGAACGGAACATCGGCGTCCACGCGCTCCATAGGCTCGGGGGCCGACGATGTCCGACCGAGACCGAACGTCGTCACGACAATCGCCATCAGCGCGCAGGCGGCGACCGCTGACAATGCACGGACGGCAGCAGCCGCGATCATTCGGGGGGAGCGGGCAGGCATGTTACGCATCAGTACCGTGCGCGGTAGCGCACGTGTCGATCTCGGGCTCGGGCGACCTGACCACGACAGGCTAACCGGGAACCTGACCCGTGCGCTACCGCGAGCGGTGCTGATGCGTTGAGCACGCGCTCTTGAGAGTGCTTCGGTTCTGGCGTCTCGCGGCCCGGTCGTGGCCGCACACCTCGAGACCGCTGACGTGTAACGTTTCGCGGTTCACCGAGTCTATTGTTTCGACACAACCGACGACGGAGCTTGCGTGGACTCGAGGACCGACACGGAATTAATGGTCGCAGTGCGCAGTGGCGAGATTTCGCTGCTCGCGGAGCTCTTCGACCGTCACCACGTCCGGCTCTTCAATTTCTTTCTTCGGCTCACCGACCGGCGCGACTCGAGCGAGGACCTCGTGCAGGAGGTTTTCCTTCGGATGCTGAAGTACCGGACGAGCTACCGTGCCGATGCCTCGTTCGCGGTGTGGATGTACCGCATTGCGAGAAACGTCGTGACGGACCAGTGGCGAAAGTCAGGGACGTTTGAACCGCTCGAGCTGGCCGCCGAGCTCATCGCACCGGCCGTGTCACCGTTCGATTCGGCACGGCTCGACGAGGAAGTCGCGATTCTCAGAGCCGCGTTCTTCAGCCTGGCAGAGGACCGGCGCGAGCTGCTTGTGCTCATCCGGTTCGAGGGCCTGCGGCACGACGAGATCTCGGAGCTGCTCGGCTGCAGCGTCGGGGCCGTGAGGGTCCGGGCGCACCGGGCACTGGCCGAACTGCGGGACGCCTACTCGGCGTTGACGGGAGGAGACAATGACCTGCGACGAGCTGAAAGAACAGCTGATTGATTACGTCCGTGGAGCCGGAGATCGTGTCGCCGTCGAGGATCATCTCTCAGGATGCACGGCTTGCCGTGATGAGCTTGAGTCGCTTGGACCGGTCTGGGATCGGCTCGGGCGCTGGCCCGACGAGACTCCGAATATGGGGCTGAAGGACCGTGTCGTCGATGCGCTCGCTGCAGCGGAACCTTCGCCGCGCGCGCATCCGGGAGTTTGGCGTTCACCCGCGCCGTATCTGCGGGCGGCCCTGGCACTCGCTCTCTTCGCGACCGGTGCCTGGCTTGGAGCGTGGTACGCGAGGCCCGGGACGCCTCCACCCGATCCCCGAGCTGAATTCGTCCTGTTTCTCTACGACGACCCTGTCGCGGAGGCGGCCCGAACGTCCGAAGAGGCGCTTCGCACGGTCGAGGAATACAAGGACTGGGCGGGCGGCCTTGCACGCGCCGGCAAGCTCGTCGCCGGCGAGAAGCTGACTGACGAGCGGCGGCTGTTCAGCGCGGTCACCGGCTCAGGGCCGGTTGTGCCAGGGGGAACCAGGCTCGGCGGCTACTTCGTCATTCGCGCCGGCAGCGAGGAGGAGGCCGCGGCAATCGTCGCCGGCTGTCCGCATATCTCCCACGGCGGAACGATAGAGCTTCGCCGCATCGATCCGGTCTGAACTCGGAGGCATTCATCATGAAACTCTACGTCGCAGCGATCCTCGCACTTTTTCTCGTCGCGCCGGTTTCGGGCCAGTCAACCGGATCCGCCGGAAAGCCGAAGAGTACCGCCGAGCTGGCCTTCGACCGTCTGAAGACGATCGTGGGCGAGTGGGACGGCCGTAGCACGAAGGGTTGGGAGGACACGAACACCTTCCAGCTCATCGCGGGAGGCTCGGTGTTGATGTGTCGCTCGTTCGATTCGCACCCGAACGAGACGATGGTGACCATGTACCACCTCGATGGCGACGAGCTCGTGCTCACGCACTACTGCGTCGCGCGAAATCAGCCTCGGCTGCGGGCGACGTCGATCTCGCCGGACGCGCGTACGATCGAGCTGACGTTTCGCGATGCCACGAACCTGCCGAGTCGCGACAAGGGCCACATGGACCGAGTCGTCATGACGTTCATCGACGACGATCATTTCACGTCGCAGTGGACGTGGTATCAGGGCGGGAAGGAGCAGTGGTTGGAGAAAATCGAATACGTGAGGCGCAAGCCCGGCCAGCCGCGTCCGGGAACCGCGACGTCCTCGGCGGCCGATTGCCACGACGTCGGGGGGTTCCGGCAGCAAAGGGCCGTTTCGGATGGCCCCCGTTTTTCGAGCCGCGAGCGGTAGCGAGCGTCCCACGGACGGTCGATCGGTTCAGATCACTTCCGTACTTCCAAAGCGACTAGTCTGTGGCTTCAGGCACTGTCCTTGGGACGCTCGCTACCGCTCGCGGCTCAAAAACCCCCCGGGCCCCCCCCGGCGCCCCGGCCCCACCCCCCCCCCGCCCCCCCCGGGGACGGAGGAAGCGAGCGTCCCACGGACGGTCGATCGGTTCAGATCACTTCCGTACTTCCAAAGCGACGAGTCTGTGGTTTCAGGCACTGTCCTTGGGACGCTCGCTACCGCTCGCGGCTCAAAAACCGGGGACGGAGGAACGGGCCTCCCACGGACGGTCGATCGGTTCAGATCACTTCCGTACTTCCAAAGCGACTAGTCTGTGGTTAAAGGCACTGTCCTTGGGACGCTCGCTACCGCTCGCGGTTCTGATGCCTCGCACGATCGCTTGTGCCGGCCGCCACGTCTCGGTCAGAGTCACCTCGGGAGGAGCCACCGTGCAAGTCGATGCAGAGCGCCAGTCCGGCGAAGGAGCCGGGCTCATCCGGGCGGCGGAGCTCATTGAGCGCAAACGCGACGGGCAGGAACTGCCCGGCCGCGAGATCGCGGAGCTCGTTTTGGCCTACGCGCGAGGCGAAGTGCCCGACTATCAGCTCGCCGCTTTCTGCATGGCTGTCTGCTTCCAGGGACTCTCTACCGCAGAGACGTTCGCGCTGACCGACGCGATGGTCCGGAGCGGCGAGACTATCGATCTCGCGACCATGCTTGGACGTCGTGTGGTCGACAAACACTCGACGGGCGGCGTTGGAGACAAGACGACGCTCGCAGTCGGCCCGATCGTGGCGTCTTGCGGAGTGCCGTTCGGCAAGATCAGCGGCCGCGGCCTCGCGCACACCGGGGGCACGATCGACAAGCTGGAGGCCATTCCGGGCTTCACGGTCGAGCTCAGCAGGGAGCAGTTTCTGAGTCAGTTGCGCGAGATCGGTCTGGGAGTTATTGGAACGACCGCCAACCTCGTGCCCGCGGACAGGAAGCTGTATGCGCTTCGAAACGTGACTGGAACCATCGACAGCGTCGCGCTCATCGCGGCGAGCATCATGTCGAAGAAACTCGCTACCGGAGCGAGTGCGATCGTCCTCGACATCAAGGTTGGCAACGGCGCGTTCATGAAGTCGATCGAGACCGCTCGCGCGCTTGCCGAGGCGATGGTCGCGCTTGGCCGGCGAGCCGGCCGCGAAGTCACATGCCTGCTCACGGAAATGGACCAGCCGCTGGGACGGGCCGTAGGATATGCGCTTGAAGTGCGCGAAGCGCTCGCGACGCTTCGAGGTGAGGGGCCTGAGGACTTCACCGAGCTCGTCGTGGAGCTGTCGGCCAGACTGCTTGCTATGTCGGATCTGGGTGTCGACCAGGCCGAAGCGCGCCGGCTCGCCGGACAGGCGATCTCGAGCGGATCGGCCGGCCGGACTTACGAGCGCTGGATCCGTGCGCAGGGCGGCGACCCGGACGAGAGCAAGCTGCTGAGAGCGTCACTGATCCGTGAGGTGCGCTCACCACGATCAGGCCACATTCGGCGACTCGATGCACGCGCCGTAGGTCTTGCGGCACTGCACCTCGGCGCCGGGCGGCGCAGGAAAGACGATCCGATCGACCACGCCGTCGGAATCGTGTGCCTGCGAAAGCGTGGCGACGTGATCGCGGAAGGTGAACCGCTTGCCGAGATCCACGCTTCGGACGCGGGGTCGGCGGACGAGGCAGTGAACGCTGTCGCCGCAGCCTGCGAGATCGGCGATGAGCCGCCGCACCAATGCGGCGTGCTGCTCGAAACGCTCGGAGGATCGTGACGAGGCGATGCACGAGCTGCTCCTGTTGCGTCTTTGCGTCTTCCTCTGCGCCTTTGCGAGAACTTCTTCGACGGCTTGAAGAGTTTCTCGCAGAGGCGCAGAGGAAGCCGCAAAGACGCAAAAGAGCAACTGAAATGTGAAGGGCCCAGTCGACGCGAGGCGAAGTCAGTGCGGCCAACTGCCATTCATTCGACATTGCGAGGTTTGCGACAATTCGGCAGATTGGTCTCGGCTGGACCTGTTCGACGCGTCAGGGCCAGCCAGCAGATTCACCACCACGGGAAGAAGACAGGGAGGGACGACATGCGAATCCGACTGGTAGCCGCCGCTCTGGCGGTGGTGATCGCTTCGACATCGGGAATCGCGTCCGAAACGACCCGCGCTCGAGACGAGGCCGTATTGCGGAATCTCAAGGAGGTGCTGTGGCCGCGCGCTTACGCCGAGCAGGACGTCAGGCTCCTCGATTCGATACTCGCACCTGAATTCCGCAAGATCGATGCTGAAGGCAGATGGTCGACGAAGAACGACGAGCTCGAATTTGTTCGCACCAACAAGCCACGATATGACTCACTCGTGTTTTCGGTGAAGCGGCTCGACGTCTTCGAAAATGGATCCGCGATAGTCGCCGGCGAAGGCACTGTACACCGGCAGGGTCCCGACGGCCCAGAGGTGGTCAAGTATCAGTCGACGAACGTGCTCATCAAGCGGGACGGCAAATGGAAGGCCGTTGCCTCCCACGTGTCGGGCGTAAAGCGGGTCGAGGAACCGAAGGCTGCTGGAAGCTGAAGACGGCTCGGTATCGAAACGGGGCAGCGGCGACCTGGGTGGGACGCGAGTCGGCAGCGACTCACGATCCAGCGAGTTTGATCTGGTTCTATTGACCCAGAAAGCCCGCTTCGGACTGGCGTCTCGTCACCCTTGATACAATGAGTTGAGACGGCGGCGCTTCGGTGACAATCGGAGAGGCGCATGCGGGCCGACTCGAGACTCTTTATGTCAATGCTGCCAATGCTTCTTGCACTTGCCATTGCCGTCGGCGCAGCGTCGCCGGGCGACGGTATGCGGACTCGAGGCGAGTCCTCCGACCTTGTGATCGTCGGCTCGTCTTACGGGAGGGTCGTCAACAGGACCGTCGTTGACCCGTATGGCTCGTCGGCACGGGACCGATTTGGCCGCCCGCGCGCCCGGATGCGTGGCGCGCCGCCACCGATCATCCTCCTGCAGCGCGAGGCGTACCTGCTGGTCCGCAACGATGGGAACAGAAGGGTGGAGTCGGTCGAGTGGTCCGTCGTCTTCTACTCCGACGCGAAGCGCGAGAACGTCGTCGAGCGGCACGTATTCCGGAGCAAGGAGACGATACGGCCGGGTGAGATGAAGTTCCTCTCGGAGACAGTGAAGGAGGCCGCTCCGACGGCTTTCGAATCCTACTCGATCGACCGCGTTGACTACGCCGATGGCACACCGACGGGACCGTGACGGGATCCGTGCATCCGACTGATTGGCGTACGACGCCCGCGCGGACGCGCCCGGTACTCATGCGGGACCGCCCGACCTTGATTGGGGTCATGACGAACCTAAGGTCGTCTCTGTAGCTGTCGCCCGATCGGGAGCTCGGGTCACGATCCGGAGCTCGACATCCGGCTTCGAGTCGATGTTCACGAGTGTTCGCAAATTGCCGCGGGGCCAGAGTACAGGTCGTGTATCATCGCGCCGCGTGACGCGCGACTTTGGCGCCGCGGCGATTCTTACGCCACAAATCCGGTGAAGCCGCACCCCCATCAAGACACGGAGTGAGCCCAGCGTGAACTACCCCCTGAACCTCTCGTTCAAGATCATCGCCATCGCGCCGCAGATTTCGGTGACCGACGCGTCGGGCAGCCTGGTGATGTATGTGAAGCAGAAGGCCTTCAAGCTGAAGGAGGCCGTGACCGTGTTCGCGGACCAGGGCCAGACGCAGCCGCTATACACGATCAACGCCGACCGCGTGCTCGACTTCTCGGCGAGTTATCACATGACTGCGACGAACGGACACCAGATCGGTTCGATCAAGCGCCAGGGCATGCGCTCGATATGGCGCTCGCATTACGACCTTTTCGATCCCAGCGGACAGCCGACCGTCAGCATTCGAGAGGAAAATGGATGGGTGAAAGTTGGCGACGCGGTCTTGAACGGGATCCCCGTGCTCGGGATGTTCACCGGCTATTTCCTGAACCCGACCTACCTCGCAACGCGCTCCAACGGCCAGCCGCTGATGCGACTGTCGAAGGAACCCGCCTTCTTTGAGGGCCGTTTCCGCATGGACCCGCTCGGACCAATGGACCAGGTTGAGGAATCCCGTGTGGTACTGGGACTCCTGATGATGATCCTGCTGGAACGGTCCCGCGGCTAGGCTGCTGCGCCAGGTGGGATGGGATTGTCGCCGGACGTGTCCCCCTCAGGGGCCTGTGCGTGCCGGCGCATTCGGCGACCCGGCCTGACCGGCGGCTCTACGCACTCCGACGGCAGTGCGCGATAGGCCGCGTAACGCTGGTCCGCTTCGAAGACGGCAGGAGTGTTTCCCGTAAGCGCCTTGAGGCAGTAGAAGAGGTTCATGCAGGCGCACATCAGGAAGGCGCCGAGCCGCAGCCGGAACAAGGCTCGAACGACCCTCTTCACGGTGTAGCGGATCGAAAAGGCCTCGCGCCACAGCGCCCGGTGGGCCTCGAGGAGCGACTCTGGGGTCATCCGGTTCGGAGCGAAGGCCACGTTGTAACCGTTGTAGTGCTCCCAGCCGCGTCCGTCGAGTATCCGGCCCTCGGCCTCGAGCTTTTTGTGAAGGGCGGTGCCTCGATAGGGGGTCAGGATGCTCAGGAACGGGACGTCGACGCCGATCTCGTAGAGCTTGCGCGCCATCGCCCGCACGCTCTCGGGTGTGTCGCCGTCGAACCCGGCAATGAAGCCCGACATCACGCAGATGCCGCGCTGGTGCAAGGCTTCGATCCGCTCGAGGTATTCGGCGACCCTGTTCTGACGCTTGTGCGCATCTTCGAGCGACGACTCACCGAACGACTCGATCCCGAAAAATATCCCGATGCACCCGGAGGCCCGCATCAGGTCGAGCAACGGCGAGTCCTTCGCGATGTCCATGCTCGCCTGCGTAAGCCACCATCGCTTGAGCGGCACCATTCGGGTCAGCAGTTCACGGACGTAGTCTCGCTGGATCGTGAGGTTGTCGTCCCAGAACCAGACAACCTTGCGCTGCCACCAGTAGGCGAAGTCGTCGTACGCAATATCGCGAACGACGTCGTCGATTGGCCGCATCCGGAAGCCCGGATTGAGCGTCGGCACCGTGCAGAATGAGCACGTGAAGGGACAACCGCGCGTAGCCTGCAGGACCCGCGCAACGACGTAGCGCTTCGGCAGCAGGTCGTAGCGCGGCGTCGGGAGTCCCTCCATCGAGGACGGCTCTCCCTGATAGCGCGGCGCGAGACGCCCCGCCTCGGCGTCGTCGAGCATCGTCGTCCAGACCGATTCGGCCTCGCCCGTGACGACGCTGTCGCAGAAGCGCAGCACTTCATCGGGCGAGAAGGTCGCGTGCGGTCCTCCGGCGACCACGAGCTTGCCGCGCCTCCTGAGCTCGGTCGCGAGACGATAAGCCTCGGGGGCGAAGCCGCTGAAGAAGGAGAGCGCGACGAGGTCGGCATCGGTGTCGAGGTCGACCGGCTCGACCTGCTGGTGGATGACCCGGACCCGGTGCCTCTCTGGCGTGATCGCCGCCAGGTGGATACCAGTGATCGGAGGCACGAAGTCTATCTCGTGCCCCCGCTCGTACCGCTGGATGTATACGACCACGATGTCGATCCTCAATGCGCGCCTCCCTCACCGTCGACTTTGTATCACAAAGATCTCTGTACGTTTAGATTCCGACGCTGTCGATGCAGCCATGTCCATCGGAGTTGCCATTGTCGGAGCCACCCACGACGACAAATGACATTGCACGCCTCATGCATCAGTACCGTGCCCGGTAGCGCACGGCACTGATGCGTTGAGAGCGCGTCCACGAGATGCGTTCGTGACTGATCGTCTCTGTAACCAGCCTGCCGCAGGTCGTGCCGCGAACACGCCGTAGCTCTTCCCGTCACGAACCCACTGACCCGCAGACGGCCTGACGTGTCCGGTATCGGACAGCTTCGTACGATCGCGAACAGTCCGGTGGCGCGGACTCGCTGTGGAAGCACGACTTAGGGCGGCACACCGATTGCCATTCGCCATCGCTGGAGGATGGCAATGGATCGACCAGTCGACGTCAGCGTGAAGCAGAAACGAATCGCGAAGCGTGTGGTCATCGGCGTGGTCACGGCTGGACTACTCTTTGCAGCGTTCCTGGTTGGTCCATCGCTGATCGCGCCTTCTCTCAGTCGGACCCGGATCCGGACTGCGATGGTGGACACCGGTCCGATCGAGGCCGTAACGAGCGCGTCGGGCACGGTCGTTCCCGAAGTGGAAGGCGTCGTCTCGACCCCGATCGATGCGCGCGTGGTGAGCATCCTCAAGCGACCGGGACAGAGTTGCGAAAAGGCGATCAATCGTCGTGCTCGACACGGCGGCATCGCAGCTCGAAATCGAACGACTCGACGGCGCGATCACGCTCAAGAAGAATGCCCAACATCAGGTCCAGCTCGAGCTCGAGCGTCGCACGCTCATGGACCTGCAGGCGCAGGTCGATGCCAAACGCCTCGACCTCCAGTCCCTCGGCGCGAAGACCGCGCAGAACCGGAAGCTTGGCGCGGCGGGGCTTCTCTCGGCCGATGCCGTGCACGATTCCGAGCTGACCGAGGCGAAGTCTCGAATCGAGCTCGAGGCCCTGGAATCGGCGATGCGCAATTCGAAAGTGACGTCGAAAGCAAAACTGGCGGGTCTCGACCTCGAAATGTTGACGCTCGTCGGCGAGCGCGACGAGGCGCGACGGCAGCTCGAGCTTGCCACGATGACCTCAGACCGCGACGGCGTCCTGACGTGGGTCGTGGCCGAGGAAGGCGCGACCCTGACGCGAGGCGCGATCGTCGCTCGCATTGCGGACCTCGGGTCGTTTCGCGTGGACGCCACCATCTCGGATGTGCACGCGCAGCAACTTTCCGTCGGTCTGCCCGTTCGCGTGAAGATAGGGGACGACCTGCTTCCCGGCGCCGTCTCGAATGTTCTTCCGGCCATACAGAACGGGACGATCACTCTGTCCGTCCGACTGGACGATCCGTCGAACTCGCTGCTGCGGTCGAACCTCAGGGTGGATGTCCTCCGTAGTCACCGATCGGCGCGAAAGTGCGTTGCGAATTCGGAAGGGGGCCTTTGCGACCGCAAGCGGATCCGCCGAAGTCTTCGTGATTTCCGGCAACCGCGCCGACCGGCGAACGGTACGGCTCGGCATGTCCGGCGTCGATTCGTACGAGGTGATCGATGGCATGGCCGAGGGCGACGAAGTGATCGTCTCGGACACTCGCGACATCGCGCCCTTCAAGTCCGTCACGATTCGGTGAGCAAGGAGACTCGATGATTCAGCTCGAGAATGTGGAGAAAGTCTACCGAACGGATGCGATCGAAACGGTGGCGCTCGGCGTCAATCTCACCGTCGACGAGGGGCGAGTTCGTCGCGCTGATCGGGCCCTCGGGCTCGGGCAAGAGCACACTGCTCAACATCATCGGCCTGCTCGACGCGCCATCGAGCGGTCGCGTGGTGCTCAACGGCCGCGAGGTCCGGTCGTTCCGGGATCGAAAGCTGGCGAAGGTGCGCAACAGTGAGCTCGGCTTCATCTTCCAGACATTTCACCTGATCGGCGATCTGACGGTCGTCGACAACGTGAGGATCCCGCTGCTGTACCGCCGGCTCGGGAGCCGAGCGTCGCAACCGGGCGCGCTCGACGCGCTCGAGCGCGTGGGACTGACGGCGCGCGCATCACTTTCCGTCCCAACTGTCGGAGGCCAGCAGCAACGCGTGGCGATCGCCCGGGCAATCGTCGGAACGCCGCGGATCCTGCTTGCGGATGAGCCGACGGGCAACCTCGACAGCCAGATGGGCGACGAGATTCTCGAACTTCTACAGGCGCTGAACACCGCCGAGAAAACGACGATCGTGATGGTCACGCATGACCAGCGTCAGGCCGACAAGACCGGCCGTATCGTCCGTATCTTCGATGGCCGTCAGGTGAACTAGGGGGCGGCATGCTGCGGAATTACTTCAAGATTGCGTTCAAGGTGCTTCTTCGTCGGAAGTTCTTCACGTTTGTGAGCCTCTTCGCGATCAGCTTCACGCTTGTCGTGCTCATGGTCGTGGTGGCACTGGTCGACTCAACGTTCGGTCCACAGGCGCCCGAGACCCGGCTCGATCGCACGATCGGCATCTTTGGCGCCCAGCTTCGCGGGCCCGAGAGCCGGATTTCCGGGCTCGCCGGCTACCGGTTACTCGACACCTGTGCCCGCGGCCTTCCGGGCGTCGAGGCCGAGTCGTTCTTCACGTCCTTTGGCACGGCCACCTGCTTCAAGGACGACGCAGCGATCAAGCTCTCTCTCCGGCGCACCGATGGAGCGTATTGGCGGATCCTCGACTTCGACTATCTCGAAGGCGGACCGCTGACCGACGAGGACGAGCGCAACGCGAACATGGTCGCGGTCATCAGCGCGTCGACGCGTCAGAAGCTTTTCGACGGCGCGGGCCGTTGGAAAGTCGATCGCCATTGATGGGCAGAACTTCCGAGTCTGCGGCGTCGTCGCCGACGTCTCGAATATCAGGATCGTCCCGTTCTCAGATGTCTGGGTGCCGTTGAGCACGGCAAAGTCGGACACGTACAAGAGGGAAGTCGTCGGCAACATGATGGCCATGCTGCTTGCCCGTGACGCAGCCGACATCCCGATGATCAAGGCCGAATACGCGGCCCGCGTGCGAGATCTGGAGCCCGAGGATCGGAAGACCTTCGACGAGATCCGAAGCAGCGCCTCGACGTTCTTCAATTCACGGCGAATCAGATCTTCGGCGACAGGTAGATGGCAGCACGCCCAGCGACATTGCTCGCGGTCTTCATCATCTGTTGGCGCTCTTCGCCGGTCCCCGGCGGTCAGCCTCATCAACCTGAACGAGGGGCGGATCATGGAGCGAACCTCCGAGATCGGCGTTCGAAGGCCTTTGGCGCCTCGTCGCGAACGCTGGCCGGTCAGTTCATCGTCCAGGAGAATCTCGTGATCACGCTCGCGGGCGGCGTGCTTGCGTTCTTCCTTTCCCTGATGGTTCTCAAGTTCCTCTCGGCGAGCGGTCAGATCCCGCACCTGATCGCCGAACCGAACATCCGTGTCTTCCTCTACGGATTGGCGCTGGCCGTCGCCTTCGGACTCGTGTCCGGTGTGTATCCGGCGTGGAAAATGTCGCGACTCGATCCCGTGCACGCGCTCAACGGAGGCTTCTGATGATTCGGCACCTGCTCAAGCTTGCGTGGAATCGAAAGCGACAAAACGCGCTCGTCATGGTCGAGATCACGATCTCGTTCATCGTTCTCTTCACGGTGGTGGCCTTCGCCACGCTGTACGCGCACAACTACGGTCGCCCGCTTGGCTTCGATCCTCATCAGGTCTGGAAGGTCACGATCGACACGAAGGTGACGACAGACGACTATTGGACACCGGAAATGTCGGAACAGATCCGCCAGCTCAACCTTGCGGTGCGCGACTATGCGAGATCGAACGATCGGCGGGCGCGCTCGTCGCCCGTACGACTTTGGCGGCAGTTACACCCAGACGAAAATCGACGGTCGCGAGATTCCGTACCAGCAGGACGAGGTCACCGACGACTTTGCCGATGTCCTCAGCCTCGAGATCGTTCGAGGGCGCTGGTTCTCGCGCGAAGACGATGGCGTGTCTCCGGCACCGATGGTGATCAACGCCTACCTGGCCAACGAGATGTTCGGGATGGAAGATCCTGTCGGCAAGATTGTCGGGCAAGGGGACGACGATCCGGGAAACCGCGTCGTCGGCGTTGTCTCAGAGTTTCGAAAGGACGGCGAATTCTCGTCGCCGTCGGGCTTCGCCTTCCATCGGGCGAACCTGAACGATCCGAAGAGCAGGCCGCCGCGGCAGATGCTCGTCAAGGTCAAAGCCGGCACGGGTGCGGCTTTCGAGGAGAAACTCGTCGGACGGCTGCAGCAGGTTGCCCGCGGGTGGTCATTCGAAGTCGAACCGGTCGCCGACGCCCGCGACCGGATGCTCCGCGTGTGGCTATCGCCGCTTGCGACCGGCGGTCTCGTCGCACTCTTCCTGCTGCTGATGGTCGGGCTCGGTCTCACGGGCGTGTTGTGGCAGAACGTGACCCGGCGTACGCGAGAGATCGGCCTCCGGCGCGTCCAGGGCGCGACGGTATGGGACATCCACCGTCAGATTCTCGGTGAGCTGCTCGTCGTGACGACCCTCGCGCTCCTCGTGGGCTCGGTGATCGTGCTGCAGATTCCCCTGATCGATCCGTTCGGCATCGTCAATGTCAGCGACCTTGCCACGGCGATCATCGTGTCCGCTGGACTCATTTATGCGCTCACGTTTCTCTGCGGGTTGTATCCAAGTGTCCTTGCGGCCCGAGTGCAGCCGGTCGATGCGCTGCGACACGATTGACGCCCGTGTCTCCGCGCCTCCGTGCCTCGGTGGCTCCGTGTGCGCAGCTCTCTCAATCGGGTGAAAGGAGCTGCGCACACAAAGACACAGAGGCACAAAGGCACGGAGAGGCGAACCGGACTGGCGAGCTGGTCGTATCCGTGACCGGGCACACCCCAATCCGATGAAAGAGACGATTCTCATCGTCGACGACGACGCCTCCGTCGTCACGTCGATTGCGCTGCTTCTGAAGCAGGCGGGTTATCACTCGCTTGCGGCTGCATCCCCCGTCGAGGCAGTCGAGCGGTTGCGTGAACATCAAATCGACCTCGTCATCCAGGACATGAACTTCTCGCGGCGGACGACCGGCGACGAGGGTGTCAAGCTGCTGCGCGTGCTGATGAGGATGCGTCCGGGGGCTTCCTGTGGTGCTCATAAGCGGCGTGGGGATCGATCGGCCTTGCGGTACGGGGCATGCAGGCGGGAGCGTCTGACTTCATCACGAAACCGTGGACGAACCAGCAGATCGTCCAGTCGGTCCGCACCTCGCTCGGACTCGCGGCCGCGGGACAGATCGGCAAGCAGTCCGAGCCGCCGTCGCGCGACGACCTCAACGGCCGATACGACCTCGACGGCATCGTTGGTCGGGACCCCGGGTTGCTGCGGATTCTCGAGCTAGCCACGCGTGTGGCGCCTACCGACGCCAGCGTTCTAGTCACGGGCGAAAGCGGCACGGGGAAGGAGGCCATCGCGGAGGCGATCCACCGCAACAGCGAGCGGAGAAGCGGCCCGTTCGTGAAGGTCAATCTCGGCGGGATCTCGGCGTCGCTCTTCGAGTCCGAGATGTTCGGGCACACGAAGGGCGCCTTCACCGACGCGCATCAGAGCCGTCGCGGCCGCTTCGAAGTCGCCAACGGCGGAACGATCCTTCTCGACGAGATTGGCGACCTCGACACGAGCTCGCAGGTAAAGCTTCTGCGTGTGCTGCAGGATCGGACGTACGAGGTTCTCGGCTCGAGCCAGCCGCGGACCGTCGACGTTCGCGTGATCTCCGCGACGAATCGCAACCTGACCGAAATGGTGGCGTTGGGTCAGTTTCGCGAAGACCTGCTCTATCGCATCAATCTCATCACGGTGCACGTCCCTGCGCTCCGAGAGCGGCCGGACGATATCCCGGCACTGGCGGGGCATTTTCTCGAACTTGCCTCGAAGGCGTACGGAAAGGTCGGCATGTCGATCGAGGCGGCGGCATTTCGATGGCTTCGCGGCCGGCCCTGGCCCGGGAACATTCGAGAGCTCAAGAATGTCGTTGAACGGGCGCTGCTCGTGGCACGAGGCGACGTGGTCACGGTGGCCGACTTCGCCGAGCACGCTGGCGCGGGTGCGGCTGCGGGTCGCTCGCACGCGCTTCCCGACGTCGGATCGATGACGATCGACGAGATCGAACGCGCGATGATTATCAAGAGCCTTCGCCACCACGACGGGAATGTGAGCCGCGTCGCGGATTCGCTCGGCCTGAGTCGCGCGGCGCTCTACCGACGCTTCGAGAAGTACGAGATCGAACCGTGACGCTGCGGTTCAAGCTCTACTGCTACATTGCGGTCGTGCATCTGGCGCTGGCCGTCGCGGCCGTGCCGTTCCTGTTGACCCATACGGCGTGGCTGTTTCTCGTCGAAGCCTTGTTCGTGGCGTCGCTCATCACCGGGCTGCGTCTTGTCGGTTCGGTCTTTCGAGGTGTCGAGCGTGTGCGTCTGGGAGCCAGTTTTCTCGCCGACGAAGACTACTCGTCCCGATTCCTCGAGATCGGCCAGCCCGAGCTCGACCAGCTGATCCGGATCTACAACCGGATGGCAGACGGGCTCCGTGACGAGCGAATCCGGCTTCACGAACAGAACTTCTTTCTGGAGCGATTGATGGACGCTTCGCCGGTCGGAGTACTGACGTTCGACTTCGACGGACGAGTCGCCGCAGCCAATCCGGTCGCCGAGCGAATGCTCGGTGTTGCGACAGAGCAAGATCGCAGGAAATCACTCGAAGACGTCGTCAGCGGGCTTGCGGTCGAGATCTCCCCGACTCAGCGTTGGCGAATCGAAGGTCGCTCCGTATCACGGAGTCCGCCGCGCCCGATGTCAACGATCCCAGTTCATCGATCGAGGTTTCTCGAGGTCGTTCGTCACTATGCTCGAACTGACTGACGAGCTCCACAGTTCGGAACGCGGGGCGTACGAGAAGCTGATTCGGATGATGTCGCACGAAGTGAACAACACGGTTGCGGCCACCAACTCGATTCTCCATTCGTGCCTGAACTACGGTCCCCAGATCGGCGAGTCGGATCGCGAGGACTTCACGACCGGACTCGCGGCGGTAATTCGGCGCACCGACCAGTTGAATACGTTCATGACCGCGTTTGCCGACGTCGTGCGCATTCCGCCGCCCAAGTTGGCGAAGTGTCAGTCGAAGGAAATCCTCGAGGGGATCGTGACGTTGTTCCGCGCGGACGCGGAGCGGCGAAGGATCGATATCGTCTGGGCCGTCGATGACGAGGTACCGCAGGTCGAGATGGATCGGATCCAGATGGAGCAGGTGTTCGTGAACGTCCTCAAGAATGCGTTCGAGGCGATTGGCGAACACGGCACGGTGACGATCCGGGTCGGGACGCACCAGCGCCGTCCGTTCGTCTCAATCGATGACACGGGCTCCGGGTTGACGCCGGCCGTTGCCGATCAACTCTTCACGCCCTTCTTCACCACGAAAGAGAACGGGCAGGGACTGGGTCTCACGGTTGTGCGCGAGATTCTCAGCCGGCACGGATTCGAGTTCTCGCTGTCGAGGACTGGCGAGGGATCGACGAGTTTCCGGATCGAGTTCGGCAACTGAGCTCTGATCCTCTTTGCCTGCGTGGCTCTGCGTGCGCAGCGTCTGAAGAGCTACGCACAGAGCCACTGAGGCACAGTGCCACAGAGGCACCGCTTTCCTAGCGATTATCGCCCCGGGTCGTCGTCCACTGCCCGATCTCCGCCAGCACCCTTTCCCGGTTTGTTGCTCCCGAGATCATCCTGAGGTTTTTCGCTGCCGAGATCCTCGTGCCCCCGACCGGCCGGCACCTGCGTTGCCGCCGCTTTCGCCCGCACTGTCTCTCCGGTCCTGGTTCTTTCGAGCGTTCGGCAATGCCTTGCTGGCCACGCCACTGAACGGTTCGTTCTTCATGATGACTCCTTGAAATGCGGCGCGTGGGGATCGATCAGGGCGCCTTTGGCGCGCTCGGCTGCTCGATGTTCACCTCGATCTTGGTGTCCTTGCCGCCGATGATCTTCCCGAGCGCTCCGCTGAAGTAGAGGACCCCGAGGATGATGATGGCGCCGAGAATGATCCCGAGCATCATTCCCACACCGCTTCCGCCTCCGTCCGTCACGATAATTTCCCTGTCAGCCATCTCATCCCTCCCGGCTCCTGAGTTCATTCATCCAGCGGGAACTCCCGCACATTCAAGTGAGGGCAAGGCCTGTGCCAGTTCTGCGTCGCGGCGTGGATGTGTTGACAACAAAGAGGTTCGCATCGACCGAGCGGTTTGGCGGGTCGATTGCCGTGTCCGGCATGTGTACAGCTCGCACGCCGACGTGTACGGATTGGGTGGTCACGGATTCACGCGCACCAGACCGTCTATGCGATCGGTTAACCATCACGACCGGTCGCTGCAACGTGTGACTCGACCGTGGCCTCGAGCTCGACCGGGCTCAAGCCCACGTTCGCAGGACCGTTGATAACGGCTCCGGTGGCTTCGAATCGCGAGCCATGGCAGGGGCAGTCCCACGAGCTCTCCACCGCATTCCAGGCGACAACACACCCAAGGTGCGGACACGCGGCCGACATCGTGTGCAACGTGTTGTCGTCCGACCGATAGACGGCTACCTTTTTCATGCCGCACTGAACGACGGCTCCGGAACCCGCGGTCACTGCGCCGGTGCTCTCGCGGTCCGCGGGCTCGAGCCAGTCTGCGTACTGCGCTGCGACGTTGGCATTCTCCTTCAAGTAGTCGCCGGCGGAGCCAAATGAGATTCGCGCCGGGTCGTAAAGAGCCGACCAGTGGTTCGGACTCCCGGCAATGAGATCGGGGATGAGCATTCCCGCAATCGCTCCGTACGTCATGCCATTCCCCGAGTGGCCTGTCGCGAGGAACATCCTGTTCGACGTGGCCGGATCCTGGCCGATGAACGCGATGCCATCGACCGGCTCGAGGATCTGCCCTGACCAGCGATAGTCGATCAGCTCGACCGGAAAGCGTTCCCGCGCCCACGCCTCGAGCCGTTCAAACCGGACGGCTCCATCGTCCTCCTGACCCGTTTTGTGATCCTCTCCGCCGACGAGCAGCAGGTTTGCCCCGACGGTCCGAACGTAATGATACGGATCGGCAAGGTCCCAGAGCAGAATGGGCGAAACCGACTCGGTCGGGATCTTCGCGCCGACGACATACGTGCGATACGCGGCCTGCTTCGTGTGAATCGTCACGATGTCGCTGATGGGCGAATTCGTGGCAACGACGACGGCTTCGCATCTGACGACGTGCCCCTCGCGCGTGACGATCCGCAGGTCCGGCGACTCGTCGATGCGGGCGACGTGCGTGTGCACGTGGACCTGTCCGCCGCGTCGACACACTGCGTCCGTCAGGCCCGAGACGTAGCGCCCGGCATCGAGCTGCGCCTGCTGCGGATAGCGCAGGCACCGTCCGGTCTCGAAGGAAGACACCGGCGCGCGATCGACGAGGTCGACACCCACGATTCCGGCGCGGCGGGCGGCTTCGGCCTCGAGCTCCAGAAGCGGCAGATCGGCGGCGGACGCGGCGAACAGGTACCCGTCGACACGCTGGAAGTCGCATTCGATCGATTCACGATCGATGGTGCTTTCAATGGCATCGATACCGGCGGAATGGCTTTCGGCGGCGAGTCTGGCGCCCTCCGGTCCGTGAATTCGCTCGAGCTCGACATAACGTTGATCGAGGGCGACGGTGAGATGGGCGGTCGTTCGACCAGTCTCGCCGCACCCAGGCTCTCCGTCATCCAGAACGATGACGCGGCGGCCATGCAGAAGCAGTCCGTACGCGACCGAGAGTCCGGCAATCCCGGCGCCGATGATGCAGACATCGGCCTGCGCGTCGTGATCGAGCGGTACGAGGTCGGACCGCGAAGGAAGAGACCAGGCTGAAACGGAGCCGTGCATTGTCATGGGAAATACCTCCTCGATCACCGTTGCGACGTCGCCGGTGACCCGCAGACACCATCGCAAGAGTCGTTCCACGCAAAGACCCGTGAACGGACCCGCCCACGGCCGGTTCTGTATGCAGTTCCGTCACTGAGGGCAGTTCGACGCCCGTTACCGTGTCGCGATGCCGGACACACGCCTGCCGGGCCGCCCGGAGGCGGTTTGATTTCACGCGACGTGGCAGCGACGACCGGCGATACAACTCACGATCCGTGGAGATTGCAGTCGGCCCCTCGCTGCGCTCGGGGTTCTGGGTCCGACGTGGTTTGATTTCACGCCTCGTGGCAACTTGCCGGGGGCACAGCGAGGGACGACGGGAACAGCGCTTGCAGACTCCATGGCGAAGATCGAACACCGAACGGGAGGAAACACACCATACCACGAGGTGACAAGGACGCGTATACCGACAAGCAGAAACGCCAGGCCGGCCATATCGAGGAGGGCTACACGGACCGAGGGGTCCCGGAAGAAGAAGCGGAAGCCCGCGCGTGGGCGACGGTCAACAAGATGTCGGGCGGGGGCAAGAAGAGCGGTTCCGGACGTGGGAAGGCCATCGACACGTCACCAGCGAAGAAAGGTGGTCGGTTGGGTGGTGCTGCCTCGGCGTCCCGGACGGCCGCCGAACGATCGGCATCGGCGAAGAAGGCGGCCGCGACGCGAAAGCGTAACCGGGCGCACTGACCGTCATCGGCACGGGCGTCGGGCTAGCTCGTGCTGGGTTCGCATCGGCCGTGTTGCTCTACGGGAATTTCAGGATGACGCGAACCGGCAACATGATGGTTCTCGACGATGGGGACTACGTGCTGCGGCTGAGATTCGCCAGGTCAGCTGGTTGCTAGTCCGAAAGACCTGGTGCGCTCGATACTGGCAACTGTCGAGATGCGTTTCGAAGGTGGCCGGCCTGCGAAAGGAGCACCAGGAGTTCTCCGCCAGGGTCAAGAAGGTCGTGGCCGATCATCCGGATGAATTCGAGTAGCCGCCTCTGTGTGCTCTGCGTCTCCGTGCTCTCTGTATGGCAACGCCAATGCCGTCGGCATACAGAGCGCACTGAGCCACAGAGCGCACAGAGCAGCTAGTCTTCCTTCCTCGTAGGATGAGGGAGGTTCACGTACCGCTCTCGATCGGAGACGGGCGGATCACGACAGCCTCGTCCTCGAGTTGGAGGAGCACTCGCGAAACGGTAGGCAGCGAAGTCGACCCCCCGCGCATTGATGACTGCGGGCAGATCCGTTGCCGAACGAAATCTCTCGTCGGAGACGAGAACACGAGGAACCAGCGGGTTCGGACGACACTCCCTACGGCAACACGGGCGATCCGACGACGAACTTGATCTCACGCGGCGCTTTCGCCGGATCGACGAGGACGGGTTCAGCCGCAGGCTCCCCGGGATGCATCGAAGATTCAGCGATCAGCCAATACTTCGATCCCGTTGGCAAAAAGATCTGCGTCTTTACGTTCTCACCATCGAACCCGGCGTATCCGATGATGTCGCCGGACTCACGTCGGCATTCGATCGTGCCCATTTCGAGGTCGCCCTTCGCGTTCACGAGTGTCACGTCGATGACGACATGTTCCGGCGCCGGCGGCGCCTTCACATCACCTAGATTAATGAGTCGCCCTTTCTTCACGATGAAGACAGCCGTGCATTCCGGGCTCGACGGAGACGAGTACCAGTAGGACGGGAACGGCGGACGTCCAAAATCCGGAGGCATTCGGGACCAATTCACCAGCAGGACGTATTCACCGTCCGGCAGCACGCCGAAACCGAACTCGCCGTTCGCGCTCGAGTAGCTCATCGGGAACTGCTCGTTCGGTTGCATGGTACCCGCGCGTTCTTTCGGGATGGCATTCAACGTGATGTCCTCGAGCGGGCGACCGCTCGAGTCGAGAAGGCGTCCCACGAGGCCGCCGGAAGACGTCACGTGTGCATTGATCGCAAGGGTACTGTCTTCGATTCGGACGCGATTCTCGATTGAATCTGACTGCTCGTTGCTTTGTGACGTCCGGAAATGCAGCATCCGCCAGCCGTCCGGAAGCGTGAATCGAATTGCGTACTCGCCATTTGGAATGTCGTCGAAGATAAAAACTCCGGTCGCGTCCGTGGTTGCGCCGTACTTCCGGCCAACACCCTCGAGCGTAACCGCGATTCCGCCTACCGGGATTGCTTCGATGCTGGCACCGATCATCCACGGCGAGGTCCGCTCGTTGACGCTTCCGATCAATCGGGGTTCCGTGCCCGTGCGAGTCCGGTGACGGCAATACGCCAGGTTCGCGGCGCTTTGCTCCACGGAGAGCGTCGGTGTGCAGATACTCGTAGAAAATCTGCCGTCCTCCGGGGATCGGAGGGCGAACACCAGGTAACTCTGGCCGACTTCGAATCTGGCCGAGCACGTCGAGTTTTCCTCGCCCGGCGAGACGACCACGACGTTGCCTTCGACGCCCTTGAACTTCTCCTCCACGACGAACTTCGCCCATAAGCGATTGTTCGGGAACTCCCTGTCGCCGTGTCGTCTCGGTTCGAGCGCCTCGAGAGAGATCTCTGCGACGCGTCCCGCGAAGACGATGTCTGACTGAACAAAAGCGTCTGAGGCGAGGCCGTGGCTGCAGTCACACGCAGACGCCCGGGCGGCGGCACCGGCCACGACGAGCAGCGTGGCAAGCAGTACGAGGACTCTCGATGTCATTGGTTGATACTCCGTTCGGTGCTGTGATGGCACCGCGAGATGGTTGGCGCCCCTCGAGTCAGTCTTGTCGAACCGACGCGGGAGTGTCAACCGGGACGGGTCTTTGCCCGGCACAGAAGTTCGTTACACTGTCGCGATCGCGGGCGAGTCGGTGATTTCGATTGTTGTGACGGGCTAGCGCCGCTAGTCAAGAAGCGTCCGGGCCTTGGCAAGAGCCTCGCGAACGACACTCATGTTCGAGGCCTCAATTGCAAATCGTAAACGTCCCAAGGGCGTATCTACAATGACTATACACAGCCTCGCGTGACCTCTTCAATTCCGTTTCCTGATGGGACTCCGAAAAAGTTCGCTGCGCGGACCTCGCGAGCGTGGAAAGATGCCGCCCGGCCGCCTTCTTCGCGGACCGAGTGTTAGTTTGGCATTCCAAAGGTGATCACGACTTTGCCCCTGGCAAGGCCTCTTTCCCAGGATCGTATAGCCTCCGGGACCTCGCGCAATGAATAGGTCCTGTCGAGGACCAGCGCGACCTTCCAAGGGCCATCACTCCGCGGCGCGCTCGCCGCTGGACCCGTTCGGCTCGGTCTCGAATCGCGCGAGCGAGTCGACGAAGCCCTGAGCCTTCGTCAGGCTCTGACCGGCAATGTCGTCAAAGAACCGCTTGATCGCCGGCGAGCGGTCCACACGTCCCGCCAGGAGCTTCGCCACCCAGATCATGCCGATCGCCGCCACCACGCCGAACAGCACATTCGCCGCGATCCACGCGAAGAACGTCTCCTCCCGTTCGCGGATCGCGCCGAGTATCAGCCAGAGGTCGACTCCCAGGAATCCCTCGAGCAGAACCACGAGTACCGGGAACCACAGAACGCACGAAAGCACCATCGTCCACTTCGAAGTGCGGATACGCAGTACCCGAAGGGAACCGAGCGTCTTCTGGACCGTGACTACCGGATGGCTGTAGTCCAGACCCGCGATCACGACGAGCTGCCGGATGCACGAGCCCATCAGGGCAATGACGCCGATGTCGACGACGGTGGCGGGCAGGGGGAACCTCGGCTGCCGGAGGTGTTCGAAAACGAAGTCGCCGAGCCACACCACCGCCACGATCGCCATGACCAACTCGAAGACGACTCCCGGGACGAGCCAGCGCAAGCTTGATTCCGCTCTCGAGAGCTGGAGGTTGCGCACTCCCTCCGCGTGGAGTCGAACTACGCGGTCGAGTTTTGCGTCCTGGTCGGCCATTCGGACTTTCAGATCGTCGAGGTTCATTCGTATCTCCTTTCGCGTAGAGCGATCATTCGGCGTTCAAATCGCCTTGGAGCCGGTTCTTGATCCGGCTGATCCGCGTTCCGACGTTCGTGACGGAGATGCCGAGAATCTCCGCTATCTCGGCGTGGCTGTAGCCCTCGAGATAGAGAAGAATGAGCGCCCGGCTCATCTCGTCGAGTTGCGCGACGAGTCGCTGCAGGAGTCGAACGTCGTCGCCTGCCTCCCCAATGACGCTGTCTGCAGCCGCAAAATCGATGACGTCGACGTGGTCGAGGCCAACCGTTCTCTGATGGCGACGTCCCTCGCTTCGAAAGAACGAGATCGCGACGTTCATCCCGACCCGGTACATCCAGGTCGAGAACTTGTACCGGTCGTCGTACCGCGGAAACGAGCGCCAGAGCTGGATGACCATTTCCTGCACGAGGTCCCGCCGGTCCTCGGGATCGGCGCAGTACACGTTCGCGACCTTGTAGAGGATCCGCTTGTGCGCCTCGAGAAGCTGCAGAAACCGTTCGTTGGCGTCCGGCGTCGTCATCCGTATTCTTGATCCTCCAGTGGCCAGGCTCGCGCGTTTCGCAGTCCTGTCCATGATTCGCTCGAAGGGCGTGGATTGTCACAACCTGAAAGACAAGCGGCCTCGATTTATGCGTGCTCAGCGTGCCTTCGCGGACGACTCGCGCTTCGCGGGCGACCTCCGGAATAGCAGCGGTGCGAACTCGGCGAGATTGCGCCGCCACACCATCCACGCGTGGTCTCCGGGAGTCTCGACACTGGTGAATCGGACGTTCTGAGACGCCAGCCACTCCTTGAAGTGGCGGTTCGGCCCGTGCAGAAAATCCTCGGTGCCGACCGAGACCACGAACAAACGGAGTCGTGCGCTGTCAGCCGTCTGAAGCGTTGGAAAAAACGTCGCGTAGCCCGGGTAGAACATGATCGTGGCGGCGCTGAATGCCCCGATCCAGGCAAAGCGATCGAGATTGTTCAGACCGATGACCATCGCCTGCGATCCACCCAGCGAGAGCCCCGCGATTGCGCGAGACTCGCGACCTGTCGCGATACGGTAATTCCGCTCGACGTGAGGGATCACTTCGTTGAGGAGCGACGTCGCGAAGACGTCCATTACGCGCTTCTGACTTACGGCGCCGGTCAGGAGGTCGCCGACGTGGTCGGGGACCTCCGCAAAACCGTAGCCGAGCGGAAACACGGCGACCATCGGCTTCGCCCGACCGCGCGCGATCAGATTGTCGAGAATGACGTTTGCGCGCCCGATGCTGAGCCACGCGGTTTCGTCTTCCATCACGCCGTGCAGGAGGTAGAGGACGGGGTACTTCGCTGGCGACCGGGCGTCGTAGCCGGGAGGCGTGTAGACCAAGAACGAACGCGACTCGCTTACGGCTGCGGACCGGTACTCGTGACGGTGAACGGCCCCGTGCGGGATGTCCCTCGCTTCCCAGGGCAGGGAATCCGGTCCGGGAACGTGCACGATGCTCTCGTGGCCGCCAACGGCAACGGACTTCGACAGCGGATTCGCCGGATCGGCGAGCACGACGCCGTCAACGACGAAAAAGTACGAGTAGAAATCGGGGGTGAGCGGTTCGGTTGTCAGGCTCCAGGTGCCAATCTCGTCGCGGACCATCGGCGCCGGATCCGCTCCATCGCGCTTGACCACGACCGCCGTCGCTCCCGCCGCCCGGAATCGAAACGTTACCCTGCCGTCGGGATGCACCTCGGGCGAACGCACGGCCCGGCCAAACCGGGGTGCCTTGACCTTCACGACGGGCGGTGAAGCCGAATCTTGCGCAAGTGCCGGCGCCGTGAATGAGAGCAGCAGTGTGGTCGCGATCGAGAGCGAGCAAGCGAGCTTCCGCATCGAGGCGCTCGACCGAGGAAGAGCTGTAGACGACAGCGGCGATCCGGTTTGAACGGTCGTACCAAATTTTGCGGATCGACACTCGAAGCGTGTGCCGGTGTCGTGAGTGAGACTGAGACTGGATTCTCCGATTATCGCATCGAACCGATTGTCGTGTTCTCGTACGGCCATAGACTTCCTCCTGGATTGGGCCGGGGTCGAATCCCGTTTGTTGCCCGTTCACCTCGTTATTCGCCACGGTCGGGCGAAAAATCACAGCGGATCGCAATCTTCTTCGCCGACGCTGTGACTGCGTCCTGGCGCTTCGGCTGACAAACTGGCAGTGCCAGTGTCGAGATTGAAGTCCGATGGCGCCCAATGCGCCATGCTCAGCGCTCGCTCCACACTGCGGTGCGTTGACACGTCACAGACAAATGGCCAAATAGACGGATATGGCACAAAGAAAAGGAGTGGCAGAAACTCGAGACGCGACCATCCGCGTCGTACTCTCCGAGGGCGGTCGAATCGTTATCCCGGCAAGTGTGCGGAAGGCGCTCGTCGTAGGCCCGGGTGATTCGTTGTCGCTGAGAGTGGAGGACAGGGAGCTGAGGATCGTGTCGCAGCGTGAGGCTGTCCGGCGAGCCCAGGATATCGTGTCAAAGCCGATTGCGTCCGGGCGCTCGCTCGTCAAGGAAATGAGAGAGGAGCGAAAACGAGAGGCCTCGCGTGGCTGACGTCGTCCTCGACGCTTCGGCGGTGCTCGCTCTGCTGAACCGGGAACCGGGCGGGGAACGTTATGAGAACTACCTTGGGGAAAGAGTGATCAGAGCGGTCAACGCAGCCGAAGTGGTTCGGGCCTCTCGGACCTCGTGTACGTCAGAGTATTTCACCTTGTCGATAAACGGACCGCGTGTGAGCGTCGCCGTGTCTGAGTCGGCAGAGCCGCACGCGTTCGCCACACGAACCCAGAAGGACGTCTTCGCCGCAACGCCGACAAAGAAGACTCTGGACGCGCCGCCCGGGATCGGGTCGCTCGTATCACCGGTCCGGCCACGGTACCACTGGTACGTGTAGTTCGCCTGCTCGGCGAGCTCGACTGAGACTCCGACAACCTCGTCAGTCCCTGGGAACCGACTGTCCGGCTCGGCCGTGATGACCGGAGGGCTCGAGCACACGGTCGCGCTGGTGTCGGCCGACGTCGACCCGCACGCGTTCGAGACGTCGACGCGATAGCTCGCCATGCTCGAGAGCGGCGGAGTCTCGAACGTGCTTGCGGTCGCGCCTTCGATGAGAAACGTCCTTCCCGAGCGGACCTCGTACCATTGATAGGAGATCGGTTCCGAACTGTCGACCCCGACCGAAAACGCCGCCGACGCGCCCGCGGTCACGTCGACCGCAACAGGTCTCTCGACGATGAACGGTCGCACACACCCGCCTGTGTCGCTAACGCACGGCGAAAGCGTCGAGGTCGTCCGATAGAGCGCACTCGTGGCTGTTGCCGTCACCCCGCCCGAGGGTGGAAGCGATCCGGGGAATGACGACTCGAAGACGAAGACGCCGCGCTCGTTCCCGTCGCTTCGATCGCACCGAGAAACCGCTGGCCGTTCGCCACGGCTTCAACACTTCCGTCACACGTATCATTCGCATAGAACTGCACGATGATTTGCGGAACCGACGACGCGAAGCCAAAGTCGATGGCTCCTCGAATCCGAATCTCATTTCCGGAATTCGCGACGGATGTGATGGTCGGCCTGGGAAAGAGACGACAGAAGGCAAAATGCGAGCATAACATGCCTTGCCACAGTCGCCCGAAGTTGCCAGGGAGGTTGTCGCAGTAGCGACCGCGCCAGAGTACCCCATGGTGCGTTTCAGGTGAGCCACATCAAGCCATCGAATTGGGCCATTTCAGAGTATCGAAACCACATTGACTGGGAGATCGACGGCTTGCCTTGCTGTCGTTGGTCACGGATATTACGGATCTGGGCGGCGATTCAGAGCGTGTCCATTCCGTTCGATTCGCCCGTTACGTCCCCGCGCCGTCCACGATCCGTAGCATATTCTCCGGTGCAAAGAACTCGGGGATCGGCACCTTGCAGGGCGGCGATCCGGTCAGGGCGAAGGGACCAACATCGAAGACCTGATTCTGCACGGGCGGGCAACCCATCGCGAGGACCTTGTCCAGCAGACCCCAGCGATGCAGCTTGGCGACCGTGGCTTTGCCCCGCACTCTACTTCACACCAACGCCACTTTTTGAATTACCCGCACCGCAGCCATGAACCGCTCGGCCATGGGAGGCTTCAGCCGTTCGGCCAGCACGGACGCATCAATGTCCGGACAATTCGATACAACGGACACGGCCTTGCTCCCCGGCACGAACGTCGAGGTGTGCGCCGTCGCCACCACCGGCAATCCGTCCGCCCCTCCTGCCTGCACGTCACCCAAATCCGAGACGAGCACGCCGGCGAGTGCACCCTCGAGCTCGATGATGACGTGCACGAACCGCCGTTGGCCGTCCGTACATCGGTGCGAGTCGGTGATCGTCATTCCCCCGATCGACTGCTCGCGCACGATGTCTTCGATCCCCAGAACTTCGGGATCTCGAGGAACGGACACGACCGGTGCCGGAGGCATGCGTCCAGCCATTTCGCCCACGCATTTTCCATGGTGTTCGGCATCCGCCATGAGCCGAATCGCGGTCCGATTCACAGGAGCTGCATTCAACTCGATTCCAGTTGCCAACCACGCCGCCGCGCCCGCGCCCGTTGCCGCAAACACGATTCCCGCTGCCATAGCGTACAGTTGCCACGTCGGACGTCGCGCGGATCGTGCCTCGGACTCCCGCAGCCGGTCACGAACGCGTCCGAGGAGTTCCGGAGGCGGACAGTCGTCGAACGCGACGGCGGACCGCAGCGCCGAGCGAACCCTCTGGCGGTCCTCGACGAAGGCGGAGCACGCGGCGCACGACGCGACGTGGCGCTCTATGTCGAGAGCTTCGGCTCGGTCGCACTCGCCGCTTACGAATCGGTCCAATTCCTCGGGATTCCAGGAACACCTTTCGTCAGTGGAACGGGGTGGGTTCACGATCCTCTCCTCCTCGATTGTCGGAGCGAATCCGGTTGCGACCTCCGACACTTCTTCATCGCACCCGGGCGACGACGTATTCCCGCGGCCTCGTCGATTTCTCGCAGCTTGTCTCGCCAATCCCGTATGCCGCCGCCAAATCGGCGAGCTCTCCACGAAGCATCGCCCGGCCACGACTCAGCCGCGACATCACCGTTCCGATCGGCACGTCGAGCGCTTCGGCGGCTTCACGGTACGCGAGCTCGTGCACGTCGACGAGCAGGACGATCTCGCGATATGCCTCGGGCAGCTTCTCGAACGCGGCGCTGACGCGCTTCTCATCGAGGTGTTCTCCCATGAGCGGGAGGTAACCGAGCGTCTCGTCGATCGTTCGATCGTCGTCGTCGTACACGAACCGGCGGTTGAAGCGCCAGGCCTTGCGCCGGCTTTGCCGGATGACGTTGAAGAGGATCTTGTAGAGCCAGGCCCGACAATTCGTACCGGTTTCGAAGCGATCGAAGCACTTCCACGCCTGCAGAAACGTCTCCTGGACGACATCGCCGGCATCCGAACGGTTTCCCAAGACGCGCGACGCCACCCGATACAGCTCGTTGAAGTGCGGTACGGCGGCTGTTTCGAACTCATCGAGTCGTGGATTGCTTTCCATTTTTCGGTCCTTCCGTTGGTCGCCGGATGCGGCCGGACGGCTCCCGCACCCGGGCAACGCGTCTCCGCACGGCGCGGAAAGCGTCCGAATGCCGAGCAAGCAGGCCCTGCGGCAGGTCCTCGACATCGCAAACGGGACTCCAAGGTCTTCTTCCCGCCGCGATCCATTCCCGTGTCTTCGCGTGCTTGGTCGCGCGGGCCGGACGATCCTTACAGAAAAAATCAGCCCCGTTCCGCGATCGCGCGGCGAATCCGTTCGCGCGCATCTTCGGAGAGGCCGTTAACAACCAGGGCATCCGATGATTCGGCTCTACGAGCCGCGTCACGGGCCGCCACTCGGATCAAAGCAAGTTGTTGTTCGTACCGCTTGCACCACTCGCAGATCGTGAAGTGCAGCCACTTGCGAATCCGCTCGCTTCGCGTGAGCGGGCGCTCGTGCGACTCGGAGATCAGGCGCGAGATCGCCTCGCACGACGGAAGCCTTCCGGCGAGCCAGTACACGTACCGCATCTTCAGTCCGCCCTGGTCGCTCATCGTTTCGGCGCCCTTCCGCCGCTGTCCAGCCAGTTTGATTCGAGGCACAACCGCAACTGCGCGCGAGCGCGATGGAGAATCACCCACAGGTTGGTCGACGTTACCTCGAGAACCTTACAGACTTCGCCCGAGTCGACGTCATCGATCTCGCGCATCGTGAACGCGGCAGCCATGCGAGGCGGCAGTCCCGACAGACAGTCCTGAAGGGTTTCGCAGAATCGCGCTCGCTCGTATTCGGTCGACGGATCAGAGCCCCAGTCGCGTGGCCCGTCCTCGTGAAGCCAGTAGCGGTTCTCGTCGAAGAGCTTCAGGTCGGCGTCGTTCGTCGTCTCGACTGGCGCGCGGTCGCGCGCAAGCTGGCGGAAATGATCGACAATCTTGTGCTTGAGAATGCCGACGAGCCACGTCCGCTCGGTCGCCCGGCCCGTGAACCGGTCCATGGATTGAAGCGCGCCGAGAAACGTCTCCTGCACCATCTCTTCTGCGGCCGATGCGTTGCGCAGTCGGAGCATCGCAAAGCGAAACAGTGCGTCGGCGTGCGCGTCGACCCACCCGCCAGGATCCAGACTCGCCTGCGGTCCTCCTGTCGTGCTCTCGCTTCGAGTCATGCTGATTCCATTACCGACCGCGCGGAATCATGGACGAGCGGCGTTCGGCTCGCAAGTGCCTGATGTTGTGCATGTTCCGACAAGCAGTCGCGCGCGTCGCGTTCGTTTGCTCGGCTCGGCCGACTAAGACCATCGCACCATCCTCGGCCGACCGTTGCCCGCGCGAGGCGCCTGGGAGTGACGGATTTCGGCTTGGAATACGAAATAGGCAAACGAACATTTCCTCACCCAGGAGGTCGCACAGTGGTCCTTGTCGCACAAGTATTCGTTTTCTCTGTCGCCGTCTACGTCGGAATCGGATTGTTCTTCGCCTCCGCGTTCGTCACGACGGGCGTCGGACGCATTGACCCATCGGCAGCGCACGCGCCCATCGGCTTCCGCCTCATCATCATTCCCGGCGCGGTCGCGCTCTGGCCGCTGCTGGCTGTCCGCTGGCTCCGCGGTCAGCAACCCACGTCCGAGGCGACACCGCACAGGTTCGCGGCCTCGCGACGCGCGTCCGTCGCTGCTCGCTCCGAGGTTCCGTCATGATCGCTGAACTTCGCCGAGTCCACCGACACGCTTCGGTCGCGCTCGCCGTCGCCGTGCCGGTCATCCTGACCGCCGCTCTCGCCGTCCGGCCCGATGACCCGGTGAATGCTTCATTGCCGGTCGACACTTACACCTCGGAAATTCTCGTGACGCATCCGCTCTTCTGGTCGCGTCCCGATATCCGCGCAGAGCTCGTCGTCGCGACCGACGGTTCGGCCGCCATCTCCATCGATGTACCGTCCCTCGCGGTCGAGCCAAGCGTTCTCGTCTACTGGCTCGAGACGGACGAGACATCGGAGCCTCCCGCAGCCGGACGCCTCCTAGGCGCCGTGCGCGGCAGTGGCATCCAGCGGATCGTGCTTCCCGCCGATGCCGCGATTCGCGGCGGAACGGTTGCACTCTTCAGCCTCGGCCACGACGAGGTCGTCGCGTCGGCGGCGATTGCCGGTTCAGGGGGTCAGTCATGAGTCACGGATACGTCGCCGTCCAGTGGAATCCGCAAAAGCGCCGGTACGACACGGTGATCGCTGTCTCGGTAGCCGTCTACGTCGCAGCGTTCGTCGCCATCGGCCTCGTCGCCAATCCGTTCGCCACGGCCGAGACGCTGCTCATCCGGGCCTTCGGTAGCGGTGCAATCCTGCTTCTCCACGTGGCGCTCGCGATCGGTCCGCTCTGCCGCCTGGACGCGCGGTTTCTTCCGCTGCTCTACAACCGGCGACACCTCGGCGTCGCAACGTTTCTGCTCGGTGCCGCGCACGGCGGATTCGCGGTCTTCCAGTTCCACGCGCTCGGCGACGTGAACCCGTTCGTGAGCCTCCTCGCGAGCAATACGCGCTTCTCGAGCCTGTCGCAGTTCCCGTTCCAGCAGCTTGGTCTGGCGGCGCTCGTGATCCTGTTTCTCATGGCCGCGACAAGCCACGACTTCTGGTTGACGACATTGACGGGGCCAGTCTGGAAGCGGCTGCACATGCTCGCTTATGCCGCATACGGTCTGCTCATCGCGCACGTTGCATTCGGCACGTTGCAGACGGATCGGAGCCCGCTGCTCGCGGGCGCCCTGGCTCTTGGCGCCTCGGTTCTGCTCGGACTCCACCTCGCCGCGGCACGCCGTGAAGCCGCGGGCGACCGCGAGGCGCCACGCTCCGACGACGGCTTCGTCGACGTCTGCCACGTCGACGAGATCCCCGACTCTCGGGCACGCGTCGTCACCGTCGGCGGCGAACGCGTCGCCGTCTATCGATTCGATGGCTGCATATCGGCGATCTCGAGTGTATGCCAGCACCAGAACGGCCCGCTCGGCGAGGGCAAGGTCCTTGACGGGTGCATTACCTGTCCGTGGCACGGGTTCCAGTACGAACCGGAGACTGGTGCCTCGCCGGCGCCGTTCACCGAGAAGGTGCCCGTCTTTGCGACCGAGATCCGTGAGGGTCGCGTCTACGTCGATCCGCGGCCGTTCGAGCCCGGAACGCGCGTCGAGCCGTCGCGCATCGCTGCCGTCGATGTGAAAGGAGTCGCGTGATGTCCGATCGAACCGAAGAGCTCTATGTCGGCTATCTCGTTCCGAGCGCAGTCGTCGTCGGTCGACTGCGTCGGATCGCCGCCGTCGCCTTCGTGCTCGCCGCCGCCACCGCGATGGCCGCATCGTTCGGTCACCGCCCGCTGCCGGCCAGTGCCTTCGAGTTCGGGACGACCCGGACATTCGAAGGTGTCGTCCGCGAGTCCCCCGCGCCCATGCTGCTCGTGGCGGCTGACCCCAATCGTTCTGGACCCGTGTCGTCGGCGTGCCTGCTCGTCGCTCCCGGCAAACACGGTGCCGGCGAGTTCGTGCGCGGCCTTGACGGTGACCGCGTCCGCGTCTCCGGAACGCTCGTGTACCGCGATGGACAGACGATGGTCGAGGTGGAACCCGAATCAATGGTTCCGCTCGGCAAGGCGGCATTCGACCCACCGGCCACTGTCGATCTCGGTTCGGTCACGCTCTCCGGCGAGATCGTCGACAGCAAATGCTACCTCGGCGTCATGAATCCGGGTGAATCGAAGACGCACCGCGACTGCGCCGTGCGGTGCATCAGCGGGGGCGCTCCACCCCTGTTCGTCGCGAGCGACGAAGCCGGGAACCGGATGCAGATGCTGCTCGTCGGCGACGACGGGGGCGCCATCCATCGCGACGTCCTCCCCTGGGTCGCAGAGCCGGTCGAGATCACCGGTCGTCTCGTCTCGATGGGCGACCTGTTCGTTCTTCACGCCAACCCGACGCGCTTCCGCCGCTTGTCCTGAACCGTACTGCCGACCACGAGGAGAACGCGATGTCCGCTCACCATCACATCTCATTGCCCTTGCCGACCGGGGTCCTGCCGATCGGCGTCGCCGATGTACCGCTCACCGAAATTGGCGACGCGCGATACGCCGTTCGCTTCGCGCAGACGGCCGAAGAGCTCGACGCCGTGCTGCGACTCCGCTTCGAAGTCTTCAACCTCGAGCTCGGCGAAGGCCTGGCCGAATCGTTCGCCACCGGTCGCGACGAGGATCCGTTCGACGTGGTCTGCCGACATCTGATGGTCGTCGATCGGTCGACGGGCCATGTTGTCGGCACGTATCGGCTCCAGACGAGCGCCATGGCCGCTGCGGGGAACGGTTTCTACACGGCAAGGGAATACGACCTCAGTGATGTGCCAGCCGAGGTGCTCGACGACGCGGTCGAGCTCGGCCGCGCCTGCATTTCCCGTGAGCATCGCAACACGCGGGTACTCTTCCTGCTCTGGAAGGGCCTCGCCGACTACGTTCGGCACAATGGAAAGCGATATCTCTTCGGCTGTTGTTCGCTCGCGACACAGGATCCAATCGAAGGCGTCCGTGTCGCGGCGTGGCTCGAGGCGAATGGCCACGTCGACGAGTCCGTGCGCGTGCACCCGCGAGCGTCGTTCGCCTGCCCCCTCGCCGCGGTACCGGAGGATTCGGACGGCGTCCGAGTTCCACCGTTGTTCAGCATCTACCTTCGTTACGGCGCCCGGGTCTGCGGCGCGCCAGCGCTCGATCGCGCATTTGGCACCATCGACTTTCCGGTGATCCTCGATGTTGAGGCGCTGTCGAGAGCGGCGCGATCAACGTTCTTTGGACGGGAGGGCCGGTAACGCCATGACGTCGACCGCTGTAGCCATTCCGATACTCTCCTCGTCGAGGACGGGATCGCAGACGCGTGCCGCTGTCCGCGCCGCCACTCGGCTCGTTCGGCTCGCGCCAAGCACGCTCCTCCGCTTCATCCTCTGGCAGGTCGGCGATCTCGCGCGCATCACGCGCCCGGCTGCAAGGAGCGCCTGGCGCTCTCGGTGCTTACGGACGTGGGCCGACGCGTGCCTGAGAACGGCCAACGTGCGGGTGCATGTTCGGGGCGTCGCGCCGACGCCGACGCCCTTCCTTCTTGTCGCGAATCACCTCAGTTACCTCGACATTCTCGTTCTTGCGTCTCTCGTGGACGGACGATTCGTCGCCCGCCACGACATCGGCAGCTGGCCAGTCATCGGCCAGCTCGTGCGCGCCGGCGGGGCCATCCTCGTCGAGCGCGGGCGCCGGGGCGCCGCCGTTGCGGTCTCGGCAACGGTACGAGCCGCCCTCGAGGACGGCTCGGGTGTCATTCTCTTTCCGGAAGGCACGAGCACAGACGGGCGAGGAATCCTGCCATTCCGCTCGTCGCTCTTCGAGCCCGCGGTGTCGATTGACTGTCCGGTCCACACGGCGGCGCTGCGCTACTCGACGCCGGTCGGTTCACCGCAGGCCGCGGATGCTGTCTGCTGGCACGGCGACATGCCGTTTGCCTCACACGTATGGGGCCTCTTCGAACTGCCGCGCATCGATGTGTTCGTCGAATTTAGCGCGGATCAAGTTGCCGGCAGCGACCGCAAATGCGTGGCAGCCGCCGCGCACGACTCCGTCCTGGCGCTTCACGCGTCTGTCACCACGGAGGTCGCGTGAACGTCCCTGCCAACGGCATTGCCGAAAACGTCCGTGTTCTCGAGGAGCTCCACAGCATCGTGTCGCGGCTCGATTCCGAGCACTACGCCGGAACCGGTGGGTTGCCCGTCGCAAGCGGCCCGGGCGGACACGTCCGCCACATCCTCGACGCCTACGATTGCCTGGTGCGTGATCACGAAACCGGTCGTGTCGACTTCACGGCGCGGGAGCGTGACCCGCTGACGGCTACCGATCCGGTCTTCGCGACCGGGAGGATCGAGCGAACGGTCTGCGCCTTGCGGCGATTGCGCCTCTCAGCGTCGACCTCACTCGCAGTCCGGGCCGAGGACACTGCTGGCGGAGCGTGGTGCGCCTCGTCGGTCGGACGCGAGTTGCAGTCCCTGCTGAGCCACACGATTCATCACCTCGCGCTTGTCGCGCTCGTCCTGAGACTTCGTGGCGTCGAGCCCGGCGAGTCCTTCGGCGTCGCACCGTCGACGCTCGCCCACTGGAGGAAGGCCTCCTGATGTGCACCGTTACCTGGCTCCAGACACGCGACGGATTCGAGCTGCGAATGAACCGCGACGAACTGAGAACGCGGGCTGTCGGGATGCCGCCTGCCATTTGTGAGCGCGACGGCGTCCGCTACATCGCGCCGCGCGACGTGGAGGGCGGCGGGACGTGGATCGCAGCAAACGACGTCGGCCTCGCCGTGTGCCTGTTGAACGGCCCGTCCGCGCCCGATGGACGGACGGGCGTGCGCAGTCGCGGACTTCTCGTCGAGGACCTCGCTGATGCGCGGTCGGTCGTCGACGTACGGATGCGGATCGGTCGGACGTTGCTATCGAGCTACGCTGCGTTCACGATGCTCGTTCTCGAACCCGGCACGGCGGCGTGCGTGGCCCGATGGGACGGATCGACACTCATCGTCGATCCCGCAGCTCAGTCGTCGATGCTCCTGACATCGTCGTCCGTCGATCTCGACGCCGTCGTCGCATCGCGAGCGGCGGTTTATCGAGAATACATGCGGACGTCGCGCGGTCGCGACGCCGAGATGCTCGAGCAGTTCCACCGCGACCACAGTCCGGAGCGCGGTCATCGGTCCGTCTGCATGCATCGTGAGGATGCGTGCACGGTGAGCTACACGCGCGTGGCCGTGTGTCGCGATGCGGTACTCATGCACTACGAGGACGGTCCTCCGTGCACGGGACTGCGGTTCGATCCGATCGCCCTGGCGCGACGCTCTGTCTCCCTGACGCCGCGGCCCCAGGCAGGTGTGCGATGAGCGCCGACATGCAGGTGCCACCCGCCACACCGCTTCTCTCGGGTCGTCTCGTCGGGTGGACGGGCGCAGCCGTCCTTTTCGCGACGACCGCCGCGCTGTTCACGGTCGCGATGACGTGGGAGATGGGTCTTTACGGCGCAACGTCGCGTTTCCAGGCGGACGCCGCGCTGTTCGTCCAGCTTGCTGCGGCAACCTTCGTGAGCGAGGACCTCGCCTGTATTGGCGCTGGCGTGCTGGTCGCGCACGGCCGGACGTCGTACGCGCTCGCCGCGTCCGCGTGCTTTGCCGGAATCTTTCTCGGCGACCTTGCACTCTTCGCCGCGGGCCGACTGTTCGGACGCCGCCTTCTGCGCTTTCCTCTCGTTCGTCGATTCGTATCCGAGAGAGATGTCGAGCGATCGTCCGCGTGGCTGGAGACGCGTGGTGCCGGCGTCATTCTCGCGAGCCGGTTCCTACCCGGAACGCGACTGCCGACCTACGTCGCTGCTGGAATTCTCGGCACGAGCGCGTGGCGCTTCACGGGTGCTTTTGCGCTGGCCTCGGCCGTGTGGACGCCAATTCTCGTCGCACTTGCGGCATGGTTCGGGGCAGAGGCGCTCTCGTCTGCGCTCGCCGCGGCGACGGGCACGACGGTTGCCGTACTCTCGGCGGGGTTGTGCGCCCTTGTCGGCGTCCGCGCGGTGATGTCTTTGGCGCGGCCGACGTCGCGGCGCCTCGTGGCCGCCCGCTTTCGCCGGCTTGTCCGATGGGAGTTCTGGCCGCCGTGGATGTTCTATCCGCCGGTAGCCGCGTACATTGTGTGGCTCGCGGTCCGGTTTCGCGGCGTGACGGTCTTCACGGCAGCGAACCCGGCGATCCCCGATGGCGGATTCGTTGGCGAATCGAAGTTCGGAATTCTCTCGAACCTTTCGGCGGCACCCGATTGCGTTGCACGGACTGCGATCATTCAGGGCAGTCTTTCGGACGACGATCGGATCGAGACGGCCCGGTCGTTTGTCGCGTCGCATGGACTCTCATTTCCGGTTGTCGTGAAGCCCGACGTCGGGCAGCGAGGCGAGGGCGTCGAGATCGTCCGGAGCGATGCGCAACTCGCGGCGACAATCCTGGCGCGAAGCGGCGACACGGTCCTTCAGGCTTACGCGCCCGGACACGAGTTCGGCATCTTCTGGGTGCGCCGGCCCGGGGAGTCCCGCGGCTGGATCGCGTCGATCACCGAGAAGCGATTCCCGACGGCGACGGGGGACGGACGATCGACCCTCGGCGAGCTGATCGATGCGGATGATCGCGCGGTGCTCATGCGGACGGCGTACGCGTCGGCTCTCGGCGATCGAATTGCGAGCGTGCCCTCCGACGGCGAAGTCGTTCCGCTCGTAGAGGTCGGGTCGCACTGCCGCGGGGCGCTGTTTCTCGACGGAAGCTGGGTATGGACCGAAGCGCTCGAGCGCGCGTTCGACCGCGTGGCGTCCGGCTTCGACGGATTCCACTTCGGTCGCTACGACGTGCGCGTCGAGTCGATCGAGGCGTTCCGGCAGGGTTTCGGCTTCACGATTGTCGAACTGAACGGCGTCACGGCAGAGGCGGCGCACATCTACGAGCCACGGACGAGACTCGTCGACGCGTACCGCACAGTTTTTGGACAGTGGCGGACGGCGTTCGAGGTTGGCGCGGCGAACCGGGCGCGCGGTGCGCGGCCGACCTCGGCGATGGCGCTCGCGCGATCGGCTTTCGGGTTTCTCGTGCCTGGATTCCGGCGGCGACTTCGAACGAAGCGATTCGACATAAGGAGGCTCGAATGCAGCGAATGATCCTGGTGACAGGCGGAACTGGCGGACTTGGAAGTGCGGTGGTACGCGCCTTTCTCAACGATGGCGCAACGGTCATCACGACGTGGCGGCGGCGTGACACGTTTACCAGGCTTGCCAGCGAATTGCACAACGACCGCCTGCACGGCGTCGAGGTGAATTTGACGGACCGGACGAACGTGCGTGCCGCGGTGGCCGAGGTCGTCGCGCGCTTTGGCGGCCTCGATGCACTCGTGCACGTCGCCGGGGGGTTCGCGGGCGGCGCGACCGTTGCCGAGACAGGCGACGACGTGTTCGATCGAATGTTCGATCTGAATGTCCGTTCAGCGTTCGTCTGCACGGGCGAGGCGATGGCGGCGCTCGCTGACCGGCGCGGCGCGATCGTCACCGTGGCCTCGAAGTCTGCACTTCATCCCGGAGTCGGAAGTGGCGCCTACGCGGCGTCGAAGGCCGCGCTCGTCGCGCTCACTCAGTCCCTGGCCGCGGAAGGCGCCGCCTCGGGTGTCCGGGCCAACGTGGTACTTCCCGGCACGATCGCGACTGACGCCAACCTGGATGGATCGGATCCATCGACCCACACCGACTGGGTGCGTCCCGCCGAGCTCGCCGCCCTCATCCGCTTCCTTGCGTCCGACGCCGCCCGCGCCCTGAACGGCGCGGCGATCGAAGTGTGATCTGCTGCGATCCGAAGTACGGCAGTGAGCCAGGGCGACCCTCAGGAGCCGACATTCATGACCTTGAACAGCGTCGCACACTGTTCGAAGAGAATGGGATTGGGTTCGTGAGCGCAAACTTCAACAGCTTGACGCCGTTCCCGGAGATTGGAGACGAGTCATTCGACGTCGTGATCCTCACGCAGGTCATCGAGCATATTCCGAATTGTCCTCTGGGATTCCTGACGGAAATTGCGCGAATCACCAAGCCAGGGGGGCTGCTGGTCGTCACGACGCCTCAGCTTGCGTCCGTGATGAACGCGTTCCGGCTGCTCCTCGGCCACGGGTCGATATGGCGTACCGACGAGCCTTTGAGCGGCGGCCGGGGATTCGAGTTGCTCTCAGGGCGCCCGGCCTCGCCGAAAACGTACCATCCGTTCCGCGCCGTGGGATTAACGCGGCACGTCGGGCTTCGGGGGGGAATACCGCGCAAGCGTGCTTGCGAGCGCCGACAGGCTCCGCGCGATCTTGGGGTCGGGTTTCGCCTGTCCCATCAGGATCTGCTCGGGCGTAGCCTCCGGTCCGTAGACGGCGAGGTTACGGTCCTTGTCCACCATGATCTTCGAGCCGTCGAGGGCGACACCCGCAAAGGCCCCCTTGCTCCGCGAGTAGGAGAGGAACTGCGAGTCGAGCTTCCAATCGGTGCCGGCCGTCGCCGAGCGACCAACGGGACCTCCGGCCACGGCCGCGTCGGCGCCGAGCGTCCACTCACCCTTCGCGAGCGTGGCCTGCGCATCGCGGTTGAGGCCGACGAGAATGAGATCGGTGCTCGACCCGCCGATCTGGAAGCCGACGCTCCCGCTCCCGATCTTGAGGAACAACGGCTGTCCGAAGCGCCCGGTCTTCGGATCGCGCGCTACCGCGCACCCTCTGCCGCCCGAGCCGCCGACGATGAAGGCGCCCTTGATGACGTTCGGGAAGACGGCGACGCACACGGCTTCCTTGAGGAGGTCGTCGGGAATCCTCTTGTCCTTGGCGCCCATGATCTGCCGGACCACCTTCGCCGCGTCCTGGACCTTGGAGAGACTCTCCCGCCGATCATTCGCAGCATCGGCCGCGAGTCCGGGAAGGGCGAGAAGGGCGACGAGCGCGCCGAGTGCAAGCACTCGAAGCGTCGTGCGGCCTCGCACGGAGCCGGCGGTCGCGAGCGAACTACGCTTAGAGCCGAATCGATCCGTTTGCATAGGAACTCCTTCAGTTGGAACTACACGTAGGTACTCCTACGTAAGACCAGGCCGCCGCGATGCCGAACGGCAATGCACGACCCCATGCATAGGGCAAGTCACGTGCCGCCCTCAGGTGCAGACGGTGTCACCGACTGACCTCGCCTCCATCACCCGCTGACGGGAAATCTCCACTGCCGATCGGTATATGATCTCCACCCGGCTCCCCGATCGGCGCAATTGGGGAAAACTCGCGTCGCATCGACTCGATCGCACGGATGGACTGCACGATCCGGCGAGATCACGTCGATCCCAGACCCAGTGATCGTCAGGGATTCCGAGGCATCGCTCGCCGAGGGGTGCGTCAAACCGCGCCGCTTTTGCAGACTTGTCGGTGGTAGTCGTCCTCGAGTCGATCCTTCACCACCTGGAGCGTCGTGTTCACCCCGCGACTGGGACAGAGGAATTCCGCTCATGATGATGCGGGATTTCGCGCGACACCGCTCGTGTCATCGCGCGGCTCGTCGGCGAGCTCACGGGTTCGACGTGCTTCGCCAGGATGCGTCTATGTGTGAGTCCACACGGCGTTACCCCGCGTAAAAGACCGCGCGCGTGATCCAGGGTTCGACCCAATGAGGGATGCGCCGATTCGGCGGCCCTGCGGGTACTCTATACTTTCACTTCGCGTCGCCCGGACTCGAAGCCGAAACGCGAGTCATCGCCGGGGTACTGGAGACACGCAGATGAGTGCCGTGACTGATCGGCGAGAAGGAGTGCCGCCGTATCGGCTGTCCGTCGATAAGGTATTGGCCGACCTCGAAACGGATGCGCGCAGCGGCCTGAGCGACGCGGAGGCGCGGGCTCGGCTCGAGCGCTTCGGAAGAAACGAGTTGAAAGCGGAGACGCCGGTCCCGTCGTGGAGGAAGTTCCTGGCCCAGTTTCAGGACGTGCTCGTCATCCTCTTGCTAGTCGCCACCGCGATCTCGGCCGGGCTGTGGCTCTACGAGCGCGGATCGAACCTGCCCTACGAGGCGATCGCGATCCTGGCCGTCGTCCTGCTGAACGCGACCATGGGCTACGTTCAGCAATCGAGAGCGGAGCAGGCCGTCGCCGCGCTGCGCCGGATGTCCGCGGCTCACGCCAACGTCGTCCGAGAGGGCACGCGCCGGAGCGTCCCTGCTGCCGAGGTAGTGCCCGGCGACGTCATCCTCATCGAGGAAGGCGACACCGTCCCGGCCGACGCGCGGCTGATCCGGTCGACCGCGCTGCAAACGGCGGAGGCCGCTCTGACGGGCGAGAGCCTGCCGGTCGCGAAGGACACGATCGCGATTGCGGACGAGTCCGTCGTCGGCGACCGCCACGACATGGTCTTCAGCGGCACGGCGGCCGTTTACGGGCGCGGGCGTGCCGTGGTCACGGCGACAGGGATGCAGACCGAGATGGGGCGCATCGCCGGGTTGCTGGAGGAAACTCCGAACGAGACCACGCCTCTGCAGAAGGAGCTCGACCACGTCGGCAAGGTCCTCGGCAGCGTTGTCGTCGTCATCGCCGTCGTGATGATCGCGACGATCGTCGTCATCGAGGAGGTGCGGGGGTTCGCAGCGCTCGTCGACGTGCTCGTTCTCGGCGTGGCGCTCGCAGTTGCCGCGGTGCCGGAGGGCATGCCCGCGGTAGTGACGGCCGTGCTCTCGCTCGGCGTGTTGCGCATGGCGAGTCGAAAGGCGATCGTACGCCACCTCGCGGCGGTCGAGACGCTCGGCTCGGCCAACGTCATAGCCTCTGACAAAACCGGCACGCTCACCAAGAACGAGATGACGGTGCGGGCAGTCGTCACGGCGAGCGGGCGCGTGAACCTGGGCGGCACCGGGTACGCGCCGAGCGGCGACGTCTCGCGCGAGGGCGGAGGGGAGATCGACGAAAGGCTTCGGGCCGAGCTCGTTCGCACGCTCGCCGCGGCGGACCGCGCGAACAACGCCGTGCTCGAGGAGCGCGACGACCGGTGGTTGGTACAGGGGGACCCGACCGAGGGCGCGCTGATCGTCGCGGCCCGCAAAGCCGGGCTCGAGGCCGAGGCGCTCGACGCGCGACTCGAGCGCGTCGCGGAGGTGCCATTCTCGTCCGAGCGAAAACTGATGAGCACGATTCATACGGACGCGGAGCGCGAGGAGCGATTCCTCGTCTTCACCAAGGGAGCGCCGGACGTCCTGATCGCCCGCTGCTCGCAGGAGCTCGTGGGCGTAGAAGCGAGGCCGCTTACTGCTCAGCGTCGAGCCGAGATCGCCGAAGCGAACGACGAGCTGGCCGGAGCGGCGCTTCGAACGCTCGGGGTAGCGTTGCGCTCGATTCCGAGAAATGAGCTCGAGCACGAAGATGCCGACGAGCGAGTCGAGCAGGACCTCGTGTTCCTGGGCCTGATCGGCATGATCGATCCGCCGCGCGCGGAGGCGAAGGATGCCGTCGCGCGCGCCAAGGGTGCCGGAATTCGCCCCGTGATGATCACGGGCGACCATCCGAAGACCGCCACGGTTATCGCCCAGGAACTCGGCATCGTCGCCGACGGGCGGGCCGTTACCGGCGCTGAGATCGAACGGCTGTCGGACGACGAGCTCGAGCGGACCGTCGGGGAGGTCTCGGTTTATGCACGCGTTAACCCCGAGCACAAATTGCGGATCGTGAAGGCGCTCAGGCGCACTGGAGCGGTCGTGGCAATGACGGGCGACGGCGTCAACGACGCACCCGCCCTCAAGACCGCCGACATCGGCGTGGCGATGGGAATCACCGGCACGGACGTCTCGAAGGAGGCAGCCGACATCGTGCTCGCCGACGACAACTTCGCGACAATCGTCGCGGCGGTCGAAGAGGGTCGCGCGATTTTCTCGAACATCCGAAAGTTCCTGCGCTACCTGCTATCGTCGAACATCGGCGAGGTCATGACGATGTTCTTCGGCGTGCTGCTGGCGGACGTGATCGGACTGACGTCGGAGGGCGAGAGCGCCGTCGTGCTGCCGCTGCTTGCGACGCAGATCCTGTGGATCAACCTCGTTACGGATGGCGCGCCTGCGCTCGCGCTCGGCGTCGACCCGGCGGACGAGGGCCTCATGCGCGAGCCGCCGCGGCCGCGGGACGAAGGCGTAATCAACCGCAGGATGTGGGCGGGCATCTTCGTCGTCGGCTCGATTACGGCCGCGGGGACCTTGCTTGTGCTCGACGCCAGCCTTCCCGGCGGTCTCGTGGAAGGCTCGGGCACCGTGCACTACGCGCAGACGATGGCGTTCACCACGCTGGTGTTCTTCTCGCTCTTTACGGTCTTCTGCGCGCGTTCGGACGAGCGGAGCGCGTTTGCCGGGCTGTTCTCGAACACGTGGCTTTGGGCGGCGGTCATGCTGGCTCTCCTCTTGCAGGCGGCTGTGATCTACGTACCGTTCCTCCAACAGGCGTTCTCGACAGTGGGCCTCGGCGCTGGCGACTGGTTGCGCTGCGCGGCGGCCGGGAGCTCGGTGCTGTGGCTGAGCGAGGTCGGCAAGGCGGTCATGCGCGCGATGCGCCGTGCCGGCGCATTCACCTAGATTCACGCAGTCTGACTTATTAGCTCACTCGTGCGGGCGCACGCGCCACCTGTAAGCCTTTCACGCGCAGTAATCGCGGGCAGGAACGCGGAGTTTTCGTGGAAACTCGACGATCGACGAAGTCACAGGGCAAGCGCGGGTGTTCCCGTCATTTCATCATCGTCACCGAGATCCGCGAGAAGGGAATCGCCGCGAAGGTCGACTGGCTGTTGTTTGAAGCAAACCGCAGCCGCTTGATCCCTGCAGCGGCGATCGTGTAGTCCTGCGGACCGGCGGGGAACAGGTAGTTCCCGCGCTCGATGTCGCCTTCGCCAACCGCCGTCCCAATCTGGGCGCCGTCGGCGTCGAGCGCCTGCAGCTTCCAGGCGGGCGTCGAGGCGTTGTTGCGTACGCCGGGGCGCGTCACCGTTACCGACGTCGCGACGCCGTCGAGCGTCACCTCGGCCGCGTGGTAGCCGTACGGGCCCGAGAAGCCGGGCCCGAAGAAGAAGAGCAAACGCGACGAGCCGGGCGGCATGACCGTGTTCTCGGACGCAGGCTCGACGCGGACAGTCCCACTGCCCAGGCCGACGCCCGAGTCGCCGAAGGCGCGCGAGGACGAACTCGGGTCGGCGACCGCGAGCAGATCGACCGTCACTGGTTTCGGCGCTACTGGCTTCGAGGTGTCCGTGGTCTCGCCAGTCGGCTTCTTCTCATTCTGTGTAGGTTTCGTGGACGGCGCGTTATCGAACGAGCCCGCGAAGATGGCGATCACGAACGGGACGGCGACGCCGATGGCGACGAGCGCGATCGCGACGACGACGAGCGTGACGCTCGAGCGGCGCGGCGCGGCGTGCATCGTCGAGGCGGGCGATACGCGTGGCAAGTCGGGCGCCGGGAGCGTTCGCTCGTCGCCGCCGTTCGGCATCGTCGCCCGCACCTCGGCGACAGTTGCAAAGGGGTCACCGTGGCGCTCGACCCGAGTCGCAGGGTCGCCGGGCGCGGCCGTCGCCCCGTCGCGCAGCCGCTGCCGCAGCACGGCTGCCGAGGCCGATCGCTCCGCGGGCGCCTGGGCGAGTGCCCAGTGCAGCGCGGCCGAGACGCGCTCGGGCACAGCGGGGTTCAGCTCGTGTGCCGGACGCATCGGGTCGGCCTGACCCGTCACGATTGCCGAGGCGCGACTGAGGGCGTCCGGCGGCGGTTGCCCCGTCAAGAGAGACCAGAGCGTTGCGGCCGCCGCGTAGAGGTCCGAGCGCGGTCGGTGCCCGAGCCGCGGATCTGCTCGAGCGGCGCGTACTGAGGCGTGTAGCCGTAGACACTCTTGTGCGCAGAGGTCGTCGCCATGTCACCGGCCGCGCCCTTCGCCAGGCCGAAGTCGAGCAGAACGATTCGGCCTTCGGGCGTGAGCTTGAGGTTCTGGGGTTTGACGTCGCGGTGAACGATCGGTGGCGTGTGATCGTGCAGGAAACCGAGCACATCGAGCAGCTGATCACCCCAGGCGAGGACGGTGGCCACGGGCAGCGGTCCGTTCGCCCGCTCGGCGAGGGTGGAGAAGTCCTCGCCCGCGACGTAGTCCATCACCAGGAACCACAAATTCCCCTCGGCGAAATAGTCGATGACACCCGGGAGCGCCGCGTGGCGCAGCGTCCTGAGGAGGCGCGCCTCTCTCTCGAATGCACTTGCGAGCTCCGAGTCGAGGACGAGCGCCTGTTTGAGTGCGACGCGGCTGCCGAACCGTTCGTCGGTCGCCTCAAAGACGGTTCCCATTCCGCCTTGGCCGAGAATCCGAACGACTCGGTATCGACCCTGCAGGAGCGAATTGGGTTCGAGCATTGGCGTGACGTCCAGGGACGGTGGAGGCAAGTCGAACGGCTCGACTCTACTCTGACTACGTCGTCCCTTCAACGCGCCGCTAGCCCGTCCGAAGCCCTTGAGTTGTTCGGCGCGGAATGCGCGCACGCTCCCGAGTTGTGGCAGGGATGCAAGTCGCTCGAAACTCGCTCGCACTTGGTCGAGAAAACCGTCGGCGACGTCAAGAGTCTCCGCGTGGCGTAGAATCACAGTTCAACCGATGTCTCCTAACCGACCACAATTCCTAAGCTTCGTCGCAGCAGCCTTCGCTGGCGGTGCGATCCTGCTCGGGACTCCCACGATCGCCTCATGCCAGTTCGCCACCGGCAAGGGCCGCCTCGCGCTCGGCAATCTGCCCCAGGTCCAGGCGGTGCGTCCTCTCTCAAACGACTCGATCGCCGTCACCATAGTGAGAGGCAAGGTTGAATACGCTTCAAAGCTTGTCACCATCGATCGGCGTACCGGAAAGCAGATCGAGGCCCGGAAGGTCGATGGCTACCCCACTGACGTTCAGTTCGTGCGCATCAACGACGCAGATCGCATCGCCCTCCTGTCGTCAACGCGCACTGAGCCGGCGGAACTCTCACTCTACGACATCGATCGAGATGGTCGGATTCAACTCCGGGCCCATACATCGCTGCCCATCTCAAATCCGTATGGCTATGTGTTGAGCGCACGGGCAGGCGCCGGGTTTGTACTCAATTTTCTTCCACCGGACGGCGTCGAGGTTGTCGCATTCAGCCTCGGAAATGGTCAGATTCTCTCCCGGACGAACGTTGGCAGAACGGTTGCTCGGATGCTGCTCATCGAAGGCGCCGCTACGCAGCTCGTGATTGCCGACTATCAGGCGCTTGCGGTCGGATTCCGTTTCGTCGACGTGACGGATCCGCTGCACCCCGCAGACTCTGGGCGTATCGACAACCCGATCCCGCAGCCGGGCTATACTGGTGTCGTCACAAGCGCTGCGATGACGTCGGATGGACACTACGCCGTCTTCACGGACACAGGCTTTGGCCTGACCGTCGTCGATGTGAATCAGCGGCGCATCGTCGGCTACGTGCGGACGCCGTTCGTGCCCGGCATTGTTCAGATCCGCGACCACAACGGCCGTCTTCTGGTGTCAATGGTTCACGTCGGCCCCGTGTTGTCGGAGACCGACCAGTTTGCGCTGTTCGACCTCACCGATCCGGGGCACCCATCCCTGGTCGCCATGCGGACGACCCGCGATAACGTTGCGGACCTTCGCTTCTCACGAGACGGATCGCAGCTCGTGAGTATCGACACATACGGACTTGTTGCGTATGACGCCGAGAGTCTGGGCGACCTTTGGGACATCCCGCTCGACGAGGCGCAGCGCTTGAACCCCGCCGCGCTCGCGATTCTCGACGGCGAAGTCTTTGCCGGCTGGTCCGGGCTGGAATTCCCACGATTCACGATTGGGTCGTTTGCGGTGCCGTCGATTGCCGATGTGTCCGCGCAGGGCCGCGACCTCGTCGTCCGGGGCCGTGGCTTTGAAGGCAGTTGTGCGATCGAAATCGACGGCGTTGCCGTCAGGACGCGTTGGTCCTCGTCCGCTGCCGACACATTGCGTTTCAAGCACGGTCTCGACACGCTCACGCCCGGTTCAACGGTTTCAGTCGACGTGCGCAGCGAACCTGGCGCCCGTTCATCACGCGTCGACTTCGTGGTCCCGCTCAGCCTCGAACGATAATCGGCCGCGAAGAGACGAATGTGTCGCCTGTCCCCACGTAGATCGAATGCACGCCGGGCAGCAGATCGAATCGATCGAGTACCAACACATCCGGACTCGCCGAAGTCGGATCGAACACCTGCTCGTCGATGTAGATCTTGAGTACTGACGACATGTTGCGGCCTTCGATGCGCAGCTGACGCGTCGCGCTCTGGAAAACGATCCGGTCGATGACGGGAAGCGGTGCTGCCAGATATTCGAGGGTTCCGTGCAGTGGAGGCGAGTTGAAGTTGCAGCGCATGTCGAACCTGACTCCGAGCCAGCGAAGCTGATCGATCGCATTGGTTGTCTCGACCGCATACTCGGTGACCGTGAAGAACCCGATCTGGTCCTGGCAAGTTCGCGACTCGCCAGAGATGGTGAGGCCCGGGTGACCCTCGACGACCGGCATCCCAGTGGCGTCGGGGTAGAAACCGATCTCGAAGTTCCTCGTGGCGGTCACCGGCAGGAGCGCGAGGTACCATCGGCTTGCTCCGTCTGCCGAGATGAAGCTGAGATCGGCGCCGTCGATCTGGCCGTCGTCGAGGAAATCTCCGACGGTCATGATGAACCGACCTTTGACGAGTCGATAGACGCCGCCCGGTCCGCCGACGAAGTTGCCGGGCTCCGCGTTGATCTTCAGACGGCTCCTGGCAAACGGCGCCGTTTCTACGGGGCCTGTTCGCAAGGTGAACTCGGGAGAAGCGTAACCGGACGCATTGACGGCGACCTTCACGGCGTGGGCACCATCTGCAAGCTTCGCCTTTCTTGCCGTTATCGAGCCGTCGCTCGCGTGTCTTGCGGCAAACGGACGATCGTCGATCAGGATGGTGTCGGCGAGCGCAATGTTTGGACCGCGCAGGGTGAGTGTTCGCCGCGATGACGCGTAATCGGCCGTCGCGATCTCGGGCAGGACGTCGCTGTTGAACGCGACGTAGCCGTAGATGGGGCCTTCGTAGCCGGCGCATGCGGCGGCGAAGCGCGCCGCGAAGGAGCGGACGACGGGCATTGTCCCAGACAGGTCGAAATCCGCGGCGAGAATGGTAAAGCCCGACATGATGTCGCCGTATGGGTTACACGGCAATGAACTCAGGCTGAATGCCAGAAGGTTCTTGCCGGGTCGCTCGTACGGGCGGGCCACGTTGTACGTGCCGACGGTGATGTTGCGGCCGGGCTCGTCGGTCTGGAAGACGAAGGGTTTTGGGAAGCCGGCAGACGGCGTGTTGGTGATCTCGACGCGATCGACGCCGCCGTCGCCGTCTCGGTCAAAGGCGACGGCCGACCATGTGCCGTCGTGAAAGAACGACCGGCCGTCGGGGGAGCCGATGAAGACGTTTCCGGAGGTCGCTGCGACGGTGTCGGCGGCGCGTGCCGGGACGAACGCCCAGAGCGCGATCAGCACCATAGCTGCGATTCGCCTGATCGATGTCATCGTGACTCCAGGTTGAGGCCGAACTCCATCGCCACCATAACGAAACGAGACAGGTGCCGCCATGGAACGCCCGGCCAGGGCTCGCTTTATCCCGAGCCATGTCCTTGATCTCCTTGAGTTCGCCCTGGCGCCTGTTTAGGTCTCTTCCGATCGCGCCGCGTGTGAGATTGCAGGCCCTCGGCAGAATTCATCATGATGCCATCGACAGGAAAGGAGAGATGTCATGCCGTACGTCACAGTTGGAGAAGAAAACTCAGGGAGTATCGAGCTCTATTACGAAGACCACGGCACCGGGAAGCCGGTAGTGTTGATCCACGGCTACCCACTCAGCGGCGCGTCGTGGGAGAAGCAGGTGCCGGCGCTGCTCAGCGCGGGATACCGGGTCATCACCTATGATCGCAGAGGGTTCGGCAGGTCCAGCCAGCCCACCGACGGGTACAATTACGACACGTTTGCAAGCGACCTCCGACAGCTCGTCACGCGGCTCGATCTCGAGGATTTCACGCTCGTGGGATTTTCGATGGGCGGCGGCGAGATCGCGCGCTACTTCGGGAAATACGGCTCAGCGGGCGTGAGCAAGGCGGTGATCATTGGCGGTGTGCCCCCGTACATGCTGAAGACCGACGACAATCCCGACGGTGTGGACGCCAGCGTCTTCGAGGGCATTAAGAAAGCGGTGGCCGCGGACCGGTACGCGTTCTTCGCGGAGTTCTTCAAGAACTTCTACAACACGGATCTGTTCCTGGGTAAGCGCGTCAGCGAGAAGGTCGTACAGGCGAGTTGGAACCTCGCCGCCGGAGCGTCGGCAACGGCGAGCCTCGCATGCGTTCCGACCTGGCTCGAGGACTTCCGCGACGACCTGGCGCGCGTGGACGTACCCACGCTCGTCATCCACGGCGACGACGATCGCATCGTGCCGCTCGCCGCGGCGGGAAAGCGAGCGGCCGAGCTCATCAAGGGGGCTCGCCTCGTGGTAATCGATGGAGGTCCGCACTGCATCACCTGGACCCACGCACAGGAGGTGAATGCCGAGCTGCTCGCCTTCCTCGGCTGACGCGAATCGACGGCGCTTACGATCGAGGAGCGAATCCGTACTCATGGCGTGTCGGAGTCAGCGCGAGCCCGATCCTCGGAGTTCCTCGATCACCCTAACTTGACCACGTGGATTCGGTATTTTGCCCGTTCCGCCCCTTCGACTCAGCGAGTCGGCAAGACCGTCGCAGGCGGCTTCGCTCGACGCATCGTACGTTCGCTTGTTTCTCCGGCTTTGCGCGGCTTCTCGCCCGGCGTAGGATGAAAACTGAAGGTGGTGAACGCCGTTCTGCTCACAGGCCGTTCACGGGAGGTGGCCCAACGACGCATCGCGACGAGCAGTCCCATCGTGTGGGGTGGACCGGTTGGGCAGTCAGCGGCCTGAATGGCCTGTTCGGTGACCTCCTGCGTGACCGCCAGAACGGGCTCGCATTGGAGATGGCCTTCTACGAAGGTGGGCACCCGATTCCGATCCGGAGTGGATTGGAGCGAATGGGCCGGCCGGCGCAGACAAGGATTTGCATCCTCGTCCACGGGCTGGGCTGCAACGAGGGTATCTGGGCGATTCCGGATTCGGATCGAATCGACGTGGACACGTCGTACGGTGCGCTGCTCGAAGCTGATCTTGGCTACACGCCATTCTACGTCCGGTACAACACGGGACTGTCGATCGCCGAGAATGGTCAGTGTCTGGTCTCGCTCGTTGCGGACCTCGTGGATGCGTACCCAACCGAGATCGAGGAGATCGTGCTGATCGGCCACAGCATGGGAGGCCTCGTGCTTCGCAGCGCGTGCCATTACGGTGTTCAACACGCGTCGACGTGGGTAGAGCAGGTAACAAGAGTGTTTTACCTCGGCACGCCGCATGACGGCGCGGACCTGGAGAGGGTCGCCTCGACGATGTCGGCCGTGTTGCAGGCGGTTTCCAATCCGATTACCCGACTCGTCGTTGACGTCCTGGAGTTGCGGAGCCAGGGAGTGAAGGATCTCCAGTTCGGCACGCTTCTGGAACCCGACGTGATGGATGATCTCCCGGAAGGCACGCCCACTCACCACCGGAAGGCCGTCCCGTGGCTCTCGCAAGCGCAGCATTATCTGATCGGTGGAACCCTGACGGACGATCCGGGTCACGCGGCGTCCTGGGTCTTTGGTGACGGGCTGGTTGGGAACTTGCCAGCTTCCGGAAAGCGCAAGACGGCAAGCGGTGCGTGTGGGCTGCCGGTCGAGAACACGAGAGTGTTTCCGGGAGTTCACCATATCGAACTGGCGCGAAGCCGCCAGGTGTACGAACAGATCCGGGTCTGGTGCGAGGGGGAAGGCGGATGAGTTGCATGGATGAGGTCACGAAGCGGCAGGTGCGAGGGGTGGTCGAGCTAGCCCGGGACGCGGTGGATGGCACGGCGGTCGCCCTCTTGCGCGCACACGGCGACATTGCGCGATCGGCGTACCGGATTCTGGCGAAGGTGAAGCCAATCGCGCCCGCGGTGCGTGCAATCGAGGAGGCGCAGCAGGTCGCGATGGAATGCGTGTATGGGACGATCAGTATGACGAGCGTGGTCACTGCTACGGCGGTGATCGCGGCGCTCGATATCGTCGACGCCCAGTTCAGCCGCTCACGAACGACTGGCAGCGGCGTTCAAGAATAATCCGGGCTAGGGCTTGCGTCCTATTAGTGCGGACCACGGTGGAGCAATCTTCAGCGTCTCGAAATCCGAGAAACCTGCAGAGCGCGACGCATGCATTCAGGAATCTGTCTGCTCAGGAGAAGACCTCGAACCGCCATCAGATCGTGGAGTTGCCGCGGCCCGTACCTCGCGTCGACGAGCATCGGCTGCACAGCCTGCGCATTACGGGGATGGGTGCCTTAGCCGTACAATCCTTTTCCGTTTCCCGAAGGGACCCAGCTTCGCTGCGACGGGCCTTTCCAGAATGACTTGGGAGGATGCTGTATGGATCGCCGTCAGTTCCTGGCCGGCAGCGGAGTGATGGCTGCGACACCAGTGCTCGCCCAGGCGGTCGCAACAAACACGAGGACCGACATCGAACCGGGGTTGTTCAAGCACGTCGACTTCACGTCTGACGGTCTCGCGTTCAATCCTCTCGAGTACACCACCGTGCTGCAGGAAGTGGCGACGACCCGAGACCTGGAGGCTGACTACTACTCGAACGGTGGATTCATCGCCGGGCTCGAGCGGAAGTTTGCGCAGCTGCTGGGCAAGGAAGCCGCGATGTTCGTGCCGACCGGTACGTTGGCAAACCATCTCGCCATACGAAAACTTGCGGGCAATGACCGCCGCGTTCTGGTGCAGGCGGAAAGCCACTTCTACAACGACAGCGGCGATTGCGCCGACACCTTGAGCGGCCTGAACCTCATCCCGCTGGCCCTTGGCCGAAGCACGATCGAACTCGCGGATGTAAAGCACTGGGTCGAGCGTTCGGCCGGTAGCCGGGTTGCAATGAAGGTGGGTGTGATCTCGATCGAAAGCCCGGTGAGGCGCAAGGACCATGAGCTGTTCGAGCCTGGCGAACTGGAGCGTGTCTGCATGTACGCACGCGAGCAGGGCATCCGGTTGCATCTGGACGGCGCACGGATGTTTAACCTTCCGCTTCACTCCGGCAAGAGCGTCCGGGAATACTCTGCCCTGTTCGATACCGTGTTCGTGTCGCTGTGGAAGCACTTCAACGGTGCGTCTGGCGCCATACTTGCCGGCGACGCTAAGTTCATAGACGGATTGTTTCACACGCGACGGATGTTCGGTGGTTCGTTGCCACAGGCGTGGCCGGGAGTCGCGCTAGTTACTCAGTTTGCGGATGGTTACGAGGAGGTATATGCCAAGTCGTGGCGCGCCGCGGACCAGTTGATCGCGCTGCTCCAGTCGGATACTCGCTTCAAGGTACAGAAGGTGCCGAATGGCACGAGCAGGTTCCTGTTGGCCGCTGCCGGCGTGGCACCGGATGACCTGACCGAGCGCCTATTAAAGAGGGGCGTCGTTCTTCCTCACGCCCGCCCTGACACCGGAGTGTTCCCAATGCAGGTTAATCCCACAAGCCTGCGAACGCCCTCCGCGACGCTGGCGCGAGTTTTCACCGATTCAATGTCCGGTTGAGAGAATTCCGCGAGCGGGGGCGGTGCGCTCGGCAACCATGTCTCGAGAGGAAGCTGCTCGATCGTCCCAGATGCCTTGCGGCAGCGATTGAGGATTGTCGTCTCGTCGACCGGGGTGCTCGATTCCGGCCCTTGCGCCCAGTGAAGGGGAGCGCAGGCCAGCCGAACGGGATTTGCCGCTGGGGACGTCATTTGGGTTGGTTCCCCGTATCCGTTCGGCGGCGCGGTGCATTTCGGCTGCACTGGCCGCAGGCGTCCCGAAAGGTGAGTTGACGCGCGCTATACTCCGCGTGCGTTGACACCCCGTCCAGCACACCCAGGAAGTCTCTCTATGAACCGTCTCAAACTCTTCGCACTGGCGGCCTCGGTGCTCGCGGCGCTCGCCCTCGGCCCGACCGTGTTCCAGGCGGCTACGAATACTGTGGCAACTCCAGCCCTCCTTGCTCAAACGCTTGGCGGCACACCCGGAGGGGGGAATGCTGCGCCCTCAGAGACCGTTGATGACAGGGAGGCCGTCGTGGTGGATATGATTCACACGCTTGCCACAGCCCAGGTCGCCATGCGAAAGGTCCGCGGATCCTACGGGACCTTTGAGGACATGTTCAGAATGCTGCCATCCTCGATGGGCGGTCCGCCCGAGAAGCGCCAGGAGCGGCCGCCACCGAGCGCCGAGCAAATACGGGAGCAGGAGGAATACGCGGCGGCGAAGCGGGCGGAGATAGGGTACAAAGTCGAACTCGGACTGTCGGACGACAAATCGCACTTCTGGATCTCCGCCACTCCCCTCGAGTACGGCCAAACGGGGGTGAGGTCGTTCTACGTCGACGAGGAGCTCGTTGTCCGCGCCGCCGACCGGCAGGGAGCGCCCGCGACGAGCGACGAAACGCCGCTCTCCGACCTCGCCGCGACCATCCAACGCGCTCAGGAAGTACAGACGGCCCGCATCACGCGCGAGTTCACGGCATACGAGGCCAGACACAAGGCATTCCGCGAGAACGTCCAGGTGGATTTGATCGGGTTCGAACGAACCGAGCCCACGGAGCGGCGCTACTTCGCGCAGTACGGGACAACATACCGGCGCTTCTCCGTCGACCTGCGAGTGACGGCCTCCACCGCCGGCGAGTATTCGCTCGAGGCCACGCTCAACGACCCGTACAACAGCGGGAGAACGATGCAGAAGACCGTGCCCCTGGCGCTCGAGCTCGGTGAGAACCGCGTGAGTGTCGCATTCCGCTCGACTGAGGCAGAGTACCCACGCGACAAAGAGATGTTCTTTCTCGACGGAGGCCGCAAGCTCACACTCAAGACGCTGGTCTACCAGACGACGTCGGAGCGCGAGATAGCCGGGACCGGTTCCTCACAGAAGTTGAAGTGGGAGGTCACCTCGGCGGCGTTCGAGTTCGCCGGCACCAGCATGATCCCCGAGCCGTAACGCCTCAGAGGAGAGTTTCTACCTCCTGGAACGGGCGCGCGAGGATCGCACGCTCGCCGCGAACGACGATGGGCCGCTGCAACAGGTCGGGGTTGTAGACGAGAACCGGGATCAACTCGTCGTCCGACATCTCACGAGTAATTCCGAGCGATCGGGCGAGCGGTTCCTTCCACCGGATTACGTCCCGGGCAGGCAGCCCCAGCTTCCCGAGCAGTTCTTGCAACAGCTCGGCCGTCAGCGGGTTCTTGTAGTAGTTGACTGCTTCGATCTCGACGCTTCTCTCCTTGAGAATGCCGACGGCATTCCGGCAGGTGCTTCACGTCGGCTTCAGGTAGATCGTGATCTTCTCGCCCATCGCGCATCCCTCTCAAAGCCCTGTTCGGCGCCGCGATCATTGCCGAACGTGAGGTCAGATCGCAAGGCCGGCACCGGCGCGCTACATCGACAGAACATGCGCCGCGGAAGTCGCGGGCTCCCCGGATGACCTCGACGAGGGGCTCGAGAGCGCCGCTGCCGCCCGATTGTTGGACGCTGAGGAGTCGGCATGAAGAGCGAGTACTGGGCCGAGCTTGCTCCCCGGAGCAACAGGATGCGCCGTTTGTCGATGGAGCGAATGCGATCGATGAGCGCGAACGAGGTCTTGGTGAGCCCGCTCGTGCCGGGCGAAAGCTCCGGGTAGAGCGAACCCTCACCGAGCGTTCCCGTCAGTGGGACGACCGCGATGAGTGGAAATCTCTGATCCGCGTTCACCGCGGGATCGCTCACGGCGATGCACGGGCGGACGCCGCGCTGCTCGTGGCCTACGGTGGGGTCCAATTCAACGAGAACGACAGCCGCGATCGACCATCAGGCCGACTCCTGAACCCAGCCTTGTCCCTCGACCCATCGCACGGCCTTGCCGGCATTGACGTCGACGAGCCCGTCGTCGTCCGCGGGAAAGCTCGCGCTCCAATCGGCAAAGCCCGTCTCTTCAAGTTCGGCGGCCTCCGGGTGCGGGCTCTTGAGCGAACGCAGCAGTCCTTCGCGGCGACGACGGACAAGCTCGTGTTCCACCGCCTCCGCGATGAAGCGGCTGCGATTGCGCTCGATGCGGTCAATGCTCTCTACCAGCCTCACGGGCAGGGTTACGGTCACTCGTTCGGTCGTAGCCATGGCGGCCTCCGGTATGCCTTAGATACCCTGCGTTCGCGCAAGCTCTGGGCATCATCTGAATTGCACAACTGTCGCCGCGGATAGAATTGGATTCCGGAAGCTTCACATCCGATAACGGCCCCTCCGGTGAAAGGCGGAGAGCAGCCAGGTACGTCAGGGAATGTCGAGTGCGATTCGGAGCGCATTGGCGAGGTTCTGCATACGATCCTGTGAAAGGGACCCGATGAAGTTCGTCAACATGGACTTCGGAAGACTGACGAGTTCGTCACAGTGAATGCTGCTGACGTGCTTGAGTCCATCATCGATACCAACTTGTACCTGCGTCGCGAGGCCGTCATACGCCGAATAGATCGGAGCGCAGATCACTGTCTGAAACCGCGAGTGTATGAGGACCTGTCGGCTCACGACGACAAAGACACGTTGCTTCTTCGGATCCCGAGACGACGGATGCTTGACGAGATAGAGGTCGCCTCTTGTCAAAGCTCAACCTGATAGGCGAGCACGTCGGAGGCTTCGTCGTTCAAACGATCCGCGTGGCGATTGATGATCTCGAGATCGCGGGCGTTGAGCTCCTCGCGTTCGAGTTGTGCGAGAAACGCCTTCGCGGCGACTTCGAGGAAGACCGATCGGTTCTTGAACTGTTTGCCGCGACGATCTATGCGCTCAAGCACCTCGTCCGAAAGTGTGATTGAAGTCTTGACTTTCATACCACTAAAGTACGCCCTGCAGGAGGGCTTGGTCAAGTCACGGCCTTGGCCGCGTGATCGCCGATAAAGAGAAGACGATCGCCAGTCAGCTCGCGATCATCGAGAGACTGCGCGCCACGGTCGAGAAGTACGGCCCAGCGGCGACGAATCCCGGAAACTCCACAAACCCGCCGTCGACGACCGGAGGAGCCGCGCGCTCCGCCCGTAAGCCCCGTAAATAGAGCTATTTACGGGTGAGCAGTTACTTTTCGTTGTCGTCAGGTAGGAGGTTGTGCCTTCGTGCGTCCGATAACAGTCACTATGGTCTGGATATCGTCTCGCCTCGACCAGATCCTCAGACCCGCAAGCGTCGCCGTGAGCTTAGGGAGGGGGTCGTCCGCGCTACTCCCGCCAGTGCATCGTCATGATCGCAGCCATGATCTCGATGCCATCCCAGAGGTTCTGCAGCCGCAGGTTCTCATTCTCGGCGTGCTGGTTATTGTCGTAGTTGGCGATCGGGACGACGATCGTCGTCGCGCGGATCGACTCCTCGAAGATGACGAGCGGGAGGCTCCCGCCGAGCGTCGGCATGCGGACCACGGCCTCGTTCGAGACCGACTGCACGGCTTCGACGACCGAGCGCGAGACCGGCAGGTCCATCGGCGTGCGCGACGCATTGTAGCCGCCCCCGCGCTGAACGATCGTGGCGACGAGCGGGTGCGCACGCCGTTCCTCCGCCGTCGGCGCGCGGTCGATTACATGGTAGCCCTGCCGGCGCACGTGCTCGACGAGCCGCGCGACCTGCCGTTCGCGGTCGATGCCCTTGACGAGCCTGAGGTCGAGCGTCGAGGTCGCAGTCGTCGGAATCACGTTACGCGCGGCATCGCCGACGTCGGCGCTGCGGATCCCGTTGACGTTCAACGAGGGGAGGTTGATGAGCTCGAGCAGGTCCTTGCTCCCGCCCTCGGACCGTGCGATCCCGAGCTCGGCGCGAAGCGCGTCGTCGACCTTCGGCGCTTCTGCCAGCGAGCGCCGCTCGAGCGGGCTGAGCGGCACAACGTCGTCGTACCATCCGGCGATCGTCACCCTCCCCGTTTCGTCCTTCATCGAGGTGAGCAGGCGCGCGAGGAGCATCGCCGGGTTGGGCGCCCAGTTACCATAGTGGCCACTATGGAGCGGCCGCGTTGCGCCGTAGACCGTGACGTCGACGTTGACATCGCCACGTACCCCGAAGACCACCTGCTTGCGCCCCGACTGGTGGACCGGACCGTCGCAGACGATCCACGCATCGGATTGCAGCAGGTCTCTGTTGCGCGAAAGGATGTCAGCGAGGTGCGGCGAACCGGCCTCCTCCTCGCCCTCGAAAAAGAACTTCACGCTTGCCGTCGGCTTGCGGCCGAGCGCGTGCAGCGCATCGACGGCGGTGAGGATCGCCATGACGCCTGCCTTATCGTCGGAAGCGGACCTCGCGTAAATTCGCCACTCCGGATCGACCGGCTCACCCGGCGTTGGCACGACAACTGGCGCGCCCGCAGCCAGCGATCCCGAGCGCCAAACGGGTGCCCAGGGCGTGCTACCGGTCCACTCGGCGGGGTCTGCGGGTTGGCCGTCGTAATGGGCGTAGAAGACGAGCGTCCGCTCCGCGCCCGGCACCGTCCATTCGCCGTAGACGGCCGGCGGCGCCGCGGGATCCGAGGCCTCGAGCAGGCGCGGCGAGAGGCCGCGGCGCTGCATCATTTCGACGATCGCTTCGGCGTTTCGACGGATGTTCGCTCGATCGGAGGCGACGTTCGGGATGGCGAGCAGGTTCGTGAACTCGGCGAGGATCTTCGCCTCGTTGTTCTGCCGGTATTCGCGCACCGAGGCCGGAGGACGGACAGCTCCAGTCAGAAGGGTGGCGACAACGAGAATGCTTGCGAGGGGCACGATTTTCGATGGCACGAACGCGATTCTATACCATTCTGTCGGCGATCGGCCGTCACTGAATGGCGCGAGCCAGGCGTGTTCGAGGTCCTTGAAAGCGTGGGGTCACGTTGATAGGCTGGCGGCGCATCCCGGCGGTACCGACTCCAACAAACCAGCAATCATTCGAACTAGAAAGACGCATGCCCATCTATTCAAGACGAGCGTCGAATCGCTACTGTTCTGCTCTGATCGCCTGCTCGATGGCGACGCTGTTCGCGGCTGGTAGCGCCGCAGGCCAGGACTCGCCCACGCCAGTGCCGCGCGTGTCAAAGGACGGCCCGAGCCTGCGATTCGACTTCCCGGAAATGAAGGTCGGAGTGGCGGAGTACGACGAGGGGCCTACCGGGACCACCGTGTTCTACTTCCCAGCCGGGGTCAAAGGTGCCGTGGACGTTCGCGGAGGCGCCCCGGGAACGGTGAACGCAGCGGCTCTCCAAAACGCCAGGGACGCCAAACTCGTCAGGGCAGTCGTCTTCTCGGGCGGCTCGTGGTTCGGCCTCTCGGCGGCTACGGGCGTAACGAACGGGATCAAGGAGCTGAACGCACAGAAGGGAGACGTAGATTCGGTTCCCTGCGTCGTAGGCGCGATCATCTACGACATCGGGGACCGGAGATTCAGCCGCGTCACTCCGGACGACCGCCTGGGACGGGCCGCGCTTCAGTCCGCGGAGCCGGGATGGTTCCCACTCGGCGCACGCGGCGCGGGCCGGTTCGCGATGCAGGGACGCTATTACCTGCGCGGCTCGGGCCCTGACACGTCTGCCGGCTGGGCACATTCGGGCCAGGGCGCAGCGTTCCGGACGCTCGGCCCAACCAAGGTCGCCGTCTTCACGGTGGTCAACTCGCTGGGAGCGATCGTCGATCGCAACGGTCGTATCGTCAGATGCTCGCGAAACGGCACTGGCGGCGATTGCCCGCCGATCGCGGACCGCCTGAAAGCGTTCGCGCCGTTGGGCGGCTCCAACGAATCGGGGGCCGGGCCGACCGGTAACACGACGCTGACGCTCGTCGTGACGAACCAGAGGCTCCCTTTCTCGGCGCTTCAGCGGCTCGCGATTCAAGTCCACGGGTCGATGAGCCGCGCGATCCAGCCGTTCGCAACCGAAGCAGACGGCGACGTGCTCGTTGCCGTTACGACCGACGAGGTGGACAACCCGGCACTCTCGCCCGTCGACCTTGGGGTGCTCGCGTCGGAGGTCGCTTGGTACGCGGTACTGAGCAGCGTCCCAGAGGTCCCGCCCTCGCCGGTTCCGCTCCGAGTCCAGCCGAGCGCCGACGAGCTTCGTAAATATGTTGGTACCTACGACCTCTACGGCGGAAGCGCGCTGACGGTCGCAGTCGAGGCCGGTTCGCTGACGATCACGTGCGCCAGCAACGGACGCATTTACTTCGATAAGGATCGAACGTACCGGCTGACGGCGGCCGAGGGGGGCTTCTTCGTCGTCGAGTCGTCGGCGCGCGACGTGGTCCGGTTCGACGCCTCAGGCGGCCGAACGACCGGAGTGACCCTCAACCCGGGCCCTTGGGCCGTCCACGCCACGCTGCGCCCGACGACGACGGGCGCCCCGTGAACGCCTACTTGACCCAGTACGCCGGGTGCAAGTCGCTCCGCGTCTGACCTGCAGTCGGCCCCTCGCTGCCGCTGATCACGAGATGCAGGCCGAACACCGCCGGACTCGGCTCGCCGGCCCGTCCGGAGCTACCCGCAAGCTTGAACGCTTGAAAGGTAGGTTGACTCGCTGGGAGAATATGCGGCTGATAATGGTAACTAGGAACTGCTCAACGGCGTTCACGGGTGTGGCGGATAGTGCGAATCGAAATTTGCGAACGATGCACGACGTAGACGACGCGATAACTTCGAACGAAAATCTCACGAATGTGTGACTTGCCGACTTCGGGAACCACGCGGCCCATCTTCGGGAATCCCGAGAGTGTTTCAACCTTCGAGAACAGCTCGTGCACGAAATCGCGCGCTGGAGCAGGATCTTCAGCGGCGAGTGCTGATGCGATGTCGGCGGCGCGCCTGAGCGCCGTCGTCGTCCAGACGACCTTCATCAGCCAATGCTCTCGAGAAGCTCACGCTTGGCCTTCGCGTGGGGGATCGTTCGGCCCTCGCGCACATCCGCCTCCGACGCGGCAAGATCCTCGAGAAGGGCGACTCGTTCGATGAGTGCCTGATACTCGTTGACATCGAGGACGACGACGGCACTTCGTCCGTGCTGCGTAAGAACGAGCGGGCGACGACTCTCAGTCACTCTGCCGATGCACTCGGCGGTGTTGGCGCGGAAGTCCGAAACGGGCCGGATGTCTTCGATAAGGTCCAGGTTCTTCATGGCACTCAAACTCCACATGTACAGCGATACGACCTACACAGAGTACCACATATCGTACAATCGCAAGAAGTATCTGCGTCCGATAATGGTTATTATGACCGCGATTGCTGGCGAACCCCCCTTTTTTCGCAAGTGGTACGCGTTCACCCTAAGTCGCTGTATTTAGGGATGTTACGTCGCTGCGAGGCAGCAGCCGCTCGTCCGAGGCTTTCCGGGCGCCGTTTCGCTAAGTCGTTGCGAGTAGACGAGTCATGCGGCCGCGTGGGTCGCCAGCTCACGGGCTGGATTTGCGTGCAGAAGCGACGGCGGCGGCGCTTTTGCAGGAGCGCCGCGGGCCGACTCGACGAAGAATTCGTGCGGGTTGCGACCTTGAGACCGGGTCGTCATCACGACGCTCAGCAGCCTCGACATCCATTCCATCCCGTCGTTGGACTGACTTCCGCTCTCCGTGTCCCTCTGCTCTGTGCGGCCACGCCTTTTCAGTTGCCATCCCAGTCGCCGATCACTGGCACCGCTCCTGGCGGGCCGTAGCTGAACGTCAAGTCTGCCGAACCTGAAGTGTTCGCGTTGCGCAGGAAGAACGTCACCGTCGCCGGCAGTGACAGGCCGATCGTGTCGACTCAGTTGCCGTTCCAGTCGCCCGATAGCGGGATGCCTCCTCCCGCGCCAAACGTGAATGCGAGATCCGCCGGGCCCGGCGAGTTCGAGTTGCGAAGGAAGAACGTCCCCGTTCCCGTGATGTAGACCCCAACCGTGTCGACGCCGTCTCCGTTCCAGTCGCCGACAATTGGCACGGAACCAGCTGGGCCGTACGTCAACCCCTTACAGCGATCGTGCAACGATGCTTGCAAAAGAGGAACACCCCCAAAGCCGACATGATCACGGCGATGATGAACTCGGGGTGCGAAAAATCCTCGTTGGCCGCCAGATGGTGATCGGCTGCAGCCTGTTCAGTTCCTTAAGCCGGAAATAGTACTCGATCGTGCCAAGCACCATCGAGATCGTGCCCAGTCCCGTCAGCATCATACCCACCAACCTGGGAGCGTCGTCACGGCCGAGGTCGACGCCGTCCACCTGAAGGCCTTCGAGCACCTTGTAGATCGTGAATCCGAAGCTGATCATCGACAGCGCCGTCCGAACCCAGGCCATCAGCGAGCGGTCCGCCGCCAGAACGGAACGGAATGTCGCGAGGTCGGTTCGCTCCGCTGCAAGTTCGGTCGCCGTCGATGGTGCTGGCGTTTCCACGCTTGCCTCCTCGGAACGGAAGACTCGGACTCAAGCTTCCGCCGGAGCTCAGTCGACGGAGATGAGCGCCTCTGCCCACCAGTCCGGCGGAGGCACCGCAACCGGCTGGAAGGACACGCACTGATGACCCGGGATCGGCGGTAGTTGATCCGAGACCGACGCTTGGCGGCTTACGACGGCCTCCGGAGTAATGTTGATCACCGTGAGGTCTTGTGTCTGGACAACCGCACCGTCATACACCGACCTGAGCTCCGCGAAGATCGCGGGAACGACCTGGGGCGACAGCAGGGTGTGCCAGAGGCCAGCCAGCTTCGGCTTCACAAGGCTGAAGACCTTGCCGGCGGCGGTGGGCGACGTGTGCGCCGCGTTGAGCGCGATCGTAGCCCGCTCGATCGAGAGGCCCGAAGCAGCCGCAAGCGCCGCTGCCGGCGGAAAGCACTCATGAATCAGGACGTCGACGCCCTCGCACGCTCGCACGAGTGGCCAGCAGGGGCGCGTATCGCCAGAATACGCAAACGAAACGCCGCCGAAGTCGAGCCTGTAGCCGACCGCTCCGCTGATGCAGTGGACGACCGGAAACGACGTCACCTTGACTCCGTTCGCCTCGTAGACGACCTGGGTCTTGCTGAAGTCGGACTCGGTTCCGACGATCCGCATGCTGTCCGGATTGATGGCGCCAAAGCCGGCCGCGGTGTCCCAGGCCAGTGCTTCCTCGATCGCCTCCGCGAAGTGACTGGTTCCGAGCCGCGGCTCGGTTCCGCTCGGTCCCCAGACGTACACCGGGCCGTCCGCCCGTCCGACCTTGGCCAGACTGCCGCCGAGTGTGATCACGTCGCCCATATGGTCGGCGTGAAGATGGGTCAGGAATACCTTGTTGAGCTTGTTGACGGGCAGCTTCAGGCTGGCGTAGTTCGCGACGGAGCCCGTACCGAGGTCGAAGACGAGGATATCCCTCTCCGCGTTTCCGACTTCGACCAGGACGCTGGCCGACGCCTGCGCCCTCGTGGGCCAGGGATTGCCGCTGCCGAGTACCGTCACGCGCAACTCGCCGTCCTCGAGTGGCTCTTCGCCAGGGACGAACATCTCGCCGTACTCCCGGCGCGGCGTTCCGATGACCGGTGTGAGGGTCATCGCCCTCGTGCCGCCCTCGTAGGTGAGAGCGGGAAGAGTTGCAGATTCGGTGTTGTTCATCTCATCCCCTTTCCATAACACTGACTAAACCACCGGCCAATCCTGACGGAGTGCAATCGAACCGGATGCACTTGCGACGTGAACATCGGATCCGATCTCCCCGGACACCAGACCCGCCGGTCAGGCAAAAGCCAGCGTCGGCGGGTCTGGTCCCCTCAGTGGGCCGGGAAGACTTTCGTAATGCTCGCGTAGTACCAGCTTCCCTGGAACCGGGCACGAGCGCCGTACTCCTGCAGGAAGTTGAAGGCCACGGTCACGTGGTGCTTCACGAAGATGTAGTTGAAGCGCCCGCCGATCGAGTGCACGCGGTCGTGAACGAAACCGTTGACGACGTCCGAGCCCGTGTCGTCGGTTACCTGCCAGACGCTCGTTCCGAGGATCGACAGGTCCAGCGCTCCCGCCCCTTTGTTGACGGGAATAATGCGGGCGATGCCGTAGTTGAGACCTATCGTGTTGCCGACCTTGTAATCCTGGTCTTCCTTGTCGCCGTTGATCTCGAAGTTGATCGCGCCGATGAGCGACGTGTGGTGCTTGGTGTTCAACCTGTATTCGCCGGCCAGCTGGAACTCGTGCGACCAGAAGCCGAAGCCGACATTGTCGGGCGCTCCGAGCTCGTACCGGCCTGTCGGAGCGAAGAAGAGGTAGTTCGTCGCGAGACTCGCCTTCTTCCAGTCCCACTGGACACGCACCGGCATAACCCCGAGGTCGCCCCAGGCGAAATTCGAGGCGCTGGCGGAAATCCCCTTTCCCGTGACGTTTTCGAGTTGTCCGGCGACGCTTGTGCTGCCGAATGCGGGAATGATGCTGAAGCCGAACTTCGAGTTTGCGCCGAAAGGATGCCACTTAGTCGTGTACGCGATTATCGGCGTGATGCTCACGACGTCGACATTGACGTCCAGGTCGAGCGTACGGTCGCCAATTGTCAGCGTATCGACCTTGTCTCCGTTTTTATCCTTGAAAGTGGACGTGTGGTAGACGTAGGTCGGCACGTAGATGGCAAAGCCGGGCGGTCCTTGGAAGAAATCGCGCAATCCGAAGACAGCCGGCTGGTAATGGCCGATCGAGTACGAAGCCACCTGAATGTTGGTCTGTTGCGGCGACGCGACAACCGCGGGAGGAGGCGTCAGGCGGATCGCAACTTCACTGCCAGCGGTCGCGGAGCCGGCGTCCGCCGACGAACCGCGGAGTGCCCGCTTCCACATCTCCGCGATAATCGAGTCCTGCGGAGTTGCGGCCGGCACCCGGGCACTTGCTTCGTCGGGGGGAACTGCTGCATCGGTCACGTCGGCCGGCACGGCCAACTCGGCCCCGAAGAAAACCGCAACGAACATACCGAGCACGGCTATGAGGCGACGATGAATGTGCATGGTTTCCTACCTCCCGAGTGGACGCCTGCTCCGTACGGACAGCAGAGTCAGTCCGAGTGAATATAGTGTCGTGAGCACGCCATTCAGGGCCGCCTCGTCCTTGAGCTCGCCCGTCAGAGTTGTCACCGGATGCGGGCGTCGGTCCCTGTCGACCCGGACACGCAGACCATTGAGTCGTTGTGACCAGCCCTCATCGATGGCGCCAAGCGCCCGGATCTCATAGAAAAGTGCCGCCCAATCCCGATCGCTTCGTGATGGCAGGCCCATGACGCGCTCCTTGCGGCGAGCGCTCGTTGAAGCGCCGCCTTCGGAGCAATCCTCGCGCACTTTCAACTTATGCGAATCCGGGAGATCCCCGACGATCCCCTGACTCGTCCCTCGATTTTGGCGAGATGTCCGGCACGTCAATCCTGCAGAAGGATTCCGAGGTCTCTGGCGTGGATCACGGCGTCACGCCGTCCGACAGCACCGAGCTTTCGGTAGATGCTGAGAGTGTGCCCCTCGACGGTCTTCGGCGAGATGAACAGTTGGGACCCTATCTCCTTGTTCTGCATATCCTTGGCTAGCAGCGACAGTACCTCGAGCTCTCTTCTGGCCAGCGGCTCGACCAGATCCTGGGGCCGGATCGGTTCGCGACCTATGGCGGCAAGAATCGGCCCGATCGACGAATGTAGGCCGGACCTTCGGCCGAGCGTCTGCAGGAGGGCAGCGACCCGTCGGCCCGTCTCCCGGCCCAGGTCCGCCATCGCACGACCGGCTCCCGATGTTCCAGCCAGCGCAGTTGATTCCTCCAGAACCGACAGGGCGCCATCGGTGTTGCCCTCCAGATCGAGCAATCGCGACTTGAGCGCCAATACTTCAATGAGATAGACGCGACCGTCGCATTTCCGCAGCGCCGACTCCAGCCCGGCCAGGACGGCCGCCGCTTCCTGCAGACTTGCCGGAGTGGCAAGTGCGAGCTGCGTCTTTACGAACGTCAGAGGAGCGAACTCGCATTGGATCGATGGCACGAATGGTGTTGAGCGGTCGTAGGTTGCTGCCCAGTTGGCAGCTTCGGAGGTGCGTCCCTGGAGCAGGGCCAGCAGCGCCCGAAACGACTCGACCGACGGCTGCAGGAACTCGTTTCCCGTTTCGCGGATCAGACTGGCCGCTTCTTCGACGCACCGGCGCGCGTCCTCTTCGTCGCCGGCAGCCTGATTTACAAGCGAGAGCGAGAGGAGGCTGAAAAGGGCCAGGCCGCCGTGGGTGACGTATCGCCGGGCCGCAACCTGCTCGAAGTGCGCCTTTGCGTCGCCGATGTGACCACGCAGGTAAGCGATTCGGCCAAGCAGGTACTGCGACCAGTCGCCACCGAAGGCCAGGCGCGAATGCCTGCCCAACAATACAAGACGGCGTACGGACCTTTCCATCACGGGCAGGTCGAAATCGAGGAATGCGAGCATCAACTCGGCCGTGATCAACCTCACGGTATACACCTCGCCGTGGCGCGACTCGTCGGCAAGCCCCTCGCTGACGATCCTTCGTGCCTCGTCCGGCTCACCGAGTTGCCTTACCGCGAGGGCCAGGAAGACGTATGCGACCGCTCGCCCCAGCGAATACCAGGCCGGCAGGAGATCGAGCGCCCGTTGCTCAAGTTGCCGAGCGCCCGTGAAGTCTCCCCTGTAGTAAGCGGACTCTCCCTGGAGAGCGGCAATTTCTCCGAGCATGGTGCGGTTGGTTTCGTTGTCGACCTCCACCTGCTCGAGCAGCTCGGAAACCCTGCACACGGAGGTATGAGCCTCGGCTAGATCCATCCGGATGTACTGCGCGATGGCCGTGGACATCGCCAGGATCGGTTCAGCCGAGACCTGATCAGGCTTGAAGAGCGAAATCCAACGCTCAAGCTCGTAGAACTGCTCCCGGTCGACCGCCGCGAGCCTGTGACTGGCGACAAGCCGCACGGCTAGAGAAAAGTCTCCAGCCTCGAGCGCGTGTCGGATCGCTTGTGAATCATCCCGGCGCGCTCGTGCCAGTTGGCGGCGCGGCGATGGAGCTCGGCTACCTGCGTGACGGTGAGCGTGTGAAGCGCCCGCTCGTGGAGCAGTTTCTGGAAGAGCTGGTGAAAGCGGAACCATCCCCGTCCGAGAGGCGTCACGAATAGACGATCGCGCTCCGTTCGCTCAATCAGCGCTTCGCAGGCCGCCACGTCCGGCGCGGCCTCAAGCGTGTAGCAGAGTTCTGCCGAAAAATTACCTACAATCGCCGCTTTCAGCAGAAACTCCTGCACCTCAGGTGGCTGCTTTCTCAGCACCTCGCCCGCGAGGTAAGCCAAGGCGTGAAAGTCGCCGCGAAGGTGGCTACCTTCGTCGAGCGGGTCCGAATCTGGTCCGTCGGCAAGCGTCACGAGGCGCAATCCCGCTGCCCAACCCTCGGCGCGGCTGGCTCGGGTGCAGAAAACCTCATCGGTCTTGCCGGCCTTCGAGAGAAATGCCTTGACTTCATCGGCAGTGAACGTGAGATCGCGCTCGCGCACTTCCACGAGGTGTCCGTGGGCACCAAGCGACGCGAGGGAGAGTGCCGGATCGGTGCGCGTGCCCAGCATCAGGTGGACCGACGGAGGCAGGTAGCCGACGAGCCGATCCAATACTTCGTGGACCGCGAGGTTAACGACGCAGTGGAGATCGTCGAGCACGAGGACGATCTCGCCGGGCAGCGTGGCGAGATCGTTTGCAAGCGTTGCGACTACGACATCTATGGTCGGGCCGGAAGTCGATTCGAGCATATCGGAGCTAATCTTGCACGAGTCGGGATAGACAGTTCGCACGGCCGCGATCAGATACCAGAAGAAGATCGTCAGGTCGTCGTCGGACGAGTCCAGTGTCACCCACGCAGCTGGCAGTCGACGGCTTTCCAGCCAACTGGACAGAAGTGTCGTCTTCCCGAATCCAGGCGGCGCGCTCACCAGTGTGAGCTTGCATCCGAGTCCAGCGTCGAGCCTGGAATCGAGCCGGGGCCTGGGTACGAAATCAGGCGTCACTCTGGGAACTATTAACTTGGTCTGAATGGGCAACATCAGGGGGCTCCGCCACCACGTTGGAGTCTAGCTACCGGACGCATCCTTTGCGAACAGGAAACGCCGTGCCAGCGGCGATCAATGGGGATTCTCAACGCTCGATCCACGGAACAGCGGAAACCGCTGTTTCGAGATCTGCCCCGAGTTGTTGACGAGACGGTTCAATCAGCCGGGCGCATTCTCGAGGTAGTTGATCGCAGTCCCGATGTCGGGCGACTGGGACGGATATGTTCCGCTCTGCGAAGGTTCTCACCTCGACGAAGTCAAGCTGGGGTAAGGCAACGAAAGCTTCGCAAAACAGCCACCTCAGCTCAGTTTTCGACGTGATCCAACTCGGCTCTTTACAAAACGGCTGCTGGAGCCCGCAATTGTAGCGACTGCAAGTCGTTGACACAGAACAAAGGCGGCGCGGCAATTCTTTGCAAGCAACACCTTTCGTAGGGAGTCCAATGCTCGAACCTCCGGGGCAAACCATTGCGCGAGAAAGACTATCCGGCATCGTCTCATATGCGGATTGCCCTATATGGTTGTATTGCGAAGCTTTCGTTGCCATACGCCGACTTCTCCGCTGTCGAGCGAAGTTGAGCCCGCCGTGTGGCGTCCCTGCCTGCCGTGCACCGGATCGAATTGTGGCCGCCTGCCGGCCGCCTCGATTCGATTCCGCAGGACGAACGGATGCACAGGCTCGATGTGGAGCCAGAACATCGAGACCCTTCTGGTTTCTGGCCCAGATCGAGGCGACCGGCCACCGACGACGTCGAAATGCGCGGTCGGCCCGGCGTCGACCCGAGTCCGCCGCCAGGCGTACGGCGCGCTAACGGATCGACAAGATCTCCCCGAGCGGCTTTCGGGCTAAGTCGGGGACCATTGCTCCTTCGGCCGGGTAGCCGACGGGCAGGAGCACGAATGGTGTCTCGTTCTTCGGACGGTCGAGGATCTCGCCGAGGAAGCGCATCGGACTCGGATTGTGTGTCAGCGTCGCCAGCCCCGCCGAGTGGAGGGCGCTGATGAGCAGGCCGACCGCAATTCCGACCGACTCGGTTGCGTAGTAGGTCCCTTCGCGTTCGCCGGTCGCCACGTCGATCTCGTAGTCGACTCGGAAGACCACGACGAGGCAAGGCGCGACCTCGAGAAAGGGCTTGTGCCAGTCCGTGCCGAGCGCGGCGAGCCGTCGCAGCCACTTCTCCGGCATCCGCCGCTCGTAGCTGATGCGCTCTTCAGCTTCGGCGGCCTCTCGGATCCGCTGCTTGATCTCCGGGTCTTGAACGACCACGAAACGCCACGGCTGCACGTTCGCACCGGAGGGGGCGGTCCCCGCGGTCGCGATCGCCAACTCGACGAGCTCGAGCGGGACGGGCTCGGTCGAGAAGTCCCGTACGGTGCGCCTGCGGCTCATGAGCTCGTAGAAAGCGCGCAGCCGATCGCGCTGCTCGTCGGGCTGGAGACGCACGAAATCGAGCGGAGCGTACATCGGCTCAGGAAACGACCGGGTGCTCCTGGGGTCCTCGGTCCGAAGAGTGACCGACGGCGATCATTCCAAAGCGCTCGGGCAGCGTAGGACGCGGCACGACGGGAATACGTGGGGCGGTTTCGGGGATTGAATTCCAGGATCAAGACCGAAATCATGGTCGGGGAGGACGCATGCCGAAACTCGAGGACTCGCCACACGGCGCCATGGCCGCCGGGCTCCGACCCAACATGGCGACCGTCATCCGCGTCGCACAGGCAAAGCTCCCGACGCCGTACGGCTGCGCCAGCATCGTCGGTTACCGATCGATCGACACGGGTGCCGAACAGATCGCCCTCGTATTCGGCGACGTTCAGCGCGCCCAGGCGCCGCTCGTCAGAATTCACTCGGAGTGTTTCACCGGCGACATCTTCGGGTCCCTGAGGTGCGACTGCGGGCCGCAACTCGACACAGCGCTTCGCGCGATCGCGCAGGACGGAACCGGCGTGCTCGTGTATCTGCGCCAGGAAGGCCGCGGCATCGGCCTGCTCAACAAGATACGAGCCTACTCGCTCCAGGAGGAGGGACTCGACACCATCGAGGCAAACGAGGCGCTCGGCTTCGCCGCTGACTCGCGGGACTACGTCGCCGGCGCGGACATTCTTCGCGACCTTGGCGCCGACCGTGTCCGCCTGCTCAGCAACAACCCCGAGAAGCTTGCGGCGCTCGAGCGCCTCGGGATCCACGTGGTCGAGCGCATTCCGGTCCTCTTGCAACCGAACGGGCACAACGTCGCGTACATGCGGACGAAGCAGTCGAGAATGGGCCATTTCTATCGCGTGGTCAGCGACGAGGTTGCATTGCCCGCACGACCACGCGACCTTGCTGCCGCGATTCCGGCGTGAGCCTGCTCGATTCTCCCGGACTTCACCGTGCCCGGCCAGATTCCCTGGCATAGCGACGTGTCGCGAGAGTCGGATACCCGCCAAGGAGCCACACCCGTGTCGATTGACTATCTGAGAACGGCGGTCGCAGAGAACGACTCGGAGACGCTGATCCGATACGTTCGCCTCCATCTCGGCGACGGCAACGAAGCGGCCGGCCGCAAGGAGATCGACAAGGCCTGGGTCGAGGCTCTCAAGCTGCTGCTCGACATGCCTTCGACCGACCGGACCTTCGTCCTCGAAACCCTTTCCTCCAGGGACGCTGCGACGCTCGCGCACCTCTTCTTTCACCTTCACTTCTACCTCGTCACCCGCTCCGGAGAATGGATCCATGACGGACGCCTCTGAAACCGCGAAGCAGCTCCGCCCCGGGCTTTGGGAGACTGTCAACGAGCGTTACCCGGGGTCGATGATCACCAAGGTCGACCTCGTCCCACTTGCACCATTGCGGAAACCGCTCTCGCAGACGCGGCTGACCTTTGTAAGCTCGGCGGGCGTCCAACCCAGGGACTCCCTTCCCTTCGACGTCGTTCACCCGGTAGGGGATTTCACCTTCCGGCGAGTCCCGTCGTCCTCGACTCCCGCCGACCTCGAGATCCACCAAATCAAGTACCCGACTGGCGGCGCGGCGCGGGACCTCAACGTCATCTTTCCCGTCGACCGGCTGAGCGAGCTCGCCGCCGACGGGACGATCGGCGGGCTCACGCCGAATTTCTTCTCCTTCATCGGCTACACGATCGACCCCACGGGCTTCGAGCGAACGCTCGCCGAAGCGCTTGCGGACGCGGTCGCCGCGGAGGGGGCCGAGGCCGTACTGCTCTGCCCTGCCTGACCGATATGACATCAGTCCGTCGCGCTCGTGCAGCGCGCAATCGAACGAAGAGGGATCCCGACCGTCTCGGTCACCGTGGCACGCGACGTGACCGAGCGGGCGAAGCCCCCGCGTGCGCTGTTCGTACCGTTCATGATGGGGCACCATTTCGGCGTGCCGTTCCATCGCGCGCTCCAGCGGCGGGTCCTTCTGGCAGCCCTCGAACGACTCGAGCTTGCCGAGCGAAGCGGCGAGATCGCGACGCTTCCGGTCACGTGGGCCGAGGCGCGGCGCCAGGGCGACGCGATCGAGCGCGAGCTCGGGTTGAAACGATGATTCGCACGAGCGGGAGGTGAGCATGTCGGAACGTGTGACTGTCGCCATCGTCCAGGCACGACCGGTGTCCATGGACCTCGCGGCAAGTCTCGAGAAGGCGCTCGCACTCGCCGAGCGCGCCGCCGACCGCGGCGCGCGGCTGATCGTCTTCGGCGAGACGTGGCTGCCCGGCTACCCCGCCTGGCTCGATTATTGCCCCGGCGCTGCGCTCTGGAACCACGCGCCAACCAAGCAGGTCTTCGCGAGGCTACGGGCAAACAGCCTGGTTGTCCCTGGGCCGGAGACCGCCGCGATCGAAGCGTTTTCGCGGGCCCGCGGCGTCACGCTCGTCATTGGCGTCAACGAGCGGGTCGACCGCGGCCCGGGCAACGGGACGCTTTACAACAGCCTCCTCACGTTCGGTCCCGACGGCAACCTCGTCAATCACCATCGGAAGCTCGTTCCGACCTACACCGAGCGGCTCGTATGGGGCCAGGGCGACGGGCACGGCCTTCGGGCCGTCGACACGCCCGTCGGACGCATCGGCGGCCTCGTCTGCTGGGAGCACTGGATGCCGCTCGCGCGCCAGGCGCTTCATATCTCGGGTGAGCACATCCACATCGCCGTGTGGCCGACCGTGAACGAACTCCATCAGCTGGCGAGCCTCCACTACGCCGTCGAGGGCCGGTGCTTCGTGCTCGCGGCCGGATCGCTGATGGCGGTCGCCGACCTGCCGCCCGGGCTCGACGTGCCGGCGGACCTCGCGCGACGACCCGACGACCTTCTCCTGACGGGTGGAAGCGCAGTCATCGGGCCCGACGGGCAGTATCTCGTCGAGCCGGCATACGGCGAGGAGGCCGTGCTCGTGGCCGAACTCAACCTCGGCGATCTCGACCGCGAGCGGATGACCCTCGACGTCACGGGCCACTACCACCGACCCGACATCTTCGAGTTCACGGTGCGCCCGGGGGCAAGCCGGGCGAAGTAGCACGGCGACGCGGTCACGACGACCGGTTCGGCTCCGGCAGTGTACGCCCGAGGTGTGCCGATGCGACCTGATGTGGAGAAATCGGTGCACGGGAAGCGGCGTCGGAATGGTGAGTTGCTCGCCGGGCGAGTCAGCGGGTTGGTGCGGGGCATGAGGCAATCAGCGACCAAGCAGGGCATCATGGGCTACACTAAAACCAGTTGGTTCATTCGCAGCTCCTGTTCAGAAAATCGACTGCCCGCGCCCGCCAGACGGAGGCCTCACATAGGTTCAATCCCCCAGCTCGCTCTCCTTATTCCCAACTCTTCGGTCTGAGCAACCATCTTGGATCGGTTGACGGACCTGAATGGCGTCCGTGTCTTGTGCGACGCGGAACGTACAGCAGTGTGCTCCTCGCCGAGCCTTTCGCAATCGTCTTGCCCTAGCGCCGCTACGTGGCCATCACAGAGAGACTCTGGCCCGCCGGATGCGATGAGGGGCGCGACGATGCGTTGAACCTGATGCGTTCTCATTGAGCGCTGGGAGACGGCCCGTTCACTCGCCGAGGCTCTCGCGGATTGTCTCCATTAGGATGAAGAGATGAAGCGCGTTTTTCGGCGATGCAACAAAGTCGAATCGTTCGTAGAAGCGGCGTACATCGTCGTCCTTCGCGTGAGTAAGGACGGCTCGTGCTCCGATGACCTCGGCAGCGCCGAGCGCGCGCCGAAGGGAGTCTTTGAGCATGGCGCCGCCTAGCCCTCGCCCTCTCTCGGTGTCGTCGATGGCGAGACGCGCGAGCAAGATGACCGGAACGGGATAGCGTCCGAGGCCTTGGCTCACGGATTCCGGCGCGTCTTCAGGCAAAACAGAGCTCGCGGCAAGGGTGTAGTCGCGACCACACGCCGATCACGCAATGCGACGTAGGTTCTGCCTCCGCCTTTGCGCTGATTGGTGAGCGCGTAGCGCTTCAGATACTCGTCGAGCTCCGGTTTCCCACAAGAGAAACCGCCAGTCTTGTGTCGGCGCTCGAGCGTCACGGGTCCGGCGAGCGGCCCTTCCCCATCAACGCTCAAGGATGCTCGGCTCCCTCATCAATCTCTTCAGCCGAGACGACGGCCGCGGCGGATTGTCGAGCGCCCGCACGAAGGCATCCCATGTTTTTCGAGGCAAGCGGATGTGCGTCTCCTCGGCGAGGACCCGCTCGGCCTCTCGGGTCGCGACGTCGAGGACGAACTCGGTGACCGTCTTGTGGCGAAGCTCGGCCGCCCGGTGGATGAGCTCCTTCTGCGCGGCCGAAGCCCGCACCGCCATACGCTCGCTCTTGTTCTCTTGTGCCGTTAGTGTCGCCATCGTCCCATCCCCGTACGCTGGAAGGTGCGTACGCCTATGAGGCGTACATGCTTACTCTATCTTGTACCCACGCAATGAGCAACCCGTAGAGTGCTCCGTTCGCCGCCCTAGCGGAGCACGCTCAGACGATGCGCACGGTCCCGTTTCAGTGGTCGCGAACCAGGACCGGGCAGGTCTCGCCAATGAGGGCCACGGCGCCTTCGAGGTCCTTCATTGACGGCTCGCAGTACCGCCGCGTTGTCTGCATGTTCTCGTGGCCCGCAAGCGCCGCGACCTTCTCGAGCCCGACGCCGGCGTTGACCAGGTTCTTGCAGAACGTGTGCCGAAGGGCGTGCGGTGTGATCTCGGCGTCGATCCCGGACGCGTAACGCTCGATCATCGACTGGACCCCGCGCGGCGTCAGCGGCCCGCGCTGTCCGTGAAAGACCGCGCGGCGCTCGCCGGCGTGGAGCCGGAAGCCGGCGGCCTCGAGCGCGTTGCGCGCGTCGACGTTGAGCGGCACCTCGCGCCTCTTCCCTCCCTTCCCGCTTCGCACGACGATCACACCCTTGCGCTCGGTCATCGTCACGTCGCTCCACTCGAGGCCGCACAGTTCGTGAACCCTCAGACCCGTGTTGAGCAGGAGCTTGACGATGGAAAGGTCCCGATCGCTTTCGCCCCGCTCGAGCGCACGAAGCAGCGCGCTCTGCTCCCGGCGGTCGAGCCAGCGGGGCCCCGGGCGCGCCTCGCGCTCGAACCTCGGTACCTTGTGCGCGATCGCATCGGCGACGAGCTCGGAGGCGGCCGCCCACTTGAGGAAGCTCTTGAGCGTTGCAAGCTTCCGGTTGACGCTTGCCGGCTTGAGACCAAGCCGGACGATCATCGCCTGCTTGTACTCGCGCAGGTCGGTCGGCGTGATCTTCGCGGGTTCGAACGTCTCGCCGTTCGTCTCCACGAACCAGGCGGCGAAGGCCCGAAGGTCGCATCGGTAGTTGACGATTGTCAGCGGACTACGCTCCGCCTGCGAGAGATGGGCCGCAAACGCCTCGATGGAATTGGTCATGCGACTGCTCCAGACTCTTATACGAGCGGTCTTTCGAACCCTACGAAACCGCCGGGAGCATCTTATACGACGAGATTAGGCCAGAGTCAACGGTGAAGGCCATTTATACGAGCAGTCTCGGAGTTGAACATCGACGGGTTGGAAACAGTAGCCGGAGGACCGAGTACTCGAAGAAACTGAGAGATCGACGCAGTCACAACGCAATGGTATACGTGCAGCGTCGCTTTCTGTCCCCTGCCAGGTCGGCCCCCACGACGGACCGTCGATAGACTCACGCGCGCGGCAGCTCGAGGGAAACCGCGCTCGCCAAAGTTCCTATACGCTCGCGGCCGTCGCCCGATAGCTGTTGACCGACGGGTTGTCTGCATTTACCAGCAGATCTTGCTCGACCACGCTTTCGTAGTCGATCGAGGCGATCCGTTCGGCGACAGGTTCGCGAACGAGTCGCCAGGTCTGCTCCTCGAGCATTCGGAAGAAGACGTGCCGAATGAGGAGGTCATTGTGCTGGCTGCGTTCCTGACCTTCGTTTTCCCAACGCGAGAGCGTCGTGTGGTCGATGTGGAGAAGCGCTGCCCATTTCCGTCCGCTGAGGCCAAGCTCCTTTCTGAGAAACCGAATCTCGGCGCCGGAAAGCGGAGCGGGCTTGAAGGCGATTGCTCGGGCGATTGCCTGATGGAGCTCCTCGATACGGTGAAGAATCGGTAGTTGTTCTCCACAGCCTTCGCATTCGTACAAATCGGCGTTCAACAGATATACGTTATCGAGGCCGCTTTCCGCATAGCGATAGGTTTCGCCCGAAACAATCGTCATCTCGGTCTTGCAAGCGTCGCACACCATTCGAGCCATTCCGCTACTCCCTTCTAGAACACCGTCACGACGAGCACGTTCGCTCGCGAGAGAAACGCGATGACGACGACGAGCGCGTCGTAGTCCGTGTCAGCGCCCTCCACCTTGTACTTCCAGTCCGCGTACTCATCGTCCCATTCGACGTCCGGAGACACCCGATATCCGCCATCGACACGTTGCGCAGAGGCATCCTGTCTCGCTTGCAATGCCGCGATGGAACCACCGACCCCGCTTTCAGAGCCCAATCAATAGCGTCCCGCACCTGTTGTAGGGTCCAAGCCGGAGGTCTCGACACGCTTCACTCGCCTCCTCTTTCAGAGACCAGTGTACAGCTACGTTGACGTTGCGTCAACATCTGACGTTGCCTGCTGTGAGCAGCGTCTGCGAAAAAGACCTGACGAGCCAACCGCTTATTCCGTTGACTCGTCCACCTTCGATAGGGCACGTCCGATACTGGTAATTATGGCCGGTAGGCTATGGGTCGAGGGCCGTCCGAGCATTGGCGTATGCGTTCACGCTAAATTGCTGCATTTAGGGATGTTACATCGCAGTGAGGCGACAGCGGCGCGTGCGCGGTTGACGAGGCTTCGTTTCGCTAAGTTGTTGTGATTGCGCTGGTTACGCGGGCGCGGTGGTCGCCATGTCACGAGCTGGATTTGCGGGCAGTAGCGACGGCGGGGGCGCTTTTCGACGGGCGGCCCGGGCCGACTCGACGAAGAATTCGTGCGGGTTTCGGCCTTGGGACCGGGTCGTCATCACGACGGTCAGCAGCCTCGACATCCATTCCATCCCGTCGTTGGACTGACTTCCACTCGAGATCTTTCTGATCATCACCGCGTGCCGGAGTTGGCGTTCCGCGAAGTTGTTCGTCAGCTCAACGCATGCACCGCTTGCGAATGTCCACAGCGCCGGCTCGATTGCCTGCAGCTCGCGACACGTGCCCTTCGTCTTCGAGGTCGGGCTCTGTTCGCCTCGTCCGGTATCCATCGAGGCTCCCTGCCTGAGTAGCTCCTGAAGGTGCATCCTGAGGCGGCCCATCCTGTACTCGTAGTTCTCCTGCTCGAGCCTTCCTCTCAGCCATTTCTTTTGAAGCTTGAGGACGGATTGCGCGGCTCGCAGCAGTTTCCGTCCGAGCCTCGCCGACGGTCCGTCGCGCTCCGAGATCTTTCGGAAGTCCCGCTCGAGGTGCGACCAGCAGACCTGTCGGGTCTCGGGTCTCGCATATTGATAGACGAGGTATCGATCCGAGACGAGCGTCCCCCGCGGCGCTTCTCCGAGCAATTCCTTCGCGACCGACTGCGCGCGCGAGAGCGTCGCCTTGAAGACGGTCACCTTTTCGGTGGCGGCGACCCACAGCCAGGCGCTCGAGCCCTTGTCGTTGGTGCCGTCCGAGCCGTGGTGCTTCCATCCGGTCTCGTCGACGTGCTTCGCGCCTTCAAAGGCTCGCACGTAGCCGTGGGCCTCCTCCACCGCTGCAGCCGTCGACGCGCTGACTCTGCGCAGGAGGTTCGACACGGTGCCCAGCCCGATTCGCACCCCGCACAGGTCTCGCATCACGGCGACGACGAGTCGGTGCGAAAGCCGGCATTCGGCGACGAGTGTCGCGACGGTCCCCTCCACGCCCGGTCCAAACCCGGTGCTCGTCACGTCGCCGGGGAGGCATGCCCGATTCATTGCGCCGCAACCGGCGCATCGAATGGCGTGCAGCCTGTGCTCTTGGGGTCCCCTCAGGAAACGGACAAAATCGTACGCTAAGGAGCCGGTCTCGACTTCACGAGTTTGGCACCAGGAGGTCAATCCGCCGGGCGTCGCCATAAGTGCATATCACGCAGGTATATACCTTGTTCATGTCAAGTTGGCTCACGCGTCGTGCGAACGCTCCAGCTTCCCACTGTCAACGGAGTTCAGCAGAGTCAGGAGTCGAGAGTGGCCGTGGAGTATCCGCACATCTGCCCTCGTTGGAACAGGTTACAGAAGGCAACCTACTGGAATGAGTGCCTTAGCGTACAATTTTTTCCGTTTCCTGAGGGGACCCCAGCTTGGCGACAGTTCTCGACCTACCCCTAACCCACTGAAAAAACACGTAGCCTTTTGGCTTACTCTTTACACAAGAGGCATTGCGTAGCGACGCGTCGGCTCCCGCGGAATGCGCTCACTGCACAGTGCCAAGTCCTCACGCCGCTCGGCTGCTCTTCAGGGTTTGGAGGTTTAGTACGCCAGTTCGTGTTCCTCAGCCAGTGACCCGCCTTCGATACAGCGCGTGGCTACGTGCGGAGGCGGCGCCCTTGTGTTTCTCAACATTGCTGATAGATCAGACCTTCGTCGTGAAACAGAAACAACTCTGAGAAGTACGTATTTATGAACTTCTCTTGCCCTTCAATCAGATCAATCACTACGATTGTCCGCCTATCCGGACCGGTCCCGATATCTATGAAAAGCTGATCGCCTACGAGCCCGTTTCGCTAGCGACACTCGCGGACGTCGTCCGCGGTATTCGAGTCGACGATCTTGATCTTACCCGCGGGCGCGAAGAGCTTGACCTTGGCCTTCGCTGTGCGTCGGGAAGTGTCGATCGTGGCCGTGACCTTCGCGACGTCCGTCAGGGCCGCGAGCTTGATGGTAGAGGCCGCGGGCCGCGTCACAACGCCGACGCCCGTGACGACCGTGGTCCCGCCGCATTCCGTGATACGATACGCGCCCGTCGCTGAGTTCATCTCGAGGCGATTCGCGCCCGAGTCGTCAACGACGAGCGTGTCGAAGCTCGCCTCGGCCGAGACCGGCTCGAGCGCGACGACGCGCTGTGCGGTCACGACGACGAGAATGCCGTCCCATGCCGCCATGTCGACGAAGCTCCCGCCGCAACAGCCCATGTGGGTGAATGGCGCCGCGCCTAGCTCGGTCGACCAGACAACGGCGCCGGTCGCAGGGTGAAGCACCCACAGTTCGCCGTCCGCGGCAGCCGCGTACACGAATCCATCGACGACGTGCGGCGACGTGGCGACGCCCCGCCCGAACCCCGCGAACGTCCAGAGCGACGTGTTGGTCTTCACGTCAAACGCCTCGAGAACGCCGTCGTCGCGTCGGAAGAATGAGCGCCCGTCGGCGAAGGCGGGGTCGGCGCCGCCGGGGTTCTGCGCGATGCGCTTGCCTGTCTTTGCGTTGAGCGTCCAATTCATCCCGACCTCGAATTCGGGGAACGCGCGCGTGTAGAGCCGGTCGCGGTAGAGCACTCCGACCTCTCCGCCGCCACCCGTGCAGTCGATCTCGCTACGCCACACCTCGGAGCCGTCCGCTCTGCGCAGGCGGATCGCGAGCGAGCACGACGACGTCAGATAGACGGAATCGGCGGTGACGATCGGCGACGTGCTGCCGCTTCCTTGCTGCGAGCTCCACAGGATGGCGCCCGTGGCCACGTCCACCGCCCACACGCGATACGTCCCGGCGACGTAGACGACGCCCTCGTACACCGGTCGCTCCGTCATGGCTTTGGATGTCGCCGTTGGTGTTCTGGACGATCAGCGCCGCGGTCGTACGCGATGAACCCGATGGGGTAGTTGCCGCGAACGAGGACCGGGCCCCATATCCGCTCGCCGCTCGTCGCCGATAGGGCGGCAAGCGCGAAGCCCTCGCCCGCAACGCCTGTGTCGTAGGCGAGGAACACAAGTCCGTCGGCGACGATGGGTTGCGAACAATAGGGCGAGCCGCTGCTCGTGGCAGGCGGGACGAACGACCACCGCTCGCGCAACGGCGGCGCGACGAGCGCGCCGTCGACGGCACCGGTCTTCGTTGGCGTTTCGCGAAAGCTGACGGATCGCGTCGACGTCTGCGCCGACGCGATCGTCTGTGCGCCAAGTGCGGCCGAAAGAACGACGATGAGGGAGAAGAAGCGCTGCATGGATATCCTTCGTGAAATGGCCATCACGACCTGCCCCGGGTGTACGAGCCCGTCGCAGACCCGCCGTCGGGGTTCTCGACCCGAACGGTGACGGCTACGTCCTTGGGGAACCGCGGCTTGAGCGCGCCCTTGAGCGTGAGCGACGAGGTACCCTTGGCCTTCACCTGAGGCCACGGCGTCGCGTCGTCGCTGATGAAGACCCGCGCTCCCGGTTGGAAGTTCTCGCCCGTGATCCGAAGCCTCAGGGGCTGCCCCGGCGACTGAACGGCGTCGATCGACGCGATCACAGGCGGCGAGACCTCACCGTCCGAGGCGTCAACGAGCGTGAGGAACGTCGTCCCGACGCCGGCGATCGGAATCGTGCTCTGGATCGGGTTCACGAGCGGAAGCCCTCCCCCACGTTATTCCCGTGATCCAAACGCGGCCGGCTCCGAACGCCGCGACGCCGTACGCGGTGGCTCCGAGGTAGGTGGAGAAGCGGAGCTCGCGGCCGTCGGCGCTGATGCGCGAAACGAAGCCGCTGACCTGCGCAATCAGGTCCGGTTGCAATTGAGCTCGTAGACGAGCGGGAAGTCCGACGACTGGGTGCGGCCCGCGACCCAGATCGTGCCCGCGGCATCCACTTCAAGGCCGTAGGCCTCCTCGAGGCCGTCGCCTCCGAGGTAGGTCGAGAAGACGAGCCCGTCGCCGTCCGGCGTGAGCTCGGCAAGCACGGCGTCGGTATCGAACGGCTCGGGGGACGGCCCGAACAACGCGTTCACGGTCGGGAAGTTCGACGACAAGGAGGTTCCGAAGACGACCGCCGATCCGTCGGCCTTGACCGCGATGTTGCCGTAGGACCCCTCGCCCAAGTCACCGCCAAGGTAGGTTGAGTAGACGATCTCGCCGCGCGGCGAGAGCTTCGTGACGACGTGGTCGCAACAGCCGCGAAGCCCGGGCTGGTAGGCGTTCGCGGTCGGAAAGTCCGGCGACCGCGTGGAGCCGAAGATGTACGCGGCGCCGGAAGGATCGACGGCGACCGAGGCCGAATTCTCGTCCTCCGACCCGCCAAGGTAGGTCGAAAAGACGACGCGGTGCGCGGAGGTGTCGAGCAGCGCAACGAACAGATCCTGTTTGACCTGCGTCGAGTCGGCCGCGTTCACGAGCAGGAGCCCCTCGTTGGCCGAGCCGCTCACGTAGATTCGGCCGCCGGGTCTGCACTCCACGTCGAACGCTCCCGAGAGGCCCGTGCCGCCGAAGAGCGTCGAGAAGAGAATGCGCGAGCCGTCGGACGAAAACTTCGTGACGAACGCGGACGAGGACCAGTTGCCGGTCGTCTGAAACGCGTCGACGAGCGGAAAGTTGACCGAGCTGGTCCCTCCGACGACGACGGGGTTCCCGTCCGGGTCGATGACGACGGCGCGCGGGTCGTCGGTCCCGTCGCCGCCGAAGACGATCGAGAACAGGAGCTCGCCAGACGGGCTGACCTTGTAGAGAAAGCCGGGGATCGGCGACGTGACCTGACCGGGGTCGCGCGTCACGGGGAAGTGGTCCTGAATCGTCAGGCCGACGACGTACGCGTTGCCGGCGGCGTCGACGGCGACGTCCGATGCGAAGTCCTGGCCGGCGCCGTAGAGCGTCGAGAAATCAATCGTCGGATCGATGACGAGCGTGGCCCCGCGGTCGTATGCACTCGTCTCGAAGCCGAACCCGCCCTCACGTGCGACGAACCGCGCGGCGACGGCGCGACGCACGCCGTCAACCTCCTGAAAGGCGACCGGAGGCGCGTGGCGAACGACCTTGCCGTGCGTAGCCTCGACGAGGAGCGCGCCCGAGAGGTCGATCCGGACGCTCGACGCGCCATCGAACGCGAGCCGAATCGCCGCCGGGTTGCCCCCCGGCGCGACGACGAAGTCGTACTCGAGACCGCGGCCGGCGTCGTACACGACGGCGTCGACCGCCGGATAGACGCCTTCGTAGCGCACTCGCGAGTACTCGGCGACGTCGTGGCGCCAGCGGCTCGGGTCGTTGCCGACGAAGGAGCTCGCCGTGCTGCGAAGGCGTTGCTCGCCGATGAGGCGCGTCGAGGGCCTCGAGCCGGCAAAGTTCATGCGGACGTTGCTTGCCGCGTCGGCGTCGCCGAAAGAGACTCCGCGCGGGTCGAGCGTAACGCGGCCGGCGCCGGCGCGAGCCGAGAAGCGCGCCGCGCCCTCGGCGTCGACTTGCTGGAACCGGAGCGCACCGAGGCTCCACGCGGCTTCGGGTAAAGGCGCGGCGATCGCCTTGCCCATTGGTCTGTGAATCGAAAGCTCCGGAGCGGCCAGCGCGCTAGCTGCAAGCAGAATCGCCGCGGCCGCGCTCCTCAGGATCGCGGCCGGCAGGTGTCGTGGGGTCATTCGTTGGGGTCTTTTCATATTCTCGTGCGCAGGCCGTTCTCGGGGCAGCAAACTCGTACCGTGATCGAAGAGCTCGTGAAATGTCGCCTGAGCGTCAAGAACCGGTTTTGTGAATTGTGCACGAAACTCGGATGCATTTGGACAGTTACACGTCGTCAAACTTCGCAGTCGAACGTCTCACGACCTGGTGTCGCGAAAGTGCCGACGTTCGTGTGATGGTCCCGAAAGCCGAACGCGGCCGCGTCGTCCTTCAATCTGGGCGGTACCCTAAAAAGCGCCGCCGCCGTCGCTTCTGCCCGAATACCCGGCCATCGACGCGGCGTCCGCTGCTCCCGCGTAACCGGCGCAATCACAACAACTTAGCCCGATGGAGCCAACACGGCGACGGAGACCCCGTGTGCCCGTAACATGCCTAAATGCAGCAACTTAGAGTGAACGAGTGAAGCGTCGGGCGGCGACTTCCATCCGTGGCTCGGATTTCGAGCCGATCGAGTAACCGTTGAAAGGTCCGACCGGCAGTCGATGACTTGAGCGAGGTGCCAGTCTCGGAGACAAGGAAGGCGTCGGTCATGCCCCCGTATTTGAGACGTTCGCGCTCGAGGGCGTACTCGCGTAGCGCCGACGCCGTCGTCGGATGGAGAGGAACCAGGCGGCTTTTCGGAAACTTGGTGTTGAGGATACGAAGCATCGGCGGCGCGGCGTCCAGGAGCACGTCGTCCATCGTTAGCCGAACAGCCTCCCCGATTCGAAGCCCAGTACTGGCCAGCGGACCGACGAGCTTTCGATAAATGTGTAGGCGAAGAGACCCATTCGGTCCGAAACGCGCCACGGCATCCGTGATCCTGCGTAGCTCGGCGTGCTAGAAGAGATACGGCTTTCGGCGACGGTGCGACTGCAAGACTCCGTGCGGCGGGATCTCGGTGCCCGGTACGTTCGCTTGAAGATAGGAGAGAAACCCACGGGCAACGCCCAGTCGCTGGGCCTGCCCGGCTTGTCCCGTCCCGGCGCATTCTGACATGCCCAGTCAACCGCCAATTGCGCACGAATTGGCCCGGTTGTTCCGAGCAGTCACCGCCGAACTACGACGCGAACCGTCGTTGTTCGTTCAAGTCCATCGGCGTCATAACCTCGAAACGCGAGATCGTAGGTTCCTATCTTTGCATCCTTGAGTGCCGCGATCCGAAACCGCACGCTGTTGTCCGCAGTGACGAGCACCGGTTTCTTGATCCGAAGGCCAATAGACGAAGTGTCCGGTGCCTCGACAGTGATAGCACCGATGACACCCGGACGGCGCTCGATCGCAATCGTAATCTTCGCCTTCTTCCGTATGCGAATCGTAACGGGGGCGACATCGGCTGAAATCAGAAACCTCGTGACATCGTCCCAATGTAGCGAAAGCAGTGGGTCGGCAAATACCGGCCGGTACTGCACAATGAGCCTATGGTCACCAGCTGGCAGAGCAACGTCGCGGGTGGCCGGGCTGGGTTCATAGTTTATCCATTCATCAGTACGGGTTGCCCGTCGACAAAGAACCGCGTAGTACCTCTTGACGTAAGCGTAAACCGGTAAAATCCCTTTGCGAGCGTGAGGTTACGAACCCATCGGACCTGAATTCCACCAAGAGGCAGACCGCACTCGGGCGCCGAGCCAGCGGCGCCAGGCGCCGAATGGAGAAAACCGTCGCCGTCGTCGCGAACCACCAATGGAACTGCCTGAACGAACTCTCGTGCGAAGTACTCCCCGCGCCAATGGTCGGCTGGAACCACGGCATCTGTACACGGTCCATCATCGCCGTTGTCGCGCGCGATTTCGACGCGATATCCGGTCGGGGTTTTCTCGACGACGCGAATCGAGACACCGTCTTCCACGAAACTTTCGCCTGCTGTCAGAACTGCGCCTTCATCGTTCGGATCACCGTTAAGCGATTGATCGATCACTACGGCACCTACCGCATACGTCGGTATGACCCGGTGGAGGACGATGCCTTGAAGCGGGAGGATGCTGTCGAAGCCATAGCTGGCCCGCGCTTCGACCGTCAGATAACTCGGCATTCCGGCGTCGACAGGAACGATTGCCAGCAGAAACCCCGACCCCGTCGGAGTGGCCTCGGCCGTTTCGATGTCGATCGTTTGCAAGCTGCTTGGCGCAGCGACGTATCGCCGCTCATCCGAAATCCATCCAAGCCAGTCCTTGTAAGCAGCGATCGTATGCTGACCGAGGCATCCGAAGGGGGCCTCGACCGGGTCGCAGCCCTCAAGCGTCTTGCTCATCACGTCCCAGATCGAGTCGTAACGCGACCGTACGGCCCTCTCGAAGTGGCAACTGGAAAGCGTGGCCTATCTCATGCGCGCTCACCGAGTGGCTGCGCCACGCCCAAGGTGGAAGCCAGGTCGCACCGAGGTATCGGTCCGCACCGTCGACGTTTACCTTGACGGTGCCGCCACGGGCGCTATCCGAGATGTCGGTATCGAAGACGATGTTGATGCCGTAGACGCCTTCGAAGTCCGCATCCTCGTCAGCGAGTGCAACCGCGTCGATTGCGATCGCGTGGACGCCAAGGGTCTGATTGTCGGACAGGATGTACTCGCTGCGCCGTTTGGGTAACGTGTACCAGCCAACGACTTCGCTGCCGGCTAGGTCTATTTCGCCATAAGACACTTCACGCCAATATTCATCGAGCGAGGTTCCCTTCGAACCCACCAGCATGGATTCGAAATACTCAGGGTCCGGCAGTGGCACAACAGGCGAATCGGGGTACCGGACCTTGATCGTGACGAAACGCTTCGACCCACGCAGGCCTCCCCTGTACCCGTCACCGATCAGGCGCTTCGCTGCGAGAGGCAACCTGGATGGTTGCACCGAATCGACGACAATCAGGTCTGACCCGCCTGCGATTCCCTGCCACGAGCCGGTTGCCCGGATGTACGTTCGGTCGAGAGCAAGAAAGTCAATTTCCTGGAAAGTGCTCCCGGCTCGCTTTGACAATTGAATGGTTCGTCCATCGTCGGTGTACAGCGTAGCCTCGAGGCTTGGCCGGATGCCGCTCGACGGGGGAGCGTCACTCCAGACGAGTGCGAGGTGCCCGCTGACAATGCATCTTGCTTCGTCTCGTTGTCCTGCGTTTCCTGTCGGTGCGGTTACCATCGTCAACACAATCAACAGGAATGCCAGGGCAAGCTTCACAGCGGATTGAGGGCGAAGCGCGGGAAGCCAGTCAAAGGAGAGCCTTTCTTGCAACGGGACCATCACGTCAGTTGGAGCTCATCCGGGACGGCCGAATTTCGCACGAGCGCGTCCGGGGCCGCGAGCCGGATGTCGAGCCATACAGTACCACGAGCAAATCCGGGCAGCTGACCCGCTTTCCAGACGACATGACGCCGACCTACCGCTGGATCCAGAGCGGTTGACGTTCGGAAAGACAGAAGGCTGAACTGGCTGAACTTACAAGCACCGACGTTCGACACAACGCGCATCCGATAACGGCCGTTATGAAGTAGGTGCTAAGGATCGAGTAGCGTCCGGGCCTTTGCCACGGCCTCGCGAACGACATTGTCCGGCAGTCTGACGATGAACTCTGCTCGGCGGATCTTCCAGTCGAGGCTTCGGACCTGGTCGGCCAGGATTGTTCCCGTCACGTTCACGCCGTCGGGAATGACAACTTCGAACGGATAGCCTTTTCGTTTGTTCGTGATCGGACAAACGAGCGCAAGTCCAACCAGACCATTATAGGATTCCGGTGAAAGTACCAGAGCCGGTCGCCGTCCAGCCTGTTCGTGCCCGGCCTGTGGGTCGAAGTCGAGCCAGATCGCATCACCCCGATCTGGAATGAAAGTCCTCGCCCGAGCTCGTGGTCGCGCGTCACGCCGACCGCTCACAGTTGCTCCTTGCCGACCGGCCGTCCGATGTCGACTTCCTTGTGCACGTTCGATTTGGAGACTGCCGACAGCAGTTCTTCGAGTTTGTAGCGCAGGTCGGGCACGGGAGTGATGACAAGTCGGCCGTCGACGGCTGTCACCGAGACCTCGGAGCCTTCGGACAGATTGATTTCGCTCGCGACAGCCTTCGGAATCCGCAGCGCCAGACTGTTCCCCCACTTGCTGATCTCGGTGTTCATGTTCCGAAGCCTCCGTATCCATCGTGAAACGCCCCATCCGCGGAACGTATCTACAATGACTATACGAGGCGTCGCGCAACCTCGTCAACATCCACATCCATCGGTGACGCGTGCGCGAGACGATGCGGCACTGCATCCATTCCAATCGTCGTCCTTCGGGTTCCCTCTCGACGAAGGCGTGACCGCAGTCGAGGATGGCAGACCGTTTCAACGGCCGCACGTTTGACGGTCCGAAGCGGGCTGACATACTCTCAAGTCCGTGCACGGCCGCCTGTTCGAGTCCTCTTCCAACGAGAAATCCCTTCGCAAACTGCACCACACTGGAAGCCAGAATTGATCAAGTCTCAACACATCGGTCGCCTGCTCCTCGTGTCACTGCTCGCGTCAGTCTTCTGTGCCGAAGGACGACCTGCGAACGCAGCCCACGTGCTCGCGGAGAGAACGGGGACATTGATTGTTGCGCACGGCGACCCCGTTCCCGGGGGTGGCGTCCGCCCCAACCTCAGCGTGTCGCTAGTTGACGATGCCGGAGTCGAGCTCAAGATCGATTCGGGCGCGGTCGAGGAGGGGCCACTCCGGCGACTTGCCGGAAAGCGCGTTCGAGTATCTACACAGCGACGTGGGGGATCCGAGCAGCTGTTGAAAGTCGCTGTTGCATCCCCGGACTCGAGTACGGCTCCGGTTGCCGCGTCGAAAACCGACAACGTCCTCGGAGTACGCGGCACTCGGCCCTTTCTGACCATCCTCTGCCGATTCGGCGACTCGACGGGTGAGCCGCCACAGGATCACGGTTTCTACGAGACCCTGTTCACATCGCCGGACTTCCCCGGCATGGACGCCTATTTCCAACGCGCGAGCTTTGGCGCAATGTCGCTCGAGGGGAGCCGCGTCACGGACTGGATCACGTTGCCAGGCAGGCGCGATGAATACGTGGTCGGTCCGAGCAACGACGTGATGTTCGCAAGGATGGTCGAGGACGCCGTTGCGATCGTCGGGGCGTCCGTGGCCTGTTCGGACTTCTATGCAATCAACCTCGTCTTCGACCGCGAGCTCGATGGTCGCGCCTACGAGGCTCCGGTAATAGTCGAGACTGCTGGCATCGCTCGCGTTGTTCCGGTGACGTTTATCCCGCCGCTTCCTCCCATCAATCGGGGCTTGATCATCCACGAGATGGGGCACGCCCTTGGACTGCCGCACAGCGGTGGACCTGGAGGTGTCTATGACTCCCGATGGGATCCAATGAGCTTTGGGCCCGAACTCGAGTTGATCGCTTTCTCCAAGGATACGCTCGGCTGGCTCGAGCCATCTCGGAAGCTCTATGTTGCCCCCGGCGTGACGTCGACCGTTGCCCTCAAAGCAGCAGGAGCCCTTGCGGAAGTCGGTGGGCCCCGCGTCGTCATCGTTCCGATTGATCCCGAGGCGGGCATCTACTACACCGTCGAAGCGCGCAGACATACAGGTTACGACTTTGCGCTGCCTGGTGAAGGCGTCGTGATCCATCGCGTCGACCTCGAGCTTTTCGATGGAGTCGCGACGGTTGTCGACGCGTCACCCGACGACGGCACGGCACAGGATCCGGATTCGTCGTGGCAGCTCGGAATGCGCTTCGAGGACCAAGCGGCCGGCGTCTCGGTCCTCGTTGGCGCGGTGACGGAGGACGGATTCTCCGTAACGGTCGAGAATGCGGGGGGACGGGTCAGCGCTTGCCCTCAGGCGAGCCCCGCACCGGGCCGTTGGCTCGGGCAGTTCTATCTCAATCGGTGGCTCCTCTTGCCCGCATCGGCGGCCGACGGCGGCAATGGGACCCTTCACGCCGAATTCGACGCCGATGGTGGAAGCCTTCCGTGTGGTGTTTCGGATGTCGGCTTCTTCGCCCGATGGACGCGCGACGAGGTTTTCGCTGATGGCCTGTACCGCTTCACTCTACCGCGCTCGGGCGTGGCGGCGAGATGCGCGATCGACGGGAGAATTGTCCTCGACGATGTCCTCCCGCAGATCGGCGGCGAGCCCGACATGTTCGAAGTAGCGCTTGCGGCCGGAGTCCATCGCATCGAAGTGACGAGTGACAACTTCGATTTCAAGTCATCTGTCGGTCTGTCGTGGCAGGGTCCGATCCCGTCGTTCGGCCTTGTCGCTCTCACTTCCGTCGGCCCGATGTCGCCGGGAATCGTCACGATTCCCATCACGGTCGAGGCATTTGGCGGATTTTCAGATCAGGTACATCTATTCGCCTCAACCTCAGCGGAAGGCGCCGCGGTGACGCTCGCGGCAACGGAGGTCAGCCCGGGCGCTCGTGTCGATCTTGAACTCCGAACGGATACTGCTGGCGTACCGGACTTCGTTCCGATCACGATCGTCGGCAATGCCGCGGGGATCGAACGGACGCTTCGCGTGTATGTGCGTGTTCGAAGATCGTTCGAGCTTCGAACCGGACTTGAACCTGTGATCCTTCAAGCCGGCAAGCGGGGGACCCTCCAGGTACGGATTCTGCGAGACGCCGGATTTGCAGGGCCGGTGACGGTTACGGCTCCGACGTCGCTGAACCCGAACATCAAGTGGAAGGCGAAGTCGGTCGCGACGTCCTCCGACTCCGTCACCTTCGCATTCAAGGTCCTGAAGAAACGTACGTCACCCGGCGCCGAGACGGAGTTGTTCTTCGTGGGAGCATCCGGCGACCGGACGCACGTCGCTCCCGTGCGGGTTCGCGTTCTTCGCTAGCTTTCGACTGACTTCGGCGTTGGCAACTCGACCCTGGAGTCGAGAGGCCCGCGAGGAACACGTCACTCATGCCGCCGGAGCCGAGGCGCTCGCGAATCGTATAGCGGCCGAGGTGGGTGTCGGGCGGGAACATCGCCCGGACTCATGCCGCTTGTGGGTGACTGGGATGGTCATTAGATCGGCCGTGCGAGTTTGTTCCGATAAGCTAAGGCAGTGCGCGTCCGATTACGCCCACTATGAGGTCATTCCGCATTCGATTCCTCGTTTCCTGAGGGGCAAGTCGCAGTTCGGGTAGCCGTTCATCCGTCTGTGGATTCCAACTCAGTTGGCACCGTCGACGAACGCCCTGCTGCCTACTTCGAGGACGGTTCGCGCGTTGCTGCGATCTTGACCACAAAGCTGTTCGAGTTTCTGCCCACTGGCTGGAGAACGCCGTCTGTGACCGGGAAATCCCTTGATTGAGTCCACCCGGCCACGTAGATGGCGCCAGAATGAGACACGACGATGCACGTTGGCGCTTCGGTGCTGGAGCCTGCCAGGTAACTCGAATGCTGCACCAATCCATCGACCCCTAAGAGCGTCACGGCGACGTCCGTCTTGGACTCGTCGGTTGGATCTCCGTCCTGATCGTTTCTGATGGGCCGTCGTACGGGATAGTCGTGCGAGCCTGTCCACACCGCGATGGCAGCGGCACCCGCGGGTGTCACGGCGATCGACGTTGCGCGGTCGAATCGGTCACCGCCGATCAGCTTTGAGTAAATCAAGCGAGCACCGGTGGGATCCAACTTTGCGACGAATGCGTCGCTTACCCCGCGAAAGTCGTATTCGCTGCCCACGAGTGGAAAGTCGGCCGAATAGGTCTCGCCGGTCACGTAGATGTTGCCGTCGCTGTCTACATCTATGCCATTGACGCTGTCGTAGGCAGTGCCTCCGAGGAACGTTGCAAAGACCACGTCCCCCTCGGCGTCGAGCTTCGCAACGATGCCGGAATATGGCAGCGAGGCCTGAATCGGGTTCACAGTTGGGAAATCGGAAGACCAACTCTCACCGCCGATCACGACCCCTCGATCTGCGCACAGAGCGATACAATGACCAGAATCTTCATTTGCCGCTGCTATGAGCACCCTTCGGTAGACGAGGGAGGGAGGGGAGGTGTTTATCTTCGCGACGAAGATGTCGCCCGGTCCCTGGATGACGATCGTGCCAACGATGGTCGCCGCTCCCTCGGCATCGACGACGATGCCGCTTGGGTTGTCGTACCCGTTATCGCCAATATACGTGGCGAAAATTAAGTTCCCCAGCGAATCGAATTTCGCGACGAAGGAGTCGCCCGCTCCGCCATACGGCTGGAGGCTGTCGACTTGCGGAAAACCGCCCGTCGCGACGCCTGTAACGTAGACGCTGCCATCAGGCCCGACCTCGACACTCGAGGCCCATCCGCCGCCCTCGGTACCTCCAAGGTACGTCGACCAAAGGAGCCGCGTCGCAGTGGGATCCATCTTGGCGACAAACCCGCTCGAGCGGTACGGGCCGCCCGGGAGCGTAGCCTGGAGCGCGCCGTCGGTTGTCGGAAAGTCGCTGGAACTCGTCTCGCCGACCAGGTACACATTGTTCTCAGTGTCGAGGGCGAGGTCGTGAACGTAGGTTGGCCCTTTGTTGCCGAAGAAGGTCCCCCAGGCAATCTTTGGCGCTCTCTTCCTTTTCTCTTGAGCGGGAGCTTGCCCACTGCCCAGCATGCCGACAGCGACAACTGCGAGCACAAGCGCCCATCTACGAGAGTGTGAGAGTTTATTCACCGCAGCTGAATGTACTCCGTGGCAAGAGAACGTCCAAGCGACCTGTAAGCAGGCGTCGGGATCCAAGCTCTAACGCCGAGCGGACATGTACATCAGCACGCAACGTGGTTATGTCGAGGCGATGGGTGGTGAGCTCGAGATCGTAGCCAGGTTTCCAGACGGGGACGTTCGCATCGACCAGTTCACTAAGGGCTGATGACGAGGTTCCTGAAAGTGATGTGTCTGGCACTCTTTATGGCTCGCTCAAGCGTATGCTCGATGCTGGCTTGGTAACTACGAGTCCTATTTCCGCACGCACGTCGGTTGATCTGAGCAGATGAACCCTCCATCCGGGCACGTCCAACTGCTTCACCGGGACGGCACCGTGGAAGCTACACTACGGCCCGAAGAGCCTGGTTGCACGCCGGCCCGCCGCCACAAGTTTCAAACCCAGTTACGGCGGCCAACCGCCGCAACACCTATTCGTGGCGGAGCGCTGCGATCGGGTCGAGTCGCGCCGCCTTCACCGCGGGCCAGATGCCGAATACGAGCCCTGTGCCGACCGAAACTCCGAAGCCCAGCAGGACTGCCCACACGGGAACAGCGGTTGGGATCGCCGGAAAAACTAGCCGCGTGACTGCGGATAGCGCCCAGCCGAGAGAGATACCGAGTGCTCCGCCGAGCCCCGTCAGCGTCACCGCTTCGACGAGGAATTGCGCCACGATGTCGGAGCGCTTTGCGCCGATCGCCCGGCGCACGCCGATCTCCCTCGTGCGCTCGGTTACCGAAACGAGCAGGATGTTCATCACGCCGACTCCGCCGACGAGCAGGCCGGCGCCCGAGATCGGAATCACCACGAGGGCGAGGATCGCCTGCATCTCTCGGAATGTCTCGAAAATCGCCTCCGGCTTCGAGATCGAGAAGTCGTTGTCCTGATCCGTGCGCCGCCCCCGCCGACCCCTCAGCGTGTCGGTGACCTCCTCCGTCGCGCGCGCCACCTGATTGTCGCGCGCGAGCACCGAGATCGAGATGTTCTTGAGCTCCGGGTGCATGCCGGCAAGCGTTCTATAGGGCACGTAGAACTGACGATCGTCCGGGCTCTCGCCGCCAAACAGCCCGCCGGCGCCCTTCGCTCGTACGCCGATGACGCGGTAGGCGAGCCCCTCGATCTCCAACTCCCCGTCAATAGGGTCGACAGCGCCAAACAGCCGCGCGACCGACGCCTGCGGGATAACGACGACGCGCGCGCGCCGCTGCTCCTCGGCATCGGTGAAGAACCTCCCGGCGCCTATCTCCACGCTCTGCACCGTCGCATAGTTCGCGCTTACGCCGAGTACCATTGGGCGCGAGTACTCCACACTGCCGTGCTTGATCGCGACTTGAGACGCAGACGGATCGAAGCCTCCGAGCATGACCCGAGCACTGGCCCCGACGACCGCCGGGAGGGCGTCGATCGCCTCGACGTCGCCGTACGTCAAATCCTCCCTGGACCGCTCGTCGGCCGTCATGTCTCGGAAGCGTGGCCCGACGGAGTCGTACTTCGAGACGAGTAGGACGCTCGTGCCGAAGCTCTGCGTCACGGCGTCCACGCGCTGGCTCATACCGGTGAGGATCGATCCGATTACGATCACGGTCGTCGTGCCCACGATGATCCCGAGGAGCGTGAGGCTGGAGCGCAACTTGCGCTCCCAGATGTTCCTGAGGGCCATGCGGATCGTCACGCCGAGACCTGCCTGTACTCGCATCGCGATTCCTCTACTCGCTGCGGAGCGCCTCGATCGGGTCGAGCCTGGACGCGGTGTTCGCCGGGTACGTCCCGAAGAAGAGGCCGACGCCAGCCGAGAGCATGAGCGCGAGCGCCGACCACACGACCGGAAAGCCCACGGGGATCGGCACGACGAGCGCGAGCGCCTTCGTGAACCCGTAACCGATGAGCACGCCAGCGGCGCCGCCCGCGGCGGACAGGAACGTCGATTCGCAGAGGAACTGCGCGAGGATGTCGCGCCGGCGCGCGCCGAGCGACTTGCGAATGCCGATCTCGCGCGTCCGCTCCGTTACTGTGACGAGCATGATGTTCATGACCACGATCCCTCCGACGACGAGCGAGATGAGCGTGATCGGGATCGCGATTCCGGACACGATCGAGAGGATCTGGCCGAAGAAGCCCTCGGTCGCCTCGTCGGTGAGAATCGCGAAATCGTCGGGTGCGCCCACGCCGACGTGGTGGCGGGCGCGCAGCGCGACCCGCGCCTGGTCCTGGACCGCTGCGGGCGTGGCGCCGCCTGCCGCCTTTAACGTGATCGTGATGGACCGGTTGTCGCCATAGACCTTCTGGAATGTGCGAAACGGCAGGAGCACGAAGTTGTCCTGCGAACGGCCGAGCACGGAGCCCATCGGCTTGGCGACGCCGACAACCTTGTACGGGCGGCCGTCGATCTTCATGTCTCGGGCCACGGGATCGATCGCTTCGCCGAAGAGCGCGTTCGCGACGTCTGCGCCGACCACGACCGCCGCTCGGTGGTTGTCGTCGTCGAACTCGCTGACGTAGCGGCCGCTGGCGATCTCGACCGACGACAGGTATTGCATGCTAGGCGTCACCCCCTGGAGCGAGACGCCGTCGAGCGTCTGGCTGCCGAACACGACCTGACCATTCGCGGAGTCCTGGGCTCCCACGCGCTCGGCGAGCGAGGCGCTCTCGAGGACGGCACGGTAATCCGCCTCGCTCAAGTCGGGGTTCTTGCGCATCGCCTCAAGGTACTTTTCGAAGTCGCCAACTCCAGCAATCGAGGCCTTCTGGATGCTGAAGACGCCAGAGCCGAGACTGGCAAGCTTCTCCTGCACATAACTATTGGCGCCCTGTAGTACGGTCGCGACGGCAATCACGACTGCGACGCCGATCGCGACACCGAGCAGCGTCAAAGACGAACGAAGAGGACTTCCTCGGATCGCGCCCAGCGCTATTTGCGCAGCTTCCTTTAGATAGATCATCGCACCCTTTCGGGCCTCGTCCGACTTGCTCGAGGTCTCTGGCGTATCTGCACTGGGTCAACCACGGCATTGCTCAGAGTCGTCGCACCTGCTCAAGAAATGCCGTTCGCCCGGTGAGCCGATGCCCGATCGTTGCTCGGGAGCGTGGCCCAGGCGACGAACGGCCGACGAACTGGTTTGAGTCTAATCCAGATCGACCGCGCGTTTTGTCGAGAATGGTCAATGGACCGTATAGAAGTGCAAGGCTCGGATGACGCTTCGCATAGGACCTCGGTGACATAGCCATCATCGCTATGTTCTCTCCCGTGGCCAAGGAGATTGAAATCCCCCGGCCGTCGAGTATCTGCCACGCGAAACCATGCGGCTCGCACGTGAATCCGGTCAGCTGATCCCGGCCGTGCCCGGTGGGCCTCCCGACCGGGTACCGGCGACATTGCCGGCACCGAATTCGGCGGACCACGAACCGGTCACTCTGGATCCCGAGACGACCAGCCGGAACTTGACGCGATTCTGGCCGCGCACAGCAGTCACCCAGAAGCGGTTGCCGACGGCTGTCATGCCCTCGAGCGCGAATTCCGGCACCGCTTCGGCCAGCATTCGACCGGAGTATCGACCGCTCGTGCCGGTCACCTCGAGACGTAACGGGATCACCTTGAACACTCCGCTCACGAGCATTCGCACCTCGAACGCGTAAACCCCAACCGGGTCGAATGACGGAGGAGCTCGAAGCGGAGCACTCTCGAGGAGCCGACGGGCACGATCGTTGCCAGGATCGATCGCCAGCGACCGTTCGACTGCCGCCGACGCCTCACGCGCGTCTCGTCGAGCCAGCCACGCCGCACCGAGCGCAGCGTTCGCCGGGGCCGATTCCGGAAACGCCGTTGCCGCGATTCGAAGCACGTCGACGGCGTCCCGAGGCATCTTCGCGTCGATCAGGAGGTCACCAAGCGTGACGAGCGTCGCTTCTCGACCGACGAGTGCGGCAAACCCGCCGCCCTCGAGTCGCTTCGCGTCACGTACCGCCGATCGGAGTGCCGTGGGCAGATCGGTGCCGACAAGACGGTCGTCGTCCGCGTAGACCCTGGCGACACTCGAGAGCATCTCGGAGATCGCCTCCGGTGGCATCCAGATGCCCCGCACCATGACTCCCTTCTTCTGCCTGAGGTTCGCGACCGTCTCGAGCGGGTTCTTGGAGGCAAGGACGCAATCCGCCCGCATCCCGACGTCGATCGAACCGAACTCGCGCACTCGATGCATGGCCGCTGCGGCTTCGATCGTGGAAGATCGAAGGACGTCGATCGCCGGCATACCGAGAGATTCCATAGTCTCGAGCTCGTGCTGGAGCGCATAGCCCGGTACGTGGTTCCGGTAGCCGCCGCCCGAGTCCGTTCCCGTGAGGAAGCGCGCGCGAATCGCTAGCAGTTCCCTGAAAACAGCGGCCGACCGTTCGTAGATGGTCTCGGTCGTGGCGTCTGGTACGTCCTTCGCCTCCTCCAGCCAGCGCAGCTTGTCCGCCGCGGGCACGTAGCGCATCTCGTCGCTCGTCGCGATGAGCTGCTCGAGCTCTGACCTCGCGATGCCACTCCTTCGCGTGTAGAGAGTCGGGCAATTCCATACCTGGGCATCCTTCGTCAGGCCAACGTAGTCCTCGGTCGTCATCTTCAGGGTCCTGTCGTCGTAATAACCCTTCACATGCTCGAGGGTCCGCTGGCCTTGCCGGATCGCCTCCTCTAGACGAACGTCGTGTGGAATGTGTCCGACGACCTCGATGGACTGGCGCCGCGCTTCTTCGAAGACCGCGCGGTAGAGCTCGACGGGAAGGATGTTGTGAACCTTGATGAAGTCGTAGCCGTCCCGTTTCTGCTCTGTCACGGCCGCGCGCGCCTCTTCGGGGCTTGTCACGACGCGCGCATAGTCTTCCATCGGCATCGCGGCCAGGATCGTGCCAGCGACGTACATCGTCGGGCCGAGAAGCCTGTTCTCACGAATCGCCCGACGTTCACGAAGCAGGTAGGGGAAACCATCCATCTCGCGCACGGTCGTGACACCGTTTGCGAGGTTCAGGAGCTTCTGGCTGTTGCTGACCATCGAGTGCACGTGCATGTCGGTCAGGCCGGGTACGAGGAAGTGGCCCTGGCCGTTGATCCGAAGGGCGCCGCGAGGGATGCGGACGTCACGGACACTTCCGACCGCGGTGAACAGGCCATTCTCGACAACAACAGTCTGATGCTCGCGGATCATTCCGTCATGCACCGAGACCACGCTGACGTCGACGAACGCGGCGCTTCGGGGCCGGTACCGGGCTGTCGCGTCCTGGAGGATCCGTGTCACGGCGTTGTCCTGAAGGACTCTCACGAGGTCAGCGGATGTCAGCCCTGGCCCCTCCTCCCCCGCGGTCTCGGCAGCGAGGCCGCCCGAGCTCCCGGAAGCAGGCGTCAGCAGTGATGCCAAACAGAGGACAATTCCGAACGCTCGTTTCATCGAAGCCTCCCGTATTCAGTCTGTGCAGTACACGCAACACCGCGGAGAATCGTTTCAGGAAACCGACGAGAGCGGACAGATCGTGCCACTTGTACGTTCATGGACTTGTCACATGAACCATGACGACAATGACACTGCATGCCTCACGCATCAGTACCGTGCGCGGTAGCGAAGCGTCCCAAGGACGGTGCCTGAAATCGCAGACTTGTCGTTGCGGATGGACAGAAGTGATCGGACCGTTCGACCGTCCGTGGGACGCTCGCTACCGCTCGCGGCTCATAAAACGGGGACCGCCCGCATCGTGCACTTCCAGGCAAATCGCTCCGCCGGGTCCCCGTTCCTTGAGGCGCGAGCGGTAGCGAAGCGTCCCACGGACGGTGCCTGAAATCGCAGACTTGTCGTTGCGGAAGGACAGAAGTGATCGGACCGTTCGACCATCCGCTGTCTACCGCGCAGCGGTTTCGTTCAACGCACGGGTCGAAGACAGCGATCGAAGACTCCGTTGGTGCCGGGCAACAAAAGAGAGGCGGCGACAGGACTTGCACGTCCTGTCGCCGCCTCTCGAGAATCCGGAGAATCGCGCTCCAGACTTCTTACAGGCCGTCCCAATCGCCGACGAGCGGCGTCATGTTCGAGGGACCGAACGCGAAGCTCAGATCGGCCGGCCCCGAGGTGTTCGAGTTCCTCAAAAAGAAGTGACCCTGCGACGGAACGTAGAGCCCGACCGTGTCGGTTCCATTCCCGTCATAGTCGCCCGTGACCGGCAGCCACCCGAGACCTCCAGGCCCGTATCCGAACACCACATCCGCTCCGCCCGGAGCGTGCGAATTGCGCAGGTAGAAGTTCGAATTCACCGCATCGTACAGGCCCACGGTGTCAGTGCCGTTTCCGTCCCAGTCTCCGACGAGCGGCAGCCATCCAAGACCTGCCGGACCAAAGCCGTAAACCAGGTCCGCCCCGCCCGGAGCATGCACGTTTCGCAGGAAAAAGTTTCCATTGATTGGATCGTAAAGGCCCACCGTGTCCACGCCGTCGCCGTTCCAGTCACCGACCAGCGGCGTCCACCCGAGTCCCGAAGGACCAAAGCCGTAGACCAGGTCCGCCCCGCCTGTGGCGTTCGTGTTCTTGAGAATGAAGTTCCCGTTTGCCGGCTCGTAGAGCCCGACCGAATCATCTCCGTCGCCGTCCCAATCGCCGTCAAGCGGCACGTAGCCGAACCCGCCGATGCCGAACTGGAAGGCAAGGTCGGCAGGGCCAGTCGAATTCGAGTTTCTCAGGAAGAAGGCGCCCGAGGTCGTCGAGTAAACACCAATGGTGTCGGTGCCGATCGGACCGAGATTCTCGGCGATCTTCGTCACAAAGGCGTCCCTAACCGCGCCGAAGACGGACTGGAACGGGGTCATCGTCGGGAAGTCCGTCGACTCGGTAAATCCCGCCACGTAGGCGCTCCCCACGAGGTCGATTCCGACACCCATACCCTCGTCCGCCCCGGAGCCGCCCAGGTACGTCGAGTAGATGATCGCGTTGCCCGCGAGGTTCAGTTTCGTCACGAAGGCGTCCGACACACCGTCAAGGCTCCCCTGAATCGGGACCAGCGTCGGGAAGTTTGCCGATCTGGTACTGCCCGTCACGAAGGCATTGGTGAACCCGTCGATGTCAATGCCCTGTCCCTGATCGTCTCCAGAGCCGCCAAGATAGGTCGAGTAGACGATCGCGTCTCCCGACGGGCTGATCTTTGCCACATAGGCATCGTTGAGCCCGCCGCCGTAGAGCGACTGGAATGGGGTCGCCGTCGGGAAGTTCGTCGAGCTCGTGCGTCCCGTCAGATAGGCGTTCATCGGCGCATCGATCGTGATGCCAAAAGCCTCGTCGTCTCCAGAGCCCCCGAGATACGTGGAGTAGAGGAGCGCGTTGCCCGCAAGGCTGAAATGCGTCAGGAAGGCGTCTCGACCACCGGCCAGGGCCGGCTGGAAGCCCGGAGTCATAATCGGGAAATTGGCCGACGTCGTGCTCCCGGTCACGAAGACCGCGGCATCATCGGCGACCGTCATGTCATATGCTCGGTCGTCCGCGGCGCCACCGAGGTAAGTCGAATAGACGATCGAGTTGCCGGCCACGCTGAACTTCGTCATGAAGGCGTCAGTCCCGCCAGCAAGGGCCGCCTGGAATGGCGTCTGTGTCGGGAAGTTCGGCGCGGATGTATTTCCCGAGATGTAGGCATTGTTCGCGGGATCGACGGCAACGCCCGTTCCCTCTTCGAATCCGGTGCTTCCCCAGTAGGTTGAATAGACGATGGCGTTGCCGGCCGACGTCAGCTTCGTCAGGAAGGCGTCGGTGCCCCCGACCTGCGCGGCGATGGTCGGCGTCACGACGGGGTAGTTGATCGAGTCCGTGGAGCCCGTGATGAAGACGCTGCCCGCTCCGTCGACAACGATGTCATTGGCGATCTCGGTCCCGACTCCGCCAATGTAGGTGGAATACGTCAGTGAGCTTCCCGCCAGGCTCATCTTCGTCACGAAGAGATCCTGCACTCCGCCAAACGCCGAAGCCGGTGTCCCCTGAATCGGGAAGTTCGTGGAACTGGTCACTCCCGCCACGTAGGCGTTGCCTGTCGGGTCAACGGCGATCGAAGTGGCCTGGTCCAAGCCGCTGCCGCCAAGGTAGGTCGAATAAACGATGACCGGATCGATGACGAGCGGCCGCGACGGATCGTAGTCACTCACCTCGAAGCTGACCTGGTCGCCGTATACGACGTAGCCACCGGCTACGAGCACTCTGCCGTCAGGGCCATCCTGGTAAATCACGGGAGCCTGCTGACGCAGCTCGCCGCCCGGAATCTCGAGCACCAGATCTCCGTCATCGTTGATCGAGAGGCTATCGGCCCCGTCGATCGTCAGACGAATTGCTGCCGGATCCGAGCCAGGACTCACGACGAAGTCGTATTCGACGTCACGCTCGTTGCCGTAGTAGACGACGTCGATGCCAGGATATACCTCGCTGTAGCGCACCTTCGAAAAGGAAACGATGTCGGTGTACCACTTGGACGGGTCGTTCCCGATGAAGTAGTTCGTAATGCCGGGGAGCGGATCGATCCCCTCGACCGCGGGCTGTGTATTCGCACCCTCGAGTCGCGTTCGAACGATGGCGGTTTCGGCCTTCTGCTGTTCCCGCTCGAACCCATCGGCTTTCGACGGTCCATCCTGTGCAGCCGTGACCGCTCGGTTGCCGAGCACCAAGACCGACTCGTTCGGTGTGAGGAAAAGGGTATAGCCGGCTCCCCGGGCGAGGAACTGAACGCGTTCGTCGCTCTGTCCGACGTTCTGCTCAAAACGCATCGGGAGCGACGCGTGCTGGGCGGCGACGGTCAAGCTCTGATCCGAAACCGCGTTCGAAGGCCGCCGCGCACCTGATTGTCCGTCCGAGCTGCCAGCCGCTGCCGGTCGGGTTGCTGGCAAAAGCGTGCACAGAAGCGCAGCCGCGAATAAGGATGCGCCCTTCGTTCGTAGAGTAGGGGTATTCATGAAGTTGGGGTCCTGTCCCCAAGAAGAAGTGCGCACCCGGTGAAGGCCAGGACATCAGGCGTACGGCGGATGAGGATTCGGGGGCCCGACATTGCGAAGACGCGCAGCGCCAGCCACAACGGCCTCGCATCGAGGACGTTCAGAGGTTTCGAGTTTCCCGGCGGACACGGCGGCACGAGGGGCCAGGCGGGCCTCCTCGCGCTGTCCGTGGCGAATTCTGCGGTCTCAACGCGGCGAGTGGTTCGTGTGATCAACCGCTCGCCGCATTGATGCCGTCGCGGCGCACAGCGTTCGCCGTGTCATCCCCCCGTTAGACAGCTCGTCGACCCGACACGAGGTTAATGACGATGACTATCGCCGCGATCACGAGAAGAATGTGAACGAGGTTGCCACCCACACCGCCGATGAAACCTAGCAACCAGAGTACGAGGACGATCATGAGAATTGTCCAAAGCATGGCTCTCTCTCCTTTCCCGAAAGCGCTCGCTCAGAATCTCGAGCGCGGATTGGTCCATTCCGGTCACTGGATGTGACCACCGCGAGGGCAGACGGTACGCCGTGTCCCTACGACACTGCCGATCTCAGCGAGGTGCATTCCTGAACTGCCTCGTCGAACGCCTTGCGTGCCGCGACGTAGCCTTCGGAATTCGCGAACGCTGTTCGCCCGGCCGCCGCGGACGTGATCTCAATGAGCATGTTTCGCATGGAAGTCATCAATCGCCGGTGAACCCCAACGGCCGCGGCCGGAGGCGTCAGATCGGCAATGCGCCCTTCCAGGTCGCGCAACGTGCTGACCGTCTGCGCGATTTGTGCAGCTTCTGCGGATTCTACGAATGTGACGCCATCGCGCCACTCCCGAAGGAGTGGCTCCGCATTCGAGACGTATGCGGCGACCTCCTGATGACTCGCCGCGACAACTTCCGGCGCGGGGTCAGTCGTTGAACTGGTCGGTGCGGGCGTCGTGACGATCACGGTTGGCGTAGCCGCCGGTGCCGCGACCGGAGCTGCGATGCCTGCCGGCCGGCCCAAACGCTCGGTACGCGCGCGTTCGAGCTGGTCTTCACTGCGGTTCGATTCGCTCCACGCATAAAAGGCGACACCGATGAGGACGAGTCCAACGATGGAAAACAGCGCGGTCAGGATCTTGGCCTGATCGCTCATTCCACGGTCGACAATCATCACCGGCGCTCGCTCGACGATCGGAGCGACGGGCGCAATGTGCGCAACAGGCACGACGGCCGCAACTGGTGCGACGGCCGCAACGGGTGTGACGACGGACGTTGCGATCAGTGACGCGCCGCATTCCCGGCAAACGGTCTCACCGGGCTGGTTCAAAGTCGTGCACGACGTGCACTTGAGCTGCTGCATTGCGGACCCCCAGAAACTTCAAAGTTGCGAGTGTTGCGCCCGACGGCGCAGGTCGCTCGATCAAATACAATGCAACGTTCGGACCAAGGCGCTGGACGCACCATGACACTCCTGAGCGAAGCGACACTTCCCTGAAATGCCTGTCGAATAAGGACTTGCGATGCTTGCGATCCGAACCTTTCCTTTGTTGCGCCATCCCGGCGTGTCCGCGAACGAGTCCCGGACGACTCGAGACCGTGTGCATCGAGGCCATACACCCAGTCACTCGCGACAAGGTTCACGAACTCAAATCCGGTGCACGCGACCGACTCGTCCGTTCGCGGATCGACGGCGCGCGTCATCGACTTTGCACGCCTCACGCATCAGTACCACGCGCGGTAGCGCACGGGTGGATCCCGAGTTCATGCGACCGATGACACTACCCCGCGCCCGCCGAGCGGATCGCTTCCGCGTTTTTCTCGGCGTGCTCCGAGGGGCGAAGCAATGCGGCCGCCTCCATCGCCTCGATGGACACGATACCGAGATCATTCAACGCGCGGGCGAGGCAGAAGAGCGCGACCGCTCCCTTGGCGGGCCGGGTCGGGGCCTTCGCGGGATCGATCACGTGTTTCGTGGCGCGTGTCTCAACGTCGGCGAATTCGGGCAACGCGAACACGTGGTCCTCCGGCTCCATTGCCGCGAGTTGGTGGCCGACCTTTGACAGGCCGTCGCGACTGAGCAGGATCAGCGCGTCCGGACGTGTTATCGCGGTGTAGTCGATCTCGCGCGGGCTGAGCACGATCTCGGCGATGCTGTGCCCGGTCATCACGGTGATCGGATAATCGTCGCGCTGGGCCGCCCACAGTCCCGAGAGCAGCGCGGCCTCTCCGGCCACGTGTGCCGCCGACCTGACCTTGCCTCCGGCTGATCCGGCGACGACGAGGTGGAACGGCCGGTCCAGCGGCGAATCGAACCGCGGCGCGATTGGACGCGGCGACAGCGTCGGCCTACCGCGCTGCGACGACGAAGCTTCACGATAGGCCGCGGCGTATTCGGGATACTCCGCCCGGTGCAGCAATCCCGCCTTCAGGTTCAGGCCGTCGAGGATTGACGTCAGCGTCTTCCTCGACGCCTTGTTCTTCGGGACGTAGTAGGCCGTGCACAGTTCCCAGATGTCGAGCAACGCGAAACACTCAGAACGCACCGCCTCGGCCATGCGCTCGGACACGTCGTCGTCGAAGCTCGTTCCGCGCCAGACGTATCCCGCGCCGTTCGCCGCCACTGTTGCGCAGATGTCCAGCGGTCGTTCGAGGTTCCCGCCAGGTGTCGTGCTCGTGAATGCGCCGGTCGGGGTCGTCGTCGAGTGCTGGCCGCCGGTCATCCCGAAATTGAAGTTGTTGAAGACCAGCACGGTCAGGCCGATGTTGCGGCGCGCGGCGTTGAGCAGGTGCGCGCCTCCGATCCCGGTTCCGCCGTCGCCCATGATGACGATCACCTTGAGGTCGGGGCGCGCGAGCTTGATTCCGGTGGCGTACGTGATGCTTCGTCCGTGCAGCCCGTGAAATGCGCTTGTGACGAAATACTGATCCGAAAGGCCCGAGCAGCCGATGTCGCTGACGAGCACGACCTTTTGCGGATCGATGTCGAGCGCCTTGAGCGCCGCGCTCAGATGATCGAGGATTGCGTGGTGCCCGCAGCCGGGGCAGAAGGGATACGGCGTCTCGTTGCGATACGTGGACAGCGTGGTGACGGTGGTGCCTGCGGTCATCGGATTGCCTCCACGAACGATTCGGGCGCGATCAACTCACCGTCGACGCGGTGGAGCCCCACGACCTCGATTCCGTTGGCGAGGCGCTCGATCTCGCGCCGATATTGCCCGTGATTGAGCTCGGCGACGACGATGCGCGTGATTCCGTCGAGTGCGGCGCGAATCGCGACTTCGGGGACCGGCCAGAGGCTCTGCAGCGTCAACGCCGAAACCGCTTTTCCGGACGCGCGAATCTGCGCGACCGCCTCGCGCATCCCGCCCGCCGTTATTCCGTAACTGATCAGAAGCGTCGTGGCGCCAGGCTGCAGGTCATTCACCACGAGCTCGATCTCGGCGGCGTGGTCCTCGATCTTGGCGCGAAGGTGTTCGTTCATCTCGGCCACCTTCGCGGGTGACTTCGTGATGATCGCCCGTTCGTCGTGTGTGGAGCCCGTGAAGCGGACCGCGCCGTCGCCTCCGTACTGCGCGAGCGGTGGCACGTCGTCCGCCGGAAGGTACCGATACGGCGGCTCGGTCGCCGGAAGTACGGCGCGCTCGCGCACCGCGGGTTTTTCGTAGTCGTCGACTTCAACGGTGGTGGTTGTCGTGTTCAGTTCCTTGTCGGTGAGCAGGAACACCGGGCAGCGGAATCGTTCGGCGAGATCGAAGGCCTTCATCGTCAGCGAATAACATTCCGCCACCGACGACGGCGCCAGCGCGATGATCGGGTAGCCTCCGGCCGTTCCCCACCGCGCGAACTGCAGTCGCCCTGCCCGACGGTCGTGGCGCCGCCCGTGGCCGGTCCAAGGCGCTGAACGTCGACGATCACGAGCGGGACTTCGCCGATGATCGCGAGGCCAATGTTTTCGCTGTAGAGCGAAAGGCCCGGTCCGCTCGTCGCGGTCATGGCGCGGGCGCCGGCAAGCGTTGCGCCGATGCACATGCCGATCGACGCGATTTCGTCTTCGCCCTGCACCGCGACGCCGTCGACCTTCGGCAGCTCGCGCATCATCTGCATGAGGATCGCGGATGCGGGAGTGATCGGATACCCGGCAAAAAACGTGCACCCGGCGTCGAGCGCGCCCCGAACGATTGCCGTCGATCCGTCTGTGAATTCGCGCATGAACGCTTCCTCGAAAATGTCCGTCCGTGATTGCCGCCCACCGCCATGCCAGGTCCTTTCGCCGTCACCGATTCGGGACGGAGAGGCTGAATGGCGAACTACGGAGCCCGGTAAACGGGCTCAAAACCGTTACATTCACCGTCTGTCCAGGCGGCAGGAGATCGGCGAGCTCGCTTCCTCTCACGATGAGGCGACGTGTCGTCCCGTCATAGCTCGAGCTCGCGGCAACGTACTCGACATCGCCGACCGCATGGCCGTCGATCTCGACGACAGCATCATTAATGATGAAACCGCTTCCCTTGATAAGGAGTCGGGTCGCATCATCGCTCCCCTTCACCTTGGCCGACGCGACCTCGGGCGGCGTGGGCGTTGCCAGAATAATTGCGTGGGGCTTCCCTTCCGATGTGCTTTCGCGCACGCGGACGACGACCTGGCCTAGCTCGTTCAGAGAGTATTCGGCGATATCGACCACCCGACCTCCCGTCGGCAGTCGGTCGCCCTCGGCGACGACCTTCACGATGCAGTTTGGCGTGCCGACGAACAGTCCGAATCGCTTCGTGCCGTCGACGTCACGAGCCTCGGCTTCGAACAGCACTTGCCCGCGCGAGTTGATCAACGGCGGATCGTTCTGAGCCGCCCCGTCGCCTCCCGGATCATCCTCGGTCGGATGGTAGAGCGATAGGAATGGGCCGCCAAGCGGTGACATTTGCCCTTCGTACATGATCGTGCTCAGCGCGCCACCAGACGATACGAAGATGCCGCTGTCGATCGTCGGATGCTCGATGCGAACGCGGAACACGGCATCGCCTTCGGCGTTGAGCGAGCCGTTCCCGAGGCTATACAAGTGGACTTCGCCACCGACCGGCAGCGGGTCGCCTCGAATCTCGATCTTCTCGACCGTCCCGTCCGCACGCACGACGAACAGTCCGTGCATGAAGTGGTATGACCCGCCGATGATGTAGGCCTGAAACAGGATATCGCCGTTGTCGGCGAGCCAGGCAGGCGGCAACGGGCCGTAGTTCATGGCAAATCGGCCGCCGCCAATTGCCTCGCTCCCCTGGCCAATCACTCTCTCGAACCGACCACCGGAGTACTTGTAAATCGAGTACGTTTCGCCGCCATTCGGGTGATCGACATTCACGAGAAGCGCGATGTCTCCCCGCTCGTTGATCGTCGGCTTAGCCGGCAACTCCCTCACGCCGAATCCGGGTTCTATGTCCTCACCCACTGCGACCAGGTCCGAGAGAACGCCGTTACTGTATGAGGCCAGCCGTGTCGGGCCTGACAGGCTGTACCAGGTGTAAACAGCATCGCCGCGATTGTTGATTGCCAATGGATGGTTACCCGTATGGTTTTCCGTGACTGGAATCTCGGTGACCGCCGTAAACACAGTGCCGTCCCATAGGTACACACCTCTCGTCGTCTGGACCAAGCTCGACTCGAGAATCGCAAAGCAGGCCAGCACTGCCGAGTCGTTCAGGCCTTGATAGCCGAAGGTCCCCTGGGCAAACGTGCGGTCCTCGGGAGCTACGACCTGACCTCGAGCCGGATAGGAGATGAGTTGATAGACCGACGTGGGGACACGTGCGGTGACCTCCGCAGACTGGCGGCTTTCACCCGGTACAGCGAACGTGACGAGCAACAGAGTGCATAGAACGCCAATCCTGAAACACGTTCGTGCATAAGTCCGAGTCGCACAGCCGTCCGAGTATCGTGTCCGCCTCGAGTGAGGGAAGTCGAACCATCTCGATTTTGACCGCTTGAGAAGCCGATCGATCGTGGTTGTGATAGCGAGCAACACCCGACATGCAAAGCAAGCAGCATACCGACGCGGCCCGACTGCGTTTGGATCCGCACAAGCGGCGTCTTACTGTGCACGAGTTTCGAGATTCGCCCGTACGGCCGGCTCGCTGAACGAGACCGCTGCGCGGTAGACAGCGGGGGCGGGGAAAGATTCCGATCAATTTTGTCCTTCCGCAACGACGAATCTGCTGTTTCAGGCACCGTCCGTGGGACGCTCGCTACTGCTCGCGGCTCAAGGAACGGGGACCCGGCGGAGCGTCCTGCTTAGTAGCGCACGATGCGGGTGGTCCCCGTTTTATGAGCCGCGAGCGGTAGCGAGCGTCCCACGGACAGATTTCGGATCGAGTCTTCCGCGAACGAAGTTCCATTCGGAAGTCTGACCGTGGGACTCCTCGCTAACGCTCGCGGAACGTTCGGTCCGCGATTCAGGGTGTTCGCTGATGTGGCGGACCAATGATCGCCCCGGAACTGTCGACGGATCGAGAAGGGTCAGATTCCCCAATCAGATGAGGCGCGTAGCCCAGCCTGCTTGACAGCCTTCGAGCTTCGTTGCTACAAGATCCTGCAAGTATGCAATCGCGCAGTCCTGCGAATATAAGAGGAGGAGCGGAATGCCGCAGCGGCAGCCACTGAGCACGTTCAAGGCCGAGTTCTTCAAGGCGCTCGCGCATCCGCTGCGAATCGCGGTCCTCGATGCCCTGCGGGAGGGAGAGCTGACCGTCAACGAGATCAGCCAGCGGTTCGGCGTCGAGTCGGCGAACACTTCGCAGCAACTCGCGGTGCTCAGGAACAAGAACATCGTTTCGACGCGCAAGGAAGGGGCGAGCGTCTACTACTCGGTGGTCGATCCGGCGGTCTTCCGTCTCCTCGATGTCGCGAGAGACATCTTCAACAATCACCTGGTGGGCGTGCGGACCTTGCTCGAGGAAATCGAGCGCGAACGACCGCCGAAATAGGGACGAACGCGGTCGTGTCGCATCACAAAAACCTTCACAGGCATGACATGGAAGTGCGCGTACTCCAGGCGTCAGTACCGTGCGCGGTAGCGCACGGGTGGTCATCAAATCGCCGGATGGTCCGATCTGGCGATAACCCGCTCGCTGTCGCTCGCGGTACTGATCCGGGGCAATGCATTCCGTGCTCCGGGGGCAGCCCCCGAGTCAGGCTGGGGAGTCGTGGGGGCTTCAACGGCACGGGAAAGATCAGTACCGCGAGCGACAGCGAGCGGGTCGCACCGGAGTCGGGACACGCCGTGCGTTGTGCGCGCCCCCTTCCTACCGCGCAGCGGTTTCGTTCAGCGCACGGGTCAGACTCCCGGTGGCGTGTCGCGGCGCCGACGCACGAACTCGGGATCGACCCGTGCGCTACCGCGCACGGTACTGATGCGTGAAGAGTGCGATGTCAGGGACACCAGCAATTACCGGACAAGTCCAAAAAAGTCTCCGCAATCACCGCGTGTTGAACATGCAAGATTGCATAGATCTTAAGTTGCACGAGTGCGGGTTGGTCGGCGCGAACGATCGGATGCGTACGTCCAAATGGCCAAGAGCCGCGGGGGCGTCGCGGTTTCGGGTGCGTTGGCCGGCACGTGCGAGTCACGACTCAGCTGAATCATAAGGGCGACGTTCGATGGCTTCACTGTTCTCGAAGATCTTCAGGACCGGGCTCGTGACGGAACCTTTCTCGCCCGTCGACGCGGACGTCGAACGCGTCCTGGAGGCCATTAGTGCAAGGACCCGGAACCTCCTCGGCCGCGCCCTCGCCATTCGGGAAGTCGACGCCGGGTCCTGCAACGGCTGCGAGATCGAGATCTCTGGGATCACGGGCCCGACCTACGATGCGTCGCAATTCGGCATTCACTTCGTAGCCTCGCCGCGGCACGCGGACATGCTGCTCGTCACGGGCCCGGTCACGCGCAACATGGAACTCCCGCTCCGGAAGACGTACGAGGCCACTCCCGACCCGAAACTCGTCGTCGCCGTCGGAGACTGTGCACGGACGTGCGGCGTCTTCGCCGGCAGCTACGCGATTGTCGGCAGCGTCGACACAGTCATTCCGGTCGACGTGTTCGTTGACGGCTGTCCCCCGACGCCAACCGCGATCCTCACCGGAATTCTCGCCGCGCTGGACCGACGCTGATGCAGGATCTGCTCTTCGCAACGCTTGCCATCTACGTGCTGGGAATGATCTCGGCGATCGTGTTGAGACGAGCGGCCGGGCGAGCGGCGGTCGCCGTCTTCGCAGCGCTCGGCAGTTCGATGGGTGCGGCCGCCGGCGTCTCGGTACTCGTATCCGGGCGCGAAGTTCCCCTGGCGCCGGCGCTGTCTGCGCTTCACCCGCAGGTTCAGCTTCAGGCGGACCCGCTCGGGGCGGTGTTTCTGGTCCTGATCGGGCTCGTCGCCGTACCGGCCGCCCTCTACGGTTTCGGTTACTCGAAATCGTACGAGGGCCGCTATTCACTCGCCGCGCTCGGCGTGGTACTCAATGCCCTGCTCCTCTTCCTGACGCTCACGGTCACGGCGACGTCGCCGATCTTGTTCCTGTTCGCGTGGGAGGGCATGACGCTTGCCGGCTTCGCCGCCGTTCTCACCGAACACGATCGGCAGCCAACGATTCGCGCGGCGACGTGGTACGTCGCCATCTCGCACGTCGGGTTTCTCGCGCTCGTCGTGATGTTCCTCGTTCTCTCGGGCGGCGACCTCTCGGCCTCGTTCGCGGACATCCGGACAAACGCCGAAAGTCTGTCGCCTGTGGCGCTCGGCGCCGCCTTCCTGCTCGCGCTCGCCGGCTTTGGAGCCAAGGCGGGAATCGTTCCGCTCCACGTGTGGCTTCCGATGGCCCACCCGGTCGCCCCGAGCCACATCAGCGCGCTGCTTTCGGGTGTCGTCGTGAAGGTTGCCATCTACGGCTTCATGCGCATCTCTCTCGACCTCGCCGGCGCCGGACCGGCCTGGTGGGGAGGCGTCGCGCTCGGGATCGGTGCCGTCTCGGCCATTGGCGGAGTCCTGTACGCGCTCATGCAGCAGGACCTCAAGCGGCTGCTCGCCTTCAGCACCGTCGAGAACGTCGGAATCATGCTGATCGCGGCCGGCGCGGCAATCGTCTTCCGCAGCTACGGGCTCGACGAGCTCGCCATCCTCTCCATCGTCGCGTGCCTCTATCACGCGCTCGCCCACGGCGTCTTCAAGGCCCTGCTGTTCCTCGGCGCCGGAAGCGTGTTGCACGCGACGGGCTCGCGCGACATGGAGATGTTCGGCGGATTGTCGAAGCGGATGCCTTGGACGTCCGCCTTCTTCCTGCTCGGCGCTGTCGCCGCGGCCGCCTTACCCCCGCTCAGCGGATTCGCGAGCGAATGGATGGTCTTCCAGGCGTTGCTCGGCGGCGCCCGGATCGCCGATCCCGAGGGCGGTGCCGTGATGTCGGTCGCCGCCGGAGCGCTCGCCCTGGCCGGCGGACTCGCCGCCGCGTGTTTCGTTCGTGCGTTCGGGATCACGTTTCTCGGTCTTCCGCGCAGTGAGGAAAGTGAAGTCGCGCACGAGTCGCCGCGTTCGATGCGCGCCGGAATGGGGCTGCTCGCGCTCGGGTGCATCGCGCTTGGTCTCTTGCCGTCCGTGATCGTTCCCCTGCTCGCACGAGCGGCGACTGGCGTCGAGGGCCGTGGAGCGGCCGTTCCGTCGATGCAGCTCGGACTCGCGCTCGCGACGCCGTCCGGGCTTTCGTCCTTTTCGCCTTTCGCTCTCGCGACCATGCTGCTCGTCGCGGCTGCGGCAATCGGCTTGTCGATCCGCATGCTCCAGGGGCCGTTTCGAACCCGCCTGAGCGTCACGTGGGGATGTGGCCGGTTCGGCCAGACGTCGCGGATGCAATACACCGCGACGGCATTCGCCGAGCCCCTGCGCCGCGTGTTCGCCTCCGTGTATCGGCCGCTCGAAGACGTCTCGGTCGACTACCACCCGGACTCGAAGTACTTCGTCTACCGGATCACCTACGCGAGCGATCTTCGCCAGAGCTTTGCGGCCTACTTTTACCATCCGCTGCTCCTGGCCGTCCGAATTGTCGCGATGCGCGTGCGCCGCCTTCAATCGGGATCGGTCCACGCGTACCTGCTCTACGTGTCGCTGACGGTTCTTCTCGTCCTGCTCGTGGCAAGGGTGTGGCACTGAAATGACCGACTACCTCCTGCAACTCATCAACGTGGCGCTCGTCCTCGCGGTCTCGCCCGCGCTCGTCGGACTCATCCGATGGCTCAAGGCGCGAATGCAGAACCGTCGCGGCGCGCCGATCTGGCAGCCGTACTTCGAGCTCCGGAAGCTCTTCGGCAAGGAGGTCGTCGTCTCGGACACGGCGTCGTGGGTGTTTCGGGCAACGCCCTACATCGTCTTCGCGAGCACGCTGGCGGTGGCGCTTCTCGTGCCGCTCGTCCGAATTCCCGTGCCGGTCGCCCTTGGGAGCGACCTGATCGTCGTCGTCTACCTGCTGCTGCTCGGGACGTTCTTCCTCGCGCTGGCCGGACTCGATACCGGTTCCCCCTTCGGCGGAATGGGCTCGAGCCGCGAGATGACCGTCGCGGCACTCGCCGAGCCCACGATCGCGCTCGCAATCTTCAGCCTCGCCGTGGGCGCGGGCTCGACCGATCTCGGCCGCATCGTCGCCGAGACGCTCAACGCGCCGACGACGGTCGCCGCGCCCGGCCACCTTCTCGGGTTCGCCGCCCTGTTCATCGTCATGCTCGCCGAAACGGGCCGACTGCCGGTCGACAACCCGTCCACTCACCTCGAGCTGACGATGATCCACGAGGCGATGATCCTCGAATATTCGGGACGCTACCTCGCGCTCATCGAATGGGCGTCCGGGATGAAGCTGTTCATCTTCCTGTCGCTGCTCGCCAATCTCTACGTGCCGTGGGGGATCGCCACCTCGAACGACCCGGCGGGACTTGCCGTCGGACTGCTCGCACTTCTCGGAAAGGTCGTCGTGCTCGGATGCGCGATTGCCGCGCTCGAGACGCGGCTGGCCAAGCTTCGGCTCTTCCGCGTCCCTGAGCTCCTGAGCGTTTCGTTCGTGCTGGCGCTTCTGGCCGTCACGTCGTCGTTCGTCGTGAGGTAGCCCGGATGGATTCCCTCTTCAGCCAGCTGACGGCACTCGGATCGAGCCTCGCGCTCGTGTGCAGCTTCATGCTCCTGTGGCGACGGAGCCTCGACTCGTTCGCGTCCGCCTTCACCATCCAGTCGATTGTGGTCAGCGCCGTGACGGCCGTCGTCGGTTACTTCGGCAACGATTCGGACCTGTACTACGTGGCCGGACTGTTCCTGCTGCTCAAGGCGGTCCTGATTCCTTACGTGTTGCGCAGGACCCGGCGTCGAATCGGCGCGCTGCGCGAAGACACACCCTACGTCAATACGGCCACGTCGCTGCTCATCGGAGGACTGCTGGTGCTGCTGTCCTACGTCGTGACGCGGCCCCTTGTCGTGCTCAGCGACCTGCCGACCCGTTCCGGCATCCCGCTCGCCATGGGCATCGTGTTCATCGGCCTGTTCGTCATCATCAGCCGCAAGAAGGCGCTGACGCAGATCATCGGCTTTCTCGTCCTCGAGAACGGCATCGCGCTGCTCGCGATCCTCGGCACGTACGGAATTCCGCTCATAGTCGAGCTCGGTGTGTTCCTCGACGTCCTGATGGGGTTCTGGGTGATGCAGGTTTTCCTGTACCAGATCGACCAGACGTTCGATTCTATCGACGTCGAGCAGTTGAACATGTTGACCGAGGTCACGATCCGGCCTGCCGATCGCGTCTCGGGTGGAGGAGGCGCGTAGCCATGCTCTTCGTCGCGCTCCTTCTCCCGCCGCTCCTTGCCGCCGCGCTCGCTGCGGCCATACGACCGTACCGCGGTTTCGTCGGTAGGATTAGTGTTTTGCTGTCGGTTGTGTCGTTCGGTGCCGCGATCGGGCTCGCGGGCATCGTGGCGCGTGGGGGGGAGCCGCCGACGTTCGGCGCTGACGAATATCTTCGCGCCGACGCGCTTTCGGCTCTGGCGGCCGTCTGTGTTTCATTCGGAGTAATGGTCGTCACGGCGCTCGGGCCGGGGCTGCGGTTGCCCGTCAGTTCGGCCGCGTCAAGCTTCGGCGCTACCACATCTTCATGAACCTGTTCGCGGCCGTGATGCTCTTCGCGGTGACGACGAACAACGTCGGGTTCATGTGGGTCGCCATCGAAGCCACCACCATCGTCTCGGCGATCCTGATCCCGACCACACTTACGAAGAACTCGGTCGAAGCATCCTGGAAGTACATCCTGATCGGCTCCGTCGGAATCGCCATCGCGTTCCTCGGCACCGTCGTAGCCTATTTCGGTTTCGCGACCCTCGTGGGACACGAGGCGAATTCCCTGAACTGGCCGGTCCTCGTCGCGAGCGCGTCGAAGCTCAAGCCCGAGGTCCTGCGCTTCTCGTTTGCGCTGATCCTGGTCGGTTACGGCACGAAGGCGGGACTTGCGCCGATGCACACGTGGAAACCCGATGCCTATGGCGAGGCGCCTGCGCCGCTGGGAGCGCTGATGTCGTCCTCGCTTTTCGTCGTCGCGATGTACGCGATCATTCGATGGAAAATCGTCGTCGACACGGCGAGCTCGGATGGGTTCTCGGACGCGCTGGTCCTCGGCCTCGGCCTCCTGTCGCTCGGCGTCGGCGCCTTCAGCGTCGTGATCCAGCGCAACTACAAGCGGATGCTCGCCTACTCGAGCGTCGAGCACGCGGGACTGATCTGCATCGGGCTCGCCCTCGGACCTCTCGGCGTGTTCGCGGCGGTCCTGCATCTCGTCAATCACACGGCGGCGAAGTCCGTGATGTTCCTGCTCGCCGGAGACATCGAGCGTGCTTATGGATCGGCGCGAATCGACGACGTCCGCGGGCTCCTGCAGACGATGCCGTGGACCGGAGGCCTCTTCGCCGCCGGGATGTTGACCATGCTCGGAGCGCCGCCGTTCGGAATCTTCATGTCGGAGCTCGCGCTGTTTCGTGCCGCCTACGTCACGGGCAGTTACGTCGTCCTCGCCGCGACGCTCGTCCTGCTCGCCGTGGCGTTCGTCGCCTTCATCATCCACATGAACCGGATGTTGTATGGCGCGCCGCCCGACAATCGCGTCACCGACGACACGCCGGCCTGGCGGGTCGCTGTGTACCTCGGTGTTTTCGCCGTTCTCGTGATGCTGTGCATTCACATCCCGGAGGACGCCGCACGGCTGATTCGGATGGCGGTGGAGATCATTGCCGTATGAGCACCCTGACCCGACTGATCGATCATCTCGGCGATACGCTTGGCGAAAAGGCGTTCGACATGCGCGTCGTGCGCGAAAACGAGCTTCACCTTCGACTGGCGGCGGGGACGCCGCTCGCCCTGGCGAGCACGCTCGAGGCCGATTTCGACTTCAAGCTCGCCCTCATGGTCGCGAGTGACCGTCGCACCGAGCGTTCGTGCTTCGAGATCTCGTATCTGTTCGCATCGGCCAGGGAAAACCTCTTTGTGCACGCGACGAAGGACGTGCCCGCCAGCGGTAACGCGGCCCGCTCGATCGCCACCTTCTCGCTTCCGGCGTCGCTTTACGAGCGCGAGATCCGTGACATGTTCGGGATCCTCTTCGAGGATCATCCGAACGAGCGCCCGCTCGTTCGGCACGGCTTCTGGCCGGAAGACTACTTCCCCCTGCGCAAGGACGCCGCGCGCGTCGAGTTCGCCGACAACGGGCAGTCGTTTCCGTTCCAGCGCGTAGGCGGCGAAGGCGTCTTCGAGATACCGGTCGGCCCGGTCCACGCGGGCATCATCGAGCCCGGCCACTTCCGGTTCAGCGTCGTTGGCGAAACGATCATCGACATGAAGGCGCGGCTCTACTTCACGCACAAGGGAACGGAGAAGCTCTTCGAAGGACGAACGCCCACTGAGGCGTTGCCGCTTGCGGAGCGGATCTCCGGCGACACGACCGTCGGACACGCGATGGCGTACTGCCAGGCGATCGAGTCGCTCGCGGGCGTCGATGTCCCGAATCGCGCCCGATATTTCCGCGTCGTGCTGCTCGAGATGGAGAGGCTCTACAACCACATCGCCGACTTCGGAGCCATCGCGAACGACACTGGGTTTGCGGTCGCGAACTCGCACTGCATGCGGATTCGGGAACGGTTGCTGCGGCTCAATGCCGAGCTGACGGGAAACCGGCTCCTTCGGGATGGCATCGTGCCCGGAGGAGTTGCCGCCACAGCCAGCCTGTCGGATCCCGCGAGGCTCGCGGGCGAGCTCGATTCGGTGCTCGCAGACTTCGAGGAAGTCGTCGAGATCTGCATGAGGAATTCCCTGCTCGTCGACCGGCTGGAGGGCACGGGCCGACTCACGCGAAAGACGGCCGAGGATCATGGTGTCCTTGGCTACATCGCGCGGTCGTGCGGAATCGACGTCGACACTCGTCGCGATCACCCCTTCGCGGCATATGGAAAACTCGAGTTCCGGGTTCCGGTCCTGGAAGAAGGCGACGTCAAGGCCCGCGCCCTGCTCCGGGTCGAAGAGGTTCGCGAATCCGTCAGCCTCATCAAACAGGCGGCCCCGCGCTCGACCGAAGGCCTCCGTTCGGTTCTGCTACGCGCGTTGCCGGCGTTCGAGCCCGCGTTCGGCCTGGTCGAGGGCTGGCGCGGGCAGATCATTCACTGGGTCATGGCCGACGAGGAAGGCAGGCTGACGCGGGTGAAGATCAAGGACCCTTCGTTCGTGAACTGGCGCCCGCTTTCCTTCGCGCTGCTCAAGAACATCGTTCCGGACTTCCCGCTCTGCAACAAGTCGTTCAACCAGTCCTATTCGGGCAACGACCTGTGATCGGAACGGCGCAATGAGCATCCTCCTCGCGATTTCGTTCTCGGCTTACACGGCGGGCGTCGTCGGTTCGCTCGCCTTGCGCGGATCGTGGGCCCGAGGCGCGGCGTCGGTGTTCGGTCTGGCCGGAGCCGTCGCTGGCGCGGTCGCTGGCGCGATGGCGCTTGCGACGATGGCGCCGGTTGAGTTTGCCTTGGTCAGTTCGGGCCCGCTCGGCGCGCTGCAGGTGAGCATCGATGCGCTCAGCGGTTTCTTTCTCGTTCTGACCGGGCTCGTTGGCGCCGCGGCGGCCGTATACGCATTCGGGTACACCGGCTCGTATCGCGGCAGGTATTCGGAGCGAACGGTGGGGGCCGTCCTCAACGTGCTCCTGCTGTCCTTCACCGGAGTCGTCGTGGCTGCGAACGGACTGACCTTCCTCGTCGCGTGGGAGTTGATGGTGATGGCGACGTTCGTAGGCGTTCTCACCGAGCACCGCCAGGAGGGGACCGTCGCGGCGAGCGTCTGGTACATCGCGCTTTCGCACGTCGCCTTCGTCGCCATCGTTCCGCTCCTGCTGATGGTGGCTGGTGGCGATCTCACCGCTTCCTTCTCGGAGGCGCGCGGTATCGCGTCGAGCCTGTCGCCAACGATGAGGGACGCCGCGTTCCTTCTGGCACTGGCCGGGTTCGGCATCAAGGCGGGGCTCGTCCCGCTACACGCGTGGCTTCCGCTCGCCCACCCGGTCGCCCCGAGCCACATCAGCGCGCTCATGTCGGGAGTTGCGATCAAGATCGCCATTTACGGCTTCGTGCGGATCGTTTTCGTCGTGCTTGGAACCGGACCGGTCTGGTGGGGAGTCGTCGTGCTCGCCATCGGCGCCGCGTCGGCGCTGCTTGGCGTGCTCTACGCGCTTATGGAGCACGACCTCAAGCGGCTTCTCGCATTTCACTCGGTCGAGAACATCGGGATCATCGCGATGGCGCTCGGCGCCGCGCTCCTGTTCGGCGGCTACGGCCGGCCCGACCTTGCGTGGCTCGGGCTCGCGGCGGGCCTCTTCCACACGATCAACCACGCGGCCTTCAAGTCGCTGCTCTTCCTCGCGGCAGGCTCAGTGCTTCACGCCACGCACACGCGCAACATCGAGGAACTCGGCGGACTCGCGAAGCGGATGCCGTGGACGTCGGGCTTCTTCCTGCTCGGGTCGGCGGCGATCTCGGCGCTGCCGCCTCTCAACGGCTTCGCGAGTGAATGGCTCGTGTTCCAGTCGCTGCTCAGCGGGTTCGAGGTCGAGGAGCCTCGTCGTGACCATCGCGATACCGGTCGCGGTCGGCATGCTCGCGCTGACCGGCGGGCTGGCCGCCGCGTGTTTCGTCAAGGCGTTCGGGATCACGTTTCTCGGCACGGCGCGTTCGACCGAGGCCGAACACGCGCGCGAGTCGCCGATGTCCATGCGCGCGGGAATGGGCCTGCTCGCGGCGGCGTGCCTCGCGCTCGGAATCGGCGCTCCAGCGGTGACGCCGATCCTTGGCCGGATCGTCGCAACGGTTCCGAACATGCAGGTCGACGCGACGGTTGCACCCGCACTGTCCGTCCTTGCGCCCGCAACCGAGGCGAGCTTCTCTCCGCCGCTCCTCGCCGCATGGCTCATCGTGATCCCGGTTCTGGTCATCGTGGCGCTGTCGTTGTTTGCCGGCCGCCTTCGATTGCGTCGCGCGCCGACCTGGGGGTGCGGCCGATTCGGCTCGACGCCGCGAATGCAGTACACCGCGACGGCATTCGCCGAGCCGCTCCGACGGATCTTCGCGGAGATCTACCGGCCGACGGAGGACCTGTCGGTGGACTTTCATCCCGACTCGAAGTACTTCGTGAGCTCGATCGAGTACCGAAGCGGGATTCGAGACCGCTTCAAGGAGATCGTCTACGATCCCGTGATTTCGCGTGTGCGGGTGATTTCCTCGAGGGTTCGGCGGATTCAGGCCGGCTCGGTGCACCTCTACATCGCCTACGTCGCCGGAGCGCTCCTCGCCGCAATGCTAGCGGCGATGCTCTGGAACCGGTCTTGATCCAGCAGGCCGCCTGACGGCATCAATACCGTGCGCACCTGACCACCGGCGTATCCCGACTCCATCGCGACCCGCTCGCTGAACGAAACCGCTGCGCGGTAGGAAGCGGGAGCACGTAGCTGCAGTCTCGGGCTTCGGGCGGCGGTGCGTTGGCTCAGGGCGTCTTGCGACGTCGCAGGTGGGTTGCGTGTCATCTGCGGATCGGATGGCTGAGGCGGAGAGCTCCCTTGTCGGTGAAAATGCTGTTGTCAAAAGCTGCAAACCCACCAGACAAAGGAGCTCGTCATGACTGCACTCCGCCAGAGAATGATAGACGACATGCGCCTGCGAAACTTCTCCGCGCAGACGAAAAGGACCTACATCCGCTACGTCGCGGCTTTCGCGAAGCACTTCGACCAATCGCCCGAGCATCTAGGTCCCGAACAGGCTCGCGCCTTTCTGCTTCATCTCGTCGACCGTGGACTTTCGCCGAGCACGGTCAATCTCGCCCGGTGCGCGATCCGATTCGTCGAGCACGTGACGCTCGGTCGAGAATGGTCGACGCCCTACATCGCCTATGCCAGACGCGAGTACCGGCTTCCGGTCGTGCTCTCACCCTCCGAGGTCCTCCGCCTGCTCGACGCGGTCGTCAATCTGAAGTACCGCACGATTCTGGCGACGATCTATGCGACCGGGATGCGGTCATCGGAGGCGACGCACCTGCTTGTCAGTGACATCGACTCCGAGCGCAATCTCATCACCGTGCGCCAGGGCAAGGGACTCCGGGACCGCCACGTCATGCGGAGTCCGGCACTGCTCAAGTTGCTGCGAGCGCACTGGAGACGTGAGCGGCCCGTCTACTGGCTCTTTCCGAGCGCCGACCCGTCGACGCCGGTCGGCATCTCGACCATTCGCTACGTCTGCAAGCGCGCGTCCGTCGATGCCGGCCTCTCCAAGCGCGTGACCCCTCGCACCCTGCGCCACTGCTTCGCCACGCATCTGCTCGAAGACGGAAACGACATCCGCATCATCCAGGAACTGCTTGGCCACCGGAGCCTGCGCACGACGGCGCGTTACACCCATGTCTCGGGCATTCGGATCGCATCCACTGCGAGCCCGCTCGACCGCATTCTGCCGCCGATCGGGAGCGACAAGCCGTGAGCGCGCGGCCACGCTTCGAGGTGGCCGACGTCTTCCACAAGTTCGGAGCTCAATTTCTCGCTCGTTTCGGCGCGTCGCTTCTGCCCGTGCAGCGTCGCGTCATGCGTGCGATCGAGAGCTGCCGGACGGCCGCCCTCGGCGGTCACGTCGAAGCCTGCGATGCCTGCGGCCACCGTCGCAACGCCTACAACAGCTGCGCCAACCGCCACTGCCCCAAGTGCCAGTCGCTCGAGCGCGTCCGGTGGGTCGAGGCCCGCTCTGCCGACCTGCTCCCCACTCATTACTTCCACGTCGTCTTCACTCTCCCGGAAGAGATCGCCCACCTCGCCCTCCAGAACAAGCGCGTCGTCTACGGCATCCTCTTTGCCGCCACCGCCGAGACCCTCATCTCGATCGCCTCGGATCCCAAACGCCTCGGCGCACGCATCGGCCTGCTCGCCGTCCTGCACACCTGGGGACAGACCCTCACCCACCACCCCCATCTGCACTGCATCGTCCCGGGCGGCGGACTCTCTGCAGACCGCTCGCGCTGGATCCGCTGCCGAAAGCGCTTCTTCCTTCCCGTAAAAGTCCTCTCGTGGCGCTTCCGCACTCTCTTTCTCGACATGCTCACGGCCGCCTTCCGTCGCGGCGACCTCTCATTTCACGGTCAGCTCTCGCATCTGGCCGATCCGGCCCTCTTCGCCCGCTTCGTCGCACGTCAGTCGAATCTCAAGTGGGTCGTCTACGCCAAGCGTACCTTCGGCAGTCCCGAGCGCGTCCTCAAGTACCTCGGCCGCTACACACACCGCGTCGCCATCTCAAACCATCGCATCACCGACATCTCCGACTCCCACGTCTCCTTTCGCTGGAGGGACTACAACGATCACGGCTCCGAGAAGATCATGACGATCACCGTCGACGAATTCATTCGCCGCTTCCTGCTTCACGTCCTCCCGTCGGGCTTTCACCGCATCCGCTCTTACGGCCTTCTCGCCAACTCCTGCCGCGCCGCGAACCTCGACCTCATCCGTCGTCTGCTTGGCGTCACCGTCCCGCCAACCAATCGACTCGAGCACTGCCGAACGGCCAACCAGATACTCGAAGTCCTCACCGGCCTCCCCACCGACCGCTGTCCCAAATGCCTCAACGGTCGCATGCGCATCATCGAGATCATCCCGAGCCTGTCTCGATCTGCCGCGTCGTGTCTGACCGTCCCGAGCCAACTCGCCGAGCCTCAACGGATCCGCCTCGACTCATCGTGACCAGCAACCCACAACGCCTCGCTCCCGTCCGACTGCCTCTCCGGCGGCACGCTCATCGTGTGCCCGCTTTCACTCCGCCACTTCCGCAAGGACAAGCTCCGCCCATTTCTCACGCCCCAATGGACCTGCGCTCACCACCACTAACCTCACTTCCGAGGCTCACCAGGCGCCAGACTCGGAACCCGGACGCGCTCAGGTCTCCCAAAAACGAACTATCCCCATAGCACCCGCCACACAGCCATCCGTGCCCCTCCGCGGTTTCGTTCAGCGATTTCTATCTGGCGGCTCGCGACGCCCACTACCAACCGTACCTCCGAGTCCGTCGTCGCTCCCACCAGATAGAAACCTCTTCGCTACCGCTCGCGGTACTGATCCTGCCACGACTCACCAGGCAATTGGCCGGACGCGAGTTGAACGACACGTTCCGATGACGGGGGAAACAGTACCGCGAGCGACGAGCGGGTTCCGGTGGTGTCGGGGATCAGTACCGCGAGCGGTAGCGAGCGGGTCCCTCCCACCGGATAAGATCCGCCGCGCACGGTACTGATGCGACAGGTGCGCGATCTCGCTGACTGCCACGAGTGATCGATCGCCGGCCGGGACTCTACCTGGCTGGACTTGCTGCCGGGCTTAAGGCTGCAACCGCTGAGCACTGCAGCTTCGAGCCGTGGAAAACGTCAGTGAACCGGAATTACCCGAAGAACGCCCGTAGCTCACTGCGTGGTGCTGGCCGGCCTGCGCGACGGGATCATCCTGCCGTGATTTCGCTTACCCGAAGTTGGTGACGACGAGACCGGTCATCGACAGGTCTCGTCGTAGTGGTCCCCGAAGTTACTGCTGCTTGAAGTCGTCCTTGTGGATCGGCCGTGAGCTTGTCGACCTTGGCCTTGAGATCCACTTTCTGTTTGCCGAGGTTCTCGAGGGCTGTCTGCTGCTCCTTTAGCTTTGCCGCGAAATCCTCTTCGGTCTCGATGGACGGGTCGTAAGTGATCTTGACCACTCTGGAAAGACGTCCACGGACTGGCTTCCTTTCAGCCGCTCGCCGCGCAGCGACCGGTACTGCTTGAACCAATCTTCCACTTTCAGCTTGCTCGCGTCTTTCTGACTTTGAGCGGCTTCTCGAAACTTGTTCGCGGCAGTTTCGAGCGGGCGAGCAGCGCCTTCAGCGGCTCTTCCTTGTTGGCCAGTTCCTCGAAGGTATTCTCGGCCGACTGGGCTTCCTTCACGATCGCATCGTATTTGCCCGTTGACTCGAAAGAGCTTCTCCGCCTCGGTCTGAATCACATTCCTCGTTGACCAGCTTGTTGGCCTTATCGACTTCTTCGCTGTTTCCGGAACGAGAAACCGCAGGCTGACAGGGACAGAACGAGGCATACAGGCAGGAAAGCACGAGCTTTGGCATCGGGGGACTCTTGTCGACAAGAAGTCGGACGTGAACAGGCTGGATTTGCGGACCCAGACTACCACCGTTCCTCGGAGACCAACAGTCTCTCACCTTTCGCGACCCCGAAGTCGTCCGACGTCGACTCCAAGCGCCGGTGCCCCGCAGTTGTCCCGGTCGCTATCGCAGGAAGAGCTCCTTCCGCGTTCGACGGTCGATGCGGTAGCTCGGGTCCAGGGAGAGTTCGGAAGCCGTCGCGGGCCACGGGCGCGTCGAGCCACTCACTAAGCTTGCCGAGAAAGCTGCGATCTGCGCTCGACAGCTTCGATATCGAGTTGTGGTTCCCCTCGCGACCCGTGACGAAAAGGACGGTAGCGAGTCGTTGGAGGCGCTGACCGCAAAGGCGTTCGTCGACCACGGGTCGTTCTCGCCGTAGATGAAGAGCACGCGCTGCGCCTCTTCGAGCACGAACCGTTCGATCATTGGCATCACGTCGGGCTCGAAGGGCTTCTCGACACCAAGCGGCGGAAGAATTACAGGACCGTCCTGCCCCGGATAGCGAATCAGATCTTCGAGACTCGGCTCACCAACCGCCGGCCCGCCAAGCTCCGGTGGCCGACTGGTAGTAATAGGCTTCGAAATACGTCAGCGCGTCGTCGCTGAAGCTGTTCACGAAGACGACGCGGTCGAGGAAGTTGTAGATCTGCCGCGCCGACGCGTCCGCGCCAAATCTCGCCGCATAGGTCGGCGTCTTCGTACCGCCAGAAACTGAACGGCATTTTCGAGAATTGCGAATTCGATCGCTGATCCTTGCCGAGAATGTCGTACGAAGGATCGTCCATGAACCGCACGAGCTTCGCGCTTCGAGGCTCGTCGCTGGAACTTGAGCAGCCGGTTGCGGATACCCGTGGATCCGAGGCTCGCGACGAACGCGACGTAGCGTGGATCCTGCGTGCCATAAGCTGCTCGGGGCGACGTAAGGCGACGGCGTCGACGTCGTCGGGGTAGTAGAAGCGGTGGTACACGTCGCTCATGCCGCCTTGCTCGCGCCGCTCGAGACCCACTTCGCCGTGTAGAGCGGTCGGAATGCCGTGACGATCGCGTGGTGATCCGCCGCGCTCTGAGCGATGTTCAGGGCGTAATGGCCAGCTGACCGGATCCGGTCGCGAGGCAGGAAATACCGGTGTCTCGACGTGGACCTGATTGGCCTGAGCAGCGCCGTGAGCTCGAATTGCACCGAGCTCGATGACGTAGTAGCCGTTGATCTCGAGTACGGTCGGCGCGTTGACGTCGCGGTGGAGGATCGTGACGCGCTGGCTGAACTTCCGGACCGACGGGAATGTTGCGGGTCGACCGGCTGCTCGAACTTCGAGCCGGAAGAACCTGGTCCCGGGTTGCCTGAGTTCTCCTCGACGACCGAGACGACGCCCGCCGTGTCGCGGATTCGATCGAGGATGTCCTGACCACCGGACTTGCCGCGCGCCGGCAATGCGACGAAACCGAACGCAGCGATGACGATCAGTGCGACGAAGCGTAGCGCCGTGCGCTTGCCCATGACTAACCTCCGACCGAGACGTGTACAACGCAATGCTACACCGCGGTGCACGCCAATCCGGGGAAAGGCCGACACACCCGCTCGTTCTGGAGACTGACCCGAGCATCAGAACCACGAGCGGTAACGCAGCTGGCTGGCGGACAGACTCGAAGACCTAAACGCATCTTGGACGGTCTAGGCTCCGCGCTCATGAAAGATCGTCCTGCGTCCGGCTCGCTACCGCTCGCGGTTCCGATACGGGCGTCGTGATGACTACCTCGCCACGGGCACCGTCGTCGTACCTCCGTTGTCGGCGGATCGTGACCACGATCGTCTGGCCAGCGCGGGGTACTCGGCGCGTCTGTCCCGGGTCGTAACAGCCGACCCTTCTGATTCACCTTAGTCGGCTTGACCTTCGCCGCGGTCGAGAACGGAATGCCGTCAACGTAGACCTGCATCGGTGACGCAAAACCCGAGCCCTTCACCGTGAGCTTCTTGGCAGTTGCGACGACCGAGGTCGCAGGACCGGCGACCTCGCCAGCACCGTCCTCGTTCGTGGGTGGGCTCGCCGGATGGATACCCCGCAGTGACGACAAAGGACCGCCCGGCGCGACAGGCGCGGTGGCGGTCGTCTTGATGCCCGGAACCGACGTGAAGAACGTGGCCTGGCTCGCCGCGACGCCAGGGACGTTCGACGTGTAGATGTTGTAGTAGAGCGGCGGATCGGCGCGACGTCGCGCCCTTGCGACGCGCGGCGGCGTGATTCGCGTGGACGGCCCAACGTATGCGGTCGCCAGGGAACGATCAGCGCCTCGAGGTTGCTGCGGCGGCTCGAGATCGGGCGACTCCAGGTCTGGCGCCTCCCAGCGTGATCATCGCCAAAAAATGCCCGCGCTGCGACCGTAGTCTGACCGTCGCGGAATCGTTTTCGTCGTGGATCGATCGTCGACCCAGGACGAACGCGTGGTTCACGATCGAACCGCCGCCCGACGTCACCAAGTCATCGAAAACGTCAACGTCGCCGTGGCGCCCGACGCAAGCGTCCTGAGCCCGCGACTGCCGCGCCGGAATCGAAGACCGATGGTGTGACGAGCGAGCCTCGCGAGGTCGTGGCGCTCACGAAATAAGCGCCGCTCGAAGTGAGTCGACGAGCGACGTTCGTGGCCGGTTCGGCCCGCTGTTCGTCACGCGAACCGTGTACGTTATCGAATCGCCCGCCTCGACGCTGGTGGCGCTACCCGACGCGGTGACCGAGAGATCCGCGGGCGTGGGTTCGCCCCGACCCGCTGTCGTTGCCGTCGCGTCGTTGTCGCTCGAGTCCGGATCGCGAGTCGAATTGTCACGCTGGCCGATGCGCTGACGCTTGGCGGAGGAACCGCTCCGCTTCCGGCAGGGCCACGACAATGACGAACGGCTCCGCTGCGCCCGTCCGGAAAGGACCGCAGATCCCACGTGATGGGACCGCTCGTGGCGAAGTCAGGCGCGGTCGTCAGTGTCGGGATGGCAAAAAGGAAAACCGTTCCAGCCGGCGCTTCGCCGTGAGCAGCGCGTCGGTTGCGTCCGATGGGCCGGCGTTCGACACGACGATCGAATAAACGAGTTATTATCAGGCTGCAACGGGTCGCGGGATCGCCGTCGATCGTTACCGAGAGGTCCGCGGCCGCGTCGGCGCCGCTGAGCGTCGTGATGGCGGTCGTCGAGTTGTTGGCGGCGGCAGGGTCCATCGCGCTCGCAACCGTCGCCGTGTTGACGAGGTCTCCGCCGCGGCATTGTCGCACGCGAACGGTGATGACGAACGTCGACTCCGCGCCGCCGGAATCGCGCCAAGTCGTTGTAAATCCACCGAGTCGCGCCGCCGGCGGCCGGCGTCGTGATGGACTAGCCGGCTACCGGCGCGACGTCGACGAAGGCCGTCTGCGACGGCAACGGATCGGTCATGTGACATTGGCAGCGGTCCCCGGCCCATAGTTGTGGACGGTGAGTAGTACGAAGGTTGGCCAGCCGCGACGGCTCCGACGTCAGTGCCGGCGGAAATCGCGAGGTCCGCCATCGAGCTGCCGCCGACGGCAAAACACTGCGAGAACTCGGAGGTTGTTCGGCGTCGGTCGCAGTGGCTGCGACGCCCGCGCCGGCTGGGACCGGACAAGGTTGCGTCGATGTCGACCTGCCCCGCGCCGTCCGTCGTGACCATGGATGTTCCGGAGCCAGGGTCTTCCCCGCCGAATCCCGAAGGCTGATCAGCACTCGTCGTTCGAGTAGAAGTCGACCGTGTACGCCGCGTCCGGCTTGAGGTCGAGCGCCGCGAATGCGCCTGTTCGACGGACGTGAGACCGGGAGTTCTTGAAGCTGTTTGGTCCGTCATCGGCGTCGCCACTCGTCGTTCGGTGCGGGGTCGCCGCCGTAGTCGAAGCTCTGTGTCGATCCCAAGGCGCTGGTCTGAGTGGATCGTGCTTGAGAGACGAGATTGCCAGCCGGAAATGCTCCGGGCGACGTCTCCGCAGGATCTGCACGCCACCGAGGTTGTAGGCGGACGTATTTCCCGGCGTGGCAGCGGGCCCACTGAGACGCTGTCGCTCGCGCCGCCACTGACGAACATGCCCGCGCCGCCGTTGCCGAGCCCGCACGCCGTCGGCGGCGACGCCGATGAAATTGCCCTGAACGAGGTTTCCGTTCGCGGTTTCGTAGGCAATGCCGACACCGAAGCCGGGGTTGAGCGACCCCGAGATGACGTTGAGGAGTTTGCCGCGCGTCCGCCAACGACGTTGCCTGGGGCGGAGCTCAGGTAGATGCCCGTCCTGTTCGGTATTGCCGCCATTCCGGTCGCGTTCGTGCCGATGTAGTTACCCGAGATGACGTTTGCGGTCGCGGTTTCGTCGTAGTTGACCGCCGCGCCACGCTTCCTATTGCCTGAGACCACGTTACGGCGGCGTGTAACTGTCCCGCCGACGACGTTGCCGGTCGAAATCTGGATGCTGACGCCCGTCGAGTTCGGTGCACTGCGCCGTTTCCGGAGGCCTTGGTCCCTAGGTAGATGCTTCGATCCGGCAACTACCACCTGCGAGAATCGCGATGGCTTGTCCACGCCTACGTTCGAATCGCCTGAGCCCGTTGATCACGAGACCCTGGACGAGGCAGCCGGCGGCGATCAGGACGAGCCTACACTGCCCGGCGCGAGGTTCGAGCCGGTCGGAGCACGACGGACGGGCGTAGCTAAGTCGGGGCTCGAGGTCGCATCGATCATCACCGCGCCGCCAGCCGCCGATACGGCTGGCAGCGGCGATGCGGGCGCACCGTGTGCGGACCGGCGCCCGGATATTGAATAGGATTGCGTCGGCGCCGACTGGATTGTACTGGGGGATTTGATCGCCGCTCGCAGCGATCCGGTGCCTGCGTCGTTCGTCGTCGAGACCGTGAAGGTCGCTCGCGGCGACGAGAGCTTGAGGATGGCGTGCTCGCCGTCGACGAAGGATGACGAGATCGTCGACAGCGTCGGCGTTCAGGCGCAGCGGTGAACCGTGCCGCCGTGCCGGTGTGGCTTTCGGCTGCGTTCGCGGAAGACTTGTTAACCGAGTCCGACGGCTCGACGGCTCGCGGAAGCGCACGGGCAGCGCCGTGTACGCTCGAGCACGAGCGAGCGGACGCCGCCTTTCGAGCTCGCCTTCGGGCTTCGTCGACCTCGACGAACAGCTCGAGCAACCCGTCGGCGCGCGGCCGAGCTCACCGGACGCCAGTGATCGAATCGCGCCCGGAAGCGGAATCGACCGTCCGCGCCCGAGAGCGCCGCGCCCGTTCCCGGTCGCAACTCTCAGTACTTCGGCGCCCTGTGCAGCGTAGGCGACATCGCGGTGTCCGTCATTGTCGAAGTCACTGGCAACGAGCAGCTCTGGAGCATCCGCCGTGTCGGCAAGTTGACGGCCGGCAGGAACGGCCCGTACACGCTTGCACCGGCGGCATGCGCGCGCGCGCTCCCCGAGCGTGTTCCGATGGATGGCGTCGATGTTCCCGAGAAGGAGCACCAGCCCACCACCGGAGGAATCCGGGAAATCCCACGACGATATCGGGCACGCCGTCCTTTCGTCGAAGTCGTCCGTGCACATCGCAAGTGAACGCTGCCACGAGTCACCGGATCGGGCACTCCACGCCCGGTCCAACCGCGCAAACGACCAAAACACCGGCGACGACGGTCGCGATCCTTCCGATACTTCGCTTGCAGATGTTGTCCTCGCGGCTAATACTGGTGAGGGAAGGTCGATGTGTGCACCAGCCAGCCAGCCGACGGGAATCTCGCGCGATTCCGCGAAGTCACTCAGACACTGACAAGTACTCTTCGCACTGTTGCCGCAGACTCGCGAAGCGTCCGGCACTGGAGGTGTCGACCCGTCCGCTGGTTCTGCGGGGCCGCCCCATTTTGTGAGCCGCGAGCGGTAGCGAGCGTCCCACGGATTGCTTGATCGGTTCCGATCCTTGCAACGCCGAGTCTGCGATTTCAGGCACCGTCCGTG
>JADIYM010000013.1 GCA_016705245.1 Blastocatellia bacterium | reverse complement strand
CGCGCCCGTGCAGCAGTATCCGGCGTCGTTCGGCAACGTGGTGTCGGTGGGCGGTTCCGGGAGCGGCTTCAGTCTGACTGCAACGAGCGGTTCGCAGGACCTCGGGCGGATCAACGGCCGATGGCCGAAATCGCAGTACGGATTCGCCGCGGTGAACGTCGTGGCGCCGGCCGTGACGCTCGCGGCGACCTTTGTGACGGTTGCCGACGCGAATGCCAATCCCGAGCTGACGGTTGGGACCACGACGCACGAGATAGTCGCGGGAACGTCGTTCGCAGCGCCATACGTCGCGGCCCTCGCGGGACTCGTGATCTCGCGCGACAAGGCCGTCAACGGCAGGCGAACTCTCGACGCTGTCGATGTGCGACAGCTGCTGATCAACACGGCCAACGATCTGCCGACGGATTTCTCGGACAACCGTCCGAGCGGGCCTGGCTGGGACGGATTCGGCCGCGTCGACTACGCCGCCGCGGTGCGCGAGGTGCCGGGCAGTTCCGAACCGTCGCCGGCCATCGAGCGCGCCACTTACGGAAAGAAGATCCTGCGAATCTATGGCGCCGGTTTCTCGCAGAATTCCCTGATCGAGATAAACGGTGTGGTCGTGCCGATCCAGCAGACGTTCTCGTATTCGGCCGGCAGCGTGGAGGTGCGGGGGACCCGGAAGGTGCTCGGTCTGAAGAAGCGCGATCCGAACGCGATCGTGGTCATGGAGCGGGACGTGAGGTCGAACGTGCTCGCCTTCTGAGTCTTGCCCTTCGGAGCGCCCTGAAACATTGCGGGAAGCGCTTTGGAGTGCGGCGTGAATCGCCGCTTTGTTTTCTTCTTCCCGGCGACCGAGACAAGCGATCCAAAGCGGCGATTCACGCCGCACTCCAAAGCGCTTCGCGCAATGCACTAATGGCAATGGCTGCCCGCACGTGAGATGCTTCTTCGTCTGGAGACCTGTCCGACGTGAGAACCCCCGCCACGATGTCTCGACTTCTTCTGACGCTCGCCGTTGCAGCCGTCTGGCTGACCGTCGTTCCACAGGTCCTACCGGCTGGAGGTGAATCGTCTGCGTCGCCCCGGCGAGGCGACGTGATTCGGCTTCGACGCGGGAATCTCGATCCTCGGTCGGAAGCCGGGCAGGCGCTGGATCGTTCCGCGCGAACCACGCTCGCGGCGAAAGCGGAGAGTCCTGTCGCTTCCGTTGCCATGGTCCGCTGTACGGGGGCCGATCAGGACGACTGGCGAGTCGCGGCCCGCGCGGACGGCCTCGAAGTGCTCGCGCCCGTTCCGGACGACGCGCTGCTCGTACGTGGCACGGCGTCGGCGATCAGCCGCTTTGTCTCGCGGCCGTTTGTGACGTGGGTTGGCGAGTTCGGCCGGCTCGAGAAGCTCGATCCTGCGCTCGACGCCGAACTCGGCGAATCGCGCGAGTTGTCAGCGGTCGCTTCAGCGGTGCAGATCTTCGGCGACGATGCAGGTGCGCAGCTTGCCGGCGACCTGACCGCCCGTGCTGACCATACGTTCGTCCCAGTCTCGCGCGTCGGTGCGTTCCTGATCGTTCGCGGGGCCTTTCCCGCCGCGTTGTTGTCGTCACTGCTCGACCGGCCTGAGGTCGTCAACATCGAGCCGTGGCGCGCACCGTCGCCCCAGGACGAGCGGACCGGCGTCATCACCTCGGGACAGCTCGACGCGACGGGAAAGCAGCCTGCAGGACCAGGATACCTCGAGTGGCTTGCGGCGAAGGGATTCACCGGAGAGACTTTCGATTTCGGCATCGACGTGGTTGATTCCGGGCTCGACACGGGTGTTCCGAACGACCCGGACGGCCATCCGGACTTCCGTGGCGTCGATGGCGTGTCGCGAATCGCGTATGCGGTGTCGTTCGTCGCCGGCCCGCAGCCGTCGCCGGGTGACTTCTACGGTCACGGCACGCTCAACGCGTCGATCGCGACGGGCTACAGCGATGGAACGGTGCCAATGGGCGTCGACGCGGCCGGGTACCGGCTCGGACTCGGTGTCGCACCGTTCGTACGAGTGGGTGGCTCGAAAATCTTCGATCGCGGCGACGGCATCTTTCTCTCGGGCACCTACACGGACATAGCGACGCACGCGTTTCGCAACGGAATGCGGTTCGCCTCGAACAGCTGGGGCGCGCCGGCGAACCGGTACACGGTCGAGTCGATGGAATACGACGCGATCGTCCGTGACGCTGATCCGGCGACCGCCGGAAATCAGGAGTTCACGGTTTGTTTCGCTGCTGGAAACGCCTACGGTGGCGGTACGATTCTGACTCCGGCGACCGGCAAGAACGTCATCACTGTCGGAGCGAGCGAGGGCTACCGTCCGGAGGGCGTAGTCGACGCGTGCGGCGTTGGCGACGACGGCGCGGATTCAGCCGACGACGTCGTGGACTTTTCGAGCGGCGGGCCGCTCGACGACGGGCGCACGAAACCGGATCTCGTCGCGCCGGGAACGCACGTGCAAGGTTGTGCGTCGCAGCACCGCTTCTACAATGGGCGCAGTCTGTGTGTGGATCTCGCCATCAGCAAATATTTCCCGGCCGGACAGACGCTTTATGCGTGGGCATCGGGGACGAGCCAGTCGACACCGGTCGTTGCCGGGGCGGCCGCGCTCGTTCGCGCGTATGCGGCGATCGAGGACTGGTTCGGTGGCTCGCCGCCGTCACCGGCGATGGTGAAGGCGATTCTGGTCGGATCTGCGACCCCGCTCGCCGGGGAGCGCGCCGGCAGGCAGTTGCCGGACGCGCGACAGGGATTCGGGCGGGTCTCGCTGGCTCCGGTTTTTGATGATGCCGCGCGGGTGCTCGTCGATCAGACGGTGACGTTCTCGACGGCGGGTGAGACGCATGTCGAGACGGGCGACGTAGGCGATCCGGAGCGGCCGTTCAGGGTGGCGCTCGTTTGGACCGATGCGCCGGGCGTGCCGAACTTCGCGGCTCGCGTGAACGATCTGGACCTCGAGGTGCGGGTCGGAGACACCGTGTTCCGCGGCAACGCCTATTCAGGTTTCACGTCGACCCCGAACCCGACGGAAGTCGCCGACGCGATCAACACGGTCGAGACGGTCACGATTCCAGCCGGCATTCGCGGAGCGTTCACCGTGACGGTGCGAGCTGCGACGATTGCCGGGGACGGGGTTCCGGGCAACGGCGACGCGACGGACCAGGACTTCGCACTGGTGATCTACAACATCGAGGACGGACGATGGGTGCCGATCCCGCCGCCGCTCGTGACGTCGGTGCTGGTCAAGTCGCGACCGACGTCGGTGAAGCTGACGGTGGGTGGCGAGCGCATGCCGGCGACGACGTTGTTCGAGATCAACGGAAGGCCGGTCGATGTCGGTCGCGTGAAGTTCCTGACGGCGAAGAACGTGTTCCGGATCAAGGGACCGATTGACGGCCTCGGCGTCGCGGCAGGAACGAACACGCTCGTGGCGATCGATGGGGAACTTCGGTCCGAGCCGGTGGTGTTTGCGTACGCGCCGTAGGGTTTTTTCCGGAAGGTCAATCCGGGGCTGCTGAAATGTGTCCAACGGTGCGCGTTTGGACGGGGCGTCGTTCGATTCGTGGAGCGTGAGTGCCACGGTCGGCCCCTCGCTGCGCTCTGACCTTTACCCATAATCAAATCGGCTGGACACGGGCATCTGTGTCGCGTTCATGAAGACTTGCCACATTGCGGTGCACGCCCGATCCGCCTGCATCCGCAACCACCGACGTGAGCGCTCACCCGGCCGGCCGCTCACTGCGTTCGCGGTTCCGGGTCGGCCTGCGGCCGACGGGGGCCGCTCTCCCGCCGCGTCCCGAACCGCGAACGCAGTGAGCGGTCCGCCCCCCTCCCGCCAAGTGGTTGTACCGCTCGCCCGATCCTTTTGCGTCCGCCACCACCAGCTCGAGCGCTCGGTCGGCCCCTCGCTGCACTTCTGACCGTGTCCAGCACAAACTGTGGGACACGCTCAGCGCTGCGCTCGGGGTTCTGGGTCAAACGGGGCGCGTTTGGACGGGCCGTGAAATCGGGCCGTCGTTTGATTCGTGGAGCGCGGGTGTCACGGTCGGCCCCTCGCTGCGCTCGGGGTTCTGGGTCAAACGGTGCGCGTTCGGACGGGCCGTGAAAACGAGCAGTCGTTCGATTCGTGGAGCGTGAGTGCCACGGTCGGCCCCTCGCTTCGCTCGGGGTTCTGGGTCAAACGGTGCGCGTTCGGACGGGCCGTGAAAACGAGCCGTCGTTGACCCAGAACCCGGAGCGCAGCGACGGGCCGTCGTTCATAGCCAACTCGCGGCTGGACCACGGTGCCTGCATTCCATGCACCCCCTCCTCCGACGACGTCGCGCTCGGACCAATCTCCCCGCAACTGCGGAAAGCGTTGCCTTTAAACAGCACCTGTTCTAGACTGCCGGAAAGGTTCCATCTTCAAATCAGAGCGGTCCGAACGTCCAAAATCTCTGGCGGCAGTCCGCTCGGCGCGGGGGTTCCGAATGGCGAACAAGATCTTGCTGGCCGACGACAGCATCACGATTCAGAAGGTCGTCAATCTGACGTTTACCGATGAAGGAATCAATGTGGTCACCGTCGGCAACGGCGAGCTCGCGCTTCGCAAGCTGAGCGAAGACGTGTTCGATCTCGTTCTCGCGGACATCTTCATGCCGGGCCGGAATGGGTACGAAGTCTGCGAGTATGTGAAGACGAATCCGCAGCACGCCGACATTCCCGTCGTGCTGCTCGTCGGAGCCTTCGAGCCGTTCGACAAGTCGGAAGCCGCTCGCGTCCGCGCTGACGGCCACCTCACGAAGCCGTTCGAGTCGCGCATCCTGGTCGAGACGGTCAAGCGGCTGCTCGCCGAATCGGCGGCGCGAAAGGCAGCGGCCAATCCTCCGGCTGCGCCGGAACCGCAGCCGGCATACCGCGGACAGGTCGTGGGTTGGGACGTGCCTACGACACCGGTCCCGCGCCAGGACATCGACGACGAGGAACCAGGCCCGCCGCCGTACGACCCCTACGTTTCGACGGCCAAGCTGCCGCCTCTACCGGCGGCGATGACCGGACACGAGCCCGAGCCGGAAGCCGCGTCGTCGTTCTCCGATCAAACCATGGCCATCGGCTCGCCGATTCCCACGGGCGCACTTTTCTCGCCGCCGTCGTTTCCGGCCGATTCAGCACCTGTCGAGCACCTGGAGCCGTTCACGCTGAATGCTCCGGAAGAGATGCCGATCGATTCACCGTCGGCGATCAAGGGTCCTCCCGATTCGCTTCCGGGATTCTCGTTCGCGACTACGAGCGGCCCGCTGCCATCCTTCGAGGCACCGGCTGACGAGGCCGATGCCGTCGTAAGTCGCAGGGAACTGCCGCACACGGATTCGCCTCTCGATCTTTCGGGAGCCGGCGTGATCGACCAGCATGTCCACGAACCGGCAGTCATCGAGGAACGGCGCGATCCACTGCTCGAGACATTTGCCGACGTGGCTGAGTCGACTGCGAGCGTGTCGCCGAGTGCCGATCCCGACCTCGAAGAGAACGCCCGGCCAGCTGGGACGCCGTCGCTCACCGTGAAGCCGTCGGAGGACGTCACATCGGCGTGGGATCCTCAGGCGCAGCCGCCCAAGGCATTCGAGCCCGAACCCGAGCCTCCTCCGGCAGGCGCGTGGGGCACGAGCTCGTACGACGTTGGCGAAACTCCTTTTGCACTTTCGGACGAGGTTCCCACATCGAGCGGCACGCCATTCGAGATGCCGGTCGATCTCGAGCCGCCGTTCAGCATGCCGGCCGGAATCTCGGAGGAAGAGGCGAGGGCGCCGCTCTCGGGTGAAACGATCAAGGCTGGCGGAATGACGAAGGCCTTCACGCCAGGCGTCGGTTCCGCAACACAGCGTTTCACTTCCGAGGAGCTCGATCAGCTTTCGGCTGCGGACGAGAACCCGACGTTCGGCGACGACGATGCGATCCAGGCGCTCGAACCCGCGCCGACCGATTGGACGCCCGAGATTGAACCTCCGCCAGACGAGCACGCAGTCGGTGTTGCCGAGGCGTACGAGGTGCCCGTCGAAGCGGTCGAGGCTGCTTCCGAGGCCTCCGTCGAAAGGCACGAGGCGGCTGCGGATGTTGAGCCTGCTACGGCTGTCGCGACAGAGATGGAGGCCGAAACGGCCGCGATCGCGAAAGAAGGCGAGGCGGTCGCCGTTGCCGCGTCGGTTGCCGAGGTCACGCCCGTCAATGGTTCGGGGGCTGAGGCCGCGGGCGTTCCGCAGTCGGTCATCGACGAGGTCGTCCGGCGGGCCATGGAGCGCTTCGACGACGATTTCATTCGCGAGATCGCCTGGGAAGTCGTGCCCGACCTTGCCGAGAAAATGATCCTCAAGCGACTGGGAGGAGAGTAGACAGGATTTTCAGGATTCTCCGAGGATAAACAGGATTTCTGGCGGGGTCATTCGCCCGCCGCTCGAGTCCTGTAAATCCTCTTCGAATCCTGTTCATCCTGTCCACTCACCCTGCGGTTACTGACCGTCCCAGTTGCCAACGCCGGGCAACTCGCCGACCGGATCGACTGTGACGATGCCGACCGTGTCGAGGAAGTAAGTGTTCGTCGAATACGCCGACCGCGTCGTCGCGCTCCCTTCAATCCTCGGGAAATCCTGACAATCCTGTCAACTCTCTCCGTCCCTGCGCTATCATCAGCGTTTTCTAACCGAGAGGTATTTCCACCGTGAGCGAATCAAAAGAGCCGCAGCCGGCGGCCGCCACCACTGACATTCCGTCCCAGTACGATCCCCGAGCAGCCGAAGAGCGCTGGTACGCAGTTTGGGAGTCACGCGGCGACTTCACGCCTTCGGCCGGCGCTCCGGGCGAGCCGTATTCGATCGTCATTCCGCCGCCGAACGTCACGGGATACCTGCACATGGGCCACGCGCTCCAGCATACGCTCATGGACATCCTCACGCGTCGCCGCCGAATGCAGCACTTCAAGTCGCTGTGGCTGCCGGGCACGGATCACGCTGGCATCGCCACGCAGGTCGTCGTCGAGAAGCAGCTCAAGGCCGAGACCGGCCAGACGCGCCAGGAACTCGGTCGCGAGGATTTCGAGAAGAAGGTGTGGGACTGGCGCGAGCACTCCGGCGGCACGATTCAGCGGCAGATTCGACGCGAAGGCGCCTCGGTCGACTGGACGCGAGAGCGGTTCACGCTCGACGAAGGCCTGTCACACGCCGTTCGTGAAGTCTTCGTCACGCTCTTCGAGGAAGGTCTGATCTATCGCGGCGTTCGAATGGTGAACTGGTGCATCGAGCACGGAGCGCTTTCGGATCTCGAATCGCCGAAGGATGAAGTGAAGGGCGCGCTTACCGAGATCCGGTATCCGGTGAAGGACCATCCGGACGAGTTCATCACGGTGGCGACGACGCGTCCCGAGACGATGCTCGGTGACACGGCCGTCGCGGTGCATCCGAAAGACGAGCGTTACAGCCATCTGCTCGGGAAGCAGCTCGTGCTCCCGCTGCTCGGTCGCGAGATTCCGGTTGTCGCGGATGAGGCCGTCGAGGCCGAGTTCGGGACCGGTGCGGTGAAGGTGACTCCGGCGCACGACCCGACCGACCTGGCCATCGGCGAGCGGCACAACCTCCCGCAGGTCGTCGTCATCGGTCCGGACGGTGTGATGACGGACGCGGCGGGTCCCTACGCCGGACTCGACCGTTTCGAAGCGAGGAAGAAGGTCGTCGAGGACCTCGAGGCGCAGGGCCTGCTCGGCGACGTGAAGGACTACGTGCACCAGGTGCCGCAGTGCCAGCGCTGCCATCGAGTGATCGAACCGATGCTCTCCGAGCAGTGGTTCCTCGACGTGAAGGACATGGCCGACGCGGCGCTCGCGGTCGTCAACGACGGACGGACTAAGTTCGTGCCGGAGCGGTGGACGAAGGTCTACACGGACTGGATGGAGAACATCCAGCCGTGGTGCATCTCGCGCCAGCTCTGGTGGGGCCACCGGATTCCCGCGTGGTACTGCACCAACGGTCACGCGACTGTTTCGCGCGAGACGCCGTCCACGTGCGTGATGTGCGGCGAGGCGGGACTCGTGCAGGACGAAGACGTGCTCGACACGTGGTTCTCCTCGGCGCTGTGGCCCTTCTCGACGCTGGGCTGGCCCGAGAAAACTGCGGACCTCGAGGCGTTCTATCCGACGACCGTTCTGGTGACCGGATTCGACATCATCTTCTTCTGGGTGGCCCGGATGATGATGATGGGACTGAAGTTCATGGGCGACGTGCCGTTCCGCGAAGTGGTGATCACGGGGCTCATTCTCGACGGGCACGGCAAGAAGATGTCCAAGACGCGAAACAACGTCATCGATCCGCTCGACGTGTTCGCGGAGTACGGCGTCGACGCGACGCGCTTCACGCTCGCCGCGGCGGCACAGGCCGGAAGCGACATTCGCTGGAAAAACGACCGCGTCGAGGAGTACCGCAACTTCACGAACAAGATCTGGAACGCGTCGCGGTTCGTGCTGATGAACGTCGGCGAGGCCGAGCCGAAGTGGATCGACACGCCCGAGCAGCCCGCGAAGCTCGCGGACCGGTGGATCCTCGCGCGGTTTCACCGAACGGCGGGCATCGTTAACCGGGCGCTCGACGACTACCGCTTCCACGAGGCGGCGGGCGAGCTGTATCGCTTCATCTGGGACGACTTCTGCTCGTGGTACATCGAGCTGTCGAAACCGCTCGTGGCGACTCGCGACGCGGTGACGGACGAAGTGCTCGCGGCGCGGCATCGCATCGTCTACATCCTCGAGAACAGCATGCGGTTGCTCTCGCCATTCATGCCTTATCTGACGGAAGAGATCTGGCAGCGGCTGCCCGGCGCCGATCGGCAGGCGGTTCCGTCCGTCGGACTTGGTGCGTATCCGGTATCCGACCCGGCATCGATCGATGTGGACGCGGAAGCGCGGATGGGCGCCGTGCTCGACCTGATCACGAAGGTTCGCAACGTCCGGTCGGAGATGAACCTCGGTTCGAAGCCGGTCACGCTCTACGTCGCGACGGCGGACGCGGCCGTGCGCGAGGTGATTGCGGCGTCCGAGGCAGAGCTCAAGCGGCTCGGACGTGTCGAGACACTTCTGATCGGGGACACGATTCCGGAGATAGGCGTCGCTGCCCGGGACGTCGTGGCGGGGGCCGAGATCGCCGTGCCGCTCTCGGGGCTCATCGACATCGAGACCGAGCGCGTGCGGCTGCAGAAGGAGCTCGAGAAGGCCGTCAAGGAGCGGGCGCCGATGGTTGGCAAGCTCGGGAACGCGAGCTTCGTCGAACGCGCGGCGGCGGAGGTCGTCGAAACAACGCGTGCGCGCGTCGCTGAACTCGACGTGCGCATTGCGAGGCTCGAGGAACTTGTCGCGACCATGAATGGGTAAGTCCTCCATGACTCTGTGCCTCGGTGTCTCTGTGTGCGAAGCGCCTTTCCACGTGGAAAAGCGCTACGCACGCAGAGTCACGAAGGCACGGAGTCACGGAGGCAAATGGAAGAAAGCTGCTTCGACACGCGTCGAAAGGGGTGCAGACTTGCGCAAGGATGACGGACGACATGGGCCATCCCAGAGCGGCGGTTAAAGAGACGGTTGACGATGCCGTCCTGATCGAGCAGTGCCGTCACGGCGATCGCGAGGCCTTTCGTGGCCTGTTCGAGCGCTACGGCGATGCGGTTCACTCGATCGCCTGGCATTTCTCGGGTGATCCCGCCGTCGCGAAGGACGTCACCCAGCAGGTTTTCCTGAAGCTGTTCACGGTCATCGGGCAATACCGCGGCGATTCCAGCTTCCGGACGTGGCTCTTCCGGATCGTGGCGAATGCCTGTGAAGACGAACGCCGCCGCCGTCGCCGGTGGTTGCCGTTCGTCGACGAAACGCTCGGCGCGTTCGGCCGCGTCCGACAGTCGCAGCTTTCCCATTCGAACCGCCGCGAAGTGTCAGACGAAGTGGCGGCGGCCATAGCCGAGCTTTCGCCGAAACTGCGCCTGCCAATCGTCCTTCGATATCTGGAGGAGCTTTCGTACGACGAGATCGCCGAGGCGCTCGGGATCTCGATGGGAACGGTCGCGTCGCGACTGAACCGGGGCCATCGCGCGCTCGCCGACCGGCTCGGGCACTTGAGGGATTCGATAGGGTGGGACGCTTGACGAGAAAAGGCCAACACGTGACGGATGCGCTTCTGCCATACGTCGACGGGGAACTGGGCGCAACGCAGGCGTCGCGCGTCGCTGAGCATCTGCTGGCGTGTCGCGCGTGCCGCGAGGAGTGCGACAGGATCCGGTTTGCCGCGCGTGCGGCGGGAGCGCTGAAGGCCGTCGCGGCTCCGTACGGCGTTTTCGAAAACATCGAGGCGACGATCGATAAGGAATCCTCGACCTCCGCCGGCGCGACTGCAGGGCCAGTCGAATCGGGCGGCCGGTGGCCGAACGCGGCCGTGTGGGTCGCTGTGGCGGTTCTGGATCTCTTGATCTTCGGCCTGATCGCGTGGACCGTGGTGAGCGCGCCGCCGAGCGCACTCGAAGTCACCGCGCTCGAGGGATCACCGAAGGTTCAACAGCGGGGCAACACCGGCCGCGACATGCTCGCAGTGGGCGAATGGCTCGAGACAGACGCTTCATCCAGGGCGAGAATTCGAGTGGCCGACATCGGACAGGTCGAGATCGGACCCGGATCGCGTGTCGGCCTCGTCACGACGGGTCCCGACGAGCATCGGCTGTCGCTCGAGCGCGGATCGATGCGCGCCGTCGTCGTGGCGCCGCCGCGGCTATTCCTCGTCGACACGCCTACGGCGACGGCGGTGGATTATGGGTGCGTGTACACGCTCGTGGTCAGCGACGACGCTCGCAGCACGCTGCGGGTGGCGACGGGGCGGGTCGCCCTGGAACGCGACGGGCGCGACGTCATGGTGCCTGAGGGTGCAATGTGCGAAGCGCGGAAGGGTATCGGCGTGGGTACGCCGGTGTATGAGGATGCGAGCGAAGCATTGCTCGAGGCAGTTCGACGCTTCGACTTCGAAGGCGGTGGCGCAACCGCACTCTCGACGATCCTGGCTGAAGCAAGACCTCGCGACGCACTGACCCTCGAAGCCATCGCACTGCGCGTCAACGAAGCCGAGCGCCGGCAGGTGCGCAGCCGCCTCGAGCAACTAAAGAGATGATCACGGGTTCGTCATATTGGTGCCCACGATGCGGGTGGTACCCGTTTTTTGAGCCGCGAGCGGTAGCGAGCGTCCCACGGACGGTCGAATGGTTCCGATCACTTCTTTCCTTCCGCCATGTCGAGTATTCGGTTTCAGACACTGTCCGTGGGACGCTCGCTACCGCTCGCGGCTCAAGAAACGGGGGCGCGGCGGAGCGTCCTGCGGACGGTCGAACGGTTCAGATCACTTCTGTGCGCCCAACGACGAGTCTGCGGTTTAAGGCGCCGTCCGCAAGCCGCTCGCTACCGCTCGCGGTTCTGTTGCTGACCCGTCCATTGGTTCGTCACAGAAGACGGCAACTTTCCACAGATCTGTGTCTATCCACGATGATCCGTGGTCACTCCTCCTCAGCGCGGAGCCGTTCGAGTACTGCAGAGTCCTCGAGGGTCGACGTGTCGCCGGTCGATGCTTCGCCCGAAGCGATCGACCTCAGGAGTCGTCGCATGATCTTACCGGAGCGCGTCTTCGGCAGCTGATCGGTGAAACGGATGTCGTCCGGCTTCGCGAGCGGACCGATCTCCTTCGCCACGTGCTGGCGCAGGTCTTCGCGAAGCGCATCGGACGCTACCTGCCCCGACTCGAGCGTCACGAACGCCGCGATTGCGCTGCCCTTCAGGTCGTCGGGCCGGCCGACGACCGCAGCCTCCGCGACGGTCGGATGGCTGACGAGCGCGCTCTCGATCTCCATCGTTCCAAGCCGGTGGCCCGACACGTTGATGACGTCATCGACGCGCCCCATGATCCAGAAGTAGCCGTCTTCGTCGCGCCGCGCTCCATCGCCGGCAAAGTAGACGCCCGGCATTTCGGTCCAGTATTGCTCGACGTAGCGGTCCGGATCGCCGTGAATCGTCCGCAGCATCGACGGCCACGGTTTTCGAATGACGAGGTATCCGCCGGCGTTCGCCGGAACCGGCTTCCCGTCCTTGTCGACGACGTCCACTTCGACTCCCGGCATCGGACGCGTTGCGGATCCGGGCTTCGTGGGCGTGGCGCCCGGCAGCGGCGAGATCATGATCGAGCCGGTTTCGGTCTGCCACCAGGTGTCGACGATCGGACAACGTCCGCCGCCGATGACCTTCGCATACCACATCCACGCTTCCGGATTGATGGGTTCACCGACGGTGCCGAGCAGGCGAAGACTCGTGAGGTCGTGTTTGCGGGGCCATCCTTCGCCCCATTTCACGAACGCCCGTATGGCCGTCGGCGCCGTGTAGAAGATCGACACCCGGTACTTTTCGATGATCCGCCAGAAGCGATCCGGCTCGGGCCAGTTAGGAGCGCCTTCGTACATCACGGTCGTCGCGCCGTTTGCGAGCGGGCCGTAGACGACGTACGAGTGCCCGGTGACCCACCCGATGTCGGCGGTGCACCAGTACGTGTCGTCCTCTTTCAGATCGAAGACCCACTGCATCGTTGCGGCGGCCGCGACCATGTAGCCGCCCGTCGTGTGCACGATGCCCTTGGGTTTCCCGGTGGTTCCCGACGTGTAGAGGATGTAGAGAGGATGTTCGCTGTCGAGGGGCTCGGCCGGGCAGTCGGACGGGGCGGCCTCCATCAGCTCGTGCCACCAGTGATCGCGTCCGGCTTCCATGTGGATCTGGTGCGCGGTTCGGCGATACACGACGACGTCGGTGATGGAAGGACACTGCACGACGGCGGCGTCGACCGCGGCCTTCAGCTCGACGATCGTTCCGCGCCGATGCGCGCCGTCGGCCGTGACGACGACCTTCGCCTCGGCGTCGTTGATACGGTCGCGAAGCGCGTCGGCCGAGAATCCGCCGAAGACGATGCTGTGAGTGGCGCCGATGCGCGCGCATGCGAGCATCGCGATCGCGAGCTCGGGCACCATGCCCATGTAGATCGCGACGCGGTCACCAGACTTCACGCCAAGGCTCTTGAGGACGTTCGCGAAACGGCACGTCTCCCGATGGAGCGTCTGGTAGGTGAGGATCCGTTCGTCACCGGGTTCGCCTTCCCAGACGATGGCCGCCTTGTTGCGCCGAGCGGTTTTCACGTGCCGGTCGAGGCAGTTGACCGAGAGGTTCGTTCGGCCGCCGACGAACCACTTCGCGAATGGGTGATTCCACTCGAGCACGGATGACCAAGGGGTTGACCATTCGAAGGTCGCCGCTATCTCGGCCCAGAACTTCTCGGGATTCGCGATCGAACGGGCATAAAGCGCCTCGTAGGCCGCGAGTCCCGAGACATTGGCGGCCTCGCGGAATGCGGTCGGAGGCTCGAAGACGCGATGCTCGTTGAGCATCGACGTGATGTTGGGTGAAGCGTGCTCGTCGGCCATTGGCGGACCTCCGGACGGGGAGATTGTAGAGGGCCGAGTGTAGCAGAGAGGAAAACCCGAACAGATTTCGCTGAGAAAACGAACGACGCGGACCTGAGCCTTTCAGGTCCGCGTCGTGTCGAATTGTTCTGGCTGCTTGCGGTGTTACCCGATACGGCCACCCGTCGATCCGCCATCGTCGCTGGAGTCATCATCCGAGTCGTCGCCGGAGTCATCGCCGGAGTCGTCATCCGAGTCGTCGCCGGAGTCGTCATCCGAGTCGTCGCCGGAGTCGTCATCCGAGTCGTCGCCGGAGTCGTCATCCGAGTCATCGCCGGAGTCGTCATCCGAGTCATCGCCGGAGTCGTCATCCGAGTCGTCGCCGGAGTCGTCATCCGAGTCATCGCCGGAGTCATCGCCGGAGTCGTCGCCGGAGTCGTCGCCGGAGTCGTCGCCGGAGTCGTCATCCGAGTCATCGCCGGAGTCGTCGCCGGAGTCGTCATCCGAGTCGTCGTCCGTGTCATCTGAGTCGTCCGTGCCATCGCCGTCGTCGTCCTCATCCGAATCGTCGCTGGTGCCGTCACCGTCATCGTCCGAATCAGACGGGTTGTCATCGCCGTCACCGTCCGTGTCGTCGTCGTCGCTGTTGGGAACGTCGTCGCCATCGATGTCGTCGTCGTCGCCGTTGTCCATTCCGTCATCGTCGACGTCGCCGTCTTCCCGGTTCGAGGTTCCGTCGCCGTCGACGTCCACATCCGTCCGGTTCTCGATGCCGTCATTGTCGGCGTCGCTATCCATCGCGTTCGACACTCCGTCCTCGTCCGTGTCCGGTGCGCCGGCAGCCGCTGCGCGGGAGTTCGCGTTCACACCGGCAAGCGCCGCCACCAGCAGGGCCTGTGCCGCTGCAACGTCCGCCCCCGAGTCCACGATCACCTTTCCGGCTTTCTCTCCGGTCCCGAGGCGCTCGACTGCCGTCTCGAACGATACGCCCGTGGCCCGGGCCGTCATCGCGGCCGGTGTCGAAGTCGCAAGACTGTCTCCAGCGAGCAACCTCGCCGCGGGAATGCCACTGTGAACGGAAATCACGTGCGCAAGAATCTCTTCCTGCCCCTGTCGTTCGCCAACGCGCACTGCGCGGACAAGTTGTCGAGCCGTCTGATTGATCGCCCGAGCCGGCGACTTCTGTACGGGACCGGCCAGCGCCGTAGCAGGCGCGACGCCCTGGAGTCCCCAGAAGGGAAGCGCAACCATCGTGGTTACACGAGTCGCGGTCAACAGGGCCTTTGCGAACGCTCTCAGGTTCGCGTTCATCTCGTGGCTCTTGGGTCGATTCGTCATTGTGATTCTCCTGATCGTTTGCTCGTCATTGACTGGGGCAATGCTAGAGAGCGTCGTTCATTGCCGAAAATACACGGGCCTCGGAAACTTCGTCAGCGAACCGGATCGGCCCGAGGGCCGTTCCCGCAACTCGCATCAAATCAATCGCTTGACACACTGTGGCTCCAACTCTAGAATGGCGGTGCTTTCGTAACCACACGTATCTTTCCCATTTCCAGAGCGGAAACGGTCGGTCTCATTCCATAAAAGGAGCGGTGCGCGCCCCTTGTGCGGGCGAGTTCCGGACACGCGGTGATCAAGGTCGATATTGTGAACAATGTTGCCGAGCGCACGGGTGTCTCGAAGGTCAAGGCGGAAGAAGCGGTCGAGGCTCTCTTCGATTCGATGAAGGAAGCCTTGAAGCGGGGTGAGCGCATCGAGCTGCGCGGGTTCGGGGTGTTCGTCGTGAAGCCTCGCAAGCGCGGTGTTGGTCGGAACCCGCGAACCGGCGAAGTCACGGACATTCCGCCGGGGAAGACGATCCGCTTCAAGCCGGGTAAAGAGCTGCAGGCGTAACCGAGGACCTTCTACCGTCCGTGTCGAATTCCGAACCCGCTCTGCCGGTCGACGGTGACGTTCAGGCGTGGACCTGTGATCCGCCCGAACCGGCGCGACCGAGGGGAATCACGTTTGGCCAGGTGTGCCTGCACGTGGGCCTGCTCGTGGCGACGTTTTTCACGACGACGTTCATGGGCACGCTGCTCTCGATCGACGTGCCGGTTCCGGAAGAGGCGGGGCTCGCCGGACTTGCGACGGCGATTTTCGGAGCCGTCACGACCGACGGCACCTACATCGGGAGCGGACTCGTCTTCTCGATCACGCTGCTCGTCATTCTCGGGGCCCACGAGATGGGCCACTACATCGCTTGCCGCTACTACGGCATCGACGCCTCGCTGCCGTACTTTCTTCCGGCACCGCCGCCGATTCTCATCGGGACGTTTGGCGCCTTCATCCGGATCCGATCGCCGTTCCCGAATCGAAAGTCGCTTTTCGACGTAGGCGTCGCGGGACCGATCGCCGGATTCGTTTTCGCGCTGCCGGCGAGCGTCGTCGGACTGATATTCGCGACGCCGGCAACGGCCGACGCGAGCGAGGGCGGCATCATCTTTCACGACCCGTTGCTCTTCACTCTGCTCGCCCGGATGCTCGATCTGCCGGAGGCGATCAACTGGAATCCGATCTACTTCGCCGCGTGGATTGGGATGTTCGCCACGGGATTGAATCTGATACCGGTGGGACAGCTCGATGGAGGCCACGCCGTTGCGGCGCTCGCTGGTCGACGAGGCCACCGCGCGGTGTCGCTCGTGTTCTTCGGCATTGTCGCGACCCTGGCGATCGTGTCGTTCATCCGCTACAGCAGTCCCGTCTGGTTCCTCTACGTCGCGATCCTCGCGTTGCTTGCGTTCCGGCCGCATCCCGCGACACTCGACGACGGCCCAGGTGTGGGAAGGACTCGATGGATCGTAGCGGCTATCGTGCTCGTGATTTTCCTGCTGAGTTTCATGCCGTTTCCCGTGACGATAACGTAGGGGTCCAAGAGCAACGCGGATCTTGCGTATCTTCCGGATCCGATCATTGGGAGAACCCGCTCGCTCGCGGTACTGATCCTTCGGCACCGGACTTTACCCTTCGGGTCACGCCATGCATGTCGCCACGCAAGTCGTGGCAGGATCAGTACCGCGAGCGATAGCGAGCGGGTCGCGCCGCAGCGCGCCACGCCGATGGTCACGCGCTCTGGCTACCTACCGCGTAGCGGTTTCGATCAGCGAGTGGCCGGCGGACGGTGCGAGAGACTTGCCACTGGCGAAGACCGTCCGCAGGCCGCTCGCTACTGCTCGCGGTTCTGTAGTGTCACACCTTTCGCGCGACGTAGTACGCGTTGATGATGTCGTGCGGGAGGTTCTGCACTGTCACGTCGTTGAAGCCCGCTTCCGCGAGCATCCGCAGCGCGACCTCACGTCCCCACATCGCACCAAGTCCCGCTCCGTCGTTCGCGAGTGAAACCGTCATGCAGTGCATGCAAGAGATCGTGTACATGAACGCCCCGAGCGGACGCTCGAGATTGCCTTCGACGTGACTCGATCCCTCGATGTCCTGCATGAGGAAGACTCCGCTCGGTCGCAACACCGTCGCGATGCCATCGAGCACTGCGTGGGGTTGCGCCTGGTCGTGAATGGCGTCGAACGCCGTGACGAGGTCGAAACGAAGCGACGGATCGATTGCAGCGGCGTCCTGCGCCTCGAAGCGGATGTTCTCGAGCCCTCGGCGGCGAACTTCGAAGTTTGCGTTGTCGACGGCTTCGTTCGAAAAATCGAAGCCAGTGAATCGGCTACGCGGGAAACGCGCAGCCATCGCCATGATCGCGCGGCCGCGGCCGCAGCCGACGTCGAGGACGTCAATTCCGGACTCGAGTTGCTCCGTCAGTCCCGGAACGATTGGGAGGATGTGATCGAAGATCCCCGCAACCACGGTCTGTGCGCTTTCTTCGGCCATGACGTCGTGGAAGCGGCCGAACTCGGCGTAGTGAACCCCGCCTCCCTCGGAAAAGCGCTCGACGATCTGGTCCTCGACGCCGCCAAGCACCGAGAGGAACTGCGTCGTCACGGCGAAGTTGTTCGGGCTTGCGGCGCGAGTGAGCATCGCGGCGTGCTCGGGGGGAAGCGCGTACGTTCGCGAAGGCGCGTCGTATTCGATGATCCCTCCCGTCACCATGGCACCAAGCCACTCGCGCACGTAGCGCTCCCGCAGCCCCGCGGCGGAGGCGATCCGGTCGCACGTCGCGGGCTCGAGTTTGGCCATGGCGTCGAAAAGGCCGGTTCGATGACCGATGCTGATCATCATCCCCATCGCGCCGCCGTTGAGAATCGAAAACATCTTCTCGCCAAAGGCTTCGACCTTGGCCTGATTGAGTTCTTCCGTCACCACCATGAAATTCATCCTCCTTGACGTCGGGGCTGCGGCCGGTTTCGCACCCTCGCGGTGACGGTTACGACTCGATTTCGCATTAAGGTTCTAAAGGATTTCTAAGAACCGAATTCAGAACGGGAGCGATAGCGAAGAGGTTTCTATCTGGTGGGTGGGGGTCCCGCTCGCTATCGCTCGCGGTACTGATCCCCCGTCAGCGGAATGTACCATTCAGATCGCGTCCGGCATGTCGCCATGCGTGCCGTGGCAGGATCAGTACCGCGAGCGATAGCGAGCGGGTCGCATTGGAGACGGGATACGCCCGTGGTCGAGTGCGCTCGCTTCGCATCGCGCAGCGGTTTCGTTCAGCGAGCGCCCCACGTACAGTGCCTGAAACCGCAGATTCGTTGTTTGACGTAGAGAAGTGATCGGAAGCGTTGGACCGTCCGTGGGACGCTCGCTACCGCTCGCGGCTCAAAAAACGGGGACCACCCGCTCCGCCGGGTCCCGTTCCTCGGTCCCCGTTCCTTGAGCCGCGAGCGGTAGCGAGCGTCCCACGGACAATGCCTGAAACCGCATACCCGCCGTTGCGGAAGGACGGAAGTGATCGGAACCGTTCCCCGCCGCCCGCTACCTTCCGCGCAGTGGTTCCGTTCAGAGACCGGGTCATCGTGAATTTGGACGACGTCCAGTCTCACGGTGACCCGGTCTCTATAGCTCCCGGTTCTGATCGTTCTTACACGCGCTACGGGACCACGGGCACTACGTAGCCGATTGCGGTGTCGAGCTTCCAGCCCTTGCGCTGCATCTGTCGTGGCAGCTTCGACGCGTCCTTCTCGATCGTGAGGTAGTGGTTGACGGCCCGGCGACCATCGCCGAGCACCCACCGGTAGAGCGGCACGAGGCCGACGCGAGCTTCGGTCACGAGGTAGCCGAGGCGCGTCCCGCGCTCGCGAACAGTGCGCGGATCGCCGGGCGCCGTCTCGGCCGACGTCAATGTCAGGAAGAAGCGCCCCCCCTCGTTGTCGCCGGGACGGTAGTTGAACACTTCGACGGTCTTGATTGCCGACGCGGCCGCGAACGGCTCCGTGAACAGGCTGAAGTCGGCGGAACTGCCGCCATCGACCTTCTCAGTCGCCGTCGTCTTGAAGAACCGCCAGCCTTCCGGAGATCCGGCTGCCGCGGCCGTCACGTATTCGCGCGCGATCGCCTGATGAATGATCTGGTTCCGCACCGTGACGCTGGCAAAGTCCTTCTCTGGATGCCGGCCTTCGACCACGGGGCCGCGTCCTGCGGTCGTCGAAATGCCCCACGCGACCGCGAACTTCGTCACGGCACCAGCGCGTCCTGCCCCGACGAGTCCGAGATCGACCGGGACCCCTAGTCGGATCTGTCCGTTCGACGCACGCTCGACGACGACAGAGCCCTCCAGCTTCACGACGCTGCCGTCCGGATAGATCGCGCGGAACTCGGTGACGCGGACCGTGTGGTCGCCCGTATTCCGAACCGAGACCTCGACAGGCGCATTCACCGTCGCGCTCGTCAGAGTGATCGACTCGGGGATGACCGCCGTGACTATCGCCTCCGGCTGGCCTATCGGCGACGATCCGCCCGCGACGACGAGGCGCGCCCAGTTCGACTGCGTGCCGTCGCCATTGAAGATGCGGATTTCGTAGTTGCCCGGTTCGCGAACCATTGCCTTCGTCAGCGTGACCGTGAGTTCAACGGTATCTCCAGCTTCGCGACGGGTCGTCTGGGGGATGATCTTGCCGTCGCTGGCTTCGCCCTCTCGGCGAAGCAGGACGCGCGCGCTCATCAGGTTGACGCCGCGGGCCGTGATCTTCACCGTGGCCGAGGTCGCGGTGCGCAGGTCTACGTGATCGGGAAGCAACGAGACGATCGAAGCGCCGTCCGAAGTGCCGCCTCCCTGGCCGCCTGGCTCGCCCGTCACGACATCGAAACGGGCCGGTGCCGACGGTCGGCCACCAGGATTCGCGATCGTGAACGTCACGCCTCCAGGCCGGGCGAGGTGAGCGTCCGGGATCTTGAACGTAAGCCCATCGCGAACGGCGTGCCCTCGGACTTCCGTCGTCCCGGCAGCCGAAGTGATCGTGACGACGGCCTGATCGACCAGGTCACGACCGATGGCCGTCACGAACACGTCGCGCGCCAGCGCCTTTACCTCGAGGGGCGAGACCCGATTTATGGTCGGAGTCGGGACCGCCGCTGCCACGCGAACCTCGAGCGCGACCCAGTCCGAGACCGCTCCTCCCGGGTTCTTCACGCGCAGCTCGAGCATTCCTGGCTTGGCGACCAATGCGGCCGGCAGCGACACACGCAACTGCGCGGGGCCGTCGAACGTTGTCGTGAGATCGACACCGGCACCCTTCTCGCCTTTCGCGCGCGCCGGACAACGGCTTCCTTCTCGAAGAGCCGACCGTTGAGCGTTACGTCGACGGCCGCGGTACTGACCGCAATGACATCCGGCGAGACCTTTTCGATGCGTGGGGCCGTCTTGTCAGCGGGCCCGGCAACCTGAGCCGTCACGAGTGCAACCGCGCACAACAGGACAAGCGCGGCCGAAATGAGCTGTGATCCGAATCGCATGGACTCCTCCGTTTCAGTTCGGTTCGTATTATATTTCCGTTACGCCGTCTTGGACGCCATTGCGGGGCGAGGCGTTTACCTTCCCCAGCCAACGGTCTCATCGTCGCGCCGCGGTTTCAACCGCGCCAGGGCCATCAGCATACGAAAACTCAAGGCGCTCAAGACTCCGAAGTGCTTGCGCATGAAGGCGTTCTGACTCGCCCTCGCCTCAGATCGCATTCGGTCGAGAACGCGCCGCGCAGATCCGCCGCCCAGGTGCGCCACGGTGACATTCGGCGCGTGGAGGACGGTCCAGCCGCGGCGATGAAGGCGAAGGCAAAGGTCCTCGTCCTCCGAATACATGAAGAAACGCTCGTCGAACACGCCGACGTCGTCGAGCGCGGATCGTCGAATCATCAGGCACGCGCCGACGCACCAGTCGACGGTGACCGCTTCACCTCTCAACTCGCTCGACGCGTAGGTTCGACGCAGCCAAGACACGTGAACGAGCTTCGAGAGGCCCAGCGACTCGGCGCACTGATTCACCGGATTCAGGAACCTTCCGCACGAGAACTGGAGCTCACCATCCGGCCCGACGAGGGCCGCACCCACTGCGCCGGCTTCCGGTCGAGCATCGAGTATCGCAGAGAGTCGCGCGATGGAGTCACCCGACAGGTCCGCATCCGAATTGACGAGCAACACGAGTCGGCCGCTGGTCTCGGCGATGCCGCGGTTCGCAGCGCGGGCGAATCCGACGTTCTCGTCGAGCCGGATCACCCGAACAGGCGCCAGCGAGGATGTCACGGCTTCGACGGTGTCATCGCTCGACGCGTTGTCGACGAGAATGACTTCGACTGACGGCGAGCCGGCTGGAACGGCCGCGACGACCGACCTGAGACAGGCGAGCGTGAGATCCCGCGTGTTCCACGAGACGACGACGACCGACACTTCCGGCGGGGTGGGCACGGAGGTCACTTCGACGGGGAAGCGCCCGCCCGCTCCCGCTGTATCGTCTCGCGATCGAAGCTCGAGAGCGCCGATCGATAAGCCCGCTCGAAAAAGGGCTCCGCAGCCGCGGTCGAACCGGGCCGGACGTTGCGGGCGTAACGGCCGAGCGCGAGATTCGCGACGGTGCTCGACGGCTCGCGCTCGACGGCATCGGCCATCACCGGGCGGGCGTCCTCGACTCGCCCCGACTTCCAGAGCAGGTTCCCGAGGACGAGCCGTGACGAGTTGTCGTCGGGCGCCGCGGCGAGCCTCTGACGGAGCGACTCGATGGTTGCTACTGTCTCGCCGCGCTGCTGGAGCACGTTGGCGTAGAAGTCCTGGGTTCGCACGAGATTCGGGTTCGTGGCAAGAATCGTCGAGAGGCTGTCGCGCGCCGCTGCGGTCCGTCCGGAGTTTGCGTCGAGCATCGCCACCTCGGTCGCATAAAGCGCCCGCAGCGTGTCCGGAGTCATGTGCCACTGGTGCGCCGCCGTGTCGATATCGCTGGCAAGCGCCGCGGCGTACACTTCACGCGCCTCGTCGAACCGTCCGAGCCCGGCATACGTGGATGCGAGATTGAAATAGGACGTGAGGAACGTCGGATCGAGCTCGATCGCCTGCTGATAGTAGGGAATGGCGCGTTCGTGCTCGCCACGGTTCGTGAGCACGAGACCGTAGTTGTAGGCGGCTCGCGGCGATCTGGGAACGACGGCGTACGTGGCCTCCCACAGTGTCGCGTCGTCTTTCCAGTCAGTGTTGCGGACGACCGTGCGTACGGCAAACGCGCCAAGCAGGATCACGACCAGGCTGCCGACCGCAACGCCTGCCCCGGCGGGCCGTTTGATCCGACCGATGCTCTGGACGATGTCGGCGAGGACGAGGCCAGCGCCGACGAGCGGCAGGTACAGGTAGTGGTCAGCGACGATTTCATGATGCGGCAGGATCTGACTGGCCGGCAGCAGGGTGATGATGAACCAGAGCAGGCCGAACCCGGCTGTGCGATGCGACGTTCGGACCAGAAGCCACAATCCGACAGCAACGATGCCAGCGAGGAAGACGAGCGCCGGCACGACACGTACGTCCGAGAATCCGGCCGCTGGATCGAAGGCCCCGAGATACTGCGCGGCCAGTTTCATCGGCCACACGGTGAGCCTTGCGTAGTGCGCGTACGTGAGGGGCACGGTGAGAAGGTTGTTGAGAAGGCTGCCACCCCAGAACGTGACGCCGGCTTCCCCGAGTCGCGTCGTGGCGCTACGGACAAAGACCGTGTAGTAGGCGAAGCCTCCGAGCACGACGAACCCGATACCGTAAAGCACGCCGCCTGCACGTAACATCCTTCCGAAAACCGAACCGGCCGACGGTCGTTCGCCGGCCGTGGACGGCTCAGTCGCGCGCGCGAAGTCCCACAGCACGCAGACGAGCGGAAAGCTCGTGGCCATCTCCTTCGAGAGCAGACTGAGAGCGAAAGCGATGCCGGTGATGGCAAGAAAGCGCGCGGCAATGGAGCGATTCGGCGCTTCGCGGAAGCGCACGTAAGAAAGGAAGGCCACGAGGAAGAACATCGCGAAGAGCACGTCGCGTCGGCCCGAGATGTAGGCTACCGACTCGGACTGGACCGGGTGAATCGCGAAGAGCACGGCCGCGCACATCGAGGCCATTCGAGCGCCACCCGTCAGCAGGCGGGCGACGCCAAGCGCCAGGATCGCATTGGCGGCGTGGATCACCAGGTTCGTCACGCGAAACCCGGTCGGGTTCAGCCCCCAGACGGCGTAGTCGATCGCATAACTGATCGTCCGGATCGGCCGATACGTATCGCCGATGAAGTTGCCGAGATCCGCGAGGTTGCGGATTCGGGCATTACGAACCACGAGGTCGACGTCGTCAAACACAAAGCCGTTGCCGAGGCTGTTGGCAAAGACGGCGACGACGACGACGACGAGTCCAGCCGCGAGCAGTATCCACGTCCGAGTCTCGTTGTGATGAACGGGCCCGTCCCCGCGGATGTCGTCGCGCTGGCCCCGTTCCTCCGCTGGCGGTGCGCTTACGCCCGTCGCGGTCGTCTGGCGGGTTCGCTCGGACCGGGCTCGCCGCATCTTGCTCATGGAGGCGCCCCGCGAGTGGTCAGTCCCTCGGAACCACGCGATAGACGATGTTGTCGACGACGACGATCAGGTGATCGTCGAGACGAAAGAACGAACGGAGGTCCTGACGACTCTCGAGCAGGCGAACGTACGGGTCGCTGCCGGCGACCAGAGTGACTTCCTTCAGTCCGGCGTCGGCCGAATACGCCGTGTCGACGAGCACTCCGGCGGCATCGCGCTTGAACGACTTGTTGCCCACGCGCCGGATTCGGCCGGCATCGCGCGGAGATCCGTCCCCGCCCTGGTTGGAACGCGGACTCACTGCAGGCTCGGGACGTGCTGCCGGCGGGGCCGTCGCGTCGGGCGTCGCCTTGGGACCGGTCTGTTCAGCCGCAGGAGGCGGAGTGGTTCGCGCGGGAGCCGCGGGAGCCGGAGTGTACGCCGGCGCCTGGGGAGCCGTTGGAAACAGCGGCCCGCCGCCGACACCCGGGATTCCTGGAATGATGCCGCCGTAGCCGCCCGGCTGAACCGCCGGCGAGTTCGGCTCGTCATCGTCTTCATCGTCGTCGGAGCCAGCGGACCTGGCATTCGGAGCTGCCGACGGAATTCGCTGCGCCGGAGCGTACTTGATGTCGGTCGGCGAGACCTGGAACCGCATCTGCGAGCGCGCCGAAAGGAACAGCAGTACGGCCGTGGCGAGCAGCGCCACGAGTGCAAACGCCGCAAGTCCAAGCGCAAAGATAAACGACCGGAGACGCGACTCGCGCGCGGCCGGACGGACGTATGAGGAAGCCGTTGCTTGGTCGATGTTCATGAACGTTGACCCAAACTCGGCATTCTACTGGAAGCCCGTTGCGATTGGCCACCTGCGGCACTCGGAAGTAGTGGGTCAAGCTGACTTACTTTGCGACTTTGCGTCTTCCATTGCGCCTTTGCGAGAAACTCTTTTAACCGTCGAAGAAGTTCTCGCAAAGGCGCAATGGAAGACGCAAAGACGCAGAATGAATAGTGACCCTCCACAATGCTCGCTCTTTAACTCGGAAAAATAAGTCTTTATTGTATTACTGGGTAGCCATACAGTTGCAGTATCGCGGGAACGCGAGAGGAGGATTCGCATGGATACGTCAGACAGAGTGTTGACACCGGAGGCGCTCGAGTTGGTTGCAGCGCGTTTTCGGGTATTGTCGGAGCCGTCAAGGCTCCGGATTCTGCACACGCTCGGACGCAGCGAAATGTCGGTCGGTGACCTCGTCACGGCCACGAATGCGAGTCAGGCAAACACGTCCAAACATCTCGGGATGTTGCTCGATGCCGGAGTCGTCGCGCGACGCAAGGAGGGGCTCAACGCCTTCTACCGAGTAGCCGATGAATCGATCTTCGAACTGTGCGAGCTTGTATGTTCGCGGCTCGCGGAGCAGCTCTCGGCGCGCCACGGCGCAGTTTCGAGGTTTGCCAATCTGTCGGCTGGCGAGCCGACGTCAGGATCAAAGTAGAGGAGTCCACAGGTCGCATGTCCAGTTCAGAGTTCACGAATTGCAGTGTCACCGACATCGATGTCCTTCGAATGTCCGGTGCGACGATCGTCGATGTTCGCGAGTACGGCGAGTTCGCGGCCGGGCGACTGCCCGGGTCGAGGCTCGTCCCGCTCTCACAGGTCGCGGATCGGTCCGGTGAGATCGACCGGAGCCGCAGCGTGCTCGTTGTCTGCAGAACCGGTCGCCGCTCGGCAGAGGCCTCCGCGATCCTCTGTCGGCTCGGTTTCGAAGACGTCCGCAACCTGGCAGGCGGCATCGAGGCTTGCCGTGCGGCAGGCATTGAGCTGGAACGCGAGGTCAGGGCACCATGGGCGATAGAGCGGCAGGTCCGGCTGGTCGCTGGTGCCATCGTAGTTGTCGGTGTCCTGTTGTCGGTTTTCGTCGCGCAGCCGTTCATCTGGCTTTCTGCATTCGTCGGATCCGGGCTCATGTACGCATCTATCACGGACTCGTGCGCGATGGGTCTCGTGATGGCGCGGATGCCCTGGAACTCGGATCCAAATCCGGGGTGCGCGACCGAACGGGTTCCGGCGTCCCGTTGAACGCCGTCAGGAGTGCACGTGCTCATCGGCCTGATTCTCAGTTCGGCGATCGGAGTCTCGCTCGGCCTCATCGGAGGCGGCGGCTCGATCATCACCGTGCCGGTGCTCGTGTACGCTCTCGGCGTGGACCCGCATGAAGCCGTAGCAATGTCGCTCGCGGTCGTCGGGGCAACGAGCGTCGTTGGTGCGTTGCTTCACTCGCGGCGAGGGACGGTTCGGGTGCGAACGGGCTTGCTCTTCGCATCGACGGGCGTGATGGGAGCGATCGGCGGTGCGCAGCTGACGTCGCTCGTCTCGCCGCAGGTGCTTATGCTCGCGTTCGCTGGGCTCATGCTCGTCGTAGCCACGTCGATGCTCATTCCAAGGCCGGCAGGTGAATCGGCCGAGACGCGTCGCAAGCCGAAGGCAGTGCGGGCCGCGATCGCCGGGTTCATCGTCGGCACATTGACCGGATTCCTCGGGGTTGGCGGCGGGTTCCTCGTGGTCCCCGCGCTCGTCATGTTCGCCGGGCTCACCATGCGTGAAGCTGTCGGCACGTCGCTCGTCGTCATTGCCGTAAACTGCGGTGCCGGACTCGTGGGACACATCGGACAGGCGGGCTTCGACGTCGCCCTTGCTGCGCTCGTCACGTTACTCGCCGTGGCCGGGACGCTCGCCGGATCGCGATGGTCGCACCGGCTGTCGCCGGTGCACCTGAGGACCGGATTTGCCCTCTTCGTCGTCGTGATAGCCGTTTGGCTCGTGTTCAAGAATGCCGGGCTCGCTGTAATCTGAGTCGAAGGTCGGAGGAACCGGAATGTACTTCAGGCAGTTCTACCTTGGTTGTCTGGCACACGCGTCGTACCTGATCGGCTCGAACGGAGAGGCTGCGGTCGTCGATCCCCAGCGCGACGTCGAGCAGTACCTTCGCGAAGCCGAAGAGGCCGGGCTCGCCATCCGCTACGTCATCGAGACGCACCTTCACGCAGACTTCGTGTCCGGCCATCGCGAGCTGGCGGAGCGGACCGGCGCCGAGATCGTCATAGGTCACGCAGCCGCGGTGAGTTTTCCGCATCGGGCGGCGCACGACGGCGACCAGTTGAGGGTTGGCACCGTAACAATGTCGATCCTCGAGACGCCGGGGCATACGCCCGAGGGAATCTCGATACTCGTCGCCGACACGGCGGACCCATCGGTTGTGCCGAAAGTGCTCACGGGTGACACGCTTTTCATCGGCGATGTTGGCCGGCCGGATCTCGTGGGATCCAAGGGATTCACGTCCGAGCAGATGGCGTCCATGCTTTACGACAGCCTGCACACGAAACTCCTGACGCTCGACGACGCGGTCGAGGTTTATCCGGCCCACGGCGCGGGCTCGCTCTGTGGAAGGAACATCTCGAAGGAGACGAGCTCGACGATCGGTGCGCAGCGGCAGTTCAACTACGCCCTGAAGCCCATGGATCGCGCGTCGTTCGTCTCGCTCATGACCGAGAACCTTCCGGAGGTGCCGGCCTACTTCCGGAAGGCCATCGAGATGAACCGGACCGGCGCGTCGTCGCTCGAGCACGTTGCGCGACCGGCGGCGATGAGTCCCGGGGACCTGGCCGAGGCGGTCGAAGGTGGCGCGGTCGTGCTCGACGTGCGGATGGGCGCCGAGTTTGGAGCGGGTCACATTCCCGGCGCGTTGAACATCGGCCTCGGCGGACAGTTCGCCTCGTGGGCTGGCTCGCTCATTCCGCTCCAGACGCCGATCATCGTGGTCGCAAACGATGTGGACGGCGTCGACGAGGCGAGGGTGCGACTTGCCCGTGTCGGGTTCGAATCGGTCATTGGATACCTCGCCGGAGGCATGCCGTCGTGGGACGATGCCGGGCTTCCCGAGTCGGTGACGCCGCAGCTTCCAGTTGACGCCGTCAAGTCGCGACTCGGTGCCGACGACCAGGTACAGTTGGTCGACGTGCGCCGCCCCGCCGAATATTTGGCTGGCCACGCGCCCGGTGCGCTCAACATCCAGCTTGCCGACCTGGAGTCGCGGCTTGACGTTCTCGACGCGACGCGTCCAACCCTCATCATCTGCCAGAGCGGGTATCGATCGAGTGCGGCGACGAGCATTCTCTCGCGTCACGGTTTCTCGGACGTTTCCAATGTGATCGGCGGGACCGCCGCCTGGCTGGCCGCCGAATATCCTGCCGAGACTGAGGCTACCGCTGCGTGCCAGCTGCAGGGGGCGAACTCGTCGCAACGCGCGCAATAAAGAGCAGCGCGGATTCGGCGGATTGTGCGGATCAACAGGATCAGACGTTGACGATCGGATCCGCTCAATCCCTCAGATCCGCTTTGTCCGTGTTGCTCCCCGTCCCCTTCCTTCGGCCGAGGGGAAGCGAGGTCGCGGAATTCCTCGACGCGGAGCACGAAGCCGACTGCCGCGTAGACCACTACGCCGGCGCTGATTCCCGCCGCGACCTGAGCCGCGCGCATCGCCGTCGACGTCGCGTGAAATGCGCGTCCCGCCACGTCCGACGCGTACCACGCCACAGGTGCCATCGCCGCGGCGGCGACGAGTGACTTGAACGACGAGACGGCCACACCGCGGAGCTCGAGGCGGCCGGTCCGCAGTCGAAGCGCAGTGCACGCAACCACGAAGTTCACCGACACGGCCATCGAGGTTGCGAGCGCGAGGCCTCGATGATCCCAACCGAGCCCGAGGACGAGCCCCGCGCTGACCGCGACATTGAGCGCTATCGATACCACCGACACTCGAAGCGGCGTCGTCGTGTCGCCGAGCGCGTAGAACGCATCGGTAACGATTTTGATGGCCGAGTATCCACAGAGCCCGGCGGCGTAGCAGGCGAGCGCCCCGGCCGCCATGTCCGCGTCGTGCGACGTGAACACGCCGTGCTCATAGATCAGCCCGATGATCGGGCGGCTGAGGACGATGAGTCCCACGCTCGACGGAATCGTCAGGACGAACATCAGGCGGAGCGAATGCGCGAACGTCGCGCGAAAAGCGGGTCGGTTGCCAGCCGCAGCGTGTCCGGCGAGAGCGGGCAGGTTCGCCGTCGAGATCGCGACGCCGAAGATGCCTATGGGTAGGTACATCAACCGGAACGCGACGTTCAGCCACGAGAGCCAGCCGGTCCCGAGACTCGCAAAAAGCGTGTTCACGAACACGTTCACCTGCACGGCCGCAATGCCGATCGTCGCCGGCCCGATGAGCCTTCCGATCTTCCGGACACCCGGATCCGACAGGCTCAGCTCGGGCTTCCAGCGATAGCCGGCTGAGCGGAGCGACGGCACCTGCACGAGCCACTGCAGCAGCCCTCCGGCGAGCACCCCGACGGCCATGGCGACGACCGGATGTACTCCGAGCGAAGGCGCCGCGAAATATCCGGCGACACCCACGAGAATCGAGCCTACGTTGAAAAACGCGGACGAGAGCGCCGGAATTCCGAAGCGGTGCCGGCTGTTCAGGATGCCCATCGACACGGCGGCTAGCGACACCAGCGGAAGGAAGGGGAACATGACCCGGGTCAGGAAAATCGTGAGCTCGCGCTTCGTCGCGAAGCCATAACTCTCGTCGGGCGGCAGCGGAACGTCGAAGCCCTCTCCTGGCAGCATCACGGCGACGATGGCCGGTGCGAAGACGATGCCGAGCAGAGCGACGAGCGTTGTCGCGATCACGAGAAGGTTCACGAACCGGTTCGCGAGCCTCCATGTCGCCGCTTCACCGTCGCGAACCCGGGTCTCGGTGAACGTCGTGATGAACGCCTTCGAAAGCGCGCCCTCGCCGAAGAGGTCCCGCAGCATGTTGGGGATCCGGAACGCCGCGTTGAAGGCGTCGAGCGCAAGTCCTGTCGGGAAGAGCGACGCGAGTATCACTTCCCGGACGAGTCCGAGCACGCGCGACGCCATGACGGCCGCCGAGACGACACCTGCAGATCGCGTCAGGCGCGCCTTGGCCTCGTGCGGGCTCGGCCCGGCGTGAGGATCTTCACGGTGCTGCGATGGACTGTGCGGCGCGTCGTTCATCCGCGAGGTGCAGGGCTCCGGTGATTGGCGGTCGCGTCGGTGCGCGTCGTCGCCACCGTACCACCCTTCACCGGCCGCCTCGCAGGCGTCTCAGGCGACCAAGCGCACTGCGCACCTCTGGGACACCGAGGAGCGTGGCGGCGCCGAAGTACCCGAGTCCGTACGGCACGAGCACTGCGACGGCCGTCAGGAGTGGCCAGTCCGTTCCCACGACAAGCTTTGCCGCCCATCCTAGCGCGGCGCCAAACGTCGCCGATGCCCACAGTTTCGCGAGATACGCTCGCGGCAGGCCTGTCCTCCCGATCCTGCGATTCAGGGCTCGCCGCAACAGCAGAAACTCGACGACGCCGCCGAGCCGGGCCGCCGCCGTGAGTCCCGCCGCGCCCCATTTCGGTTCGACGCCCAGCGCCGCCGTGACCGGAAAGGCGAACAGCCACCCGAGCGCCGCCGACACAGTTACGTGCACGATCGCGTAGTTGAGCGGCGTTCGCGTATCGCGCAGCGCGTAGAACGTCGATGAGTAGAGCCGCGCCTGCGTGATCGCGAGCAGACCGACGGTTCCGCCCGCGAGGATCGCCCAGACGTAGACGGCGTCGGCGCGGCCGAATTCGCCCGACTGGTAGAGCGCTCCCGAGATCACGTCACCCAGCGCGAAGAACGCCATCGCCGATGGCACGATGAAGAACGCGATCTGGCGCAGCCCGGCATCGAGCCGCTTGCGGAGAAACACGGCGACTTCTTCCTTGTCGCCCGTGGCGCTCGACATGGCCGGAAGCTCCGCGGCCGATACCGACATGCCGAACAGGCTCACGGGCAGCATGTAGAGCGTCTGCGCGTAGAGGAGTCCGGCGACGGCGCCCGTCTGCAGAAGGCTTGCGTACAGCGTGTCGACGTAACCGCTGATCTGCACGACGCCTCGACCGATGAAGACAGGAACGAAGTTGCGCAGAACCGTCGAGACGTTCGCCGCGCGGGCGTCGAGCGACGGCCGAAGGCGTTTCGCCAGTCGCAGTACGACCGGCAGCTGAATGCCGAACTGAAGGCCGCTGCCGACGACCGATCCCCACGCGAGTGCTTCGGCGAGCGACGCCCGATCGAGGCTCTGACCAAATGCGACGAGCGTCGCGATCATGGCCGCGTTCCAGATTACCGGCGAGATGTAGGAGAGGAAAAAGTGCCGATGACTGTTTAGAACACCCAGGCACCAGGCCGACATCACGAGCAGTCCCGCGCCGGGGAACAGGATCTCGACGAGCCGGATCGTCAACTCGCGTTTCTCGCCCGAAAATCCCGGTGCGATTGCATCGATCAGCCACGGCGTCGCGAGAACGCCACCAAGGACGAGGATCGATGCGACGACGAAGAGGATCGACGCGATGGCGCCGGCGACACGTCCGGCCTCCTCTTCGTTGTCTTCGGCAATGAGTCGGGCGTAGACCGGAATGAACGACGCCGAGAGCACGCCCTCGCCGAAGAGATTCTGCAGGAAGTTCGGGATTCGGAACGCCGCGCTGAACGCGTCGGCCACGTCCGAGTTGCCGAAGTAGTGTGCGAAGACGCGCTGCCGGATGAGTCCGGCGACGCGACTCAGCATGATGCCTGCCGCGACGAGAAACGCCGCGGCTCGCGGTTGTCGCGGGGCTGAGGTCATCCGGCGGCCGGAGTTCGAATCGATGCTCTTGCGATCACTTGGCAGTCACGGTCTGGTTCACGTAGAGGACGTCGCTCAGCGCGTTGATCGTAGCCCGCTTCGGCTTTTGCGGCAGCGGCACCGTGAAGTCCTTGCTTGAGTTGCCGGTCATTGGAAGCGTCCCGAGGCGCATCCAGCCGTTGCCGAAATCGAGATAGATCGGCACCTGCATCCGGAACGTGTCTGAGACGCCCGACTGCGTGACCTTGCCCGCGATGACGGTTTTTCCTCCCTCGTCACGCAGCGAGTATTCGAAGGCGTACGTCGGGACGTCAGTGCCGTAGATCCACTGATTGAAGAACCAGTCCATGCGACCCGTGCCGTCGAGGTTCATCGCCGGCGTTACGTGCTTCGCCACGATCCGGTGGAAGTCATCCGTCGAGACGTCGGTGTTGTAGTGCGTCTGGATGAAGTCCTTCATCATCGCCTGAAACGCCGCGTCTCCCGTTTTCGGATCGAACATGAGCATTCGCAGCATGTGCAGGATGTACGCGCCCTTCGGATAAACGAGGTATCGGTAGGCGCCACCGATTTTGCCTGAGTCCAGCCGGAAGCCCTGGGTCACGGGGCCGACCGTGTATGGGGCCTTGCCATCGGTGGCGCGCGTCGGCTGAACAATCTGCTTGCGGTGGTCCTCCCAGAACTCCGCGAGCTTCTGGGGACCCTTGAGGCGCTCGACCCAGAGCGACGCCGAGAACTCGGCGAAGCCCTCGCTCATCCACTGGTCTCGATAGCTCTCCCACCCGACAACGTGGCCCCACCATTGGTGAGCAACTTCGTGCGGCCCGACGTACCGGAAGAATGTGTTCACGCCACCACTTCCAAGTAGCTGAGTCCGGATCGTCGAGTCGAGAAACGCCGAGTAGGGCATGTAGACGAGCGTCGGCCAGGCCTGACCGAAGCCGATCGCCGGCTGCTGCGAGATGGCGATGCGGGTGTATGGCAGCTTGCCGAAGTAGGCGTTGTAGATGCGGGTGGCGTTCTGGGTATCGGCGAGTGCGGTCTTCGCCATGGACGTCGTCGAGATTGCACCAAGAGTCGTATCGGTCCGTTCGCCTCGAGCCTCGGCAGCCTCGGCGGCGACCTGTACACGCCGCAGTTCATCGGGGAGCGTCGTGTTGGCATAGAACTCGATCGTGTAGCCAGATTCGGCGTCGGCCTGTTCCACGCGCTTGAACCTGCCCAGGTTGAATCCCGAAACCGCCAGCTCGACTGTCCCGCTGGTCCACTTGGAGACTCGCTGTCCGGCCTCGGCCGTCTCGGGTTCGGCGAGCGCGCCTGTGCCGACAATTGTCAGCTTGTCCGAAACACGAAACGCCATTCGAAACAGAGATCTGTCCCCAAAGGCCGTGCTGCCATTGTTCGGATACCAGGTGCTGCGCGGCAAGAGAATGAAGTTGTTGTTGCCGGAATCGCTGATCGCCTCGTCTCCCGCATATTCGAACGTCACTACGGTGTCGGAGTCCGTCGGCAGCATTGTCGGAAGCAGGACACCGACATCGCTCCCTTCTTCCTTCGACTGCTGAATGAACGGCAACGCTGCGCCCGACGCATCAGCGACCTTCGAGATCCTCAATCGAGGGAAAAGCTGGAAGGGCAGTACCCGGACGCCCGAACGCACGCCTCGCAGTGTCACCTTGTCTGTCGCCGTCAGCATCGTGCCGTTGATTGTGGCGTCGATGTCGTGCTGCTTGATATCGAAGGTTCGCGCGTCTTTCAGCGCCGTCCCGCCTTCAGGTGTCTGCATTGGAAATGCCGCCCAGAATCCGTTCGTTGCCGAGTCGAAGCTCGCAAGCATGACCTGTTCGGGAGCTAACTGGTCGATGCCACGCGGATCCATCAGGAAAACTAGTTTCGGGAAGTTGTTGCCCTTCAGGAATGCGGCAAAGTATCCGTGGCGCTCCTTCTCCTTAGAATAAAGATCCGAGAAGGTGCGAAGCTCCAGGTTGAGCCCCAGTGTCTCGCGGAGGTACTTCACGTGGTTGCGGAGGACTTCACCTGCGCGTGCGGCCTGGGGGCCGCCTGTCGAAAACGTCGCACGCTCGGATTCCTTCAGCTCGGCCCACGTTTCGTCGCTGAAGCGGAAAACAGCCTCCGTGAAGGGCTCCGCGATCGATGGAGTTTTGGTGTAGATAGCGAGCGACTTCTTCTCGCACTCGAGCGGCGGCGTCATCGTGAACTCGCCGTCGCCGAGGAACACCGCGGCCGTCACCCGTCCCTCCACCGGAGCCACGAAGTGCAGTTCGCCCGACTTGAGGGTGAAGACGCCTGCGTCGCGCCGCAGGACGACGTTTGCGACGGAACACGACTCACCCGAAAGCGCCACGGTGCGGAGAGCCGTGTAGGCGGCGAGCTCGGGCGCCGCCGCGACCGGTTGTTGGGCCTGCGCCAGCGGGGCGAGTAGCGCGACGATGACTACGATGACGACGAGCGACGTGCGGTTCATGGCGTTGACTCTCGGAAGCGGATTTCGAACCTCGAAGTGTGCATCAGAGTCGAGAAAACGGCCACAGATACAGAGACGATTATGGGCTCGTCACATTCCCTTCCGCGAGTCACGTGCGCCCGGCAATGCACTGTCGGCCGCCTCGAGTTACAGAACCGCGAGCGGTAGCGAGCGGCCTGCGGACGGCGCGTTGAATCGAAGACTCGTAGTTGCGGAAGGACAGAAGTGATTGGACCCGTTCGACCGTCCGTGGGACGCTCGCTACCGCTCGCGGCTCAAAAAACGGGGACCACCCGGATTCGTCCCCGTTCCTCGAGCCGCGAGCGGTAGCGAGCGTCCCACGGACTATGCCTGAAACCGCAGCCTCGTCGTTGCGGACGGACAGAAGTGATCGGAACCGTTCGACCGTTCGCAGGCCGCTTGCTACGGCTCGCGGTTCTGTCACTCAGCCCAGGCGACCTTGTCGCCGGCTCGGGCTTCGAGATGGAACATGGCGTAGACGTACGCAAAGATCCCGAAGTACCACATCAGCTCGAATGGTTCATTGACGACGATCAGTAGCGAGACACCACCGGCGAGCACCGCAGCGAGGACGAGTCCCGCAGCCGGCCGCTCCTTCAACTCGTAGCAGAGCACGCCCGTGAGCGACGCTGTCGCCCACGTCGCCCAAGCCAGCGTCGCGACCGACAGGAATCCCAACGGGACGTCGGAGGCGATCGCCGCGATAAGCCCCACCGCGAAGGCAGGCGCCGCGAGTAATCGCGCCGTCCAGAGGCGGGCACGCGGGAACTCCTCCTTTGACACTCCCGAGACGAGGTCGATCCACACGCGCGGTCGTTCGTACGCCACCAGTGCGTGGGTGAGCGCGGCAAGCGCGAACGCCGAGGCGGCTGTCGCCGCGCCAGCCGCACGAAAACGGGAAGCCGCCGACAGGTCGAAGCGGTCGGCGAGCCACGCCGCGGCTCCGGGCACGACGACGGCGAGGCCGATCGACGCGTATACCGCCGACGAGAATCCGCGTCGCGCGAGGCGGAGGTCGCGAATTACCTGTGCACCAATTCGCGGCCCGAAGAAACGGTCCGCGAGCCGCTCGGCACGCACGCTCGACCGGCGCGCCTTAGCGAGTGCGTGCCGGGCCGCATCCCTGTCGGCAACGCGCCATCGACGAAACGCAACGATCGTTGCCGCGTATCCGAGCACGACCACGACGGGTGCCATCCAGACGGCTGCATCGCCGATCGCTACGGCCGCGACACCGGCAGCGACAGTGACCAACGCCAGTCGAATCGGCCGCACGACCCGCAAGCGCACGGCGAGCATCGCGCAACCCGTCTCGACGACGGCGAGCGCGCAAGCATAGAGCAGCGCGGAGCCAGCGATTCCCCGTGCGGTCGCTATGCGTCCGGCCCCTTCCGGAGCCGCAAGCGCGGCGCCGATCATCAAGGCGGCTGCGACCGGCATCGCTTTTGCAACGCGCCGTATCAGCGTGTCGTGCGCGAGCGCGATCGGACCGATCGGAAGCGAATCGAGCGCGAAGTCCGACTCGCGGATAGCGTAGGCGTCGCGGATCGTTCCCGAGAGTCGGGCTACGATGAGGGCGATGGATGCGATGCCAGCCAGAGCGAGCTGGCGGTTCGCGAGCCACGGCAGCCCGCCCTCGCGTGCAATTCGGGCCGCGTCGGCGATGAACGGTTCGAAGATGAGCGCGGCTCCGCCCACGACGAGCGGCGCCATCACGACGATCGTGAAGCTCTCTGCGCGGAACCAGCGGACCCCCATAGTCATCCGGAGTCGCAGAAGGTCGACGAACGCGGCCATCTCAGCCGGCATCCTCATCGCCGCCGGCCTGGAAGCGCATCTTCATCTCGCGCATGAAAACGTAGTAGGCCGCAAAGCCTGCAATGGCGAGACCGGCGGCTCCGTCGCGAAATCCCTGCCTGAGCAGGTAGGTCTGCAGAAACGTCAGCGGGGGCTGCCCGACCGCGCGAAGAGCCGAGAATTTCCGACCCCGGGCGGTACGCGCTCGTGCGGCGAGCGTCGTGTAGCCGTCGATTCGGCGATGGTGGTCGCCGAGACTGTCGACCGTGAAATGTTCGATGTCGCCTTCAAGCGTGCCGGTGGCCGTCGGAATCGACACGGATTCGTGGACGAACTCGCCGTCGAACCTGCCGACTCGCCGGTCATAGAGGCGGACCTGCCAGTCCGGGTACCAGCCGCTGAAACGAATCCAGCGATCGATGTACCAGGCGCGCCTGGCCATTCGGTAGCCGGAGCGGTCGGGCCCGCGAGCGCGAAGCGCAAGGATCGATGCGGCGAGATCTTCGGTGACGACTTCGTCGGCATCGAGAGAGAAGACCCAGTCGTTCGTCGCCGCTGCGGCTGCGTAGTTCTTCTGAGCCGCGTACCCGGGCCACGGATTGTGCAGGACCCGGTCGGTGAACGTCGATGCAACCTCGACGGTTCGGTCGCTAGAGCCCGAGTCAACGACGACGATCTCGTCGGCCCATGCGAGCGATTCGAGAGCCGCGCTGATGCGGCGCTCCTCGTTGAGCGAAATGACCGTGGCGGTGATCTTCATGGTTGGCGACCGCGCCGGGGTGGTTTATCGCATGCGCGGACGGATCGCGCAAAGCTCGGGCTACGGCGCACGGTCGGTTGATCCTGCGGCGACTGTTCGACAGAATGGATTCCGACGCGACGTGGACTGCGCGTTCGACCGACACGCTAAGGGGGCGAACCGGATGCTGTGGAAGAATCGGCGGCAGAGTCAGAACATCGAGGACCGCCGCGGCATGTCGCGCGGTGGCGGCCTTGCGATCGGGGGCGGACTTGGCACTATCGTCATCTTCATCATCGCGTTGCTGCTCGGCGCGGATCCACGCCAGCTTCTGGAACAACTGCCGCAGCAGGGGCAGGCGCCTGGCGGCGAACAGGGTGCACCTGTGGCGACGAATCCGCAGGAAGACGAGTGGAAGCAGTTCGTCGGCGTGGTGCTCGCCGATACCGAGGAGATCTGGAGGGAGCAGTTCCAGAAGCTGGGGCGAACCTACCGGGAACCGAAGCTGGTGATCTTTACGGGCAGCGTGCAGTCGGCGTGCGGCAACGCCTCGGCGGCCGTCGGACCGTTCTATTGTCCGGCCGACGAAACGGTCTACATCGATCTGAGTTTCTTCGAGGATCTGCGAAGGCGTCACGGCGCAGAGGGCGACTTTGCGCAAGCGTACGTGATCGCGCACGAGATCGGGCATCACGTCCAGAATCAGGTCGGGACCTCGGGAAAGGTCGACAAGATGCGTGGACAGGTGAGTAAGGAAGAGTACAACCAGCTATCGGTGCGACTGGAGCTACAGGCGGATTTTTATGCGGGCGTCTGGGCGCACCACGCGCAGCAGAAGTTCCAGAGTCTCGAGCCGGGTGACATCGAAGAGGCGCTTCGGGCGGCGAGCGCGATCGGCGACGACAAACTGCAGATGGAAGCCCAGGGATACGTCGTGCCGGACTCGTTCACGCACGGAACGTCGGCGCAGCGTTCGCAGTGGTTCAACCGCGGATTCAACACGGGCGATGTGCGACAGGGCGACACGTTCGCGGCCCGGGACCTGAACGTACGGTAGCAACCCAGTGAAAAGGCGTTGCCGCACAGAGAGCACAAAGGCACGTAGAGAACAGAGATTCAAACATCGTGACTCCGTGCTCTCCGTGCCTCCGTGCTCTCAGTACGGCAACGCATTCTCGACTCCCGCCTACTCAGTCGATTCGATCGTCACGCCATTGACTGATTCAGTCGTTCCAGTAACCCGCTGCAGCTCGACGATGGCCTTGTTGTAGTCGGTCAAAGCCAGAGCCTCACGGCCGCGTGCCTCGGACAACTGATTCTGCCGGTCGAGCACGAAGAAGTTCGTGGACAGGCCAGCGCGGAATCGTTCCTCCTCGCCGCGCAACTGTGCTTCCGCGGCCACGCGCGATGCCCTGGCAGCCTCGAAGCGCTGGCGCGCGGCATCGACGGACTGAAGCGCATTGCGGACCTCGACCTGGATGCTCTGGACCATCCGACGCTGTTCCGCATCGAGTTGTCGCAGTTCCGCCTCCGTCCGGCCAAAGTTCGCCTCGGCGACGTTGTTACCGATCGGGAAACTGAACCTGACTCCCACCGAGTACGTGGGGAAGTCCGTACTGAAGAGCGTTCCGATCGAACGACCGTAGCCACCGATGAACTGTTCAGGCACGAATACCGGATTGCCGGTGGAGATTGCCGGTGAACCGGCCGTGCCGCGGAGCGAATACTGGAAGAACGCATCGACCTGAGGCTTGAGCTGGTTCTTGAAAAACTCCCGGTCGATCTGCTTGAGCTCGGTTCGCAGTTTGAGCTGGGTCAGCTCCGGACGGTTGAGGACCGCGGCCTTCATCGAAGAATCGAGGTCCGCGCCGGTCGGCACGAGACCGGCCGGATCTACCGGCGTGATGCGAGCAAACCACATCGGGTCGCCCGGATCGTTGAACATGAGGTTCTTCAGCGTGTTCTCGGCCGTCGTGATGGCCTGCAGCGCGGTAATGACAAATTCCTTTCGCAGCTCGAGGTTTGACTCGGTCGATCGCAGCTCGATGGGCGCGAGCGTTCCGGCCTCGACCTGGCGAAGGTTGTTCTCGAGCTGCACGCGCGCAAGCTCGACCGACTCGCGCTGAATCTGCTCGTTTCGGAGCGCATAAACGAGGTCCCAGTAGGCGCGCTGGACGCTCGTGATCGTGTCGATCACCTGCTGCCGGAACTGGACGTCCGTGAGGTCGAGCTGCTTCTTCGCAAGCTTGATCTGGCGGCGCGTCGAGTCGATCTTGAAGTTGCGCATCAATGGCTGCGAAATGTCGAGAGTCAGGGTCGGCCGATAGATCGGATTGAGGGTCGACGCCGTGCTGTCGGTCGTCTCACGCGTGTTGTTGAACGTGGCCTTGAAGTTGCCGCCCGACTCGAGCAGTCGCTGGAACGAGGCGTTGAACGCGAGTTCCTTCTGCGTCACCGACGCGTCGGTTCCACCGCCCTGGAAGAGCGAGGTCACCGGAAAGGTCGCCGACGTGAATCCAATGTCGGCCGCGAGCAGCGGATCGTAGCCGCCCTTCGCCGAGATAAGGTCGTATTCGGAACTGCGCACGTCGAACTTGCTGATCTCGATGCTCAGGTTGTTCGCCACCGCCATCTTGATGGCATCGTGCATCGTCAGCGACAGCACATTCGCCTGGTCGACGCCGACGCGAGTCGCCGGAACATCGACAAACGTGATGAGCGGCGACGTGGCCGTCAGCTGGTTGTTCGGCGTTGTCGATGGGTCCTGCGGAGGATTCGGTGCCTGGCCCTGGATCGGGGGCACGTCATCAAAGGTCTCGTTCGCCTTCGCATCCGGCGCGGCTGCGACAGGCGCCGCGGCTGCGGGTTTTGCCGAAGGTCTCGAGGCTGGGCGGCGCCCATTGGCCAGCACGGCCCCCGGGGCGATGACGAAGGTGGCCGCCAGAACCGCTCCAACGATCTGGAGCCGTGTCGTGGGTGACGTCGAACGTGTGCGCATACCTGTATCTCGTTCCATTCGTAGGCTGTTGTTTCGGACGCCGCTTGATACGACGAGATTCCCGCGCCTGTTTCATCAGAGTTCCGAGACTTCGGACCAGGCCTGGACGAACTCGTGGTGGCAAGCTCTCGACAGCGTGCGGTACACTTTCTGGTCGCTCACTTTCGAGGAGGTACGTCCGTGTCCAGCTTCGTTCAATACCTGCCGATCTTCCTGCTCGTGCTTGGAGCCATGATCTTCATTCACGAGGCGGGCCACTTTCTCGTGGCCAAATGGCTCGGCATTCGCGTCGAGGTCTTCAGCCTCGGATTCGGCAAGCGCATCCTCGGCTTCAAGCGCGGCGACACGGACTATCGAATCTCGCTGCTGCCTCTTGGCGGGTACGTGAAGATGGCCGGTGACAACATCGCCGAGGATCGTGCCGGAGCGCCAGACGAATTCCTTTCGCACTCGAAGTGGCACCGCTTCCTGGTCGCAATCGCCGGCCCGGTCGCGAACATACTGACGGCTATCGCCATTCCGTTCATCGCCAGCATGCTCTCGTATTCCGCGCCGGCGTTTCTGAACAAGCCGGCCGTGGTCGGCCTCGTCGATCCGAAGGCAGCTGGTGCGAAGGCGGGAATTCAGCCCGGTGATCGCATCGTCAAGTTCGACGGCATCGTGGTGCCGATGTGGCGCGACTTCGCGTCGCGCGAGATGCTTTCGCCGGGACATACGGTCATCGTCACGATCGACCGGGGCGGACAGACGCTCGACATCACTGCAACCCTCGACTCGATCAATCGGGGAGAAGCCATTGGAAGTCTCGGCGTCCAGCCGGACATGGCCGGGGCGGTCGTCATCGCCAAGGCGGTCAGCGCCGGAATGCCGGCGGAGATCGCCGGAATGAAGCCGGGCGACACCATCGTTTCGGTCGACGATTTCCAGGTCGGTCCCGACGTCTATGGCCTCATCAAGCGGATCAACGAGAAGCCCGGCCAGGAGGTCGCGCTCGTGGTGAAGCGCGGTGACGAGACGCTGAACCTGACGGCCAGGACGGTTGAGGAAGGCGGCGTCGGTAGGCTTGGATTTGCGCCGGACATTACCGGCGTCGAAATGATCACGACCCCGCTTGGTCCGAAGGACGCGATGGTTTACGCCATCGATCAGAATATGCATTTCCTGAAGATCACGGGCGCGGCCATCGGCCAGATCTTCTCGGGTCAGCGCTCGGCAAGCTCGGCGCTCGCCGGTCCGATCGGGATCGCGGAGATCGTCGGACAGGCAGCCCAGCAGGGGGTCGGTCCCGTGTTCGACCTCATGGGATTGCTCAGCCTGAACCTCGGCATCTTCAACCTGCTGCCGATTCCGGTCCTCGACGGCGGTCTCATCTTCATGCTCTTCCTGGAGTGGTTGCTCGGCCTGTTCGGATTGCAGCTTTCGCTAAATGCGAAGGAGAAGATGATCAACGTCGGTCTCGTCCTGATCGTCCTTCTGATGGGATTCGTCTTCTACAACGACATTCGCAAGAAGATTGTCGGACCGGCACCGGTCGAGGCGCCTCCGGCGGCATCACAGCCCGCCAATCAGAACTCAGGGCGTTAGCGGTCCTCGGCGGCTCTGTGTCTCAGTGTCTCCGTGCGCGAAGCTCTTCGCGTTCCGGACAGGCAGAGCTTCGCACACAGAGGCGCGAAGGCGCAGAGACACTGAGCCTGCAACACGGACAACGGCCCGGACAGCGACCCGGCTCAGTTCATCCAGAGGCCGGTTCGATTGCAGACCGTCAGCATCTGTCGTGCACCGTTGATCACGGCACGAAGCGGATCCGCCGCGGGCTTGACGTCGAGCTGGGTTTCCTTCGCAAGTAGCTCTGCAAGTCCTGGAAGTGCGGCACCGCCACCGGTCAGGCACACTCCGCTCTCGATGACTTCGCACGATGTTCCGGTCGGCAGATCGGCAACGACACGAAGGACGGCGCCGATGATCGTATCGACGACAGGATCCATCGCGGCAGATACTTCGCGGTTGCTTACGGTGATTCGCGTGTCTCGCCCCGTTCGGCAATCAGCGCCCCGCGCCGTGTGCTCCCGGACCGGTCGTTCGCCGCGGGCGACGCCGACCGTGCGCGTGAGGCGCTCGGCCTCCCGCATGTAGAGCCACGCACCGTGAGAGTCGACGATCGACCTCCGAACCGCCGTATGCAGATCGCTGCACGCCGTTCGGACCGCAGAGGCCAGAATGACTTCGCCCGAGCAGATGACGGCAATGTCGGTCACACCGTCGCCGACGTCGACGATCATCTGGGCATAAGGGGACGACACGTCGAGACCGGCACCGATTGCCGCGGCCAGCGGCTCAGGCGCGATCGTCACCGATGCAGCGCCTGCTCGCGATGCGGCTTCGACGATCGCCGCGCGCTCTTCGTCGCAGGCATCGGTCGGCGCACAAGCGAGGACTCGAGGCCGAATCAATCCGAAGCGCTTGGCGCGCCGGAAAAGTGGTGTCAGCAGTGCGGCTGCGGCGTCGAGGTCTTCGATGACCCCGGCACGCAACGGAAACACCGACCGGAAGCTCTCGTCGGGATTCGTGGCCAGGCTGGCCGCGCGTGACCCGATGGCCTCGACGAAGCCGGTCTCGGCACTGATTCCAACGACGGATGGTTCGTCAGCAAGAAGCCCCTTTCCTGCTGCGTACATGCGGGTATTTGCGGTTCCGAGATCAATCGCTAGATCAGGGTCCGCAATCCGCCGGCGAATTCCCGGGAAAATCGAGAGAACTCCCACGCTGTTGGTGTGTCCTTAAACCTGGCTGGTTGGGGCAAACCGCACTGTACGCGAGACTTGACGCGTCGCGCAAGAAAAAATCGCGAAAATCTTCACATCGAGAGAAGAACCAGAACCCCGAGCGGTAGAGAGGGGCCATCTTGCCATTCCAAAATCTCGATCAGTGCCGGGCGATCGGGTCCAACTCGAAAAGCACAATTGTGAGCACGACCGATCGCATTCGATTGGCGCTCCGGGCCACACACCTACCCACGCTTTCCAACTGTAACAAATGTAACTCTCCCGTATTCAGCAGATTACAGAAAATCTGATTCTCGGATTCGTTCATATTTCTGGTTGAGCTTCTCGGTTTCCATGGGTCCGCCCGAATCCACAAGTCTCCTGAAATCAACAATCGACACCGCTCGGCCCGCTGGAACACTCGTTGCACCGGTGCAGTGGAACAGCGTGCTTTCGGAATTCGAGCACGCGCGAATCCAGCAAGGGTTGGGCTTCACCGGGTGGAAGCCGAGAGTAAGGAGATTCCCATGAAATTTCACTTTGCGACGCGCAGGATGGTGGCCCTCATCGCGCTTTTCGCGACGTTTGCCAGCGGTTCCGCCTCGATCGGGTCGGGACTGGCGATGGCAGCGCAGGGCTCCAACGGCAGCCTCATCGTCACGATCAAGGATGAAGCCGGTGCAACCATCGTTGGTGCAACGGTGACCGCGACTAACTTCGGCACCGCACAGTCCTCCACGGCCGTCTCGAATGAGAACGGTGTCGCGACGTTTCCGCTGCTTCCCGTTGGGAGCTACACGGTGACGGTCGAGGCGGCCAACTTCCAGACGTCCAATTTCGAACAGGTCGTGATCGAAGTCGGCAAGTCATACGGGTTGGTCGCGGAGCTCGCGGCCGGCGGTGTATCCGAAAGTGTGACCGTAACCGCTGGCGAGAACATCGTGACCTCGACGAACGCCGAGCTCACCAATACCGTCACGCCCAGGCAGGTCTCGGAGCTTCCGCTCGACGGCCGCAATCCGCTCCAGCTCATTCAGCTTCAGCCGGGCGTCACCGTTCCGAATGGCCGCGCGGGTGTCACGATCAACGGCCAGCGCAGCTCTTCGGGTGTGATCACCCAGGACGGCATTCCGATTCAGGACTATGCCGTGCGCGAGAACGCATTGTCGTTTTCGCCGAATCGGACAACGGTCTCGGGTGTCAGCGAGTTCTCGGTCACGTCGCAGAACGCGTCGTCAGACCAGTCCGGCGCATCATCGATCCGGCTCGTCACGCCGTCCGGAACGAACGAGTTGCACGGAGAAGTCTTCGAGTACCACCGCAACGACGCGTTCGGGGCCAACGACTGGTTCAACAATGCGGCCACGCCGCGCATCGAGCGGCCGCAGCTCATCCGGAATCAATTCGGCTTTGCCGTGGGCGGTCCGGTGTACATCCCGAATCTCTACGACGGTCGCAACAAGTTCTTCTTCTTCGGATCCTACGAGGGCTTCCGCGAGCGCTCAGCGACGCCGTTCACTACGACGGTGCTGACGCCCGAAGCGCGCTCCGGCGTGTTCCAGTATCTCGATTCGGTTACGAATCAGGTGCGATCCGTGAACCTCCACCAGCTCCGCGACTTTGCGCTGGATCCGATCACGCAGTCGCTGCTCGCCCAGGTGCCGCTGCCCAACAGCGACCTGGCCGGAGACGGACTCGTCACGTCGGGCTACAGCTTCAACAAGTCGACTCCGACGAATCGCAACCAGGGCACGACGCGGCTCGACTACGTCGTCAACGATCGTCACAACCTGGAAGCGGTCTATCAGTACACGGGCGAGCGAGACGCGCGCGCCGACATCGACGGCAGCTTCAATGAGGTGGCGACCGGGTTCACGACGAGCTCGGTGCACTTCGGCGTCGTCGGGTGGAACTCGAACGTGACGGACCGTCTGACGAACGACCTGCGCGCGGGGGTCAACAATTCCTCGGTCCTGTTCGGCGTCGATCAACCGGAGGATATTCCGTACTTCGTCGTTTTCCCGCTCAACACCGATCCGCAGGTCGCCTTCGATCCGCAGCTGCGGAGAACGATCGTGACGTCGGTCATCGACGACGCGTCGTACATCACGGGCGACCACTTCCTGCGCTTCGGGTTCCGCGCCGATTTCGTCAATCTCCGCAACGTTAAGAGTTTCAACCTCACTCCAAGGATCGCGATCGGATCGAACACGTCGACGCCGGACGCTTTCGTCGTCGGCTCGGGCGACTTCCCGAATCCGGCGGGCGCATCCCCGAACACGGTTGCGAACGCCAACGCGCTCATCGCGACTCTTGCGGGCATCATCGACTCGGCGACCCGCGAATACAACGTGGCGTCCAAGGACAATCTCGTTTTCCAGCCGATCCAGCAGCTTCAGGAGAACGTGATCAATCAATACGCGCTCTACGTGTCGGATACCTGGCGTTTCAATTCGCGCCTCACGCTGAACCTGGGGCTTCGATGGGACTACATCTCGCCGCTGCGCGAGACCGAGAACCGCGGCCTGCTGCCGACAGGCTCCGGCGGCATCGGATCGGCGATCGATCCGAACGGCACATTCGACTTTGTCGACGGTTTCTACTTCAAGCCTGACAAGAATAACTTCGGTCCAAACCTCGGCGCCGCCTGGGACGTGTTCGGCGATGGAAAGACGGTGGTTCGCGGCGGATTTTCGATCGCGTTCATCAACGACGAGTCGGTCCGGGCCGTTCAGCTCGTCGCAGAGACGAATCCGGGACTGAATACGAACATCGCAACCGGCGACACATTTGGTCTTCTTGCGCGCGACATCAACACGGTGCTCGGCACCGAACTTGCTCCGCCGGATGTCCAGATTCCGCTTTCGTATCGTGAGGCGTTCGCCCAGAACAACCAGCTGTTCATCGCGGGGATCGATCCCGAGCTCAAGACGCCGTATTACCAGCAGTGGAACGTCGGCGTTGAACGCGAGCTCGGCTGGGATACAGCACTCGCGATCCGCTACGTCGGCAACCGCGGACGCGATCTGCTGTCGAACATCAACTACAACGACATCAACGTCATCTCGAACGGATTTGCCGCCGACGTCGCGCAGGCGCAGCGCAACGGCTACCTGGCGCAGGCAAGCAACGGCGTCTTCGATCCGCGGTACAACCCGAACATTCGCGGCAGCCTGCCGCTTCCGGTCTTCGCGTCGCTCCAGGCGGGCGGACTGCTGACGAACTCGACAATCCGCCAGTTCATTCAACAGGGACGCGCGGCCGATCTAGGGCAGATCTACTTCCTGAACGGATTCGGCGGATCGGACATTTTCGTCCAGAACCCGAGCACTTTCTTCTCGCTCGTGCTCGGCAACGAAGCGTTCTCGAACTACAACGCGCTGCAGGTGGAAGTACGGCGCCGCTTCTCGAAGGACCTCGGATTCCAGGCGAACTACACGTTCGGCAAGGCTTACGGATTCGGCGTCGGGACACAGCAGCAGCGCCAGGATTTCCCGTTCAACATCAACAACCTCAACTACGACAAGCGCCGGCTGCTCTTCGACACGACGCACAACTTCAAGGCGAACGTGATCTATGAGCTCCCGTTCGGTGAAGGCAAGCGTTGGGATCCCGAGAACTCGGTCCTCGAGCATCTGGCGAGCGGGTGGACGATGACGTCGATCCTCAACTGGAACAGCGGGGCGCCCATTTCGGTGAACTCGAACTGGGGTTTGTACACGCCGGGCTCGACGCAGGTCGACTCGTCGCTGACGCGTGACCAGATCAAGGACCTGTTCGGCATTCAGAGGACACCGAACGGAGTGTTCTACATCGATCCGTCGGTCATCGGACCCGATGGCCGTGCGGTGGCGCCACCGGGACAGGATCCGTTCCCGGGGCAGGCGTTTTTCCTCCCGGGTCCGGGCCAACTGGGATCGTTGCAGTTCCTGCAGTTCAACGCGCCCTCGAACTTCAACTGGGACGCAAGCTTGATCAAGGACATTGCCGTTACCGAGCGCGTCAGTGCTCAGTTGCGGTTCGAATTCTTCAATGTCCTGAACACTCCGATCTTCTTCATCACGTCACAGGACGTCAACAGCGTCAATTTCGGACGTGTGACGCAGACTCTCAACGCGCCACGCGTAGTGCAGTTTGCGGCGCGCATTTCCTTCTGATCTGGCGTCACGACAATCGCCGGAGGCCATCGGCCTCCGGCGATTGTCATTGAAGCCCTTGAGAACGCGCTACGTTTGACCCAGAACCCCGAGCGAAGCGCTGACCTTTACCCATAATCAAATCGGCTGGACACGGGCATCTGTGTCGCGTTCATGAAGACTTGCCACATTGCGGTGCACGCCCGATCCGCCTGCATCCGCAACCACCGACGTGAGCGCTCACCACGGCCGGCCGCTCACTGCGTTCGCGGTTCCGGGTCGGCCTGCGGCCGACGGGGACCGCTCTCCCGACCGCACGTCCCAGAACCGCGAACGCAGTGAGCGGCCGGCCTTGCATCTCCCGCCCAGTGGTTGTACCGCTCGCCCGATCCTTTTGCGTCCGCCACCACCAGCTCGAGCGCTCGGTCGGCCCCTCGCTGCACTTCTGACCGTGTCCAGCACAAACTGTGGGACACGCTCAGAGCGAAGCGAGGGGCCGAGGTCCAACACAACAAGAGTAAATCGCACCGCTCCTCTGACCAACGACCCGTCTGCCCCACCACGCGTCTTCCCCGTCGCGCGTCTACCCACCACGCGTCTGACCTACGGTCGGCCCCTCGCTGCGCTCGGGGTTCTGGGTCAAACGGGGCGCGTTTGGACATCCCTTGGACTTGCGGGCATTCGTGCCGAACTTGGGTTAGAGTGGCGGCCGCATATTCAACGGCCGATAAAGGATCCCCGCTTGCCCGCAACTGTCGCCCAAGTCGCAGAACACATCCGCACCGAGATGCGAAAGGTCATCATCGGCCAGGACGCATTCATCGATCAGGTGCTGGTCGCTCTGTTCGCCGACGGGCACGTGCTCATCGAGGGCGTACCCGGGACAGGTAAGACGCTTGCCGTCAAGGCGCTGGCACGGATTCTCGGCGCGGGCTTCAATCGCATCCAGTTCACGCCGGATCTCATGCCCGCGGACGTGACTGGAACGAACATCTTCAATCTTGGAACCAGCGCGTTCACCCTGCGCCAGGGACCGATCTTCACAGACGTGCTCCTGGCCGACGAAATCAATCGAACGCCTCCCAAGACCCAGGCCGCGCTGCTCGAGGCGATGGAGGAGCGGCAGACGACGATCGACGGCGAGCGGCACCCCCTGTCACCGCTCTTCACGGTGCTGGCGACCCAGAACCCGATCGAATACGAGGGGACGTATCCGCTTCCGGAAGCGCAGCTCGACCGCTTCCTGCTCAAGGTTCTCGTCGGGTATCCGACCGAGCAGGAGGAGCTCGAGGTCGTCCGTCTCTGGCAGATGGGATTCAATGCGCGCCGTCTCGATGCCGTGGATCTGCGACCGATTGCGGATCCGGCCGCCGTGGGTCAGTGCCGCGCAGAGGTCCGCGGTGTACGTGTCGAGGAGGGAATCGGGCGGTACGTCGTAAATATCGTCCGTCGCACGCGGCAGGCTCCGAACATCGCCTGGGGGGCGAGTCCGCGTGCCAGCGTCGGCCTGCTGCTGGCGTGCAAGGCGATGGCCGCGATGCGCGGTCGCGAGTTCGTCGTGCCGGATGACGTCAAGGAGATCGCCCTTCCCGTCCTTCGCCATCGTATCGTTCTGCGGTCCGAAGCCGAGATCGAGGGCCAGACGTCGGACCAGGTCCTGACCGGGTTGATCGCCGGCGTGGACGTGCCGCGCTGAGGCGTGAGTCGAGACAGGGCAGCCACGTTTCATACCGAGGAGCCGATTCGACATGCCGTTCGTTTTCACGAACATGTTCTTCCTCCTTCTCGGGCTCGACGGGTCGAGAGAGGCATCGCTGCGTATTCGAAGCGGAGGGACGGCCGAATTCGGCTACGCGCTGCACCCGACGACGCGTGGAAGCTACGGTTTCGGCGACGTGCTGGGCCGAGTGCGGGGGCCGCTCGGCCTGGTCTGGCGTCAGGTTCGATGGCCCGCGGCGCGAGACGTCCGTGTCTACCCGAACATTCGCGAAGCAAAGAAAAACGAGCTCTATGCATTCCGCAACAAGCAGTTGCGACTCGGACAGCGCCGCATGCGCATCAAGGGGCAGGGCCGCGAATTCGAGTCCATGCGAGAGTTCGTCAACGGCGACGAGATCCACCACATTTCGTGGACCGCCTCTGCGCGTCGAGGAAAACTGATCACGCGCGAGTACACCGTCGAGCGCAGTCAGAACGTGATGATAATGCTCGATACGGGCCGGTTGATGACCGCGCGCATCGGTGACCTCACCAAGCTGGATCACGCGATCAACGCCGCGCTCTCGATTGCCTTCGTGGCGCTTGCCGGACACGACAACGTCGGCATGCTCACGTTCAGCCGGAAAGTCCTCACGTACCTGCCGCCGTCGCACACGCGTGACCAGTTGCCGGCGATTCTCGAGGCGCTCTATGCGATCGAGCCGGCGATGATCGAGCCTAGTTATGCCCGCGCCTTCAACCACCTCGGAACGGCGTGCCGGCGGCGCTCGCTCGTCATCATCCTGACCGATCTCGTCGACGAAGAAGCGTCCGCCGAACTGCTCGCGTACACGCGGCTCCTGATTCCGCGGCACCTTCCGCTCATCGTGACGATTGGTGACTCAGATCTGCGAGCCGTCGTGAGCGACGTGCCGGCGACGGTCGCCGACGTCTATCGACAGTCGGTCGCCGAGGAGCTGCTTCGGCAGCGGGAGGCGGCGCTGCGACGAATCACGCACGCTGGAGGGCTCGCGCTCGACGTGCCGGTTGGTCGGCTTTCGCTCTCTCTCGTCAACAAGTACCTCGAAGTGAAAGAGCGCGGAATGTTGTAGCGGGACGGACGCGCGTTCGCCCCGCTGTGCCTCACGCGGCCGGTTCAGGTGCGGGTTCGGCAGCGATGTCGGTCTCCAGATTGCCGCGTTCCGCGACTGTTTGGGCGACGATGCCGGCGATGCCGGCAACGACGTACGAGAGGACGCCGAAGAGCACGACGTTGCGGGTGCCCATCGTCAGGCCGATGATCGCGGCAGAGACCGAAGCGGCGATCGATGCGGCGCCGTTGATTGCCCACATCTTCTGGACCGCCCACTCGCCGGTCGGCGCCACGTGTCGGACGCCCGCCGGGAAGGCGAAGCCGAGGACGCCGCCGATTACGACCAACATCGCGCCGATGGCCGCAAGTCGCAGTCCGTACGACCCAATGTTATCGAACGAAGGAAAGAAGGGAATCGCGATCCAGAGCAGCGCCAGCGTGCCGACGAGCACGGCCGCGACTCTGCGCATGTCTGCCGACGGGAAGAGTCGTCCCGAGAGCGCGGCACCCAGGCCTGTCCCGAGGAGCATGGAAAAGAGTACGACCGAGAGCGCCAGCGTCGGGTGTCCGAGGATGATGATGAGTCGCTGATGGAGACCGAGCTGGATGAGGATGTAACCGAAACCGATGCCGAGGAAGTAGAGGCTCATCCACCGGTAGACCCGGCGGCCCTCAGGCGTTGCGTGCGATCCCGGAAGTGTAAAGACGGTCAGCATCAAGACCGCTATGACGAGCAACAGCGCGCACGCCCCGAGGATCATCATCACTCGCACCCCGTTGAACGTGATGTCGGTAATGTGACCGAAGTCCGTTCGTCGCAGGTTCACGAGGTCGGATGGCCGAATCTGCAGGAAGAAATACGGCTGCATATCGGTCGGCGGCGCAATGTTGAACACGCTGTCGTCGATGGCCTGCTGACGCGTCGCGGGATTCAGGATCTGATCGAAGACAGGGTCCGACGACGGCACGCCGGGACCGGCGAGCAACTCGCCGCCGATCGTGTCACACCAGACACGCAATCGGTTGATCTCGGGCTCGTCAAACGGTGTTTTCGACACGAGTATCGTTCCGTACGTCGAAACTTCACGACGCGTGAAGGCTATTCCCTCCTCGAGCTTGGTCGACCGAAGGAAAACGATGTGTCCTCGCGGATCCGGGACACCTGCGTCCGCAAGACTCTCGGCGGCAAGCGCGAGCAGTCGGTGAGTCTCGGCAGGAGCATCCGCAATATGCCACCGCGTCATGGTGAGGATGCCGTTATCGGTCAGGTGCGACAGGAACACCTGCCAGCCCTCGCGGGTATAGAGGCCATTTTCCGACAGCACGAATCCGCCACTGGCCGTTGCCGCCCACGTGTCGATCATCGACGCCTGAATCACGTCGTACTGACGGCCGGAGTGGGCGATGCCGACCCGGGCTTCACTGTGTATGAGGTGCACTTCAGGCCTGGCGCCCAGCGAGTTGAAGTCCTTGAAGTCGGTCTGTATCAGGTCGATGAAGGTCTTGTTCAGCTCGTAGCCGTCGATCCGCTTCGCTCCGTGCCAGACCGGAGGGAGCAGATCCTGGCCGCCGCCGACTCCGATGATCGCGACATTGTCGAGCTGACGTTCCACCGCATAGACCGGAAACTGGGCACCCTTGCGCCAGGCTGGATCCGGCTCGGGAAGTGAGCCGTCGGGCTTCAATGGCATCGATCGCATGTACGTCGCGGCCGCCCGGTCGATAATGAGCTCGCGGGTCGCCGAGTCGTCCTTGAAGGCAATGATTCGACTGTGCTCGTTCCAGCGTTCGAGGATTGGCTTCCGAAGGCCCTCCGGCGTGATTCTGAATAGCGTGTGCCCGCCTGCAGCGCTCACGGCGATCATCGCGACCGAGAGTGCGACCAGGGCAACACCGGCAATCTGCTCACGACGGCCGCGTGCCAGTATCAGCGCGCCAGCGGCCGCAATGAGTGCCGGAGCGAGCAGGACCACCGGGCCCTGCAACAGCCTGAGGAGAGCGATGGCCGGGAGACAGGCCACCGCGGCCGCGACGAGATCCCACGCGTAGAGCGTGCCGATCCACTCCTTGTTGCGCGCGAAAGCCATCGCCAGAAACGAGCCCGCCGCGATGAGTCCCGGAAGGAAGATGAGTCCGTACAGTGCCACCATGACGAGAGACGGCGCTCCGCCGATGTCGGGTTGCGTAAACGTGGTGATGGCGACCAGGGCGACGATGATCAACGCCGAGAACTGGGCGCTGAGGACCGATAGACTGCGTTCGAAGACCTCCTCCGAGCCTTCGCGCGGATCCGTGCGCGCTGCGAGGATTCCGCCGATCACCAGGCCGGACATCACCAGCGAAACGGCAAAAAGGAGAGGTGGTAGTAGAACAGGACCGAGAAGAGTCGGGTGACAATGATCTCGACCAGCAGCATCGCGGAGGCCACGCACGCAACGGCGACCGCGAGCCGCCCGGGCGGCATGGATCCTCGAATGGTCATTCTTGAAGGTATCCCTGTCCGCGCGAATGCGTGGACGGTCTTAACGGAGTTTCCGGCGCGTCAAAGATAGCAGACGAAGCTGAATCTTCTATCGCTCGAGGACGAACTGGCCGACGTGGGCTCCCGGATTGTTCAGGGAGGTGCGAAGTGCAAGCTCGAGCGCGGCGCGCGTCTCGCCAGGCAGGATGATGGCGTCCGCATAACCTCGAGCCGCCGCGTATTTTGCATCGAGTTGATGCTCGTAGTCGGCCCTTGTTGCGTCCATCGCCGCAGTGAGCTTGTCGTCTGGCGCCTTTCCTTCCTTCTTCAGCTTTGCGAGTTGCGTGCCGTATGTCGCGATAACCGCCGACTCGCCCTCCATGACGCCCATACGCCCGGTCGGCCACGTGAAAATGAAATCCGGGTCGAATCCCTGGCCTGCCATTGCGTAGTAGCCTGCTCCGGAGGCGTGATTGAGCGTCAGCACGATCTTCGGGACGAATGCCGTGGCCATCGCTTCAACGAACTGCGCCCCCGCGCGAATGATGCCGGAGTGCTCGGCGTCGGTGCCGACCATGAAACCCGAGACGTCCTGCAGGAAGAGAAGCGGGGTGCCGTGTCGATTGCAGGTCTCGATGAAGTAGGCGACTTTCTCGGCGCTTTCGGTATACACGATGCCACCGAATCTTGGCGGCTGTCCGGCCGGGCGCTTGATGAGGTTCCGCTGATTCGTGATCACGCCAACCGGCAGTCCGTGAATGCGGCCGTGCCCCGTGATGATCTCCTTCGCGTAGTCTGCCTGAAACTCGTCGAGATGCCCGTCGTCGAGCAGGCACGACAACACGTCATACATGTTGTAAGGCTGGCGGTGGTCGGCCGGCAGGATATCGAGAATGTCCGACTCTGGCCGTTTAGACGCACTGGGCTCGGCCAACGTGACCTTGAGCGGCGGTGCGGGCGGGAGCTCGGTCACGATCTCGCGGATCTTCTCTATGCAGGCCTCGTCGCTTGCGAGACGGTAGTGCGCAACGCCACTGATTTCCGTGTGCGTCCTTGCCCCGCCGAGCGTTTCGCCATCGACCGTCTGGCCCGTCGCCCCCTTTACGAGATTCGGTCCGCCGAGGCCCATGAACGACGAGTTCTCGACCATCAGAATCACGTCGGAGAGCGCCGGAAGGTACGCGCCGCCGGCGATGCACTGTCCCATGACCGCCGAGATCTGCGGCACGTGCAGGAACCGGCGCATGATCGAGTTGTAGTAGAAGATGCGCGCGGCGCCGTATTGTCCGGGGAAGACTCCGCCCTGATACGGAAGGTTCACACCCGCGGAATCCACGAGATAGACGATCGGCACCCTGCAGCGCATCGCGGCTTCCTGCGCCCGCAGCATCTTCTTGATCGTCTCGGGCCACCACGAACCTGCCTTGACGGTCGCGTCGTTGGCAACGACCACGATCTCGCGTCCACCGCAGCGGCCAATGCCGGTCACGACGCCGGCTCCAGGCGCCTGGCCGTCGTATTGATCGTAGGCGACGAACAGACCGATCTCCTGAAAACGCGAACCGGGATCGAGCAAGAGGGCGATCCTCTCTCGCGCCGTGAGCTTTCCCTGACTGTGCTGGCGTTCGATCTTGTCAGCACCACCGCCGAGGCGAATCGTCTCTTCGAGCGCCGATATCTCGGCGATGAGGTGCTCGAAGTGGGAGCGGTTCTCCGTGGTCATCATCGATCTCCTTCAAGCGGTGTCCGCGGGCGGCGCCGGAGAATACCACGGGGCTTTCGAACTCGTCAGGTCGCAAATCCGCGCGGGAGGGGCTCGATGGCGGTCCGGCCCACGGGCGTCAACGCATCATCCGGGTCGACCTGCACGACGATCCGCCGCGCCGTGCGGTATGATCGGCCCGGCGCGCTTCCCCCGACGCAGCTGTCCAGATTACGGCCTTCCCCCAGGGCTCGATGTATCGGAGACACCGTTCGTGAACTTCCTCGACGTACCATATCGTTACCCGGCGCGTTTCGCCGTTGTCGACGGATTCCGCCACGCCTACGTCGACGTCAACGAGTTCGCTGGCGAGCCAGTGGTATTCCTGCACGACGTTGCGAGCGACCTCGACGCCTTCGCCGCGGCTTATGAGCGCATTGGCGCGACGCGTCGCGCCATCGGCTTCGACTTCCTCGGGTTCGGCAAATCCGACCGACCGCCGATCGATGACGCCGTCGTGCTCTACACGAATCTTCTTGGAGGATTGCTGACGACGCTCGATATCGACCGCGCGTCCTTCGTTGGTCACGGTCTCGGCGCGGCCGTTGCCGTGCGCTTCGCGTCCGAGTATCCGGAGCGCGTGGACCGGCTCGTCCTCTCGGCGATTCCCGCGGTCGACCGGTTGACCGAGGCCGAGATGGCCACGGCCATGGAGCGCTGGACCGGCGAGGTGCTCGTTGGGCTGGATCGAGCGGGGCGCCGCGCCTGGTATCAGGCGCTCGCCGCTGGATGGAACGACCTGCTCGAGGCGGAGCTTCAGCTGCGAGAAGAGCTCGCGCACTGCGTCGCGTATCGCGCGTGGGCGAGGTCCGTCGAGGATGCGATGACCTCGTTGCTCCACCATCCGGTCGGGCATCGGCTTGCAAGGATCACTGCACCTACGCTCATCATCTGGGGTGCCGATGATCCAGTGGTTTCGCCGCTTGCGGCGACTCGCGCGCGGGAGGAACTGACCCGCGCCCGCGTCGAGCCGTTGGAGCCCTGCGGGCACCTGCCGACTTTCGCGCAGCCGGAAGCCTTCGTGGACGCCATCGACGGATTCCTGTCCCATTCGGCGAGCGGGGCGCTCGACGGCTCGATCGCCATGCGCATCGCCGCGGACGTCGAACCGTGGCCTGGACTTTCCCCAGGTGTCGGCCGCCTTGCCCGTCGACTATTCGAGCAGCGAGACACGCTTGCGGAGGTCACGGACGGTCTGACGCTTGATGACGTCATATGGCGTCCTCACGAGGGAGCGCCTGCGATCGGTTCGCTGCTGCTCCAGGCTGGCGCAGCGGTTGGTCGTGTCCACCACGAGGTTCTCGTGGGCTCGGCCGTGCCGGACGAGATCTCGACGCGTTTCGGTTTCAGCACGCCGGATCTGGCTCCCCGAAAGAGTCCGAACCGGCTCATTGCAGAGGTAGCCTGGGCCCACGGTCAGTTCGAGTCCTGGTTGCGTGAGCGAACCGACGCGGACCTCAACCGCGGATTCACGCGCGATGGGTCGACGGAAACGCACACGCTGCGCTGGTTGCTGTGTCAAATGATCGAGGACACCGCGGCCATTCGAGGGAAAGTGGAGGTCATCCGGCAGATGCTGGCCGGCCGAGGGTGAGTTTTACGACCAGAGCTTTCTCGAACCGCGGGCCGACTGCAGGGCAGAGACGCGCTGCAGGGCAGAGACGCGGTGCAGTTGGCGCGCGTTGAATTGGACCTCGGCCCCTCGCTGCGCTCGGGGTTCTGGGTCAAACGTTGTGCGTATTCACGGGCTCTCCAAACGCGCCCCGGTTGCGCTCGGGGCTCTGGGTCGATCGTCGTGCGCTCTCAAAGGCCGACCCCGAACGCGCCCCGTTAGGCCCAGAACCCCGAGCGCAGCGCTGAGCGTGTCCCACAGTTTGTGCTGGACACGGTCAGAAGTGCAGCGAGGGGCCGACCGAGCGCTCGAGCTGGTGGTGGCGGACGCAAAAGGATCGGGCGAGCGGTACAACCACTGGGCGGGAGATGCAAGGCCGGCCGCTCACTGCGTTCGCGGTTCTGGGACGTGCGGTCGGGAGAGCGGTCCCCGTCGGCCGCAGGCCGACCCAGAACCGCGAACGCAGTGAGCGGCCGGCCGTGCGGAGCGCTCACGTCGGTGGTTGCGGATGCAGGCGGATCGGGCGTGCACCGCAATGTGGCAAGTCTTCATGAACGCGACACAGATGCCCGTGTCCAGCCGATTTGATTATGGGTAAAGGTCAGAGCGCAGCGAGGGGCCGACTGAAGGTCAGACGCGCCGAAGGGCAAACGCGAGGTGCAATCTGGGTCAAACGTTGTGCGAGTTGAAGGGCTCTCCAAACTGTAGCCCAGCGACTTGCCACAGCGGACGTTGCCGTCGTCTGTGACGAACCCATGGGGTCGGGTACGGTCACGAAGCAGACAACGTATCAGCGCGGAGTCAGACGACGTATCAGCGCGAGGCGCGCGGGGCTCCATGACCGCAACGTACAAGCGGAGCTACACTTTTGCAGTCCGGGGAAACCGGACGATCCAGAGGGTTGGGGGAAACATGCATTCATACGTTCGAAGACTCGGCGCGATCGCCGGGGCGGGACTACTGATGTCGTCGGTGACTGCCGGAATGGCCGCAACGCGACTCTCGCCTCGAAACGAAGTCGCGCGCGGCTCGACCGGTGCACCGATCGAGCTCGATCTCGTCGTGCTCAACCTCGAGCGCCCCGTGCAGGTGACAAATGCGGCCGACGGCACGAACCGTCTCTTCGCAGTCGAGAAGGAAGGCCGCGTCCGCATCATTCAGAATGGCCAGCTCCTCTCGACGCCCTTTCTCGACATCGAAGACCGCGTCGAGGACAGTGGCAACGAGCAGGGATTGCTGAGCGTCGCGTTCCATCCGGACTACGAGACGAACCGTCGCTTCTTCGTCTATTACACCGGCCGCACGCCGACTGAAGGCGGCATCGTCATCGCCGAATACCAGGCGATGGCCGGAAATCCGAACGTTGCGAGCACGGCGGAGCGGCGCATCATCGAGATTCCGCATCAGCTCGCCGAGAACCACAACGGCGGGCTCCTCAAATTCGGGCCGGACGGTTTTCTTTACGCCGCGACCGGCGACGGCGGATCGGCGAACGATCCGGACGACAACGGACAGGACATCAACGACCTGCTCGGCAAGATTCTGCGATTTGACGTGAACGGCGCGCAGCCGTATGCGATCCCGTCCGACAACCCGTTCGTCGGCTTGGCCGCTCCAGACGAGATCTACGCCTACGGGCTTCGAAACACGTGGCGATATTCGTTCGATCGCGAATCCGGGCAGCTTTGGGCCGGCGATGTCGGACAGAACCAGTACGAAGAGGTCGACATCATCACGCGGGGCGGCAATTACGGATGGCGGGTCATGGAGGGCGTGCACTGTCGTCCGCCTACGACGGGCTGCGACACTTCCGGCAAGATCCTCCCGGTCTTCGAATACGCGCACAGCGGGAGCAACGGCGTCTCGTCCGGCTGCTCCATAACGGGAGGGTACGTCTATCGCGGCGACGCGATTCCTTCGCTTTTCGGCAAATACGTGTTCGCGGACTACTGTCTCGGCTCCGGTCAGATCCTGACGCTCGTGCCGGGTGAGACGACTGCCGTAACAATGGTCACCGGCGCGGCGAGCGAGCCGGTCGTTTCGTTCGGTGAGGACGAGGCGGGCGAACTATACGTGGTGACGGACAGCGTCTTTGGTGGGCGCGGCGGCGTGTTCAAGATCGTGCTTCGCGACGGTGAATGCGATCTTCGATGTCCGGCGGACGTCCTGGTCACTGATGGCGACGGCAATGGTTCGGAGGTCGCGACTTTCGACTTGCCGACGCCGACAGGCGAATGCGGAACACTGGCGTGCGTTCCGGCGTCGGGATCGACCTTCACGGTCGGCACGACGGAGGTGACCTGTACATCGGCGACTGGCGGATCCTGCACCTTCAACGTGGTCGTCGAGGGCACGGTGGACCTGGCGGTTACGAGCTGTTCCCCGGCGTCGGCTCGGCGCAAGGCGACGCTCACCGTCACGGTGAACGGAACCGGGTTCGTTCAGGGTGCAACCGTCTCGTTCGGCACGAAGATCACGGTCAACTCGGTGACGTACGTTTCGCCGTCGCGGCTCGACGTGAACATCAAGATCAAGAAAAAGGCCGCCCGAGTCGCACGTGATGTCGTTGTCACGAACCCCGGTGGAGCCTCGGCCACTGGCATCGGAGCCTTTACGGTCGAATGACCGGCCGGAATGCGGCTTGCGGCGGGGTCGTCCCGGTCGCTAATGTTGTGGGTGGCGCATTGCGCCACCCATCACTTTTCGGAGGACTGAGACGTATGCGTTACGAATTCACGAGCGGAGGGATGGTGCTGGCGCTCCTGCTGGCCGCCCCCGCCCCCGCTCTGGCCCAGAGCGGCAAAGCTCCGTCGAAAACGCCGCCAGCGGTGACCGTTGCAAAGCCGGACACCAAGCCCGCGGTGCCGTTCGACGCAACGGTGGCCAGGCGCACCACCCCGGACGAAATCAAGAAGTGGATGGACGAAGGCGTCACGGTCCGCTTCATCGACACACGAAGCTCGTTCACGGGCGACAAGATCAAGGGCGCCGACCACGTGCCCGATGCAAAGCTCGCCGAATGGAGCAAGGACCTCGCTAAGGACACGCTTATCGTTGCGTACTGTACCTGAGGGGCCGAACACACGAGTGCCGGTGCGGTACTCAAATTGCAGCAGTCGGGTTTCACGAACGCATACGCATTGAAGGGCGGTCTCACCGCCTGGAAGACAGCTCAGCTTCCGACCGAAGTCCAGCCTTAGTAATTGGCAGCCTGGAGCCGCCCTCGTCGAGTCGACGGGGGCGGCTTCGTTTATTGAAGTCGCCTTACGTAGCTCGCGATTCTTGACAGGGTCGGCACCGAAACCCAGAATCCAGACGCCATGGCGAAAACCCGTGATGCCGAGGACCTGATCCGCGAACTCCTAGTTCGCGAGCTCGACACGGTGAACGTGTACTCCGAGATGATCGGTCGCGCAAAAACGCCGGCCGTTCGCGAACTGCTTACCGAGATTACGCGTCAAGAGAAACACCACATCGCCGAGGCCATGGACATGCTCGCCCGTATCGATGCCGGTCAGGCGAGGGCTCTCATTCGCGCCGGACTTGGACGTCCGATCACTGCGGCGACTGAGTCCGTGTCGATCGTGTTCGATCCGTCCGGGCTTGCAGCATCTCCGGCTGACGGTGACACGCTCCTCGAGGCGGCCAAGGCGGCCGGAGTCGAGATTCGAAACGATTGCGGCGGCCACGGAGTTTGCGGGACGTGCCGGGTCGAGGTCATCGAAGGTGCGGAGTCGCTCTCGAAGCTCACGGCTCCCGAGCGGAAGCATCTCGATGAATTGCTTGCGGAAGGTTGGCGCCTCGCGTGCCAGACGACTGCTTCTTCGGCCGTTCGCGTGCGGGTGCCGGCGCTCGAGCGGGCTGCCGGTAGTGATGTGAAATGAGCGTGCCCGCCGGCGTTCTCGAGCTGCTGCGCGAGATGATCGACACGCCTTCGACGACCGGCGATGAGGCAGGCATCGCGGCGATCCTCGAGCGAGAGCTCGAGCGGGACGGATATCGGGTCACGCGGCAGGAAGTGCTGCCGGGACGCGACAACCTGCTCGCGGTGCGCGACGGCGAAACGCCTCGCCTGTTCTTCTCGACGCACATCGACACCGTTCCGCCGTTTCTGCCGTATCGACGTGAAGGCGACACGATCTATGGGCGAGGCGCGTGCGATACGAAAGGCGGCATCGTCGCGATGCTCGAGGCCGGACGCCGTCTGCGCGCGAAGGGTGCCAGCGCGTTCGGGTTTCTCTTCGTCGTGGGCGAGGAGGTGGATCATTCGGGTGCGAAGGCCGCCGCGAAGCTGCCGATCTCGACGCGCGACATCGTGTTGTGTGAGCCAACTGTCTGCCGGGTGATCGCAGCCCAGAAGGGCGTCGTGAAGGTTCGGCTGGACGCGGAGGGTCGCGCGGCGCACTCGGGTTTCCCGCACCGTGGAGTTTCCGCAGTGGACCGGTTGCTCGTCACGCTCGAGACGCTCCGTCATCTCGAGTGGCCGCGGCACGACGTGCTTGGCGAGACGTTTTTCAACGTGGGACTCATCGCGGGAGGCGTGGCTGCGAACGTACTTGCACCGGCCGCGTCCGCCGAGCTCATGTTCCGGACAGTGGGGCCGACGTCAGAGATTCTCGCCGCGATCGACGCATCGCTCGTGGACGGTGTCCGGCGAACAGTGCTGACTGAGAATGGCCCGGAGCTGTTCGATTTGCCGGACGGCTACGAGACGGGAGTCGCGAACTTCAATACGGACGCGAGTTTCCTGAAGTCGCTCGGCAGGATTCTGCTCGTGGGACCGGGCGACATCGAGGTCGCGCACTCGTCGAACGAGCACATCACGGTCGAGCAAATCGCGCTCGGCATAGACCTCTACGAGCGCCTCGGCGCCGAATTGCTCGATGGCGGCGCGGTCGACGTTGAGTGACCGGTCGAGCTCCCGACGTCGGAACGGGCGACCGGAGAGTGTTGTGAACTCATGCTGCTTCTGACTGCAGACCACGTTCTCGTTGACCGACGCTTCCTGGCTGGCGGCGCAGTCCTCATCGGTGACGACGGCCGGATCGTCGCGGCGGGACGTGCCGACGAACTTGCCGCCCTTCCAAGTGCCGCGGCGTCGACGAGACTCGATCTCGACGGGCACGCGCTGCTGCCGGGATGTATCAATGCGCACACGCATTCCTTCCAGGTGCTGCTGCGAGGCAATGGTGACAATGCGCGGAACTTCCGCGAGTGGGTCGACGGGCACCTGTATCCGCTTGTCATGCGGCTCGACGAGCGAGCCATCGTCGCGGCGGCCCTGCTCGCCTACGCCGAGATGGCGCTTGCGGGAACGACGACGGTTGGCGAGTTCTTCTACGTCCATCACGGCCGAGACGGCTCCGGCGGCGGAAACACGCACGCGACGGCCGTCATCGAGGCCGCGCGGCGACTCGGCATTCGCATCGCGCTCCTGCGGACGATGTACGACCTGGGGTCGAAGCCCGGGCAGGCCAGATTTCGTGAGACGGCCGATGCGGCCGCGGCGAACACGCGCGAGCTTCACGCCCTGTACGCCGCGGACCCGACCGTCGTCGTACGGCCGGCGCCTCACTCCCTGCACGGGGCGTCAGAGGCGATGATCCGCGCGGCTTCCGAAATTGCCGCCGAGTTTCGCGCTCCCTTCCACATCCACCTCGCCGAGCAGCAGGGCGACCTTTCGTTCTCGACTTCGACATACGGCGTCTCCCCGCTGCGGGCGATCGAGCGGATGGGCGCCCTGTCGGAACGTACGGTGCTCGTTCATGGAATCTGGCTCGACGACGGCGAGCGCGCCCTGTTGGCTGACGCCGGCGGCGCACTCGTCTACAACCCGTTGACGAACATGGCACTCGGCGACGGTGTGGCGAGGATCCCGGATCTCGTTGCGCGCGGCGTGCCCGTCGCGCTCGGCACGGACGCCAACAACCGGCTCAACCTCTTCGACGAGATGCGAACGGTCGAGTATCTGCAGCGAGTCTCGGCGCTCGAGATGGGTATCGTTGCCGGTGCCGACCCCGACTCGCGCGGGACGGCGCTGCCCCTTCTCGAGATGGGAACAGCGAACGGCGCGCGCGCCCTGGGAATCGAGGCGGGCCGCATCGCGCCCGGACTGTGGGCGGATCTCGTTGCGATCTCGCTCGATGATCCGTCGCTCTGGCCGGCAGCGTGCTCAGGCGGAGACGACCTGTTGAATGCCGTCGTGTTTTCGATGGTCGCGCAGACGGCCGTGCGCCACAGCTGGGTGGCAGGCCGTCCCCTCGTTCGCGACGGCCGGCTCGCGAATATGTCGCTCGACGAGATCCGAGACGAAATCGCGGCGGTGGTGCAGAGTTGAGGCGGCGCCGGCATCGGAGCCTTGCGGAAGTACGAAAGTGATCGGAACCGGTCGACCGTCCGTGGGACGCTCGCTACCGCTCGCGGCTCAACAAACGGGGACAGCCGCCTGCCTGGTGGTGCTCCCCGCTTTTCGAGCCGCGAGCGGTAGCGAGCGTCCCACGGACGGTGGCTGAAACCGCAGACTCGTCGTTGCGGAAGGACGATGATCGGAATCGTTCGACTGTCCGCCGGCCTGCTCGCTACCGCTCGCGGTTCTGATGCCGGAGACTCTCGAGCTGGGCTAGACTCTGACTGCGCCTCGCGATTCCATGAACGAACTCGACGTCTCAGCGCTCGTCAACACCATCGGTTTCGCCGCCGGACTGAGCCTGTACGCCATGCTCCTCGTGATGGTGCTCGGCGGGCCGACAGCGGCCATTCGCGTCGTCAACTCTTCGATCGCGGTCCCGACGTTTCGCATTCCGACCGAGCGGCTCCCGTTGGTGACCGGACTGCTCGGCCTCGTCTGGAACGTCGCGGAGCTCATCGTCTACGTCTCGCGTGATCTGCAGGGCAGTGAGCCGTCGCCGGTCGTTGTCGCGATCGCGTTCACGGCGCTTGGTTTCCTGCCCGCGGTCGTCGTGCACAGCGCGATCGATATCCCGTCGACAGGCACGGCGCCGGTTCTCGGGACCTGGGTCCGGCGGTCGGCGTACGGCTTGAGCGCCGTTGGCGCTGTGTTGCAGATCGCTGCCGCGGCGACGGGCCGTACGGAGCTGTCGGACGCCGGCCTTCGGCTTCTGACCGTGGGCTTTATCGTCGTCATTGCGGCACTGTTCGCGGTCTCGCGACGCTCCGCGCATCCGCGGCGTGCCGTCTGGTTTGCTGCTCTTTCGGTGTTTGCCGTGTCGGCTCTGCACCTGACACACCACACAGGAAACGAGTCCTGGATGGTCGAGCTCGTCGGTCACCACGCGTCAATCCCGCTGGCGGTGGCCATTCTGTACCAGGACTTCCGGTTCGCCCTCGCCGACATCTTTCTCAAGCGCGCGCTGTCGCTCGTACTGCTCGTGGCGGTGTCGTTCGGGTTGTACGTCGGCGTGGTCGCACGGTTGTTCGACATGCGCGACGCATCGGGCCGGCTCGAGCCGCTCGCGGTCGGCGCCATGATCGGCGTGTGGGTAGTCATGGCGCTCGCATATCCCGGCCTGCGGAGCATCGCGGCCTGGTTCGTCGATGCCGTCGTCCTGCATCGCGTCGACTACGACGTGCTGCGCTCCACCGTGGCCCGTGAGATCGCCCATCTCGACGAGTCGGACGAGATCCTCGCTCACGCATGCGATCGGCTTCGGCCCGCACTGGCGGCGCGGTCCGTGACGTGGCGCCTGGCTTCGAGCGGTGAAGCTCGCGACGGAGCGGTGACCGAAGCGCCCGTGTCGTCGCGACTCGTCCAGCCGGCGCATCCTGACCGAACCGGCGACGCCGCGCTCGTGACCGTGAGCGTGCCAACGGCCGAAGCGCCTCAATACGCAATCGACATCGGAGACCTTACGGGCGGACGACGACTGCTGTCGGACGATGTCGCGACGCTGGAGGCCGTGGCGAACCTGGTTGCCCGGCGCATCGACGCCGTCCGGGTCAGCCACCAGCGGTATGCGCATGACCTTCGCGAACAGGAGATCTCGAAGCTCGCGACCGAGGCGGAGCTTCGCGCCATTCGCGCCCAGATCAATCCGCATTTTCTGTTCAACGCGCTGACGACGATCGGATACCTGATACAGACGTCGCCGGAGCGCGCCTTCGACACGCTAATGCGACTGACCGGTCTACTGCGCGCGGTGCTCAAGCGCAGCGAGGGCGACTTCTCGACGCTGGGTGAGGAGATCGACCTCGTCGAGTCGTATCTTGCCATCGAGCGCGCCAGGCTCGAGGAGCGCCTCGACGTGAGAATCGACGTGCCCGAGGAGTTGCGCGGAATTCGCATCCCGATGCTGGTCGTCCAGCCGCTCGTCGAAAACGCCATCAAGCACGGCATTGCGCCCGCGAAGGCCGGCGGGGAAGTGAGCGTCCAGGCTCGGCTCGAAGGCACCGCTGACGGGACCGACCAGATGGTTCGGCTGACCGTTGCGGATACGGGACTCGGCGTCTCGGAAGCCGTTCTCGAGGCCGGACGCGTGCGTGGTATCGGCCTCGCGAGCATTCAACGCCGGCTCGCCGGGCATTTCGGAGACGGGGCGGGACTCACCATCGAGAGCGTTCCCGGATCCGGCACGACGGTGGAAGTTCGGTTGCCCGTCACCGGCGTCGAGAGGGTGCGCGAGCCGGGGCCGGCCGTTGCTGCCCGAGGTGATCGATGACACCGAAAATTCGCGTGGTCGTAGCGGACGACGAGCGGCCGGCGCGCTCGTTCCTGCAGTCGATTCTTCGATCATTCGATGACGTCGAGATCGTCGGTGAGGCGGCGACCGGGGCGGAGGCGGTCGAGGTAATCGAGCGCGAGCGTCCCGACCTTGCCCTGCTCGACTTCCAGATGCCCGAGGTGGACGGACTCGGCGTCATGCGGCTCCTTCGCAAGGATCGGCTGCCGCTCGTGGCGTTCGTGACCGCGTACGACGAATACGCGGTGCGCGCGTTCGAGTTGAACGCGGTCGACTACCTGCTCAAACCCGTCGAACGGCAGAGGCTTCGCGAGACGATCAATCGTGCCCAGGAGCGTCTGGAGCGGGCGGAGTTGCGGGTCGAGGCCGAAGAACGCGTTCGTGCGGCGGCGGCGAGTTACGACGAGGCGGTGAGGCCGCAGCCTGTCGACCGCATTCCGGTACGGCACCGGAACGAGATCGTCCTCGTGCCGACGGACAGCATCGCGTCGATCGTTTCCGAGGGTGAGCTGCTGCATCTGACCACGGGCGCCGGCGAACGCTACACGCTTTCGCATCCACTCAAGGACCTCGAGCACCGGCTGCCTCCGAATCGGTTCGTTCGACTCGGGAGGGGAACGCTCGTGAATGTGGACCGGATCGGCAAGATCAGTCCGATGCCGGGAGGAACGTATCTAGTGACGCTTGCGGACGGTGCACAGTTCAACGTGAGCCGACTGCAGTCGCGAGTGCTCCGGGACCGGCTGCTGAAGTTGTAGACGCCGTGGGGAAGCGCACCGATTGACCCAGAACCCCGAGCGCAGCGAGGGGCCGATTGTGATCTCCACACGTCTTGGGTTGTACAGTCGGCCCCTCGCTGCGCTCGGGGTTCTGGGTCGGCAATAGCCTTGTTTGACGGGCACTCGCCTTGAGTGGCTACAGCCTAACCCGGTTGCTCACGTGACTTCCGCCGGCGCGCGAGAATCTGATAAACCGCGAGCGAAAGGACTACCCATCCTATCGTGACGAGCACGGACGGATCGCGGCGCCACCCGAGGATTGCAAGCACGACCACACTCGACAGGATGAAGATCGCCGGCGTGAACGGATAGCCGAGCGTCCGATACGGCCGCGGAAGGTCCGGCTCGCGTCGCCGGAGCACGAAGACGGCGAGCGCGGTCATCGATCCGGTCGCAAGCATCGCAGCCGAAGCATAGGCGATGAGATCCTCGACACCGCCAATGGCCATCAGCACGATCGTCCACGCGGCCTGCGCCCAGAGCGAAACAACAGGCGAGCCGAATCTTGCGTCCAGTCTGGCGCCCGGCTTCGGGAACTCGCCGTCCCGCGCCATGGCCCACGCAATCCTGGATCCCGTCAGCACGATGCCGTTGAGCGATCCGAGCATCGCCACCGCGATGAGCAGCGTGACGCCGACGACACCAGCCTGACCGAGCAACACGCCGGCAACGGCCGAGCCGGCCTCGCCGGACTGTGCCAGGCCGGCAAGCGAGTAGACAGAAAGAAAGCCCGCGCACAGGACGAGGTAGAGCGTCGTGACCACCGTCGTTCCGGTGATGAGCGAACGCGGAAGCGTGCGTCCTGAGTCGCGGATCTCGCCCCCGATGTAGATCGCTCCGTCCCATCCGGCGTATGCGAAGTAGACCGGAAGGTAGCCGGCCGCCAGGCCGGCAGCAGTCGTCGCTACGTGCCCAGCGCCGGTATCGGGCGCGGACTGTCCCGACGCAATGACGACGATCGCCGCGACAAAGAGGGTGACGATGGGGACGGTCGTCAGCACGAGCTGCACTCGCGACGAGAAAATGAGCCCGAGGTGATTGATCGCGGTCAGCAGAATGACGACGATGGTCGCAATAACGAACGTCGACGGAATGGACCATCCGGCGAGAACGATGGGCTCGCGAATCGACTCTCCGAAGAGCACCGGCAACTGGTAGGTGCCGAGGGCGAGCGCCACTGTGCCGATCGATCCGGGAAAGACCGCAAGGACCTGCAGCCATCCCACGGCGAAGCCGACGCCGTTCCCGTATGCGCGTCGAAGGTAGACGTAGTGTCCACCGCTCAACGGCAGCCTCGCGCCAAGCTCTGCTACCGAAAGCGCGCCGCACATGGCCGTTATGCCTCCGGCGATCCAGAGCAGGAGAAACGCCGACTCGCTGCCGACACTCGCGGCGACCTGCGGCGGCCCGATGAAGATCCCGACGCCGAGCATCGGACCGACAACGAGAGCCGTGGCTGGCCAGAGGCCGATATGCTTGGTGGGGTTCACGTGTCGGGCCATTTGACTCTACGGCGTGAACATTGGCAACGCCTTGAGATCGCGTCGTGTTGACTCCAGAACCCTGAGCGCAGCGAGGCCGACTGTACAACCTGAGACCAATGAGATCACACGGGCTCTTCTGCCGCTCCGGGGTTCTGGTCGACGTAGCGCGTCCAGACGGCCCGTCAACGCCAAGGCGCGTGGGTGCCACCGTCGGCCTGGGTCGGACGTAGCGCGTCCAGACGGCCCGTCGACGCAACGGCCCGGCGCCGCCACTTACGGAGCGCATGGCTACAGTCGGCCACGCGGGGTCTGGGTCGGGCGTGGTGCGTCCAGACTGCCCGTCGGCAGAACGTGCCTCAAAGTCGCGCTCAACGCATCGGTACCGTGCGCGGTAGCGCACGGCACGGGTGAGACTCCCGGATACCCCGTCGCTTGGAAACGCTCAGCGGACCACGAACTCGATGGCGTCGTCGAGCGCCTTCTGACCTGAACATCCGTAGGGTCGAGCTCGAGAGCGGCATTGAGCGATTCGATGGCCTCGTCCGGCTTGCCGAGAATGAACAGGCAGAGATTCGCGAGTCGCGTGTGCGCCTCGGGTCGAAGCGGATTCAACGCGATCGATCGACGATATGCGTCCGCTGCAGCGTCCCACATCAGCAGTCGCTCGGCAGCGACGCCGAGGTTGTAGTGCGCCTTCCCGAGCTCGGAATGGCGGCAACCGCTTGACGCATCGCGTCGAGAGACTCCTCGGGACGACCGATCGCAGCGAGCGCGTGTCCGAGTCCGCAGTGCGGCTCGACGTTCGATGGGTCGAGCTCGATGGCGCGACGGTATGCCGCCATCGCCTGATTGGCCTTGCCGAGACGCCACCACGCGAGGCCGAGATTATGAAAGGCCGGCGCAAAGTCGGGCTTGATCTCGATGGCGCGCTCGAAGGCTTCGATGGCCTCGACGAAACGGCCCCGCTGGCCGAGTGTCATGCCGATCCGATTGTAGTTGGACGGCGTCTCCCTCACGTCTCACCTTGTACCACGAACCCGGGTGTCGTTGACATGCGGGAGGGATGTGCCCTGCCCGGGCGGGTCCGGAAAGAGATAGTCTCGCGCCTCGACGAGCGAGCGGACCACGCGATGCGCGATGGAACACACGTCATCGGTCGGCGGAACGAGGTCGGGAACCATGACGGGGATCATTCCAGCGGCGTGCGCGGCCTGAATCCCGTAGACCGAGTCCTCTAGGACGACGCACGAGTGCGGCTCGACGTCGAGTCGCTCGGCAGCGAGCAGGAAAATGTCGGGCGCGGGCTTTCCGCGCCGCACCTCGTCACCTGTCACGACGTAATCGAAGCGTCCGGCAATGCCGGCGGCCTCGAGCGACCGGTCCGCGCCGGCGCGTCGGGTCGACGTCGCGACCGCGGTTCGCACCGCCGACCGGTCGATCGTTTCGAGGAGCTCCAGGAGGCCTTCCTTGCGCGGGATCCCGTTGCGTCCGATCTCGTCGAGCCACCGGACCGTGCACGTCTCACGAAAGTGCGTCAGCGGGAACGACGGACCGAGCTCGCGCGTGAGGATCTCGTCCGTGTCGACACGCGTTCGTCCGACGAGCCTGAGAAACAGCTCGTCGTGCAGGTCGAAACCGAGCTCCGTCGCGACGGCCGTCCAGAGCCGGTAGGCCATCCGCTCGGTGTCGAGCATCAGGCCGTCCATGTCGAAGATCACGGCCCGAAAGACCGGTGTGGAACCGGCCGCGGGTTGCGCTTCGGACCTCGTTACGTCGCTCATGATAGTGCGTCGCGGCGCCTTGTCGGGCGCCGGACGCACAGTCAATCACGTCTCGAGTTCTTTCATCCAGCTTCCGACGGCCTTCGGATCCACAGTCGCCTTGATGACCGTGGCTTCCTCGTCATCGACGGTGACGACCAGGACCTCGAAGTCACTTCCGGACGGCCTCACGTAGACGAATGTCTGTTCCAGGTCGACGCGCGAGGTGGCCTTCACGATCGGACGCCAGCTGGCGTCGAGGCTGTCACGCAGGATCCCCTCGAGTCCCGGATCCGTCCGCGGACCTGAGAGGTTCTCGAACATCGCGATCCGGAAGCTCTTTACGCCCTTCGGATGGACCAGCCTCGCGGCCAACCGGGCGAGCCACATTCCGCCGGGATCGTTTCGTCGTGCGTTGTAGGTAGACTCGATGTGCCGGACGACCGCGTCGAACTCCGCATCGGCGGCGCGCGCCACGCTGACCGGTACGAGCAGCACCGACGCAAGCACGATGAAACACAAGGCGTTGGTCTGCTTCATGGTAGTCCTCCTATCGTCCAGACGTCTTGGGCGTCGGAGCGGGCGCTGTCTTCACCTCGCGCTTGAGCTCCATTCGCGGCACGCCCAACTCACCCTCGAGCTCGCTGAGCCGCGCAGGATCGATCTCGCCGATGATGTTCACGATTGTGACCTCCTTGGGATCCGTCGCGAGAATCGTGAGGCCGAGTACCTTGCCGCCGCCGTGCATCACGTAGATCTCGGCGTTTTCGCCACCCTTCTTGCTGCGCACACCGGTGATCCGGCTCCAACCCGGACCCGAGAGCTGGGATCGGATTTCATCGACATCGGCCTGGTTGTATTCGCCTTCATTCTCGAATTCGAAACCCCGCACGAAGATCTCCTGGATGCCGGCCACGAGCTCACGCACCTTCTTCGTGTCAGCGTCGGTTTCTCCGGAGAGGAACTTCACGGCCATTGCCATCAGCTCGCGGTCGACGGTGACCTCGACGGTCTTCGATGCCTTCGCACCGAGGCGAACCAGGCTGTCGAGACGCAGTTTCGGATTCTGGGCGAACGCGGTGACTGAGAGCATGGCCACCGCGACGAGCGCAAGGACGGGACGGAGAAACTTTATGGAGCGAGCAATCATGGCTTGTTACCTCGTGATGATGATTCGGGATATCAGGTCGTCGGAAGTTCGGAGCGGTCGGTGATACCGCGCTGGGCGACGCGGAGCTTCGCGTTGGTGATCGTCAGGGCGAGGCAAAGCTGCCTCGCTGCGAGAAAGGCCTCGGCGTCCTGTTCGCGCGTCGAAGCAGTCGCTTGCGTCGGGACTGAACGCCGAATCCTTCGGACTCTGGGTGGCTGCACGGATTTGGGGTTCGAGACGGTGGGTTCGACCTGCTCGGGCCCGGTTGTTGCGGGACCTTGCCGGTCGGTGCCGCCCTCGAAAATCGGGTTCTTCGGGCCCGGGACGCCCACGTTGGTCACACCACCGACGATGTCGGGCCCGTTGCTGCTCTGCTGAGTTGCGACGAACCAGAGCGCGCCACTGGCGATCGTGACGGCTGCCGCGGTCGCGAGCCACGTCCGGGCAGCCCGGGGACGCTTCGGGACGAGCACGAGGGTGACCGGATGTGACGGAATGGCCTGCAGGACCCGGTCGGCGAAGTCGCCCGAAGGCTCTTCACGAGAGAGGGCGCTGCGAAGTTCGTTTTCGAGGTGACTCACGCTGGTACCTCCCGGATGCTCGGCTCGAGTTTTCCGCGCAGGACGGCGAGCGAGCGTTGCAGATGGCTCTTGACAGTGTTCACGGGCATGTCGAGGACTTCGGCGATGTCGGCAGGCCCGAGATCCTCCTGGAAGCGGAGGATGACGATCATGCGGGCCGGCTCAGGGAGAGCGGCGACGAGCCGCTGCAGCCGACCGCGCATGATTGGGTCTCCGGGCTCAGCTTGCGCGATCGGTTCGGGCACGTCGTCGAGTCCGATCATCGGCCGGATCCTGCGTCGTCGCATGGCGTCAATGCAGCGGTGACTGGTGACACGACGCAGCCAGAATCGAACGTGGTCGGCGTTCTGAAGCGTTCCGAGGGTCTTGTAGAGTTCCAGAAACACTTCCTGTGCGAGCTCCTCGGCGACCGAGCGGTCGCGCGTCGAGTGGAGTGCGATACTGAACACCATGCCCTGATGCTCGCGGACGAGCGACGCGAAGGCCGCGTGATCGCCACGGCGTGCGGCCTCTAGGGTGTCTGTGGTGTCAGGTAAAGGCACGATGTCGAATTCCGCGTCGCAGTTCGGGTTCGTAGGGGTATACGCGTCGAGCGAGACTGACGAATGCAGAAATTTCGGGCGGGAGGGGAAGGGGTTACGTTGACCGGGCTCGGTGACTCCGGCCGACTCCTGTCTCTGGTGCGGCCCAACGCACGCACGCGGAGTCACACGGAGAATCACGAGTCCCCCGGTCACCCCACTGCGCATCGCGGCGCGTTGTATCCGCGCAGATCTCAGCGGCACCGTTTCACGGCGACCAACAGACAGTTTCATCGCATTCGGGAATGGCGCGTCCCGGCGGTATACTCGCGCGGCACGGCGACCAGCACGAAATCGACATTCACCGATGGATTCGCGAACGCGCTACTACGACTTCGGATCGTTTCGTCTCGACGCACAGGAGCGCGTCCTCACCCGCGACGGTGAGAACGTCGCGCTGACGCCGAAGGCCTTCGACACTCTGGCCTTTTTCGTTCGCAGTGCCGGACGCATTCTCGAAAAGGACGTGCTGCTCGAGGCGATCTGGCCCGACGCGTTCGTCGAGGAGGCGAACCTCGCCGTCAACGTTTCGCTCGTGCGCAAGGCGCTCGGCGAGCGGTCGGACGGCGGGCAGTACATAGAAACCGTGCCGCGTCGCGGATACCGCTTTGCCGACAAGGTCCGGCTCTACGACGTCAACGGGATCGCCATTTCGGGGCCCGAACCGCTCTCGCCCGTGGGCGCCGTCGCCCCGCCCCGCACCGACGACGGGTCGCGCGTGAAGATCATCCGCCGGCCGCCCGAGATAAGGTACGCACAGAGCGCCGACGTGAACATCGCTTACCAGGTGGTCGGCGACGGTCCTATCGACGTCGTCTTCGTCATGGGCTGGGTCTCGCACCTCGAGTACTACTGGAAGAACCTCGACTTCGCCCGCTTCCTGTCGCGCCTCGCGGCCTTCTCGCGGCTGATCCTTTTCGATAAGCGGGGCACCGGACTCTCGGATCGTGTGTCGCTCGGCGAGCTTCCGACACTCGAGCAACGGATGGACGACGTCCGCGCGGTGATGGACGCCGTCGGTTCCACCCAGGCAGCCCTCATCGGTGTCTCGGAGGGCGGCCCGATGAGCGCGCTCTTCGCCGCAACCTACCCGGAAAAAACCGTCGCTCTCGTCATGATCGGAACGTATGCGAAGCGACTGCGCGACAAGGACTATCCGTGGGGACCGACCCTCGAGCAGCGCGAAGCGTTCCTCCAGATGCTGCAGCGCGACTGGGGCGGTCCTGTCGGGATCGAAGAGCGCGCGCCGAGTCGCGCCGAGGATCCCGACTTCCGGCAGTGGTGGGCGGCCTACCTGCGCATGGGCGCAAGTCCCGCGGCGGCCGTGGCGCTCACGCGCATGAACGCGGAGATCGATGTCCGCAACATACTTCGATCGGTCCGTGTCCCGACGCTCGTGCTGCATCGGACCGGCGACACGTGTCTCCGCGTCGAAGAGGGGCGCTTCGTGGCCGAGCGGATTCCGGGCGCGAAGTTCGTTGAGCTTCCGGGCGCCGACCATCTGCCGTTCGTCGGCGATCAGGACGCGATCCTCGACGAGATCGAAGAGTTCCTGACCGGAGCGCGCCACGCGCCCGACCTCGACCGCGTGCTCGCGACGGTGCTAGTTGCCGTCATCGACAGCGTTCCGACTCCGTCGCCCGAGAGCGCCGCATCGGGCGGACGCGGAATGCTCTATCGATTCGTCTCGCACGTCGGTCGCGAGATCCAGCTTTTCCGCGGAAGCGCGGCCGAAGTCCTCGATTCGCGGATCACGGCGACGTTCGACGGACCGGCGCGAGCCATACGGTGTGCCTGCGCGATTCGCGACGTTGCGCGACGGCTCGGGGTGGACGTGCGTGCGGGACTGCACACGGGTGAGTGCGAGATTCGAGCGAGCACCGCAGGCGGTCTGGCCGTCGACGTCGGTTCCCAGGTGGCCAAGCTCGCCGGGCCCGGCGAGGTGCTCGTCACGAGCACCGTCAAGGACATCGTGGCGGGCTCGGGCATCGAGTTCGAGGACCGAGGCACGGCGAATTTCGCAGGCATGGGCGACGTCAGGCTCTTTGCCGTGACGCGTTACGCGTGAGGCCTGGGCACGAAGGAACTCGGTTCTTGACAGCCCGTAAGTCGGTCAGTATGCTCACCACTTCTGCTGAGCGGGAGTAACTCAGTGGTAGAGTGTCACCTTGCCAAGGTGAAAGTCGCGAGTTCGAATCTCGTCTCCCGCTCCATAGCTTTCGATAGAGAAGCGGCCCGCTGCGGCCGCTTCTTTCGTTGAATGAGGGTCGTCCGGCGGCGTAGCCAAGTGGCAAGGCGGAGGTCTGCAAAACCTCTATTCATCGGTTCGAATCCGATCGCCGCCTTTCGCTTCAGTACCGTGCGCTAGCGAAGGGTCTCAGGAACTCGGTTCCAAGAGCGCCGTAGGCGCGAAAGAACCAGAGACCACGGCGCAAGCCGTGGGGATTCGCACAGAGGTCGGTCAAGCCCCGGAGGGCGAAACAACAGCGATGCGATAGGACCGCGGCGACAGTATCGCCCTCCGGGGCTCTCGCGACTTCCATTCAGATCCCCGCCGCGCCGTGGGCTCTGGTTCTTCACGCCTTCGGCGCTTTTCAGAGGCTGCTTCGACTGACTCCGGCAACGTAAGAACCCGTGCGCTACCGCGCACGGTACTGATGAGTTGAGGGCGCGTCCTCGAGACACGTTCATGACATGCCCGGAACGTCTCTGTAACTGGACGCACCCTGTCCATTTGGCCGTTGTTCCATTCCGGGAAAACTCCCGCACGCGCTTGGTCGAGCAAGTGCCACTCAGGGAATCGCTCGGGTTACCGTCGCGCCCGACGCGTTGCGAATGGTCATCCGCGCCGTGCCTCCATTCGCCGCCAGATAATTCTGGACGCTCTGCCCGGTCAGGAGGTTTCCCTTCTGGGTCACCTTCGTCCCGTTCTTCACAGTCGCCGCCGCGACGAACGGAATCCCGTCGACGAGGACCTGAACCGTGGGAGTAAACCCGGCGCCCTTCGTGACGACCTTCGTCGCCTTGACCTTCACCGAGGTCACCGTACCAGGCACGGCATTGATCTCGTTCGAGGCTTCGCTCTCGCCCGTATCGTAGACCGCCGTCACGACGAAGAACGAGCCGCCCGGAGCCACCGAAGATCCCGCTGACGTCTGGCCCGGTCCAACGGATGTGAAGAAGTTTGCCGGGACCGCCTGAACACCGGGGGTGGTGCCGCGGTAAACGTTGTAGCCGAGCAGCGTATCGCGAGGTCCCTGCGCTGATGCCGGAACAACATCGTCAGTCGCCGCTGCAGCCGTGCACACACGTGCATTCGTCGGAGGCGGCATTCCCGCCCCGGCTGCAGCCGACCAGCAGACTCGCATCGCGCCCCCGGTCGAGAAAAACGCACGGATCACCCAGGTTCCGGTGATGACTCGGGTACCGCTCGTCGCCATCGAGAGCTGCGTGCCGTCGAAATGAGAAAAAAGCTCCGTATTGAAATAGGCGATCGAGTGGCCGGTCACCGTGTTTTCGTCGAGTGCCGCCGGGTAGATCGCTTCATTCGTTTCGGCCGTGATCTTGTTCGTGAAGCCGATGTAGACCGTGCCCTCCTCGATCGTCACCGGATCGTCGAGCGCTACGTTCTGAAACGTGGAATTGCTCGGCTGGACCAGAAACAGCTGTCGACGCACGAGCGTCGATGCCGTTGGATCGGCATTCGAATCGGGATCGGTGTAGACGAGCACCTCGAAGGGCATCCCGGCTTCAACGCCCGTCGGTCCGACGTCCGTACTGGTCGGAAAGACGAACGATACGGTATCGATCGTGATCGGCAGCAGTTCAGGGTTCGGCGTGAAACGATTGAGGAAGACGGCCTGCGAACCGTTCATGCCCTGCGAGTCGGTGACGCCAAGGGCCGCTTCGAACGATCCGTCATCGAGCTGGAGCACTTGCGAGCCCGGCGGAACCCCAGCGGTCTCGGCGAGCTTCGATGACCCGCCCGGGGCCGCGCCGAACTGCGCTCGAAGCGAGACGTCGTCGGACTGCGATGCGCCGCGTACGCCAGTGGACAGGGCCGGCAGCGCGACAGCCAGCGCCGCGAGCAACGAAAGACCGACGATTCTCGAGGTCATTACCTGCATGAGTTTTCTCCTGACAGGAAGCCGCATTGAACGGCGGGTTTCGCGACCGCGTGCCGCGCGGCGGACGAGATGTCTCGCGGTGAGACTCGACTCGCCCGCTTCGGGTTGTATCGCACACGCCGCGAGGGCTCAACCCGCGAGACGACGCGCCAGGAGCGAAAAGAGTGCCATCAGCACCGAAGTCGCGATGCCGAGCAATGAGTCGAAGCTCCCGATCGAGAGCCGCCCAGCCTCGATGGCGGCCTTCGACGCGGCGTGGACTCCAGGGATCTGTACGACTGCGAGGACGATCGTCGCGGCGACGGCAAAAGCGATCAGCCAGCGAACGACCGAATGCCCGAGCACGAGCCCGGCGAGGATCGAGAACCTCTCGGTGGCGCTTTCGGAATCGATGAAGCGGCCGAGCAACGATGTCCGGTCCTGCGGCCAGTACCAGTTCTCGATGACGATCCCGACGATGCACGCCACGACGGCGATCAGCATGCAGGCAGTGTACAACCGGGCGTCGCTCTCCGAAGCGAATTCTGGCGCCGTCATGCGACGGCCGGGTATGATGCGCGCGTGCCCGGGTCTCGCTTCGCTTCGCTTTTCATCGCCGCCGCGCTCGCCGCTTCCGCGACGGGCTGCGCAGTTCTGGACGCGGTCGGCAACGATGCGATCGACGCCGGATCGGTACTGCACGGACTTCAATCTGGTGTCGAAAGGCCGATCGGAGACGCGATCGTTGAGCCATCGGACCTCGCGTTCGATCCCGAAACGGGCACGCTCTGGACCGTTTCTGACGCGGACGGCTCGCTGCATCGAATCGCGCCGGATGGCGCCGTTGCCGGAAGCGCCATCCCGCTCGGCGGCAAGGATCTGGAAGGTGTCGCACTGGACCCCAAGTCCGGGCACCTCTTCGTCGCTGACGAGGCGACGGCCGAGATCATAGAGGTGAAACGCACGGGCGAGATCGTTCGTCGATTCAAGGTCGATGTTCGTACCGGAAACTCCGGCGTCGAGGGCATCGCCTACGACGCGGCGAAAGACGGCTTCGTTCTTGCCATCGAGAAACCCGCGGAGCTCGTGTTCGTCGACCGGTCGGGCAAGATCACGAGCCGCGCCAGGATCGAGACGCAGTCCATAGGCGCGGTCGCCGCGGTTCCATCCGGGTCGACATTCCTTGTCGCAGCCAGATTCGAGGAGGCCATTCTCGAAGTGGACCGTGCCGGCACGCTCCTCAATCGATTTTCTGTGAACTACCCCGGAATCGAGGGAATTGCCCTGGATGACCGCAATCGGCTCTATGCGGTCGCCGACCTCGGTTCGAATGCGAGGGGAATGCTCTATCTCTTCGTGCGAGGGGGATCGTCGTGAGCGTCATTTTTGGAGTGAACCCGGTCATCGAGGCGCTTCGCGGAGATCGACGGATCGTGGAGCGCATCACGATCGCGACCGGCGCAAGGATCGCCCGATTCGAGGATCTCATGCAGGCGGCCCGCGCCGCGCGCGTTCCGGTCGCCCGTCAGCCGGCCGCGGCCCTCGACCGGACAGCGGGGACCCGCAATCACCAGGGTGTCGTCGCGTTCGTGGGCTCGGCCAAATACGCCGAGCTCGAAGACGTCATTGCCAGAATGGCCGAGAGAAAGCTCGTCGTGCTCCTGGATGGTGTCGAGGATCCGCACAACCTTGGCGCGATCCTTCGAACTGCGGAATGCGCTGGCGCCGCCGGCGTCGTCGTCCCCGCGCGCGGACAGGTGGGCCTGACCGAAACCGTGGCGAAGACCTCCGCGGGTGCGCTCGAGCACATTCCGGTCGCCCGAGTTACGAACCTCGTGCAGGCGATCGAGACGCTGAAGGCATCGGGCGCCTGGGTTGCCGGCCTCGACGCGGAAGCCGGGAAGTCATACACGGATTATGATTTCGATGGACCGACGGCCCTGGTGTTCGGCGGTGAGGGCCACGGTTTGCGGCGACTCGTCCGGGAGCGGTGCGACGTGCTGATTTCGGTGCCGATGTTCGGCGCCGTCACTTCGCTGAACGTCTCGGTGACGGTCGGAGTCGTCCTGTTCGAGGCGCGGCGTCGCATGGCTGGCTGATCTCGCTTTTCGCTCAGGGTTGCGTCGCGTGCAGCAGTTCGCTGACACCTGCAGCATCGTCGCTGCACCGGATTGGCTGCGTGTGGTTCGGCGCGGCCGATAAGTCATTGCGTTCATTGGGCGCGAGTCTCTGGCATGGGCCTTGCAGTTGAACAAGGCGATGACATTGACATTCCCGGGGGAACGCCACGCCGAGCGCAACGGAGGCATGTCGTTCAGAGAGGACTCCGGGAACGATAGGGCGGCGGTAGGGAGGTCGGTGCCCATCCGAACGGAGCAGAGGCCGTTCGGAAGCGCCCCTCCAGGCCTCCCGCGGCCGCACTCACTACGACAACGAGCCGCGCGGATCTACAGAGACCTTGCGCGGCTCGCGGTGTGTCGGGATTCGTCACGGGTCGCGACGAGTTGACATGAGGTCGAGTCTACTTCGTTCGCGTCCCTCGGGCGCTCCGCAGCGTGACACGAATCGAGCCGACATCCGGCTCTGCCGTGATGAGCAGCGGCACGCGCGCGATGTCGTCGCTGTACCACACTCGAATCCGGTTGCTGTCGTCGGGCTGGCCACCGACGAGGGGAATGAAGGCTATGCGGATGGCATTGACCTTCCCATTCGTCGACGTTATGGATTCGCGCGCCTCGACGATAGCCCGTATCTGACGGCGGTTGCGGCCCTCGACGCCGTCGAGCGTCAAGGTCTCGCCGGCCTTCAGGGGCAACGCGCGGAGACGATAGAAGAGAGAGAGCCCGTCACTCGTCTCGGGATCGATCGGCGTCGTCGACTGTCCCGAAACTGCTACGTTCTTCTTCCGGTCGAAGATGGTCGATCCACGCTGGCTCTTTCCGTTGAAAGTCGACTCGTATTCGGTGCGGTGGCCGAGGACCGTCTTCGGACTGCAGTAGGAGGTGTAAACCGCATCGACGGCCGCCAGAAACCTCGTCAGACCAACCGTTTCGACGTCGACGCGGATCGGGATGCCCTCGGCGCCGAAATATGCGCCCCGGTCGCCCACCGCCATGACCATCTTCGCCGCGGTCGTGCTTCCGTTCCACGCGATGTCGTAGGTGAGCGTCTCGCCGGGGCCGAACGGGAGCCTCTCGAAAGTCGGGACTACGGGTGCCGGAGTGGCCGTCTCGGCGCGTGGCGCTCGAACCGCCGCCGCCGGCTGTTCGACACGCCGGGAACGGGTGGTGCCTTGAGCGGGCGCCGTTGCCGGCACGAGCGACAGGACGGCAACTACCAGCAAGAACTTGCGAATGATCACGGGCTCGGACTCCTCCATCACGGGTTCAGGTCTTCGATCGATTCGGATGTCTCTCGCCGCTCGGCGCGATGCCCGCATCGACTCCGAAAAGATAACGGACGCGGCCAGCTCGAGACCAGCCACCGACATGCAAAAGGGCCGCGACGTTTGCCGCGGCCCCTGCTCACTGTCGATCTCGCGAGGACGATGCCGTCGCGTTCGGCCTCAGTATTCGGTCATCGAGTCGTTCGACGCGATGATCACTGTGCTCCTCGAGGCGTCGGCGCTGACGCGCCGAGGGCGCGTGCCCTCGGCCGCGGTCGATTTTTCGTCGGTGAGCGGCTTCACCGTTCCGCCGGGGACCGGTTCGTCGTCCTCGTCCTTCGTGAACGGGCTGCCGTTGACGAAGACCTGACCGTCCGTGAACGAGATCAGCGAGGCCGGATTGATCGGCTCGCCGTTCACGCGCACCTCGTAATGCAGGTGCGGGCCCGACGATCGGCCCGTCACACCAATGGCTCCGATTACCTGGCTGGGCGTAACGGCCTGGCCGACCGAGACCCATGGCCGACAGGTGCGCATAATACGTCGAGACGCCGTTGCCGTGATCGATGACGATCACGTTGCCGTACCCGCGCTTGACGCCGGCGAATGCGACGATGCCGGACATCGACGCCCCGACGCTGTCGCCATAGGACGCCTGAAAGTCCACGCCGTTGTGACGGCGGCCGCCGCGCCAGCCAAAATTGCTGTTGATCCGCATGCTCGTTGCCGCTGCAGGCTTCATCGCGTAGGGCGACGAATTCGCCACGCTACCACCGCGGATCGAGATCGAACCCGGACCGCCGGTCACGATGCGGGGCGATGGCGGGACTACGAGCGCGACGGTCGGAACCGCGACGTGCGTTCCCTCGCCGTCGACGACGGGAGAGACTTCGGGATTCTGTGCTGCAGCGGGGATTTCCTTCGAGAGGGAAGGAACTTCAGGAGAGGGTTTGCTGGAAACCTGAGCGGAAACAGCGGTTGCGCCCGTGGCGCCGAAAAGTAGAAGTGCGGAAACCGAGACCGAAATGCGTGCGTTCAATCGCATGCAACCTCCGAGATGATGATTTGGGCGTCGAACCGAGGGGCGCCAAAGGGGCGCACGGAACGATCAAAACGGTCGGAACAATGGAACTGAATGAAGATTGATTTCACAGGGACTGGCGTCGAAGATGAAGGGCAGCGGCCCCTCTCGGCGTAACGTCGGATTCGCGTTGTTTTTAGGAGACGCCCGAGTGTACTGATCGAGTCCGAGGGTGTCAACTTCGAATTCACTTGAAATCGGTTCACGGGTGAACCATCGCGACGGCGCATCCGTCTGCAGCACCCCGCCCGCCAAGCACACGTCGCAAGCGGGATGCGATCTGACCGGCCGTCAAACCGGACCATCGCCGACCCAGAACCCCGAGCGCAGCGAGGGGCCGTCGTCCAATTTGCGGCCTGTTGACGTTGTCTCGTCCGGAGGAAACCACGTCCCGTGCAGCACCCCGCCGCCAAGCACACGTCGGCCCCTCGCTGCGCTCGGGGTTCTGGGTCAAACGAAACGCGATCTGACCGGGGAGCACAGCGAGCGGCCGCAACCTGTACAATGCTCCACATGCAAGCACTCCTTCGTCTTCGGATCTGGGCACTCACCTGCACCGTCGTAGTTGTCGCGGCGGCCATTCCGGATGCCGGAACGCTTTCTGCCCTGGCTCAGAGTGGCCGCAAGCCACCACCAAAGGTCGCTCCGGTGCGGCCCGGAGAGGATCCGGACGCCGACGTTCGCCTCGGAACGCAGGAAGTGCTGCTGAACGTCACGGTACGCGATGCGAACGGGCGTCCGGTCAAGGGACTGACCCAGCAGGACTTCATCATCGCCGAGGATCGGGTCAAGCAGGAGCTCGCGTCGTGCCGCGAAGCGATGCTCCCGGTGAACGTAGTGCTCGTGCTCGATGCGAGCGGCAGCGTCTTTTCCGAGCGCGTGTCGATTCGAAAGGCCGCCGGGGCGTTCGCGAAGGAGCTTGGTCCCGAGGACCGGGTGTCGGTCATTCAGTTTGCCGACAAGGTCGAGCTCCTGCAGGACTGGACGACCGACCGGGAGCCGATCCAGCACGCACTGGATTGGCGATACCGGGGCGGCGAGGCCACGGCGTTCTGGGACGCGCTGTTTCTCGCCGCGGAGGACCAGCTCTCGAAGGTCGAAGGTCGACGCGCGATCATCCTTCTGTCTGATGGAGTCGATACGGCGAGCAAGATCTCGGAAGAGCTCGTTCGGGCTGCGCTCGACCGGTGCGGGGCGTCGCTGTACGTCGTCAGCAAGGCCCAGGCGGTCATCGAGCGCATCAAGCCATACGCCGGGAAGACCGGAGTGATGACTGGGACGGCGAAGCCGGCCCGGGCAGCCATCGGGGAGCTTCTCGCGGCAGAGGAGCGAATGAAGCGCCTCGCGGACCGGTACGGCGGCCGCCTCTTCGCGCCGGTCAGCGATGCCGAGCTCGACCTGGCCTACAAGGACGTAGCGCTCGAGCTGAAACAGCAGTACGTGCTGACCTATGTCTCGGCCAACGAAACACGCGACGGGCGTTGGAGGTCCATTGAGATCTTTCCGACGCGACCGGGGATGACTGTGAGGACGCGGAAGGGGTACTCGGCGCAGTAGGCTCCCAGCGCATCAGCGCCTCACATTCTTCGCGTCTTTGCGAGTCCTTTGCGTCTTTGCGGGAGACTCTCCTGGTGTCAGAAGAGTTTCCCGCAAAGACGCAAAGGACCGACGCAAAGTCGCAAAGACTACGACGACAAAGCCGTTACTCCCCCGCCTTGTGCCGGCGCTCGTCGCGCTGCCACGCATTCGCGAGGATCACGACGGCCTGCTCTCCCGGGAACACGATCTTCAGGTCGGTCGCGTTTTTCTTGATCTCGGTGCCGGGGAAAAACGGCGGCGAGAAACTGCCACCCTCGAGCCGCGGATCGTAGTAAATCTGCCGGTTTTTGTACTTGATGTTCGCGATGTTGGACTGAATACGCGCGCCCACGATCTTCAGGCGCGCACCCGTTCCCGGAGTTCCGTCGCCGTAGACGATCGTCCCCTCGAGCTTTCCGCCATCGTTGCCCTTGTTGCCATTGAAGGCTGCGATCGACGCGTTGATCTCCATGCTCGCGCCATTGCCGTCCGTCCGCGATCCATCCGGCTGAAGGACGACGTTGCCGTCATTCGTGAAGATCCCGAGCACCGACTTCACCTGATTGGCGCGCGGCAGGGCATTCCCGTCGGCGCCGACGACCGGTTCGCTGTACTTGATGTCTCCAGTTACCGTGACATTGCGCTGGGCGGTGATAGTCATGGCAGTTTGCGGGGCGATGGCCGGGCCGGTCTGGCCCTCCTGAGCACGGGGGCCCGACAACGACGTGATCGAGCCGTCGACGAAGAGCGAGATGCCGGGTGACGACCTGGATTCTCCGAGAGACGAATCCATCGGGACACCGGTGAACGTGCGCGAAGCACCTCCCGAACTCAGCGTCGTCGTTCCCGCCTCGAAGTCGATCGTGACCGTGCTCATGTTTGAGCCCTGGCCGATCTGGACGGTCTGCGACGAGCCGTTTGTCGTCAACTCGATGCGCGCGTCGCCGTTTACATAGATACCGCCGCCCGTGACCGACGCCCCGTCGCTCGATGAAACGTACACGCCGTTCGGTATGTCGCCGCCACTCACCTGCGGCAGCCGGCCGTTCGCGTCCGAAAGCCCCGCCGCAAGCGTCGCCGCGGTGACTCGTCCCTGACCGTCGACCGTGCCCGGCTCGGTCGAGCCGTTGTAGCCATTGCCGTTCACGACGGCGAGCTCCTGCACGAAGTTGTTCTGTGGCGGCGCGACCTTCTCCTTGCGTTCGTAGGTTCCGGCGCTCACCACGACGCCCTGCCTTCCGTCGACCGGCACGGGCTCGGACCTTCCGTCGTAGATGACGTAGTCATCGGCCTGCGAGACTTTTCCACGGAAAACCACCGTGTTTCGTGACGAGAAGTTGAAATGCGAGTTCGTGTGGACGGGACCAGTGAAGGATCCACTCACCAGCACGAGGCCGCCTTCCGGGTCACCCTTGTCAAAAAACGTACCGTAAGCTGTGAACGGCCGCCTCGAAACGCTCGAGGACGCCGAAAGGTGCGTCCGCAACTCGCCGCGCTCGACGACCTCGGCACGTGCGCCGTACGAGCTCTTGCCCGTTGACCGGATCTCGTAGCGGTAGATGTAGCTCTCGAGACCGTTTGCCGCGTTTCGAATGGGAGTCGTGGATGGACCTCCCTCGATCGAGAGAATCTCTATCTGGTACTGCGCCTCGTTCGAGAAAGTGCTGCGTGCCTCGCTGTTCGCGAGCTCGGTGGCGCGCGATTTGACGGCCGTGAAGAACGGTGAAGCCGGCGCCGACAGCGAATCCGGAAGAACCTGCGATTCGGCACGGAAGACCGGAGCCTTGCCCTCCGCGATCAGCGTGATCTGTTCAGCGACCGCTTTCGCCACCGAGCGCCTGCCCATCGCGATGCCCGCGTCGGCGGCGAAGAACGCCTCCTCAGACGCCCGGTAGCTCGCCGTGATGAGCGTGTCAGTCGTCGTCGACAGCAACAGCGCCAATGCGAGCGCATAGAGCAGCGTCATGCAGAGAAGCGCCGTGATGAGCGCCGCGCCGCGCTGCGGACGACGCCGTCTCGTGCGACGGCGCTGGGTTCGGACTGGGACGGTGAACGTGAACATTCGGTGACTCGATCGTGAGATACAGGCCGTCTAGGGACGGCCCGGCGTCCTCTCCGGCCGGACGCCGCAGGCGCATGTTGCGGGGGGTGATCTCGATGCGTTCCGCGGTTTCGCGGTAGTTCGCGGATTCCGGTTCGGAATCGATCGTTCGAGCCTTGAGGGTGACGACAAGGGAACGAACTGTGTCCCGCTCTGTGGGCGGATCGTCGAGCGGCTCGCCGAGCGTCTGATCGGCCTTTAACACGCGGTACCGCGTCTGAAAGCCGATTATGCCGTGGGCGACGGCAACGAAACCGTCTTCGGTCTCCCTTCGCTCGAGCGTTTCGCCTTCCTTGTTGTAGCGGTACGTCACGATGCCATCGAGCTTTGCGAAGAGCGCGCCGTTGCTGTCGGCCGCGGTGCGGAACTTGTAGTCGCCGAATTTCGGCCGAGGATTCGACTTGTCGACAGTGAAGCTCACGAGAATGTCGCCACCGGTCGTTACTGAAGCCGACGAAATGCGCACCACGACGAAACGCGACTCATTGTAGAGCACGTACCGGTCGCCGGGTTGGTAGAGCGAGCGCACTTTCTTGCGATCGTCGAGGTACTGCGGAGCGTTCGGCGGTCCCGTCGTACCAGCGGGCGGGATCAGCGCGACCTGCGTCGATCCGGACGGGTACGGCGAGTTGGATCGAACTTCCGCGATGGGTGCGTTGGGATCGCCGATGAGCAGGACGAGCCGGTCGCCGACATCGCCTTCGCCATCGACACCGAGGATCGGAGCTGTCATGCCGCGAAGGCCGGTGCCGGCAGCCTGGACCTCTCGGGTCAGGAGATCGACCGCGGCCCGAACGTTCTCGTTCATCGACGTGACGCCAGTCCCGGTCGTGAATATCGACTGGTTTTGCCGCATCATCGTGAAGACGACCACCATGAGCCCGAGGGTCACGAGCATCGCGAACATTAGCTCAGGTAGCGAGAAGCCTGCCTGCACCGGCAGTCTTGGCGTCGTGCGGTCGGCCATCGTGAACCGTCGAGTTCCGGGGTCATGCGAGCCCATGGAGTGTGGAGGCGCCCGCAACTATAGCAAACATCAGCGGATATCAGAAGCAGGCCGCCTGGACCCGCTCTCGTTGGCCCAGTACCCGGAGCGTAGCGACGGGCCGACTGTGGAATTGCGCGATGCGGGATTCAGCGTCGGCCCGTCGCTACGCTCCGGGTTCTGGGTCGGCGGTGGCCTGTTCTCACGCCGCGTGCGGTCGACGGCCACTGGTGCTATGCCGGACCGGGGCTAGCGACTGGCCGACCTCAGCCTGTTCTCACGCGGCGTGCGGACGACGTACACTGCTGCCATGACGGATCGAGGTTACGGGTTCTCGTACACGGATTACGCCGACTTCAGGTTGATCCGCACGGTCACTCCGCCGATCGTATCGGAGGACCGGCTCTCGATTGCCGTGTGGCGGTACTTCTCGATGTACGAGACCGACCTGCCGTTCGCGGTCATCAGCGACTACCGCGGCGTCGTGGACTTTGCCGAGGCCGCCATTCCAGTCCTGAAGGCGGTGATCGAGAAGAGTTACATGGACGAGCGTCTGCTCGCGGCCGCCTGGGTCGTGGGTGACAACGCTCCGATGCGGGACCTTCTTCGCGGCGTTCTCGTATCCGCCGGACGCGACCCGGACCTCGTCGTCGCGACCGACGCGGAGGCCGTCGCCATTCTCCGGGCCGCCGGCGTGGCTGTGCCCGACGGGACGTGAATTCCTTGAATCGTCGAATTCGCGTCATCGTCGTCACTTGTGCTGCGACGCTGTCGCTGAGTCTTGCGTGCGCGACCGTGTTGCCGACGGGCGACTCGTCGCCGGCGCGTCCGATCGTCGTCGCAATCCAGCCCTATGGGACGTTCGACGCAAGACTGCTCGAAGAGGTCAGGTTGGGTCTCGCCAGCCAATACGAGGTCGAGATCGTCGCCCTGCCGGCGCGTCCGCTACCGGCCGCTGCCTTGTACAAACCAAGGCAGCGCTTTCGCGCAACCGTGCTTCTCGAGGATCTCGAGAACGTGACCGATGGCCGCTACGCCAAGGTCATGGGCGTGACGGCTTCCGATATCTCCGTCACGAAGGGCGAAATTTACGACTGGGGGATTTTCGGCCTCGGCTCGGTCGGCGCCGACCGTGCGTCGTTTCGTCATTCCGCCTCGGCCACGGCAAGGCCAGGCCGGCGCTTCGACACGAGCGCCTCCGAAAAGTCGCGATTCACGAGCTGGGCCACACGTTCGGACTCCCTCATTGTCCGACCGAGGGTTGCGTGATGCGCGATGCCGAAGGGACGATCGCCGAAGTGGATCGTGAATCCGAAGCCCTCTGCCCCAACTGCCGGACCTCGGTGACCGGCGTCGTCGGCCTTAAGGCGCCAGGCTAATCGGCAACTTCAGCCGATCCAGCGGCCCTGTGCGTTGTTCACGTGTGCGGCGCCGTGCGAGACTCGAAAACCCATGTTCTACGTCCTTGTCACACTCACCTTGGTTGTCCTCATCGTGCTGGTCTTCGTCGCGCTCCGATCGCGGACACGGCGGCGTGAGGCCAGGGCCACGGTGGGCGGCCGCCGCCAACCGGCCGTGGACCACTACGAACCGACGGTCGGGACGGCGTCGACAAGGAAGTCGAAACGCAAGAAGCAGAAGCGCGAATCGTATGCGTATCATCCGGTGCCCCCGACGGAGCACGAAGCGAACCGGAAGCGCGCCGGGCTCGGGGGCGAAATGCGAGTCAAGCGACGGCGCGACCGCAACACGTCAGACAACTCGACGGCGTGGTCTTCGTCGAGCGGTTATGACGGTTCAACTTCCTTCGACACCGCGTCGTCACAGGACACCAGTTCGGCGTCGGCGTACGACGCCCCTTCGTACGACAGCACGTCGTACGAATCGACCTCGGATTACGGTTCGAGCGGGTCCGACTCCAGCTGGAGCTCGTCCTCCGACTCTTCGTCCGGCGGCGACTTCGGAGGGGGCGGCTCGTCGGATTCCTATTGACGGCCCGGAGTCGCGCGCACGGCCCCTGCTATACTGCGCAAAGTCGGTTTTCACACACGACGGAGGCACTCCCGATGAACGAAGCGCTCGACCAGGACGCCGGTGCTCCGGCTTCCACTGCTGAGCAACCCACGAGCGGGGCTCTCGAACGAATCGCAAGGCAGCAAAGACTGGTCATCGTGTCGATGCTCGTCGCGACGCTGTTCCTCGGGGTCCTGATCGGCGCGGTCGTCACGCGAGGCGCGTTCGCCGATCCCGACAACCGGATCGTCATCAGTTCGACGGGACCCGTCGCCGACAACCTCTCGGCGAGTTTTGCCAACGCCGCCTCGATCGTCGAGCCGGCCGTCGTGCACATCGACGTGCAGGAAGGGGAGGGCCGAAATGCGGGCCGTGAAGCGAAGGGCTCGGGTGTACTGGTGACGGCGAGCGGCTACATCCTGACGAATTTCCACGTCGTCGAAGGCGCCAAGAAAATGCGGGTACGCCTCTACGATCATCGCGAGTTCGACGCCGAACTGATCGGATCGGATCGAGACACGGACCTCGCCGTCATTCGCATCCTCACTGACAAGCCGCTGCCGTTCGCCCGTTTCGGGGACTCGAACAGGCTTCGCGTCGGCGATTGGGTGCTGGCAATTGGCAGTCCGTTCGGCCTCGAACAGACCGTCACGGCGGGCATCATCAGTGCGAAGGGCCGCGAGACAGAGGGTGGGTCGAGCGCCTTCCAGCAGTTCCTCCAGACCGACGCCGCCATAAATCCCGGGAACTCGGGCGGTCCGCTCGTGAATCTCTCGGGCGAAGTCGTCGGCATCAATACGCAGATCGCGACGCGCACCGGAGCCTTCAGTGGCATCGGCTTTGCGCTTCCATCGTCGACGGCGTCCGAGATCTACAACGAGCTCGTGGCCAAGGGGCGCGTGAATCGCGGATTCCTCGGTGTGGAGGTCGCGGACCTCTCGGCTGACGTGGCGAAGATCAACGGCCTGGGTGGCACCGACGGTGTCGTCATCGGCGTACTTCGCGGGGACAGCCCCGCGGCGGCAGCCGGGCTTGCAAGCGGCGACATCATCACTGAGATCAACGGCGAGCGCGTTCGCAATCGCCGTGACCTCATTCGCCGGATCGGGTCGTTCCCGGCAGGATCTCTCGTCAAGTTGACGTACGTCCGCGAGGGTAATCCCGGAACAGCGACTGCGAAACTCGGTGACCGGGAAGAGATGATCGCTGCGGCCGGTGGCCGAAGCGAGGATTTTGACGGAGAGGATCCCGACGGCGAACAGGACGAGGGACTCGAACTGCCGCCAGGACACCCCGACATCGATCCGCCGGTACGGCCAAGTCTCGGGATCACGCTGCGCACGTTGACACCCGACCTCGCACGCGACCGATCGCTGGATGGACTGACGGGGCCTACGTGATGAGCGTGGATCCGGGCTCGCTTGCGGCAGAGCGTGGTCTTCAGGCTGGTGACGTCGTCATCTCGGTCAATCAGCGCCGCATTCAGGGGCAGCCGGAGTTCAGCGACCGACTTTCGGCGCTGCGTTCGGGCGACGAACTGATCCTGCAGGTTGCTCGGCGGGTCGGTGCGAAGATCGAGCGGCGGTTCATTTCGTTGCAGATGCCGTGAGGGCTGACGAGTGTGGACAGGATGGGCGGATCCTGTCCATCACTCTCAGGCCGACGGGCCGGCTCCACAGCCGGCCGTTCTGCCTGGCGTCTACGTCCACATTCCGTTCTGTCGGACGAAGTGCACTTACTCCGCATTCGTGTCCGGCGATTTCGACGAGAGCCTCGCCGCGCGGTATCTGCCGGCGCTCGAGCGCGAGATCCGAGCCGCGGGTGAGGCCGCCAGACGTCCTCACGTCGACTCGGTGTTCTTCGGCGGCGGTACGCCGTCGCTGTTGCCGGCGGGCGAGCTCGTTCGTCTCGTCGAGGTCGTTCGAGAGTCGTTCGACGTCGCGCGGGACGCCGAAGTCACGGTCGAGATGAACCCTGGCACGCTCACGCCCGAGAAGCTCGCGGCCTATCGCGAAGGTGGAGTGAATCGGGCGAGCGTAGGCGTCCAGAGCTTCGACAATGCCGAGCTCGAGGCGATCGGCCGGGTCCACGACGCCGACGACGCGCGGGCTGCGGTGCGGATGCTGCGCGATGCGGGGTTTGACAACTTCAGTCTCGACCTGATCGCCGGGTTGCCGCTTCAGCGGATCGAGACCTGGCGGCGAAACCTGGAATCGGCGATCGCGCTCGAGCCGGATCACCTGTCGCTCTACCTGCTCGAGCTGCATCCCGGGACCAAGCTCGCGCGCGACGTGGAGGCGGGGCGGGTTGTCCGTCCCGACGACGACGTCGCGGCGACGATGTACGACGAAATGGTCGACCGGCTCACCGAAGCTGGTTTCGTTCAGTACGAGATCTCGAACTTCGCCCGGACGATGCCGGGTGGCGGCGATCGACGGTCGCGGCACAACGAGAAATACTGGCTCGACGCGGAGTACTTCGGCTTTGGCGTCAGTGCACACGGATATGTGAACGGTGAGCGCCGGTCGAATGTCCGATCGATCGCCGGATATGCGGACGCGATCGAGGCTACGGGGGATGCGACGCACGAGCGAATTCGTCTGGACGCCCGAGACAGGGCGGCCGAAGCGGCGTTTCTCGGCCTCCGACGGCTGGCGGGGATCGATCTGGCGCGATTCGAGGAACGTTATGGGATCAACCTGATGCAGGCGTTTGCCGAGGGACTCGACCCGTTGCTCGAGGCCGGCCTGCTCGACCCCTCGGATGGACGCCTGCGCCTGACACGCTCGGGATTGCTCCTCTCCAACGAGGTCTTCCAGGCATTCGTGTAGGACGCAGAGTTGACAGGATTACAGGATTTGCAGTTCAACTCTCCATATGATCGACCTACGCTCTGACACCGTAACGAAACCAACCGCCGAGATGCGCGAGGCCATGGCTGCCGCCGAAGTCGGCGATGACGTCTTTGGCGAGGACCCGACGGTCAACGATCTCCAGCGGCGGGCTGCCGAACGTCTCGGCAAGGAGGCAGCTCTGTTCGTGCCGACGGGCACGATGGGAAACCAGATCGCGATCGCCTGTCACACGAAGCGGGGTGACGAGGTCGTGTGCGAGTCGCGATCGCACATTCTCGATTACGAGATGGCCGGGATGTCGCTGCTGTCGGGGGTGATGCCGCGCGCCGTGCCCGGCCGCGACGGCGGACGCCTCGCGTGGGAAGATGTTCGCGCCGCCATTCGACCGCAGACGACCTACAACGCTCGCACCGGCCTCGTCGCGCTCGAGAACACGCACAACCTCGCCGGCGGCACGGTCCTGCCGCTCGAGGCGATGCGCGAGATTGCCGATGGCGCGCATGACCTGGGTCTTCCAGTCCATCTCGACGGCGCCAGGGTCTTCAATGCGGCCGCGGCTCTAGGATGTGACGTCGCGGAAGTCGTGGCGCCGGTCGATTCGGTGATGTTCTGCCTGTCGAAAGGGCTTTCGGCCCCGGTCGGATCGATGGTCGCGGGCACTCGCGAGTTCATCGAAAAGGCGTGGCTCGTTCGAAAGACGTTCGGTGGAGGCATGCGCCAGGTCGGGGTGCTCGCCGCCGCTGGAATCGTGGCACTCGAGAAGATGACGACTCGGCTGGCGGAAGACCACGCGAACGCCCGTGCACTTGCGACCGCGCTCGCCGGAATTCCGGGCATCGTGCTCGACCCGGAATCGGTTCAGACGAACATCGTGATCTTCGAGCTCGAGGACGGCATTCGCGACGCGCCGTCGCTCGTCGCGGCGATTCGGGAAGAGGGGATTCTAGCGATTGCCTTTGGCGGCCGGAAGATCCGCCTCGTTACCCACAACGACGTTTCGCGGGCGGACTGCCTGGCGGCGGCGGACGCCATCAGCGCGGCGGTGTTGAACCGGTAGAGGGCAGCTGCGACGGTGTGGCCTTGCGCTTAGCGAACCTCCGTGTCTCTGTGACTTTGTGTCTCTGTGTGCGAAGCGTCTGAAGAGCTACGCACACTGAGACGCAGAGGCACGGAGGCACGGAGAGCCGAAGCGGCGCGTGGCGCACTTACGGCTTCATGTAATCCCGCAGATACCGGCCCGTGTGCGAAGCCTTGACCGCAGCGATCGACTCCGGCGGTCCGATCGCCACGATCTCACCCCCGGCGTCACCACCCTCCGGCCCGAGATCGATCACCCAGTCCGCCGTCTTGATCACGTCGAGGTTGTGCTCGATGACGATCAGCGTGCTGCCCGAGTCCACGAGGCGGTAGAACGCCGTCAGCAACTTGTTGATGTCGTCGAAATGCAGACCGGTCGTCGGCTCGTCGAAGATGTAGAGCGTCTTGAGCGGAGACTTCCGACTCAGATACGACGCGAGCTTCACCCGCTGCGCCTCGCCACCAGACAACGTCGTCGCCGACTGTCCGAGCCGCAGGTACCCAAGCCCAACGTCGTCCAGCACTTGCAGCCTCGATAACACGCGGGCGATATCAGAGAAGTACCCCATCGCCTCGCGAACCGTCATCGACAGGACGTCGTGAATGTTGCGCCCCTTGTGCCGGATCTCGAGCACGGACGACTTGAAGCGCATGCCCTTGCACTCCTCGCAGACGAGCTCGACGTCGGCAAGGAACTGCATCTCCTTCACTTCCACGCCGTTCCCCTGGCAACGCTCGCAGCGTCCGCCGGTCACGTTGAACGAGAAGTGCGACGCGTCGAATCCACGGGCGTGCGCCTCGCGCGTCGACGCGAAAACGTCGCGGATGGCGTCGTAGACCTTTATATATGTTACGGGGTTCGAGCGCGGCGTCCGGCCGATGGGCGACTGGTCGACCATGACGACTTCGTCGACGAGGTTCTCGCCCTCGATCCGGCTGTATGCCCCGACGGGGCCGGTCCATTCGCCCTTCAGCTTCCGCAGCGCCGCGTAGATGACATCGTGCACGAGCGTCGATTTTCCGGAGCCCGACACCCCGGTGATGCAGGTCATCACGCCGAGCGGAATCTCGACGTCGATGCCGGTCAGGTTGTGCTCTCTCGCGCCAAAAACCCGCAACATCTTGTTCGCATGGATTTTGCGGCGCTCGCGCGGCATCTTGATCTCGAGGTCACCTCGCAGGTACTTGCCGGTCAACGAATGTTCCGAGCGCAGAAGTTCGGCCGCGGAGCCGGCGAAGATCAGTTCGCCCCCGTGTTCACCGGCGCCCGGCCCGATGTCGAGGATCTCGTCGGCTTCGAGGATCATCTGCGGCTCATGCTCGACGACAAGCACCGTGTTGCCGATGTCGCGAAGGTTCTTGAGGATCGCGATGAGCCTGCCGTTGTCGCGGGGATGCAGTCCGACAGACGGCTCGTCGAGGACGTAGAGCGCGCCGACGAGCGAAGACCCGAGATTCGTCGCCAACTGGATGCGCTGGGCCTCGCCGCCCGAGAGTGTCGATGCCAGTCGATCGAGCGACAGGTAGTCGAGGCCAACTTCACTCAGGAAACGCAGGCGATCGCGCACTTCGGCGAGTATCCGGTCCGCAATCGCCATTTCCTCGGTCGTCAACTCGAGTCGCTCAAAGAAGCGCGCGGCGTCGCGGACGGCAAGCTTGCAGATCTCGGGCAGCGACCGCTTCCCGACCTTCACATCCCGAGCCTCCTGGCGGAGCCGACCTCCGCGGCAGTCCGGACATAGCGTGTACCCGCGGTACTTCGACAGGAAGACACGCACGTGAAGCTTGTATTTCTTGGTCTCGAGCCAGTCGAAGAATCCGCGCACGCCCTCGAATCCCATGTCGGAATCGCCTGCGTAGATCATCTCCTGCTGGTAATCCTCGAGCTCGGCGAATGGAACCTTAGTCGAAACGCCTTGTTCCTTCGCGAACCCGAGCATCTGCTTCTGGATCCACTCGTATTGCGGCTTCGTGAACGGCTCGACCGCACCCTCGGCGAGCGATTTCTGCGGATTCGGAATGACGAGGTCGAGGTCGAGACCGATCGTATTCCCGAAGCCCTGGCACGTCGGACAGGCGCCGAACGGATTGTTGAAGCTGAAGAGTCGCGGTTCGGGCGCTTCGTAGACGATAGCGCAGTGTTTGCACTCGAAGCGTTCGGAGAAGGTCAAAGTCTGCCGGGTTTCGCCGGCGGTCTCGATGGCCGCCTGACCGTGGCCCTCGCGGTAGCAGGTCTCGAGCGAATCCACGAGCCGACCCCGTACTTCCGGCCCCACGACGAGGCGATCGACGAGGACCCACGTGTTGTCGAACGACGTCTCGGGGTAACTGTCGGGAGTCTTGAGCTCGATGATCTCGCCGTTACGGTAGAGCCGGGTGAAACCGCGAGCCATCAGGCTCATGAGGTGCGCCGTGATGCGCTTACGATCGGCACTGGCGGTGTCGGCGGCGGCGGCCTTTCGTCGCGTCGGCTTGACGACCGGACGCTCGGGAACTCCGGCAGCGGCCGGAAACAGGACGTAGAAGCGGGTGCCGGTCGGGCTGGCGAGCACCTGGTCCGCGATCGACTCCGGATTGTCGCGCGTTACGACGCGGCCGCAGTTTCGGCAGATGGTCGTTCCGACGCGGGCATAAAGGAGACGCAGGTAGTCGTAGATCTCGGTCTGTGTCGCGACGGTCGATCGGGGATTGCGCGTGGAGTTCTTTTGCCGGATCGCGATCGGCGGGCAGATGCCGGTGACCTCGTCGACGTCCGGCTTGTCCATCCGCTCGAGGAACTGCCGCGCGTAGGCCGACAGCGACTCGACGTAGCGGCGCTGCCCCTCGGCGTAGATCGTGTCGAACGCGAGCGACGACTTTCCCGAGCCCGACACGCCCGTCACGACGGTCATCTTGTTGATCGGGATATCGAAATCGATGTTCTTGAGGTTGTGCACGCGGGCGCCGCGCACGGAAATCACTTCGCGCGTGCCGTCCGCTGTCTCGCCGGCGTCTGGTGCACCGGCCCGCTCCACGAGTTCCGTTGTCATGGTTGTGACCCCATGTCCGCTCCGCGACGCGGGCACGAACCCCGAAGTGTACCAGCAGCCAAATCCGGCCGGCCAGTCAGCGGCGAAACCGGAGCCCGAGTTCACCCGTAGTGCTGGCAGGGCGCACGTGCGCTCGAAAACCTGACGTGGAGGACGACCGAATGATGTGGAGTACGAACCGGATCGCGGCGATAGCCATCACCCTGACGTTTGCTTCGGGGATCGTCGCGATGGCTGGCGGAGGGCCGCGGGAGCAGGGGTCGAAGAAGGCGTGTCCTCCGGCACTCGATTTCATGACGAAGACGATCGACGGCGCGGACAAGAGCCTCTGCGACTATTCGGGCAACGTGGTCGTGATCGTCAACGTTGCGTCGAAATGCGGCTACACCCCGCAGTACAAGGGTCTCGAGGAGCTCAACGCCAAATACCGGGAGCGCGGACTGCGCGTGCTCGGCTTTCCGTCGAACGACTTTGGCGGCCAGGAGCCGGGAACCGAGGCCGAGATCAAGGCCTTCTGCACGTCGAAGTTCGGCGTGACGTTCGACATGTTCTCGAAGGTGACGGTGAAGGGCGAGGGCAAGACGCCGCTTTACGCGTTCCTCACGGCTGGGGGTGGCGATCCGTCGCTTGCGGGCGACGTGAAGTGGAACTTCCAGAAATACGTGATCGACCGTAACGGCAAGCTCGTCGGCGTCTTTTCGACGAAGGTCGACCCGATGTCACCTGAGTTCACGGCGGCGATCGAAAAGCTGCTGTAGCACCACGAGGGTCGACGAGGCTCAGCGTGGTCGAGGCGTGGCCGTACAGAGATCACAGAGACACGAAGATCACTGAGTCGTCTGTGGATCCTTACCCCTGTGAGTTCTGTACGGCGACGGACCCGGATTTTTGGTCGCCGGCCAAGCTGGCGACGCTTCGGGCTAGGGCGATGCCGCGCGGATGGCCTTGGCGCGCTCCTCGAATTCTGCGGCCTGTTGTGATCGGCCGGTCGCTGTGAGGAGCGCGGAATACGCGCGCAGTGTCTCGGCGACGTCGCGGTGATTCTTGCCGAGAAGCCTTTCCCGCTCAGCGAGGGCCTTCTGGAAGAGCGGTTCGGCTTCCGAATAGCGCTTCTGCGCCGTGCTGCACGTCGCGAGGTTGTTCATCGTGGTTGCGACCTCTATCGGATCCGCGTCCGGAAAGGTCTGCATCGCGACATAGGCTCTCCGATACAGAGGCTCGGCATCCGCGTATCGCCCCTGCGAGTAGCAGAGCGTCGCGAGATTGCTGAGGCTCTGCACGACGAACGGTCCGTCCGACTTGAAGAAGTTCTCGCGAATGGCGAGGGCGCGACGAAGGAGAGGTTCGGCCTCGACGTTTTTTCCCTGGAGGTAGAGATCGACTCCGAGGTTGTTGAGACTGTCGGCGGCGAACGGGCTGTCTGGCGACTTCTTCTCACGGATTCCCAGCGAGCGGCGGTACACCGCTTCCGCGTCGGCGAATCGGCCCTGCGCATCGAGGCAGACGCCGAGGTTGTGCAGGGTTTGAGCGACGGACGGGTGGTCTGGGCTCTCGACTACTTCGAGAACGGCAACCGCACGGCGATAGAGCGGCTCCGCGTCTGCGTATCGGCCCTGATTTTCGAGCACGAGCGCGAGATTGTTGATGCTCGGTGCGATGAGTGCGGCGTCCTTCGCTTCAGCGTACTTCAGTGCGTCGGTCAGGATCTTCTCGGCGTCCGCGAGTCGATTTTCCGCGACCGCCTTGGCTCCCTCATCCTGAAGCTTCTGCCACGGCTCTGCCTGGGCCATTACGGTTTGGATACCGGCGAGCAGGACAATAGCTATTCCAGCCAGGACAGAAAGGAAGAAGCGCCCAGACGTGGATTCTTCGGTTACGCGAGCCGCAGATCCGCAGTCATCCGCATTCACTTGTGTACCTTCTTGAACACGAAGATGTATTCGTGCTTGAAGACGTAGAACCCGCCAGCGAGGGCGCGGTACTTCCAGAGCTCTTTCTGCTGACGTTTGGCCGTCGTCTGCTCGAAGTTTTTCACGATCACGGACTTGAGCATGAATCCACGCTGCTGGATCGCGTCCATCGTGCGGAATCCGAGCGGCACCCACTCACCGTTCGCGTATTTGTCGCCGATGACCACGGCAAGGTAGCGACCACGATCGAGGACCGGTGCGACGTTGTCGACTACGCGCCCGATCGTGTCGAGAAAGGCTTCGACCGAAGGAGCATTCGACAGGTCGCGTTCATCCTCGCTGAACTTGATGATGTCGAAGTAGGGCGGGTGCATGATGACGAGCTGCGCGGTTTCCTGGCCGTGGGCTCGCAGCAGCTTTCTGGCGTCAATGCTGGCGCTGTCGCCGCACACGACCTGCGAAGTCACGTCGAAAGCGTTTGGCTCCGAGGCGATGGCCTTTCGAGCCATTCGTGCGACCTGCGGCTGCAACTCGATGCCGATGGTGTTGCGGCCGAGGCGCTGGCCTTCGATGAGTGACGTGCCGGAGCCGGCGAAAACGTCGAGCACCCAGTCGCCGGCCTTCGTGTAGCGTCGCATCATCTGGTGCGGGATCTGCGGAACGAAATTGCCCCAGTATTTCGCGGAGTGCGCGCCTCCGCGCTCGCGGTTCGCGACGAGCCAGAGCGAGTCGGTCTGGATGTCCTCGTATTCCTTCCAGCGATTGAGGTTGATGTCGTTGATGGCGCTCGTGCGGACTTCCGTGATGCTCTTGATGAGGCGGTCGACGTAATAACGCGCCCGATCGAGCGTCTGAGCGCCGCAGATCTGGTCGAACTCTTCGTCGAGGAACTCGGGCGTGAACTCGGCGGCTTCGCGCAACCCGCGGACGCGGTAGGCGCCGGCGGAGCTGCGGACGCCCGTGCGGAGATCGTTGATCGATCGCCGGAGTGTCGCCGTGGATGGGTTCAGCCGTGCCGTCGTGAGCGCATCGAGCAGACGAGCGCGATCGAGGCGGATGGACGCCGGAATTGAGGAAGAGGGCTCGGGGTCGAGGAGCATCGCACCCCGGGAAGAGTGATCCCGCATGTTGGGCGGTTCCTTGTGAGTAAGGATCCGTCCGTAACCTCGGCCAGTCTACATGAAGGGTCATGAGCGAGGGAAGGAAAAGTTCAGCAGGGGAGGAACTTGCTGTCTCGGCGGCTCAGTGCCTCTGTGGCTCTGTGTGCGAAGCTCTCTTGACCGCGACCAGAGCTTCGCACACAGAGCCACAGAGGCTCAGAGCCGCCGAGACAGCTCCGTCTACCGCCACTCCCTGAGCGCGGTCGCTGAATCTCCAAGCCACGTCGAGAACCGACGCAGCTCCTCGCGCTTGTAGAGCAGCACCCATGCCGTCCCGAACAGCAGCGCGCCGAGCGCCGTGAGGTAGACCGCCGGCGGCAAGTCCTGCCACCTGATCGCTCCCATGATCACGACAAACAGGTCGACCACGAAGACAAACGCCCCGACCAGGAACGGTCCGCGGTACATCACCGCCCGCCCGACGAGCGCCAGCAGCAATCCCAGGGTGATGGTCGCCATGTCGTATCGGGCCGACGACGTCCCGAGCACGAAACGGTTCTCGAGCGCGTGCAGCAGCATCGGCGTCGCCGCGATGAGACTGCCAATCCACATGAGCGGACCGGCGCCTTCGTCGTCATCGTTCCGGCTCTTCGCCGCGCCGATCGTCACTAACAGCAGGCCCGGTGGCAAAGTGTAGTAAGCACTGTCGTCCCACGGGCTCAGCTCGTAACGCAATCCGATCATCGCGTACGACAGGTACGAGAACACGAGCGCCAGTCCGCGGTGCATGACCGACGAGACCTCGGATCGTTCGGCGGCAAAGCCCGCGACGGCGTAACCGGCGGTTGCGATCGTGAAGGCCATTACGGTCGTCCACGTCACCCCGGTATCCGCCGCCAAGGCGAGCGCCGAGAGCAATGCGACACCGGTCAATGCGTGCGCAATCGGCAGCGCCGGCATCGCCAGCGGAATGTCGCGTGTCGCAAGAACGCCCCGAAGCCCGAACAATGCGACCGCGACCAGCCCGACAGCCGCAATGCCGACGTTCTCATTGCCCGCCGAAACGATGGCGCCGCGTCCGATGCACACTGCAGGAAGGACGGCGATCGCCGACCAGACGATTGGCCACGCCGCGAACCACTTCTCGCTGCTTCGCCATAGCGCAAAGATGAGCGACAGCGCGCCGAACAGGAAAATCGCGAAACGGTCGCGAGAAGGGAACGCGTCGGCGTTGCCGAAGTCGTCGCTGAGCATCACGAGGCAGCCGGGCAGGCTGACCACCGCGCAGACGCAGCCGACGCCCATTGCGGCGTTTCCGATCGCCGGCCATTTCGGAGAAGTGGGACCTGCGATGGCGGCAAGAACGATCGGCGCCATGCCGGTGAACAGCGCGATCACCAGACTCTCGTAGCCCGCTGCATCGCGGACCAGGCCCGCCATCACTGCGAACCACGCGCCGAGCACGAACAGCCAGCCGTAGGCGCCTTCGACGTGCGCCACGGCGCCGTCGCGGCTTTTCGCGGCAATGGCCATCGGCGCGAGCGCAAGCAGTAACATCGCGAGCGCGAACAGATACCGGCCCTGCGTCACCAGCACGCTGTCGAAGAGAAGCGGAAACGCGGAAATCCCGGCAAGGCCCGCAGCAAACGCCGCGGCAAGTCGTACGGTCCGTCGCAGCGCGACCGTCCGCAGCTCGAGCGCCGAACCCAGGGCGAACCAGGCGGCGACCAGTGCCGCGACGTATGGAATCACCAAAAACACAGCGTATCGACCCTCGGCCCACTCGTTCGTGCGAATGATCTCGCCGGCGGCGATGAGCGCCACGAGCTGCAGAGTCGCGAGGCCGATCGCGTACGCGGGATACCGGACGAGCGGCGCGCGGGTGGTCCATCCGTGGATGATGGCGGCCGCAGACACGAAGAGGCCAAGCGGAATGAGCCGCCAGAGCTCCGGGCCGTTGTCGATCAGCGCGAGCAGGGCGATCCCGCTGACGAGGACGAGTCCCGACGTCGCGGTGCGCGCACCCGTCCGGTTGTCGGATCGGTCGTCGTCTATCAGGTCGAGCAGGAACGGCGTGCCGACGAGCAAGCCCGCGAGAACCGTGCTCGTGACCGTCCACGAGGCCCCGAGCTCGTGCAATCCCCATCCGGCGACGAACCAGACAATCGCGGTCGCGGCGAAGGCTGGCGGCCCGGTTCGCTCGTGAAAGGCATCTGCCGCGAACGTCGCGGCGAGCAGCAGCGCGCCGGCCGCCGTTGCTACCCGCACGGGCTGGTCGAAGACTGAGTATCCGAAACACGCGATGACGACGCACGTGAATCCGATCCACGCGAAGACCCGTCCGCTGCTCTCGAGCGCCGGGCCGAATTCGTCACGCTTCCTGAGCAGGAGACCGGCGGCGTGGAAGGCAAGCGCCAAAACAGCCGCGGCGATGAGCCACGACCCGGGCCGGACGTGATGGCTGAGCAGCCACTCCGTGACCGACCACGCGGTGGCGGCGGCCGCGACGAACGTCCAGAGCGATTGCCGCTGGCGCCAGGCGGACCAGAAGTAGCCGAGCGCGGCAAGAGCCGGAACCGTGGTGCTGATCCACGGCGTGTGCCCTTCACCCGAGAAGTGCCGGAACGCTGCGAGCAGCTCGCTCGGTATGAACCACGAAACCGCGGAATAGAAGACGACGGTGAATGCGAGTCCGACGTGTCCGCACCAGAACATCACCTCGCCGAGTCCCGCCCACTTCTCGTCATCCGGTCGAGCCCGCGAGACGGCCCATTCGCCGATGACGTAAACGAGCGAGACACCGACTATCGAGAGCGCATACGCGCCCGCGGGCGCTCCACCGGAGAGTTTGTAGGTAAGCAACCAACCCGTCGCCATCGCAAAGGCGTAGGACAGCACGACGAAGATCCGGTCGCCGAGCCCGAAAGCGATGGCCGTCGATACCGCGAACGTCACCAGCGTGACGATCCAGGCGTTGCCCCGGTCCTCGATCAGTCCGGATTGAAGCCAGAACCATGGATTGAGCGGCAGCAGAAGGGTGCCGAGCAGGAGGAACCCGCGGCCGATGATGCGCTGTTCGGCGCGGTCTTTCGCCCTGGCGACCAGCGCAACCCCGCCACTGAGCGTGGCGACCGTGATGGCCGCGAGAATGCCGGCCTGCACCATCGGCTTCTGGAGCTGTTCGCGCAGAGTGTCGCGCAACCAGACGAGGATGCCCGCTGCGAGCAGCAGCGCTCCCGCGTAGAGCATGAGGCGGACGGTCCCGAAATCGACTAGCGCGTCGATGAACGAGCGGCGTGGCGGGTGGCGCTCGGGTCGTTCGAACGTCGCCGGACCCGACGGCGATCGCTCACCACTCTCGAAGAATGGTGGCGGCTCGGACGGCAAGCCCTCGACGAAGTCCGGCGGAGGCGGCTGCCCGTGCGGGGTTGGTGTCTCAGGAACCGACGGTTGCACGGGACGCATCCTGACGGGCGGCGGTGCCATTGGCGGGCCTGGCGCAACGCCGGAGAGCATGCGAAGGATCGTGATGCGATTGTGCTCCGCCTCGCCGAGCATCCGCTGCGCGATGGTCGGCCCGATGACACCCTGGCGTTGCCACTGCGTAAGTCGCGTGCGCAGGTAGTCGAGCGACCGGAGGTCCGACATCGCGGCCCAGTCGAGCGACAGGCTGCACCGCGAGCATCGGGTATCCGTAGGCTCGGCGGCCAGACCGCATCGATAACAGGTGAGGGGGTTCTGGTGGGCCATCGTCCGTGCGCCAGTCTCGCCGATTCGCGCGCACGCGCCAAGGAGAATGAAGAGAGTGCACAGAAGGGTCAAACGGGACGCGATCGAACTGGCCGTCAAACGGCACCATGGCCGACCCAGAACCCCGAGCGCAGCGAGGGGCCGTCGTTAGCATCGCGGCCTCGAGTCGCTTACTCGACCGGCGGAGGCCACACGCCTCGGCCCCTCGCTGCGCGATCCGACCGGCCCGTCAAAACCAGCCATCGCCGACCCAGAACCCCGAGCGCAGCGAGGGGCCGTCGTTAGCATCGCGGCCTTATGTCTTTGCCGGCCGGAGGAAACACCGTCCCGTCAAACATACCGCCCGCAAGCACACTCGGCCTCGCTGCGCTCGGGGTTCTGGGTCAAACGGATGCAATCTGACGGGCCTTCAATGAACTTCACCTTCAACCCCGTGCACTTTAGCCTCGGGAACGATCCGACCGTCGACCATATGGTAGACGCGGTCGAATCCCTCGATCATCCGTTCGTCGTGTCACGACGATCACACCGGCGCGCCGCTCGACGCCGAGGCGCCTGAGCAAGTCCATCACGGCTATTCCTCGTTCGGTGTCGAGCGCCGCCGTCGGCTCGTCCGCCAGGACGACGGCCGGATCGTTGACCACGGCGCGAGCCACGGCGATTCGCTGCTGTTCACCACCCGACAGCGTTGCCGGGTAGGTGTCGGCGCGTCCGGCGAGTCCAAGTCGGTCGAGGAGCGCCCTCGCCTCGTCGAGCGCCTGGTGTCGCCCAATCCCGTCGAGTGTGAGCACGAGCGCGACATTCTCGGCGGCCGTGAGGAACGGAATCAGGTTGTAGGCCTGGAACACGATTCCCATCCGCCGTCGACGCAGCGCACGGTCGTCGGTCAATCGTCGTCCGTCGAACACTGCCACGCCGTCGACCGACACTCGGCCTTCGGTCGGCGGATCGATGAGCGAAAGGGCCCTGAGTAGCGTCGTTTTCCCCGAGCCGCTGGGACCCATCAAAGCCACCAGCTCTCCGGGCAGTACCGAGATGCTCGCGTCGCGCAACCCGACGACCTGGGTCTCACCGCTGCCAAAGATCTTCGTGACGTGTTCGGCAGAGATGGCGGCCGTCATGCCCCGCCTCCCATGGCCGTGGTCGCGTCGATCCCGAGCGCCCTTCGAACGCCAAGTCCGCTTGCGGCGACGCAGATCACGACGACGATGCCAAGCAGGACGAACTGATCGAACGGCATGAGGATCACGCGGCGGGGGAATCGGTCGTACGTCAGCTGTATCAGGAGCGCGCCAACGGCAAATCCCGCGAGCCCGAGGGCAAGCGCCTCCTGGAGGATCATGGCTCCGATCGTGCGGTCCGGAGCGCCGATGATCTTGAGCGTTGCGATGTCGCGCGTCTTCTCGATCGTCATCGTGTAGACGATGAGCGCGATCACGACGGTCGAGACGGCCAGCAGAATGATCCGGAAGAGAAGCAGCTGCTGGCGGGCCCGCTCGACGACGCTTCGGTGAGGATCTGTCCCTGTTCCTCGGAGGTCAGGGCCCGATAGTGGTTCCACCGCTCGATCGAATCGGCGATCTCGCGAGCCGAAGCCCACGGCTCGAGCCTGACGAGCACGGCATTCGCGATGTGTGTGTCCTGCGACACGCTCGCCAGGGCTTCGGGAGACACGTCGCGAAGCTCGGGGATCTGAGAGAGACCCTCCTCGAGCCTTGCTCGCTCGTTGCGGACCGCCTCGTTCGCCGCGAGGAACTGCACTTCCTGGGCGTCCTCGAGCGAGACGAAGGCGACCGGGTCCCCTGAGTTGGACACGATTCCGTCCGTGCGTCCGACCACGGTCACGGTTGTTCTGCCGAGCGGGATAACGGTGCCGACCGGAATCGCCGATCGTCGGTCGACGACCATTTCTCCGGTTGAACGGACGATAGGACGACCATCGGCGACTGACGGCGTTGAACCGAGCGCGCCTGGCCGGGCGCCCACGAGTTGCACCCGGATGGGCGCACCGACGACGTCGAGCTGGATGGACTGGAAGGAAACCGGACTGGCCTCGGCGACGCCGGGAATGGCGGCGATGGCCCGATAGAGATCCTCGGGAACTCGAGACGACTCGGCAAAAGGTCCGTTGGTGTCTTTTTGCACGACCCACAGGTCGGTGCCGGCTGCGGCGCGCACCAGGCTGAGCGCATCTTCGACGAGGCCGCGATAGATCCCGCCCATGGCCATGACCGTCGCGAGCAGGAGGCCGAGTCCCACGCCCGTCAACAGAAAGCGGCCGAGACGATGCCGCACGTCGCGGATGGCGAGGTTCACGGCGTGCCCTCGCTTTGCCCGGCGGGGACGACCAGGTCGGCCGTATTCGCCGCCCTCGTTTCCCGGTTCTGCGAGCTTGCCCGGTGCCGCGACGAGCAGCTGTCCTTCGTCGATGCCTGCGGTCACCTCGACGAAGCCGCCGGTGCCGGGAAGGCCGAGTTGCACGTGAGTGGCGACCAGTCTGTCATCCGAGACTGAGAGCACGACGGCCCCATCCTCGGATCGTGCAATGGCGGATAGCGGCACCGCCAGTACCGCGTTTCGTGTCGCGCCGAAGATCGTCGCTTCGGCCTGCTCACCCAGGATGAGTCGTTCCGGCAAAACGTCGAAGGTGATATCCACGGCGAGTTGTTCGGTCACGCGGTCGCTCTCGCGCCGCACTCGTGCAACCTGGCCACGGACCGGGGTCGTCGGCGACGAGCGGAGGACGACCTCGGCCGAATCTCCCGTGGTGACCGAACCGGCCTCGACCTCATTGAGATGGATCGTCACCCACGCCGTTGCCGGATCCGCGACGCGCAGGATCGACGCGCCGGGAGTCGCAATGACTCCTGGTTCGAGCAGTCGACGGACGACGTAGCCGTCCAGGGGCGACACAATCGAGGCGTCGCCGAGCCGGGCTTGAATGGCATTCGCGGCCGCGCTCGCCGCCCCGACCTCCTGCTGAGCCATCTGGGCAGCGGCCACCGCTGCGTCCACTTCACGCCGCAGTGCGACGGTCTCGGCTTGCGCGGCTGCGAGCGCCGCCTTGCCGACGCCTGCTTCGGTATTGCGGGCGTCTCGATCGGCCTCGGCGACGACGCCTTCCTCGAAAAGCTGACGCCAGCGCCTGGCGTTTTTCTCCGCAAGAGCGTATTCGGCTCGGGCCTTTGCTTCGGCGGACTCGCCTGCCGCAAGCATCGATCGCGCACGTGCTGTACCAGCATCCTGCGCCGTGACCGAAAACCGTGCACGGGAAACGGTCGCCAGTGCGCTTTCGAGTGCGGCGCGCAATTCGGCGTCGTCGACGGTTGCGAGCACCTGGCCGGTTCGAACCATGTCGCCTTCATCCACCTGCACGGCGAGCAGGCGACCGGCGACTTTCGACGAGAGATCGACGACATTCTTGGCTTCCACCGTGCCGACGCCCCGGGCCGAGGGCGTCAAGTCGCGACGGTCGACGCGAAAAACCTCCGCCGCCGTGGGTCGGAGGAGGAAATAACCTGCAATTCCGGCGAGCAAGACCAGAGCGAAGCCGACAATTGCACGCCGAGCCAGCCGGCGTCTGCGTGTCGAGTCCTCCGTCACCGGGCCACGCGCTTTCGTCACGAGGGCGCGCTTGGCGAGACTGCCGGGAAGATCAGGCTCAGCCTCAGGCTCAGGCAGTGGATCATTCCGATGGTTCCTCAATGGGTTACCTCCCGCTGCCGACGGACCGGAATCACGAGCATTCAGTGTGACAAGCACGTCAGATGCCGCGTGCCGGCTTCGCCCATCTCGGCCCCGCGAGCGGAACAGCTTGACAGAATACGTATATCACTATATGAGCATACATAGGCATTAAATTACCGGCGGCGGCGAAGGGAAGAAGCGAACGACAGGAGGAGGTCACACCATGGGAGATTCACACACCTACGAAACGGAAGTCGTCTGGATCGGCGAACGGCGTGGAATCCTGAGCTCGACGGGACTGCCTGACATTCAGGTCGCTGCGCCACCCGAGTTCAAGGGGCACCCCGGCGTCTGGACGCCCGAGCATCTTTTCGTCAGTGCGACGGCGTCGTGTTTTGTGACGACGTTTCTAGCCATCGCCGAGCTTTCGAAGCTCGAGTTCGTCGGCATCACGACGACAGCGGTCGGCAAGCTGGAGAAGATCGAAGGCCAGGGATACCTGATCAGCGAAATCGTGATTAGACCGACCCTCACCGTGAAACACGCCGGTGACGAAGAACGGGCGCTGAGAATCCTCGAGAAAGCGGAGAGGAACTGCCTCGTATCGAACTCCATCAAGTCGGTTGTCCGGCTTGAGTCGGTTGTCAGCACTGCGGACGTCTTGACAGAGAGCTCTCCGCAGTCCGTCGAAGCCTGATTGTGGAGAGAGACCACGGATAGGACGCCCAGAACCCCGAGCGGTAGGGAGGGGCCGTCGTACTTTGTCGCGGCCTGTTGATGTTTCCACGGCCGGTGGAAACCACGTTCCGTGCAGCAGACCGCCCGCCAAGCACACGTCGGCCCCTCGCTGCGCTCGGGGTTCTGGGTCAAACGGGACGCGATCTGACCGGCCGTCAAACGGAACCATCGCCGACCCACGCGATCGGACCGGCCGTCAAACGGGACCATCGCCGACCCAGAACCCCGAGCGCAGCGAGGGGCCGTCGTCGGTGCCCGAGATTCGTGGGGCACAGCGTCCTTGCGACGCCGTGCCCCGAGTTTCGAAGTAACTCACGAACGCGGCCTCAAGGGTGCGGTGTGTGATTTGCTGGAATGGCCTCGAAGTGCTGAAAAAGACTCAGAGGCTCGCGTGAAACTCCTCACATGCCGGCTCGCGGGCATCTTGATCGCAGGGATTTCGCGGGCTACGTAAGTTGTTCTCGTGGAATTACTTGGATCGCCGACCCTGGGTCGGCGGTGGTCCCGTTTGGCGGCCGGTCAGATCGCGTCCCGTTTGGCCCAGAACCCCGAGCGCAGCGAGGGGCCGTCGTTTGATCTCGCGACGTTGAAGCACACATCCCGTCACTCATCCCGCCCGCGAAGCAACAGTCGGCCCCTCGCTTCGCTCTGAGCGTGTCCCACAGTTTGTGCTGGACACGGACAGAAGTGCAGCGCCGGTCACGACCGAGCGCTCGAGTTGGTGGAGGGGACGCAACCGGATCGGGCGTGCGGTACAACCACTTGGCGGTAGATGCAGGCCGGCCGCTCACTGCGTTCGCGGTTCTGGGACGTGCGGTCCGGAGAGCGGTCCCCGTCGGCCGCAGGCCGACCCGGAACCGCGAACGCAGTGAGCGGCCGGCCTTACTGAGCGCTCAACTGGTCTGGCGGACGCAGCTTGCTCGGCCTGGTTGAGCCTCGACGACACTACGCAATGTGGCGAATCTCCACAGGCGCGACACAACTGCCAGTGTCCAGCCGACTCGATTCTGAGGTAAAGGTCAGCGCTGCGCGGTTCTGGGTCGGCGGTGGTCCCGTTTGACGGCCGTTCAGATCGGGTGGGTCGGCGGTGGTCCCGTTTGACGGCCGATCAGATCGCGTGGGTCGGTGGTGGTCCCGTTTGACGGCCGGTCAGATCGCGTCGTTTGGCCGACTGGCGCAGCGAGGGGCCGTCGTTCAATATCGCGACGTTGAAGCACACATCCCGTCACTCATCCTTCCCGATACCTCTGCCTCGTCCGCACCGTTCGTTGGCATCAGCTTTGCAGCACCCAAGCACTGGGCCGGTCCCTGACTTCTGCAAGCGCGGCCGCGGACGGCACACGGCGGTCTCTCGTCACGGAGGCACCGCGAGAATTTCGTTGACATGGTCTTCTTACATCGCTATATGGTGATATAGAAAACTTAAGGAGGGGCAACCATGAAAGTACTCACGCAACTCGCGCTCATAGCCCTTGTCGTCGCGGGCTCGATCGGCTTTGCGGCACGCGGCGCTGCAGCCGATCCCTCGGTTCCACTTGATGCACAAACCCGCGCGGCCATCATTGCAGCGCTGGATGACGAACGGAAGGCTCAAGCCACCTACCAGGCTGTGATCGACCGGTACGGCGAAGTCCTGCCCTTCGTGAACATCATCAGGGCTGAAGGCCGTCACGAACGGAATCTCCTGCCATTGTTCGAGAAATACGGCGTGCCGGTTCCGGCGAACACCTGGGACGCAAAGAACCTGACGGCGCCCGTCAGTCTGAAGGCGGCCTACGATCAGGGCATCGCTTTCGAAAAGGCGAATGCGGCGATGTACGCGGGATTCCTCGATTTCGTGAAGGAAGAGGACATTCGAACCGTGTTCGAGTATAACCGTGGCGCATCCGTCGAGAATCATCTTCGGGCCCTGGAGCGATTTGCCGCGGGAGGCGGACCAGCAATGGGCTCTCCGGGCCGAGGCCGCGGAAATGGCCCGGGCGTGGGTCGCGGCGGGTGTTGTGCAGGGGGGCCGGGTAGCTGCTGCGGTGCAAACCGTTAAAACCAACCCTCGCCGACCCAGAACCCCGAGCGCAGCGAGGGGCCGACTTGTGCTGCGCGAGCGATTTGTCTGACGGCCGGTGCCATCTACCGACCGCAATAGTCACATCGGCCCCTCGCTGCGCTCGGGCTTCTGGGTCAAACGGGACGCGTTACATATCAGCAGCCGCGCCAGGCGCGGGGGAGGCGCCAGAACGATGTTCCGTCGACTTCAGCGGTACGCCGCAGGAATCACTGTCGCAGCCTTGGCCGCCGCATTCAGCGCGACCGGTGCAAGAGCCCAGGAACCCAACCCGGTCGCCCAGGCCCTCACGCTCTCGGAGGCCGTCAATGTTGCGCTTCAGGGCAACCCAGCCATCCAGCGCGTTGGCGCTGGCCGTGACGGCGCCGAGGCGCGACTTCGAGAGGCGCGAGCGGGCCGTTGGCCCATCGTTTCTGCCTCCGAGCGACTGACGAACGGCAACAATCCGGTCTACGTCTTCGGCACATTGCTCGAGCAGGGCCGCTTCGGGGTCGACGACTTCGCCCTCGACGCGCTCAACGCTCCCGAGCCGGTGACGAACTTCCGCTCGTCCCTCGACGCGACCGTTCCGGTCTTCGATCAGTTCCGATCGCGCACGCGAACCGAGCAGGCGCGGCTTGGACTCGAGAGCGCTGACGCGGAGCGTGTCGTCGTCGAACAGCGATTACGCTTCGAGGTTCTGAGGGCCTACTTCGCCGTGCTCGTCGCCGAGGCCGGCAAGGGCGTCGTCGACGAGGCGGTCAAGTCCGCCGAGGCCGACTCAGTCCGTCTCAGGGACATGTTCGACAGCGGCCTCGTGGTCGCCTCGGACATGATGGCCGTCGACGTGCAGCTCGCCGAATACCGGCAGCAACAGATCCAGACCGAGGGCGACATCGCCATCGCATACGCCACGCTGGCCACGGCGCTCGGAGCTCCGGCCCAGTCGACGCTGCGCCTGACGTCGGCGATGCCCGACCGAGAGTTCACGGTTGGAGCAATCGACGAGCTGACGGCCGACGCACTCGCCACACGGCCAGACTACCTGCAGCGAAAGCTGGAACTGCGGTCGCGGGACGAGGCCGTGCGGGGTGCGAAGGGCGAGTACCTTCCCCGCGTCGACGCCTTCGCGAGCGTCGGAGCGAGCGCCGACAAGCTCGTCAACGGCAGCGGCGACTATGCCGTAGGCGTCAGCGTTACATTCAATCTCTTCGACGCTGGCCGCTCGGCACGCGTCGACCAGGCGCGCGCCGCTCGCGAGATCGCCGACGCCGAACTGCGCGAGCTCACCGACGCCATTCGGCTGGACGTCGTCCGCGCCTATCGCGAGTTCCTTGCCGCTCGAGGGCGCCTCACCGTCGCGGCGTCGGCCATCTCGCAGGCGGAAGAGACCCTGCGCATCGTGCGCGATCGTCACGAGACCGGTCTCACGACGATCACCGAGGTGCTTCGCGCGCAAACGGCCCTTTTGCGCGCCCGGATGAACCTCGTCAACGCCCGCTACCTTCACTCGGTCGGTTATGGCCACGTCCTCCTGGCAACGGGACGCCTGACCGACGTCACGGGATTCACCCGATGAGGCGCCGTATGAACAGCATGAAATCGGGGGTGGTGCTCGCTGCCGCGATCGCGGTCGCGTTGTCGGTCACCGCGTGCACGGGAACCGACGAACACCAAGCGCCAGTGGCCGGAGAGGCCGTGCGTGTGACCACGGAAGTGGTGAGCGCGTCGTCGGTCGCCGATCGGTACGAAGCGGTAGGCACCGTCAATCCTAAGGTCACGTCGGTGCTGGCAAGCGAAACCATGGGACAGGTCACCGCCGTCCACGTTCGCGAGGGCGATCGCGTACGTGCCGGCCAGGTTCTCGTCGAAATTGACGCGCGCGCGGCCACGGCGCAGGTTTCGAAGGCCGGCGCAGGACGACGTGAAGCGGAACAGTCGCTCGAAGAGGTCGATCGCTCGATCGCAGCGGCCGAGCAGTCGCTCACAGCGGCCGAGGCTCAGGCGAACCTCGCGAGGGTCACCCGCGACCGGTACGCGAAGCTCCTGGAGCGGCGCTCCGTCAGCCGGCAGGAATTCGACGAAATGGAAGCGCGCCACCGAGTTGCCGCTGCCCAGGTCGAGAGTGCGAAGTCATCGATCGCGGCGATGAGGTCTCGTCGACGGGCCGTCGAGGCCCGGATGGATCAGGCGGGGGCGGACGTACAGTCCGCCGCGATCGCGCTCACGCATCAGAGAGTGACGGCGCCGTTCGCCGGTATCGTCACGAAAAAGTCCGTCGAGAAAGGCGCGATGGCGACGCCGGGAACGCCACTGCTGACGATCGACGACGATCGTGCCTACCGGCTCGAGGCCTCGGTCGAAGAGGCCTTCGCCGGCCTCGTCAACGTCGGAGACGCCGTGCCCGTTTTTATCGCATCGCTCGGCGACCTTCGAATCGAAGGACGAGTCGGCGAGATTTCGCCGGCCTCCGACCCGGCGAGCCGGTCGCTGATGGTGAAGATCGACCTGCCCGCCACCTCCGGTCTCAGAACCGGCATCTTCGGCCGCGCCGACTTTCTTCGCGGCGAGCGCAGCGCGCTCACGGTCCCGAAGAGCGCACTCGTCGAGCGCGGCCAGATCGTGAGCGTCTATGTCGTCGACGGTGAAGGCAAGGCGCGTCTTCGGGTCATCACGACGGGAAAGTCGACGGCGGATCGCGTTGACGTGCTTTCCGGAGTCGCCGAGGGCGATCGAGTCGTCGTTGTCGGCGCTGACCAGCTCACGGACGGACGCACGGTGTCCGAGACCCCCCGCTGACGCGGGGAGAGTGAGGCCATGGCTTACGAGAGAGGTTTTGCCGGACGGCTCGCCGCCGCGTTCATAACATCGAAGCTCACGCCGCTTATCATCGGCGCTTCGATTCTCCTCGGCGCGGGCGCGGTCCAACTCCTGCCGCGCGAGGAGGAGCCGCAGATCGTCGTCCCGATGATCGACGTGCTCGTCGAAATGCCGGGCGCGAGCGCGCGCGAAGTCGAGGAGCGCGTCACCCGCCCGATGGAGAAGCTCCTCTGGGAGATCCCCGGCGTCGAATACGTGTACTCGACGTCGATGACCGGTTCATCGATGGTCATCGTCCGCTTCCGCGTCGGAGAGGATGAGGAAGGGGCGATCGTCCGCCTCAACCAGAAGCTCTTTGCCAACTTCGACCTCATTCCGTCGGGCGCGAGCCAGCCGCTCGTGAAACCGCGATCGATCGACGACGTTCCGATACTCGCGCTGACGCTCTGGAGCGACCGCTACGACGCTGCGACGCTTCGTCGCATGGCGGCCGAAGCGCACGATGCCATCAAGGAAGTCCCCGACGTGGCGGAAGTCACCCTGACCGGGGGACAGCGGCGGCAGCTCCGCGTCATCCTCGACGATGCGAAGATGGCGGCCCTCGGCGTCGGCCCGGCGGGCGTCGTGCAGATGCTCGAACAGGCAAACCGGCGGTCTCGATCCGGAAGCTACGCGTCGGGGAATCGGGAGTACCTCGTTGAGACGGGGAACTTTCTCGAATCGGCGGACGAGGTCGGAAGCGTCGTTGTTGCGGTTGCGGGAGGACGCCCGGTTTTCCTGCGCGACGTGGCGGAGATTGCCGACGGAAGCGAGGAGCCTGCGAACTATGTGACGCACGGCGCCGGACCGTCGGCTGAATTCGGGCACCGTCTCGGCGCCGCCTCGGCCGGAGCCGCGAAGGAAAGCGCGGGACCATTTCCCGCGGTGACCATCTCGGTCGCCAAGCGAAAGGGGACGAACGCGACGCTCGTCGCCGAACAGGTGCTCGAGAAGGTCCGGGGACTCCAGGGGTCGCTGATTCCGTCGGACATCCACGTCAACGTGAGCCGTGACTACGGCGAAACCGCGAAAGAGAAGTCAGACGAGCTGCTCTATCACATGCTGCTGGCGATCATCTCTGTGACCGCGCTCATCTGGCTCACGCTCGGCCGACGCGAGTCCGGCATCGTGGCGATCGCCATTCCGGTGACACTCGCGCTGACGTTGCTCGTCTTCTACCTCTACGGCTACACGCTGAATCGGGTGACGCTCTTCGCGCTGATCTTCTCTATCGGAATCCTCGTCGACGACGCAATCGTGGTCGTCGAGAACATCGTGCGACACTACCGCCTTCCCGAGAATTCCGGGCGGTCACTGATCGACGTCGCGATCGAAGCCGTCGACGAGGTCGGCAATCCGACTATCCTCGCGACGTTCGCAGTTGTAGCAGCGATCCTTCCGATGGCTTTCGTGCGCGGTTTGATGGGCCCGTACATGCGGCCGATCCCAATTGGAGCGTCCGCAGCGATGATCTTCTCGCTCATCGTGGCCTTCGTCGTGACCCCGTGGGCGTCGGCGAAGCTCCTCAAGCGCGAGCAGAAGGCCCACGACGGTCACGAGAAGGAGGACTGGACGACCCGCCTTTATCGCCGATGGATGATGCCGCTCATCACCAAGCCGAGCTGGCGACACACCTTTCTGGCCGGAGTGGTGATCCTGCTGCTGGCCGCGTGTTCGATGGTCGCCCTGAAGCTCGTCAAGGTGAAGATGCTGCCCTTCGACAACAAGAGCGAGTTCCAGGTCATCGTCGACATGCCGGAGGGCGCTTCGCTCGAGCAGACGAGCGCCGTCACGCGAGCGATCGGCGACTACATTGGGACTGTGCCTGAGGTGACCGACTACCAGGCGTACGTCGGCACGTCGTCGCCGTACAACTTCAATGGTCTCGTCCGCCACTACTTCATGCGCCGCGGATCGAACGTCGCTGACATCCAGGTCAACCTCGCGTCGAAGGACGAGCGCGACGCCCAGAGTCACGACATCGCGAAGCGCGTGCGGCCTGCCGTCGACGAAATCGGGCGCCGGTTCGGCGCGAGGGTGAAGGTGGCCGAGGTGCCGCCCGGTCCGCCGGTCCTGCAGACGCTCGTCGCCGAGATCTACGGCCCGAACGCGGCCGAGCGCGAGCAACTCGCGCGGCAGATGCTCGAGATCTTCGAGAAGACGCCGGGGGTAGTCGACGTCGATTGGTACGTCGAGGACGAACAGACGAAGTACCGGTTCGACGTCGATCGCGAGAAGGCGGCGCTCAATGGAGTGACGCCAGAGCAGATCGCCGCGACGCTGCGGATCGCGCTCGGCGGCCAGGGGGCGGGCCTGCTGCACCAGGAGCGTGAAAAGGAGGACGTCGCGATCTTCGTCCGACTCGGCAGGGGCGAGCGATCCAGTGTTGCGGACCTGAAGGGTCTCAAGGTTCAGGGAACCGGCGGCACGCTCGTGCCCCTCGGCGAGCTCGTCCGCGTGGAGGAGACGATCGAGGACCGCAGCATCTACCACAAGAACCTCATGCCGGTGACCTACGTCACCGGTGACATAGCCGGGGCGGTCGAGAGTCCGGTGTACGCGATCCTCAATCTGAACGCCGAGATCGACAAGCTGCGGTCACCAGCGGGTTACGCCATCGAGAAATACGTGGCCACGCAGCCGTTCTCAGACGATCGACTCGCGATGAAGTGGGACGGCGAGTGGCATATTACCTACGAGGTGTTTCGCGATCTCGGGATTGCTTTCGCCGCAGTGCTGATCCTGATCTACGTGCTCGTAGTGGGCTGGTTCCAGTCGCTGAGAACGCCGCTCGTCATCATGGCCGCAATCCCGTTTTCGCTCGTCGGCATCCTGCCGGCTCACTGGGCGATGGGTGCGTTCTTCACGGCGACGTCGATGATCGGGTTCATTGCGGGCGCAGGCATCGTCGTACGAAACTCGATAATCCTCGTGGACTTCGTCGAGCTGCGCCTGCGCGAGGGCATGCCGCTCGCAGAGGCGGTCGTCGATGCCGGAGCAGTGCGATTCCGGCCGATGCTGCTGACGGCCGCGGCGGTCGTCGTGGGCGCGTCGGTCATCCTCTTCGACCCGATCTTTCAGGGACTGGCGATCTCGTTGATGGCGGGTGAGATCGCGTCGCTGCTGCTGTCGAGGGTGACGGTTCCGGTGCTTTATTACATTGGAGAGCGGCGCAGCTACCCGGAACGTGTTGCCGACGTGCCCGAGGAATTGCCCGACGAATCCGATGACCACCAGGGGAGGTCACAACCATGAACATTGACCGCACTGTATTTGCCGTTGCCGGCACGATGATCCTCGTCAGTCTTGCGATGTCGCAGGTTCACAGCCCGTACTGGCTGCTGCTGACGGGATTCGTGGGGCTGAACATGCTTCAGGCGGCATTCACGGGTTTCTGTCCGCTCGCGCTGATTCTCAAGCGACTCGGATTTCTGCCGGGTAATGCGTTTCGGTAGGGAGAGGGGAAGCGTTGGTTCGAGGCGTGAAATCGGACAACGTTTGACCCAGAACCCTGAGCGCAGCGAGGGGCCGACTGTAGCCTCGGTGCGTCGTGAGTTGTACGGTCAGCCGGGGCCGAGTGTAGCCTCAATGGGCAGTGAGTTGATGACCGGCCCTCGCTACGCTCGGGGTTCTGGGCCAATCGGTGTCCGAGTCGTGACACACAGATCGGGCCAATCGTTACGGGTTTGTACGAGCCACGTTTGACCCAGAACCCCGAGCGCAGCGAGGGGCCGACTGTAGCCTCGGCGCGACGTGAGTTGTGTGGTCAGCCGGGGCCGAGTGTAGTCTCAATAGGCAGTGAGTTGGACGTCGGCCACTCGCTACGCTCGGGGTTCTGGGCCAATCGGTGTACGAGTCGTGACACACAGATCGGGCCAATCGGTGTACGAGTCGGTGAGCGTGAAATCGGTGTACGAGACGTGACACCGCGATCGGCCCAATCGCTCCTGGTCTGTACGAGCCGTGACACCCCAGTCTCAGTCGCCCATCACCCTCCCGGCGGCACGATCGATGAGCTCCTGAATCTCGTCGAACCGGTAGGAACGGACCATCGACCGCATGGCGTTCGCCAGCTGTTCGTCGTGTTCGCGAACGGCCTCGATCTGGCGGCTCGCCTCTTCGACATCGCCCTCCATGACCGCCTGGCGCAGGCGCTCCAGAAGATCATGCGACAGCGCTGCGAGTCGCTCGATGTCGACAACCGGCTCAGGGGCCAGTGAGGTCTCGTCCACCGGCGTCTCTTCGTAAGTGAATCGTGTGCCGAGGTGTTTCGCGATCTTCTCGAAGATCGCCGACTCAGAGCACGGCTTCGCAAGATAGTCGTCGCAGCCGGACGCGAGCACCTCGTCGCGCTCCTGGTCGAACTCGCTCGTCGTCGTCGCAATGATGCACGCCGCGCGATCGGCACCTTCGCGTCTTCGGATCTCGCGCGTGGCCGCGGGGCCGTCGAGCGACGGCATCCGCGTGTCCATCCAGATGAGGTCCGGCCTCCACGCTTCCCATTCAGCGACGCCGTCCTCGCCGTTTCGAGCTTCCCTGACTTCGCAGCCGACCGACGTCAGCATGCGCGCGAGCAACGCACGATTCTCCCACGTGTCGTCGACGACGAGGATCCTGGGCGGCGACTGCCCGGGCGCCAGCCCGGTAACCCTCCGCGACTCCTGATCTGAATCCACCGTCGACGTCAGAGTCATTCGGACGTCGAACCGCACCGTCGTGCCTCTTCCAACCTCGCTCTCGATCGACATCTGGCCGTCCATCGCCTGCGCGTACGTACGAGCAATGGTCAGACCGAGCCCCGCGCCTTCATGAAAACGCTCCTCGGACTGGGCCTGTACGAACGGGGCAAAGACGCGGCTCAGGTCGTCGGCCGGGATGCCGCGCCCGGTGTCGCTCACCTCGAACGACGCGCGGGCGTCGCGCCAGGCGACCGTTACAGAGACTTCGCCCCGCTGGGTGAACCTGAAAGCGTTGCCGATCAGTTTCACGAGGATCTGGCGCAGCTTGTTCTCGTCGCCCCACACGTATCGAGGCACGTCCGGCGAGACGTCGAATCGGAAAGCCAGTCCGCGCGCCTGGGCGTCGAGGCCGAACATCTCCTGAAGTCCGCGCAGCAGCCGATGCAGGTCATACGCTCCCTCGTGAAGCTGCACTCCGCCGGCCTCGATCTTCGACGCTGTCAGCAGATCGAGGATGAGCGCAAGAAGGTTCTCGCTCGAGCGCGAAATGATCGCAAGGCTCTCGCGATCGTCGGACGTCCGATTGGCGCCGCGTTCCATGAGCTGGATGAATCCGAGAATGGCATTGAGGGGTGTTCGCAACTCGTGCGACATGTTGGCGAGGAAGACGGACTTTGCCCTGTTGGCTTCGACGGCCTTGCTTTTCTCTTCGAGTGCCAGATGTTCGGATGCTGCGAGCTGTTCGACCTTCTCGGCGATCTCTGCGGTGCGCTCACGGATGCGCTGCTCGAGCCGGTCGTTGTTGCGGCGCAGGGAGCGCAGCCTCCATTGCAGCATTCCATATCCGAGTCCGACGATAGCCAGCACGTAAAGCGCGATGGCCCACCATGTGCGCCACGGTGCGGCGCGAACTGAGAACGCGAAAGCGACCGGACCCGACACCGTGCTCAGGTGGTCGCGCCCCCAGACCGTGAAGACGTACGAGCCTGCGGGCAGGTTGACGTACTCCTTCTTGAAGTCGGACGACCAGTTCGACGGCCGGTCGTCGAGGCCTACGAGCTGCGTGCGGTACTGCACGTCGCTCTCTCTCGCGTAGCTGAGCAGCGCGAACTCGAAGACGGCGGCGTTGAGGTCGTGCTTCAGGTCGGCGCCTTCGGGGATGGGTTCCCCGCTTGTCGCGACCTCTGAACGCTCGATCCGCAGCGGGCTTGGCGTGTAGTCGATGATCTCGCGCGTCGGATCGAAAACCGCCGCACCGAGGACGGTTCCCGCCCAGATCCGCCCGTCCGCGTCCACCGTCGATGCGCCGGCGTTGCATTCGTTGTTCGGCAGTCCGTCGTCGGTCGTGAATGTTGTCAGGCCGAAGAGCGTCGGATCGTCCGCAGTGGGCTTGCGATGGGTCAGGCGGGCAACCCCGCGATTCGTCATGAGGTAGATCCGGCCGATGCGGTCCTCGCGAATCTGGTACACGACGTTGTTCGGCAGCGCCGGCGTCGATGAGTCCGAGAGCGTGGACCATTTCGATTCCGGGTCGTCGAGGGACCTCCATGCAACACCGGCGCTTCCGGTTCCCGCCCACAGCGTCTGACGACCATCAGCGGCGGTTGACACGTGAAGGCTGCGGATCACGCTCTTCGGTAGTCCCGAGTCTGTGGCAACCTCGCGCCACTCGCCGTCGCGAAACGTCGCCACACCGGCGTAGGTCCCCGCCCAGACGGTGCGGTGGCCGCTCTCGTCGCGCGTCTCGACGATCGACAACACGCCGTTGGAGGGCAGTCCGTCCCTGACCGTCCACGACGACCACTCGCCATTCGACAGACGGGCCGCGCCGCCGTACGTGCCGACCCATAACTCGGAAGCGCCGTTGTCGTCGCGGCCTTCCGTGATGCAGCGAATACCACTGTCCGGTAGACCCGACGACTTGTCGAACCGCGTCCATCGACCTCCGTCGTTGCGGGCAAGGCCCGCCGTTGTGCCGACCCAGAGCGTTCGCGGTCCTTCGGCCGGTCCGGTCTCGCACAGCGCCAGGATCCGACTGGACGGCAAGTCCGTCGGCACGTCCACGAGCTTCCACCGGCCTTGCTCATGTCTGGCCAGGCCGGCATCGGTGCCGACGAGCATCGTTCGGTCGCCTTGCGCACTGACCGACTCGAGGATGCTGTAGATGTTGCTGCTCGGCAGCCCGTCCGATGCGTCAACCACTTCCACGCGTCGAGCTCCCAACGCACGAGACCGGTGGTCGTCCCCATGAAGAGAAGATGCGTGCGGCCGGAAATCGGGTCGGCCAGGAGGCTGATGACGCTCTGGTCGGGCAGTCCCGATGCACGGTCGACCGTGGTCCACGCGCCATCCGAATAGAGACCGAGTCCTTCGGTGGTCCCGACGCAGAGAGACGGGACCCCGTTCGGCATGAGCGTCGTGGCGATGCAGCGGACGAGGTTTGACGGCAGTCCGTCCGCCGTCGTGAACCGTCGCCACGAATCGCCGTCCCGACGCAACAGTCCGGCCTGCGTGCCGACCCAAAGCGCACGGACGCCGTCGGTCGATTCGGTCTCGCAGAGGGCGGTCACTGAGACAGGCGCCGAATCGTCGAGGGCGGAAAGCAACTCGACCCGGTCGTCCACGACGCGGGCGACGCCGCGCGCCGTGCCGACGTAGAGCACGTGACCTCCATCCGGATTGCCGGTTTCGAGCAGTGCAGTCGTGGAGGAGGACGGCAGGCCATCCGCGTCGGTGAAGATTCTCCACGAATTCCCGGAGAGCCGCGCGAGTCCGCCATCGGTTGCAAACCACACCGGCGCTCCCTCTGCAGACGAGACGAGGATTGCCCGGACACCATTCGAAGGCAGGCCGGTACGGCCGTCGAACGAAGTCCACGAGCCTTTCTCGTACTTCGAGGCTCCGCCCTCGCGGGTGCCGAGCCATACGCCCCCGGCGGGATCGGCGGCGACCGAGGTGACGAAGTTCGACTGCGTGCGCGACGGCATGTTCACGACCATCCAGCGCCGGCCGTTGTATACGGCGGCGCCATCCTGCGTGCCTGCCCAGAGGTAGCCGTCGCGGTCGAAGACGAGACCTTGAACGGAGTTCTGCGGGAGTCCGTCGCGATTCGTCGTCACGCGGAACACGGGACGGCCTGTTGCGGCGGAATGGGGCAGCGGATTCGGAAGGCGCAGGTCGCGAACATCCGACACGCGGTTCACCGGCGCGGACTGCGCGAAGGTGAGACTCACTGCTACGAGGGCAAGCGTTGTCAGCAGGGTTCGCATGCTGTGGGTCCCCGGCGAGAACGAGGTCGATGCGTCGGCCGCAGAGTACCACGAGGCCGGTGCTGGCCCAGAACCAGGAGCGCAGCGAGGGGCCGACTGTGCAATTTGCGGTTTGTGGAGGCTGCAGTCGGCCCCTCGCTGCGCTCGGGGTTCTGGGTCAAACGGTGTCTGATTTCACGACTGGTGCAAACCCGAACCGATTGGCACGGGCTGGGGAGATCACAGTCCGATATCACGACTCGTACAAACCCGAACCGATTGGCCCAGAACCCCGAGCGTAGCGAGGGGCCGACGAACAACTCACGGTTTGTCGAGGCTACAGTCGGCCCCTCGCTGCGCTCGGGGTTCTGGGTCTATCGTTGTGTGATTTTACGCCTCGTACCAACGCGCCCCGATTGGCCCAGACCGTAGACCCCACCCCCCCCTGCTACAATCGCCGCACATGAAGCACGTCATCGTCGGCACTGCCGGCCACATCGATCACGGCAAGACGTCGCTCGTCCGGGCTCTGACCGGCATCGACGCCGACCGGCTCAAGGAAGAGAAGCAGCGGGGTATCACGATCGACATCGGCTTCGCGAACCTCCTGCTCGACGACATCGAGATCGGGTTTGTTGACGTGCCCGGCCACGAGCGATTCGTGAAGAACATGCTTGCCGGAGCGCACGGCATCGACCTCGTAGTGCTCGTCATCGCCGCCGACGAGGCGGTTATGCCGCAGACGCGCGAGCATTTCGACATTTGCCGGCTTCTCGGCGTGCGCGCTGGCGTCATCGCACTGACGAAGTCCGACCTGGTCGACGCGGAACTGCTCGGACTGGCGCGGGCCGAGGTCGAGGATTTCGTCGCGGGTTCGTTCCTCGACGGAGCGCCCATCGTGCCGGTCAGTTCGACCACTGGCGCCGGGCTCGACGAGCTTCGGACGGTGCTGCACGACCTGTCGCAGCGGGTTCCGGATCGGGCATCGGACCGGCCGTTCCGGTTGCCGATCGATCGCGCTTTCACCATTCGCGGATTCGGTACAGTCCTCACTGGCACGCTTATCTCAGGTGAAGTCGCCGTCGGCGACGCACTCGAGGTCCTGCCAGCCGGCCTGAAGGTAAAGGTACGAGGTCTGCAGGTCCACGGCGTGACGACCGAACGCGCGACGACGGGGCAGCGGACGGCGGTCAACCTGCAGGGTGTCGAGCTCGACGACGTCGAGCGTGGCCAGGTCCTGGCGCCGGTCGGACGATTCCGGTCGACGTCGATGCTCGACGTGAAAGTCCGCGTGCTCGAAGGCGCGTCGCGACCTCTCGAGCATCGAGCGCGCGTTCGATTCCATCACGGGACGGTCGAGGCGATTGCCCGGGTCGTGTTGCTCGGACGCGACGCGATCGAGCCGGGCGGTGAAGCCCTGGCCCAGATCCGCCTCGAGACGCCGGTCCTCGCATTGCCCGGCGACCGGTTCATTCTTCGAAGCTACTCGCCGCAAACGACCATCGGAGGGGGCGTCATTCTAGACGCCGCTGCCGTCAAACATCGGCAGTCGGATACCGATGCCGCGGCCTGGCTCGAGCGCCTCGAGGCCGGCGACGCGCGTGAGCGAGTCGCACAGTGGCTGGTCAAGGCGGGCGTCCGCGCGCTGTCGCTGCCAGAGCTCGTCGCCGTGTCGGGTCTTACGGACGACGAGGCGATGTCGCACACTTCCGCGCTCGTCGCTTCGGGGAGGTTGCGGGCCGTCGGCGATGCGCCACTCCGGTTCGTGGACGCGGACGTCGCGTCGAAGTTCGAGGCGGCGACGCTCGAATCGGTGAAGGCGTTCCACAAGCGCGAGCCGATTGCACCGGGGTTGCCGCTCGAGGAACTGCGGTCCTCGCTTTTTGCGCTGAGTCCGATCGAGGTATTTCGCGCGGTCACGACCGGACTCGTCGAATCCGGAAAGCTCGTTCGCGATCGCGACGTCGTGCGGCTTGCGTCGCGCGCCGGCTCGATGTCGGCCCAGGACGAGGCAGAGAAGGCGTCGTTCGAGACGCTGGTGCGCGAAGCGGGACTCGAAGCGCTGTCGCACGCGGAAATTGCCGCTAAAACGGGGCTCGTCGAGGCGAAGGCAAAGAAATTCGCAGATCTACTCGTTCGGGAAGGCCGCGTCGTCCGGCTCGGCGACCTGCTCTTTCACGTCGAATCGCTCGACAACCTCAAGAGCAAGGTCCGCGATCGGCGCAGCGTCGACCCTCGGCTCGACATCGCGGCGTTTCGCGATCTCTCTGGCGGGTTGTCGCGCAAGTACTCGATACCGCTCCTCGAGTGGCTCGATCGCGAGCGCGTGACTCGGCGGGTTGGTGACGGCCGAGAGATCCTCTAGTCCATCGGGCCGCGTAGAGGCGTTCGAAAGGGATTGAGACCGAACGGCGTCCACCGGCGTCCTACGGAACGCAGGTTTGACACCACCCGGGGTGGCTACTACACTTCGATTGGCGCGCGGGCGCAGACAGACAGGAGCGAAATACCGAAATGCCGAACATCGGAATGCCCGAGTTGCTGATCATTCTCGTGATCGTGGTCCTTCTTTTCGGCACGCGAAAGCTGCCGGAGCTCGGTAAGGGACTGGGATCTGGAATCCGCAACTTCAAGAACTCGATGAAGGATGGCGAGAAGCAGTCCGAGCTCGAAGCCCGAGAGGCCGAGCAGTTGACGGATGGAGCCGATCGATCCGCAGCGGCGGTCAAGACGCCAACGTCGGCCAACTCGAACCCTTAGGCGCCGAGCTCCAGATTGCGGCGCGACCGGACGTGTGTGCCGGATCGCGCTAATTGGCTTTCTCGAGCGCGTCGACGAGGGGTTGCCGCCCGGCGAATCCTTCCTCGACCTCGTGCCACCAACCGAGATCGTCCTCTCCGAACTTCCAGCACAGGTAGATGATGCGTCCCTGGTGCTCGTGCGGAAAGTCCACGAGTCCCGTTACCACGTCCTTCACGACGACGCCTGATTCGTTGACTGCCTCGTAGGCAAGGGCGAAGGCCGACGCGTGTTCGAGATAGGCGGCGCCGTACGGCGTGCCGCCGCCGTATTCGGCCGCAGCGCGGGCGCGGTCGACGTGCCGGGTAAGCCTGATGAGCATCTTGCGGTGGAGGCGCATGTCCTCGAAGAGCTCGCGAAGCCGAGGGAGCAGCGCCCTTGCCTCGAGGATGGTGAAAGTCTTGTCGTGCACGCGGCCGGATTGTAGGGCCAGAGTGCGAATTCCGGTCAGAGGAATCTTCGATCGGCGAATTGCAGCCGAGTTTGACCGGCCTTATGCTGGCGGCCATGAGCGATTCGATAAACGGCCTTCTGCCGGACTCATTGGCCATTCACGCCGACCGGGCTGCGAACGAGACGGATGCCGTCGTCCCGCCGATCTGGCAGACCTCGACCTTCTGGGCCGACTCTGACGAGAGTTTCCTCGAGAAGGCGACGACCCCGGGATGCGATCATTTCTACACGAGGACCGGCAATCCGAATCAGACCCAGGCGGCGATGGTCGTTGCTGCGCTCGAGGGCGCCGAGGCCGCAGTGGTGGCCGGATCGGGCATGGGAGCGATCACGTCGACAATCCTGGCGTTCGCCGGCGCCGGCGACCACGTGGTCGCGCAGCAGAACCTCTATGCCGGCACGACGTCGTTCCTCTCCGGACTCGCGACGAAGCTCGGCATCGAAACCACATTCGTCGACCAGCGAGACCCCGCCCGGATCGAGGCGGCGATCCGGCCGTCGACGCGGCTCATCGTGCTCGAATCGCCCAGCAACCCGCTGCTTCGCATCACGGACCTGCAGGCGGTGTCGGGCATCGCGCGATCCCGCGGCATCGTGACGGTCGCCGACAACACATTCGCGACGCCGGTCAACCAGCGCCCGATCGAGTTCGGCATCGACCTCGTCATGCACAGCGCGACGAAATACCTCGGAGGGCACTCTGACCTCATCGCCGGCGCCGTGGCGGGAACCCGGGCGTACGTCGACCGTGTGGCCAGGGTCATGTCGGAGACCGGGGCGATCCTCGGACCGTTCGAGGCCTGGCTGCTGCTGCGGGGGATGCGGTCGCTGCCGGTGCGGATGGAGCGGCACAATCGCAACGGCCTCGCGGTCGCGCAGTTCCTGACCGGTCGCGCCGAGGTGGCGGCGGTCCATTATCCGGGACTCGACGAGCATCCGCAGCGCGAGCTGGCTGGAGAGCAGATGTCGGGATTCGGCGGCATGGTCAGTGCAGAGTTCAGGGGAGGTCTCGCCGCCGCGGCCCGGTTCGTCAACTCGGTGCGGCTCGCCAGGCGCGCTCCGAGCCTGGGGGGCGTCGAGACGCTCGTGACCCATCCGGCCGCGATGTGGGCCAAGACGCTCGAACCGGCGCAGATGGCCGAGATGGGGATCGTCCCCGGGCTTGTCCGGATGTCGATCGGCCTGGAAGACGCGAGGGACATCGTCGCGGATTTCGAGCAGGCGCTCGAGCTTGTCGCTGCGGCAGGAGAGTGATCCGGTCGCTCTTGCGCGAAGCGCAGCGAGGGGCGGATTGTATCGAGGGGCCGACGGTAGCCTCCGTGACTATAGCCTCGGCGAGCCGTGAATTGTACGTCGGCCCGTCGCTGCGCTCCGGGTTCTGGGCCAATCGGTTCGGGTTTGTACGGGTCGTGAAATCAGACAGCGTTTGACCCAGAACCCCGAGCGCAGCGAGGGGCCGACTGTAGCCTCGGCGACTTTAGCCTCGGCGCACCGAGAATTGTACGTCGGCCCGTCGCTGCGCTCCGGGTTCTGGGCCAATCGGTTCGGGTTTGTAACGGGTCGTGAAATCAGACGGTGAGCGTTGCCAAGCTTTGGATGGGACTAGCGGTTGGTGGGAGCGGAGTTCGTCGAAGCGGTAGAGGAAGAGACGGGAGCTGCGGGCTGCGGGGCCGTTTCGCCCGGAGTGGCTCCAGGCAACGGCGAAGCCGGCGCCGCAGCGGTCTGCGACTCGGAGAGAATCGAACCGATGCGAGTCAGGTCGGCATCAATCGTTCGAATGATCGTTTCGGCCTCTGAAATGGTACCCGGAAGTGCTTTGGAGGGATCCACGAGCGGCGTTATTCGTTCGAGGCCTGCGCTGACGCGATCGCGCAACTCGACTGCCTCGTCTCGCGGAGCCCCGGGGCTCAGTCCGTCGATGGCCGGTGTCACGGTCTGGAGTTTGGCGCGCGCCTCGCGCATCCGCACTTGAACGCGCGATGCGCTGTCGAGCATGTTGGCTCTTGCAGCCTCGGCATTGACCTGTTGACGGTGCAGGAGCCACGTCCCCAGGCCGAGCAGCGCAAGGATCGCGATCATCGTGATGACCGGTCCGAGAATTCCACCCTCGGCGTCGTCCGAGCCTTCCACAACCGGGGCAGGGGCCGTCGGATTGACCGGCGCTTCCGCCGGGGCGTTCCCATCCTTGCCGGACTTCGACGCGAGCATCTCGGCATGCGCCGCGATGAGCTCAGGCGTCAACGCTGGAATACCCACCGCGGTCGGGACCGTCTGATCGGTCTCCTCGTTAAGCTTCGCAATCTGGTCAGCAAGCTCCGGTGTGATGTTCGGCTTGGCTCCGGCAGGCGCCGTCACCGGCGAAGGGTCGAGCGGCGCCGTTTGTTCGACGTTCATCGGCGCCGTCGCTTTTCCGAAGAGTGCCGTCACCTTGGCGCTGAAGCCCGACGGCGCATCACCCGAGGCCAGCACCTGCGCGGCATCGGCCGGCCGAACGTCCGGACTCAGCGTGGGTTCCGGAGTCGGCAAGAAGGTCGATCTCGTACGGCAGGTTCGGGTCGCGCTCGATCCGCTCACTGAGCATCTCTCCAGGTGGCGGCAGATCCTCGCCGTCGAACTGGGCGAGCACGACGGTGATGTTGTCTTCGCCGCCGCGATCGTTCGCCAGCTGGATCAATGCTTCGCACGCCTCGCGCAGGGTCGAGCCCTTGGTGACGATGTCGAGCATCTCTTCGGCGCGGACGCGTCCCGAGAGACCGTCCGAACAGAGCAGGACCGTGTCGCCGTGATTGAGCGGGATGCGGTCGACCACGACGTTGATCCTCGGCTGCGCACCGAGCGCCTGCAGGATCACATTCTTGTACTGGTGTGTTTCGGCCTCTTCCTCGGTGATGTGACCGGCCTCGACGAGCTGCCACACGAGCGACTGATCATGGGTCACGAGGGCGATCCGGCCGTTCCGGATCAGGTAGCAACGGCTGTCTCCAATCTGCGCGATCGTCAGAACGCCATTGTCGACTCCCGCAGCCGTGAACGTTGCACCCATGCCGGCGTAGTCGGCATTGCTCATGCTCTCGTTGTTGATCTGCGAGTTTGCCTGCTCGACGGCGAGGCGCAGCTGCTCATGGAATGGGAAGCTCGCGAAGGTCCCGCTCGACTGGAAATGGAGCATGTGGTGTCGAACGCCGTCGACAGCCATTCTCGACGCGACCTCTCCGGCGAGCGCGCCACCCATGCCATCTGACACTGCAAGCACGGTGCCATGGGAAGATTGTTCGAATGACGAGAGATGCGCGGGGGGCTCGTCCTCGACGGTTACTGGAGTCCAGGTGTCAGAGGTGTCGAGGTTCACGACGAGAAACGTGTCTTCGTTTCCGGCGCGAACCATCCCCACGTCCGTCATTGCGTAAACTGTGATTCGATGACGCAGGTCGTGTGGCATAGGTGCAAACCATTATATGCAAATCGGATACGAGGCAAAACGAAAATGGCCGAGGGGCACCTGATAGCGGCGGAACCGGGTATGAGCGGCACCCGCAATCGGAGCGCCCACCGCGTGACATCGCGCACATCGCGCGTCAGTACCGTGCGCGGTAGCGCAAGGGTCGGTCACGAGCTCGTGGCATATCCCTCTGCACGTCACGCTATGGCAGAGAGGGCCTGGTCGATGTCATCGACGAGGTCGTCGACGTCCTCGATCCCGACCGAGATTCGAACGAGCCCATCCGAGATGCCGAGGCGTTCCCGATCCGCAACCGGCACTGAGGCGTGCGTCATGGAAGCGGGGTGGCAGATCAAGGTCTCGACACCGCCGAGGGATTCGGCCAGCGAGCAGAGCCGCACGGCTTCGAGCACGGCGCGCGCATTTTCGAGAGAGCCCGTCTCGAAGGCGATCATGCCACCGAAACCACTCATCTGGCGGAGTGCGAGATCGTGCTGGGGATGGGACGCAAGTCCCGGGTAAAGGACCGAAAGCACCCTGGGATGCTCTGACAGAAACGATGCGATCCGACGTCCGTTCACGTCGTGCTGGCGCATTCGCACTCCGAGGGTCTTTATTCCCCTAAGGACGAGGAACGAGTCCATTGGAGAAAGGATCGCGCCGGCAGCGTTCTGCAGAAAGTAGAGCCGGTCGGCAAGGTCGGCGTCCTTCACGACGACGGCGCCGCCGACGCCGTCGCTGTGACCGTTCAGGTATTTTGTCGTCGAATGGACGACGACGTCGGCGCCATGTTCGATCGGCCGCTGGAAATACGGGCTCATGAAAGTGTTGTCGACGACGACGATGACGCCCTGTTCACGTGCGATCTCGGCCATGGCGGCTATGTCCGTCAGCCGCATTACGGGATTCGTCGGTGTCTCGATGAAGATCATCTTCGTCGTTGGCCGGATGGCGGCCCGGACCAGCTCGGGATCCGATGTATCGACGTAACTGAACTCCAGTCCGAGCTTGCTCATCACCTTGTCGAAGACCCGGAACGTCCCGCCGTAGGTGTTGTCAGAGACGATCGTGTGATCGCCGGCGGTGAGCAACATCGCCAGCGTCGTGATGGCGGCCATTCCCGAAGCAAAACAGACGCCGTGGGTTCCTCCCTCGAGGGCCGCAATGCAGGACTCGAGCGCCGAGCGCGTCGGATTTTTCGTGCGCGCGTATTCGTAACCCTTGTGTTGACCGAGCGCATCCTGGACGTACGTGGACGTCTGGTAGATCGGCACGGTGACGGCTCCGGTTGACGGGTCCGGTTCCTGACCGGCGTGAATGGCTTTCGTGTCGAAACGCATGAAGTCTCTCGGTTGTGAAGTGGGTTGGAACGAGCGGCCGGATCAGGCCTGGTCGAAGATGCCCTTGCTCATATACCGCTCGGACGAGTCCGGAATGATGGTGACGATGCGGCGCCCGGCGCCGAGCCGGGTGGCGACTTCAATGGCGGCCCAGACGTTCGCACCACCGGACCCGCCTGAGAGCACGCCTTCCTCGGCGGCCAGGCGTTTCGTCATTCCGAACGCGTCGCAATCGTTGGCAACGATGATCTCGCAACAGAGCTCGGCATCGAAGTTCGCCGGGACGAACGTCGAGCCGATGCCTTCGAGTCGATGCGGGTATGGCTCGCCGCCTCCGAGCGCCGACCCTTCGCTCTCGACAGAGAAGCACTGCATGTCCGGCAGCCGCTCGCGGAGGTACCGGGCGACGCCGGTGAACGTGCCGCCGGAACCGCTGCCGATGACGATGGCGTCGATGCGACCGTCCATCTGCTCGAAGATCTCACGGCCGGTTGTTGCGGCGTGAAAGTCGGGGTTTGCCGGATTGGTGAACTGCTGCGGTATGAACGAGTCGGGGATCTCGGCAGAGAGCTCTTCGGCCCGTCGAAGTGCGGCCTTCATGCCTTCGGCCATCGGCACGCTCACCACCTCTCCGCCGAGTGCCTGCATGAGAAGCTGCTTTTCCTTCGAGTAGCCGTCCGGAACGACGAGGATGACGCGATAACCCTTCGCGCGGGCGACCAGGGCGAGTCCGATTCCGGTGTTGCCGGCTGTCGGTTCGATGATGGTCGCGCCGGGCTTGAGGACTCCACGTTCCTCGGCATCGAGGATCATGCCGAGTGCCGGTCGATCCTTCACGCTCAGTCCCGGGTTCAGGTACTCGAGTTTGGCGAAGACGTCCGCGGCGTTCTCGGGGACGACGCGATTGAGGTGGAGCATCGGGGTGTTGCCGATGAGCTCGATGATGGACTCGACGGTTTTCGGGGATGGACGATGTTCTTTCGCGGGCTGCACGGGTTCGAGAGTCTACCTTTCGCCTGGATCGAGCGCCAAGCAGCTGGACTTTGGATTGTCTGGAGAAGTCAGCGAGATGCGGGAATGAGGGCGCGGGATGCCAGCCGGCGCGATTTCGAGTCTCTGTGGCTCAGTGCCTCCGTGCCTCTGTGTGCGAAGCTCTTGTCGGATCGAGAAGAGCTTCGCACACAGAGGCACGGAGGCACGGAGGCACGGAGGCACTGAGTCTGAGACGACCAACCCGAACGAAGGTGAGCCACGCCCCGGTTCGTTCTCCAGGCCCCCGCATAATCGCCGGCTACCAAAGGGACCCAACGAAACCGCACACCGACATGCTCACAGACCTGCAGCCATCCCCAGCGCGTCGCCCACCTTCACTCGAACCCGGCGAACTCTACATGAACCTCCCCAACCACAAAAATTCATAATTCGAATTCAACATATGCTTCAATCGCATATATGAGCCTCGACGACATGAAGATCTTCTGCGACATCATCGAGACCGGCAGCTTCTCTCGCGCCGGGGCGCTCAACTCGCTCACCCAGACGGCAGTCACCCGCCGGATCCAGTCCATCGAGTCCCAGCTCGGCACACTACTCATCGACCGATCTAAGGGACGCCGCGGCCACGGACCAACCCCCGCCGGAACCGTCTTCTACGACGGCTGCCGGGACATTCTCGGTCGCTATCGAGACCTGGCCGAACGCGTCAACGACGTCGTCGGTGACGTCACTGGCACGGTGCGCGTAGCCACGATCTACACCGTCGGCCTTCACGAACTGCCGCGATACGTTCGCGCGTTCCTGCAGCGTTATCCCAAGGCGCGTATTCAGCTCGAGTACAACCGCACGAATCGCATATACGACGACTGCCTCAGCGAGCGCATCGACCTCGGTATCGTCGCCTACCCCGCGGAGCAGTCCCGAATCTCGGTCGCGCCGCTCCGTACCGACCGGCTCGTCGTGATCTGCGCTCCTGACCACCCTCTCGCCGCGAGACGAACGGTCTCTCTGCGCCACCTTGCAGCCACGCCGTTCATCGGCTTCGACAAGGACATTCCAACGCGTCAGGCCATCGATCGGCACGCCGAGGCCGCCGGAGTTCGACTCGACATCGGCATGGAGTTCGACAACATCGAGACCATCAAGCGCTCTGTCGAGCTCGGTCTCGGCATCTCGGCCGTCCCCAGCATAACCGTGGTCCAGGAGGTACGCGTCGGCACCCTGCGCGCCATCCCGCTCCGGCCCGTGATCGACCGCCCGATCGGCGTGATCTCGAAGCGCAACCGGACTCTCTCAGTCGCCGCGCGGAAATTCATCGACCTTCTGAGAGAACCCGACGCCAGCGCCGGCGACGCCAGCGTGTAGCGTCACCACCGATTTCAGTCTTCGAGACCGAACAGCTGCCAGATCTTCTGCCGGATGTCGCGACGCGTCGCCGCGGCTCGCGCCGCAAGTGCCTCGGCGTCGAGGTTCTCTCGGACCGCATCGAGCTCGGCCCGTCGGCTCGCGAGCAGGGTCGAGATCTGCTCGGCGACATCGGTGCGTGAAGCGAGCAGGTCCCGGAACGATTCCTTGTCGAGCCGATACACGAGCAGATTGGTCCGGGCGATCACCGACGCGGACCGCACTTCGCCCGTCATGAGCGCCATCTCGCCAAAGAAGTCGCCAGGTCCGAGCTCCGCAACCTTCGCGCGCTCGGTCTGCACGCTTTCGACGAGCACGTCGGCGCGCCCCTCGACGATGATGTAGAGCCTGCTGCCGGGCGTGCCCTGACGAACGAGGAAGTCACCAGCGACGTACGGAGCCGGCTTGAGGCGCTCGGCGAGTTGCTGCAGTTCATCCGCCGAGAATCCGCGGAACAGGTCGACCGCCCTCAGCGCCATCATCCGCTGCGCGAGCTCCTGCTCCTTGCGCATCTCCCGCCGCTCGCTCGTGTCCTCCGTCAGGAAGACGTTGCGGCCCGGCACCGCAATTGGAATGCCGGTGCGCTTGAGCGCGAGGAACGCCTGGACGCGAATCGACGAATCGGTCGGATTCATCTGCGTGAGATCGGTCAGCCAGTAGCTGACGGCGTATCGCGCGGGACTCTCGGCGAGCTGCAGCAGGAAACACTGCGGCGGCGGCGTTTTCGAAACGGCCGGCAGGTCCATGTACCGCAGTGACGACTGGACGGCTTCGATCACGACGTCGGGGGCGTGTACCGAATCCACGTAGAAGGGAATCCACCGGCGGTGCTGAAGTGGCTGACCGGTGCGACGGCCGAGCACGAGGAACCGGTGTTTGACCAGCACGCTGTTCGGCACGACGATCGTTTCCCAGTTGTTCGTTTCGATCGACGTTTGCCGCCATCCAATCTCGACGACCTGGCCCTCGACGTCGTCGATGTGCACCCAGTCGCCGACCTGAACGGACCGGTCCAGTTGAAGCGCGAGTCCGCCGAGGATGTTGCCGAGAGTGTCCTGCAGCGAAAGTGCGATGACTGCGGTGATGAGCGCCGATGTCGTGAAGATATTCGCCGGATCGATGCCTTTGTTGCCGAGCCGCACCAGACCAAAGATGATGAGCGAGATCGCGATGAGGACGTCCTGCAGGATTCGCGGCGGCATGAGCCGGAACGTCGGCAGGATGATCCGGAAGATGACGCTTCCGGAAATGATGATGATGCTGATGCCGGCAATGACGACGGCAACTTCTCGCGCATAGACGGCGACGCGCGAATAACCGAGCGCCTCCGAGATGCCGTCGACGAAGGCCGCAAGGATCGATACCGCGAAGAAGGCCGTGACGCGCAGCACGTGCGCGCGCTGCTCGCGACGCAAGCGCAGCACGAGGAGTGCGAGCGCGATGAACGCGAGTGCCGTTGCCGGAATGTTGACGTACCAGTCCCCGGTGCGGAGAGCCTCAGGCCACATTGACGAGATACATAGATGGAACGGAGGTGAAAAGCAATGCGTGGGTGACCGTGGCCGCCGCTGGCGCGCCACAGGACGCCGGTCCATAATCCCCGCAGTGACCGACAATCGTCGCCAGGCCTACATTCGGGCGATCGGAACGGCCGTCCCGAGATTTCGGGCCCCGCAGGCCGAGGTCGCGGCGTGGGCAAAGCGCGTCGCCATCGAGCAAACCGGTCCAGTCGTGCCGGACTCGCGGGATGCGAGGTGGGCGCAGGCCGCGATTGAACGCGTGTACCGCTCGTCGGCGATTCAGTCGCGCTCGTCGGTCGTTCCCGACTATGTGGCCGAGCCCGCCGACTTTACATTCTACCCGCCGACGTGGAGTCTCTCGCCGGCGCCGACGACGGCCGAACGAATGGAGCTGTATCGGCGCGAGGCACCACCGCTTGCGTTCAACGCCGCGCGCGCCTGTTTCGATCGCGCTCCCGAGGTCCTCAGGTCCGACGTCACGCATTTGATCGTCGTGACATGCACGGGCTTCTTCGCGCCGGGAATCGACACGCTGCTGGCAAAGGACCTCGACTTGCGACCCGACGTCGAACGAACGGTCGTCGGCTTCATGGGCTGCTACGCGGCGTTTCCGGCGTTGCGCGCCGCGGCGGCGGCGTGCGCCAGCCGAGACGACGCCGTCGTGCTCGTGGTTTGTGTCGAGCTGTGCTCGATTCACTTCCAGAACGAGTTGACGATGGACAACGTGATTGCCAACTGCCTGTTCAGCGACGGTGCCGCGGCCGCGCTCGTCACGTCGGAGCGGCCTCCGGCGACTCGTCCGGCGTTTCGGATCGTTGATTCGTACTCGCGCATCGAGGAGGACACTGAGACGCAGATGACGTGGACGGTGATTGACACCGGATTCCAGATGACGTTGTCGGCGGAAGTTCCGGCGACGCTCGAGCGCGGCATCGCTCCGTTTGCGGAGGAACTGCTCTCGCGAAACCGCCTGACGATGGCCGATGTGCGGTTCTGGGCGGTACATCCAGGTGGCCGTCGAATCGTCGACACGGTGCGTGACCGGCTCGACCTGACGGAAGCTGACGTGGCCGGGTCGTACGACGTCCTGGCCCGATTCGGAAACATGTCATCGCCGACGATCCTGTTCGTTCTCGACGCGACCCTCGGCACGTCGCGGGAAGCCGGAGACCTCGGCGTCGCGCTCGCGTTTGGCCGGGACTGACGCTTGAATCGATGCTCCTCGAGTCGGTGTGAGGACGGCGACGGCTCTCGCGTTTTGCATGGGATCGGGCTTTCGACATCGCGCGACCGAGAGAGAGATCATCGACGACATGACGCTCGACGCGGCAGACATGGACCGCGTGTTGTCGAATCTCGCGACGATCAATCGCTTCCTTGGCGGATACGCGACAACGATTCGAGCGTTCGAGAAGTTGGTGGAGCCTGGCGATTCGGTGATTCGCGTGCTCGACGTCGGCGCCGGCGGCGGCGACATGGCGCGCAGGCTCGTCGAGTGGGGGCGCGCGAACGGGCGCGACGTGAGGGTCGTGACGTGCGATCTGAGTTTTGCGGCGGCGGCGTTCGCGGCGAAGTCGCTTTCCGGACTCGATGGAGCATCGGTCGTGCAGGCCGACGTCCTCGCTCTGCCGTTTCGGGAGCAGTCCTTCGACGTCGTGATGTGCTCGCTTTTCGCGCACCACTTTCCGACACCTGTCGTCGCGCAGTTCCTGGTCGCGATGCACGCGATATCGAGGCGGGGAGTAATCGTCAACGATCTGCACCGGCATCCGCTGGCATTTGCTGGCATCTGGACGCTGACGCGCCTCTTCCCGGCGAGCCCGATCGTTCGCAACGACGGCCCCCTGTCCGTTCGCCGCGCATTCGTGCGCGACGATCTCGACGAGTTGGAACGGCTGACGCGGCTCCGGTTCACGGTGAGATGGCGCTGGGCCTTCCGTTGGCAGGTCGTGATACCTCGCGATGCGAGATCTGAGTCCGTCGATGCGTGATGTGATCGTCATTGGCGGCGGGTTGGCGGGATGTTCGATGGCCGTGCAGCTGGCTCGTCGGGGTCACGGTGTGTTGTTGCTCGAGTCCGAGGTCTATCCGGTTCACAAACTGTGCGGCGAGTTCCTTTCGCCTGAAGTTCGCGGGCTGTTTCGCGAGCTCGGTGTCGAGGACGAGATCGATGGCGCGAAGCCGGCGTCGATTCGCCGCGTCGCAATCACGACGCGGGACGGCCGCGAATGGCGGGCGAATCTGCCGGGGGAGGCGATCGGATTGAGCAGGTGGAGCCTCGATCCGTTGCTCTTCGGAGCGGCGACGCGCGCCGGTGCGGAGGGACGGCAGGGAACGGTCGTGCGCGATGTGTCGGGAACGGCATTCGACGGATTCACGGTGCGTTTTCAGGTCGACGGTCAGATCGTGGAGGAGCGTGCCCGGACGGTCATCGGCGCGTTCGGCAAGCGCTCGCGGCTCGATCGATCACTTGGACGCCAGGCCGGTTCCGGCGGCAGCGAGTTCGTGGCGTTCAAGATGCATTATCGGGGCGCCGACCTCAACGACTGGGTCGAGTTGCACGCATTCGACGGAGGGTACTGCGGGATGTCGCACGTAGAGAACGGGCTCGTGAATGTTTGCCTGATCGCCAGGGTTTCTGCGCTGCGCGACGCCGGCCGGTCGTATGACGCGCTGAGAGACGGACTGATGCGGACGAACGCGGCGCTCGCCAGGCGGTTCGATGTGTTGGAGCCCGCAATGGACAGGCCAGTCAGCGTGTCGCAGGTGTCGTTCAGGACCAGGTCGACATTCGAGGGTGACGTCGTGATGGTTGGCGACACGGCGGCGATGATCGCTCCGCTGTGTGGCGACGGCATGGCGATGGCGCTCCGATCGGCCGCGATGGCCGGACCGCTGGTTGCCGGATTTCTCGAGGGGAAGATCGCGTTTGACGAGTTGAAGCGCGAGTACGACCGGTCGTGGAGAGCGGGCTTCCGGCGTCAGCTCGGTATCGGAAGAGTGCTTCAGGCCGGGCTGTTCCGGCCGGCGGTGGCGCGGGCTGGCGTTCGCCTGCTGAACGCATTTCCCCAACTCGGCGACTACTTTGTCCGCGCCACCCGCGACGCCGACTCCCGGCAGGACCCCGTTTGACCCACCGACTGCCCGGCCACCGACTACCTGGCCAGCCACAGGCAAGCCGCGTTGGCTCTGTGCGTCGAGCTCCCTGCGTCGGCCCCTCGCTGCGCTCGGGGTTCTGGGTCAAACGAGTCGGGGTTTGGCGGCACGTCAAGCAGAACCCCGTTTGACCCAGAACCCCGAGCGCAGCGAGGGGCCGACGTAAGGGGCTTGATGAACAGAGTCAACGCCGTGTGCCGGTGGCGGGCGCAGTGGATAGCGCTTGGTGCTGCTGAGAGTCTGTGAGGCTGCCGTCGGCCCCTCGCTGCGCTCGGGGTTCTGGGCCAAACGAGTCTGGATTGGACGGTCCTCGGACCGCTGTCTTGACAGTATTTTTCGCCCGTGTGTATAGTCCCGGGTCTCGCGCCGACATAGCTCAGTTGGTAGAGCGACTGATTCGTAATCAGTAGGTCTCCGGTTCAAGTCCGGATGTCGGCTCTCAGGAGTGTCAGGAAGCCACCGATTCGTCGGTGGCTTTTGACGTTCGGACGGTTCATTCCGTGCAACTACCTCCCGACGTCGGCCCCTCGCTGCGCTCGGGCTTCAAAGGGTCTACGGCGGACCATCGACCCGACTAGTCAGTTCGTACTGATTCGCTGACCTACGGCTCGTATCGCAATTGATGCCAGAGCACTCCAAGGTTGCCCCAGGCGCCAATTCGCCGGATCTCGGGAACGCCGTGCACGCTGTGAGCGCCCATCCGCCCGCCGTAAGCTGAAACCACTGACTCATCGACCTTCCGGATGTACCGCACGACGTTCTCGGTCAAATGGTGCCGGTAACCGAAGGGCAAGCAGAACCCGTCGATTGCTTCACCATATCGCTCCGTGAGTTCCTCGTGCGCCAGTACGACCTCGGCTTCGACGGTCTCGTGCGAGACCCGGTGCAGCGGATAATGATTGCGCGTATGTGAGCCGAGCTCGACGAGCGGATGCTCAGCTAGTGCCCGGATATCTTCATCGCTGAGATACAGATCCGGCATCGCCTCGTGCCGGTGGCCTTCGAAGGCGTCGCGGATGGCAGCCGGTGTGCGCGTCTCGATGAAGTGCTCGACGAAAGGCGTCACGTCGCCACGCCAGTCGGGCGGCAGGTCAGACCCGATAGCCGATCTGGCAAGTCTGGATACCTCGCTCGACGAGCACGTATCGAGCAGATACGAGAGCTGATTGAGCCAGATGGCGTTTCCGGATTCCGAAGGCGCCAGGACGTAAGCCTTGAACGGAACGCCGAACCGTTCGAGGATGGGAAGCGCCACGGACCGGATCGTGCGGTAGCCGTCGTCGAAGGTGATCGCAATCGCCTTCGGGTCGTCGAGGTGCTCGGCGAGCCTCGAGAACGGTACGATCGTGCGCGTTTCCGCGAGGAAGCGGATGTGCGCCTCGAACTCAGCCGTCGTCATGGTCACGCCAAGTCGTCGAACGTATGGCGACGGAGCGTCGTCGACGTTGTGGTAAAGCAGGACCGAAGCGCCGGCGGGCCGCGGGTGTAGCGCGGGCGGGGCCAAACGCCAGAGTCTCTTGTATGACTGAAAAATGAGGCGCTGTCGGGAGTTCATCTCAGATTCGCGAGGCCGGGAGGCAGGCGCAAGCGGGTGGGATTCCGCGGGGGTGAAAGTAGATCCGCGATACCGATTCAGCGATTTCCCCCGCCTACACGCGGAGCGCCAGACTGCTCGAGCGGGGGTCGCCTGTGAAGATGATCGACTTCCAAGAACCGGAAGGCAGTCTGCTCAACCGTGACGGAGGTTCTCGGAGGTGTCGAGGCACGCGAGGATACATGAGTTACCGGCACGCTCAACGGTCATCGGCCGTCACCCGCACGCTGCGTTGACTCCGCCCACACGATGCCGACGTCGGTCAAACGAGTCTGGTGCCTAAGCACCGTCGGGCAGGACCCCGTTTGACCCAGAACCCCGAGCGCAGCGAGGGGCCGACCGCAGCCTCCCACCCTCACCATCCACCGACCACCTCACCCCCGTCCCCGACCCCGACCACGACCCCCCTCGCACACCGCGTTGACACTGCATCAAGCTCCCGACGTGCCTTGCCTGGGGTTCTGGGTCAAACGAGTCGGGGTTTGGCGGCACGTCAAGCAGAACCCCGATTGGCCCAGAACCCCGAGCGCAGCGAGGGGCCGACTGAAGCCTCCGATCTCACCAACTGCACCGAGCGTCGACCACTGCACTGGCAACCGACAACCTGACCACCGACAACCTGGCCAGCTACAGGCAAGCCGCGTTGACACTGTGCATCAAGCTCCCGACGTCAGCCCCTCGCTGCGCTCGGGGTTCTGGGTCAAACGATTCGGGGTTTGGCGGCCATCACTCCGGATACAGCAGATACCTACTCCGAAGCCGTTCGAACTCCGATATCCCCTCCACCCACGACGCCTCGATATCCCCCAGCCCCACCTGCGACACAATCTGCTCGCGCACGCTCGCCGACCCGGCAATCACGTCAAACGGCAACTTGTCGTGCACGTATTCATACGGCGGCTGCTTCCACTCGAAATGCTCCGGATCGAGCCCGTATATCGCCCGCAGCACCGCGATCCCCGTCAACACCGACTTGAATGCATCGCGGTCCGTCACGTGTACCTGCAACCCTCCGCACAACACCCCCGCGTGTTTCTGGAACGTCGGCTGGAAATAACAAGGCCGGAATCGGCACCCGGGCAGGTCCTCGCCCGCTAGCGATTCGACGAGCGCCCACGGATCCACGTGCGGCGCGCCGATCAATTCAAACGGCCTTGTCGTTCCGCGTCCTTCCGAAACCATCGTGCCTTCGACGTGAACCATCCCCGGAAATACCGCGGCCGTCTCGAGCGTCGGCATGTTCGGCGACGGCAAGATCCACGGCTGCCCGGTCTCGTCGAACCACATCGGCCGCCGCCATCCCTCCATCGGCACGACGGTCAAATCGCACCCAATCCCGAAATGCTCGTTGAACAGACCCGCCAACTCGCCAACCGTCATCCCGTGTCGCGTCGGCATTGGATACAGCCCGACGAACGACGCGTACTCCGGCTCGAGCATGTTCCCATCCACCACGACCCCATTAATCGGATTCGGACGATCGAGCACGACCACCCTCTTTCCATCCCTGGCCGCCGCCTGCATGCAGTGCGCCATCGTGTAGATGAACGTGTAAATCCGCGTCCCCACGTCCTGCATGTCAAACACGAGTGTGTCGACGTTTGCGAGCATCTCGGGATAGGGGATTCGCGTGTCGCCATAAAGGCTGTACACCGGCAGTCCGGTCCGCGCGTCCTGGAACCCCTGCCATTCGATCATGTTGTCCTGCGTCTCGCCGCGAATCCCGTGCTGCGGACCGAACAACGCCGCAAGACGCACGTCGTCGCACGCGTGCATCAGGTCGACGGCGTGCCTAAACGAGCGGTCGACGGAGCTCGGATTGACGACGAGGCCAATGCGCTGACCTCTGAGCAATTCACGTCGCGAGTCGAGGAGCGCTTCGAGTCCGATGGTTACCATGTGATGGAATTCGACGGAGACAGGCGACCGTCAATGCAGCTAGCCACAGAGCACCGAGCCGCAGTTGACGTTGAGAATTTCTCCGGTCATACCGTTAGAGAGATCCGAGGCGAGAAACAGAATGGGGCCGGCAATTTCCTCGGCCGTCGCAACGCGTTGCAGGGGAATGAGACTCATTATTTTCCTGCGTTCCGCCCGGCTGGCGAGCGGCTCCGCACTCATGTCCGTATCAACCCAACCTGGTGCGACGCTGTTGACGAATATTCCGCGCGGTCCAAGCTCGGCGGCCAGTGCTTTCGTCAGACTGATAATTCCGCCCTTGGATGCCGCGTAATGCGAGTGGAAGGCCTCGCCACGCTGTCCGGCCGTCGAGCTGACCGTGATGATTCGACCGCTGCCCTGCGAAAGCATGTGGGCCGCGGCGGCACTACACGTCGCATAAACGGACTTGAGGTTAGTGTCGATCGTCTCGTCCCATTGCGCCTCCGACATCTCCTCGATCGGCGCTCCCTTCCAGATCCCGGCGTTGGCGACGACGATGTCGAGGCGTCCGTATCGAGAAACGGTCTTTCCCACCATCGCGCGCACGCTCGATACCTTCGCGACATCCGCTCGAACGACGATCGCATCCGCACCGAATGCGATGCAGTCCTCCCGCACCGCCTCGGCGGCATCGCGATTTGCGTGGTAGTTGATGACGATTCCACGCGCCCCGGCCTGCGCGAAGAGTCGCGCCGTTGCTGCGCCGATTCCCCTCGAGGCACCCGTGATGAGTGCAACCTTGTCCGCCAGTGAAATCATCGTGTCGTTCCGTTCGCCCGGGTTTTCTTCCAGGCAATGTATCAGTCTCGCTGCTCGACCGCCTCGATAAACGAAGAGAAAATCGCGCGCGACAGCGGATCATCCACCCAACCTACCTCAGGTGCCACTGAACGCCGAGGACCCAGCTGTCGCTCGTATCGTCGACGACGGCCTCGATGATTCCGTCAGAAGCCCATGCCACCGGTGTCAGGTTCGTCCCGAGCCGCTCGATGGCCTGGTGATGATGGCTGTTGACCGTGGTCGTCGTTCCACCTGCGAGCTCCGAGACGAGCGTACCGGCGAGAATGTCGATCTTGTGGCAATGCCGGACGAAGACATCGCCCTGCTGGTGCTTGACGGGCGAGTCGACCTGCGACTCGATGTCCTGGATGAGCGTCCCGCCGCGCCGCACGTTGAGCGCCTGCATCCCGTAACAGATGCCGAGCAACGGGATGCGCGACGCCTCCGCGAGATCGATGAGACGCGCGTCGGTTTCGTCGCGCCGCGGTAACACGTCGCCAAGTTTCGGCAGCGGGTCGGCGCCATATCGGAGCGGATCGACGTCGCTGTTACTCCCGGCGAGCACGACGCCGTCGAGTCGATCGCACAGCGGTCGCAAAACTCGTCGTCGGGAAAGAGCGGAATATAGATCGGCAATCCGCCGGCACCGTAAATGGCCTCGGCGTACGTCTGGCGGAGGTAGAAGAACTCCTGGCGCCAATCGTAGCGCATCGAGATTCCGATCAACGGTCGATGTGGATTCTGACTCATGTGCTTCTCGAGCTCGTCGAGCAATGCGCGAAGCGCCTCATTTCTGCGCGAAGCGCCGGGTGCGGCGCGAAGCGCTGCCTTGGATCCTTCGGTGCAAACCTCGAAACGCCTGTCATTGAAAAACTATCCAAAGCGGCGCTTCGCGCCGCACTCCAAGGCGCTTCGCGCAGAGGCACAGAATTTCCTGTTACCCGTTGATGGCCTTCAGCACATCGCGCAGCTTCTCGAGCTGCCCCACTTCGGCTCGCAACTTCCCGAGCTCGGCGATCATCTAGTCGACCCGCTGGCTGAGCGTCTGCACAACCGGCGCCTTTGCAGCGCGGCGGCGACGGCGGCGCACGACCGGCTTAATCGCGACAGCGGCCTTCGGTGCCGGCGCAACAGCGGCAGCACGCTTTGCAGGAGCCTTCACCGCAGATCGCTTGTTCTTGCTGCCCTTCGGGCGACCACGGCGACTCACCGTTTTGGCCGGAGCTGCCGCCGCCTTCGGCTTGTTCTTCGATCCCTTCGGACGTCCTCGGCGGCCCGGTGACGTAGCCGACACCGAGTCCAGGAGTGCCGCCACGGCATCAGCAGGGTCTTTTTTTGTTCGTGCCATCGGATTGTCGTCCCCCTCAAAATGAAAAAATAATGTTCGACGGTTGGAATCCGCACCAACAACCGGGAAGTGCAAAAACAACCGACCGCCGCGAAAATACCGTACAGCTAACGCAAGGTAAAGAGAAATATATTGTGCAGAAGTGGATAAATCACTCCGCGGCGATAAGATGCGCGGGTTTCGACCCCTCTCTTGAGGTGCGGTCGGTGTCGGGCCTTGAACTTGACACCCCCGGACCCTCTGGTACAGTCTGCGGTTCGTCGGATGCTGGGAAGACCTCGCGATCGCTCCGGGTGGAGGAGTCGCCAGGCCTCTGATTGTGGTCGGTGTGCCGGTACTCTCGAGTATGAAAATTCTCGTCACGGGCGGAGCAGGATTCATCGGGTCGCACCTGTGCGACCGCCTCGTGGGCGATGGACACGAGGTCATCTGCCTCGACAATTTCTACACGGGTTCGAAGCGGAACATCGCCCATTTGACTGGGAATCCGCAGTTCGAGCTGATCCGTCACGATGTCGTCGAGCCGATCCTGCTCGAGGTCGACCAAATCTACAATCTTGCGTGTCCGGCTTCGCCGGTTCACTATCAGTACAATCCCGTCAAGACCATCAAGACGAATGTCGTCGGCACTTTGAACATGCTCGGCCTGGCGAAGCGAGTCCGGGCTCGAATCCTCCAGGCTTCGACGTCGGAAGTCTACGGTGACCCCGAGGTGCATCCGCAGCCGGAATCGTATTGGGGACACGTCAACCCGATCGGACCTCGGGCGAATTACGATGAGGGGAAGCGCGTTGCCGAGACGCTGATGTTCAGCTATCACACGCAGAACGGCGTGGATATTCGGGTGGTGCGGATCTTCAATACTTACGGTCCGCGGATGGCGGAAACCGACGGACGCGTCGTCTCGAATTTCATCGTGCAGGCACTGCGCGGCGAATCGCTGACGGTTTATGGCGACGGCACGCAGACGCGGTCGTTCTGCTTCGTGTCGGATCTTGTTGACGGGATGATTCGGGCAATGCAGACGGAGGACTTCACCGGACCCGTGAATCTCGGTAATCCGGAGGAGTACACGATGCTCGAGTTGGCTGCGATGATCCTCGAGTTGACCGGTTCGTCGTCGGCAATCGAGCACCGACCGCTTCCACAGGATGATCCGCGTCAACGCCGGCCCGATATCACGCTCGCCCGTGAGCGACTCGACTGGGTTCCGACGCTTCCGGTGCGCGAAGGGCTTGCACGCACGGTCGAGTACTTTCGGACGGTGGTTGCATGAGAGTGCTCGTGACCGGCGGCGCGGGATTTCTCGGATCGCACGTCGTGGAAATGCTCGAAGAGGCGGGACACGAGCCGGTCGTTCTCGACGATCTCTCGTCCGGAAGGCGAGAGCGCGTCGCGGCGCGAATTCCGTTCATCGAAGCCGACGTGCGAGACGTCGTGCGACTCGAGCGACATCTTGAAGAGTGTCGTCCCGATACGCTCGTTCACCTGGCGGCGCGGCACTTTGGGGTACGCGAGAGCCACGTCGATGCATCAGCCTTCGAGGTCAATGTCTCGGGATCGCAGTCCGTCGTGACGGCCGCCAAGGTGGCGGGAATTTCGCACGTCGTCGTTGCGTCGAGTGCCGCGGTTTATGGCGAGCTGTGCGGAGAGATCGCCGACGAGTCGCATCCGATGCAACCGCTGACGCCCAACGGTGCGGCGAAACTCGCCGTCGAGGAGTTCCTGCAAGAGTCGTGTCGCGACCAGCATATGGCGACCACAATACTGCGCTTCGCGAACCTTTATGGACCGGGCTCGACATCGGAGTGCGAGTCTGCGGTACACGCATTCGTCGAGCGCATTTCGTGTGGCGAGTCACCGCTCATCGATGGCTCCGGAAACCAGACGAGGGATTTCGTGTCGGTTCGGGACGCTGCCGTGGCCGTGGCTGCGGTCGTCGAGTCGAGGATGACCGGCACGTTCAATGTCGGCACGGGAATGGAGACATCGATTCTCGAGCTCTCGGCGAGTGTCGCCGAGGCCCTGGGAGTCGTACTTCCGACGCCGCGGTACAGACCGTCGCGGCCCAACGACGCACGCCGTTCGTGTCTCGACGGAACGCGGCTCTTCGAGGCGGTCGGATTTCGGCCGGCGACGGAGCTCAGGGAGGGACTGGCTGAGACCGTGACTTCGCAGTGCTCTGTTGCAGCGACGTCGACGGGCCTGTCATGAACGACTTCAAAGAGCGCGTGCTCAACGCATCAATACCTTGCGCGGTAGCGCACGGGTCAGACTCCCGGATAGCCTGTGCGGTCACCTCTGATCGAAATCGACCCGTGCGCTACCGCTCACGGAACCGATGCGTAAGGCGTGCGATGTCAGTGTCATCATCAATCACGTGACAGGTCGATCACGAGACAAGTCGATAAATGTCTCAGTAAGCTCCAACGTTGAGGTCATATGGGATCGGAATTCACGAGGGGATCAATCGACGGTGTGGCCATTCGGCCATTGAAGAAATTCGTCGACGAGCGAGGTTGGCTGGCCGAGCTCTTCCGCCACGACGAGCTCGAGGCCGAGTTCCATCCCGCGATGGCGTACATTTCAATCACGGAGCCCGGTGTAACGCGCGGCCCGCACGAGCACGTCGACCAGGCGGACCTCTTCTGCTTCATCGGGCCGTCGAATTTCAAGATCCGGCTCTGGGACAATCGCGAGTCGTCGCCGACGTATCGTCACGTCGTCACGGCATTCGTCGGCGCCGACAACCCGGCGTCGGTGCTCGTTCCGCTCGGAGTGGTGCACGCGTACCGAAACGTCGGTTCGGTCGGCGGCGCCGTCATCAACTGCCCGAACCGTCTGTTCATGGGAGAAGCCCGACGCGAGCCCATTGACGAGATCCGGCACGAGGACGACCCCGAGACCATCTATCGGATCGAGGACTGACACGCCGGACGTCCGGATTCTCTGGCGCCGTGTTTCGGCGCGATCGAGGCTATGTCGAATCCAATGCAGATCAGTGTTGTCGGCGCGGGTTACGTCGGGCTCGTTACGGGCGCGTGTCTCGCGTATCTCGGTCACAGCGTGACGTGTGTCGACGTCGATCCGGCAAAAGTCGAAGCGCTCTCGAACGGCGAGTCTCCGATTTATGAACCGGGACTGGATGCGCTGCTGGCGGCGGGCCTTTCGTCAACCCGGCTACGCTTCACGACGGACCTCAGCGCCGCGGCAAAGGCCGAAGTCGTCTTCATAGCGGTCGGAACCCCGCCGCGAGCGGACGGCTCGCCCGACATGCAATACGTGCAGAACGTGGCACGGTCGCTTGGCCAGGCGATCTCGGCGGCGGACGACGGCCTGACTCGCGTGATCGTCAACAAGTCGACCGTCCCGGTCGGAAGCGGGAACTGGGTCGAGATGCTCGTCGTCGAGGGCCAGCGTGACGACGAAGTCGAGAGCGGACGACCGCGACGAACCGGAGCTATGGCCAACGAGGCCGAGCGTCGGGGCACGTTTGCCGTTGCCTCGAACCCCGAGTTCCTGCGCGAGGGCTCGGCGATTCACGACACCCTGTATCCGGATCGCATAGTCATCGGAGCGAACGACGCTCGAGCCATCAATGCGTTGCGGGCCGTCTACGAGCCAATCCTGTCCCAGCAATTCTCGCCGCCATCCGCCATCGCACCGCGGCCCGAGGGCTTCCGGGCCGTTCCGCTGGTGGTGACGGACCTCGCAAGCGCCGAGATGATCAAATACGCCGCCAACGCGTTTCTAGCTACGAAGATCAGCTTCTCGAACGAAATTGCGAACATCTGCGAACGGGTCGGCGCCGACGCCTCCGAGGTCAATGCGCGGTATCGGACTCGACAGCCGGATCGGCACTCGCTTCCTGAACCCCGGTGTTGGCTGGGGCGGGAGCTGTTTCGGGAAGGACCTCTCGGCGCTCATTGGCATCGCCGGCGAGTATCAATACGACCCCGAGCTCCTTCGATCCGCCGTCGCCGTCAACGATCGCCAGCGCCAGATCGTCATTCGAAAGCTGCAGAAAGCCCTGAAGATCATCAAGGGACGGACGATCGGCCTGCTGGGTCTCGCCTTCAAGCCGGAAACCGACAACCTCCGCGACGCGCCGAGCATCACCATCGCCGAAGTCCTGATCGGGATGGGCGCTCGCGTGAAGGCCTACGACCCGGTGGCGAGTGACGCCTGCTTCAGACAATGGCCGGACCTGGACCTCGTTTATGCCGAGTCGGTTGAGGACCTCGCCGCGGGCTGCGATGCGGTCGTTCTGGTCACGGAATGGGACGAATTCGCCCGGATCGACCTGTCGCGGCTGGCCTCAGTCATGTCGGGCGATGTATTTATCGACGGTCGCAACGTCTTTGACACAAAAGCCATCGAGCGCGCCGGACTCCGCGGAGGCGGGATCGGGCGTTGAACTGAAGGCGAGATCGTCGAACGATTCCCGACTGACCCAATGAGTGAAGGATATGCCCGATTTCGAATGACCCAGCCGGCGGCTCGCTGGGCGGTTGCGCTCGCTCTGGTCGCCGTCGCAGTCACCGCGGCGATCTTCGTAGCCAGATGGGGAATTGCGGAATCGATCGTCGACACCGCGGGCCGTACCGCCGTCACCGTCGAGCTCATCGACGCGCCGCGCGCCGCCTCGAACCGGGAAACCCTGAGACTGCCTACATCTCGGCCCTGTATGCCCTCGACAACGCGAATCCGCCGGATGTCCAGACATCCGGGAGTCTCCTTGAGCTTGCTGTCGAGCTGGCCCCGAACCGCCCTGAATACTGGATCGCGCTCGGGCGGCAGCGAGAGGTTGCCGGTCTCCCCGGCGAATCCGAGCGGGCTTTTCTACGTGCCGTCGAATCAGCCCCGTGGCACTGGAAACCGAGATGGATGCTCGGGAACCTGTACGTCCGGCTTGGGCGGTTCCACGATGCAATCGAGCCGCTTCGTGAAGCGTGCCGTCTGAACCCATCGATGGCGCCGCTTGCGGCTCGGACGATCTGGGGCGCGACCGGTCGCGGCGACATGGCAACGCTTCAGGCGGTGACGTCGCATACAACCGCAGGCCGCGCTGCAGTTGTCGGTCTCTGGGTTTCCGAGGGACGGCTTGACGATGCACTGGCGCGGTGGAACGAGCTCATGGCGGACGCAGGACTTGCGCAAGTCGTCATCGAGAGCGGCCAGCAGCTCGCAGAAGCCCTTCGCGTTGCAGGCCGAGGCGCGGACTACGCCGACATCTCGTCGAGACTCAATCCCGAGCGCGGAGCAACGCTCGACACGATCGCGAACGCCGGATTCGACGGGCCGATCTCCGAGTCGGAAACGTCCCCGTTCGCGTGGAAGGCGGTTCGATCTCCGGAAGCGCGGGTTTCGGTTGACGCGGGACACGGCGGCGGGAAGGCTCTCCGAATCGGTTAGAACTCGAAGGGGGGCGCGGGCTTCCAGCGCGCCGCCCAGGCGGTTCGCGTCGAGGCCGGTGCGGCGTATGTTCTGTGTTTCTGGGTCACGACCGAGAAGCTCCAGACGGGCGGACCGCCTGCCGTGAAGGTTACCGACGCCTCCGGGGCGGGGACGCCTCTTGGCGCCGTCGCAGTTCCAACGACGGCGACCGACTGGACGTTGATCTCGCTCCGATTCACGGCGCCGCCAAGCGGTCTCGTTACGATCAACATCGTTCGAGAGGCGTGCGGGGCCGTCTGCCCGATACTCGGCACAATCCGGTTCGATGACGTGGCGCTCGCGCGATGACCAATTCGCCACTACGACCGTCGTCGCCGCTCCGGCTTGCACGTCCAGCCCTGCTTGCATCCGGACCCGTGCTCTATTTCGCCGTGGTTTTCCTGGTTCTCTGGGCACCATTGCCGTTCGGGTCGGTCGAACCTTGGTCGATCGCAGTGCTGCGGCTCTCGGCGTGCGCATTGGTCGTCATCTGGGCAGTCCACGCCGCGCGCGTCGGCGTCTTCGTCATCAGCAGGAGCATGATTCAGGTTCCGCTCTACTGCGCCGCCGCCTGGGCCTGGATCCAGTCACTGAGTTTCGGAGGGGCGGCCATCAGCGTGGACCCGTTCCTGACGTTCCAGGCCGCGGTGACACTACTTGCGTTTGCCGTATTCGTATCCGCTGCCCTTCTTGCGCTCGACTCGGCCGCAAGGATAGAGCGCGCTGCAGGCGTGCTGTTCTGGTTCGCCTTCGCCCTGAGCGTTTTCGGAATGATCCAGAGCTTCACCGGTACGCGCAGCATCTACTGGCTTGTCGAGTCGCCGGTCGTGAATTTCTTTGGTCCCTACGTCAACAAGAATCACTTCGCCGGACTCATCGAGGTGCTGTTGCCGCTTGGCCTCGGCCCGCTGCTGACAGGTGCCGTTCCGCGCGACCGGCGGCTCATGACCCTGTTCGTGGTGACGGTGATACTCGTTGCGGTGGCGCTTTCCAGGTCGCGAGGCGGCATGATAGCGATCGTGGCGCAGGTAGCCGTGCTGATCGCCCTCACGGTCGTGGCGCGACGAACTTCGGCCGGCGACGGACGCCGCGCGCCAGCTCTTGCCGCGATCTTTGCCATCATCCTTCTGGTCGGAGCCGGAGTCGGGTGGCTCGGCGCCGGACCGATCACTGAGTCGTTGACGACGCTTCCCGCGGCCATGTCCGATCAGTCCGAAACGAGCCGGATCGAGATCTGGAGCGCGACGGTTTCACTCATCAGCACACATCCGATCGTCGGCTCAGGAATCGGTGCGTATGGCACCGCCATCCTCCGCCACTGGCCTGCGACCGAGTACTCCACGCTCCTGTACGCCCACAACGACTACCTGCAAGTTTTAGCCGACGCTGGTATACCCGGCGCTTTTCTGGCTATACTTTTCGTTGGCTTGCTCGGAGTTGCTTTGTCACGGAGCATTCACATCACGGATCCAGGGCTGCGAGGCGTGGCTCTTGGGGCTGGAGTCGGTTGTATCGGACTTCTCATACACAGTGTTGTGGACTTCAATCTCCAGATCCCCTCGAACGCCATCGCCTTTCTGTTCGCATCGGCCATGCTCGTTCGCGCATCGTCGATCGGTGTACCCGCGACTGCGCGGCCATGAGGCATTTAGGAGAGTTGTACCGTCATGATCGTTGATATCCTTCGGAGCGCTACAGCCGCTCTGGTCTGCGTATTCGCCGGGTCGGCTTCATTTGCCCAGAGTCCTGCGGCCGCGGCAGACGGCCCTACGGCCACGAGGGCGGCCCAGACGGCAGGCTCAACAGGTTGCCGCACCCGCTGCTTCGTCCTCTGCGGCTCCTTCCCTGGCTCGCGAGAACTACCGGATCGGCCCGTACGACGTGCTCGAGCTCAGGGTACTCGGCGAACCCGAGATGAGTGCGTCGTCGCTCAAGGTCAGCGCGGCCGGGTTCATTCAGGTGCCTTTCGTAGACGAGGACATTCGTGCCCAGTGCCTCACGGAGCGCGAACTGTCGGCCGTCATCTCGGACCGCTTGAAGAAGCACCTCAAGTATCCGGAAGTCCACGTCGGGGTGAAGGAGTACAACAGCATCCCGGTTTCGATAATTGGAGCGGTGAATCAGCCGGGACGTTTCAGGATGGAGCGCAGGGTCAGCCTGCTCGAGCTCATCACCTTTGCCGGCGGCGTGAAGACCGAGTCGGGCAAGGCCGTAACACTCGTTCGTCAGTCGGCGGAAGTGCAGTGCGATCAGGGCAGGGTCGTCGTGGCCGATGTCGAACAGGACATGGTCGAGGTCATCAGCCTCAAGTCGTTGCTGCAGGGCGAATCAGCGCAGAACCCGATGATGCGCCCGGGCGATATCGTGATCGTGCCCGTCGCCGATGTTTTTTATGTTGCGGGTGACGTGCCGAGGCCGAACTCGTTTGTTCTCCGCGAGGGCATGACGTTCACGCAGGCGCTGGCTCAGGCCGGCGGTCCTCACCAACAGCCAAGCGTGGCAGCATCCGGATCGTCCGTCAGAGTCCCGGCAAGGATCGTGAGACCATCGCGATCGACCTGAAGGCGATCGACGACAAGAAGGTGCCGGATCCACTCATACTCCCTAACGATGTCATCGAGGTCCCGAATTCCGGGGCAAGACTTTCTTTCGAAACTTCATTGGCGCACTTGGGGGCTCTGTCGGCAATTTACCGGTTACGGCCATTCCGTAACTCGAACCGCACAGATTCTGCCTGCGTCGCGATCTGGCAGTCATCAACGAATGTCATCAAACAACGGCAACAACAGCCTGATTCCTGCTGAACGAGCGCAACCGGGCTCGCCTGGAACCCTGACTCGGCTTCCCGAGCGTGGGGGCTACGGTTATGGGTATGGCGGTGTCGAGGATCAGCAGCAGGGTGAGTTCAACCTCCGCGAGTACCTGCGTGTCGTACGCAAGAACAAGTGGCTCATCCTCACCCTGATCGTCGTGACGACCACACTGGTGACGATAGCGTCGTACCGCGTCCAGGATGAATACGTCGCGACGGCAATGGTGCAGGTCGGCGACGAAAATCCGGACATGATTCCGGGCTCGCAGCCCATCTTCGTCTACGACGTGGACGGAAAGCGTTTCAACACGCAGCTTACCCTGCTTCAAATGCCGGACCTCATTCGACGCGTTGTGGTTGAGACCGACGTCGAGCACAACCCGGACTTCTTCTCCGAGAAGCCCCAGTCTCTGTCCGAGGCCGTTCGCGGGTTGTTCAAGTTCTCGGCGCCGAAGTCGACGACACCTCCGACAACGTCCGTGCTTTCCGCCCCGGTAGACCCGAATGCTCCGCTCGATCCCGAAACCTCGAAGCGCCTCGCACCATACGTCGGCGGCGTCATCGGAGGCTTGACGGTAAAGGAGATCGAGGCTACGCAGCTCGTGGAGATCTCGTTCACTCACCACAATCCCGAGCTGGCGGCGAAGGTCGCCAATGCCGTCGCCGAGAGCTTCATTCGCGACGACCTGAACCAGCGCGTCAAGTCGAAGGCAAGTGCTTCGGATTTTCTGCAGGAGCGAATTGCGGATCTGCAGACCGAAATCCGGGCCGGCGAAGAGAGGCTTCTCAATTACGCCAAGTCGCACGAAATTCTCTCGCTCGAGGACGAAGCCCAGAACACCGTCGTTGCAAAACTCGCGTCGCTGAACAAGGACCTGCTCATGGCTGAGGCCTCGCTGAGGGAACTCGAGTCGCAGCAGCAGCAATTGAAGTCCGCGAGCACGGCTGACGACATCCTTCGCCTTCCCACGGCCCAGAAGGATCCGGGAGCCGTCGATATCTCGAAGCGTCGGTCCGAATTGCTCGAAAAGAAGTCCGAGCTGTCGCAGCGGTACACTGACGAGTACCCGGCCATGAGACAGCTCAACGAACAGATCGCCCAGGTCGAAGGCGAGCTTGAGCAGGCGCGAGCGCGCATCATCGCGAACGCCGACAGCGAGTATCAGGCATCCGTTGGGAAAGTGACGCAGTTGCGCGCTGCGTTCGAAAGCAGCCGCGCCGCGACGATGCAGCAGAACGAAGCCGCGGTGAACTACAAGATGATTCAGCAGACCGTCGAGACGAACAAGAAGTTGCTCGACGACATTCTGCAGCGATCGAAGGAAGTGGATCTTGGCGCCGCCGCCATTCAGAGTCCGGTCACGCTCAAGAACCGGGCCGACGTGCCCGGCGGTCCGTCGGGCCCGGATCGTTCGCGCTGGATCCTGATGGCCGTCGCGGGATCGCTCTTCGCCGGTGTCGCGCTCGCGTTTGGACGCGAATACTTCGATCAGACGATTCGATCGATCGAGGACATCGACCGCGTCGTTCGCCTTCCCTCGCTCGGGGTGATTCCGGCCCTCGAATCCGGAACCGGACGAAGAGGCCGCAGACGTCAGCTGCCGACGAATACTGGACCGTACGGAGTGTCGACGGCGCTCATTACGGCGCTCGAAGCGAAATCGTCCGCCGCGGAAGCCTATCGCCAGCTTCGGACGTCCGTTTTGCTGTCGTCGGCGGGCCATCCCTGCAAGCTGCTTCTCGTGACCAGCAGCCAGCCGCGCGAGGGCAAGACCACGACGGCCGTCAACACGGCAATCTCGCTCGCGCAGACCGGCGCTTCGACGGTCATCATCGACTGCGACATGCGGAAGCCGCGTGTCCACCAGTTGCTGAACATCAGCAACCACGTGGGAGTCAGCCTGTATCTGTCGGGACAGAACGAGGATCTTTCGCTGCTCATCCACGCACACCAGATCCCGAATCTCTCGATCATGCCGTGCGGGCCAATTCCGCCCAATCCCGCCGAGCTTCTCGGTTCGGACCAGATGCGTCGTCTGCTCACCGAGCTCTCGGCGAAATACGACCACATCGTCATCGACACGCCGCCGGTCGTCTCGTTTGCCGACCCCGTCATTCTCTCGACGATGGTCGATGGCGTCATCCTTGTCGTGCGCGGCGGATTCTCGAGCCGCGGCATCGTTCAACGCTCGCGACAGATCCTTGGCGAGGTTGGTGCGAAGATCTACGGAGTGGTCCTGAACGATGCGGACATGAAGTCGAGCGACAGCTACTACTACTACAGCTCCTACTACAACAGTTATTACCGGAATGACGACAAGAAGGACGCAGCCAGATGACCGTCGGGAGCGCATGTAGCAGTCGGCACAGCCCAGCAGCATGAAGGTCCTTCACCTGACGAGCGGAAACCTGTTCGGTGGCATCGAGACAATGCTCGTTTCCATCGCTCGTCACGCCGGAAGCGAGCCGGGGCTCGACACCCAGTTCGCGGTTTGCTTCGACGGACGTTTTCGAAATGAACTGGAAGCGTCCGGCGCTGCAGTGCATTGTCTCGGCGCGGTTCGGGCGCGCAATCCGTTCGGCGTGCGTCGGGCGCGCCGCGTGCTCGAAAGGATCCTCGACCTCGAGGAAATCGACGTTGTGATCTGTCACTCCTCGTGGCCGCTCGCCATTTTCGGAGCTGCAGTGAAGTCGAGTGGAAGGCGCCTTGTACTTTGGCAGCACGCCCCGAACGGCGGCGCATCGTGGCTCGAAGGGTGGGCGCGTCAATCGCGCCCGGAACTCGTCATTTTCAATAGCGAATACACAGCAAGGACCGCAAAGGGCATCCATGCGTCCGCCCGTCGGGCCGTTCTCCATTGTCCCGTCACGCTGCATGCGGTTTCAGATCATCTGAGCGCCAGTGAACGCGCATCGGTTCGCGCCGATTTCGACACCAGGCCGGACGATGTGGTCATCGTCCAGGTCAGCCGTCTCGAGGAGTGGAAAGGGCACGCATTGCACCTGCACGCCCTGTCTCGAATGCGAGACGTTGACGGATGGGTCTGCTGGATGGTCGGCGGCGCGCAACGGCCTGCCGAGGAGCGGTTCTTCGAGAAGCTCCAGGACCTTGCATTCGAGTGGGGGATCGCGGATCGCGTTCGATTCCTCGGACAGCGCGCCGACGTTCCGCTTCTCCTCGAGGCAGCGGATATTCACTGCCAGCCAAACATCAAGGCCGAGGCTTTCGGCATTACCTACGTCGAGGCGCTGTCCGCCGGGTTGCCCGTCGTTGCGACGGCCCTTGGCGGTGCGACTGAGATAGTCGACGAATCGTGCGGCATCCTCACGAGCAGACCGGATGTGGATGAGGTTGCCGCGGCCCTCCGCCGTCTCGTCGTCGATGCGGAGTTGCGCGCTCGGCTGGGAAACGCGGGTCCGGCGCGCGCGCGGGCCCTGTGCGACCCGCCGCAGCAGCTGCAGCGGCTCCACGATATTCTCCGTCCGGTACTCCATCGAGAAACGGTCTCAGCATGAGCTCGGCAGTCGCAACCATCACGAACGAGGAACGCGCTCTGCGAAGCCTCGGCATCAGCGACGCGGCGATTTATGCGGCGGTTCGACGAGTCCTCCGCGAGGCCGGCGTGCGGTCGGGTCGGTTGCTCGATGTCGGTTGCGGCGAGGGTCATCTGCGACCATTCGTCGACGACCTGGTCGATACGTATATCGGGAATGACATCATCCGGTACAACCAGTTTCCATCGGACGCCGCGTTTCTCACGACAGATCTCGACAACGGTCGGGTGCCGGTCGGCGACGGCGAGATGGACGTCGTGACCGCCGTCGAAGTTATCGAGCATCTCGAGAACCCGCGCGCATTCGTCCGTGAACTGGCACGCTGCACGCGACCTGGCGGACTGATTGTAGTCACGACGCCAAACCAGCTGAGTGGCCTGAGCGTGCTGACGCTTGCCATCAAGCGCAGGCATGCGGCCTTTCAGGATGTCCATTATCCGGCGCACATTTCGGCATTGCTCGAGATAGACCTCGTCCGCATGGCATCGGAAGCCGGACTCGTCGATGCTCGAATTGATTACACCCACTTCGGCCGTATCGTGCTGACGTCTCGGCATTTCCCAGTTGCGATGGCGCGTCGTTTTCCGAGACTGCTTTCCGATAATATTGTCCTGACAGCTAGAAAGCCCGAATAGCCGTCGCCGCCGTCACCTGGCCAGCGCGACTTTGATCTCGCGTGCTGGCTCATTCGAACCGGAAGTCCCAATGTCGTCAGCGCTCTGCATCCTCGCGTTCCTCGTCACCGCGTACGTAGCGCGGAAGTCGCTCGTCGGCGGCATCGTGACGGCGCTCGCGGTCGGCTATTTCTACGGAATCCTCCGCGCGAACCTGAACGAGATGATGTCGCACTTCATCTTCGACGGCGCGGTAATCGGCCTCTACGTCGGGCGGGCACTGGCAATGAGGCGCCCCGAAACGTTCGCCAACTCCATGCAGGTGCGACCCTGGCTGATCCTGCTCGTCGCATGGCCAACGGTGCTCGCGCTTCTTCCGATCCAGGACCCGATGATCCAGCTCGTGGGCCTTCGCGGAAACGTGTTTCTGATTCCGATGGTTCTTCTCGGAGCCCAGATGGACGTCGAGGAGCGATACAAACTCTCCTATTACATTGCGATCCTTAATCTCCTCGTATTTGGTTTTGCCATTGCCGAGTTCACGTTCGGAATCGGGTCGTTCTACCCTCGTAACGAGGTTACCGACCTCATCTACCGGAGCCGTGTCGACGACGGCGGCCAGGCATATCGAATTCCAGCGACGTTTACCGGTTCGCACGCATTTGCCGGAACGATGGTGTGCACGCTGCCATTGCTCGTTGAGGCATGGGCGAGCCACACGCTGGACCGCTACAAACGCTACATACTGGTGGCCGGACTTGTTGCGGCAACTCTCGGGGTGTTCATGGCTGCGTCCCGCACGCACGCCGTGGTCCTGTTCCTGCTGATCATCGTTGGCACGTTTTCGTTTCAGATGCGTCCGTCGATGATGGGAATGTGGCTGTCGATCATTCTCGTGACAGGCTGGTTCGTGTTCCAGGACCAGCGCCTGCAGCGATTCGCCACCCTTCGGGACACCGATGCGATCGCCGTTCGCATTGGGGGTTCGGTGAACGCCAATTTTGCGACGGCCGTCCTCGAGTTTCCGATGGGCAACGGCATCGGCGCCGGAGGGACGAGTATTCCGTACTTTCTATCGGACCGCCTCGAGAACCCACTCTGGATCGAGAACGAATACGCGAGAATTCAGCTGGAGCTCGGCCTTCCCGGGCTCTTGATCTGGATGGCATTCATCGTCTGGCTCTTCGGTTGGGGGTTGAGGAGAACGCTCGCACAGAGAGGTCTCGGCCGGCGGCTCGCCTTTGCCGCTACGGTCGCCTATTTCGTGTCCGGCATGACAGGGACGGGACTTGTGACGTCCATACCGCAGTCCGTATTCATCCTGCTCTTTGCCGGCTGGATCATTCGTTACGAATCGCCTCCCGTGCTGGTTGCTCGGGGCGCGAGCGACGAACTTGCAGCTAACAGGCTGCAGCAGATCGAGGCGCTGCCGAGATGACGATGACTCAGTCGTCGATCGTCCTGGGCGGCCAAGGCCCCGGTTTTCGACGTTTCCGCTCGCAGGATTCCGGGCGAGTCGCGGGACTGCATGGACTGTCACTTGCGGAACCAATTTCCGAGTGTGGGTATTCGACGACCTCGCCTCGGGGTGTCGGTCGATCGGAATTTCGGTTTTCGTATTCGAGGACCCGCCCCGGCACTGAGGTTCAACCGTCCGGATGATCGGAAGATCCAGTCGCACCGGTCGATTTGTTCGCGCCCTTTCGCTCGGCTACGTAAGCATGGCATTGGCGCTGGTGGTCGGTCTCTGGCTGACCCCGTTCTTTCTTCGTCACCTCGGTCAGGAGGACTATGGAGTCTGGCTGATGATCGGGCAGGCCATGACGTACCTCGGGCTCCATGGACCTGGGCGTGGTGGCGCTACTGCCGCGCGAGACGGCGTTCGCCGTGGGTCGTGCTGGAAGTATCGAAGGCGCCATCGACATTCCCGAGATCGTCGGCCGGACGATTCGACTCGTGCTCTGGCAGCTGCCGTTCGTCGCCGTCGTCGCTGCAACGGCGTGGTTTTTCTTTCCGGCTCAGATGCGCGGCGCGGCGGGACCACTCGCTTGGCTGATCGCGCTCTTCGTCGTCAGGTTTCCGCTCCGTATTTTTCAGGAAGTCCTGGTCGGCCTTCAGGACCTGGCCTTCATCGGCAAGATCCAGCTCATCGGGTTCATTCTCACGACCGCCTCGACGGTGAGCCTCGTCATTGCGGGCTGGGGTCTCTATGCACTTGTCGTCGGATGGGGAATCGGGCAATTCGTGCCGACGATCGTCAGTGTGTGGCGGCTGCGCCGGCGTTTTCCCTTTGCGTTGCCATCATCGCTTCCACCATTGCCGTGGAAGTCGGCGAAGGGACTGCTTGCAAACGGGGGATGGGTAAGCGTCGCCCAACTCGCGCACCTCTTTGTCTACGGATCGGACGTCCTCATACTCGGTTATCTTCTCGGGCCGGCCGCGGTGGTGCCTTATGCCTGCACGGGAAAGCTCGTCAGTGTCCTGCAGCATCAGCCGCAGCTGATCATGGAAACCGCGCGGCCGGCGCTGAGCGAGCTTCGGGCCAGTCGCGAGCGTGATCGATTGCACGCCGTCACGTCAGCACTGACTCTGTTCGCGCTCCTCGTCGGCGGCCTGATCGCGTGCGGCGTCGCGGTGACGAACCGCGGATTCATCGTTCTGTGGGTTGGCGAGGATCTGTTCGGCGGCGCGGCGCTCACCGTGGCGCTGGTCGCGAACATGCTGCTCCGATTGTGGAATGCCACGGCAATCAATGCCATTTTCGCATTCGGCTATGAAAGGCGAATCAGCCTGACGACCCTCGCGGACGGTCTGCTGACCTGCGGCCTGATGGTGGCGCTCGTGCCCTGGCTCGGCCTGATCGGCGCGCCGATTGCGTCCATGGTGTCCGTCGTCCTGATCAGCCTGCCCTGGAACCTCTCGGCTCTCGCAACCGAGGGACGGGTCTCGCTCGTTCGGCAGGTGCTCGGCCTGTCAGGCTGGTTCGTCCGGTTTTCGGTCGTGCTCGTCCTCGCTGTCTGGATCGAACACGCGGTCGCTCCGCGCCGGGTCTACAGTCTCGTTGCAGCGGCCGTCGCCGTGACGTGCGCCTACATTCTCGTTATGCTTCCGATGGTCCGCAGGCCTCCATTGTCCGACTTCGTTCAGCCGATCCTTGCTGGACTCAGGACTCGATTCTCGGCTGTCCTGCGGCGCCCTGACGCTTCGATATGAAGATTTCTCCCGACATGGCGGTCGCAGAGTCGACGGCAGATACATCCGACATCGTCGAGCCGATTTCCGCGGGGCTGCGGCTCAACCTCGGCTGCGGACGCAGGAAGTTCGACGACGCCGTAAATCTGGACATCACGCCCGCGACGAATCCCGATGTCGTGCACGATCTGGCGATCCTGCCTTGGCCGTTCGATGATTCGACCTTTCGCGAGGTGATTGCGTTCGACGTCATCGAGCATCTCGACGACTTCCTCGGGACCATGGAAGAGATCCATCGGATCTGTAGGGCCGGCGCCACGGTCGATATTTCCGTGCCGCATTATTCGTCTCGATATGCCTACACGGATCCGACGCATCGACGGTTCTTCGGCGTGGCGAGCATGGACTACCTGTCCGAGGAGCACGCGTTCGGCTTCTACTCGGAGGCTCGATTCAAGGTGCTTCGGAACCAGATCTTCTTCGAGCCGTCGCTTCTAAGCAGACTCGTCTGGAGGCTGGCGAACCGATTCCCCGACGTTTATGAGCGCCGATTCGCGTGGATCTATCCGGCCTGGTTCGTGTCGTTCCAGCTCGAGGTCGTCAAGTAGGCGGCATGAAGTCTTTCTTCTTCCGAAGCGATGCGGATGAGCCTGACTTGAACCGCACACCCGGCCAGTGGCGCGTATTCTACGAGGGTCAGGGCCGGGAAGCGCTTGCTTCGGGACGAGAGCTGGAATGCACGACGGAGCCGATCATCGACGTGGTCCGGCGGATGACGAGCGATCCCCGCTGGTTTTACGAGTCCGTCCTCGACGTCGGTTGCGGTGCTATCGCCCCGTATGTCGCACATCTCGAGTCGCTCGGGAAATGCGTCGTCGGCATCGACTTCGCATATCACTTCCTCGCGCTGGCAAGGCAGAAGGGCCAGTCCCGCGGCGTCCAGGGCGACGCGACGGCGCTCCCGTTTCCGGACGCGTCGTTTGACGCGATCATCTGCTCCGAGACGCTCGAGCACATCCCGGACGACCGAGGGGCCGTTGCCGAGATCCACCGCGTTCTTCGGCCCGGAGGCCTGCTCTTCCTGACCGTTCCGAACTACTGGCACGCCATGCGGTTCGTGGCCGGGTTCTGGGGCAACCCCCACTGGCTCGACCTGCAGGAGGGGCATATCCGGGAGTACAACCGCGCCGGGGTCGACAGTCTTCTCGGAGACGACTTCAAGGTGCTGGCGCGTTATCGCGTTCCGTTTCTGTGGAGGGGAGTCCTGGGGGGACCGATCGACGCCTTGATAAGACGTGGCGTGCTCTCCAGGTTCTCCGTGTCGATCGCGCTGGTTGCGGAGAGAATCCCGGCGTGAGCTCGACATCGGGAGAAACCAGCGGGCGTGCAATGCGGGTGGTGCACCTGGTGCCGACCATGTTCGGCGCTGAACGGGGCATCGTAGGCGGAGCCGAGAGGTATGCCTTCGAGTTGGCGCGATTCATGGCGAGGCGTGTGTCGACGACACTCGTCAGCTTCGGCGAGCGCGACGAGCAATGGGATGTTGACGGACTGACGGTTCGAGTACTCGGCAATACGCGGTATGTACGAGGACAGCGCTCAAATCCGTTCAGCTTCGCGCTTCCTGGAGCCCTGAGCGGAGCGGACGTCGTGCACGTGCATCAGCAGCACATCGTTGCCAGTTCCGTGACAGCCGTCCTCGCGAGACTGCGTCGACAGAAGGTCTTCGTCAGCGACCTCGGCGGAGGTGGCTGGGATGTCTCGGGGTACGTCTCGACGGACAGGTGGTACCACGGTCACCTCCACATCAGTGAATACAGCCGGCAGGTATTCGGACACGTATCCAATCCCCGGGCGCACGTCATTTATGGAGGCGTGGACACCGACAAGTTTTCGCCCGATGCGAGTGTTCCCCGCACGCCGACGGTGTTATTCGTCGGACGATTGCTCGCACACAAGGGCATCGACGTTCTCGTCGATGCGATCGACGAAGGACTGAGCCTCGAGGTGATCGGCCGTCCGTATGACGGTGACTATCTCGAACTGCTGCAGGAACGTGCGCAAGGCAAGAACGTGACGTTTCGGCACGACGTCAGTGATCCGGACCTGGTGGCCGCTTATCGCCAGGCTGCGGCTATCGTGCTGCCGAGCGTCTATCGCGATGTCTACGGCCACTCGATGACCGTCCCTGAATTGCTCGGACAGACATTGCTCGAGGGCATGGCCTGCGGAACTCCGGCGGTGTGCGCGGATGTCGCAAGCATGCCCGAAGTGGTCACGGACGGCGTGACCGGGTTCGTCGTGCCGCCGAACGACCCGATCGCATTGCGGGAGCGGCTGCACACACTCGTCGAAGACGCCGAATTGAACCTTGTCATGGGGCGAGCCGCACGTGCGGACGTCCTGGAGCGATTCACCTGGCCGAGGGTCGTCGACCGCTGTCTCGATATCTACGAGCAACAGGTCAGAGGCCGCCGGTGAATTCCGTCTGGCACATCGTGACCGGAGAATATCCGCCAGTGGAGGGCGGAGTGGGCGACTACGTGTTTGCGCTCGCCAATGAGCTGTCACAACTCGGTGATGAAGTCCACGTCTGGTGCCCGTCCAACGCCGGCCAGGGCCTGGACCAGCCCGGTGTTCAAATTCACCCGGAGTTCGGCCGATTTCGGCCTGGCGATTGCCGCCGGGTTGGCCGGCAACTGACGAACGAGTCACATTCGCGGCGATTGCTGGTTCAGTGGGTTCCACAGACTTTTGGACTCAGGGGCGCCAACCTGCCGTTCTGTCTCTGGATTCTCTGGCGCTCCATCGCAAGCCGCGATGTCGTCGAACTGATGGTGCACGAGCCGTTTCTCCGGATCGGAGGCTCGCTCAAGCAGCGCGCTGCCGCCGTCGCCCAGCGACTCATGGTCGCGGCGCTTATCATGTCGTCATCCCGGGTATGGGTGTCGACGCCGTACTGGTGGGCGCTTCTGCGACCGTTCGCCTTCGGACGTCGAGTGAACGCGGGTTGGCTGCCGCTTCCAAGCAACGTTCCGTTGGAGGCCGACCCGAACCGGATAGCCGAGATACGTTCGGAAGTGGCGGACTCGACTCGAGTCGTCGGCCACTTCGGCTTGTTTGGTCCGGGAAAGGACGCGTATCTCATTCCCTTTGTCGAGGCGATTCTCGACCGGGTTCCCGAAGTTGCGATAAGGCTCGTCGGGGTTGGCAGCACGAAAACCCGTCAATCGGTCGTTGCGTGTCGTCCGGATCTCGGTCCCCGAATGATCGCCGTTGACGGGGTCCAGAAGGACGAGGCCGTCTGCAATCTCGCGGCGTGCGATCTTCTCGTCCAGCCCTACGTGGACGGGATCAGTACGCGACGCACGAGCGCCATGGCCGGACTTGCGCTCGGGGTCGCGACCGTGACGCATTCGGGCGAAAGCACCGAGACCCTGTGGAGGGAGTCGCAGGCGGTCGTGCTGGCCGGGCCGACGCCCGACGACTACGCGGAGGCCGTCGCGGCGGTATTCGGTGATCCGGTACTCCGGACTCAGCTGTCGGAGCGGGCAAGTGACCTCTACCAGAAGCGGTTTCATATCCGGTACGTTATCGAACGTCTTCGAAGCCCGATTGATACCGCGCGGCCGGCCGTCGATGAGGCGCTTCTGGATATCAGCCTCGACCAGGGAGTTTCGTAGGGTATGCGCATCATCGTCACGACATACCTCAGCGCGAAGATTGGCGGCGTTGAGACCTACATCGAGCGCCTGCTCGAGATGCTGGTTGAGGCAGGTCACGACGTGTTCGTCGTGTTCGACGTCAGTCACAAACCCGGTACGCCCAGCATTGCCGTTCCGAAGGGCGTCCCTGCCTATCATCTTCAGTCGGCCGGTCTCGAATCGGTAATCGAGGAACTGAACGCGATCGATGGTGCCGTCGTGCTCGCCAACTCGCTCGACTCGATGCTCTACACGGTCGGTCGCCGAATCAGGCACGCGATCGCGTTTTATGCCCACACTTACGTCGGAAGCTGCATCACGGGAATGCGTATCAACCGTCTGCCCTCGCCGAGTCCGTGCGAGAGGGAATTCGGACCTGCATGGCTGCTCAACTATTTTCCGCGGCGCTGCGGTGGCCTGAGCCCGCTCACGATGATCAGGTCGTACCGGCAGCAGGTTGAGAGACGAAGGACGCTTCCGCACGTTGACCTCGTCATCGCGAACTCGGATGCCGTTGCAAGGCAGTTTTCCACTGCCGGAGTTGCCGCCGAGACGCTTCATCCGGTTCTCGACACGGTCGGCGGCGTGGCAAGGACGGAGTTTCGTCGTGCCGATGCGCGCTCGCTGGTCTTCGTCAGTCGATTCGAGGACTACAAGGGCGGCGAGCAACTGTTGGAGTCGCTGCCCACCGTCGCGTCGCTCGCGGGGATGCCTGTCCGGCTGACCATGGTCGGAGAGGGAAGTCAGCGGTACGCGTGGGAGCGACAGGCGGAGAGACTCACGGCCAAAGATTCGAGGTTGTCGGTGAGGTTCACGGGATGGCTGGGCTCCGATGGTATCGCCGAAGTCCTCGAGGACAGCGACGTCATCGTGGTTCCGAGTGTCTGGCCGGAACCGTTCGGCCTCGTTGGACTCGAGGCTGCCCGGCTGGGAATCCCGTCCGCGGCGTTTTCGGTCGGTGGGATTCCGGAGTGGCTATCGGATGGTGTGAACGGGCATCTCGCGGATGGGCGGGATTGCTCGCCGCAGGACCTTGCCGCTGCCGTCGTGCGCTGCGTTTCTGACCTCGCACACTTCCGCAAACTCTCGGAGGGAGCCGTCCAACGGCGCGCGTCCTTTTCACCCGAAGCACACTTGCGACGGCTCGAAGCACTGCTTCACGCGACCGCCGCACTGCGAGCCAAACACTGTTGATGTCTGTCGACGAACGAGGGCGGACGCCCGGCCACAGCCATCAGGCCTCGGCGTTCGACTGGAACGACTGGTAGCGAATGTACGACGGTGAGATCAATCTCGGGGAAGTGAACAACGCTCGGACGAAGATCGTCGGGCTGATCGAGCGTGGCAGTCGCGTGCTCGAGATCGGCTGCGCTACGGGCTTCATGACCGAATACCTGACACGGGAACACGGCTGTTCGGTAACGGCTGTCGAGGTCGACACCGAAGCGGCGGCCCGCGCCGCGCTGCGCGGCGTCGACGTCATCGTCGGGAGCGTGGAAGATCCGGATGTCGTTGCCCGACTGGATGGACCCTACGACGCAATGATCTTCAGCGACGTGCTCGAGCACCTGGTCGATCCCGCTGCGGCACTTCGCGCGACAGTGCCGCTGCTCGGACCGGGCGG
>JADIYM010000012.1 GCA_016705245.1 Blastocatellia bacterium | reverse complement strand
TGCTCGCCTTTCCACGATGTCTTTGCAGGTGTCTCGCAGAGAGTTCGCAGGTCGTCCCACTTCTGCTTGATGGTCACTTCAGTGCGCTCGCGCAGTGCGGCATCCGAGGCGCCGCCCTGATCGATCAGCATCTCGAGCATCTTGACCTCGAGACCCTTGACCCCGGACCTCGAGCCGGATATTGCTTGAGGACAGCTTGTCACTCTCTTTCGAGACGGAGCGCCGCAATCGCTCGGGGTCCGGGTCAACTCCTCCGGAGCTGGTACTTCGCGATCTCCTGCGCTTAACGTTCGCCGGAATTCTTCCTGTGCACGCGCGAGCTCGCGTTTGACCGACTCGGGTCCCTCGTGCTCCTTGATGTACGGCTCCATTCCAGGGAGCTGACGCGCCACACGCTTTCGATACGGCGATGCCGAGGCCGGTGTCGTCGGTGTCGTCCCCCCGACCGACGTGTCCGGCGGCTCTCCGCCGGTCGCCGAAGCAGTTCCAGTGGCTTCACTCGTGCGAGAGCCCGGCGATGATGTTCCTTCCGACGTCTCTGTCGCATCCGCTTTGTCGGTTTCGCGCGTCGCTTCCAGAACAGTAATGCCACCGCGCCGCCAATCAGCGCGGCGACCAGGAAGCTCAGCACATAGGCCGAAGAGAGGAACTCGAACGCCACGGTCGATACCGGTGGCTCGAGGGCCATAATCGTGATCTGCGCGACCTTCTTCTCATTCACGTCGGCGCTCTGCTCCATCTTCTGGAGCAGAGGAATCGCCGACTTGGCCGCGTCGCCGATCTTGGCCAGCGCCATGGCAGCGGCGATTCGGTCCGACGGTTCCTTGCTCTCGAGCAACTTCGAGAGCTCAGGTACGGCGGCGGCGGCCGTCGAGCCCATGCTGCCGATGGCTTCACACGAGAGTTGTCGCTGAATCGGATCCGGATTGTTGAGCTCTCGCAGGTAATGCGAGAGGTACTTGCCGTTCCACGACGGCTCGATAGGGGGTTGCGCTAGGCAAGGGGCGAAGGGTGCCGAGATGCACACGAGCAACATCAGCACTCGGGCGAGGCACAAGGGCGTATTCATGGAGCCTCCGCTGAAAACGAGTTTGGTCATTATAATCTCCGGCCCATGCACGGCAAATCGAATCCGCGGAATCCACCGCTCCGCGTCCTGATGATTTCGCAGCGATTGTTTCCCTACATCGCCGGAGCGGAGCAGCAGGCGCTCGGGCTCGCCCGCGCACTCGTGCGGGCCGGCGCACGCGTTCGAATCCATACCACAATGTTCGCGGATGGACTGCCGGCTCACGATGCTATCGACGGTATAGAGGTTCGGCGGATCGCCGTGCCGATGGCCCGCGACGTCGCGACGTCGGGCCCCGCATTTCACGCCGCGAAGGTCGCCCAGATCGTCGCCATGGCCCTCCACGTCGCCCGACAGGCCCGATCGGCCGACGTCGTGCACGCACATTGTCTGTCCGCGTCGACACTTGGCGCCGTCATTGGAGCGCGTCTTGCCGGAACGCCCGTGCTCGTAAAGCCGAGCCTCGGCGGCGAGGACGGAGAGCTTCGGAAGATCCTTATTAGCGCGGCAGCACGCCCACTGAGTTCCATCCTTCGTCGTGTCGACCGGTTCGCGGTCATGAGCGACGAGATCGCCGCGGAGCTATCGTCTATCGATGTCGCCGCGGATCGATTCTCGCGAGTCGACAATGGCATAGACCTCGATCGCTTCTGTCCCGCCACGGACGATGAGCGACGCGCGCTGCGGACGAGATTCGGAATACCGGACGGCCCCCTGGCGCTTTTCGTCGGGCAATACGTCCCGCGGAAGGGCGTTCGCGAGCTGCTCGCGGCGTGGGCACTGTTGCGTGAACAACACGAATCGGCGACGTTGGCCTTCGCAGGGCACGGACCCGATCAGCCGCTCATCGACGCGGCTGTCCGGGAAGCCGGAGGGGGCATCATCGACCTTGGCGCGCGATCCGATGTCGTCGACGTGATCCGGGCGTCTGACCTGCTCGTGCTTCCGTCACGAAACGAGAGCTTCGGCAACGTGATAGTCGAAGCGCTCGCCTGTGGACTGCCCGTCATCGTCGGAAGAACCGGAGTCGCCACCCAGATCGATCTCGACGGAGTCGCCGGACGATTCATCGACCCCGAGTCGCCCTCATCCATCGCCGCGGCCATCGCCGAGTTCCTGTACGATCCAGCGCGACGCGTCGATGCCGGCGCGCGTGGCCGCGAGCTCGTGCGCCGATTCGACTTCGAAAGGATCGCGGAGTCGTACCTCGAGATCTACCGCGACATGGTGTCGAGCCGGAGCGATCGCCGTTGACCGACCTGTAGAGTCGGGTAGTGGGTCATTTTCGATCTCGCTGCTCCCCTTGCGTCTTTGCGTCTTCCTTCGCGCCTCTGCGGGAAACTGACTCTGGAAAGGACCCAATTGAACGTTGAGTTTCTCGCAAAGACGCAAAGGGAAGACGCAAAGGCGCAGAGCAGCAACAGAAATGTGAATATCCGAGTCTTGCGATGGAAGTCGAACTGACCCACTACCCAGAGTCGACGCTGGGTTTGTCGTGAACCTGCTTGTGGTACCCTGCTCGAACGACGAGGTGGCTGCGTGTTTTGTCCAGGTTGCGGAACGCAGGAACGAGAGCCGTATCAGTTCTGCCGGGCGTGTGGCGGCGACTTGAGGTCGCTTCGCGCCGGACTGCCCGTCGTCGGTGGAAACATCGAATCCGCCGTGACAGCGCGTGAAGAGATAGGACGGGCCGTTGCCGCGAAGATCCGTGACCTGAAGTCGGCCAAGGAGCTCGCCAAGGTCGTGGAGGAAGTCCTTCCTCAAGTCGAGAAGTTCCTCGAATCCCCTCAGGAGCGGAGGCTGCGCCGCTTGCGAGCGGGACTCGTAATGCAGGCCATCGGAATCGGATCCGCGTTGTTCTTCCTGTTGTACTCGTTTCAGGAGGAAGACAAGCTCCCTGCGACGGGTCTCGGCGTCATTGTGTTCCTGCTGGGCCTCGCGATGTTTCTCAACGGCCGATACCTGACGGTGTCGACGTCGTCGAGCAGGGACGACGAAGAGCGCGCGCGCCTGCGAGACTCACTCGACCGGCCTCGGCTCGATACGGGCCGGCTTCTACAGGAGTCCGTTGCCTATCCCGCTCCACCGCCTTCGGTCGTCGAGCATACGACGCGCCAGTTGCGCGACACCCCGACGGTTCAGCAATCGAGAGCCACGACCGAGTAGACTCCAGACGCATGCGATCGAGGAATGCAACGCGCGCGATAGCGGCATGGAGCGCGCTCGGCTTCTTCCTGCTCACTCCCTGTCTCGCCCTCGCCCAGGCCATCCAGCCGGCGCCCCAGTCGGATGACAAGATAGTCCGTCTGGGGGTCACGCTCGTGCAGGTCGACGCCATCGTGACCGACCGCGACGGCAGACCCGTCACGGACCTGTCGAAGGACGATTTCGAGCTCATGCAGGATGACCGGCCTCAGGTCATCACGAACTTCAGCTTTGTCGCTTCATCACCGCCACCCGCGACGACCCGCGAAGTATCGACCTCGGGCCCGCCCGTGCGTCTGCCGCCCGAGCGTGTCCGTCGGACGATCGCCATCGTCGTTGACGACCTCGCGTCGAACGAGAGCGCGCGCGCAGCGCGAGACGCCGTCCGGTCGTTCGTCGACAACCGTCTCGAGCCCGGTGATCAGATCGCCATCGTCCAGTCCCGAACTGGAGCTGGAGCGCTCCAGCAGTTTTCGGCCAATCGGGACGAGCTCTATGCGGCGATCGAACGCATCCGATACGTGCCGAGGTCGCGACCCGAGAAAGAGTGCGATGACGGCACGCCTACGGACATCAACACCGCCGACGCCCGCGGCCTCGCCGAAGCGCTTCGGACCGACGTGTTCATTCGCGGGACGCTCGGTGTGCTGAACTTCGTGGTTCGCGGGTTGAGGGAGCTGCCGGGCCGCAAATCGGTGGTGCTGCTCTCGGATGGCATGCCCTGCGCCCTCGAGGATGTCGATGCCGAAGGCCCCGGCCCTTCGCGTGTGCGGCGCGCCGTGCAGAACCTCATCGATCTTGCCAATCGGGGAGCCGTCGCGATTTACAGCATCGACGTCCGGGGAGTTCTGCCACTCGTCGTCTCGGCCGACGAGCCGACGAATCGGTTCAGGCGACTGACGGACCTCGGCGACCGGCTCGCCGGGCGACGATCGACGCTCTTCCGATCACGCGATGTCCTGAGCCAGCTGGCCGACCAGACCGGCGGACTCTTCATTTACAACACGAACGACATCACGGACGGACTGCGGCGCGCGGTCGACGATCAGCTCGGATATTACCTGCTCAGTTACATACCTGAGGAGTCCACGTTCGGCGCGGAGGAAGGCCGCTCCGAGTTTCATCGGATCTCGGTTCGTGCGAAGCGTCCCGGAGTGACGGTCCGCGCTCGTTCGGGTTTCTATGGTTACCCGGACGAAGAGGCGGGGATTGAGACCCGATCGGCCAGTCAGCGAATGGTGGACGCGGTCATTTCGCCGTTCTCGGCGAGCGGCGTCCGGATGCAGGTGACGCCACTTTTCTCAATCGATCCTCGCAGCGGTCCGTCGGTGATGTGTCTCCTGCACGTCGATGCGCGGGACCTGACGTTCACTACGGAACGTGACGACTCGAAGGTCGCTCGGGTCGATCTCGTCGTCGTGGCATTTGGCGACAACGGCGGCATGGTCAGTCGCCAGGCCAGCACGCAGGAGATCCGACTGCGTGGCGACGACTACCAGCGCGCCCTGCGATTCGGGCTCGACCAGACGGTTACGTTTCCGCTGAAGCGCGCCGGCGCCTACTCGATGCGCGCGGCGGTCCGTGACGTGCTCTCGGATCGCATCGGTTCGGCGTACCAGTTCATCGAGCTGCCAGACGTCTCGAACGATGAGCTCGCAATGTCCGGCATCGTTCTCTCGAGCGACATCGTCCCCGTCGAACCTCGCGCACTCAATCGACAGCAGAAATCGGCACTGGCCGATCCGCCCGTCAGTCCGGCCGTGCGACGTTTCAAGGGAGGCGATCGCGTGTCGTATGGCTTCGAGATCTACAACGCGAGGCGCGACAAGGTGACGAAGCGGCCGTCGCTCGAGATGACGGTGCGCGTGTATCGCGAAGGGCGCCTCATTCTTTCGAATGCCGTGCCGTCGTTCGATCCGGGGCCACAGGCCGACTGGTCCCGAACTCGCGTCGGGCGAGGGCTGCAGCTGGGCGAGGACATGAAGCCAGGTTCCTATGTGCTCGAAATCGTCGTCAGGGACGTGCTCGGAGGAGCGAAGGCGCGCTCGGCGTCGCAGTGGATCGATTTCGACGTGGAGTGAGGTCCTGGGCCTCCGTGCCTCTGTGCTCTCTGTATGCGAAGCTCTGAAGACGCTACGCACACAGAGACACGGAGACACGGAGTCACTGAGGCGAACTCCGGCGAATGTAAAACGTTGGTAAAGCACGACGTACGCCGGGAACTTTCGAGGAGTGCCCCCGTAATTCCGGCGTGTATCGAGTTCACGTACGTGCGCTCGACGTCGGCTCGCGGGACGGTACGGAGCAACAGCCGGTTCCTCCAAGCGCCGTAGCGTTCCGCGATGTCCGGCGATGGCGGTTGTCCAGATCCCCGCATTGACTGGTCCCGCTGACTCGCACGCCACCCACAATCGGAGCAAGGAGAATCCACCCAAAATGAAGCGACGCGATTTCATCGGACGCACATCGATGACGCTCGCCGCGGCCGCGGCTAGCGAAGCGTGGCTGACCTCGGTCCTGCGCGGACAGGCGTCGGCTGCCACACCGGATATCTTCGGGACCTACTTCGGTGTTGGTCCGGAGGAAATGAAGCGATTGCTGGAGATCTGCCTGTCGCGGGGCGCCGACTTCGCCGACCTGTTCTTCGAGCATCGCGTCGCGTCGAGCCTGTTCTTCGAGGAAGAAAAGGTGAAGGCCGCGAGCCGCGGAATCGACGCCGGAGTTGGCGTTCGCGTCGTCAAGGGTGACCAGGTGGGCTTCGCGTTCTCGGAAGACCTCTCGATGGAGAGCCTGTCGACGGCGGCGCGGACAGCGTCCGCAATCGCCAACGACGCTGCCGCGAAGGCCAAGGTGATGCCGATTGGACTTGCGAAGCTGAAGAACCTCTACCCGATCGGCGACCTCGCCACGGAGGCGGACCTCAACCGGAAGCTGGGATTCATTAACGAGGCGAACAAGACGGCCCGCGCCTACAGCCCGAAGATCACGCGCGTCACCTGCAGCTTCAACGACGAGGTGAAATACCTGGCGTATGCGAACTCGGACGGCGTGAGCTGGACCGACATGCAGCCTGTTTTCGTCTTTTCGACGAGCTGCATCGCCGAGGAAGGCACGAATCGCCAGACGGGCTACGAATCAGGTGGCGGCCGCATCGGCCTCGAGTACTTCGCAAAGAAGCGTCCCGCGGCCGACATCGCCAGGGAGGCGGCGCGACTGTCCGTCACGCTCCTCGAGGCGAAGGACATCGAAGCCGGCCCGATGACGGTCGTGCTCGGACCGAAGGACAGCGGCGTGCTCCTGCACGAGGCGGTCGGTCACGGCCTCGAGGCGGACTTCAATCGCAAGAACCTGTCGAACTACTCGGGCCGCGTCGGCCAGCGCGTTGCGTCCGATCTCTGCACGGTCGTCGACGAGGGGCTGTTCGAGAACATGCGCGGCACGATCAACGTGGACGACGAGGGCGGAGCGCCAACGAGCACGGTGCTCATCGAAAACGGCATTCTGAAGGGTTACCTGCACGACCGGATCAGCGCCCAGGCCATGAAGGTCAACGCGACCGGCAACGGACGCCGTCAGTCGTACGCCTACTCGCCGATGCCGCGGATGACGAATACATACATGCGGCCCGGCAAGTCGGATCCCGAGGAAATTCTGAAGTCGGTCAAGCGCGGCATCTATGCCAAGAAGTTCGGCGGTGGACAGGTCGACATCACGAAGGGCGACTTCACGTTTTCGGTCAACGAAAGCTACCTGATCGAGGATGGAAAGCTTACGACGCCGCTCAAGGGCGTGACGCTCATCGGCAACGGTCCGGACGTGATGACGAAGGTCACGATGGTCGGCAACGACCTGCAGTTCGCCGACGGCGGCTGGACGTGCGGCAAGAACGGGCAGAGCGTGCCCGTGGGCATGGGCATCCCGACGTGCAAGGTCTCTGAGATCACCGTCGGCGGTTCGAAGGTCAAGGCCTAGGAGAGCGACGACATGAACGACTATCGACAACTCGCCACCGACGTCGTCGCCGAGCTCAAGCGCCAGGGTGCCGACGCCTGCGACGTCTTCGTCGCCAATACGACCGACTTCAGTACGGAGGTCCGCCTGGGCCGCATCGAGAAGCTCGAGCAGTCGATCAGCAAGGGCCTCGGAATGCGGGTCTTCAAGGGCGGCGCTATGGCGCTGACCTACACGACCGACTTTGCCGACAAGTCGGTGAAGAGCATCGCCGCGCAGGCGCTCGACATCGTCAAGGTCTCGAACCCGGACGAGTTCAACGGCCTGGCGCCGCGCGAGTCGCTCGGTGTCTACGACGGAAAGCTGATGCTCTTCGACGAGTCGATCGCTTCGATCCCGACCGACAGGAAGATCGACATGGCGCGCGAGGCCGAAGAAATCGGAATGAAGTCGGACAAGCGCATAACGAACTCGAACACGGCAGGCTGGTCGGACGGGACCTACCAGGTCACGCTTGCGACGTCGGACGGGTTCGTCGGTCAGTATCGGACGACGAACGCGGGCCTTTACGTAGGGCTTATCGCAGAGGAAGGGGGAGTCAAGCAGACGGATTCCTGGTATTCGTTCCAGCGGTATGCGAACAAGCTGCTGACGCCGAAGGAAGTGGGCCTCGAGGCGGCCAGGCGAGTGACGAGCAAGCTCGGCGCCCGCAAGGTGAAGTCGCAGACGGTGCCCCTGGTCGTTGATCCGACGATGGCGCAACGAATGATCGGAGCGTTCTTTGGCGCGGCATCGGGACGATCCGTCTACCGGAAGTCCTCGTTCCTCGTCGGCAAGCTCGGCGAGGCCATTGCGTCGCCGCTCGTCTCGATCGTCGACGACGCGACGTTGGCGGACGGTCCCGGATGCCGGCCGTTCGACGCGGAGGGCGTAAAGTCGTCGAGGGTTCCTTTCATCGAAAAGGGCGTGCTGAAGTCGTATCTCTGCGACTCGTATTCATCGCGGCGCCTGAAGATGCCGCTGACCGGCACGACGAACCGGGGTTACCAGGGCGGGCCCAATATCGGCGCGTCGAACCTGTTCCTGATGGCCGGCGACAGGGATCCGAAGGACATCATCAAGAGCGTGAAGTCGGGGCTCTACCTGCGAACTATGAGCGCGCAGGGCTTCAACCCGGTGACGGGAGACTTCTCGCACGGGGCGACGGGACACTGGATCGAGAACGGCGAATTCGCATACCCCGTTCAGGAGATCACGATCGCCGGAAACGTGATCACGGCCTTCAAGAACATCACGGCCGTGGGCAATGACCTCAAATTCCGCGCCGGTGGTGTGGCTTCGCCGACTCTTCTCATCTCTGAGATCACGGTCGGCGGCGCCTGACACTACCGACGGAATGCGAAGGCCGTGGCGTTGCGTCACACCGCGGCCTTCGCCGATTTCTGGAGAGTTGACAGGATTTCAGGATTTTCAGGATTAACAGGATTCTCTAAGTATTCATTCGAGAATCCTGTTAATCCTGAAAATCCTGTAATCCTGTCTACTCTTTTCCTACTAGAAGGTGACGGGATCGGATGCGACGCCGTCGACGACGAGCACGAGCGAGTTGCTGCCCGCAGGCTGCGTGACGTTGAGCGCCGCGGACGTCCCCTTGACGATCAGTCGTGCGCCACCGGTCGTACTGTCCGGTTTTGTACGGATGCGACCAGGAGGCGCAATGGCTATCCCATTCACACGGATCTCGACGGTCAGGCCGGCGACGGAGGCGCGGGAGCTCACGGTCAGTCGTTTTTTCGAAGCGCGGTAGTCGATCGAATCGACGATCGGTCTGGGCCCGAGAATCTCGATGACGGCGTCGCGCGTTGCGACTCGGCCGCGCGAATCCGTGACCGCCAGCGTGATCGCGACCGACACCTTTGACGTCGGTGTGCCGGCGATCCGCCCGTCGGTTTCCAGGCTCAGCCCCTCGGGCATCTGTCCGGAGGCGACCGACCAGACGAGCGGCGTTGCTCCTCCCTTCGCTTCGAGCATGGCCTCGTACGGCGCACCAACATTTCCGGGCGGAAGCGTCTCCGTAAGAACCGCCGGCGGAACTTCCGACGCCGGATAAACGAACGTCACGGCGTCGATGTCGTCGGGCATGATCGTGGCGGCGCGACCATCCTCGTGAAGCTGGTAATACATCGTCGCCTCGGCCAGCCGAGGATTGGGCTCGGGGCCCGCCTGCGACGAATGGCCGAGCCCGATCGAGTGGCCGAGCTCGTGCGTGATGATCTCGCGGATCGTCAGCCGATGTCCGATCAGGCACGTGTTCATGCCGTTGTTGAGGACGACGTCGGCGTCGGTGATCCGGACGAACTCGACGCCGTTGATGATCTTCTTCTCGCTCGATCGTCCGCTCGAGCCGCCGATGGCGATCACGCCGAAGCACCCCTGGCCGGAAACCTGATTCCTGCAGTCGTCGAACGACACCGTGCTCTGTTCGTCTCGGGCGTAGCCGCAGTTCTCGGTGTCGTCGGCGAGGTACAGCCGAAGCGAGCAATCCGAGACGTTCGACCACGCGGCGAGCGCGTCCGCGACGGCGCCGCGCCCACCGTCGATGAGCACCGGCGTCGGGCGTATGAAGTAGGGAATCGGACGGCCCTCGTCCGCCTCGAACCAGCGCGGACGTCCGGCGAGCAGAGTGAAATTCGTGTGCCAGGCCTCGTCGCCCGATGCGACAGGCTGCGAAAACTCAGCCGGAATCGCGACGAGCGGGGCGGCGTTGCGCTGTTTGGGTGCCGTCGCGCCGCGCAGGTTGAGAGCATTGATGAACTCGGCGTAAGGCGCGACGTCGGTTACGGGCTCGCCGTCGTGTGCAGTGCCCAAGACCGTCACGCCGTCAGTGCCAGCTCTCCGACTGACGACCAGGCCCCGCTCGCCGGCCTTGACAGCGTATTTGCCGAGGAAAAGTCCCCACGTCCGGAGGATGCCCTCCGGATCCGCGTCGAGAAACACGAGAACGCGCTCGCCGACGGCGTACTCAGCGGAACCGTAGACGATCGAGAAATCGTCGCCGACCTCGCCGCCGAGCTCGCGCAATACAATCGGACCCGGCTCGAGGTCTCCGGCATGGACCGTTGCGACATCGATCGTGACATAGGTGACGATCTGGCGACCGCCGTCAATCCGGCGCGAGCGAATCTCGCGAACCGTTCCTTCCACGACGGCTCGAGACGCCGCAAACAGCTGCGCGTCGCTGGGCACGACGACCGTTGTTGCATTCGCCGCCGCGGCCGCAAATGCGATCGCGACTGCGGCAATAACGGTCGTCAGCAGCCAGCGCACTTGTTCCGGACCTCCGCTAGTCGAGGACTTCGACGCCCGTCGCGATCATTCGCGTGACCGTCTGGTCGCCCTTGATCGTGGACGGATCGGGTCCGGTCTTGCTCTCCTCGGCGAGGTGCTTGGCCATCGCCTCGGGGATCGTCTTTACCTCGATCATGCCTTCCACCACGATTTTCTTGCCGCCGATGTCTTTCGGCACCGCGAAGGCATGGCCCTTCATGTGAATGCGCATCGTCTGCTTGCCGTCGGTCAGGACAAGCCAGCAGCCCTCCGTCTGGCAGACGTCGGTGATCGTCCCCTCGAGCCGGACTGTCTTGTCCTTGTAATCGGCGGGCTTGGCGAGGGCGTCAGCGAGGACGACCGTCGTCGATTCTCCGAATGCCGCGCCGTAGTGTTTCGAACTGCCGGCAAAAGCGGACGACGCCGCGACCAACACGGCGAGTCCCGATGCAATGAATGCTCTGCGAATCACTAGAAACCTCCAGGGGATTAGACAGGATTACAGGATTTTCCGGGATTAACAGGAACCTCTACTACATGTCTATTTGAGAATCCTGTTAATCCTGTAAATCCTGTAATCCTGTCAACTCTTCAAATTAGCCGGCGGCGGCTTCGCCGGTGAACGGCTCGTCGGCGCTGCCCCCGTAGATCGACGGGACCTTCGATCCCATCGGGCGAAGGTAGGCGGCAAGCTGTCCGCGATGGTGAGCGGTGTGAAGCATGAGATAGGTGAGGTAGTAGACCGCTGCGTGGGTCTCCATCCCGAAGAACGAGACGTCGCGTACGAGGTCGGCGTCCGAAAGACCCTTGAGGCGTTCGAGCCCCTTGGCGTATTCGGCGCCGTACCACGCCGAGATCTCGGCGGATGTCTTGCCGGCGAGCTCGGCCCGATCCGACGGATCGCCGAACTCCCCGTTCGCTATTCCCTCGAGAAACCAGATCTCGGAACTGACGAGGTGCTGTGCGAGATCGGAAGCCGAACGGGCCTTCTCGTCGGGCTTCCAGCTGCTGTGTTCGTCCGGTACCGAGTTGATGACTTTCGTCGTTGCGCGCTGCTCTTCCTCGATCACTGGAAGAAAGGTGGAAAGAAAGAAACGTCCCTGGTCAGGTGTCATTGATAGCTGCTCCTGCGTTCGTGGTGTCGCGGCCCGGCGCGACGACGATGAGGCGGCGAGGATTCTAGCATCCTCGTCACGCGGTGACATGCACGGTGACGCGATGGAGACCCGTGACGCCATTCGGGTACGCGGATGAGACCAGCGGCGTCTGTGCCGTACCAGCGCCGTCGAGGGCCCGGACGACGACGTCGAAGCGACCGGGACGCTGCGGAGTCCACGATGCGTGCCAAAGAACCCATGCGTTCTCCGAGAGCGGCGGTCGCACCTCGGCGGCCACCCACGTTGCCCCGTCGTCGATCGACACCTCAACGCTCGAGATGCCGCGATCGCCGGCGAATGCGACGCCGGCCACGGTAGTTGGTTGTCCCACGGTGCCGGGCGTTGCCACGTCGATGCGCGACATCGTCTGGTACTCGGCGACGTCGTTCCATCCGCGCCGCTGCCAGTAGCCCTTCACGTCCGTTCCCGCCACGTCGATCCTCGTGATCCACTTCACGTTTTTCATGCCGAAGACGCCGGGAACGATCGCCCGCAACGGAGCACCGTGCGCCGAGTTGAGCGCAACGCCGTTCATCTCGTACGCGAGCAAACATCCCGGCTTCATCGCCCGTTCGACCGCGATCGAATCGACATAGTCGTCGATGGCCATGAAAACCACATCCACGGCGCCGTCGCGAACGCCGGCGGTTCGAAGTAGGTCCGCAAGCCCGACTCCCCGCCAGAGTGCGTTGCTTATGAGGTCGCCGCCGGCCGGATTGTCGATGCAGGCGAGAGTCGCGAAGCCTTCGACTGCTGGCAGCGCCCTGAGCTCGTCCATCGTGAACGACAACGGCTGGTCGACGAGACCGCCGATCTCGAGGCGCCAGTTGCGAGATGCTCCGTCCGGATCGAAGACGTTTTTCGACACGTGGTAGAAATCGGGAGTCGGGGTGACCTCCAGGCTGAGCCCGTCGATGTCGGGAAAAACGCCCGATCCTCCGACAACCCGATCGGACCGTCCCCAGCCGAGCGCGTCGGCAACCGCACCGATGGACTCGATTACGACGACCGCGACTCCTGCGGCGACGATTGACCCGAAGAATGTCCGCCGGCTGGCAAGGGCGGAAGCCCACTCGGCTGTTCGTCGACTGCGCTGCAGCAATCCGAGGATGGCGTGGAGCGAGCCTCCGTAGACGAGTCCGGCGCCCAGGAGCGAACCTGCTGCAGCCCAGGCGTTTGGCTTCCACGACGTTCCGAAGAGGCCGCCGCCGGCGAGCGGAAAAACGGTGAGCGAAGCCAGCAGCCAGATGCCGGCGCCGAATGCAAGCGAGGGCGTCAGACCGCGCTGCCGGACGCGAGCGACGAAGAGTTGCGCGGCAAATGCAAGTACAAGCAGGTAGCCACCCACGCTCGCGGCGAAGGCGAATCGTTTGGCCCACGGTCCTAGAAAGGCCACGCCAACCTGGACGATCTCCGCCGGAACGACGGCAAAAATCGCATCGACGACCCGGAGCGGCAGTAGGGGCGTATCGAAGGCGAGCCACGCGAGGGTTCCGGCGACGAGTGAACACATCGCCGCAGGCAGTCCGGCGGCGAGGGCGATGTCGGCATCGGTCGGCTCGTTGCTGGACCGTCCCTCGATGTTAAGGCCGACGAGATCATCCATGATCGTTCTCTACACCTGTTCTGTACTCCGTGCCTCTGAGTCTCCGTGTCTCTGCGCGCCAAGCGTCTTCAGTGCCTCAGGAGCTTCGCACACAGAGTCACGGAGGCGCGGAGTCAAGGAGTTCATCGGCGGCGCCGCCGCGGCGGAGATTTCCGCGGCGCCGGCTCGGCCTCCGGTTCCAGCCCGAAATATCGGAACCAGTCATCGACTGGCACCTCGGCCGGCCGCGCGGCGGCGCCGGGATCGGAAACCGGCGGCCCCTGGCGCTGCCGGTGAGCCACGAGCCTTCGGAACTCGTCCGATCCTAGCGTCTTCGCGCCCCTGGACCTGCACTCCGTGGCTAACTGCCGATCCGACGTCACAACGGTCAACCGTCGACGGTCCGTCGATTCGGCGACGAGGCTAGAGACCACGCGGTCGGCGTTCGAGCCGCGCCTCGAATGCCGCACCAGAATGCCTCGATGCCACGAGCCGTCGGGGATGCGGTCTTCCGGGGCTCCGTCGAAGACGAGCGTTACCTTCTCGCGCGTGGAAACAACGAATGCGGCGACCTCGTCGATCAGCCTGCGCCTGCTCGACGACGAGCCGATCTCCCAGCCCGAGGCGTGGCCTATTACGTTGTTGCCATCCACAATGTACGGCACGAATGGATGATACCGGATCGAGAAGCTCCTCCCTTGCCCGACCCGCCTTTGCGCTTCCTTTGCGCCTTTGCGCGAGACTCCCCGATCGTTCGGAAGAGTCACGCAAAGGCGCAATGGCGCAAAGGCGGATCGAAGGTGCGGGAGACGGCTTCCGTCCATGCCCGCTTGCCTGCTCCTCTCCGCCTGTGTTAGCGTCGCCAATTTGAGACAGACAACAAGAAATCGATCTGAGACGTAGAGGAGAGCAACGCAGTGCCACTGGCGAAGGAAATCAAATCGGACATCATCTCGGGATACAAGGTCCACGAGTCGGATACGGGGTCGCCTGAAGTTCAGGTCGCGATCCTGACGCGCCGCATTCAGGATTTGACGGAGCACTTCAAGACGCACAAGAAGGACAACCACTCGCGTCGCGGTCTGCTGAAGCTGGTGAGCCAGCGCCGCCGCCTTCTGGATTATCTGAAGCGCAAGGACGCCGAGCGGTATTATGCCGTCATTTCCAGACTCGGTCTCCGCAAGTAACGCTGGAACCGAATCGGGCCTTGCCCGAACGCCTCGATGCTCGCTTCAGGGCCTGCTTCGGGACGTTTCGCGCATGTGGGTTTCGCCCCCCGGCCGACCGGCCGGCAGGTCGAGACCCGTCACCCGTCACGAATCTGGGCACATCATTTTTTCCGAACCGAAGCCGCGATCGATTGGCACGAGTTGCCAGCCGTCGCGGCTTCTGTTCGTTGAGCCCGCGCGCGGTACGTGCGGCGCCGTCTCTGGCGCCACGGTGCGTGCGGTTTTGCGGTAAGGAAGCGAAGGAGACGCGAATATGTATTTGAAGCAGTCCATCCAGGTCGGTGGGAAAGAGCTGACGCTCGAGACCGGCAAGATCGCGAAGCAAGCGGACGGAGCCGTCATTCTCACCTACGGGGACACAATCGTACTCACGACCGCCGTCGGCACGGTGAAGCCGCGTGAGGGTATCGACTTTTTCCCGCTCACGGTCGAGTACCGTGAGAACTTCTACGCGGCCGGGCGCATTCCCGGCAATTATTTCCGTCGCGAAGGCCGGCCCAGTGAGAAGGAAGTGCTGACGTGCCGCTGCACGGATCGCCCGATCCGTCCGCTCTTCACCCCCGGTTACCGCGGCGACACGCAGGTCATCAGTACGGTCCTGTCGGCGGATCAGGAGAACGATCCGGACGTTCTGTCGATCACGGGAGCCTCGGCGGCCCTGTTCCTCTCGAACATACCGTTCGAGACGCCGATCGCCGGCGTTCGCGTGGGACACGTCGATGGCAAATATGTCATCAACCCCACGTACGAGCAGGTGCGCGAGTCCGCGCTCAACCTGATCGTCGCCGGAACCGAAGAAGCAATCGTGATGGTCGAGGCCGGCGCCAAGGAAGTCTCGGAAGAACTGATGGTCGAGGCGCTGCTCACGGGTCACCGCGAGATCCAGCGGATTTGTCGTTGGTTGAAGGACGCATACGGGAAGCTCGGCATCGTGAAGCGCGCGGTCACTCCGCCGCCGTCCGACGAGTCGCTCGACGTGGACCTCGCCGCGAAGTTCACGGACCGTCTGCGCGATGCGCTCAACACCGAGAAGTACGGAAAGCTCGAATCCTACTCGCTGATGGATGCGCTCAAGGACGAGGCCGTCGCCGCGAATCCGGAAGACGACGCTGACAGGAAGGCTCTCGTGAAGAAGCGCTTCAACGCGCTCAAGGAGAAGATCTTCCGCGACGACATCCTCTCGAATCGCCGCCGTCCGGATGGCCGACGGTTCTCGGAGATCCGGGACCTCGCGTCGGAAGTCGGCTGGCTGCCACGCGTCCACGGTTCGTCGCTCTTTACGCGCGGCGAGACGCAGGCGATTGTCGCCGTCACGCTCGGCACCTCTCGTGAAGCCCAGTTCATGGACGACCTCGAGAAGGGCGAGCTGACGCGGAAGTTCATGCTCAATTACAACTTCCCGCCGTTCTCGGTTGGCGAGACGGGCCGCGTGGGCAGCCCGGGACGTCGCGAGATCGGCCACGGAGCGCTCGCGCGCCGTGCGATCGAGGCCGTGCTGCCGGGCGATGACATCTGGCCCTACACGATCCGCCTCGTCTCGGACATCACCGAGTCGAACGGCTCGTCGTCGATGGCGACGGTCTGCGGCGGCACGCTGTCGCTGATGGACGCGGGCGTGCCGATCAAGGCGCCGGTCGCGGGCATCGCGATGGGCCTCGTGATGGAAGGTAACAAATACGCGATCCTGACGGACATCGCGGGAGCCGAGGACCACTACGGCGACATGGACTTCAAGGTCTGTGGAACCGGCGAGGGCATCACGGCGCTGCAGATGGACATCAAGGTCGCGGGCGTAAATGCGGTCGTGCTCAAGGAAGCCCTCGAGCAGGCGCGCAAGGCCCGCCTCCACATCCTGGAGCACATGGCGACGACGCTGCCGGAACCGCGTGAGAACCTGAGCAAATACGCGCCCAGAATCGTCACGATCAAGATTCCGGTCGACAAGATCCGCGAGGTCATTGGACCGGGCGGCAAGATGATCCGGTCGATCGTCGAGCGCACCGGTTGCAAGATCGACGTGAGCGACGACGGCACGGTGAACATTGCGTCGACGGACGGCGAGGCCGGCGATCTGGCCAAGTCGATCATCGCGGGTCTGACGGCGACTGCGGTTATCGGCAAGACATACCTCGGCACGGTCCAGCGGCTTACCGACTTTGGCGCGTTCGTCGAGATTCTTCCGAATCAGGACGGACTGCTCCACATCTCGGAGATTGCGGACTACCACGTCAAGGATGTGCACGACGAGCTGAAGGAAGGCCAGCAGCTCCTCGTCAAGTGCATCAACGTCGACGGACGGGCCGGATTCGCCTGTCGCGGAAGGCGCTGCTGCTCGAGGGCAACGAGGGCGGTGGTGAAGGCGGCGGCGAGCCGCGTGAACCCCGCGAGCCGCGTCCGGAGCGGGCTGAAGCAGCAGCTGCCGATGGCGGCGGCGGCCGGGGTGAAGGCGAAGAGGGTGGCAGCGATGACGACCGCAAGCGCCGTCGTCGTCGTCGTCGGCCCGGTGGCGGCGACCGCGGCTAGCCGCGGCGCGGCCAACGCATCCACGGAGTCGGGCATCACCTTCGAGCGGGCTCGTATCGCTCGAAGGTGTCCCATCCGTCGGATGTTATGATTCGACAGTTCTGCGCTCACGCCACTTCGGAGGTCAACAGTCTCGTGAAACGGTACGCTTCCCTTGCGTTCGCGGCGGCGATGGTTCTGGCGATCCTCTCCCAGGGCGTGGCAATTGCACAGGAACCGGCGCCTAAGCCTGCGCCTGCGGCCGATGCACCGGCGACGGCTCCGGCCCAGACACCGGCGCAGACCGGACCGACCGAAGCGACGCAGGCCGAACGGGATGCGCTGCTGAACGAACGCCTGAAGCAGATTTCCGCGAAGCGGCCCCAGGACTGGTCGGCGGAGGTGCTGGCCGAGCGCGTTGCGATCGCCTACAGAGGATTCAATTTCGCGCAGCTCAAGAAGGTCTACAACACGGGTCGTGAAGAAGGTCGGATCACGATCACGACGACGACCGGAGACCTCGGCGGAGAATACACGCGCCGACATTCGACCGGAGCGAAGATGACGCTCGATCGCGTGCGGCTCGACATCATCTTCGAAACGTCTCCGAAGCCCGAATCTCACCTTCGCTATTCGCTTACATACAACGGCGCGTCGGTGTGGGCGGCGCAGGATCAGCGGTACACGACACCGGACCCTGCGGCAGGCATCGCGTTCAAGGCATCGGTCCTCAACGACTACACGGCGCTGTTCCGCTACCAGGACGAAGGCGCGACGCTCAAGCGCCTCGGCGTGAAGCGCCTGCAGGGCATCGACCATGAAGTGCTCGAAATGACGCGCCCTGAGATCGGATCGATGCGGTTCTTCATCAGTCCGAAGTCATACAAGATCCTGCACATCGAGTACGACGTGACGCTCGGCGAGGGACAGGCCCCGGTCGTGTTCCGCGAGAGTTATTCGGAGTGGAAGGTGTTGCAGGAAGTGCTCGTCCCCGGGCGTCGCAAGCTTCGCCAGAACGACGTGCTTGTGCAGACGATCGACCTCAACTCGGCGACCTACGGCGTGACGCTCGACGACAACGTCTTCCTGCAGCTTTAGGGGGCGCCTCCGAAGCCAACGCCGCGCTCACCGCTCGTGCGTCAGACGCGCTGCGGCTGCAGCCGACCCACGCCGCACTTGGCGACCTGAGCGCTGTCCGGCTACACTCGCGTCCGTCCGAAGCGCCTGTAGCTCAGTTGGATAGAGCATCGGCCTTCTAAGCCGGTGGTCGCAGGTTCGAGTCCTGCCAGGCGCGCTTTTTTAGAGACGATCGTGGGTTCGTTACATTCCGTTCTGCGAGTCACACGCGTCTTTGCGTCTTCCCTTTGCGCCTCTGCGAGAAACTGACAATGAAAAGGACCCTCTGAACGTTCAGTTTCCCGCAGAGGCGCAAAGGTGAGACGCAAAGTCGCAAAGCAGCAACTGGAATGTGAAAAACCGAGTCGACGCGAGAGAAGTCAAACTGACCCACTACCTTCTTTTCTTCCATGTTGACGGTAAAGGACCGTCGTGCTACGGTCGCCCGTCCGGTTCACGGAATCGTTCTTTGCCTTTCTTGTCGGTTGAGGTGCCCGTGCGATGCAGTCAAAGCACGGGAGAATAGGGAAGCGGGTGCAAATCCCGCGCGGTCGCGCCACTGTAACGCTCCTCGAGAGCGAAGCCAGGAGACCTGCCTCGATCGGTTCATGCAATCCACCCTTCGACGGATGGGGGTGCGATGCACGTAGCGGCGCCCGAGGTGGACTCAGGCAGACGCGTCGTGTGCGCGCTCCACCGAGTGCGGCGACGCGGCGATGTCCACTCACTCTTTCAGGCGCCTTTTTCATTTTCTGCTGTGCGCGGCGTGCGCTCTGACGCTGGCGTGCGCCCAGTCCGCACCGCCCGCTGCACCGGCGACATCCGCGACGCGTGAAGTCGTCGACGACCTTGGCCGTCACGTCCAGGTCGCCGCCCGTCCTGAGCGCATCGTCTCGCTCGCGCCGAACATCACCGAGATCCTCTTCGCGATCGGCGCCGGTGACCGGATCGTCGCGACGACGTCCTTCTGCACGTTCCCGCCAGAGGCCGCGAACACCACGAAGATCGGCGACACGCAGCGACCCGACGTCGAACGGATCCTCGCGCTCAAGCCGGACCTCGTGCTCGTCTCGACCGCCAGCCAGCTCGAGTCGATATCGGAGCGGCTCGGCGCGCTCGGAGTGCCGACGGTCGTCACGACGGCGAAAGGCGTCGACGGCGTGCTGACGTCGATCGAGCGCATCGGCGTGGCCACGGGCGACGCGCAGGCCGCGACCGCGCTCGCGGCGAAGCTCCGGGAGCGCATCGAGGCCGTCCGGTCGGCCGTCGCCGGAAAACCTGCGCCGAAAGTTTTTGCCATCGTCGGCAACGAACCTCTTTTCACGACCGGGAAGGGCACGTTTCTCGACGACCTGATCCGCCTCGCCGGCGGTGCTTCGATCACGGCCGACGAAACCAACGAGTGGCCGCAATACAGCGCCGAGGCCGTCATCGCGCGCGCTCCCGACTTCATGGTCGTGCCGTCGGTTACGCATGGGTTTGCCGCAACGGACAGCGGCGTCCCGGCGTCGATCGCCGCGACGCCCGCGGTGCGAAACAACCGGATCATCCGCATCGATGGCGACCTGCTTATGCGTCCGGGCCCCAGGCTCGTCGACGGGCTCGAGCAGCTGGCGCGCGCCCTCCATCCCGAGGCGTTCCGGTGAGGCAGGTACGCCTCACGCCGCGGCGGCTCGCCGTTGCGCTCGCCACGCTGGCGGTCGTGTTGGCTGTGGCGTGCGGAGTGGCCCTCGCCTTCGGCAGCGAGCGCGTTCCACTGGGCGGGATCGTAGCCGCGATGTGGGCGCGGGTGACCGGAGGCCCATCGCCGTTGTCCGCGGAACACACCGCAATCGTCTTCGACGTCCGCCTGCCGCGGCTCGCGCTCGCGCTCGTCGTGGGGGCGTCGCTCTCGGTAGCGGGCTCGGCGTTTCAGGCCCTGCTGCGCAATCCGCTCGCCGAGCCCTACATCCTCGGCGTTTCGGGCGGCGCCGCACTCGGCGCCGTGCTCTCGGCCGTCGTGTTCGCCGCGGCCGCGACGGGCCGCACCATGTCGGCGTTTGTCGGCGCGCTCGCGACAATCGCCGTCGTCTACGCGATCGGCGAGGGCCGCGAGGGAGCGCCGACCGAGCGGCTCATCCTTGCCGGCGTCATCGTCAATGCGTTCCTGAGCTCCGCAATCATTTTCCTGATGACGCTGACGTCCGAGAGCGGACTGCGCGGTATCTACTCGTGGCTGATCGGAGACCTGTCGGGATCGTCGGAAGCGCTCTGGCCGATTGCGCTCATCGCGCTCGTGGGCGCGACGGCCATCTTCCTCTGCGCGCGGAGCCTGAACCTGCTGATGCTCGGCGAACGCGACGCCCGTGCGCTCGGCGTCCAGACCCGCGCGGTCAAGGTAATCGTCTACGTCGCGGCGTCCATGATCACGGCAGCGTCGGTAGCGGTTAGCGGGATGATCGGATTCGTCGGGCTCGTCATTCCCCACGCGGTGCGGCTGGTCGTCGGCAGCGACAACCGGCTGGTCGTCCCGGCGTCGGCGCTCGTCGGAGCGGCGTTCCTCGCGCTCGGCGACACGCTGTCGCGCACGCTCTTCGCGCCGCGTGAAATTCACATTGGCGTCGTGACGGCGCTCATCGGCGCGCCGGTGTTCGTGTATCTGCTCCGGAGGTCGTGGTGATCCGCGCCGAAAAAGTCTCGTTCCGGTACGGACGCTCGGCGCCCGTCCTTCGCGACGTGAGCGTGGACGTCGCCGCGGGCGAGGTGCTCGCGATCGCAGGGCCGAACGGATCGGGCAAGTCGACGCTCATCGCATTGCTCGACGGACTGCTTGCGCCGGCATCGGGCCGGGTACTGCTCGACGATCGGCCACTGCACGAGATCCCTCGGCGCGAGGTCGCGCGGTCGGTCGGATTCGTCGCACAATCCGCGGAGTTCCACTTTCCCCTCACGGTGCTCGAATACGTGCTGCAGGGACGATTCGCGCACGGCCACCTGCTCGGGTTCGAGTCGGACCGCGACGTCGACGCCGCGAACCGCGCCCTGCAGATGACGGGCGCCAAGCCGTTCGCAGCGCGCCGCCTCGACGAGCTCTCAGGCGGAGAGCGGCAGCGCGTCATGGTTGCACGTGCCCTCGCGCAGGAGCCGCGAGTCCTGCTGCTCGACGAACCGACGGCAAACCTCGACATCGCTCACCAGATCCGGATTCTCGCGCTGCTGCGGAGCCTGGCGCACGGCTGCCGGATGGCCGTCGCGGTAGTCACGCACGACCTCAACCTCGCCGCCGAGTTTGCCGACCGGGTGGTCCTGCTCGCCGACGGAGAGGTCCGCGGGTGCGGCACACCGCGCGAAATTCTCACGCCCGAGCGCATCGAGTCGGTGTTCGGGACCCCAGTTCTTGTCGACGCGAACCCCGTGACCGGGGCACCGCGAATCACGGTACTCGCCGGTAGCGATCCTCACGGTGCCCTGCCTGCTGAACAGATCGGAGAACAACACCAATGAAGAAGCTCACACGGCTCCTCGCCGTCATAGTCCTGCTGACGGGCCTCGCCCCGGTGGCGCTTGCTGCCGACGGCGCCCGAGTCACGGGCAACGTCACGGACGCCAACGGCGCTGGTGTCGCCAACGCGACGGTTCGCGTCGTCTCAACGGCCGGCACCGACCGCCGCGCCGAGACGAACCGTGAAGGCAAATACAGCATCGACGGCGTTCCGCCGGGCGAATACCTCGTCGAGGTCTCGGCCGCGGGCTTCAGGACCGCCACCCGCGAGCGTATTAGCGTCGCGACCGATCGCGTGTTCATCGTCGACGTTCCCCTGGCCGTCGCGGCCGTCGCCGAAGAGGTCACGGTCACGGCTTCGGGCTCGCCGCAGGCGCGCGACGAAGTGACGCGTTCCATCGACGTGGTCACGTCGGCCGACGCAGACACGCGCGGCGTTCGCGCGTTGCCCGAGGCGCTGGCCGGCATCGCCGGCGTCCGCATCCAGCGTCAGGGTGGTCCCGGTTCGCTGACGGCAATCCGGTTCCGCGGGCTGCGGTCGCAGGACACGTCGGTGCTCGTCGACGACCTTCGCGTGCGCGACGCGTCGGACCCGTACGGATCGTTCCTGGGATTCTTCGAGGACCTTACGCTCACGAACCTCGACCGCGTCGAAGTCGTTCGCGGCGCCGGCTCGACGCTCTACGGCTCGCACGCCGTCGGCGGCGTCATCAACCTCATTCCGGCTCGAGGTGTCGGCGCGCCGCGCTTCGACGCCTCGGCCGAAGGCGGATCGCTAGGGATGTTCCGTGGACACTTCTCTTCCACGGGCGGCAACGAACGCGCCGACTACAGCTTCGGCTTCGATCAGCAGAATGTCACGAACGGCGTGGACGGCGACGACGCCTACCGCAACACGACGCTCGGCGGACGCGCGGCGTTCCGGTTCAACGACCGGATGGAGCTGTCCGGCAACGTGCTCTTCGACGACGCGCGCGTCGAACTGAACGGCAATCCGTTTTTCCGCGCCGCGACGCCGGGTGGCTCGGTGTTCGCCCCTGCGCCGGTCGTTTTTGCGGACGCGCCGAACGATCCGGACGACGTCCGCGACTCTGACTTCTTCGCGGGGTCGCTGCGTTTCCACCACGACGTCAACGACGTGTTCAGCTACACGGCGCGTTATTCTGGCTCGACGACCCAGAAGTACTTCGGATTCGGCCCGGCCTCGGATCCGGATTATTACGCTGAGGTCGCAGAACTCACGTTCGACTACGACGGCGACGGCCAGCCTGACGTCAGCGGACTCGGTGACGCCTGGTACCGTGCGTCGGTCCACACGGTCGACGTTCGAAGCCGCTTCGTGTTCGGGCCGGCGAACGTGCTGATGGCCGGATTCGAGGTCGAGCGCGAGCAGTTCCGCCAGGACTTCCCCGGCCCGTTCGGCAGCTCCCGACAGCCGTACAATTCCTTCGGCTTCGATTTCGATTTCGACGGTGTCAACGACGCTTCGCGTGACCGGCAGTGGACGTACGCGGCGTTCGTCTTCGACCAGATCACGCTGCTCGACGGGCGGTTGCAGATCGGACTCGGCGCCAGGTGGCAGGGGTTCCGCGTCGGTGACTCGGAGGCGCTGTTCGGCACGTCGAACACCGCGGAGCCCGACGACGCCCGCGTGCAGACGGTCCCGACGTTCCTCGGAGGCTTCGACGAGAAGAGCGCGATCACGGGTGACGGCTCTATCGCATACACGTTTGCGGCGACCGGCACGCGGCTCTGGGCGCACGTCGGCAACAGTTTCCGAGCGCCGTCGCTCTACGAGCGATTCTCGAACATCGGCGACTCGACGCTGGTTGGCAGCGGTCTAGTCCGCACGGGAGATCCGACGCTCAAGCCAGAGCTCTCGTTGACGGTCGACGGAGGCATCGAGCAGAGGTTGTTCTCGGACCGCGCGCGGGTCGGCGCGACCTACTTCTACACGAAGCTGCAGCGGCAGATCGACTTCGCGAGTTTCTTCAATCCGGTCACGTTCGAGAGCGACGATCCGCTCGGACTCGGACGCTTCGGCGGATTCGTGAACACGACGGGCGGGCTTTCGCGCGGCGTCGAACTGACGACGGCGGTGTCGCCGATCCGTTCGCTCGACGTGCGGGGCACGTACACGTTCGTTGCGTCGGACACGCGACTGCCTTCGACGGTGGTCCTCGCCGACGGGACGACGATCGCGGGCGGACAGAGCGTGCGCGCGACGGCGATCCCCCGCCACACGTTTTCGCTGCAGGCGACGCAGCGGATCGGCCGTCTCACGCTGGCCTTCGACGTGCTCGCGCAGTCCGAGCACGATGCGCAGCTGTTCGAGTCGGTGTATTTCTCGTCGCGCCGGTTCACGTTCGACGGTTATGGACGCGCGAACGTCGCGGCGAACTATGCGATCCCGGTGTCGGACCGGGTTACGCTTACGCTTTTCGGGCGCGTCGAGAACTTCACTGACACCGAGATTCTCGAGAACGGCGTTCGTGCGCCGGGCGCGACCGCGTTCGGCGGGGTGAAGGTGCGGTTCTGAAGCACCGCTCCGGGAGTGACCCGTGCGCTACCGCGCACGGTACTGATGCGGACGGCGGGCGGACGCGCTGGCCTCATCGGTCGCGTGATGGGTCCTTGAGCATTTCTTTATGAGCGTCACACGCCACATCCGGCTTTATCTCGTCCGTCACGGCGAGGTCGTGCGCGACGTCCCCGACCAGCTCTTCGGCTGGACCGATGCGCCGCTCACTCCGCGCGGCAAGGCGCAGTCGCACCGCGCGTCGCGATGGCTCGCGACGCGCCGGCTCGCTGGCGTATACACGAGCGACCTCGTGCGCACGGCTTACGCAGGCGACCTGATCGCCCGCGAGCACGGGCTCGAGGCGGAGCGCGCCGCGACGCTTCGCGAGATCAACATGGGCGACTGGGAGGGCCAGTCGCTCGCGGCAATGGACGCCGCCAATCCGGGCGCCGTCGAGCGGCTGTTCCTTCAGCCCGACCAGTTCCGGTATCCGTCGGGCGAGTCGTTCATCGAGTTCCGGCGGCGGGTGATCGACACCCTCCAGACGATCCTGGGCGACCACGCCGCTGGCGAAATTGCCGTCGTGACACACGGCGGGGTTTGCCGGATCGTGCTCGGGTCGGCGCTCGAGATGAAGCCGACAGCCTGGCTCAGGCTCGCGCAGGACCACGGTTGCGTGAACGTCGTGGACTGGTACGACGGCGAGCCAGTCGTGCGGGCGATCAACTACACGGGCGAGCCGTTCGCTTCCGACGACCTGGGAGAGCCGTAGGCGATGTCTTCGGTGCTCATCGACCGGTGCCTGTGCGAGGACAAGCCGTTCGCGTTTCTGTTCGAGGTCGCCCGGTGCGAGGCCCTGACCTTGCCGGCGCTCGCCGACCGCGAGGGCTGCGGCACGCACTGCGGGTGGTGCGTCGCGTACCTGCGGCGCGGCCTGCGCACGGGAGAGACCGTCTTCAGCGAGCTTCTCGAGAAGGAACCACTCGAGACTCTGTGACTCCGTGCCTCTGTGACTCTGTGTGCAAGCGTCTTCAGAGCTTCGCACACAGAGTCACAGAGACACGAAGACACAGAGGTATGGGAACCGAATGGCCCGTTTTGCGTCCACACGACCGTGGTAGGCTTCGGCCAACTCACAGGCAAATGCCGACTTCCCCGACAAGGACTGACGCCCCATGAGACTCGCAGCCTTCGTGATCGCCCTCGCCGTTCTCGCGCCAACGCTGTTCGTCCCGAGCGCGCTCGCCCAGTCGCCGCAGTACCCGGCGCTGCGAGCCGACGCCGAGCGGCTCTTCGCGGAGGGCTCCTACTCCCGCTCCCGCGAGATCTACCTGCAGGCGAAGACCCTCACCCTGCCGCGCGACGACGCCCGGTGGGTTGATTTCCGTCTCGCCGACACGCTGTGGCGCAGCGAGTCCGCCACGCCCTCGGCAGACACCACGAAGATGGAAGCCGCCTCCGAAGTGCTCAACGCATTCATAAGCGAAACGAAACGCGTCGAAGACCGCGACCGCGTCTGGGCCGAGGCGAACGAGTCGCTCGGCGACTTTTACTGGATCCGCCGCGACTATCGAAACTCCGGCGCGGCGTGGCCCTTCTACCGCAATGCCCTCGACTGGTGGGCCGGCACGGCCGACATCGAAATGGCGCGCAGTCGCTACCTGAGAATGGTGTGGCGGATGTCCGAGCCGCCCAACGCCCAGCCCTACGAGCGCTACGGCTATTACGGCGGTTACCTCGAGATCGACGTACTCGAAAACGCGCTGCGAATCGCGCAGACCGACAACGACCGCGCCCGGGCGCACTTCCTGATTGCCGTGACCTCGTCGATGAGCGGCGACTGGAACCAGGCCGAGCGCGCACCCGAGTCCTTCGAGACCGCCATCGCGCCGGGCAAGTCCGTTCGCTGGTACGACGATGCACTTTTCCGGTATGCCGAGTTCCTCGCGAACCAGGGCCGCGCGATTTACGGCGAGGACGGCTCGTGGCGGCGCGTGCGCGACCTGAACAAGGCGCTCGAGCTCTACCAGCGGATCGTGACTGAGTTCGCCGTCGGCGAATCGCAGTACGTCGACAACGCGAAGGCCGCGATCGCCAACATCACGAAACCGACCGTCTCGGTCGCCGTCCCGAACGTGTTCCTTCCGGGTTCCGAAATCGCCTACACGATCGCGTGGCGCAACGTCACGCGAATCGACGTCGCGATCTACCGCATCGACCTGACGAAGGACCCGGTGTTCGCGACCGACCAGAATGACGCGACGACCTGGGCCGACCGGTTCGATCCTGCGGGACGAAAGCCCGTTGCCACCGCCGTACGCGAGACCGGCGATACCGGCGAGCACGGCCCCGGCAGCGCTGAGGTCCGCGTGGCCGAACGCCTCGACATAGGCGCCTACATCATCGAGGCGCGTTCCGACACGACGGTCGACCGCGACCTGCTGCTCATCACCGATACGGCGCTCGTCGTGAAAACGAGCGGCAGGAAAGCGCTCGTCTACGCGTGCAATGCCATCGACGGTTCGCCGATCAACGGCGCCAAAATCGTGCTATGGGAGGCCACCTACACCTCGTCTTCGAGCACGTGGTCGTGGCGGCGCGCCGACGCGACGGCCGACCGCGACGGTCTGGCCTCGATCGATCTGACCAACACCGACTCGTCGCGCTCGATCTTCGTGACAATGGCGCACGACGATCGTCAGGCGTTCAGCAACGCATACAGCTACGGCAGCCAGGGCGATTCGAACGGAGAGTGGAAGATCTACGCCTACACCGACCGTCCTGCGTACCGGCCCGGCGAAGATGCGAACTGGAAGCTCACGGCGCGCGTCCGCTCCGAAGGGCTCTACACCACGCCAGCTCGAACCGCGGTCGAATACGAGATCTACGACCCGCGCGGCACCAAGGTCAGCGAGGGCAAGTCGACCCTCAACGAGTTCGGCAGCGCCTGGGGGTCAATGAAGCTGACCGAAGGCATGCCGCTCGGCGAATACACCATCACGTTCTGGACGGCGCGGCGCGCGCGCACGATCGGGAGCGCGACGATATTCCGCCTCGAGGAGTACAAGCTGCCCGAGTTCGAGGTCACGATCCGCACGCCCGAGGAGAACGGCAAGAAGAAGGCGTTCCGCCTTGGCGAACGCATCGAGGTCGACGTCGAGGCCAACTACTACTTCGGCGGCGCGGTCGCCAACGCCACGGTCGAAGTGCTCGTCCGGCAGAACCCGTATTACCGTTGGTGGCACACGCCGCGCGACTTCCCGTGGTTCTACGGCGAGTCGAACCTGCGCCGGCCCTACTACGGCGGCGGCGGCCAGATCGTGAAGCGCGACACGATCAAGACCGACACGAACGGTCGGGCGCGAGTTGTCTTTGATACGCCGCGCTCGGCGCAGCAGGATTTCGAATACACGATCGAGGCGCGCGTGACCGACGCCTCGCGCCGCGAGATCGTCGCTACCGACCAGGTGCGGGTGACGCGCCAGCGCTACTTCATCGATGTGCAGCCCGACCGCTTCGTGTTGCGACCGCAGGACCAGGCGAAGATCGCCATCAATGCCCGCGATGCGAACGACGAGCCCGTTGCCGTCGAGGGGCAGGTGAAGATCACGCGCGACACGTGGACCGAGGTCTGGCTCGACCCGAAGGGCAAGGAGATCCGGGGCGAGGAACTGCGGAAGGCGAAGGAGAAGAACAGCGTCTTTCCGCCGTCCGTGAAGCCGAACGAGAAGCCCTGGAAGCTGAAGTCGTCGGAGTACGTGCACGAGGACATATCCACCGAGGTCGTGCGCACCGGGGCGGACGGCAAGGCCGAGGTTGTGTTCACGCCGCAGCGCGAGGGTTATTACCGAATTGCGTGGTCGAGCCGCGAGAAGGGCGGGCCTCCGATCCTGGCGGAGACGACGGTCTGGGCCGCAACGAACGAAACGACCGACCTCGGGTATCGCTCAGGCGGGCTGCAGGTGCTCGTCGATCGCGACACGTTCCGGGCCGGACAGACCGCTAAGGTCATGATTGCGGCGCCGACGAACGGGAGGACGGTGCTGTTCAGCGTCGAAGGCGACGAGCTCTACAGCCATCAGCTGATCCGCATGACGGGATCGGTGAAGATCATCGACGTCGTGCTCGACGACCGCCACGTGCCGAACGTCTTCCTGACGGCGGCGATGGTGTCGGACGGACAGATCTTCGTGGACTCGAAGGATGTGGTAGTGCCGCCGGTGAAGAACTTCCTGACGGTGGACGTCAAGGCGGACCGTGAGATCTACGAGCCGCGGGAATCGGGCACGCTGACGGTGACGACGAAGGACATTGACGGCAAGCCGGTATCGGCGGAGGTTGGCCTCGGCTTTGTCGACGCGTCGGTGTACGCGATCCAGAGCGACTACGCGGGCGATCCGCGGCAGGTGTATTTCGGGGAGCGGCGAGGGCAGCGGGTCTCGACGATGTCGTCGTTCCAGACGAAGTCGTACCGGAAGGTCCTTCTCAGCGATTTGGAGAAGGATAGGGAAGCAGTCCAGACCGCGACGTTTATCGGCGGTGTTGGCCGATCCGAAAGTAGAGACGGATTCGCGATCTCCGGCCAATTATCAGCGGAGAAAAACGTGCTGATGGACGCGGCGGCGCCAGCGCCGGCGGCCGAAGCCGACCCGTTCTATCGAACTGCGAAGAAGGAAGACATGAAGTCGGCTGACGACGAACGGCAGGGAGGCAAGAACGGCCAGGAACCCGCGGTCCAGGTCCGTAGCGACTTCCGCGCGACCGTCCTCTGGCAGCCCGACGTCGTGACCGGTCCGGACGGCACCGCCGTCGTGAAGGTCGCGTTCCCCGACTCGCTCACGAGCTGGCGCGCGACCGCGCGCGCCGCGACGACCGGCAACCAGTTCGGGATCTCGACCACGTCGGCGCGCACTCGAAAGCCGCTCACTGTGCGGCTGCAGGCGTCGGTCGACCCGACGCTCGTCATCGAAGGGCTCGAGCTGACCGGCGCGGTCGTCAAGGGACGCGCCGCCGGCCCGGACCACGCCGCTCGCAGCGTTCCCGGGAACGGTGAAACACGATTCGACTGGACCGCCGAAGTGAAGCAGTCCGGGCAGGCCAAACTCACCGTGTCGGCGCGCGCCGGCCGGCTCACGGATGCGATGGAGAGATCGCTGCCAATCTACGAGCACGGCATCGACAAGCTCCTCGTGACGTCCGGCAAGGCGCGCGAAGGCGACGTTGCCGCGACGATCGACGTTCCCTCCGCCCGCAAGCCCGGCAGCACGACGATGGTAGTCCAGGTCTCGCCGAGTCTCGCAGTCACGATGCTCGACGCGTTGCCGTACCTGATCCGGTATCCCTACGGTTGCACCGAGCAGACGATGAGCCGGTTCCTTCCGGCCGCCATCGTCTCGAAGACGCTCACCGATCTCGGCATCAAGGCTTCGGACGTCGAAGGCCGCGTCTTCGGCGGCGTCGAACAGGCGAACGCTGCCGAGACGCATTCGGAGAGGGGCGAAGGCTACGCGAAGCTCGCCGACGTGCAGGCGAAGTCGCTCGAGCGGCTCTACGACTTCCAGCACGACGACGGCGGCTGGGGCTGGTGGAAGGAAGGCCAGAGCGATCCGTACATGACCGCCTATGTCGTGTGGGGGCTTACGATCGCGCGACGCTCGGGCATCACGCTCAAGGGCGCGGCCCTCGACCGCGGCGCCGACTTCCTCGCGAAGAACATCGTCGAGGCCGAAGACGAGCTCGACCAGCAGGCGTGGATCCTCCACGCGCTGTCGTGTTACCGCGCTGCGAACAAGGACCAGGCGGGTCTCGAAGAGCTGTCGGCCTTCGACAACCTCTACACGAACAAGGACAAGCTCACCGCGTACACCCGGGCCCTGCTAGCGATCGCCGCGCACAACTACGCGATGACCGAACAGGCGCAGGTCCTGGCGCGCAATCTTTCGGACGGCGCCCAGATCGACCTCGATCCGTCGGCATCGCCACTTCAGGCGCTGCCGGCGGAAACGGCTCCGGCACCGGCGCCTGGCGCCGATACGGCCGCTGCGCCCGCGCCGGCGCCCCGCGCCATCGCGACCGCGCATTGGGGCGAAGACCGCGGCTGGTGGCGCTGGTCCGACGGCAGCATCGAATCGACGTCGTTCGTGCTGCAGGCGCTCATGGCGATCGACCCGAAGAACGAACTGATCGAGCCGGCGATGAACTGGCTCGTGAAGAACCGCCGCGGCGCACAGTGGAGCAACACAAAGGATACGGCGATCGCGATCCTCGCGCTGACCGACTACCTGAAGACGTCGAACGAGCTCTCGTCGGATCTCGAATACGAGCTCGTGGTCAACGGGCGGTCCATTGCGACGACGACGATCACCGCCGCCCAGGCGATCGTTGCCCCGAGCCGTTACGTCATCGATCCGAAGCTCGTGCGGAGTGGAACGAACGACATACGCATCACCCGGAAGAGCGGCACGGGGCCGATCTACTACTCGGCCGAAGTTCGGTTCTTCAGCCAGGAGGAGCCGGTCACCGCCGCGGGCAGCGAACTGTTCGTGCGGCGGCGCTACTACCGGCTCGTCGGCTATCCGACGCTGCTCAAGGGCTACGTCTACCGGCGCATTCCGCTCGCCGACGGCGACACGATCTCGAGCGGTGAGCGCATCGAGACCGTGCTGACGATCGAGACGAAGAACGACTACGAGTACCTGCTCTTCGAGGATCTGAAGCCTGCGGGCTTCGAGGCCGTCGAGGTCCGCAGCGGCGAGCCGCTCTACGCCCGGGAACTGAAGGAGAGCGCGGTCGAGGGCGATCGCCGCGGTGACGAGGCGGATTACACCGGCCGGACGGAGTGGGTGTATCGCGAACTGCGCGACCGCAAGGTCGCGGTCTTCGCGAACAGAATGCCGCAGGGAGTGTGGGAGATCCGCTACGACCTGCGCGCCGAGGTGCCGGGCTACTTCCATGCGCTTCCGGTCGTCGGCCAGGCGATGTACGTGCCCGAGATCCGCGGCAACGGCGACGAGGTGCGCGTGACGATCGTCGACGCGGATGACGACGCCAAGGCCGTGGAAACCGGAGGTGGCGAGTGAGCGTTCCGCATTGGGCCTTTGACTTCGAACGTGCCCGGCACGAGACGCCTGGCGCGGACGGAGTGATTCACTTCAACAACGCAGGCGCGTCGCTCGTGCCTGAGTGCGTGCTCGAGACTGTCATCGAGCACCTGCGTCTCGAGGCGAGGATGGGAGGCTACGAGGCGGCGAACGCGCGCGCAGCGGAGCTCGAAGCTGTCTACTCTTCGGCGGCGAAGCTCATCAACGCGCGACCGGACGAAATCGCGCTCGTCGAGCATGCGACGCGCGCATGGGATTCGGCGTTCTACGCGGTGCCGCTCGGTCCGGGCGACCGGATCCTGACGTCGGTCGTCGAATACGCGGCCAACTTCGTGGCCTTCCTGCAAGTGTCGAAGCGGACCGGTGCCCTGGTCGATGTCGTGTCGAGCGACGACACCGGCGCGATCGACGTCTCGGCGCTTCGCGACAGCATCGACGATCGCGTGAAGCTGATCGCGCTGACGCACGTGCCGACGAACGGCGGTCTCGTGAATCCGGCGGCCGAGGTCGGGCGCGTCGCGCGCGAAGCAGGCATCCTCTACCTGCTCGATGCGTGCCAGTCGGTCGGGCAGATGCCGATCGATGTAGAGACGATCGGATGCGACATGCTGTCGGCGACGGGGCGCAAGTTCCTGCGAGGCCCGCGGGGGACGGGCTTCCTTTACGTGCGCCGGTCCGCGCTCGAAAAGCTCGAGCCGCTGATGATCGATCATCACGCGGCGGAATGGACTTCGCCTGGGGAGTATCGCCTGCGGCCCGATGCGCGCCGGTTCGAGACCTGGGAGTCGAACGTCGCCTGCCGCCTCGGTCTCGGCGTGGCGATCGATTACGCGATGTCGTGGGGAATCGCGGACATCCGCGATCGCGTCTATGGGCTGGCGGATCGACTGCGCGCACGTCTGTCTGAGATACCGGGAGTGGCGGTGCGCGACCTCGGCGCCGAACGCTGCGGCATCGTGACGTTCACGAAGGACGGCGAGGACGCGGCTGCCGTGCGCGACCGGTTGGCGGCGCACGGGATCAACGTGACGGTCTCGGACGTTTTGTCGACGCGACTGGACATGGAGGCGCGTCGGCTCGAAAACATCGTCCGCGCGTCGGTGCACTACTACAACACCGACGACGAGATCGACCGCTTCTGCCAGGTGCTGGAGGAGGAGAGTTGACAGGATTGCAGGATTTTCAGGATTAACAGGAAAGACTATGGATGACGTGAACACCGTCAGCTCATCCAAAGCAGAATCCTGTTAATCCTGAAAATCCTGTAATCCTGTCCACTCTCTTCTCCAGGAACTTTCGTGCGGGGCAGGGGTCCAAGTCGACAACCGATCGACAGACTCCCTGGAGGAACCGCACCATGTTCGACAGACTCGTGGAATCGACGAACGAGCGCCGCAACGCGCGCACCTGGATCTTCTTCGCCGCCTCGTCGGTCACGTGGTCCGTGGTCCTCGCGGGCGTGGCGGTTGCAGGCGTGTTCATGGCAGACGCGCGGCTCGATGCCGACTTCAACCGGCTCTCGCTCGTGCCGGTCACGCATTCAGCGCCGGCGGCACCGCGCAAGCGAACGCCGCAGCAGAGCGAATCGAAGGCACCGGCGACGAATCAGCTCACGGTCGTGACGCAGCCATCCGAGTTCGTTCGTCCGCCACAACCGGCGGCCTTCACGGGTCAGTCCCTGCCGTTCTCCACCGACGATGGCGATCCTTACGCCACGCAGATTGGCGACCCCGGCGGCGGTGGCGGCGGCGACGGGGAGCAGGTGGCTGGTGGCGGACGGAACCCCGTCCCTGTTCCGCCACAGCCGCCCGCCGATCCGGTCGAGGAAAAGAGGACAACGCCAGCGCCGTCCCGACCGAAGCACATCGGTGTCATCACCGGACTTGCGACCCGCCGTGTCGAGCCACCGTATCCCCCGATGGCGCAATCCATCGGCGTCCAGGGCGCCGTCGTCGTTTCGGTGACGGTCTCGGAAACCGGTCGCGTGCTCGAGGCCCACGCCGTGTCGGGTCATCCGACGCTCCGCCAGGCATCCATTGACGCGGCCCGTCGGTGGCAGTTCTCGCCGACGATGCTCAACGGCATACCGGTGAAGGTCATCGGCACCATCACGTTCAACTTCAAAAAGACGTAGCTGGATTTTCGACTGATCCGCACGCAACCGAATCGGCTCTGATCTCGATCATGGGGCACACGATCGAGAAAGGAGCCGATTCTCCATGCGAACGCAGTCGACCGCATCCCGCACCCCAGGCCGCTCGCCGGCGCGCCCGGCACGCTCCGCGCGAACCCGTGGCGCCCGAAGCTCAGACACGTCGGAACTGCTCTCCAACTGGATCGACACGGTCTCGAGCCTGCTCAACGACCCCGATCCGGCAACCCGCGAGCGCGGCCTTGCCGAGCTCCAGCGCGGGTTCGACCAGGAACCCGGTCCGTGGATTCAGGACAAGCGCGAGATGCTTGCCGCTACCGCGGCAGCGGCGGCGAAGGGCGCGCTCGGCACGCAGCCCGAGACGCACATCGTCCTCGCGCAGATTCAGCTCAGGCAGTTCGGCGATGGCGCCGGCGCCGAACTGAGCCTCTGGCACGCGACGTTCGGGGCCTCGCGCCTTGCGTCCAGCAATCTTCCCGCCCATCGCGAGCGCGCCGCGCAGGTGAATCGCGCCGCCTCGCGACTGTGGGGCGAGCTCGGCAACGCTTATCAGCGCGACGCGCGCAACGTGATCGGCCGTTATTACACGGCCAGGCTCACGAGCCCCATCGCCGCCTCGCCCGTCCTGCGTGCCTGGCCGGACGTCGGTCGTAGCGAGAACTCGTCGCGCCGCCAGCCTTCGATGGGGCCTCCCCAGCGCAAGATCCCGGTTCCGATCCTTCTCAAGACCGCCAACGCGGCGCGCGCCGATTCGGTCCCGCCGCGGATGAGCGGCATCGCGGTTCGGAGGATGTCGGCCGCCGACGCCATTCACTTGCTCGGAGCCCTTGTCGGCGTCATCCGGCGCGCCGACCTGCTCGCCGCGTATCTGACGGAGTGCGAGTCCGCCCGCGTCGATCGGGACATGCTGCCAGTTCCTCGAATGCCGGGCGTGATTCGCGAGTTCGAGTCGTCGTTGAAACGTGCGCTGCAGAATCCCGCCCTCGGCGACGAGCAACGCGCGGCGGCGCGACGACTCTGGGAATCGCTCGATCTCGGCTTCATGATCGACGCGTCGATTGCGTACTGGGGAACCGGCCGATGACGGACAGGACGTTTGACACCGTCGACGGCCGTGGCGTTGAATCCGCCAATGCTCGCGAAACGCATCATCCCCTGCCTGGACGTCGACGCCGGCCGCGTCGTGAAGGGACTAAGGTTTCTCTCGCTCGTCGACGCCGGCGACCCGGTCGAACAGGCGGAACGATACGACCGCGAAGGCGCAGACGAGTTGGTCTTCCTCGACATTACGGCGTCTAGCGATCGACGCGAGATCGTCATGCACATGGTGCGCGACGTCGCCGACCGCGTCTTTATTCCGTTCACGGTCGGCGGAGGCATCCGCACGGTCGACGACATGAGCGCGATCCTCGGATCCGGTGCCGACAAGGTCTCGATCAACACGGCCGCGATCGAGACACCTGCGCTGATCACCGACGGGGCGCGGCGATACGGATCGCAGGCCGTGGTCGTCGCGATCGACGCGAGGTCACGCGCGAACGGCGATGGCTGGGAAGTGTTCACACACGGCGGGCGTCGGCGCGCGGGGCTCGACGCGATCGAATGGGCGCGAAAGGCCGAGGCGCTCGGTGCGGGCGAGATTCTGCTGACGAGCATGAACGCCGACGGCACGCGTGACGGCTATGACATCCGGCTGACGCGGGCGGTCGCCGACGCCGTGCGGATTCCGGTGATTGCTTCAGGAGGAGCGGGTACCGTAGAGCACCTTCGCGAAGCGCTCGACGAGGGCGGTGCGAGCGCGGTGCTTGCGGCCTCGATTTTCCACTTCGGCGAGATTGGCATCGCCGACGCGAAGCGTCAGCTCGCCGCCTCCGGCATCGTCGTCCGACCGCCTGACTGAGTCCACAGGTCGACGCAGATATTCTCGGATGACAGCAGCTTCGCCAGTCGCAAGTCGCTCTCGATTTCAGAACCGCGAGCAGTAGCGAGCGGCCTGCGGACGGTGCCTGAAATCGCAGACTCGTCGTTGCGGAAGGACGGAAGTGGCCGGAACCGATCGACCGTCCGTGGGACGCTCGCTACCGCTCGCGGCTCAAAAAACGGGGAGTGTGCACTACCAGGCAGGACGCTCCGCCGGGCCCCGTTCTTTGAGCCGCGAGCGGTAACGAGCGGCCTGCGGACGATGCCTGAAATCGCAGACTGTCCTTGCGGACCCACAGATGTACTCGGAACCGATCGACCGTCCGCACGCCGCTCGCTACCGCTTGCGGTTCTGTAACTCGAGGCGACCGACAGTGCATCGCCGGGCGCACGTGACTCGCGGTAGGGAAAGTGACGAAGCCATGCTCTTCCCTGTATCTGCGTCCATCCATCCAGATCGGTGTTCATCCGAGGCCCGATTCGCTAAACTCGGCCGGCGTGACCGATACGATCGAACTCGATTCCAGCCTTCGCGCCGTCTGGCGCTCGAAGTGGCTGCTGCTCGCGGGCGCGCTCGTCTGCGCGGCGGCCGCCGCCGGGTGGACGATGCTCGGTCCTCCACGATTCACGACGTCGGCGCTCGTTTCGATGGGGCGCGTGATGGGCGAAGAGCTCGAGGACCCGTACGCCGTCGCCCAGACGATAAACAGTCCCGGTTTCATGGCAGCCGTGAAGGCCCGGACCGGCAACGCCCCCGGCACCGTCAACGCAGAGGCGCTGACGGGCGGACAGGGACGACTCGAACGGCCGACGCTCGTTCGGATCACCGCATCGGCGCCGTCGGCGGACCAGGCGGTCACTGTCGGTCAAGCCGCAGTTGAAGAGCTCGTGGAGCGTCACCGGACGCGCTTCGAGGCGTCAGTCGCCACCTATCGTGACTACGAAAAAGTCCTTGCCGTGACCGGCGAGCCCGCGACGGGTACGGCTGACGCCATCGCCAGGCGCGACCTCTTCGAACTGCGCGCGAAACTCGGCTCTCCGGTTTTTACCGCACAGACCGCGACGCGCGACTCGTTTCCCCCGGCCGTAGCCGTGCCTCGCAACACGGCGGTCGCCGCCGGCGTCGCGTTCGTCACGTCGCTCGCGATACTCCTGCTGCTCGTCATTGCGACGGCGCAGCTGCGCGAGAACGCCGCCTGACGTTTCCGATGCGTACGGTCCTCAACGTCGTGGGCGCCCGCCCGAACTTCATGAAGATCGCGCCGATCGTCGCGGAGATCGGTCGTCGGCCAGATCGTTTCCGACAGGTCCTCGTCCACACCGGCCAGCACTACGACGAAGCCATGTCCGAGTCGTTTTTCACGGACCTCGGAATCCCGCGCCCCGACGTCAACCTCGAAATCGGGTCCGGCACGCACGCCGAGCAGACCGCGCGCACGATGCTCGCAATAGAGCCCGTCATCGTCGAGCACCGGCCCGACTGGGTCGTCGTTGTCGGCGACGTGAACTCGACGATCGCGGCGACGCTCGTCGCGACGAAACTGCACGTAAAGGTCGCGCACGTCGAGGCGGGCCTGCGCAGCCGAGATCGTGAAATGCCTGAGGAGATCAACCGGCTGGCGACCGATGCGCTGGCGGATCTGCTCCTGACCCCCTCGCGGGACGCCGACGCGAATCTTCTGGCCGAAGGCGTCGATCCGTCGCGGATCGTCTTCGTCGGCAACGTGATGATCGACACGCTGCTCGCGCAGCGCGATCGCGCGAGAAGCTCGACGGTCGTCGAGGCGCTCGGGCTCGCGGCGCAGGATTACGCGACGATGACGCTTCATCGGCCGTCGAACGTGGATGATGCCGCGACATTCCGCCGGATTGCCGGTGCGCTCGAGCGGATCGCCCAACGGTTGCCCATCGTGTTCCCGGTCCACCCTCGAACGCGAGCGCGCCTCGCGGAGTTCAACATCGCGCTCTCGCCGCGCATCGTCCTGACCGAGCCGCTCGGATACCTCGATTTCCTTAAGCTCTACAGCGGTGCGAGGCTCGTACTTACGGACTCTGGCGGACTGCAGGAGGAGACAACGGCGCTCGGCATTCCGTGCCTCACGCTGCGCGAGAACACGGAACGGCCGATAACGGTGACTGAGGGGACTAACCAGGTCGTAGGTACCGACGCGGACCGGATCGTCGGCGCGGCGCTCGACATCCTCGACGGTCGAATGACGTTCGCCGGTCGCGTTCCCGAATACTGGGACGGTCGCACGGCGGTGCGCTCGTCGACGCCCTCGAGCGCTGACGTGTACGCGACACTTCGAAGGCTGGCCGGCGAAAGACGCGAGGCGTGGCACTCGGCACGCGCCGACCTGCTGTTCCGGCTCCTTGACCTGAAGCAGGACGTGTCGATTCTCGACCTCGGGGGGCAGGACGGCGCGTTCATGATGCGCGTGCGCGACCGGATCAACGCTCGGATCACGATCGCTGACATCAGCACGGAGGCTCTCGCCGTCGCCGAGGCTCGCGGCTTCGCGACGCTGACGCTCGAGGAGGGCAAGCCGCTGCCGTCCGGCGACGGGGCCTTCGATGTCGTGTTCTGCAACTCGGTCATCGAGCACGTGACGTTTCGGAAGGACGACTGCATCAACCGCTCGATTCCGAATCGCGAGTGGGTGACCGAGTCGTTGCGGAATCAGGCGGAGTTTGCGGCCGAGATCCGCCGCGTCGGTAAGTCGTATTTCGTGCAGACGCCGCACAAGGCGTTTCCGGTGGAGGCGCACACGTGGCTTCCCATCGTCGGTTGGCTGCCGCATCAGGCGACGGTCGCCGTCGTGAAGCTCAGCGACCGTTACTGGGTGAAGCACTGCGGATACGTCGACTGGAATCTGCTCGGGTCGAAGGCGATGCGAACGCTCTTTCCGGACGCATCGCTGCACGTCGAGAGAGTGCTCGGATTGCCGAAGTCGCTCATCGCCTATCGACGCAATCCCCATCCGAACCGGGAGCGATAGCGACCGGGTGGTCACGGGCTCCGACGAGCGTTCGTCCTCGCATCCACCCGGTCGCTATTGCAGTGAGAGTGCACAGGATTCACCGGATTTTCAGAGGATTCACAGGAACTCCATTGATTGGAACCAACGAGATCCGATTTACCCATTTCGAATCCTGCTCATCCTCCGAGAATCCTGTCAATCCTGTCCACTCACCCGCCCCTCAACGACCGACGACGATGCGCCGTCGTCCTCCGCGCCGTCCGTCTCGACGACGTAACGCTCGTCCACCCAGGCCCCGAGGTCGAGTAGCCGGCACCGTTCAGAGCAGAACGGTCGGTCGGGATTGTTCTCCCACTCGGCGGGCGCGCCGCACGTCGGACAGGGTCGTTTCATGGCGACGATTCTGGAGACCGTGCCTGAGCCCGGTCAAGCCTGCGAACGAGATTCCGTCCCTTCGCCCCGCTCGAACACCGCCGCGAAGAACCCGTCGGCGCCGTGAACGTGTGGAAACGTCCTGACATAACCGTCGCGCGTGCGGACCGACTCGGAAACATCCGGATCGATGCGCACGAACTCAGGATGCGCGGCGAGGAACGCGGCGGCTACGGCTTCGTCCTCCTCGGGCTCGACGGAGCAGGTGGAGTACACGAGCCGCCCGCCGGCACGCACGCGCCCGGACGCCGTGTCGAGCAGCGCCGATTGCAGTCCCGCGAAGCGCTCGAGGTCGACGGCCGCGAGGCGCCACTTGATCTCGGGATTGCGCCTCAACGTTCCGGTTCCGCTGCACGGCGCGTCGACGAGCACGCGGTCGAACGTCACGGAATGCTCGAACGGCAAGCCGAACGCCGCGTCCGCGGCGACCGGCGACACGTTGTTCGCGGCAAGGCGATGGCACGTCGCATTCAGGGTGGCCAGACGCGACGGATACACGTCGACGGCGACGATCCGTCCGGTGTTGCCCATCGACGCAGCGAGCGCCGACGTCTTTCCACCCGGCGCCGCGCCGATGTCGAGCACGCGTTCGCCGGCGCGGGCGCCAACGAGGTATGCGATGAGCTGCGACGCCTCGTCCTGCACGTAAACCCATCCCTCGCGAATTCCCCGCGCCGACGGCGTGAGATGACCGCCCGAAACGACGAACGCGCCGGGCGCGATCTCTGACTTCCGGACGTCGACGCCGATTGCCGACAGTTCCTCGAGCACGCGGGCGAGCGAGGGAGCCCGCAGCGGATTGATCCGCAACGCGACCGGCGCGTGTTCGTTGTTGGCACGCGCGAGGTTCGTAGCCTCGTCGAGGCCGAGCCGCTCGATCCAGCGCTCGAGCAGCCACTTCGGGTGCGAGAGCCCGATCGCGAGCCGGTTCGCCGGCTGCTTGACGCGGTCCTCCGGCGCGGCGGTTCGCTCGCGCGTCTCGGCTCGAAGCGCTGCGTTCACGAGTGACGCACCCCGCCAGGCGCGGCTGTTTTTCACGAGCTCGACCGATTCGTTTACGGCTGCGTGCTCCGGAACGCGCTCGAGGTGCCGGAGCTGATAGAGGCCGAGCCACAGCGCGACGCGCAAGGGTGCGTCGAGTTTCTCGGCGGGTCGATTCGTCTTCGCATTGATAACGTAGTCGAGCTCTCCGCGCCACCTGAGCACTCCGAGAACGAGCTCCTGTACGAGCCGTCGATCCTCGGGCGAAAGGTCGTCGAGCGACTCGGCCGCCAGGAGCGGCGACGCATACGAGTCGTCACGCAGCACGCGATGGAGGATCGACGCAGCGGCAAGGCGCGACGGCGACACGGCGGGCGCGCCTTCTCGGGCGGGGTGCTGGTGCTTCACCGAGCCTCCGCAGCGCCGAGCCGGTGGCCGAATTCGAGCCGGATGCCGTTTTGGAAGTCGCGAACGGACATTCGGCGTTTGCCCTCGAGCTGCAACTCGAGAGCGCGCAGTCGCGTGCCGCCGCCGCACGAGACGACGAGCCGGTCGCGCCCTGCCTCGATGACGGTGCCTGCCGGAGCGGACGTCGCGGCCATGTCGGCCGGCAGCGCCTCGCACGACCAGATGTGCAGGCGCGCGCCGTCGAGCGTCGTCCACGTGCCGGGCCACGGCTGAAATCCGCGGCAGCGATTCGCGATCGTCGTCGCTCTCGCCGTCCAGTCGATCCGCCCGTGGTCGCGCGTGAGGATCGGAGCGAGCGTGGCGAGTGAATCGTCCTGGGCTTCGGGCACGATTTCGTCGAGGCGCGACAGCGTTTCGACGATGAGCTGGGCGCCGACCAGTGCGAGTCGCTCCGAGACTTCGATCGCCGTCTCTGCCGGCCCGATCGGTGTTGAACGCCTCAGGAGCATCGGGCCGGTGTCGAGGCCGGCGTCCATGAGCATCGTGGTGACGCCGGTTTCGGTCTCTCCTTCGGCGATCGCCCACTGGATCGGCGCGGCGCCGCGGTATTTCGGCAGCAGCGACGTGTGGACGTTGATGCAGCCGCGTTTCGGAATGTCGAGCAGGGTCTGGGGGAGGATGCGGCCGTAGGCGAAGACGACTGCTGCGTCCGGGGCGAAGGACTCGACGAGGTCACGAGTCTCTTCGGTTCGGACCTTGGAGGGCTGATGGACCGGGATGCCGAGGCGTTCGGCGGCGACCTTGACGTCGGGCGGGCGGAGGGTCTGCTTGCGGCCGACGGGGCGGTCGGGTTGCGTGAACACCGCCGCGAGGTCGTGGCCAGCGTCGACGAGGGCAGCGAGTGCCGGCACGGCGATGGCCGGGGTGCCCATGAAGATGAGTCGCATGGGCGAGGAGGATACACGAACGAGCTGCTTAGAGGACCTGTCCTGGCCATCGACTCTGTGTCTCGACGCCTCCGTGTCTCTGTGTGCGAAGCTCTATTCGGTTCAGAGCTTCGCACACAGAGACACGGAGGCGCCGAGACACGGAGTTCAGCAGGACCTAGCGCTCAACCGACACGAACCGCGGCGGTTGCAGCACCACGCTCGACTCAGGGTTGTAGTAGTCGTACACCGACGACGGCGCCGCCATAGCCTCGATCCCGTACCGCGTCGTGAACCGGAACGAAAACGTCACACCTCCAGCCCTCGGCCACAGGTACACGACGACCCGATCCGGCAGCACGTCGTATTTGCATACCGTCCAGCCGCTGTTTGCGACCGCCCGGTCGAGTGACGAGCGATCCACGTCATTGCCCGGCGGGAGCCCGATCTCTGCCACGAGCATGCCGTACCCTCGGTGCCCGATGCGCTCGGCCGTTACCGTGCACGTCACCTGGTGCCCGACGCCCGCGTCGAGGCGGTCGTACTCGACCGCAAATCGAAGCGCGTCTTCGCGTTTCTCCGCCCGATTCGGCTTCGCTACGTCACGGCCGGCGTCGACCCACGGCACGTAGTGGCGCGCGACGACTTGTGCGAAGAGTCTCGAGCCGTCGGATGCGGCGATCTCGATGCTGTGACGGCCGGCACCGATAAACGTCGACAGATCGACCTCGAGCGGTTCCGAGATGACGTCAGGGGCCGGCAGCGCGATGGACGGCAGATCGTGACCGTCCACCTTCACTGTAGCCGATCGGGTCCCACCGGCCGAGGTTCCGTCGCCGCTCATCTGCTCGAGCAGCGCGTCGAGCACCGAGATCGTCGCCTGTGTCGAGTACCAGACGCCGTACCTGTCTTTCTGCTTGAGCAGAAAGTGGGTTGCCCGATCGGTGAGCAGTTTCGTTTCTGCCGAAGTCGCGCCGACAGGGTTGCGCCGCACTTGACCCGCGAGGGCGCGCACGACGCGTGCCGTGGTCTCGACCCGGCCCGCAAGGCCCCAGCCGCAGAACGGGGTGTTGGACTCGAGCGCCCAGTACGCCATCGAGCCCTCCGCGCGCGCCGTGGCGACGAGCCTCGCGATGGCGTCGTCCGCCATTTTCTGGTCTCCAACCTCCAACGCGGCAAGGGCTATCGAGGCCGTCAGGTAAGGCTCGTCCATCCCGGCGGCCACGGGAACCGAATACGCGAGACCGCGCCGGACCGCGTCGGCGACACCCGGAGTGGCAAGTTTCGGCACGGACTGCAACCGCGCAAGCGATTCCGCGATGTACGCCGTTTCCATTGCATCCTGGAGACGATCGCTGGATGAGTACCATCGAGCCGCCTCCCACCGGCCGTCGGTTTGCTGCGCTGCAAGCAGGCGGTCGCGCAGTCCGGCGACGAAGGTGTCGTCGATGTCGATGATCCCATCGGCGTCGAGCAGGAATCGCAGCGCGTACGCCGTCAGCGCCGTGTTCGAGGGTGTATCGTTCCAATACCCAATGCCGCCATCAGCGGCCCGATACGACTTCAGCCGTTCGTATCCCTCCTGGAGATACTTCGTCACTCTTTGCCTCGAGCGCCGGACTCAATCCGTCCGAAGCGTGCTTGAGGAGCAGCAGGCTCGGGTAGGTCGACGAAATCGTCTGTTCGCCGCATCCGTATGGACGCCTCAGGATCCCCTCGACGCTTTCGACGACGTGCGCCATGACGCCTGGATAGATCTTGAGCGTCGTTTGTGGCGAGCCCAGAACTCCTCAGGTAACTGAACGTCGATCACTCCCGCGCCGCTGAAGAGTGCCGAAGACGATGCGATCCGCTCCTCTCCGTCCGGATGGACGTCGACTGGTTTCTCGATCGCGTCCGACGCCTGTTCGCCAAGACCGGTCACACGCTGGGCGCCGTCGTCGACCGACGCGAGCGTCTTTACGTCGAAGATCTGCCTCGATGGCGAGCCCGCGTCGACGCGGACCCGCCGGCTTGCAGGACCCTCGATCGCAAACCATGGCGCAGGAGAGATCGAGAGATCGACCCACTGCGCTGAGTCAAGGTAGTTGCGGACTACGACCGGCAAGCCGATCCGATCGCCTTCGGTCAGAACGCGCGGCGGATCGTGATCGACGAAGAACGGCTGGAACGCGAGAACATCGGCGCTCCCGTAACCCACGCGACCGTCTTCGGTCGAAGCGAGCACGGAGAGCTGCCAGGTCGTGATCGAGTCGGCGAGCGGAAACTCGATTCTGGCCCGTCCGCTCTTGTCGGTCACGAGCTCGGGGTTCCAGTAGACGGTCTCGGGGAAATACTGGCGCAAGCGCGGCGTCGACGTCACCGGCCCCTGTGAGCGCTCCGGGGCCGCCACTGAAGGCACTCGTCGCTTCAACTCCGGCAAACTGCGAACTTCTCGGGCCATCACCGTCGTCGCGAGGACCTGGTTCTCGGTATTGACCTGAACTCCCGCGTCTCCGGCCGTCACCTCCACGGTTTCACCCGTTCCTGCAACGTTGAGCTCAACGTCGAACACGGTCGTCTGGTCCGTGTAGACCGGAATGGACTCGACGGTGCAAGTCATGAAGCCCGCGCCCTCTACCTTGATCGAGTACACTCCCGGAGTCAGATTCGCGAAGAAGTACCTGCCGTCGCCGGATGTCACGGTTGCGCGCAGCGACCCTGTTGCGGCTGCGGAGAGCACCACGGAAGCGCCGGCAATGATTGCGCCCTGCGCGTCCGTGACAGTGCCGCTGATCGCCCCGCCCCCGTTTGTTGCCACCGGCGTGACAGACGATGAGGGGAGCGGCTCGAGATCGCTGGAAGCTTGTGTCGAGCGGATGTGGACGAATCGCGCCAGCTCGACGTCGTCATTTGTCTGGGCGACTCGATCCGGCCCGCGACCGACGAGTCGTATCTCGTCGTACTCTTCGGTCACGGGTGTCTTCACGGTCCGAATCGTTGACCTGGAAGTGCCGAATTCCGTTTTCTTGGCGAACGACACGCGATCCGTGAAGCGATTCAGCCTCGCGAAGACTGGCGTGGGCTCTGATTCGAACTGGTCGACGAGCGACCCGGGCTTGATTCCGGCTGCTGCCAGCGCCAAGGCCCACGACTCGCGGTCAGTTGGAAATGCTTCACGACTGGCTGCTTCGTCGAGTGCCTTTCGCAGTGACTTCGTTCTTTGGACATAGAACTCCACGTAGCTGTGCGAAACCTCGAAGTCATCGGACCAGCCGTCTCGGTCAGGTCCGGGGCGGCCGTCGGGACCGGAACTGACCAGGACCACCCTGATGTATGTGCCCGTCGACGAGAACTTCACGGCGTAAGGCCGGCCCCAGGTGTCGCGCAATCCGTTCGGGTCGATTCCGGCCGCCCGCATCGCTTCATCGAAGGTCACCTTGTCTCGCACGTACCTCCCCGATCCGGCTGCAAACATGTCGATCGCCGCACCAATCCGAGTGGCCATCGGTTTGAAGTATTCGTCGGCGCGGTGGTCCACGACGATGTCGTCGGGAGTGTTCGCCAGCGTGTCCGGGCCTGCGCTCGAGACGGTGACGTGACGAAGCGCTCCATTCACGAGCCCGCTGGTAAACAGAGGCGTCCCCCAGGGATCCGCGAGCTCCGAGTGCACTATCCCGTGGCGTGCCAATGCCGATGCAAGTGAAGCGGTGTTGCCGGCAGTCCGCGGAGCGACCGAATCTCGTCCGTCAGCGTTGACTCGAGAACGCCCCGAAGGCGATCGAAATCAGCTTTGAACGCGTGCTCGAGCTGGACCGGACGCTGGACTGCGATCTCGATTCGATCGATATTCGTCGCGCCCTGACATCAGTGCAGCGGCGACGAGGTCGAGGTCGTCCGCCACACGACGGGCCGGGTCGAGTCGCATCAGTTTCGACAGCGTGACGTCCCCGATCCGTCCACCATCGTCTTGCATCCAGGGCGCGAGATTCGCAAGTCCTCCCGATCCGTACCGGTCGGAGCTGGTCATGCGTTCTCCGACCGCGGCGTCCACAGCGGCGATTGCGAGGACGCCATCGGCGCGTCTTCCGGACAGATCGCGCACCCTCACCGCCGCCGACATTGACTCGCCGGGTGCGAACATCTCACGCCGCGGCTTCACCGTGACTTCGAGACCAGACTGTTCAGGGTAGAGAACACTTGCAGTGCCGGAGGCCGGGTCGCCGTCCCATCGGTAACGAATCACCGTCGGGTCATGTGCGATGATCGATATACGGCCACGAAATTCAGGCTGATATGGAAGGCGCACTGTCGATCGACCGTCCCGGACGGGCACTGCGGACGTCGACAGGATCCGGCCGTCCTTCAGGATGCTGACCATGAGGGCCGGCGCCGCCGAGGTCGTGCGGGCGATGGCCTCGATGGGGTCTCCAACCGCAAGCACTGAATGGCTTGGCTCCACAATCACGAGAGCGTCATCGGACACGTAGAAGGGCTCGGTTTCGGACCCGGTTCTCCCGTCGCGCGCTTTTGCCTCTATGCGTAGTTCGAGCACATCCCGGCGAGCTCGAACTTCTCCTGTCAGCCGAACATCGCGAACGCGCGCGACACCGTAGCGGTTCGTTCGTGCCGTGGCGAGGGGCCGCCACGTCAACTCGGGGGTTCCGTTGGGCGAGACTCGCCACGGACCGGATTCACTCACCGTGACGTCACAGGGAATCACTGTGCCGTCGGCGAGCGACGATGACGAAGAACGATGTCGGATGGCCTGGAATCACCGAATTCCTGCCGGCAACGCTGATATGAATGGGCTCGCGCGACGTACGCAGGTCGAATCGCCGTCGCTCGGTGCGGTTCGTCGTCGGATCGGTCACCGACGCCACGAAGCTCGCATCGCGATAGTTGCGCCAGTCCTCTCGGTACAGATCTTTCATGGCGCGGGTCAGGTCGATCGCGACGGTGAACGAGCCATCGGCAGCGCACGCACCTTCTGCGACTGGATCCGTGTCGTCGTCGGGCGAGTCGCGGTCGTCCCACCTGTTGCCCTCGATCTCGTGGATTCGAACCCGCCCATTGGGAACGGGCTGGCCAAACAGGTATCTGGTTGAAACCGTCACGCTCGCTCGTTCGCCGGGTAGGTAGAACGACTTGTCGGACGCGACCCTCACGGAGAATTCCGGCAGATCGTATCGGCTTACAACAACGCGGGCGGAGGATTCGTCGTCATAGCCGACCTCGTTCTCGATTGTTGCTTCGATGTCGTAGTCGCCAAGCGGGGCGTTCTCGCCCAACACGACGTCGGCTGAGGCGACTCCGTATCGGGACGTTGTCAATTCGCGGGCAAAGACGGTCTCGCCAGCTTCGTCCTCTACCCGTAGCCGCACCGACTTGGAGTGTGAAGCCCGCCGATCGGCGTCGACAACCAGGACGCGTGCGTGGATAGTCTGGCCCGGTTGGTAGAGGTTCTTGTCGGTCGAGACGAGCAGGCTGCGACCGCCTTCGCTGAGATCGAGATCGACCCTTGCCGAAGACGTGACGGCGCCCCGAACCCCGATCGCCTCGATCGTGCCACCGTCGAGTCCGGCGAGGTCCGGGATCTGGAACTGAGCCTTGGCGGAGCCGCGTGAGTCGGTCACGACGGCTTTCTCGAAGACAGCATTCTCGTCGGCATCCAGGGTCAGACTGGCTAGTATCTTGACGCCGCGAACGGGCGCGGCGGAGTGAAGAGCCGTAGCCACAATCAGGACGGAATGCGTCGTTCCCGGACGCGCCCGCTCCTGCGTGAGAACGGTGAGGCGGATCGCTTCCGGAGCGATGCGGGCGAGCGCCACGATCCCGGTCGATGGCGCGTTGGCACTGGCGGTGCGTTTAATCGCGTAACGCACGCGCGTCGACTGAACGGTCGTGTCGGTCCAGCCGGACGTTATTCCCGGGCCGAAGGTATCGACGGATATACGCCCGAGTTGAGACGTGAGTGTGGTGCTGTTTTCGCCGACGGCGAGGATTGCGCCTGCGGCGTCGACGAGCTCCACACGCACGCGGGCGGGGCCGTATGCACCGCCGCGGGCGCGAATGGCAAGTGTGACGCGTGCTCCGTTGTTGCGGAGTTCGGCGTTAGAAGCGGCGATGTCGACGTCGAATCCGGCCGGCGCATTCGCAAGCACCAGGGCGGACCCCAACGAGGCCATGCAGCAGAGCAGGGCAAGAGCTCTGAGGCGCATAGACGTGTCTCCCGTCGTCGTGCAGAGGATGTTGATTCGCTCGCGATAACGAGGGGTGGCAGCCGTTCTTACGAAAGATCGGAATTGAAGGGAGGGGAGAAGCGTGGCCGTACGGAGAGCACAGAGACACAGAGCACACGAAGTGCCTTATTCATTCGAGCCTCAGTGCGCTCTGTGTCTCTGTGCTCTCTTTACGGCCACGCCTTTCCGCGGCCCGGCCACGCCTACTTCCGCTTGAACAGCTTCGAGAACATTCCGCCCGACGAGTCGTCTTTCGCCGCCTTTTTCTTTGGCGACTCGACTCCCATGTCGATGAGCGCGGCCTCCGCGGCACGATTTGACGGATCGATCGCGATAACGTGCCGGAACTGCGCCTCGGCTCGCTTCTGCAGCCCGAGGTCCTTGTATATCTGCCCCAGGCGGAGAAAAATCGCCGAGTTCATCGGCTCGAACCGCGTGGCCTCGAGGAGGTGTTTCTCAGCTTCCTTCGACCACCGCGGATTCGTCGCCAGCGCCGTTCCCAACTGAAAGTGATACGTCGCGGTCGAGGGCGACAGGCGGACAGCCTCGCGCAACAGGGCAATGGCGCCCATGAGGTCGCGTGCCTCGAATCTCTTCATGCCCTCGCGGTAGTTCTGCTCGGCGAGCTTCTGCGGATTCGCGTCGTGTCCGAGCGATCCCGTCGTCTGCGACCGCGGCGTCATCGGAGCTTCCACCCGAGCCCCGGTCTCGGAACTGGCCGGTGGTGATGTCGCCTCCCCGTGCGGTGTTGAGGTCGCTGCCGATACCGCGGAAGTATTCGCGGAAGGCGATGCGTGGACTGGCGCCGCCGACGACATGGGCTGAACGATTGGCCTTGGCGGGACGAAGGGCGCCGGTGTCGCCGCGCCGGCTCCAATGCGCCGATCGTAGTCCGCGCGCAGTTTCGTCCTTCAGCGTGTCGTAGGCCTTCGACACGTGAGCGAAGATGGCCTCGAGCTTGTCGCGAATCTCCTGGTCGTTCGTGTGCTGATACCGGTCCGGGTGGAAGCGCTTCGCGAGCGCGTAATAGGCCTTCTTCACCTCGGCACTATCCGATCGGCGCGGAATCTGCAACACGTCGTAGTACTCCACCCCGACAAACGAGCCCAGCATCCGGTCGAGGTCGTCGCGGATCTCCTCTACCGACTGTTGCGCCGCCGGTTCGACCAATGGCCCCGAATCCGCAAAGCCACTGCCGCCTTCGGAGGCAATGAGGCCCGATGCCAGCAGGGCGTAAATGGTCGGAATGCTCTGCTCCTCGGACAACCCGCTCAACGTGTGGATCTCGTCGACCGTCATCGGTGCCGTGATCCGCGAAAGCAGGAAACCGTCGAGCGGCGACATCTCGCCAACAGTCGCGCCCGTTGCCACGAATCGTGTCTCGGGCGCGCCTAGAACGCGCCGCGCGGTTTCGGGCGACGCGTTGCGAGCCGTGTCGAGCAGCCACTGATCGAGCGGCGCGTCGATCGTTACGTCGTGATTGACGCGCTGCGAAAAGTCCAGCGAGTACTCGCCGTCGAAAGTCAGCATCGCGTTCTGCACGATGCGGCACACCTGGTCGTACATCGCCGATTCGACCGTGGCAGCGTCGCAGATGCCGAGCTCGACCAGCTTCGGACCGAACTCCTGCTCCTTCGTGATCTGCTGCTTGACGGTCTTCGCCTGATCGGGCGTCAGCCGCCGGCCCCGCACGAGCAGCACGTCGAGCTGATCCCCGGGAACGTTGCTGATGCCGAATACGGGACGCCCGTCCTCGAAGACGACGATGCGAATGTGGCGGTCAGTTTGAACGCGGAGAATCCCACTCTTGCCCGCCTTGACCATCTCACGAAAGATCTCGGTGACGGGTTTCTCACTGATGCTGCCCTTGTCGGCCATTCGTGTTGCCTCGAATCTCTGGGGGAGCAACGTTACCGGCACGATTCGTAACAAGTCAAACCGGCCGGCCGAATCGCTGCGGAAGGCCTCGCGTGGACTGTGCTACGCTCTCGTGGTTGGCCCGAATCCCGCTCCGGAGGGCACACGGTTGCGGCGGTTTTTCGCCCATTCCAAGATCCTGTATTCGCTTCTGGCGGTAATGCTGGCGATTGCGCTCGTGCCGCTCGCCATCGTCAGCTGGCGATTGATCACGATCAATCGCACGAGCCTTCTCGAGACGCAGCGGGCGATGCAGCTCGAAGACGCGCGAAGTCACGCTCGCGAGGTCGCGGTCTTCGTGAACGGGTACGTCGATCGGACGGCCGGCTTCGCGCACGCCATCGAGGTTGCCGGGAGCTTCTCGACGGAAGGCGGTCTCGTCGAACGACTCGCCGAACCCCTGCGCCGCGATTCGAGCCTGGTGGCATTCGCGCTCGTTCCGGCTGGAGGGCCGCCGGTTGTGGCTCGCGGTGCGTCGCAGCTGTCCGACGAAGAGATCTCACGCCTGATTGCCGAGAATGTGGCCGGTGCCCGCGAGTCGGGGCCGTTCCTCGGTCCGGTGCGGCGTGCCGGAGACGGCGCGACGGCAATTGCGGTCGCGTCGGACGCCGTTTCCATCGGAGGCCGCGCAGCCGGCCACGTCGTCACGGTCGTTGACCTGGCCGGGGCGTTTCCGTTCGTGTCGACCGCAAGGCCGCAGGAACACGGTGCGGAAGCCATCGCTCCGGACCAGGCGAGCTACTTCATCGTCGACGATCAGGGACTGGCGATTGTCGATTCGGAGTCACCGGCGACGGGGCCGCGTGACATGCGCGACAACCCGCTCGTCCGGGCCTGGCTGGCGCAGCCGGAAGCGACGTCCGACCTGAGCCGGGAGTTCGAACAGCAGGCCGGGGACGGGACGGCTCACATGCTCGGCGCGCTTGCGACGGCGGATCTCGCGGGTGGCCGCAGGCTCGGTGTCGCGTCCGTCGTCAATCGGGACGTTGCCATGGCTCCGGCGAACCGGATGACGACGCAGACGGTCTGGGCCAGCCTGATCGTTGCGTTCGTCACCGTGCTCGTGTCGATATTGTTTGCGGGCTACATCGCGAACCCGATCAAGGAGCTTGCGACAGGGGCGCGGGCCATGGCGGATGGCGATTTTTCGCGCCGGATTCGTGTCTGGTCGAACAACGAGACCGGACAACTCGCGCGCGATTTCAATCGCATGGCCGACCGGCTCAGCTCGACTGTGGACGAGATGCGCGAGGCGGCCATGCGCAACCACGACCTGTTCATCGGGACCGTGCGCGGCCTCGCCGCGGCCATCGACGGAAAGGATCCCTACACGCGTGGCCATTCGGAGCGCGTCGCCGAGTTCTCGTCGGCCATGGCGATCGAGCTTGGCCTGTCGGAGGAAGAGGTCGAGAAGATTCGGATCAGCGGGTTGATGCACGATGTCGGAAAGCTCGCCATCGAGGACAAGATCCTTCGCAAACCGGCCGCACTCACCGACGAGGAATTCGAGATCATGCGAGAGCATCCCGAGCGAGGGACGAAGATCATGTCCGAGATCCCGCATGCGGGAGTTCATTCCCGGAATGCGGTTTCATCACGAGATGGTGAACGGAAAGGGATACCCTCTCGGACTCGAAGGTGACCAGATTCCGCTCATGGCGCGCATCGTGAGCGTCGCGGACACGTTTGACGCGATGACGACGAACCGGCCGTACCAGAAACAGATGCCGATCGACCTCGTTTTCGAAAAGATCCGCGACATGGCGGGAATCCGTTACGACCCCGAAGTCGTCGAGGCGCTCATCCGCGCCTACGACAATGGTCGCATCCGACTGCGCATGCAGAAGTCCGCGGCGGGGCTCACGCAGTAGTCCCTGCAAGGCCGAGTCGTCAGCGTCGTTGATTTGTCCGAAGCCGGGATGCACAATCCCCGACAGTTTCCGCCAGACCCACTCTGACAAAGGAGCTTTCCCGAATGGCCGAGCCCTTCACCGTGATGCTCGAGGATCTCGTCCACCGTGTGGACGGCGCCATCGGCGCCGCGTTCGTCGACAGCTATGGCGAGGCCGTCCAGAGTCACGTGGCCAACGGCGGCGACGTGGAGTACGTGAAACTGATGGGCGCCTACCAGGGAATCGCCTTTCAGACGTCGCGCATGATCTGTTCTCAACTCGAGGCAGGCGGAATCGACTATTTCTTCACGTCTTACGAGAACGTATCGTTCCTGATCAAGGCGCTCGACCACGACTATTTCGTGATGCTGGTGCTTGCTCCCGGCGCGAACGTGGGACAGGGGATCTACTCGATCCGTCGGTCGGCGGCCGGATTCAATAGAGAGATGTAGCAGGGCGTACGCGCCGGACGGGCACGAGCATGCGAACAGAGCGCGGCGACCGCGGGATTGGAGCGTGCAGCGTGCGGGCGCTCGCAGGGGCGGTGTCGCTGGCGGTGCTGTTCGCAGGGGCGTCATTCGCGCAGGCTCCCGTTCCGGCTCCGCCGCCGCCTCCGCCAGTCGAGAAGGTGCCCGAGCCGGTCGTGCCCCAGGACGACGACCCGATCACACTTGCTGGCGACCTCGTGCTCGTGCCGGTGTCGGCGCGAAAGGAGCGAGGCGGAGCTGTCGTCGACATGGACAGGAGCGAGTTCGCGCTCGTCGAGGACGGCGCGCCGCAGGAGATCGCGTTCTTCAATCGCGACGTCGCGCCGATCGACGTCGTTTTGCTCGTTGACGGCAGCGGAAGCGTCGAAGGCTCGCTCGACGTCATCCAGTCAGCGGCGCTGTCCTTCATCAAGCAACTTCGACCCGTGGACCGTTTCACGGTTGTGTCGTTCGCGGACCACCCGATTATCCTGCTGGACTGGTCCACGGACGTGAAGTCGGCGGCCGGCGCGCTTCGGGCGATCGAGCCGAAGGGCAACACGGCCCTGTACGGCTCGGTCATCGCGGTGCTCTACGAGCGCTTCGACGCGTCGCCGGTCGGAAGGCGCAGAGCGGTGGTCGTCCTGTCGGACGGCGACGACACGACGTCGAGCGTGACGTCGCGCAGCGCCGCTCGGGCGGCTCTTCTGCACGACGCAAGTGTCTATGTCGTGTCGATCAGCCGTCTGCTTGCCGACCGGTTCGCCGAGTTCGCCCGTACGAATGGCATCCCGACCCAGGAACGAGTGAAGTTCCGGGCCCAGTCCGATCGCCTTCGTCGTTCCGAGGAGCGGCTCGAGTATCTGGCCAGCCAGTCGGGAGGGCGAGTGGTCTATCCGCGGAGGTTCGGCGATCTGGGCAGCGCGTACGACGAAATCGCCGAGGAAATTCGGTCGCGGTACCTGCTCGGCTACTACCCTCCGCCCGGCTCGGCTCGGGGATTCCACGAGATTGGAGTCACGACCCGGCGAAAAAAGGTGTTGTTGCACGCCCGGCAGGGGTATTTTCGGGATGGAATGGGCGACGAGGCCGCTGACCCGTCTCGACCATAGGGCCATCGGCCCGATCTTTCGCAAACTTTCCGGGACTCGAAGAGGTCTACAGGTTTGCAGAACGGGTATGCGATCGCGAGCCGAAGCTTCGGAGGCCGACCAGAACGTGGAGATCACCGATCAACTGCTGATCCAGAGGGTGCTCGGCGGAGAAACCGACGCCTACGGTCTGCTCGTGCGAAGGTGGGAGCGCCACATCTACGGCCTCAACCTGCGAATGCTCGGCCACGCCGAGGACGCACAGGACGCCACGCAGGAAACCTTCATATCGGCGTATACGAATCTGAAGAGCTTTCGCGGCGACGCCAAGTTTTCGTCGTGGCTCTATCGAATCGCACTCAATGTCTGCCATTCGAAGTTGCGGCGCAGGGTTCGTCGCCCGGACGCGTCGCTGGAGCAGCAGTTCGAGGATGTGGGATTCGAGCCGGCGTCGACGGATGCGGGGGTCGAAGAGCAGTTTCTCGGCGACCAGGTCAGCGCACAGGTCCGGCGAGCGCTTGGCGCGATTCCGGCGGAGATGCGGCAGGTGATCATCATGAAGGAGTACGAGGACCTCAAGTTCCACGAGATCGCTGAGGTGCTCGACATTCCCGTGAGTACGGTGAAGACGCGGATGTACACGGGGTTGCGCGAACTGCGGAAGCGGCTCGAGCATTTGCGGCCGGTTGTGTAGGCGGGATGACGGGTTCGAGAGACAGAAGGGTGAAGCCATGACCACGAAGCGAACGGAACGAGACGCATGCGAGCGGGGCGACCTGCTCGTGACGGTGCTTTACGGGGAAGCGACGAAGGCCGAGCGGGCCGAGTTCGAGGCGCATCGAGCGGGTTGTACGGTTTGCGCCGAGGACTTCGCCGCATTTGGCGAGGTGCGGCAGTCGCTTCAGGGCTGGGAAGTCGAGCGTGTGCCCGAGATTCGCGTCGAGATCCGGCCGAGCCTCTGGGAGCGCGTGCGCCAGTCCTTCGTGATGCTTCCGACCTCAGCCCGGTGGGTGGCCGCTGGCGCCTGCGCAATGCTTCTGCTCGCCGTCGTCAATACGGACCTGAACGTCGGACCCAACGGCGTTTCATTCCGCACGGGACTGATCCCAAGGCCGGCGGAGTCGTCGGTCGTGCGCGTTGTGCCGAACGGCGATTCGGTGCTGCCGACGCCGGTTGGAAGCGGAATGGCGGTGACGTTGACGGCCGAGCAGCTCGACCGACTGATTGCCGAGCGAACGGACGCGGTGGTGCAGGCGCAGCTCGCGTCGTATCGCGAAGAGCTCGACAATGAGCTGAAGACGCTCCAGGTGCAGCTCGTGTCGACGAAGTCGGTGGGCGACGTCCAGAAGCTCTCGAAGCAGGTTGCTGCGCAGCGGCGCAAGATCGACGAGCTGCAGCGCGACATCGACCGCACGGCCGGTTACGGGGGCTCGGACCTTTTCGGTGCCGTATTGAGCTCTCCGGAGCCTGGAACGTAGTCAGCCGTACACGGACGCTCCGCCAGGTCCCCGTTCCTCGAGCCGCGAGCAGTAGCGAGCGTCCAACGGACGGTAGCTGAATCCGCAGATTCGTAGATGCGGAAAGACGGAACTGATCGGAATTGTCAGTCCGTCCGTGGGACGCTCGCTACCGCTCGCGGCTCGAGAAACGGGGATCACCGGCGGCCCGGGGCTCGACGCGATCTAGCCGACTCGGCTCTGGCGGTCGTTTTGACCCGAACCCCAGATGACGACCGGATTGACGGCGTCATCGAGATACTCGAGCCCGACAAGGTGCGAGCCACTTTCGCGGTCGTGATCGATGGCGCGAACAACGGCGCGAGTCCGAAATGCGTAGCCCTGCGTCGCAAATTCGACGACCGAGCCCCGGACGAGGTTCTGCTCGAGGCAGACTGATGCCCCGTGCGGACTGACGTCGACGGTCGTTGTCTCGGCGCGAAAATCGTCCCCATTCGCATCACATCCGGCGACAATGACCCGCGTGTGGATCTTCACCCTCGGTTCGCGGCGCTTGTTGTTGTAGACGTCCAGCATCGATCTTCCCCTGAGACTGCCCCTCTTCCCACTTTCAGTCGCACCCTCTGTATCGGCACGCTCGGCGGAAACCTTAGCGGCGAATTCAGCTACGCGTGAGACGCCTGCACTGGATCGCCGAAGCTTCCGGACGGTACGATCTGGCGCGATGCGACACGCCGTGAATGGTCCATCCGGAGTCGACGACGTCCTTCGCCGCGGTAAGCGCGCGGAACGAATCGTCTGCCTCACCGAAGAGACGACTGAGACGCTATACCTGCTGGGCGAAGGCGACCGGGTAGTCGGAATTTCGGGTTACACGGTGCGTCCGCCCGAGGCGCGAAGGAAGCCGAAAGTCTCGGCCTACATCACGGCGAAGTTCGACAAGATCGAGGCCCTCGAGCCCGATCTAGTCCTTGCGTTCTCGGACCTGCAGGCCGACATCTGTGCTGAGCTAATCCGGCGGGGTTTGACGGTCGTGTGTTTCAACCAGCGCTCGGTCGCCGACATCCTCGAAATGATCGAGATGGTCGGAGCGCTCGCCGGCGTGCCGGAGCGGGGACAGGATCTTGCTTCGTCCTTGCGCGAGAGCCTCGTCGAGATGCGTGAGGAGTCACGAAGAGTCGGGGCTCGGCCGCGCGTGTTCTTCGAGGAGTGGTACGACCCGCTGATCTCGGGAATCCGCTGGGTCAGCGAGTTGATCGAAATCGCCTGGGGCGAAGACATCTTCAGCGAGAACCGGGCCTTTCATGACGGGAAGCGACGTATCGTCGACCCGGATGAGGTAATCCGCCGCGATCCCGAGGTCATCATCGCATCCTGGTGCGGCCGGAAATTCCAGCCGGACGTGGTGCGCGCCCGACCCGGCTGGGATCGGGTGTCCGCAGTTCGGGACAACCGGCTCTGCGAGGTGAAGTCGGCGGTGATACTCCAGCCGGGGCCTGCGTCGCTGACGGAGGGCGTGAGGGCACTGCGGAAGGCCATCGTCGGAGAATAGCCCGGCTGGCTGCATTCGACCTTTCTCAGTGTCTCCGTGCCTCTGCGGCTCTGTGTGCGAAGCTCTCAAATCCGCTTCGCACACAGAGTCGCAGAGGCACAGAGGCACGGAGAGCCAAACGATGGCCTCGTGTGGCACAATCGGCACCCTATGCTCCTCACGTCCGTCGAGGCGATCGGATTTCGAAACCTCGCAACCCGCGTCGACTTCGGTACAGGCCTCAACATCCTGTGGGGACGCAATGCTCAGGGAAAGACGAGCGTCCTCGAGGCCATCTACGCCCTTGCGAACACGAAGTCGTTTCGGACGAGCGCCCTGCGAGACGCCATCGCGTTCGGAGCCACCGAGGCGATCGTGCGCGGGTCGATCGAGCGCGGAGGGATTCACCGGGAACTGCAGATGCGCCTCTCCGGATCGCGAAAAGAGTTCTACGTGAACGGGAAGCGCGAATCAGCGGTCGGCTACATCTCGCAACTCGATGCCGTCGTCTTCTCGTTCGAAGAGCTCGGCATCGTGCGCGGTGAACCGGCCGAACGGCGCAGATTCCTCGATCGCGGGGTCGTCGGATTGCGCCCCGCCTATCTGCGGACCATCGCTGACTACAACCGCATCCTGCGGCAGAAGAACCGGCTGCTGCGCGACGCCTCTGAGGCCGACGATTTCGATCCGAAGCGTGCCTCCGCGCTTCGTTCAACCGTCGGAGCGTGGAACGAGCAACTCGTCGAGCTAGGCGCCGAGATGCATCGCGAGCGGGTCGCGTATGTCGAAAAACTGTCGAACGCGCTCGCCCGGAACCTCTTCGGCGAGCAACTCGACGTTCGATACGTGTCGTCGTTTGAAGGGAAGGGCGATCTCGGGGACTACGAGGCCCTTTTCCGGGAGCGGCTCGAGCTCCGGTTCGACGCCGAAGCGGCGTCTGGCCACTCCCTCATCGGCCCTCATCGGGATGATCTCGAAGTGCTCGTCAAGGGGCGTGAAGTGGGCCGTTTCGGAAGCGCCGGACAGCAGCGAAGTGCCTTATTAATCCTTGATTTAGCGCAAGTCGACGTGTACTATGAAGCGTTTGAAGAATACCCGATTTTGCTGATAGACGACATCGACGCCGAACTCGACCGAAGCCGCATCGACCGGTTGCTCGGCCACGTGGAGGGGAAGGCCCAGACCTTCATTTCGACCTCCAAGCAGGACATCGCCAATTCGTTCCGATCGCGTGCCGAGATCTTTGCGGTGAGCGCCGGAATCGTCGAGCGGGAACCCGCCGACACGGCAGTCGACATCGCGTCAATGGACAGCGCAGCAACAGGTGAATCCGAGGAGATCTGAAGACGCATGAGCAACGGTGAGACGGGAGCCCCCCAGAAGAAGGCCAGTGTTTACGGAGCCGACTCGATTCAGGTGCTCGAGGGGCGCGAAGCGGTCCGCAAGCGACCGGCGATGTACATCGGTTCGACGGGCGAGCTGGGACTTCACCACCTCGTGTACGAGATCGTCGACAACTCGATCGACGAAGCCCTCGCCGGGTATTGCGACTCGGTCGAAGTCACGATCCACATGGACAACTCCATCACGATCATCGACAACGGCCGGGGCATCCCGACCGGGATGCACAAGAAGGAAAAGCGCTCGGCCGCCGAAGTCGCGCTGACGGTCCTGCACGCGGGCGGAAAATTCGACGACAACGCCTACAAGGTCTCGGGCGGTCTTCACGGAGTCGGCGTTTCCGTCGTGAATTTCCTCTCGGAGTGGCTGCGGCTCGAAATCTGGCAGGAAGGCCACGTTTTCGAGCAGGAGTACCGGCGCGGCATTCCGGTGTCGCCGCTTGCGCAGACAGGCAACACCAAGAAGCAGGGGACGAAGATCACGTTCAAGCCGGACGAGCAGATCTTCGACGTCACCGAGTTCAGCTTCGAGACGCTGTCGGGCAGGTTGCGCGAGCAGTCGTTCCTCAACAAGGGCGTCCAGGTCACGATCATGGACGAGCGGACCGAGAAGTCGCACGTCTTCCTCTACAAGGGCGGCATCGCGGAATTCGTCAAGCACCTCAACAAGAACAAGACAGTCGTACACACCACACCGATCTACTTCGAGCGCGTTTCGGAGAGCATCACGGTCGAGGTCGCGGTCCAGTACAACGACAGCTACAACGAGACCGTCTACAGCTTCGCGAACAACATCAATACGATCGACGGCGGAACGCACCTTACGGGCTTCCGCGCGGCGCTCACGCGAACGATCAACAGTTACGGACAGTCGTCGGGCCTCTTCAAGACGATGAAGCTCGGCAGCGGCCTCTCGGGCGATGACGTCCGCGAGGGACTCGTCGCGGTCGTGTCGGTCAAGGTTCCGCAGCCGCAGTTCGAGGGCCAGACGAAGACGAAGTTGAACTCGGACGTGAAGGGAATCGTCGAGAACTTCACGAACGAGGCGATCGGCGAGTTCTTCGAACAGAACCCGGCCGTTGCGAAAAAGGTCATCTCGAAGGCCGTCGACGCCGCCCGGGCGCGCGAGGCCGCCCGCAAGGCCCGCGACCTGACGCGCCGCAAGGGCGCACTCGATGCGAGCAGCCTGCCCGGAAAACTCGCCGATTGTTCCGAGACGGATCCGGCGGCGTCCGAAATCTACCTCGTCGAGGGTGATTCGGCCGGCGGCAGCGCGAAGCAGGGTCGCGATCGGCGTTTTCAGGCGATCCTCCCGCTCAAGGGCAAGATCCTCAACGTCGAGAAGTCGCGCTACGACAAGATGCTCGGGCACTCCGAAATCCGCGCGCTCATCACCGCGATGGGAACCGGCATCGGCAAGGAAGACTTTGACATCAACAAGCTCCGATATCACCGCATCATCCTGATGACGGACGCCGACGTGGATGGCAGCCACATCCGCACGCTGTTGCTGACGTTCTTCTACCGGCAGTTTCCCGATCTCATCGAGCGCGGCCACATCTTCATCGCGCAGCCGCCGCTCTTCAAATTGAAGAAGGGCAAGTCCGAGCGCTACATCAAGGACGAGGCCGAGATGACGCGGTACCTGATGAAGAAGGCGACGGAGGACGTCGTCGTCACGGTTGTCAGCTCCGGGAAGCGGATCGAAGGTCGCGAGCTCACTCGCACTCTCGAGAAACTGCAGGAGTTCGCGGAGTACCGCTTCAAGCTCGTGCGACGCCTTCACGATGACAAGCTCGTGGACGAGCTCATTGCCGCGATGGGTGGACCCGGCGGCGTGTACACGTCGGGTGGAAAGCTGCTCAAGGTGTTTCAGAACGAGGAGTCGCTCGGACGCGTCGCGGGTCTTCTTAACGCCGCCGGGCTCGACGCGCAGCTCGAGTTCGACGAAGAGCACAACCGTTGGCGGATCGAGGTCCTGCGGACGAGCGGCAACGGTCGCGTCACGATCGACTACGACCTCGCGACACACGTCGAGTTCTCGCGCGCGACGGAGCTCTATCGCGACATGCCGGACCTGCAGACGGCGCCGTTCACGGTCGGCGAGGGACCTTCGGCCGTAACACTCTCGTCGCGGACGGCTCTTCTCGACCACGTCCTCGCGGCGGCGAAGAAGGACATCCACATCCAGCGCTACAAGGGTCTCGGCGAGATGAACCCCGATCAGCTGTGGGAGACGACGATGGATCCGGACAAGCGCGTGTTGCTTCAGGTTCGCGTGGACGACGTCGTCGAGACCGACGAGATCTTCACGATCCTGATGGGCGACAAGGTCGAACCCCGGCGCAAGTTCATCGAGACGAACGCGCTGGAGGTTCGCAACCTGGACGTGTAAGGAGAGTTGACAGGATTACAGGATTAACGGGACTTTCCTGTAAATCCTGTAATCCTGTCTATTCTACCTCGACCACGTCGGATGGGAGCTGGCGGTCAACCTTGGGACGGGTCGGCGCTTCAGCGATCTGCCAGCCGAGCACGTAGATCGTGCGCGCGACCTTCTCGAGCTTCGCGAAGTCGATCTTCTCCACGTGATCGCTCACGCGGTGATAGTCCTCGTGCAGGCCGCTGAAGAAGAAGATGATCGGGATGCCCTTCTTCGCATAGTTGATGTGATCGCTGCGGTAGAAGAGCCTCTGGGGATCCGCCGGGTCGTCGTACTTGTAGTTGAACTGCAGGTTCAGATAGGCCGCGTTCACCCGTTCGTTCGTCGCCGCCAGTTCGTCGCTCATCATCCGCGATCCAATTGCGTACACCTCGTGCGGGCCCGAGAGTGCTGCGTTGCGTGCATTCTCGTCGCCCGGCGCCTTGCTGCGACCGATCATGTCGATGTTCAGCTGGGCGACGACCCGGTTGAGTGGAACCGTTGGAAATTCCGTGAAGTACTCCGATCCCCACAATCCCTTCTCTTCGCCACAATGCCAGATGAAGAGCAGGGACCGCTTGGGACGGCGGGCCGTCTTTGCAAGCGCCTCGGCCATCGCGAGCAGTGCGACCGTCCCCGACCCGTCGTCGTCAGCGCCGTTGCTGATCGTATCGCTCTCGGCCGCGGTCTCGTTGATGCCAACGTGATCGTAGTGCGCGCCGAAAGCGACGTATTCGTTCTTCAGAATCGTATCGGATCCCGGCCAGGCCGCGACGACATTCTGCGTCCACCGAACCTCGGACTTCGTCACCACGCGGACCGCGAGCCTCTTGGTCCCGGACAATGCAAATCCCTCAACGGGAGCACCGCTCTCGAACCCTTTCCAGATGGCTTCGGCGTCGGACGTCTCGCCTGCGAACAACGCCTGCGCGAGCGCCATGCCGGCGACTACGGCCGGGATCTCGACGTCGGAAGGAGTTCCGAGCTTCGTCGGCTCGAGGCTCTCAGTACCAAGCAGGGACTTCAGGCGCTCCCACGAGTCATAACCGCGCTTGGAAGGCACGTAGACGATCGCGACGGCTCCACGCTCGCGCGCCGCGGTGCCCGGTCGCATCCACGTTGAGCCTTTGCGAAGATCCTGGAACGATCCCCCGGGCGGGAAGAACGACAGTTGCGCGACGACGATTTTGCCCTTCACGTCGAGCCCGCGGTACGGATCGATGTTCCTGGAGGTATTCACCCATCCGTGACTGACGTAGACGAGCCCGGCGTCGGCCTCTCCGGCCGTCGGGCGCGCAATCCAGCCATCGCCCTGGCCGTAGGCAACGCCGGCGAGCGTGAGCGAGGCGGATTCCGGGACGACGACCTGGCGCGACAGTTCGATTCTCTGAAAGAAGGTGCCTTTGTCGCCGGCCGGTGAGAGTCCCCATCGCGAGAGCATCGTCGCGAGAAACATCGCCGTCGTGTCGAGGCCGCGAGAGGGCGTGTCACGTCCCTCCATCTCGTCCGAGGCGACGAGCGAAAGGTAATCGCGAAGCTGCGCGGACGTGATGTGCTCGGCGCTCACGCGGCCGGGAAGGCGGATGGCGCTCTTCGAAGCAGGTCCCTGGGCAAGGGCGGGAACGGGGGCGAGGCCGAGCGCGCATGCGAGCGCGACGACCAACGTGGCTTTCGTCATGAATGTCTCCTGATCTCGGGCACGGAACCTGGCTTCAGGTTCAGGGACGGTATTACGGAGAACGGCGAGGCGGGTTTCCGGCAATGCGGTTCGGTTTGATCCTCAGTCGCAGTCTTCCCCGCTGTCTGAGGTGCCGCGCATCCAGTCGCGGTCCGGTCCGAAAACGACGAGGCCACGATGACCGTTCGGTCGTCGTGGCCCCTGTTCCGTGTCGTCTGGTCGGGGATGCCGCCGGTCCGTTTGACCGGCCCGGCGGCCCCCCAAGTTAACCCCGACCAGTTCGGTCGTGAATGTCCGGCGGCCCCAAAACCAATTCAGAACTTCCGGACGATCACATCGACCCTCGAAAGAAAGACATGGGCGCACACCCGCAAAGCGCGGCGTGGTCAAGCACTTCAGGAGCGCGCCCGCCGCTGGATACCTAATCAACTGGCGTGCCAAAGCCGTGCGGCCTTGTTACTCCCGCAAATCAGGAGCAATCGCCCACAACTGGCCGGAACCCGGCTATCCGGATTCCGGGAAGCCGGACGGTTAGCGTCCAGCTTCCCGGAATCAACGGAAACGGAAATCGAAGCAGCTACGAATCTCGATCCGGATCGGCGTCAGGCGATGGCTTGCTCTCGGCCGAGCCCTCGCCGACTTCGGCATCGGGCTCACCATCGAGATCGTCGTCAAGATCCTCGTCAAGATCCTCGTCCACGTCGTCGATTTCGGCATCGAGCCCTTCGCCGACCACGTCGAGCTCGTCGCTGTGATCTTCGTCCTCGTCCCAGAAGACGCGCCCGGTCGACGTCACCTGGAGTGGCTGCTTGGGACCCCCACGGGCCTTGTCTCCCTTGTCGCCCCGGCCGCCCTTGCGCCCCTTCTTCCGGATGGCGTCGGGACCAAACGACCGGGAGCGGTCGCGAACTCGTTCGGCGCCCGGCTCGGGCGGGGGATCGAATCCGCCGCCCCCGGGCGGGCCACCCATCGGTCGCGGTCCGTAGCCTCCCTCTCGGGGGCCGGACGGTCGATCACCCGTGTAGCCTCCAGGGCTCGCCGGACGTCGTGGCGGTGGCGCTCCTGTCCGCTCGGGCGGGCGAGCTTCGTTCACCGAGATGGGTCTGCCGCCAAACGGCTGATTGTTGAACTTTCGGACCGCCTCTTCGGCGACAGCGCGATCTTCGTATTCAACGAACGCGAACCCTCTCGGCTTGCCGGTTTCGCGATCGAGCGGCAGCCAGACTCCCGAGACGGCTCCCGCAGCGCCAAAATGTTCCCGAAGCTCCGCTTCCGTCGCACTGTACGGAAGATTTCCGACAAAAAGTCTTACGGCCATGAACCTATGTACCTGAAGTAGTCGCGGTCGATCGACTCGCAAGGTCGCCTGCGAAGTGGAGCATACTACGCCCCCACCCCGAAAAGTCGCAACAAATGACGAGCCAGAGATGGAATACAGCAGGGGTCGATGATTCGGAATTGGGAAGGAAAGAGCAACGGTGACTTATTGGATCGAGCGGGCGGAGCGGATCTGAGCAACTTGTCAGAGCCGCGAAGATTCGCTCGATCCGCTAAATCCGCGCTACTCATTCAGACCTCAGCCTGAGAATCATTGGTGAACCGATTGGGCGACCCGCAGTGCCTTGAGCGAACGGATGTGGCCGGCAACCTCGCGGAACTTGGGGTTGACGACCTGTACCTGTCGCAACTCGTCAAGCGCTTCGTTGACCCGGCCTTCCATTTCGTAGAGCAGTCCGAGCTGGTAGTGCAATTCGATGCGTTCGCGCAACGGGCGACGCGGTGCGGCGACACCGGACTGGAACCAACCGTACGCGACGTCGAAATCGCCGAGGTCCATGTTGCAGAGCCCGATCATGTAACAGCAGCGAACATACCGTGCGCCCCGCTCCCGTTCGTCGATCAGCGACAACGCCGTCGTGAACTTCTCGAGAGCCTCCCTCGGGAGCCCCATCTCACGATAGGCGATGCCGAGATCGAACTGAGCGTCGTGGACGAGCGGATTGTTCTCGGGTTGCGAGAGGAGCTGTCGCGAGTTCTTGCGTCGCTTCGCGATAAGCGCGTCGAAGTAGGGGTCGTCCGGAGAAAGATCAGCGGCTCGGGTTAGCTCCGTTCCAGGCCGGAAGCGAACGATTCGCTGCTCCGGTACCTTGACGATCTCGCCCGACGGCGGAATCTGACGCCAGTGAAAAGGGCGAGTCCGCGTCGAAAAACTGCCGAATCCGCGAAGTATCACGGGTTCGCCCTTCGCGAGTCCTTCGCCAATTCCTGAGAGCACGGAATTGAGGACACGCGTCGCCTGTTGCCTTGAAAGACCCTCGCCAACGAGAAGTCCGACAAGGTCACGCTTGGTCGTCCGTGACATCGGTCAGTGCGTGGAGTAGTTCGGTTTCACGGCAGGGTGTGCGGGGGCCGCCCGCGCGAATGGTACTCGGCTGATTCGGGAGCGACAAGGCAATCCGGGCCGACCGACGGGGTCTCGAGGTCGCGCAAAGTCCCTGTGCTATCGTCTCGGACCATGTTCGTGAATCCGCTGGTACGAACGCTCCGCTGTAGAATCCGGCGTCGACCGGGCAGCTTCGGTCTCCTGGCCACGGCAATCGGAAGCGCGGGCGCCCTGATCGGAGAGATCCGCACGCAACGGCTCGGCACCGTCCACACGATTCGCGACATTGAAGTGCTCGTAAGCGACCTCGACCACCTCGACAGGGTGCTCGCCGTCATTGCCGAGTCGACCGACGCCGAGGTCATGGAGGTCATCGATGAGGTAAGGCGCAAGCACGTTGGCGGCAAGATCCACATGGTGAGCCGATTTCCGGTGACGTCGCTCGCCGACCTCCGCAGAGTCTACACTCCCGGTGTTGCGGAGATCTGCCGGTTGATCGCCGCCGATTCGTCGAAAGCGAAGGTCTACACGTCGATTCCCCGAACGGTTGCGATCGTGACCGATGGCACGGCGATCCTCGGGCTCGGCAACATCGGCGCGGTCGCCGGGATGCCGGTGATGGAGGGCAAGGCCATGCTGCTCGAGCAGCTCGTCGGTCTCAGCGGGGTTCCGATCCTGCTCGACACGACGGATCCCGACGAGATCGTCCGGACCGTGTGCGCGATCGCACCCGGCTTCGGGGCGATCCAGCTCGAGGACATCGCGGCCCCGGCGTGCTTCGAGGTCGAGTCGCGACTCGTGGCGGCGCTCAGGATGCCAATTTTCCACGACGACCAGCACGGGACCGCGACCGTGACACTCGCTGCGATCCTGACGGCGTGCAAACGTGCCCGTCGCGATGTGCGCTCGTCGGTCATCGGACAGATCGGCCTCGGCGCGGCTGGAGCGACGATCGCCCGGTTTGCCATGCAGGTGTCCGACCGTCCGGTTCTTGGGGCGGATCTCAGCGATGACGCCGTTCGGCGACACGTCGCCGCTGGCGGAGTCGGTTCGACGCTAGATGAAGTGATGCGGCATGCCGACATCGTCGTCGCGACAACCGGAGTCCGCGGTCTCATAAAGCCTGAGCAGGTGCGCCCAGGTCAGATCATTCTCGCCCTGTCGAATCCGGATCCCGAGATCGAGCCCGAGGTGGCCCTCGCATCGGGTGCGGCCTTCGCCCTGGATGGCGCGTCGGTGAACAACCTGTTGGCTTTCCCCGGGATTCTGCGGGGTGCGCTCGATGCCGGCGCAACGGGCGTTACGCGCGAGATGTTCGTCGCCGCCGCAAATGCGATCGCCGACTTTGGCGCCTGGCACGACGTGACCGTTCCGGATCCGCTGGATCGAATGGTCCACCGCAACGTCGCCCACGCGGTCGCGCGCGCGGCACACGATTGTGGCGTCGCCACGACCACGCTCGATGCGGACTACTACGGAGCGGCCGACCTGGACTGAAGAAACAGGAGATTAGACAGGATTAGCAGGATTTTCTGGATTAACAGGATTTCTATGAATCAAGGTGAATTCAGCTTTTCCTGTTAATCCTGAGAATCCTGTAATCCTGTCTACTCTCTCTCTCGACGGACTACAGCCGGAACGTGATCACGGCCACTGCGACCGCCGCCCACAACACTACATTGACGAGCAACGGCCAGTCCGTCAGAAGTGCGTCCGTCGGATCACCACCAGACTGCCGCTGATGGATCAGGTAGAAGTAGCGAAAGATCCCGTAGATGACGAACGGCACCGTGTAGATCAGATGATTCGAGCCGAAGCGCTCCACCGTCGATGGCCAGACCGTGTACAGGATGTAGCAGAGGATCGCCGATGTCGCCACGATGACGATCATCTGATCCAGGAGCTCGGGACTGTAGTGCACGAGCACGCGCCGATGGTTTGACGCGTCGTCCTCGAGGAGCGTCAGCTCGTGACGTCGCTTGCTGAATCCGAGGAATAGCGCGAGCAGCATCGTGCACAGGAATAGCCATTCCGATGCCGGCACGTTCGCCGCCGCAGCTCCGGCCGCGACCCGCAACACGAACCCGGCTGCAAGGAACATGACGTCGAGAATGACACTGTGCTTGAAGTAGAAAGTGTAGGAAATCGTCGACACGAGGTACGCGACGACGAACGCCGTGAACGGCCTTCCCAACCCGAACGCCGCCGCGATTCCACCTGTTGCGAGGACTCCCGCAAGCGCGAGCGCCGCAGCAGGCGACAGTCGACCCGACGCGATGGGCCTCAGCCTCTTCACCGGGTGCTGCCGGTCGGACTCGCGATCGAGGACGTCGTTTAGCAGATACGTCGCACTGGCAACAGCACAGAACACCAGGAATGCCGCCGAAACGCGCTCGATCGTTCTCTCTTCGAAGAGCGTGTTCGCGAAGATCGCCGGCGCGAAGACGAAGAGGTTCTTGAGCCACTGCTTCGGTCGCAGCGCAGTCACGAGAGCCAGTGGCAGCGCCGGCAGGCGGACGTCGCCCGCTTTCGTCTTGGGTGAGTCGGGATTCACAAGATGTCGGTAATCGCGGAGAAATCGCCGGAAGTCTATCCAGCAGCAACCGTTACGGTCAAACAACACCCGACGGCGCAATTTTCGAATTGGGGCTAAAGTTCCCAGGAAGCGAGCCGATGAGGTGGATAGCGAAGAGTTGGACGCCGCGGGAAACCGAGGCGGTGTTTTTTGAACGACTGCGGTGCCGCACGCACCGCGACGATGATCACCGACAAGAGCACACCGGGAGCGATCCCGGGTCGCAATGCCTCAGGTCTTGGCTCGACCAAGATAGCAGGGGATGCCGAAGTGAAAGGTTGGACCGATTCCGCATTCGCCCCCAAGAATCATCCTTCCGCCCCCAACTCGCTTTCGTTGCTACCGGTGACGGCCCCCGCCGTCACGCCCCCCGCGCCAGGACCACCCCCCGAAGCCATTGTCGATTGCCCGATGTCGTGGATCCTCGACGCACGCGTGCGTTCGAGAACGGAGGATGCGACTTGTTCGCGTTCTTCGAGCCGGTTGGGTCGGAAGTCTCAGCCCCCACCCGCGCAAGCGGGAGAGGCCCTTGGCTGCCGGTATCAATCGCCCCTGTGCCGGGAAGCCTCCCTTGGCGCCTCGGCTTCCGGCCCACTCAGGCTAGTCTCGAACGAACTGCACTGACGTCACCGACTTGACGCGACAGAGAGCCCCTCCGCGAACCCCGGCCCCACACCGACGCGGAGGGGCTTTCCTGCGTTCAAAGCGAGAGTGGACAGGATTACGCAATCCTGTCCACTCTCCCTTGGCGGTATGATGGCGGCATGAAAGTACTCACGGCTGCCGAAATGCGCGAGGTCGACCGGCTGACGACCGAGCGGTACGCGATTCCGAGCCTTCTGCTGATGGAGAATGCCGCCGCCCGCGCTGCAGAGGCGATCGAGCAGACGTTCGGCGAGATGGCGAATCGTTACGTGAAGGTCGTGTGTGGCAGCGGCAACAACGGCGGCGACGGTGCCGCCGTTGCCCGGCAGCTCTGGATGCGCGGTGCACTCGTCGACGTCATCCTCCTCGGAAGCGTGGAGAACACGAAGGGAGATGCGCGCACAAACTTCGACATCGTCCGCGCGATGGCCGAATCAGGTTGCAGGATCGGATTGCGGAAAGTCGCGACGCGCAACGAGGTCTGGCTCGAGTTCGAAGACCTCGAGCCCGATCTTTACGTCGACGCGATCTTCGGCACTGGCCTTACACGTCCCGCCGAAGGCGTCTTTGCCGACGCGATCGAGAGCCTGAACAACCGGGCCGCCACTCGTCTCGCATCGCTCGACATTCCGTCGGGACTCGCGTCGGACTCTCCGGAGCCCATCGGCCCACACGTCATTGCCGACCTCACGATCACGTTCACGGCCCCAAAGCCATCGTGCGTGCTGCCTCCCGCAGTGTTTGCATGCGGCCTCGTTGCCACCGCGGCCATCGGTTCGCCGGAAGAGCTCATCGACGGATCCGGATCGCGGCTCACCCTTGTAACCCCCGAGGCCGTGGCCGAGTGGCTCGCCGAGTCGACGCGCCGTCCCGATGCGCACAAGGGTTCCGTCGGTCGTGTGCTCGTCGTCGCTGGCTCGACAGGGAAAACTGGCGCGGCGGCGATGGCAGCCGAGGCGGCACTTCGCGGAGGCGCCGGCCTCGTTACGGTCGCGACGCCGTCCGTGGTCGAAGCGCTGGTGGCGGCTCGCGCCACGGTCGAGGCGATGACCGAGCCAATGGATTCCACTGATGCAGGCACGTTCGCCGAGTCGGCGATCCCGCGCCTTCTCGAAAGGCAAGCCTCGAGCGACGTCACGGTGATCGGGCCCGGCCTCGGCGTCGACTCGTCGACCAGGGCCGTAGTGCACGCGCTCGTTCGCGAGCGTTCGCGGGCGGTGTTGCTCGATGCCGATGCGTTGACGTTGATGTCGCCCTGGCCCGATGACGTGCGAGGTGACCACGACCGCCCGATAGTCGTCACGCCGCACGCAGCCGAGATGGCGAGGATAGCGGGTATCGACACCTCGACCGTTCTGGAAGATCGGGTAGGCGCGGCACGAGCGTTTGCCACTCGATGTGGGGTCATCGTCGCCCTAAAGGGCGCGCGGTCGGTCGTAGCCGAGCCCGGTGGCGAGGTGTTCGTCAATCCGACCGGCAACGCCGGGATGGCGACGGGTGGAAGCGGCGACGTGCTCTCGGGGCTCATCGGGGCCCTTATCGGCCAGCGCCCGGGTGACGTCATCGGTGCAACGATCGCCGGCGTGTACCTCCACGGCCTGGCCGGAGACCTCGCGGCGGGCGAGACCGGCATTCGCGCGCTCGTGGCCTCGGACATCACGGATCGAATCGGTCGAGCGTTCGTTGAGGCCGGCGGTGACGGTGAGCTTCCGTGATCGGACCGTTCCGCCTGCGAACGAGCTCACCCGAGGAGCTCGAAGCCGTCGGGAGGCGCTTCGGAGAGATGCTCAACCGGCCGCAAACGGTACTGCTCGAGGGAGAGCTCGGCGCCGGCAAGACACTTTTCGTTCGGGGACTGGCGGCAGGACTCGGCGCGGATCCCGACGAGGTCTCGAGTCCGACCTTCAGCCTCGTGAACCGGTATGGCGGCGGACGGCTGCCGCTCGTCCATCTCGACCTGTATCGACTGGACGCTGCAACGCCGGAGTCGACGGCCAGGCTCGTCGGACTCGACGACCTCCTGCTCGAGGATGCGGTCGTGGCGATCGAGTGGCCGGATCGGCTGGACGGAATTGCGCTCGAGCGCGCGGTCCGCGTCGTGATCGACTACGACGGCGACGACGCACGCAACGTGTCGTGCGTGGTGGCGCCGGAGTCGAACGAACGCGTGGACGACTGAGCCTGCAATAGTCGCGCTGCTCACCTCGGACCTGGCCAGACGCGACATTCAGGTGTGCTTCGAGGTCCGTGCGGACGCCACAACTGCCCGGCGGCAAAGTGAATAGATCTGTTCCGGACTCGTCGCCTGTGTTACCGTTCGGTCTGGACTTTCGAGCCTCCGCACGCCTGCCGGGCGCGCGGAGGCTCGCTCACTCTCAGGAGGCAGGAACGACGTGGCGCTCGATCTCAGGCGACGGCTCGAAGAGGAGCTCAAGCAGCTCGACTATGAACTTCGTACGGAGCTTCCGAAGGAACTTCAACGAGCGGCGGCACTCGGCGACCTTCGCGAGAACGGCGAGTACGAATCGGCGCGCAACCGCCAGGACTACCTGCGGCTGCGGATCGCCGCGGTTCGCAAGCGGCTCGGCGACATCTCGATGCTCGACGTCGATCGGCTTCCGCGCGATCGCGTCGGTTACGGCTCGCGTGTCGAACTGTACGACCTCGATCGTGAGGTGGAGGTCACGTACAGCATCGTCATGAGCGAGGATGCCGACGCCGACGCCGGACGGATCTCGACGAGCTCGCCGATCGGGAAGAGCCTGCTCAACAAAATCGTCGGCGACGAGGTCGAGGTCCGGATCCCGAACGGGGTTCGACGCTTCGAGGTCATCGGGCTCAAGACCCTTCACGACATCGAGGCGATCGAGACTGACGCCAAAGCCTGAACGGCCCGGTCCTTGACGCCCCCGAGGGCGGCTCCTATCATCCGAAGCCGGCGAACGGAATCGCTGCTCAGTTGCGCGTATGACCATCAGCAACGCCATTGGTGCCGCCTGCACCACGATCCTGAACGTCATCGTTTCGGCGATCGCCCGGAGCCGGATCATCACGCCGAACTTTCTGACGCTCGTCGGCCTGCTGATCAACGTCTACTGCGCGTGGCTGTATGGGACCGGGCACTTCTTCGCCGGCGGCCTCGTCCTCATCCTCGCGAACGTTTTCGACATGCTCGACGGAAGGGTTGCCCGCTTGCAGGGTCGCGCCACGCGATTTGGAGCGTTCTTCGATTCGGTGATCGATCGCTACTCGGACCTCATCGTCTTCGTCGGGATCATGATCTTCTACGCGCGGGACACGGCGGCGCACTCGACGGTCTACGTCGCGCTCACTGGTATCGCGCTGATCGGCTCGGTCATGGTCAGCTATTCGCGTGCGCGTGCCGAGGGCTTGAACATCGAGTGCAAGGTCGGATTCCTCGAGCGGCCCGAGCGAGTGGTGCTTCTGATCATCGGATCGCTCACGGAAGTGTCCCCGGCAACCTATTCGGCCGTTTCGAGCGTCTCTCCGATCGTGGCCGAACTGATGTTCTACAAGATGCGCGCGGTGCTTTGGGTCCTCGCGGTGCTGTCGCACTGGACGGTGATCCATCGCGTCTACCACACGCGCGGCGAGCTGTTGCGCGCTGAGGGATTGGGCGACGCTCCGTCGGTCTCTCCAACATCCGAAGTGGCCGGACGCGACGCGGCGGACGAGATGCTCGGCAGCTCCGTCCGTCAATCGTAATTCCGCGGAGGCGATGCGAGGTGCCACGATGAACCGTTCCTCGAAGGATTCGTTCGCGTGCCCGTGCTGCGGCGACGTCATGGATGCCGTGGCCGGTCGATGTGCGTGCGGTGCCCGGCTCGTCGGGGAGCCGCTCCTCGATCCGCCGTCACCAAAACCGATGGTCGGACGCGCCGTAGCGTCGATCGCGCTCGGCGCGCTGTCGGTGGCGTCGTTCTGGTATCGACCGGCCCTGCTTCTGGCTGGAGCAGCGGTGCTGGCGTCCGTCAGCGCGCTCCGGGCAGGAAAGGCGCATCCCGAACGGTACGGCGGCGGACGCATTGCGCGAGCCGGCCTTGCGATCGGCTGCACGGCGCTCGTCGGCGTCGGAAGCTGGTGGGCGGCCGGGATTCCACGTGCGCTCGAACGCGGTCGCGAGCGAGAGGCTGCGGCGACGCGTGCCGAAATGTACCGCGTGTCGGAACGCATGATCGCATATCGGGCTCGATTCGGCGCCTATCCGTCGAGACTCTCGGATCTTGCACGGCTCGAGGACGGTGTGCCTCCCGTCGCGTCGCGAGATGCGTGGGACCATCGCATCGCGTATGCCGCGTTCACGAACGGCATTGCGTCTCGGGACCGCGTCCCGACGTTGAACGCAAACTTCGAACTTCGCTCGCCGGGCGCCGACGGAGTCGTCAACTCTCCGGACGACATCGTGATGCGCGACGGCCAGATCGTCGATGCCGCCACGATCGAGTCCGCGCCGGCCGGACGACTCCCGGTGACCGTTCCAGTCGGCAATCGCATCCGGTAAGGTTCAGCTCGCGTCGGGCCGGCCCGTCGGCACTCATCACATGTTTCGAAAAATCCTGATCGCCAATCGCGGGGAGATTGGCGTCCGCATCGCGCGCGCGTCGCGAGATGGGCATCTCGCCGATTGCCGTCTATTCGGAAGCTGACCGCGCGGCCCTTCACGTTCGTGTGGCCGACGAGGCAGTCGAGATCGGACCGGCACCGTCGCGCGAGAGCTACCTGCGGGGCGACCGGATCATCGCCGCGGCACTGGAGTGCGGAGCCGAGGCCATTCATCCCGGTTACGGGTTCCTCTCTGAGTCCGCGTCGTTCGCTCAGGCCGTTCGCGATGCCGGACTCGTGCTCATTGGTCCGTCACCCGAAGCCATGCAGCTCATGGGCTCCAAGACGGTGGCGCGGCGCACCGTCCGTGATGCCGGCGCTCCCGTGGTTCCCGGAACCGTCGAGCCCGTGACGGACCCCGAGGAGGCTCGTCGAGTCGCCGCGGAAATTGGCTATCCCGTGATGCTCAAGGCCTCGGCCGGTGGCGGTGGCAAGGGCATGCGTCTCGTCCATTCAGCCGACGAGCTCGCGTCGGCGCTCGAGCGTGCCGGCTCGGAAGCGGCAGCCGCGTTTGGCGATGCCTCGGTCTACATCGAGAAGGCTATCGTGAGACCGCGCCACATCGAGATCCAGCTCCTCGCCGACCGGCAGGGCAACTGCGTGTATCTCGGCGAGCGCGAGTGCTCGATGCAGCGCCGGCACCAGAAGATCGTCGAGGAGTGCCCGGCCCCGTTCAACGATGCGTCACTGCGAAAGCGGATGGGCGAAGCCGCCGTCAAGATCGCGAAGGCTGCGAACTACGAAGGCGCCGGGACGATCGAGTTCCTGGTCGATGCGGATCGGAACTTCTACTTCCTCGAGATGAACACGCGCCTGCAGGTCGAGCATCCGGTCACGGAGCTCGTGACCGGTCGCGACCTGGTTCACGCCAAGATTCGCATTGCCGCCGGAGAACCACTTTGGTTCACGCAGGACGATGTGAGCTTGCGAGGGCACGCGATCGAGGTGCGCATCTACGCCGAAGACCCCGAGTCCGGGTTCATTCCGTCCTCCGGACGTATCACGCGGCTGCGCGAGCCCGCTGGTCCCGGCATCCGCGTCGACAGCGGTGTCTACGAAGGATGGGAAGTCGCGATTCACTACGATCCGCTCCTCGCGAAGCTCGCCGTCTGGGCCGAGACTCGCACCAAGGCGATCGCGCGACTGCGGCGCGCCCTCACCGAGTACGACGTGGGAGGGATCAAATCGACTCTGCCATATTTCCGCGCGCTCTGCGCCGATGAGAACTATCTGGCCGGTGACATCGACACGCAGTACCTCGATCGATGGATCGCGGAGCGAACGACGACTGGTTTCGGCAAGGAACCGGTCGAAGAGCTCGTCCTCGACCTCGCGCTCGTGGCGGCTGCCATGGATTCACGCGACAACGCGCCGAAGGCGGCTGCATCGACGCACGACGCGCAGAGCAACTGGAAACGTGCCGGACGTGCGCGATCGATGCGAGGGTAGGCAGGACGGAGAGCCATGAAACTGGAAGCACAGTTGTTGGAGTCGACGACGACCTTCGAGCTCGAGGAGCAGGGTGGAGTGTTTCTCGCCTCGGTGAATGGACGACGGATAGAAGGCGAGGTGTTTCAACCCGAACCGGGCGTCTATGCGTTCAAGGTCGGTCAGCGCGTGATCGAGTTCCACGTCAGCGCGTTGCCGGGGACGGACACGAAACGCATCGTGACGGCTGCCGGGACAGTCGACATCCGTATCATCGATCGCAAGCATCGATTGCCCGGCGACGAGGCTGACGGCGACGGTCAGCAGACACTGCTCGCGCCGATGCCTGGAAAGGTGGTCGCGATCCTTGCGTCGGTAGGAGACATCGTTGAACGCGGCCAGGGAGTGCTCGTTGTCGAGGCGATGAAGATGCAGAACGAGGTGAAAGCTGCCCGCGACGGCGTAGTGGCTGAGATTCGGGTGGCTACCGGCGACACCGTCACATCGGGACAGGTCCTGGCTCGGCTCGAGTAGCGTCAGGCGCCCCCTCTTCGCATCAGTACCGTGCGCGGTAGCGTTCGGGTCGATCCCGAGCGCTTGTGACGACACCGGGCGCGGGCTAATTGAGAGAGACCCGAGCGCTACCGCGCCCGGTACTGATGCGTGGACCGCCCGTCCTTGAGATGGGTCACGCCAAACTTACAAGGGCGCATTGCCATGTCCTTAGTTCTTCCGAAGGACGTCGAGTACACCATATCGTCGATCGCCGCACAGGATCGTATGAGTCGCATCACGAAGCACGATGCCTCCCTATCGCGAATTGTGGAGAAAAAGCCAATGAAATAGCCTTTTTTGCCGTCGCAGACTCTGTGGCCCGATGCTTGCACCAGCGTTCGGTGAAACGCGGTCAAGTTTGGCCTGACGACGGAGGAAGCTACACCATGAAACTCTTTGGCGAAATCACCCTGAAGACGGCTGTTCGAATCACTTCGGTCTCCGCGCTCGCCGCGGTGATCGGGCTTGGCGCGGGCCTCGCGCCGGCCTCGGCGCAATCCTCGCGGAAGTACCGCGACGTGAGTCCGTATGGCAACAACCGGAGCGTGAACACGAGCCGGGGCGACCTTCAGCGACTCGCCATCATCAACGGCTACTCCGAGGGTTACGAAGAAGGGCTTCGCGCTCGCCGCGATAGCCGCAATTCGGACTTCCGCCGAACGTCGCCGTACCGAAACGGGAAGAGCGGCTACAACCGCAGCTGGAACTCGGAGCGCGACTACCAGAACTGGTTCCGCCAGGGTTTCGAAAAGGGCTTCAACGACGCCTTCTACGGTCGCGCGCGCAACCGCGGGTATGACCGTGGCAACGGCGGCAGCTACAACGGCGGCACCTACGGCAACAATGGCGGGTACTACGGCAACAGCGGCGGGTACTACGGCGGCAATGGCGGCTACTACGGCAACAGCGGGAACTACGGATACAGAAATGACCGTGGCGACCTGTCGCAGCAGGAAGTCGCGCAGCGCGCGGGCCAGAACGGCTACTACGCCGGCTTCCAGCGCGGCGCCTATGATGCCCAGCAGCGCAACCGATCCAACCCGCAGGGGCACGGCGCGTATCAGTTCGGCTACGACGGATACGATCGCGAGTGGGGTTCGGCGCAGACGTACCAGCAGGCCTATCGCAGTGCGTTCGTCAGCGGCTACCAGGACGGATTCGCGCGTCGCGCGAATGGCTACGACTCGTATCGTCGCCGGCAGTAACGACGAAGCTCGACCTCGCGCGACGATGCGCGAGCGCGCGAACGGCGCGGCCCCGAGTTGATCGGGGCCGCGCCGTTCTGCGTGTCGAGGTGCGGCTCGTGACTCGAGGTGGAGACACATCCGCGAGACTATGAGACGGACACGCAAGAGCGTCCGTCAGACGTCCGTGATGCGAATCGGCGCGTCGCGACAGGGGATTTGACGCACGACCTGGAAAACCGCTTCCAGAGCCACTCTTCGGGCGACGACTCGGAAAACCGCTCCTGGAGCGGGTTTCCGGTCATCAGGCTGCTGTCGAGATCGAGACCGAGACGGCGAGGCCTGGTCGTACCGTAGGCCATGCAGGCACGTTCAGTCGCCGCGAAAGTCGCTCCTGGAGCCGCTTTCCGCCGATCGATGTCTCTCTGCCGCGCGGCTTTCGAACTCGGGGCAAAAAAAAGTTGACAACGATTTGGACAGTCTCTATACACAACAACATATTGTGTAGGTTTACGCCTTGTACACAAGAGAGCCAGATGTACAGCATCTTGTGGATGGGGATTTCAAAGACACCAAAGGAGAACGACGCGATGGCATCGAAGGCAACTGCGAAAGCAGCTCCGAAGAAGGCGGCGGCGAAGGCCGCTCCGAAGAAAGTAGCGGCAAAGGCTGCTCCGAAGAAGGCCGCGGCTAAGGCCGCCCCGAAGAAGGCTGCGGCGAAGGCTGCACCGAAGAAGGCTGCGGCGAAGGCCGCCCCGAAGAAGGCTGCGGCGAAGGCTGCACCGAAGAAGGCTGCTCCGAAGAAGGCCGCCGCCAAGCCGGCCGCGAAGAAGGCCGCTCCGAAGAAGGCTGCCGCCAAGCCGGCTGCGAAGAAAAGCTAGTCTTTCTTTCGCACAACGGGGAACATGAATGGGGAGACAGGCGACTGTCTCCCCATTTTCCTGTATACGTAGGCGCGTGGAATTCGACGAACGACCCTGGGGAAACTACCTCGTGCTCGATGAGGGCCCGGGCTACAAGGTCAAACGCATCGTCGTATACGCCGGGCGTCGGCTCAGTCTGCAGCTGCATCGTCGTCGACGAGAGCACTGGATCGTCATCTCTGGCGTTGCGCGGGTCACGCGCGGCGATACAATCGGCGATCTGCAGCCAACCGAGAGCATCGATATTCCCGTCGGGACTCTTCATCGCATCGAGAACCCGGGTGTTGAACCTCTCGTGATCGTCGAAGTGCAGCACGGTGACTATCTCGGCGAGGACGACATCGAGCGCGTGGCCGATGACTTCGGTCGCACGTGAGCTCCGCTGCGCTTATGTACGCAGTCGCTCGTAGATGGCCATCTCTTCCGCGGCTTCCTCGTAACGCTCGAGCTTTCGGTACACGAGCGCGAGTGTGCGATGCGCCTCGGCGAACATTGGATCGAGGGTCAGGGACGTCAGGAATGCCCGCTCGGCCCTGACGTAGTCGGCGCGATCCTGTGACCGGTCGCCCGCGATCAGCTCGAGTTGCCCGAGCTCGAAGAATCCGAGCGGGTCGCCCGGATTCGATGCGACGTAACGCTCGAGCGGATCACGCGCGTCGTCGTATCGGCCGACATCTCGAAGCGCTCGGCCGTAGTGCAACTGAAACGCAGGGAGTCCGGCGACGAAATCGGGGTCGCGACGAGAGGTCTCGAACTCGACCAGTGCCGCAGGTGCATCGCCCGAGAAGTGCAGCGCGAGCCCGTAAAGGTGGTGCGCGCGCGCGTGATCCGGCGACGCGACCGTGGCGCGTCGCAGGTGGTCGAGCGCGCCGTCTACGTTGCCCTTCTCGAGAAAGTACTTCCCGAGGTTGAGATTCGTCGCGAGATCGTCGGGATCGAGCCGTATCGCGCGTTGCCACGCGGCCAGCGCTTCCTCGTCGCGACCCGACGCCGCGAGCAGTTCGCCGAGAATCGACCGGCCGCGCGCCGTTTCCCTCATTTCGAGAGACTCTTCGACGAACCGCCAGCCGCGCCGCGTCTCGGCGCGCGCGATCGCGCTGATTGCCATGTCGCAAAGCATTTCGGGTGTGCAGCCTGGCGCGTATCCCGCGAGCGGCGTGGCGTGGGCGTCGAGTGCCTCGAGGTTCGCCGACTCGGTCGCATCACCGGCTACGCCCACACGGAGCGGCGCAAGGAACTCGATTCGCGCGTTGTCGTCGGTGTTCAACGGTGCCGACGCGACGAATCGACGCACGCCATCCGGGGTGAGGTAAAGTCGCGAGAGCAGCGTCTCGACCGACCGGATTCGAACGTCCGCGAGGCGGTCTCGTATCGGTCCAGGACTGTCGATCTGCGATCGAATCCGCGAGACATCGAGCGTGAAAGGCTCGATCGCGCCGAGCAGGATCAGGTCGCCGCTTGCGCCCCGGAAGACGTAGACCTCGGGAAACGCGGACGCAAAAGTCGCGAGCAGTGTGGCGACTTCGGTGGGCTGCATCTCGTAGATTTGCAGCCACTGACAGAAGACGCCTCCCGGCGACAGGCATCGCGCGCCCGATGCGAAATACTCGCGGGTGAAGAGATTCGCGACGCCCGTGAGCCACGGGTTCGACGGCTCAGACACGATGACGTCGAACCGTCGATCCGTGGCGGCAAGCAGGTTGCGGCCGTCGTTGATGAGCAATTCGGTTCGGGGATCCTGGAGGGGGCGTCCGTTGACGCCCTCGAAGAAGGTTGAAGCTTCGACAACGGCGGGCTCCAGTTCGACGGCCGTAACGCGATCGATCGGATGCGCGAGCGCCGCGCCCACGCTGACGCCGCTGCCCCAGCCGATGACCAGCGCTGACGACGCGTCCGGACGGACGAGGAGCGGCAGATGAGCGACGAGTGCCTGCGTCGGAAGGTCGCCGGCCGTAGTGGCGTCGGGCTTTCCATTGACCTTCAGCACGTAGTGGCCGAACTGGAACTGCACGGCAACGGTTGCCGACACACCGTCGCGGTAGAAGACGGTCTCGCCGTCTCCACCTCCGAGGTAGTGGTTAAGGAACTCGGCGCGCGTCGCCGCCTTCAGCGTCGGTGCGTATCGATATACCCCGCTTGCCATGACCGCCGGATCCCACCTCGGGCGGAGAGGCGCCGCAAGCAGTGCCGCCACGAGCAGTACCGCGGCGACGGCCGTCCGGAGGGGTCGCGACATCGCGCCCGTCGTGTAAGCAAGCGCCGCCGCAGCGGCGAGGTTCAGGACGATCGCTGAGACGATGGCGCCTTCGACACCAAGCCACGGTATCAGCACGAAACCTGACGCGAACGCTCCGGCAATTGCGCCGAGCGTGTTCACTGAATAAAGCGCACCGACGGTCCTCCCAATCGCGTGGACGTGGCCTGCGGCTGCGCGCACCGCGAGCGGAAAGACAGCGCCGAGCAGGGTCGTCGGAACGAGCATCACGAGCGCGGCGATGAGGAGCCGAGTACCGAGCAGCAGCGCCGCGGGCGAGGACTCGAACTGACGGTGCAGGACGAGGAACAGGTAGGGCAGCTCGCGAATGAGGAAGAGGCCGCCGAACGCCGAGACGCCGACGGCGGCCTCGACGACCGACAGCACGAGCAACGGCCGTCGCGCCCGGTCGGCCAGCCATGTGCCGAGGCCCGCGCCGAAAGCGAGCCCGACGAGGAACGTCGTCAGCATGATCGTGAACGCGTAGACGGATGAGCCGAGTACGAGCGACAACGCGCGCGTCCACGCGACCTCGTAGACGAGCGCCGCGACGCCCGACACGCCGAACGCGGCAAAAAGCGCGACCGTGGCCGGTCGCCCGAGGACCTTTGGTCGGGGTTGATCGCCGTCTCTGTCGTCTGAAGTGCTGCCGGCGACCTCACGGCGGTCCATGGCGTAGGCGATCGCGCCGGCGACGAGGTTCAACATTGCCGCGACGGCTGTCGTAGCTGTCATTCCGATGGATGGAATGAGTAACAGTCCAGCCGTCGACGCCCCAAGAACAGCCCCGACCGTGTTCACGGTATAGAGCATCCCCACATCACGGCCGACCGCCTCGGCCCGATGCGCCACGACGCGGCTCAGCACCGGAAGCGTCGCACCCATGAGCACGGTAGGAGCGGCGAGGACAGCCCCGGCAAGCGCAAATCGAACGAGGCTCAGCGTGAAGAACGAGAGACCCGCCGCGCGCCAGAGAGGCTGGTACACCGCCGGCAACAATGAAAAGAGGAATGGGATGGCAAGCCCGTAGAGTCCGATGGCCAGCTCGAGCCACGCATAGAGTCGAAGCGGGCGCCTGGCACGATCGGCCCAGCGGCCGCCAGTGAGGCTGCCGAACGCGAGGCCTCCCATGAACACGGCGAGCACCGTCGAGACGGCGAGCGTGGTGGCACCGAAGATGAGCGTCAACTCGCGCATCCACACGACCTGGTAGATGAGCCCGCTCGTCCCCGACGCGAGGAAACACGCCAGCGGTGCGATCGGAACGCCGCCCCGCGCGCGAGGCGGGCGTCGATCCGCGCGAGCCGGCGCCTGAGTGCGGATTCGGCGGCTCATGGACTGACTAAGCCCTCCTCACTCGACGTCGGCAAGCCGCGCGGTCGTTACCAGTTCTCGCGGACCAGCTTCGGGAAGTCCGTGAATGCAGTCAGCGTTCTTCGACCGAGCGCAACGAGCAGCAATTCGAAACCGGCCCAACCGAAGTACAACCACGTCATCCCGACCTTGACACCGTGCGAGAAGCCCTCGATGCGCGACGCTTCGGTACCGATCCACGAAGCGACCGCTCGGGAAAACTCGTTGACTCCGGCCGAACCCGGCGGAGGCGCCTCGAGACCCGAGAAAACGAACTGCACGGCCCACAGCGCAAAGATCACGAGCGCTTCCCACCATCCGAACCTCATGTTCGATAGCAGCACGACTCCAAGAAACGACTGTCCGATCGTCAGGATGATCTCGAGTCGCTGATGATCGTCAAACGGGATCGACGCGAAACCGCCGCGCGAATAGGCATACACGAGGGGAAGCATGGCCACGAGCATCGTCCATTGGTTGATGTTCGAGCTGACCATGTTCATCAGCGCCATTGGCGCCGCGTGGACCTTCTTCGCCCAATAGAAAGCTGAGACCTTTTCGGGGAACTCAGAGAGGAAAGGCGAAACCCATTGCACGAAGACGAACTGGGAAATGCCGAGCGTGAGGGCGATGCCGAGCATCGATTCGAGGAACGGCAGCGCCACGAAGTAGAGAATGATCGCGCCGGTCAGAAAGAGGCTGATGATGATCGAGTTCCGGATGTAGGGCTTCTGACTGAGGATCGCGCGGGGAATGCGCTCGATCTCGTCGAGCTTCTCGTCGCTCTGAGGCGGGATCTTGTTCAGGACGATTAGGTAGATCGCGTAGAGGATCGTCAGGACGATCGCGTCGTACCAATCGAGCGATGCCTTGTACCAGATGAACATGAAGTAGGCGATCGGCGGCAGGAGCGCCACGACTTCGATCGCGTGCTCGCGCTCGAGCACGATGCCGTTCAAGTGGGTCTTGAACTTCCGTCGGTGGAAATACGCGGCGACTCCGTAGATCATCGGCCAGCCGAGTCCGACCAGAAGCCGCAGGCTTCCGGTGAAGTTCGCGGTCATCAGATGGATCTTGTTGGGGTCCTGACCGGCCTGATAGGAGATCACGGCCTCGACGGCGAACTCCGGAAGCGTTTGCAGCCACGCGAGGATCGCAAGCGCCAGGCCCTGGGAGATCAGGAACTGCGCGGCTTCAGCGCCCCACGCGATGAGCACGGCCGAGCCAAGCACCGCGGGAAACGTCCAGATCGCGGACCATGCGCTGCCGACGGCAACTTCAGCGGCAAGAAACGGCTTCGCGGCGAGCTTGGCCGCCAGGGCGATGATCGATTTCACGAATCTCTCCTGTGAAGGTCGGGAAAAACTCGCCGATGATACCATGCAGCCCGGGCGGGGCTCGCTGCGGGCCGCGCGGCTGCGCGACTCGATCGTCCTCCTTGTCGGGCGTCGAAATGCACTGGTAGTCTTGCGCGTTTCGGCCCCGGAGCCGGGAGGGAAAGGAGCACGATGACGAAATCCTCGGGAAGGAAGCGGACGGCGAAGTCGGCATCGATCGTCGACTGGAGTCTGCTTCGTGGACTTGGGTCGTCGCGCCGTTCCCTCATCGTGGTTGGGGCGGTCGCGGCTTCGCTGGTACTTGGCCTCGGCGGCTGGGCCGTATGGTCTGCGATGCGACCGAGACCGGTGGACTACGCGGTGCTCATGAAGTCGAGTCCGGCGCTCAAGGCATACGAGGTTGGACTCGTTGCTTCGCAGACGGGACGCAACGCAGAGGCTGAGCAGGCATTCCAGCGCGCGCTCGCCGAGGATCCCGGCAATGCGCTCATCTACAACGCACTGGCGACGCAGTACCTCAGCACGCAGGACATTCAGAAAGCCATTGTGACGGCCGAGAACGGCGTGAATCTGGCGCCGGGCTCGCCCGATTTGCTGTACACGCTCGGGATCGCGCGATACAAGGCCGGTCGTTTTACCGAGGCCGAACAGGCGTTGGCAGAGTCTGTCGCCCTTAATCCGGACTTCGGTCCGGCACATCTCTGGCTCGGAAACACGTACCTCATCTTCGCCAAGTTCGGCGGAGCGGATGGGACAGGCGACCCGGCAAAGCTGTCGGCGGCCATCGATGAATTCAGGCGCGCTGCCGAGCTCGAGCCGAACGTCGCCGGATATCACGCTGCGCTTGCCGAGGGACTTTTCCAGCGGCGGGACCTCGTTGAGGCCCGTGCGGCCATGGAGCGGGCGGTTGCTCTCGACGCGAAGACCCCGGCGTATTTCGCTTCGCTTGGACGTGTCTGCGAGCAACTGGACGATCTCGACGCCGCGATCTCGGCGTATGCGAAGGCGACCGAGGGCGATGTGTTCAACGCGGATGCGTTCTCGGGGCTCGGATCTGCATATTGCAAGAAGGGTATGGACACCGAGGCCGTCGAAGCGCTCAGGAAGGCGTTGAACGTCAACCCATTCCACGTCGAAGCGCACGAGAAGCTCGGTCAGGCGCTGATCCGGTTGGGTCAGAACGACGAAGGCCAGAAGGCTCTTGCTGCCGCCGAGGAATCGCGCGGGCGAGCCAGGACGATCGACAATCTGCGGCGGGCGTCGGCGACCGATCCGTCGAACTACGAGATGGCGAACAACCTCGGCATTGAGCTCGCCCGGCAGGGCGACTTCGAGGATGCGATGGTGGCTTTCCAGCGCGCGATTACGGCGAACCCGCGCGCGATCGATCCGCGATACCAGATGGCCGGCGTCTACGCGCGGCGTGGCAAGGTGGTTGAGGCCATTGCGGCGTTCTCGGAAGTGGACAAGCTTCAGCCCGGGTACCGGCAGACGAACTTGTATCTCGCGAAGCTCTACGCGGGCGTCAAGCGTACGAGTGAAGCGACCCGGAGACAGAAGATGTGGGACGAGCAGGTGAAGGCCGGGACGGCGACCGACAGCTGAGCGGATCGGGATTGCCGGCGCTTGGGGCGTGACGGGCGCGGCGGCCAGCCGTCGGCAACGCGGCCCCGTGCATCAGAACCGCGAGCGGTAGCGAGCAGGCCACGGACGGCGCCTGAAACCGCAGACTCGTCCATTTCGTTGAACGCCGTGTCTGTCATACGAAGCGTTCGCCGACCAAAGACCGTCCTTGGGACGCTCGCTACCGCTCGCGGCTCATAAAACGGGGACCGCCCGCATCGTGCACTACCAGGCAAATCGCTCCGCCGGGTCCCCGTTCCTCGAGCCGCGAGCGGTAGCGAGCGTCCCACGGACGGTGCCTGAAATCGCAGACTCTTCGTTGCGGAAGGACAGAAGTGATCGGAACTGTTCGACCGTCCGCAATCCAGCTCGCTCGCGGTTCTGATGCGCTTCGGCCTCAGTCCGACGGCCTCGCGAAGAGCAACCATCGTCAACTCGGTCTAAAGCGATCGCTGATCGAGCGCCGTCCGGACACTACTCTCTCAAACTCATCGAGACCGCCGCTCCACACCGCATCGCGAAGGCCATCCGCCTCCGATGTCAGCAGTTCGCGCACAGGATCCTCGTCGACCGTTCGTTCGACACGTACGAGCTCGGGCAATGAAAATGACACGAACGCCTCGGGCAGCTGGTCCTCGCGGAACTCGTAGCGGATCGCGACGGCGACAACCGGCACTCCCGCCCGCGTCGCGAGCCACGCGGCTCCCGGATCGACGTTGATGGGCCGGCGATCGACCGGAGTGATGGTTCCCTGCGGGAAGATCCAGACGCGCGACGTCGGCTCCGAGAGCCTCTTGAGGGCATAACGCAGCGACGCGAGCGGCCCATTCTTCGAAGCTCGGTCGATCCCGAAAGCGCCGAGACGTCGGAAGAAACCGAATCGCCGGAGGTTCGCCTCTTCCATCATCGTGAAGTGCCGTCCCGGGAATCGACGCCGCGACAGATGAAAGAGCAGGATGGGATCCCACCAGCCGGCGTGATGCACACAGACGAGCAGCGGTGCTCGCGTGTCCGGGAGGGTGCCGCGAACGTACACGGCTCGGAAGTGTCGGCGGACGGTCCACGCCGCATAGACCGCGAAGAGCCGTTCGAATCGCGGGCTCGATCGTGCCTCTATCATTCGAGCGATGTGTTAGAGGCATCGCTCGCGACGCGAATCACGACCTTTCCGAACGTCGCATTCGATTCGAGTCGTTCGTGCGCCTCGACGATCGAGTCAAGATCGTAGACGCTGTCGATTACCGGCACGACCGCGCCTGTGGCTAGAAGCGGGACGACTTCCGACTCGAACGCGCGAATGGTGGAAATCTTCTCCTCGAGAGGCCTCGCTCGCAGGACTGTTCCGGTCATCCGGACCCTTCGGCTGATCGCGAGCCCCAGGTCGATCTCGGCGCGACGACCCGCTACGGAACCGACGAGAAGGAGTCGCCCGCGCAGAGCCAGGACGGCGAGGCTCGCGCCGACGTAAGGTCCGCCCGCGAGATCGAGCACGACATCGACGCCGTGGTGCGCCGTCCACGCCTCGACGGCTGGCGCGAGGGGCGAGAGATCGCCGCCGACTGCCAGTCCGTCCTCGAGTCCCAGTTCTCTCGCGCGGTCGATCTTCTCCTGTGTGCGCGCTGTCCCAAACGGCACCGCGCCGATCGCGCGTACGAGCTGCACGGCGGCGAGACCCACACCGCTGCCAACGGCGTGAATGAGGACGCGCTCGCACGGGCGAAGCGCCGCCTGAACCCACAGAGCGTCGTGAGCAGTGACAAATGCTTCGGGTACTGCAGCCGCTTCAATCCACGAGAGGCATTCCGGAATCACCGCGACAGCACGTTCGTGTGCGACGAGAAACTCGGAGTGAGCGCCACCGCCGGCGATTCCGAACACTCGCTGTCCGATTCGCGAGGGCGGAACGCCCGATCCGACCTCGACGACCTCGCCGGCAAACTCGATTCCCGGAATGTTCGCCGGCGCTCCAGGCGGCGCGGGATACTTTCCGAGACGCTGCAGCAGATCGGCGCGATTGAGCGCCGAGGCAACCACGCGAACGAGCACTTCACCCGACGACGGCTCTGGCGCCGGCACGTCTCGGATGACGAGCACCTCGGGACCTCCCGGACACGGAATGACGGCGGCCCGCATGGTTCGCGAGTGTACTCGAAGCCCATTGTCGAGCAAGTCACGATCGGAACCGTACGCGACAATCGTGAAACCGGGGCCCGCGCCGAGCCGAACAACACTGTTGATCCGCGCCCGGGCGCGGGAGAGCCGGCCCGAGCCGGCCACTCGGAGTACGACTCTCAAACCTCACGAAGGGAATACAACCATGACGCAATGGACTCGGCTATTCACGACCCCAGCGGCGGCCGTCATCCTCCTCGCATCGACCGGACTTGCAATGCAAGGCGCTGGGACTCCGTCAACGGACGGTTCCGGAGCGTACGGCATCGACGGCGCCCATTCGACGATCGGTTTCTCGGTCGACCACCTCGGGATCAACGTGGTCTCCGGACGATTCAACGAATTTACCGGCACCGTGACGTTCGACGCTGCGGACGTCTCGAAGTCGAGCGTCACCTTCTCGGCGAAGGCCGCGAGCATCGACACGGGTGTCGCAAAGCGAGACGCTCACCTGCGAGCCCCGGACTTCTTCGATGCCGAGAAGTATCCGACGATCGAATTTGCAAGTCAGAAGATCGAAAAGAAGTCGGACGGCACTTTCGTCGCTCACGGCAACCTCACGATGCATGGGGTGACGAAGGCTATCGAGATACCGTTCCGAATCCGCGGGCCGATCAAGGGACCGGGCGGGAAGTTGCGCTTTGGCGTGGAAGGCGACGTCACGCTCGATCGTCAGGCGTACGGCATCGTGTACGGAATCCAGAAACTCGAGAGTGGATCGCCCGCCATCGGCACGGACGTCCACGTGATGCTCCGCCTCGAAGTGGTCAAGCAGGATCCGGCGGCAAAGCCGGCGCCTTGACGCGGCGTCGGCATCCGATTCGGCAAGGAGGGGGAGCCGCCCGAATGGCAGCTCCCCCTGTGTTCATGCAGCATCAGTCGTTGTCTGCTACTGGGTATACAGTCTCGACACGATGCCGCCATTGCTGTTGCGGAACTGTATGAGCGCGGTACCACCGCGACTCGCAATGTAGTCCCGAGCACTCTGGCCGGTGATCAGCGTGCCTTTCTGTGTGACCTTGAAGGTCCCCTTCACCTTGGCTGCGGTCGTGAACGGAATTCCGTCGATGAAGACCGAGACCGTGCCGGTGAAACCCGCTCCCTTGCCGACGATCTTCACACTCGTGACCTTGACCGACGTAAGTGTCGCCGCCGGCACGTCGGCACTGGCCTCGTTCGATGCGGCGCTTTCGCCGGATTCGTACGTTGCGGTCACGACAAAGAAACTCCCGCCGGCGCCCGTCGGCACCGGTGAGGTCGTCTGTGTCGCGGGCACGGACATGAAGTACGTGTCTGCCGACGGAACGACTGGCGTGGTACTCGACGAATAGACGTTGTATCGCAGGACGTCGGCTCGAGGTTCGAGCGGTGCAGCAGCCGGCAGGGCGCTGCCGGAAGCGATCGGTATCGCCTGCAGGTGCTGCGGCGGCGGTTCCGCGAGCGTCGACGCCGGATCGGGCGGATCCCACATCAGCGTTGCGCGCGGCACGAGCGTCTGGTCGCCGAATCGCGTGATCGACGTGTAGGTGACGGTCTGGCCGCCGCCCGTCGTGAAGAAGCTCTCGAGTGCGAGGGTGACGTCGTAGCCGAAGTCCGTTACGCGGTCACCGTTGTTGTCGCCGGCGATCAGCCCGTTGTCGCCGGGCGGGATGCCTCCGAACTCGAAAATGAACTCTGCATACGGATACTCCTGGATCGTGAATCCGTCAGGAGTTCCACCGGAATCGGTGATGCCGACGTAGGTCGATGCCGCCTGCGGATCGTCGCCCATATCGAATTCCGACAGGGTTCGCCCATCCTCGGACGCAGCGCCAAAGTCGCTTATCGACTCGTCGAACCGGAGATCACCGTCGACGAACCGGACGACATTGAAGCTCCGCGTCGACGACATCAGGTTCTGGATCTGGTATGTCTGCTCGAGAGTCGAACCGTTCTCGGTTCGACGCACCATCTGCGTGAGGACGACGCGAAAGCCGCCGGCGTCGAACGTGCTCGTCGCCGTGGACGAATCGGACGACGTAAAGCCGATCGCCGGTCTTCCGCCAAGGCCGCCAGTGGCAAGGAAGCCCTCTACCGGCGAGAAGTAGATGCCCGAGTCGTACACCGTTGACGAGGGTCCGATCGGACCGGCGGGATCGAAGATGGCCTCGCCGGCGCCGGAGTTGGAACCAAACGAGCCATAACCGTCGACGGTCAGCGACAGCGACCGGTCGCCAGTGCCGTTTGTCAGCGTGACGAAGGAGGTTTCCTGTGGAGCTGCGATCTTCTGGCGATCCGGCACGGGCCAGCGTTTGTCACGCTGGAACTGGGCGGAGGCCGATGCAACGCAGGAAACCACGACGGCTGCGAGCACGAAACAGGTAGCGAATGAAAGTAAACGATGCCGAGTCATGATGTCCTCCGTGGGAAAGAACTCGAGTCTTGGGCCCCACGAAGCGTGTGAAGCCGGCCCGACTGCGGCTACCTGAAGGCTACTCCTGAAAAGTGGTATTTACGAGTCAACAACGGTAGGCCGGACGTGGTCCCCGGTGAGTCCGAGCGGCCCGCCTCACGCCTTGCGACCGGAACCCGCTCGCTACCGCTCGCGGTACTGATCACCCATCAACGGACCGTGAACTTCAGGTCGCGTCCGGCATGTCGCCATGCGTGTCGTGGCAGGATCAGTACCGCGAGCGATAGCGAGCGGGTCGCATTGAAGGCGGGATACGCCGGTGGTCGAGTGCGCTCGCTACCGCTCGGGGGTCTGGTCGAGCAGGCGGCCTTCGAAGTAGCACTGTGTGATGACAGCCTTGTGAATCTCCGTCGGCGGGCAATCGAAGATGTTGCGGTCGACGATTACGAGGTCCGCCGACTTGCCGATCTCGATGCTGCCAGTATCGCGTTCGGAGCGAGTCACGTACGCCCCGTTGATCGTATACGCGGCGACGATGGTCGGTATGTCGACGATCTCCTCGGGAATCCACGGCTTGCCCGTCGCGTCCTCGAGTCCGCGTCGCGTGACGGCCACCTGGATGGCATCGAGCGGATTGATCGACGACACCGACCAGTCACTGCCTCCGACGACCACCGCGCCGGTAGCTGCGACGCTTCTGAACGGATAGAGCCACCTTGATCGCGCCGGGCCCAGAACTGGCTCTGTGAGGTCGGTGATGTACGGATCGGCATATGCCCAGAGCGGCTGAAAGTTCGCGATCACACCTAGCCGGCGAAATCGCGGAATGTCGGCCGGGTCGATGAGCTGCAAATGACCGATGTGATGACGAGAGTCGCGGACGCCGTTCACCGACCTTGCGTGCTCAAACGCATCGAGCGACATGCGGATCGCGCGGTCGCCGATCGCATGAATGTGAACCTGGAAGCCCTCGCGATCGAGCGCCGCGACGAGCGACTTGAGCGCGTCGGGCTCGATGTTCGGCTTGCCGCGGTCGCCTGGCCGATTGACGTAAGGCTCCAGCAGCGCTGCCGTCTGCGCCTCGATGACGCCATCTGCGAAGATCTTGACCGCGTTGGCCGAAAGCCGCCTGCCCGCGAAGCGCCGGCGCAACTCAATGAGTCGTGGAATCTCGGCAACGCCCTTCGCAGTGTCGATCTGGAGCGCGACGTGAACGCGCGCCGTCAGCTCGCCACGGTCGTCGAGCTCCTTGTAGGCGGCGAGCGCCGCTTCGCTGCCGTTCGCCTCGTAGAGCGACGTGATGCCGAAGCCGTTCGCTTTCTGCAGCGCCAGCCGCAGTCCCGCCACGTGATCGGCATGCGACGGCTTGGGGGCGAATCTCGTGACGAGTTCCGTGGCGTCCTCCCGCAGGGTGCCCGTCGGCTCGCCGTTTGCGTCCCGCTCGATGCGGCCGTTCGGCGGATCGGGCGTCTCCTTCGTCACTCCGGCGATCGCGAGAGCCCGCGAGTTCGCCCACGAGCTGTGTCCGTCGGCGGACGAGAGCAACGCAGGCCGGTCCGCGGCGAGCGCGTCCAGTTGCGCCCTGGTCGGACCAGCGCTTCCGAAGATCGGAAGCTGCCAGCCACCTCCGCGAATCCAGGGTACATCCGGATGACTCGCTGCATATCGGCGTATCGTCGCGAACACATCGTCGGCCGTCTTCGCTTCATTGAGATCGCAGGTGAGCAACTCCATGCCAGACGTCACGGGATGCACGTGTGAGTCGTGAAAGGACGGCAACACGAGCCGCCCGCCCAGATCCGTGACCCGTGTCTGCCGGCCGATCCAGGTCGCAACATCGCGGTCGGTTCCAACGAAAACGACGCGGCCGCCGCGGATGGCGACGGCCTGCGCCCAGCTTCTCGTCGCGTCCATCGTGGCGACGACGCCGTTTCGCAGGACGATGTCGGCCGACTGACGCGGAGGCGCCGCCGAAGCGGAGGTCGACATCAGGAGTAGAGCGACTACGAATCGCAGTGAGTTGCGCAAGCTGGACCTCTCAATTTTCACGTGTCAACGGCCGACCCAGAACCCCGAGCGTAGCGAGGGGCCGACTGAAATCTCCACGCGTCTCGGATTGTACAGTCGGCCCGTCGCTGCGCTCCGGGTTCTGGGCCAATCGGCGCGCGTTGCTCACGAACGTGTCTCAAGACGCACGGTACTGATGCGTGAGGCGTGCAATGTCAGTGTCGTCAAGGATTATGTGACAAGTCCACGGGCGTCTCACTAGGTCGATGACGGCGTCGGGCGCTCCGGATCGAGTGCTTCCGTGACGGCCTTGCGGACAGCATCGTCGAGCTCGAGACTCCAGCGGCCGCCACCGGCTGGCGGCGTCGCCGTCGAAATGGCAACGGCGATCGATTTCGGCGCCCGCAGCAGGCTGCGCGCCGATTCGGCGGCGTGGCGAAGCGCGGCAGCGTTGACGTCGCGCGACGTGATAACGATCGCAATCGACTGCGTCGAGCCGCCGTGGACGATGGCTTCGACGTCGCCCGACTGGGCCCGCGTGACGCTCGAGAGGCCGACGGGTATGAGGAGGTCGATGCCGATGACGACCGGCGGCCAGCCGGAACCGATCTCGAGCTCGGCGCTGCGCGCGAACGCCATCGTGAGCGCCACATCGTAGACCTCGCCGAGTGACGTGGTTGCGGCCATCAGCACCGGACCCGACATCGTCTCGAATTCGTCCATCACCTGGACGCCCGTCATTTCGGCCCCGTCGCCGGCGTACGCAGCACGGTAAAGCTCTAGTCCGGAAAGCTTGTCGCCGCGGGGGAAGATGCCGATCCCGGCGACTCGGCCTTCGGCCGTGCGGATCTCTGCAATCGTCGCGATCATCGGATGGCTCCTCGCGACTTGAGCATGGCAACGACGCGATCGAGCGGAAGTCCCGGGCAGGGCGTGCCATCGGCGCCCACTACGTCCGTGCCAAGCGCGAGAGAGTTAAGGACGGACTCTTCCGTTGCATCTACGACGGCCTGGTAAAGCGGCGTAAGGCGCTCGTCGGCGAGCGGAACGGTGCCGAACTTCGCGGTCGAGAAGGCCAGCATCAGATCACCCGACGACGTGTTTGCCGTCGCGCCCGTGCGCGCGAGGCCCATAGCCATCCGCAGCGCAAGTCGTTCGAGCTGCCGAGCCGAAAGCGGCGCATCGGTTGCCGCAACCATCACGATCGAGCTTGCGGACCGCGCGCGTTCGGCCGGGTAGCCGCGCAGTTCCTGGCCCACGGGAACGCCGGCAATCGTGAGCTGTTCACGAGTCCCGTGATTTGCGTTCACGAGGACGCCGACCGTATAGCCGCCGTGGTCCTTCGAAACCAAGCGAGACGACGTGCCGATGCCGCCCTTGAATCCGTACGACGTCATTCCAGCGCCGCCACCTACGCCGCCTTCAGCGACCGGTCCGGACGCAGCGGACTTCATGGCCTGCAGGACGTGCTCGGCCGTGAGGTGGCGCGCGCGGATGTCGCCGAGGGAGTCCCAGCATTCCGCTACGACCGGGTTCGGTGGAATGTCGCTGCCGCGAGTAGTGAAGATGGCCGAGAGCGCCGCGTCGTATGCGATGCCGATGTTTGCCGTGCCGGTGAGCAGGATCGGAACGTCGACAAGTCCGGTTCGACGGATTGCCAACACGCCGGTCATCTCGCCGTTGCCGTTGAGCACCGCCGCGCCGGCAGCGCACGGAGCGGACCCGAACGTCCCGCGCGGAAGGATGGCGGTCACGCCGGTTCGTGCCTTCTTCGCGGGGTCGATGACGGTGGCCTGGCCGACAGTGACTCCGGCGACGTCGGTGATCGCGTTGAGAGGGCCGGGGGAGAGCAGTCCGATGCGAAGGCCGAATTCGCGCAGGCGCTTGCGGCCGATCGGGCCGTCGGTGAAGGGAAGCGCGAGTGCCGCAGCGGCTTTGAGGACGGTTCGGCGAGTGGCCATGGAAACCTCGGGGGTTCGTGGAAGATACCACCGTTCCAGGGCAAGTTGGACTCTGCGTCTTCGCGAGTCCTCTACGCCTTTGCGAGAAACTTCCCTTCGCGACAGGTTCCCGCAGAGACGCAAAGGACTCGCAAAGACGCAGAGGCGCGAATCGGCGATGACTCCGAAAACACAAAGCCCCCGCGGACGTTTGTCCGCGGGGGCTTCGCTATCAGCTGCGTTCGAGTCCCGGCTCAGTCGTTTATCGCTTCGAGGACCAGGATCGTCCCGATCACCGCGCCGAGAACGGCAAGGGTGCCGCCCACGTTACGGCCGTACTGGTTCCGGCTGTAGTAGCCGTCCTCATACCCCCGCTGGAAGCCCTGGCGGAAGTAGTAGTTGTAAGACGACTGCGAGACATACATTCCATTGTAGCCGTAGTTGGCGTCCTGGAACGCGAACGAGTCCTGGTATCCGTAGCGCCAGCTGTCGTTCCGATCTGCACGGCCGGCATCGTAGCCCTCCCGGTAGCCCTCGTTGATGGCCTGCTGAAGGAGGTTCGCACCGTACTGGTTCGTTTCGTAGTAGCTGCCGCCGTACCCGTACCGGTAGTTGGCCGGCGTGTAGAAGTACGGATCGTTGTTGTAGTTGTACGACTGCCACGAGTTCACGCGCTGCTGTTGCTGCGCGAGACGACGCCAGTAGTCTTCCATGTAACGAGCCTGCGCGAGACGCCGCTGCAGCTGCAGCTCACGACGACGCTGGTCGGCGATCCGCGTCTGACGGATCAGGTAGTTGTTGTAGGTCGAAACGCGCGCCTTGTTCTCGGCGATGCGGCTTCGCTGGATCTGGTCGGACACGCGCGCGGCGCGGTTGACCGTCTGGTTCCTTCCCGGGTAGACGGCGTCGGACGGCCGCGTGTTCGGGTTGACCCTGGCCGGCTTGCGAACGACGACGCTATCGTCGGACGGACGCACGGTCGGATTTACCCGGCCCGGCTTGCGAACGACGACGCTATCGTCCGAGAGAGGCGCGGACGAGGGCTTTCGGACCTTGATCGGCTTTTCGGCTCGCTGGACGACGACCGGACCATTGTTATTGGGGACGCGAACGGCGTTCTTCGGAGCCTTCGGCTGCGTAACGACCGGACGCGCGGTGCGTTCGACTTTACGTGTGCGGTCAACCTTACGAAGGGTTGGCTGATCACGGTTGATCGGTACGGGTTCGGCGGCGGGGGCCTGGTTCTTCACGCCGCGCTTTACCTTGACCGCCCTCGGCGCAACGGTGCCCGTCTGGGCCTTTTCGGCCTTTTCGACACGCTGTGCCCTCTTGCCGCCACTCTGCGCCAGTGCCGGCGTACTTACACCCGCCAGCGCGACGGCGCCAATCATAACTGCACTTGCAAGTCGGTTGAATGTAATTGACTTCATGACTGCTCTCCTTCATCTCCAAACTGCCCGGCGCGCTGGCCGTGGCCGCTCGAACATTGCATCGGGCCCACCGTGGTGGCCGGGTCCCAAACGCATTTCACTTGACGCCATCGGTAACGCGAATGACGTGCCAGAAGGAAAGATCAATGACATCAACTATTTACCGATTCACTCGGCGGCAGGGGATGACACGGTATCGTGTAGCGTTCAACGGTATGGAGCGATCGGGGATCTGAAAGACTACTTACAGGTTCGCCCCGCCTCGGCAACGAGTGCACCGAGACTTGCATCGGCGATCTCGCGGTCGCCGCTTGTCGAAATGAATGCAGAACGCTAAAGTGCAGTCATCGAATGCAGTTGGAGGGACTGAATCATGGCGATATTGACTGTGCGCAACGTGCCTGAAGAGGTGCACCGTGCCCTTAGGGTAAGAGCGGCCATACATGGACGCAGCACCGAGGCTGAAGTGCGCGCCATTCTGGAGGAAACGGTTAGGCCTGAGGGGCGACTGAGGCTGGGTTCGATGCTGGCCGAAATTGGCCGGCGTGCCAAACTGACCGATGAAGATGCCGCCGTGTTTGCGCAACGCGACAAGACTCCCGCCAAACCGGTGCGTTTGACATGATCCTGGTCGATACGAACGTGATATCGGAGCCGCTCCGCATGGCTCCCGAAATCCGGGTTGTCGAGTGGATTGACGCCCAGCCGATTGAGACGCTGTATCTGTCGGCCATCACTGTTGCAGAGTTACGCTTCGGCGTGGCCTCGTTGCCATCAGGCAGGCGCCGGACCGGATTGCGAGACAGCCTTGAAACGCGCGTCCTTCCAATGTTTGCCGGCCGCGTACTGCCGTTCGACCTGGCCGCTTCGCATGCGTACGGCGAGTTGATGGCGAGGGCGCGGGAAGTTGGCTTGGCCATCGGCGCTTCCGACGGATACATCGCGGCAACTGCGGCAGCCAATGGAATGGTGGTGGCGACGCGTGACACGGCCCCCTTTCAAGCAGCGAGGGTGCCGTTCATCAACCCCTGGGCCGAGTAGTCGACTCGTGTGACTGATTCTAAAGTGCGCCCGGAGAGGCTCGAACTCCCAACCCTCAGATCCGAAGTCTGATGCTCTATCCAATTGAGCTACGGGCGCATACCACGAACCGCCGGATGATAGCCGCCGCGGCACCGGAGCGTCAAACTTCGGCGTTCGACGCTCTGCGCCTTTGCGAGTCCTTTGCGTCTCTGCGGGAAACACATGGATGCAAAGAAGTTCACGCAAAGGCGCAAAGGCGCAAAGGCGCGGAGACGCAAAGGACTCGCAAAGGCGCAAGGGAGTTCGTTGCCGCTCCTCGAGGCCGCGTGGTAGCGTCCGGGTCGATGACCCAATCGCGCCTGCAAGCCCTGGAAGCCATGGCTGTCTCGAGGCCGGACGACGCCATGGTCCACTATGGTCTCGGCCTCGAGTACCGCAAGGCCGGCGATCTTGCAAAAGCCGCCGACGCCTTCTCGGTCGTCGTTCGGGTGAACCCTGAATACACCGCGGCGTTTCAGGAACTCGGCTCCGTCCTCGTCGAGCTTGGCCGCCACGAAGACGCCCGTCGCGTCTTCGTCGACGGCGTCGCGACTGCCGAACGCAATGGCGCCTCCCGAGCTCGCGACCACATCGGACGGCTCCTCGCCGAACTCGACGCCACTCGAACGGCAGGCCCGGCCGAGTTCTGCGACGCCGAGCCCGGCGCCTGACGCGACCGGACCCGCGCGATGGCCGACACGATCACCCGACTTCTCGACCGGCTTCCCGATCGCGAAGCACCGCGCCGGCTCCTCCATCGACTCGAAACCGAGCGCCCGGAAGAATTCGTCCGGCTCACGCGAGCGTCGACTCCGCAGAAGCTCGCGAGTCTTGCAAACCTCCTGACGCTGGCGGCCTACAGTCCCTGGCTCGGAGACGTCCTCTTCATTCAACCGGAACTGATCGGCTGGCTGACGCGCAAGAAGGGACTCGAGCGCGGCGCCACGCGCGAGACCTCGTCGAAGAGCTCGGCCGTTTCGCGGCGCGCCATTCCGGTGACGATCCGCAGGCCGTGCTGACTGCCTTCAAGCGTCAGGAAATGGCGCGCATCTATCTGCGCGATTGCCTCCGCATCGCGACGCTGTCGGAAACCACCGAAGAACTTTCGCACCTCGCAGACGCGATCCTCGCGCGGGCGCTCACGCACGCGAGACAGCAGCTCGCCAACCGATACGGCCAACCGCACACCACCGACGAGCGAGGACGCCTCGTCGAGGCCGAGTTCGTCGTGGTCTCGCTCGGGAAGCTCGGCAGCCGCGAGCTCAACTACGCGTCGGACATCGACCTCATGTTCCTCTACTCGGGAGCGGGAAAAACTTCGTCGACCGGCAGGCTCGCGACGATCGAAGCCATCGACAACCACGCATTCTTCGCAAAGCTCGCCGAGTCACTGTTCAAGCTTGTCGGCACGCACGTCACGACGGCGCCCGTCTATCGCGTCGACCTGCGCCTGCGACCATACGGGCGCGACGGCGAGATCGCCGTTGCGGTCGATCGCGCCGTCGACTACTACCGAACGAAGGCGCGGCCGTGGGAGCGGCAGATGCTCATTCGCGCTCGAGCTTCTGCCGGATCAGAATCGCTCGTCACCCGAATGCTGACTGATCTGCGCGACGATATTTTCCAGCCGCAGCCCATCCCCGACGCCATCCGCAGCGTTCGCGAGGCGCGCGACGAGATCGAGAAGAAGGAGCGCTCGCGCGGCGGCGGCTTCAACGTCAAGCTCGGTCCCGGCGGCATCCGCGAAATCGAGTTCGTAACGCAGGCTCTGCAACTCGCCTATGGCGGTTCCGACCCGTGGATCCGCGCGCCCCAGGTGCTCATCGGCCTTCAACGATTGGCGGACAAGGGATTCCTGAGTGACGTCGACCGCGCGACGCTCTCTGAGGCCTACACGTTTTTTCGCACAGTCGAGCACCGGCTCCAGATGGCGCAGGGCGCACAGACGCACCGTCTGCCGCTCGAGGCCGAGGCGCTCGATGTGCTCGCGCGTCGATGCGGAATCGACGGCGCACAGCCCGGTGCCGAGCTCAAGACCCAGATCGCCGAACGGGCCGCGCGCGTTCGCTCCATCGCCGAACGCGTTTTCGCCACCGCCGACCGGGTAGTAGAGCCGACCCTCGTCGCGCTCGCGCTCGAGCGGTCGCCCACGAGCGAGGCGCGCTTCGGCGCTGACGCCGAGGCCGCGCTGCGGCCTATGGAGTCAGCGGCCGTTCAACTCGCCGCGCTAAGCCCGACCGAGGGGGGTGACAGCGATGAGGATCGGGCCGCCCGGCGCGCGACTCTCGTCGACATTGCTTCGCGATTGCCGAGTCCGGCGCGAGCCCTGCGCGGGCTGGACCGATTCCTTGCCTCGCTGGCTACTTCGGAGGAACCCGGCGCGGCCGCGCGAGCGCTCGGCGGGGGACCCGAGCGCCTCGACCAGATCGTTCGACTGCTGGGCTCCGGCGAGTTCTTCGGCGAGATTCTCGTCGCGCAGCCGCTCCTCGCAGCCGAGATCCCCGGGACGCTTTTCTGCACCGTGCCGAGAACGCGTGCCGAGTTCGACGACGCGATCGGAGCTGCCGTCCGCGCCGAGAGCGCGACGGCCGGCCGCATGGCCGCACTGCGACGGGCGTGGTACCGGCAGATCGTGGCCGTCGGGGCACACGACGTCCTCGGACAGCGTTCACTGGCGACCGTGAACCGCGAGCAGTCGGATCTTGCGGAGGCTTCACTCTTGAACGCGGTGCGAATCGCACTTGGTGAACTGACGGGCGATGACGAGCTCGAGCCGCGAATGGCCCTGTTCGGTCTCGGCCGTCTGGGGCACTCGGGAATGGACTATGGATCGGACCTCGACCTCATCGTCGTGTTCGACGGCGAGATGCCGAGCCCGAATCCGTCGCTCGATCCCTCGACGTTTTACGTCCGATTCTCGCAGACACTCGTGAAGGTGCTATCGGCGCTCACGCGGGAGGGATACGTCTACCGAGTCGATTTCCGATTGCGCCCGGAGGGCGCGGTCGGCCGCCTGGCATCGAGCCTCCACCGGATGCTCGAGTACATCGACGGACGCGCGTCGCCGTGGGAGCTGACGGCCTACCTCAAGGTGCGCCCCGTCGCCGGCGATCCCGCCTTCGGCGTCGAGGCCCGCGATCAGGTCGTCGCTGCCGTGTTCGACGCCGCAGGGAAGCGGGAGGGCTCAAGGAGGCGTTGCGCGCGAACAGGCTCGAGCTCGAGCACCTTCACGGGCGTGTCGGCCGCAACATCAAGTGGGGCCGTGGCGGGATGATGGACGTGTATTACGTGACACGCCACGCGCAGCTGCGGACCCGGACGTTTTTTCCTCCCGAGCGGGGCACAACCGCGCTCATCGAGCACCTCGGATCGATCGGCGCGATCGACGACACGTCTGCGCGCGATCTCGGGCACGCGTATGTGCTGCTGCGACGGATCGACCACGAGATGCGATTGCTCGGCGATCGGAATGCGTCGCGGTTGCCGGATGAGCGGCCGTTGCTCGAAGAGATTGCCACGGCGACGGGGTTCGGTGATGTCGAGCATCTGGAGGGCACCGTTGCGTCGGCGATGGAGGCCATACGCGCGGCGTTCGAGAGAGAGTTCTAGGGTCTTCTGCCCTGCGCCTCTGCGAGTCCTCTGCGTCTTTGCGAGAAACTGTCGTGAGGCCGCGTTTCCCGCAGAGACGCAAAGGACTCGCAAAAACGCAGAGTCTGAAGAGATCTGGCGGCAGCGTGTGTCAGGTGTCGGAGAATGGCTGCGGTGAGACGACGGAAATACCCTGAATTGGGCCTGAAAACGCGTGGCACGGACCTTGCCCTGCTTTGGGCAGGTTGAATGTCAGTCCAGCACGCAGGAGGCTCATCATGCGCAAGTTCGCACTCGTAGCTCTCGCCATCGCGGCGTTCGTCGTCTTCGGGTCCCAGGAAGCGCGCGCACAGGGCGCGCCGAAATACGAGGTCTTCGGCGGGTATTCATACAAGAGCGACGACATCATCCGTGAAAGGCTGAATCTCAACGGATTCGAGGCTTCCGTGACGAGGAATTTCTCGAACGGCCTCGGCATCGAGGGCAGCGTGAATGGTCACTACGGCGAACACACGCACCACACGTATATGGCGGGCGTGAAATACACGTTCAAGGGTGACAACATCCGGCCGTACGTCCACGCGCTCGCGGGGCTCGACCAGTTCGAGACGTCGAGTGTCGGGCTCGCAACCGCCTTCGGCGGAGGCGTGGATGCGCGCATCAACGACAGGATCAGCATACGGATCGTGCAGGTCGACTACGCGCCGGTGTTCTATCCGGAGGCGGCGCACAACGTGAGGGTGTCGACGGGGATCGTGTTCACGTTCTAGGGTTCGATCCTTTGCGCCTTTGCGCCTTTGCGCGAGCGATTCCATACGCCGATGGGAGATTCGCGCGCAAAGGCGCAAAGGCGCAAAGGCACAGGGGCGACTGCCGCGTTTGCACGAGCGCCGGGCGGCATGAAGGTGAACTCGCGCAGGTGGACACGGAATCCGTCGCCGTCACCGCCTGCACTAGCACCGCGGCTCCACCTACCAGCATGCGACAGTGCCCCGACTGTTCGACGGTCCACGACAACGAGGTCGAGCTCTGCCCGCACGATGGCCGCGATCTCTCGCCGCCGGACCCCCTGCTCGGCGTCACGCTCGACGGGAAATACCGCGTCGAGGCCCTTCTCGGCCACGGCGGCATGGGCGCCGTATATCGCGCGACCCACCTCGCCCTCGACCGGACCGTCGCCATAAAGATCATCCGCGGCGACTTCCTGAGCAGTGTCGACCGCGAAGAGCGATTCCGCCGCGAAGCGCTCGCCGTCGCGCGTCTCAAGCACGCCCACGTCGTCACGCTCTACGACTACAGCGTGTCGGCGCAGCACGGCGCGTATCTCGTCATGGAATTCGTCAACGGCCGTGCGCTCTCTGGCGAGATCCGGCGACGCGGTCGGATACCGCCGGCGGCCGCACTCGATCTCGGGCGTCAGATCTGTTCGGCCGTGCAGTCCGCGCACGCGGCCGGAATCGTCCACCGGGACCTCAAACCCGCCAACGTCGTTCTCGAGATCTCGCCGGGCGGAGCCGTGATGGCGAAGGTGCTGGACTTCGGGATCGCGCTCATCCAGCACCTCGACGACCTGCCTGCCGGCCGATCGAACCAGGGTGCTGCCGATGCGACGATCGACGGCGTCCCCATCGGAACGCCTCTCTACATGTCGCCAGAGCAGTGCGCGGGCGAGCCCGCCGACGCGCGATCTGACATTTACGCGATCGGCTGCATCCTCTACGAAATGCTCGTCGGCGAACCGCCGTTCGCTTCGGACCGCCTGCACGTCCTGCTCTACAAACACTCGCTCGTCGAACCGACCGCGCCGAGCGCGCGCGGCGCGCCGATCCACCAGGACATTGACGACGCGATCCTGCGCTCGCTCGCAAAGCGCCCCGAAGACCGGTACGAATCCGCGGACGCCTTCTCGATGGCGCTTGCCAGGGTGCGTTCGCTCGTCGAGGTCGATGTCTCGTTTCCGCCTGTCATGGGCGCCGGTTCGGACTTCCTGCCCGGTCAGCTCTCGACCGGACCGCTCGTGGCTGCGAGGCCGATGCCGGCGCGAATGTACGAAACTCGCGCGTCGGTGCCGAGCAACCTGCCGCACGAGGCGACGAGCTTCGTCGGCCGGGAAGGCGACATCGTCGCGGTGTGCGAGTTGCTGGGGACGCATCGATTCGTCACCCTGCTCGGACCCGGCGGGATCGGCAAGACGCGACTGTCACTGCAGGTCGCCGCACGATTGAGGCCCGAACACCCGGACGGCGTGTGGTTCGTCGACCTCGCGGCGATCGTAGACGGGGCGCTCGTGCCGAAGGCCGTCGCCGGCGCCGCGGGCGTCGCCGAAGAGCATGGGCGCCCGCTCGTCGAGTCGCTCGCTGCGCACTTCACCGGCCGAACGGCGCTCGTCGTTCTCGACAACTGCGAACACCTGACCGAGCCGGGCGCCGATCTCGCCGAGGCGCTTCTCGAGCGCTGCCCGGCGCTCTCCGTCCTCGTCACGTCGCAGGCCCTGCTCGGCGTGTCCGGCGAAACCGTGCACCGCGTGCGTCCTCTCGGACTGCCCGTCGCCGCGCGAATGAACGAAGCCCTCGACGCCGAATCGGTCCGGCTCTTCGTCGACCGGGCCCGACAGCAGAATGCGGCGCTTGCTCTCTCAGACGACAACGCCGCGGCCATCGCGAGGATCTGCGAGCGGCTCGACGGCATTCCGCTTGCAATCGAGCTTGCGGCCGCGCGAATGCGCGTACTCTCGGTCGACCAGATTCTCGCGAGGCTTGACGACCGATTCCGCCTTTTGACAGGAGGCGCGAGACGGGGCGGCGGACGACATCAGACGCTGCGCGCAACGATCGACTGGAGCTACGGCCTGCTCGGCGACGACGAGCGCGCACTCTTCGCGCGACTCGGCGTTTTTGCCGGCTCCTGGACGCTCGAGGCTTCCGAGGCCGTCTGCTCGGGTGGAAAGCTCGATGCCTGGGAGATCCTCGACATCCTCACGGCGCTCGTCGACAGATCGCTCGTCATTGCAGATCCGGTCGGTTCCGGCGTTCGATACAGGATGCTCGAGACGATTCGACAATATGCGCTCGAGCTCTTCGAATGCCTGCCCGACGCGACGTTGCTTCGCGACGCCCACCGGACGCACTTCGTCGACATGGCGCGTCGCGCGGAGCCCGAACTGACCGGGCCGAGGATGGACCGCTGGATGGACCGCATCGAACGCGAGCACGAGAATTTCCGCCTTGCGCTCGCGTGGAGCGCCACGTCGCCGGAGCCCGCTCGCGGGATCCTCGAGGTCGCCTCGCCGCTCTATCGGTTCTGGCACCATCGCGGACATCTGTCGGAGGCCCACGGCTGGCTCACACGCGGCCTCGATTCGACGGGCGATGTGCCCGAGAACCTTCGGGCGCGGTCGCTGACCTCCGTCGGTGCGCTCGAGCTCATCTTCGGCAACTATCAGCGGGCCAAGGCGCTGGAGGAAGAAGGCCTCGTCGTGCTGCGCAGACTCGGCGACCGGAAGGGAATCGCGACGACACTGAACAGCCTCGGAGGTGTCGCCTACTATCTCGCGGACTACGAGGCGGCGCTGGAGCATTACGAGGAGTGCGCGGCGACTTTTCGCGAGCTCGGCGACGAGGCGAACCTCGCAAACGTCCTCAACAATCTGGGGATGATCGTCCGCATTCGAGGCGACCGCGAACGGGCGCAGGCACTCTACGAAGAGGCGCTCGCGCTCGGACGCAGACTCGGGTTCCGGCAGGCGGTGGCGCGGTCGTTGATGAGCATCGGGGTCCTGGCTACAGAGCGTGACGAGATGTCGGTCGCCGTGGGCTCTTCGAGGAAGCCGTGGAGTTGTTCGGCGAGCTCGGCGACCGGCGCATGACCGCATCGGCGCGAAACTCGCTCGGAGACGCGTTGCGCCTCCTCGGTGATCAGACGAGGGCAGGGGAGAACCTTCGAGCAGCGCTTCAGGCGCATTTCGAGATCGGCGACCACCCGAACGCGGTGTTCTCGCTTGCGAGCTTTGCAGGCCTCGCCATGGATGAAGGGAATCCCGTCCGGGCGCTGCGATTGGCCGGCGCGTTCCTGTCACTTGGCGGCGGGCTCGGACTCGTGCAGAACCCGTTCGAGCGCGAAGACTTCGAACGTCATCTCGCGCAGGCCCGCGAGGCCGTCGGCTTGACGGCCGCCGCTGAGGAGGCAGCTGGCGCGCGATTCACACTCGACGAGGCCTTCGCGTATGCACTGGGTGAGTAGACAGGATTCACGGGATTTGCGGAGGATTGACAGGAATCCTGATAATCCTCTTCGAATCCTGAAAATCCTGTCAACTCATCTTCTCTACGCGCCCTTGCGCAGGACGGCAATCTGGCCGGTGTGGTAGATCGCGTGGTGGAGCGCTCCGAGGGCGTTTCCGATCTGCTCGTCGGTCGCGGCACCCGGATCGATTGCATCGATCGTATCCGCGAGTGCCACGCCTCGCTCGAGGACCTCGGCCACCGACGCTTCCCAGTTCTTCGCGGCGCCGTTCGAGACGACCGGCCAATCGCCGCCCTCCGGCTCCGAGACCGTCTCGCCCCGATGCGCCGCCGCACCAGATCCGACCACCCGCCAATGTGCGCGACGAGCTCGGCGATGGAATGCGTTTCGCCAATCGGTCGAGCCGCTGCCTGTTCGGCTGTCACACCGTCGAGCGCCTCCCTCAATGACGGACCGTGCCACGCATCGCCCCCGTAGACGCGACGCACCTGATTTGCAATGACGCTGACATGCTTCATACCGCCTCCATGTAACGAGTAATTTGACGTTCAGTCATTACCGACGGATACTAGGACATGGCCGGCGTAACGGTCAATACTTTTTTTGAAGGTTACACGCTGCTTGGATCTGCTCTGCCTCGACTTCATGAACAGTGACGTTCGCGACGCCTTGGGCAGCGGTCTGCGGACGGATCGACTGCGTGATGCGGAGTGGGTCGCGAGGTTCCTCGCACGATGGAAGCTCGGCGAGCACAACCCGCCGGCGCGAGCGTCCCTCACGATGCTCATCGAGCTTCGGGCGGCGATGTGGAGCATCGTCTCAGCCATGGTCGAGGGCAACGAGCTGTCCGACGATGATCTCGCCACGATCGACGGAGCGCTGGGGGGGCCGTCGCTCTTCCGACTCCTTGTGCGCGACGGCGGGTCGTTTCGCGTCGAACTCGAGCCGACGAAGCGTGACTGGGTATGGGTCGCGTCGGAGATCGTGGCGTCCCTTGCCGACGTACTCGCCGCTCACGAAACGCACCGGCTGAAGCTCTGCGGGAATCCGGACTGCCGATGGGTTTTCTACGACGAGAGCAAGAACCGGACGCGAAGGTGGTGTGCGGATTCGTGCGGGAACCTGATCAAGGTGCGGCGGTTCCGGAAGGCGAGGCGGTAGGGAGGGGGGACGTGGATGGTTCTTCCTTTGCGTCTTTGCGCCTTTGCGTGAGCCTCTTCAACAGTCCGGAGAAGTTCGCGCAAAGGCGCAAAGGCGCAAAGGAATAACGAATAAGTCAAAGGAGGAGGGCACGTCGACCGTGAACTCGTCGAAAGTCATCGTTGTCGGGGCAGGCGCGTTTGGCGTGTGCGCTGCCATCGAGTTGCGCCGACGTGGCCACGACGTGACCCTCGTCGATCCCGGCCCGCTTCCGCATCCGCTTGCGAGCTCGACCGACATCAGCAAGTTCGTGCGGATGGATTACGGAGCCGACGACGTCCTCACTGACCTGGGTGCGGCCTCGCTCGAAGCGTGGGACCGATGGAATGCGACGTGGCCCTGGGCGCCGTATTGCGAAACGGGATTGTTGCTGCTCTCGGCGCGACCAATGCGGCCCGGCAGTTTCGAGGGCGACAGCTTCGATCGCGTGCGCGCGAGAGGGATCGAGACCGAGCGATTCGGGCCTGACACGCTCGCGCGCCGGTTTCCCGCATGGTTGCGCGATCGCTACGTCGACGGGTACTTCAATCCGCGCGCCGGCTGGTCGCCAAGCGGACGGGTCGTCAAACACCTCGTGTGTCTCGCGCTCGAGGCAGATGTCGAACTTCGCGAAGGCGTCCGATTCGCGAGCCTGATCGAGAAGGGCTCGCGAGTCCGGGGCATCGTCGCGGTTGGTGGCGTGCGGGTTGAGGCCGACACGGTTGTAGTGGCAGCCGGCGCGTGGACGTCAGTCCTGCTGCCACACCTCGCGGATCGGCTCGCCGTGATCGGCCAACCGGTGTTTCACCTGCAACCCTCGGATCCGGTGCCGTTTCGTCCCGACGTTTTCCCGTGCTGGACGGCCGACATCTCGAGGACCGGTTGGTACGGGTTTCCCGCGAACGAAGACGGCATCGTGAAGATCGCGAATCACGGACCTGGCCGGCTCGTGTTTCCGGACGATCCTCGTGAGGTCGCCGCGGAGGACTTCGAGAAGCTGCGCGACTTCCTGTCCGAGTCACTTCCGTCGCTCGCAGTCGCGCCGATCGTCGCCACGCGGCTGTGTCTCTACGGTGACTCGTGGGACGGGAACTTCCTGATCGATCGCGATCCTGACCGGCCGGGATTGGTCGTTGCGGCGGGCGACAGCGGGCACGGATTCAAGTTCACGCCGGTGCTCGGCTCGATCATCGCCGACGCAGTGGAGGGCCGACCACACCCACGGTTCGCCTGGCGCGCGCGCGGTGCCCGTACATCCGAAGACGCCCGTTTCCTCGACGAAGGAGAGTAGACAGGATTGCAGGATTCACAGGACTAATCCTGAAAATCCTGTAATCCTGTCTACTCTTCTGTCCACTAGAAGTGGAACTTCAGGTAGAGCACCGGGCCGAAGAGCCGCGCATCGAGCGCGGCGTCGGACGAGTCATTCTCGAGCGAGAGGTCGAGCACCTGGAGCCCGGCTCCGAACGCGACGTGCTCCCACGGCCGAATCTCGACGCTTCCATTAAGGAACCACGAGAAGTCCGACGCCAGACTCACGTTGTAGCGGCCGATCAACGCGACGTACTTCGACGGCGCCGCGATGAACCGGTTGCCGATGTACCCGTGAACGTAGGTTGCGCTCGCATCGCGAATCTCGTCCGGGAAGATCACGCGCCTGACCTCGAGATCGGTGCTCAGGTGGACGATCCGAACGCCGCCGACGACGTCGACCGCGAACTTCGGCCCGCCGACCGGATCGTCCTGCGAGCCGGTCTTGTAGAGCTGATACGAACCTTCGATTTCCGTCACGTTGACCGCCAGATCGAACCGGAAATCAGGAACGATGCGTTCGGCCGTCTAGACGTCGTCACCGAGGTGGATGTAGTTGTTGTCGAAGGCGAAGCCCCACTTGTCGTGCTGGGCCTCGAGTCGCAGACCGACGGCGAACTTCAGCACGTCCGTGATGTCGCCGAAGCTGCGGTCGACTTCGACGACCCGGTCGCGAGCTCGAAGCTCGCCGTCGAGCGCCGACAGGAATCCATACATCTGGAAGCTCCCGCGCCAGTCATCGTCGTTCGTTCCGCCGGAGTCTGCCGCGGCCGGTTCCGACGTTTCCGCGACAGGAATCCACGGATGCGCCGCGGGCGCGATTGCCTCGAACGGGGCTGCCGGAGCGGTTGAAGCCACCGACTCGACCGTCGGGGCTGTATCGGGAGCCGGCGCGACAGCAGTCTCGACAGCAGTCGGCACGTCGCCCGCCACGCAGGATCGGTCGGTGGCCGTGGCCGTAACGGCGAACGCCACGATGGCGAGCGCGACTGTGAAGACGTGTAAGGTGCGGCTATAGAACGTGACCATCTTTGGGGTCCTCCACGAGGCGTAGTTTGGCGTCGGACGAGAGCCTATGGGACTCGGCGACTATGCAGCTATTGGACTTTGGTCCAACGACGAACTGAAGGCGAACTACCGCCCCGGTCGATAGCCAGTGTTCTCGACGGTCACGCGGATGTTCTTGGCCGGCGCGTCGAGGGTGATGACTTCGGGATGGTTGGTTCCGTCAGGCAGCGCCGAAAACCGGACGTCTAGCGTGATCGCATCCTGTGGCGATTCAATGTACGACTGAATTCGCACGTTGAGTATGCGACTGAGCGAGCGGTCGAACGTGAACGTGACCAGATCGCCCTGCATCCGGTAATCGGTGATCTCGATCGCCATGGCGTTGCCGGGCAGCGGTCGTGCGGCGACCTTGCCGGCGTTCTTCGCCGCCTGAATCAGCTCGTTGTCGGGCGGCACGTAGGCATGCACGAGGGCAACGGCCTGGTGCATGTACTCCGTCAATTCTTCCTTCTTGTGCTCGATGATGCGGCCGCGCAGTCCGCGTTTCGGCGCCTCCTGCGGTGCGTTGCTCGCGATCGGGACTTTCTGCTGCTTCCCGTCGGCGCCGTAGTAGCACTGGTTCTGTGTTCGCGACTTCTCGTCGCCCTTGAGGCTGACCGCGGTCGTCTCGATCCACTCGTAACGCTTCAGGCGAACCTGGTTCTCCTGGATCGACTGTTTCAAGGCCGCGACCTGATCCTGCTGTGACGGCTCGCCGGCCGAGGGAACGCTCGCATTCGTGCCAGAAAGCGCGAAAGCCGCAACGAGCGCGAAGGTAAGCGCGACCGCAGTCGGGCGACACAGCCGGGTCGAGGTGTGTGAGGTGATCATGGATCCGAGTTCCTCCTGGGTTGGGACTATATCTCGCGCGACGACCTTACGGCGGAGAGCCGGTGGCGTCCATTGGACCTTGGTCTAACGACCGCACGCTGTACAGCACCCACACGACTAGGACCAAGGTCCAATATCCACGGCAATCCGCCGGGCGTAAGTTGGTCGCGACTTTGGATGGGTCCGTCGCGAGTGCTGCAGGTGGTCGCCGGATTTATCGGAGGTTTCGCGTCGGCCGAGTGACCGGCGGAAACGTTGTCGCCGGAGCCCGGAAACACCCAACAGGTGCGGAGGGTTGGGGTGCGGCTGCAATCCCAGCGACGGTGAGGAGAAGATGATTCAGAAATTACTGCTTTGCGCCCTGATGGTCGCGATGTCCGCGACAATGGCCACGTCTCAGACCCGGAAGCGAACCTCCGGCCCGGCTGCTGCAAAGACCACCGCGGCAAAGGAGCTCCGCACGGGTGCGGAGCGCATCAACGCGGAGGCGAAGATCCTGTCGACCTTCCTTTATCGGTACGGCGCCGTCGTCGAGGGTATCCGGCTCTCCGAGAAATCGGCAAAGGACAACAACGCGCCGCCCGAAGTGTTCGCATTGATCCAGAAGAACAAGGTCGCCGTCGCCGAAACGGTACGGAACCTCGCGGGTGGAATGCAGGACCTCGAACGGTATCTCAAGCTGAGTCCGTCGACGAAGCCGTATTTCGACACCGTCAACGGCCTGTCGCAGGACATCGATCTCGCGGCCGACACCGCTGCCGCGGGCAATCTCGACGCGGCGGCCGAGCAGTTGCTCACCGTGCTCGACAACTTGAACGGCGCGCTGCTGCCACCAGCGCCCAAGTGAGCGCGCTCGAGTCCTGAGCGTCGTCGGGTCTTCAGGCTCGACGGACGCCCTCGACGAACGCCACTCGACATAGAAATCAATCACCCCGTAACGGAGGCTCAACCATCATGAATGCACCAAAACCCCGATTCGCGATACTCATCGCACTTGTCCTTGTTGCGAGTGCGTCCGCCGTCATGCCCGCCTACGCGAATCCCGGTGGTACGCAGGACGCGGCTGCCGCTCCGGCGCCGCAGAGGCTCGAGACCGGCAAGCGCTACAAGATCCGCGGTGTCGTCACGAGTCGCACCGAGGACGGGCTCATTCTCAAGGACAAGATGACCGTCGAGACGAAGGTCGTGCTGCACGAAGGCGTAAAGGTCCAGATCGACGGCAAGCCCGTCACCGAGGCCCAGCGGTACGAGCTTCGCAAACTCGTCGGAGGCATCATCGCGGAGGTCCAGGGACGTGGAGACGCCAACGGCAACCTCTGGGCAGAGAAGATCAGCATCTCGTCGAAGGAAATGCGGACCGCTCAGGCCATGGCCAACCGGCTCGTCCCCGTCGAGGATCGAGTGACGAAGAACGAGGAGCAGATCAAGCTCGCCCAGGAGCAGAACCGAGCGTTGGCCGGCCAGGTCGACGAGCTTGCGGTGCTGTCGAACATGGCGATGGAGGAGGCCAAGAAGGCCAACGAGCGCGTGTCGGCGCTCGACAACTACACGGTTCTCGAGACGGTCACGGTGACGTTCCCGGTCAACAGCGCCGTCCTGTCGGTGCAGGCCAAGAAGGACCTGGATGTGCTGGCCGAGAAGATACTGACGATGAAGGGCTACGCGTTCGAGATCATGGGCTTCACGGACACGACGGGTAATGCCGAGAAGAACCGCGTGCTCAGTGAGAAGCGTGCGAATGAAGTCGTGCGATACCTCGCCGATGCGCACAGCATCCCGCTGCGCAGGATCGTGACGCCGCTCGGATTTGGGGCGGCACGACCGGCGGCCGACAACACGACGAAAACCGGGCGCGAAGCGAACCGGCGCGTCGAAGTGCGGCTGATGCAGCAGGGAGGGGTCGCGCAGTAAGCGGGGAACAAGACTTAGCCGTATTCCTTTGCGCCTTGGCGCCTTTGCGCGAGATCTCACGCAAAGGCGCCAAGGCGCAAAGGAAGACCAGGTCGGATTCGCGTTTTACTCACACGAGGTCTGCTGTCTTCGCATTCTGCGAACGGCAATTGCACTGAAACCACCGGTTTCCTCCCATTCCTGACCCTTCCCCTCTGGCACGCCCCGTGCAATCTCCCAAACCAAGCCCGCCGCGGAGGACGGGGCTCGTCGAACCTTCAGCTGCCGCGATCTGGACGCCAAGGGGTCTGGAAGTTGGTTCGAAAGCACTGTCCCCGCGGCAGTTTCGTTTTCGCGGCTATACTCCGAACCGTGCTCGCCGCCATGCTGATCACGTCACTGCTTGTGACGATCGCGCTGGGCTCCTACGTCCTTCTGCTCGCACCGTCGAGCCCGGTCAACCGAGCCTTCGCCACCTTCTGCGCAACCATGGCAGTCTGGACCGCGAAGGACACGCTTTTCTGGGCGCTCCAGCTGCCGTGGTTCACCGCTGATGCGTGGGTGACGTCGAGCCTTCTGCTCGCGCTTGCTCTCCAACTCACGTTTCTCGCCTTCGCATTCATCTTTCCGGATCGCTCGCGCCTTGACCGCCGGTCGACCGCCGTCGCCCTGGCGCCGCTGGTCGTCGTCGCGCCGCTCATCCTGTCCGGCGCACTCTGGAGCCGTGCCGGTGTCGACGCACACACCGGCGCCTTCGCCGTCGATCTCACCCCGTGGATCTGGGTCTACGGCGCCTACGGACTCGCGCTCTACGGCGCCGGAATGTGGACCCTCTTCCGGAAATGGCGCAGCGCACCCTCGGAATCCCTCGATTCGGCGCAACTCACGGTAGTAATCGCTGTCGCGGGTTTGACCGGGGCGCTCATGCTCTTCATCACGGTCGTACTGCCCTTCGCCGGGTGGACAGGACCGGTAACCTACAGCTCGCTCGTCATCCTCGCCGGCGCGCTCGGCTACGCCTACGCGACGTCGAACGTGAAGCTCTTCTCGATCACGAGCGTCCTCGATCCACTTCGCCTCTTTCCCCTCACGTCGAAGATCGCCCTCATCATCGCCGGCGCCGGACTGCTCGGATTTCTCGCCCTCGGAATTCCGGTCGTCCGCCTCAGCTTCGGCCCGCGCACCGACGACGAATGGCAGCGATTCGTCGTGTTGTCGGTCATGACGGGGCTTATCCCGACGCTCGTGATGATCGCCCTGATCGTCCGCGCCGTGTCGCGTCCCGTCCGCCGTCTCACGGAAGCAGCGGTCGAAGTCACGCGGGGCCGCTACGGCACCAAGGTCGAAGGGCTTCGATCGAACGACGAAATCGGGGTGCTCGCCGAAGCCTTCAACCGCATGAGCGACCGCGTCGCCGGCGACATCGAGCAACTTCAGGCCATCAACGATGGACTGATCCGCACCGAGAAACTCGCAACGGCAGGCGTCCTCGCGGCCGGCGTCGCGCACGAAGTGAACAACCCGCTCGCATCCATCTCGTCGCTCGCGCAGACCCTGCAGAAGCGCGCCGCCGACGCATCGGATCGCGAGACGCTCGGGACGATCCTCGGCGAGATCTCGCGCATCTCGTCGATCCTGCGTGACCTGACGGACTTCGCCCGGGCTCCCGAGCCGCGTCGCTCACAGTGCGACCTGAATCGGATCGTCGAGACCAGTCTGCGCCTGGTGGCCGTCGACAAGCGGTTGAAGCGGCTCGAGGTCGTCGCCGAGCTCGAGCCTGACCTCCCGCACCTGTCGCTCGACGCCGACCAGATGCAGCAGGTGCTGCTGAACCTGCTGCTCAACGCCGGCGACTCGACTCCTGAAGGCGGACGGCTCACCGTTCGGACGCGACACGATCGGAGTCTTGGCGCCGTCGAAGCCACGGTGACCGACACCGGAGACGGCATCCCGTCCGACGTGCTGCGCCGGGTCTTCGACCCCTTCTTCACGACGAAGCCGCCCGGGTACGGGACCGGGCTCGGACTCTCGGTGTGCTACGGCATCGTTACAGCCCACGGCGGCCAGATTGAAATCGAGAGTCCGCCGGATGGCGGCGCGACCGTCCGAATCCTCCTGCCGACCGAACATGGGAGCGTCGGCATGACCACCGCTTGCACCACACCGGAAAGAAAGGATGCGACGCCGTGACGACTCCTCAGACCATTCTCGTCGCCGAAGACGAGGCGCTGCTGCGCCGGATCCTCACGGGACTCTTCGAGGAAGCCGGCTACCGCGTCGTCGTCGCAGCCACGGGACGTGAGGCGCTCGATAGGTTCGCCGATTCGGCCCCGGACCTTGTCGTGACCGATATCCGGATGCCGGAAGTGGACGGTCTCGAACTGCTCGCCCGGCTCAAGGCGCTCGATCCCGAGGTCCTCGTCATCATCATGACCGCGTTCTCGTCGGTCGAATCGGCCGTCGCAGCGCTTCGCGCCGGCGCTCACGACTACATCGTGAAGCCGTTCGTCAACGACGACGTGCTCCAGGCTGTGCGCAACGCATTGCGTCAAAAAGAGTTGCTCGGCGAGAACCGTTCGCTGCGACGTGAGTTGGACCGCAGCCGGTCGTATTCGGCGATCATCGGCGTGAGCGAGGCCGTCCAGACCATGCTCGAGCTCGTCGGCAAGGTCGCCGCTACGAACGCGTCGATTCTGATCACCGGTGAATCCGGCACGGGAAAGGAGCTAGTGGCCCGGGCCGTCCACTACCGCTCGCAGCGGGCCAAAGGTCCTTTCATTGCCGTCAATTGCGGTGCGCTCAATGAAAACCTGCTCGAGGCTGAGCTCTTCGGTTACGAGAAAGGCGCTTTCACCGGGGCAACACACGCGCGCGAAGGCCTGCTGAAAGCCGCCGATACCGGAACTATCTTTCTCGACGAGATCGCGGACATGCCGCAATCGCTGCAAGTGAAGCTGTTGCGGGTTCTACAGGAGCGCGAGGTGCTGCCGGTTGGCGGCCGATCGGTCGTGCGTTTCGACGCCCGGGTCGTTGCGGCGTCGAACCGTGACCTCGAGACCGAAGTCGCCGCCGGGCGCTTCCGCGAGGACCTCTATTATCGTCTCAGCGTGATCCCCGTCCGCGTTCCGCCGCTGCGCGATCGCCGCGGCGACATTCCGCTGCTATCCCGCCATTTCGCGACCCGTTTCGGAGCGGACATGGGCATCGCGGAAGTCCGCTTTGAACCCGATGCCCTCGACGCCCTCAGCGGCTACGCGTGGCCCGGCAATATTCGGGAGCTGATGAATGCGATAGAGCACGCCGTGGCGCTCGGTGGCGACGTCGTCGCGCGCGCCCATCTGCCGGAACGGGTCCTGGCGGCAACGACCAGTGCAGCGGTAATCAGTTCAGAATCAGTCAGTTCGCTCGACGAAGTGGAACGACGGCACGTCCTTTCGATACTCGAACGTGAGGGCGGCAACAAGGGAAGGGCAGCCGAGTTGCTGGGGATCGATTTGTCCACTTTGTATCGGAAGCTGCGCCGTTACGAAAGCGAAACCTGAGCGGTCGAAGGGGCGCGAACTCGGGTCGTTCCCGTGACCTATCTGCTCCGTCGAGGGGGGGTCGGGGAGTGCCGCGCCGGGGTCGGCCAGAGACCCCGAGATGCCCGTAATTCCTTTATTTCAGGCGGCTTTTCGGTGATTTCGGCCGAAAATAACTTTTGACACCCCCCGACCCAATCTGCTACATTCCTGCGCTTGTTACGACCACCCAATTCCTCGCGGTGTCAGCGTAACGGTCCAGCCAACCCCACGGGAGCCAACTGTTGAGAACGACGATAGAGAAGGCGGCCGAGACCTACGGAGTCGCGAGTTGGGGATCCGGCTACTTCGACATCAATCGGAAGGGCAACCTCGTCGTGAAGCCCTCCGAGTCCGAGGAGGGCGTCGACCTGAAGGACGTCGTCGACGACCTGACAAAGCGCGGCTTGTCGGCGCCGCTGCTCATCCGGTTTCCCCAGATCCTCACCAACCAGGTCAAGCGGCTCCATCGTTCGTTCAAGAGCGCCATCAAGGAATTCGATTACGGCGGTCGCCACCGTGCGGTGTTCCCGATGAAGGTGAACCCGATGCGGGAGGTGCTCGAGGAATTCCTGCGCGAGGGTAGCCGATACGACTACGGACTCGAAGCGGGCTCGAAGGCCGAGCTTTACGCCGCGCTGTCGATGCCGCAGTCGAGCGACGGGCTGTTGCTCTGCAACGGATTCAAGGACGCGGCCTTCATGGAGCTCGCGCTCATGGGGCGGATGATCGGCAAGAACGTGATCATCACGCTCGAAAAGCTGTCTGAGCTGAAGACGGCGCTCGAAGTGGCCGACCGCCTCGGCGTCCGACCCGCGTTCGGGATTCGGGCGAAGCTCTACTCGAAGGGCAGTGGCAAGTGGGAAGAGTCGGGCGGCGAGAGCTCGAAGTTCGGGCTGACGACGAGCGAGATGCTCGAAGTGCTGCGCTACCTCGGCGATCGGGACATGCTCGATACGCTGAAGGTGCTCCACTTCCACATCGGCTCGCAGATCACCGACATCAAGCGAATCAAGAACGCGATGAAGGAGGCGGCGCGCGTCTACGCGAAGATCCGCCAGAAGGGCATTCAGGTCGAGTACCTCAACGTCGGCGGCGGCATGGCCGTCGACTACGACGGTAGCCGGACGTCGTTCGAGTCGTCAGCGAACTATTCGATGGAAGAGTTTGCCAACGACGTGATTTTCACGATCAAGAGCGTCTGCGACGACGAGGACGTGCCCGAGCCGAACCTCATCACGGAATCGGGCAGGATCATGTCCGCCTACCACGCAGTGCTCGTCGTGAAGGTGACCGAAGAGATCGAGACCTACGTCGAAGAGGTCGCGCCGATGCTCAACGTGTCGAGCGACGACCCGACCGTCGTCAGCGAGCTCTACGACCTGCATCGCAGCATCAATTCGAAGAATTACCGCGAGTACTACCACGACGCGCAGGAGCACAAGGAAGAGCTCTTCACGATGTTCAACCTCGGGCTCATCTCGCTCGAGGACCGCGCGCGCGGCGAGTCGCTTTTCTGGGAAGTCTCGGCAAAGGCGCTCAAGTACGCACAGCAGGCGAAGTATGTACCGGAGGAATTCGAGGAGCTGAAGTCCGTGCTCGCGGCGCGGTACCTGTGCAACTTCTCGGTGTTCCGGTCGGTTCCCGACCATTGGGCGATCGAACAGTTGTTTCCGATCGTACCGATACACCGGCTCAAGGAGCCGGCGACGGAATTCGTGACCCTCGTCGACATCACGTGCGACTCAGACGGCCGCATGGACAAGTTCGTGGATCTGCACGACGTCAAGCAGGTGCTCGAGATCCACGCATTCGACGGCAGTCCGTATTATCTCGGCATATTCCTGGTCGGTGCATACCAGGAAATCATGGGAAACAACCACAACCTGTTCGGAAGGCCCAACGAGGCGCACGTAGTTGTCGACAAGGGCGGCGTGTACCACATCAAGAAAACGATTCCCGGGTCCACGATCGGCACGATGATCGAATACGCCCGCTACGACCGGGATGCGGTCCGGCAGCGGTTCGGCGCGATGGTCGACAGCCGGGTGAAGCGCGACGACCTCGACGAACAGGTTGGCGCGCGGATCAAGGACCTCTACGACGCGCACGTGCAGGGGATCACATACCTAGTCTGATTTTTCCGAAAGGCCCCGATACCTGAGGCTCGCATGCTTATGATGAAACGATCCAAAGCGACCAAGTACCTGAAGACCCCGACATACCCCATCCAGATCGACCGCGACCGTTCGGTCGCCGGGTTGCTCTCCAAAATGGAGGCCACGGGCTTCCAGGGGCGCAACCTCGCCGCGTCGCATCAGGTCTGGCTGAACATGCTTCAGGACAACGCGACGGTGTTCATGGGTGTCTCTGGCGCCCTGGTGACGGCTGGCATGCGGCGGCTGATCGCGTACCTGATCAAGAACCACTACATCGACGTGCTCGTGGCCACGGGGGCGAACCTCTTTCACGATCTGCACGAGACGCTCGGCCGATACCACTACCAGGGATCGCCGCGTCCAGACGACAAGGACCTGCGCGACTCGGGCGTCGTGCGGATCTACGACACGTTCGCGTCGGACGTCGAGTTCCGCGAGGCGGAGGAGTGGGTCGGGAACTTCTCGAACACGCTCGACCACACGCGGCCTTATTCGACGCGTGAGTTCCTGCACCTGTTGGGGAGGGAACTGTCCGAGATTGCGACCGAGGACGGCATCCTGACGTCCGCCTACAAGGCAAAGATTCCGATTTATTGCCCCGCGATCACTGACTCGCCGATCGGCGTCGGAGTCGCGGCGAGCCGCATCGACCGCAAGAATCCGTTCCAGTTCGACGTGATTGCGGACGTGGTCGAGATGGGCCAGATCGTGGCAAAGTCGGCGAACACGGGCGCGGTTTTCTTTGGCGGCGGTTCGCCGAAGAACTTCGTCGTACAGGCGTCGCAGACGGCGGCGGTGATCAAGGCCAACGTGCGCGGGCACAAGTACCTGATCCAGGTCGTGACTGCGGGACCGCAATACGGCGGCATGTCGGGCGCGTCGGTGGAAGATGGCGCATCGTGGGGCAAGTCGCCGCGTGATGCCGACCGGGTCACGGTCAACGTCGACGCGACGATCGCGATGCCGCTGCTCGTCACCGCGCTCTCGCAGACAGGCACGAAGGTGCTCAAGCAGCGCCGCCGCCCGATCTTCACCTTCGGCAAGGACCTGACGGTGACGTTCCAGTAGGAAGAGACAGAGTAGACAGGATTACAGGATTTTCAGGATTAACAGGAAAGACTGTAGATCATGAAGAAGGGCGGTCCGGATTACCGGGCCGCCCTTTTCTTTGGCCAATCAGAATCCTGTCAATCCTGATAATCCTGCAATCCTGTTAACTCTCCCTTCAGAACCGCAGCATCCAGACGAGCATTTCCTGACCGGGTTCCTGCCCTTCCATCGCGCAAACAAGGGCATCGGGGGTTTCCGTGCCCTTCGGGATCTGGAACATGAACTCCGCGAAGGGCACCACAGAAATGCTCACGCCCGTGCCGCCGTCGATCGCGAACGCGAAGTGCTCGCCGTCCTCCTGAACGTAAAGTTGCCCCGCGACCTGCATGCTCATTCCCGGAAACGGCGCCGTCACCACCGTCACCGCCGTATTCACGTGGCGCCGGATGATCCCGCACGCCTGGTCGTAGTTGATCGTCTCGAACTCGTTCACGAATGGCTCACCGGCGTCACGCCTCCGGCGCCAACCTCCCACGTATCACCGCTGTTGATGAGCTTCTCGAGATCGCCAGGTCCCGACTTCTTGCGCGCCGCCGAGATCTGGTCCGTGAGCATCTCTTCGTATGTCGGACGCTCCACCTGACGGAACACGCCAATCGCCACCGGCATCTCCGGGAAGTGCATCCGCGACAGCAGCGTGGCGTGGGTCGAATCCGGCAACGTCTCGTCGTGAACGAGCAGGTGATTCTCCGCCCACGGACTGCCTTCGCCGAGCTCGACTACCTCGGGACGCAGGCCGTTCAGCCGGATGCCCTTCGTGACGCCCTTGCCGAACGTGAGCGGCTTGCCGTGCTCGATCTCGAGCATCATGTCGCTGCGGACGTCCTTCTCCTTGAACTCGTCGAAGGCGCCATCATTGAAGATGTTGCAGTTCTGATAGACCTCGAGGAACGCCGCACCCTTATGCCGGGACATTCGTTCGATCATCCTCGCGAGGTGCTTCGGATCGCTGTCGACCGACCGCGCCACAAACGTCGCTTCCGACGCGAGGGCCATCGTCACAGGATCGATCGGGTAGTCGATGACGCCCATCGGCGCGGTCTTGTTCTTCTGCCCGAGCACCGACGTCGGCGAATACTGCCCCTTCGTCAGGCCGTAGATCCGGTTGTTGAACATGATGATCTTCAGGTCGACGTTGCGGCGCAGCGAGTGCATGAAGTGGTTCCCGCCAATCGAGAGCCCGTCACCGTCGCCCGTCACCACGAACACCGAAAGCTCCGGGTTCGAGACCTTGATGCCGGTCGCGATCGCCGGCGCGCGGCCGTGGATCGAATGGAAGCCGTACGTGTTCATGTAGTACGGGAAGCGGCTCGAGCAGCCGATGCCCGACACGAAGACGAGCTTCTCTTTCGGGATACCGAGCTCTGGCATCATTCGCTGGACGGCGGCCAGGATCGCGTAGTCGCCGCAGCCCGGGCACCATCGCACTTCCTGATCCGACGTGAAGTCCTTCTTGGTCAGTTTGACAAACGCGTCGCCCGAGGCGGCCGGCGGCTCAATCGGCAGGTTCTGATCGCTCATTGGACTCCTTCCAGCAACTGGTCGACGCGGGCCGTAATCTCCGAGATCTTGAATGGCCGGCCCTGGACCTTGGAGAACGGAATGGCATTGACGAGGTATTTCGCCCGCAGCATCATCGCGAGCTGGCCGAGGTTCATTTCCGGCACCAGCACGTGCTCGAAGCGCGACAAGATCTCGCCAACGTCGTGAGGCAGCGGCGAAAGGTGCCGCAGGTGGATCGATGACACGGCCTTGCCCTCGGCACGCAGCTTCTCGACGGCAGACGTGATCGAGCCGTAGGTCGATCCCCATCCGACGACGAGCACCTTGCCCGACGGATCACCGTAGACCTCGGTCGGCGGCAGATCGTTCGCAATGCGGTCGATCTTGTCGGCGCGCAACCTGACCATGTGCTCGTGATTCGCCGGGTCGTACGAGACGTTCCCGGTGATGTCCTGCTTCTCGATGCCGCCGATGCGGTGCTCGAGGCCGGGTGTGCCCGGAATCGCCCACAGACGTGCGAGCGTCTCGGGATTGCGGCTGTACGGGCGGAAGTTCTCGGCATCGGTCGCGAAGTGCACGTTGATCTTCGGCAGTTCGTGCATCTCGGGCAGCCGCCACGGCTCGGCGCCGTTGGCCAGGTAACCGTCCGACAGATAGATGACCGGCGTCATAATCGACTGCGATCCGTACGGCCTCGATCGCCATCGTGAAGCACTCGCCGGGTGTCGCCGGGGCGACGACTGCGACCGGACATTCGCCGTTGCGGCCGAACACCGCCTGGAACAGGTCCGCCTGTTCGGTCTTCGTCGGAAGACCTGTCGACGGGCCGCCGCGCTGGACGTTGACGATGATGAGCGGCAACTCGGTCGCGACAGCGAGGCCGATGGCTTCGGTCTTGAGCGCAACGCCCGGGCCGCTCGTGCCCGTCAGGCCTATGTGACCGGTGAAAGACGCGCCGATCGCCGCGCAGACCGCCGCGATTTCGTCTTCGGCCTGGAACGTCTTCACGCCGAAGTTCTTGTGGCGAGCGAGCTCCTGGAGGATCTCGGAAGCCGGCGTGATCGGATAGCTGCCGTAGAAGAGCGGACGGCCCGCGAGCTCGGCCGCGGCGACGAATCCGATGGCAGTGGCCTCGTTTCCAGTGATCTTCCGGTATTTGCCCGGCGGGAGTTCGGCCTTGCGTACGCGATAGTGGATGTGGAAGAGCTCGGCCGTGTCGCCGTAGTTGTACCCAGCGCGCAGGGCGGCTTCATTGCCTTCGGCGATCGCGGGCTTGGAGTGGAACTTCTCGTGAATCCAGTCGACCGTCTGGTCGAGCGGGCGGTCGTACAGCCAGTACATCAGTCCGAGCGCGAAGAAGTTCTTCGACTGGTCGACCTGCTTCTTTCCGAGGCCGTGCTCCTCGAGCGCGCGAGCGGTCATCGACGTGATCGGCACATGGAAAACGCGGTAGCCGGCGAGCGAGTCGTTCTCGAGAGGGTTTTCCTCGTAGGCGGCCTTGCGCAGGTTGTTCGCGGTGAAGGCGTCCGTGTTGACGATGATCATGCCGCCGTCGACGAGGTCGCAGAGATTCACCTTGAGCGCAGCCGGATTCATAACCACGAGCACGTCGGGCGCGTCGCCCGGGGTGCGGATGTCCCGGTTGCTGAAGTTGATCTGGAATCCGGAAACGCCCGGTAGCGAACCGGCCGGTGCGCGGATCTCGGCCGGGTAGTCGGGCAACGTGCTGATGTCGTTGCCGATGACGGCCGATGTGTTTGTGAACTGCGTCCCGGTGAGCTGCATGCCGTCGCCAGAGTCTCCGGCGAAACGGATCGTGACGGTGTCGAGCTCACGAATTTCGTGCTCGACGTGCGGAACGGTGGGTGTCTCAGTACTCATTCGGTGGCTCCCGATGCTGGCTTCCCGCTGGTGGCTTGAAAGGGCGAGTATAGCACCGCCTCTGTGACTCCGTGTCTCTGTGTGCGAAGCTCTCTGCTGACTTCAAAGAGCTTCGCGCACAGAGGCACAGAGTCACAGAGCCACAGAGCTACAGAAAAGCTCTGTACGTTGCTCTCGGCCTACGCCAGATGAAGCAGGCAGTCGAGCAGTTCGTGCTCTTCGTCGGGCCGGACAGTCCGCAGGTCGAGGACCACCGAGTCGTTCTCGATGCGGGCGACGACCGGAGGATCCGACGCGCGCAGCCGCGAGTCGAGCTCGGTCGCCGACAGGATCGGATGGTTCAGCACCACAAGCGCCGTAGGCAGGTCGATCCCCGGCGCCGACCCCGCGCCAGGAACGCTACGACCCGCTAGCACATCGGCGCCAAACTCCGGCGCCGCACCTCGAAGATGCCCGGCAAACGCAATCGCGCGGTCGCGGATCGCCTCGACCGGCGCCGTGAGCATCCGCAGCGCGGGTATCTCTTCCTCGGCGCGGCCCTCGACGTAGGCGCGCAGCGTAGCCTCGAGTCCCGCGTAGACCATCTTGTCGACGCGCAACGCGCGACATGAGCGGGTTTCGCCGTATCCGCTCGACGAGCTCGGACCGGCCGGCGACGATGCCCGATTGCGGACCGCCGAGCAGCTTGTCGCCGCTGAACGTCACGATGTCGATGCCGTCGGCCAGGGCGGTCTGGACTCGCGGCTCGTCGCCGACGCCGAGGCTCGCGGGGTCGAGAAAACACCCCGAGCCCAGGTCGTCCACGACCGGGATGCCCGCGCGACGTCCCAGTTCGGCGAGCTCGCGCGCCGAGGGCCGCGCCGTGAAGCCGACGATTCGGTAGTTGCTCGGGTGGACGCGCAGCAGCAGGCGGGTCCGCTCGTTGATCGCCCGCTCGTAGTCCGCGAGGTGCGTCCGGTTCGTCGTCCCGACTTCATGAAGGATGCAACCGGCGCGCTCGAGGACTTCGGGAACGCGGAAGCTCCCGCCAATCTCGACGAGCTCGCCGCGCGAGATGACGACTTCGCCGCCTTCGGCAAGCGTGTTGAGGACGAGCATTACTGCGGCGGCATTGTTGTTTGCGACGACAGCGGCTTCGCAACCGAGCAGATCGATGAGCAGGCGCTCGCAGTGGGTGTCCCGGCGTCCGCGCGCGCCCGATTCGAGATCGAATTCGAGGTTGGATGCCCCGCGCGCGACGCCGACGATTGCCGCGAGAGCGCGGTCCGAAAGCGGCGCGCGGCCGAGGTTCGTGTGGAGGACGACGCCGGTCGCGTTGATGACCCGGCGCAGGCTCGGACGCGACGCTTCGTCGCGCGCCGTGGCCCGCGCGAGAGCTTCGCGAACGAGGGCCTCGGGTTCGAGGTCGAGCGCACCGTCGATGATTTCGGCACGGATGGCATCGAGCGCCGCGCGCAGGCGCTCGCGCGCGTAGGCGTGGCTCGTCCGGGCCGCGAGCTCGCGGCCAGCGGGCTCGTCGAGCAGGTCGTGGACGGCGGGCAATGCGCGGAGCAGGGCGTTCATGAACGGATGCTTGACTCTCCCGGAAATGCCTTACTACACTACGCGGAGCTTCGGCTTTCGTAAACATCCGGACATTGCTTTGATCCCACAGCGCGTACAGGGGTTTGTGTGAGCGCAACGACGAGCATTGACGATCAACTCACTCGTCTCGACGAGGACATCCGGAAGCTCAAGGTCGAGTTCGAGATCTACTTCAACGGTGGATCGAAGAAGCCGCCGTACGACATGAAGTACCGGACGGACTCGCTCGTGAAGAGGCTTTACGACGCCCGCAACATGACGTTCGGGCAGCGGTTCAAGTACAACAGCCTCGTCGCGCGTTACAACGTGTACAAGGAACTGTGGCGCCGGACGGTGAAGAACCTCGAGGAAGGCAGCCGAGAGGCGATACGGGACGTGTCGCCTCTGCTGCCGAGAGTGCATGATCCCGTGCCTGAGTTCTCGACGTCGACCGTCCGTTGCTCGGACCCGTCGGCCGAGCCCGACAAGGTGCGTGAGTTGTATACGGCGCTCGTCACGGCGAAGCGGTCGTGCGGCGAGCCGACGGACGAAGTGCCGTTCGACCGATTCGAGAAGATCATCGAGGCGCAGGTGAAGCAGATCCGCACGAAGCTTCATTGCGAGGCGATCGAATTCACCGTCGAAGTCGCCGACGGCACGGTCAAATTCCGGGCCAAGGCGGGGAGCTAGACAATCCTGTCTAAAACTCCCCGGCGATGACGGTGGTGAGGCGGTCGAGGTGGACGTGGCGGCGCAGGGCGGCGTTGACGTCGTCGCGGGTCACGGCGGACACGATCCCCCCGAAGTCGTCCAGATACCCCGGCCCAAGGCCGTAGAACTCCGCGTCGACGAGCCGTCCGACCATTCCCGCGTTCGTCGCGAGTCCCACCTTGAACGTCCCGATGAAATTCGACACATACGCGTCGACTTCGTCGTCGGTCACGCCGTCCTCGAGCGCCCGTCGCAGTTCGTCGAGCGTCGAGGCGATCGCCTGCTCGGCGTTTGATGGCTGGACGGTGACCGAGACGTACCACAACCCGTCGACGAGCGATGCGCCGAAGAACCGCGAGGCGATGCCGTAGGTGAGTCCTTCCCTGTCGCGAACCCGGATCCCCAGCCGCGACGACAGCGTCGATTGCCCGAGCACCGCGTTCCCGAGCATCGACGCGAAGTAGTCGCTGTCCATTCGCCGCAATCCGCTCGCGAGCCCCATCACGACGTCCGCGTTAGCCTTGTCGCGCATCGGCACGACTTCGCGGCCGCGCGACCGGGCGGGGGTGACGTCGCGCTCGACGTGCGCCGGCGCTGCTCCATTCCAGTCCCCGAAGAGCCGTTCGGCGACGGCGTGAAATCCGTCGCTCGCGACGTCGCCGGCCGCTGCAAGCGTGAGAGTCGCCCCGCCGTAGTGACGCTCGTAGAAACCGCGCACGTCGGCGACCGAGATGTCTGCGAGCTCCGCGAGACGCGCCTCGGCGGGTGTCTCGTGATACGGATGGTCCGGCGGCAGCACGAGCTCGGTAAGCCGCTCGAAGGCGCGGTCGGAGGTTGAATCCTGTCCGAGGCGGATCTCGGCGGCGACCTCGGCCCGGACCTTCTCCAGTTCGGATTCGGGAAAGCGCGGCTCGCGCAGCATCTCGGCCATGGCTTCGAGGACGGTGGCTGTGTCCTCGCGAAGCGCGTGAGCGCGCACGCCGACGGTGAATGCGCCGGCCGATGCATCGAGGTGCGCGCCGAGCGACTCGACGTCCTCAGAGAATGCCGCCGCGGTGCGCCGCTGCGTCCCGCGCCTGAGCATCCGCGCTGTGACATCGGCGAGCAGCCGCGGTCCCTCGGCGTAGGCCGATCCGGCCCGCAGGTTCGCGCGAATCGCGACTGTCGGATCGGCGGCGTGCTCGAGCGACAGCACCGTCGCACCGCTCGCGAGCGACGCGCGCGCCGTCCTTTCCGCAAACGTCCCGGTCCTGTGCGTTGCGTGCCCCATCGGCTCCGCCGCTGCCATCGGCACGAGCCTGCGCGTATCATTGTCCTGGTCCTCTTCCTCTGTGTCACTTCTTCGCTCTGTGCTCTCGCCGGACGCTCCTGCGTCCGGCCCCGTGAGGGACTCTTCTTCTTCTCCTCCAACCGGCACGAACCACCCCGCCGTGAGTTGCGACCTCCGGAACGTCGCAATCGCCACGCGCTTCACGTCCTCCGCCGTCACCCTCTCGACCTCTTCCGGAAACGCAAAGAACCACTCCCAACCCACCGACGACACCGCCTCGCTCAATTCGTACCCGTAGTTTGTCGCGCCCTCCCGGCTGAACACGATCGCCGTCAGCACGATCCGCCTGGCCTTCTCGAGCTCCGCCTCGCTGACCGTTTCATTTCGGAGCTTCTCCAGCGTCTCGAGCATCCGCCGCTCGACCGTCGCGTGTGAGACCTCCGGCAACAGGAATCCGTAGACCTGGAAGACTCCGGGATCGTGGAACCGCTCCGCACTCGCCGCGGCGTCCGATGCGAGCTGCGTGTCGACGAGGTCGCGGTAGAGCCGGCTCGACCGGCCTGTCCCGAGCAGTGCCGAGACGACGGCAAGTGGCGCAGAATCGGCGTGCGCCGCCTCGGCCGTACGGAAGCTGAGCAGTACGATGCCGTCCGCACCGGCGCGCCGCACGACGAAGCGGCGCTCGCCCTGCTGCTCAGGCTCGGTCGTGTAGACGCCGGGAACGGGTTCGGGCGAAGCCGGGATCGTGCCGAAGTGTCGCGCGACGGTGGCAAGCGCTTCGTCGGTAGTGACGTCTCCGACGACGATCGCCGTAGCGTTGTTCGGCCAGTAGAACGTGTCGTAGAAAACCTTGAGCCGGTCGGTCGAGACGCCCTCGACGTCGGCGCGCCACCCGATGGTCGGGTGGTGGTACGGGTGCTCTCGAAACGCCGTCGCGTGGGCGTAGGTGTCGAGGACCGAGAGCGGCTCGTTCTCCCCGCGCTCGAGCTCGTTGCGGACGACGGTCATCTCGGACTGGCGGTCGCCGTCGTCGATGAGGGCGTTGCGCATGCGATCGGCTTCGATGCGGACGGCGAGGTCGAGCTGGCCTGTCGGCACCGTCTCGAAGTAGTTGGTGCGGTCGAGCCACGTCGTCGCATTGAAGTCGGCGCCGACGCGTTCCAGCACGGCGGCGATCTGGGTTCCGCGATCGCGGTGATGATCGGTCGTGCCCTTGAACATCATGTGCTCGAGCAGATGAGTGGCGCCGGTGTATCCGACGGCTTCGTTGCGCGAGCCGACGCGGTAGAGGACGAGGAAGGCGACGACGGGCGCGGATCGGTCTTCGCGGACGAGGACTTCGAGTCCGTTCGAGCGCATGAGGAAGCGCGAAACGCCGTCGCGCTCGCCTGCGGGTTCAAAGGTGTGGTCGTCGGTCATAGGGGAACGCGCGTCGCTCGGGCTGGTACCGAGCGGGGTGACCCGGATCGTGACGGCGCCGGGCGGGTCAGGAGGCGGGCGGTGCGGTCGGCAGGCTGCCGCCGGAGAGCTGGGTGACGCGTGCCATGAGGGCCGCGCCATTTTCAGGAGCGAGGAACTTCGGCTGGAAGTCGACGGCGACGGGCAGGTACTCGACCTGCATCGGCTGTCCGTCACGAAAGGTCAGGCGGACGCCGAGGCCGAGGTCCGTCCACGGGTCGAACTGTTTGAAGACGAAGTTGCCGAGCGAATAGAAGATGGGTTTGCCCTTGTACCACTCGACGCCCTGGGTGACGTGAGGGTGGTGGCCGATGACGGCGTCGGCGCCGGCATCGATGCAGGCTCGCGTGAAGGACCGGGTCGGCTCGTCGGGATCGGGGAATATTCGACACCGCCGTGGTAACTGACGAGGACGACGTCGACACCCTGATGGCGTAGCTCCTTTATCTTGAGGGCTACGAGGACGGGGTCGGCCCAGGCGACGTGATCGCGGGCTGGAGACTGCTCGAAGGGAGAATTGAAGACGCCGGTGACGGCGAGGAAACCGACTCGCCAGCCGTTGCGCTCGACGATCACGGGCGCATAGGCGGCGTCGAGGGTTTCGCCCGTGCCGACGTGGGCGATGTTGACGCGCTTGAGGTTGTCGATGGTCTCGTTGAGGGCGCGCTCGCCGAAGTCCCAGGCGTGATTGTTGGCGGTCGAGACGACGTCGAAACCGGCGTTCGCGAGCTCGTCGGCGCCCTGGGGCGGACCTGTGAAGACGTAGTTCGACGAGCCTTCGGTCTGGCCCTTCTGTTCGGAGATCTGGGACTCGAGGTTGGCGAAGGCAATGTCGGCGCCGCTGATCTCGGTGCGGACGTTCCGGAAGGGAAGGTCCTTCTGGCCGGCGAGGATGCGTTTGCCGAGCACGCGGCCGAGATTGATGTCGCCGACGGCGAGGACGGTGAGGTCCTTGCGGGGCGCGCCGGTGGACGGTCCGCTGGTCGTGGGCCCTGAGTTCTCGACAGGCTGAGGTTGTCCACCGCAACTCAGGCCAAGAGCAACGAGGATCGTGAACACGCTGACGGTGAGGAATCGGGACCGGTGCGGGCTGCGCATCGGGGCGATGATAACACGGCGTCTGCGGACCGACATGCCGGCTCGCGATGGGTCACACGGGCACCGGGTAACGAATGCTCCGTGTCTCGGTGCCTCCGGGTCTCTGTGCGCGAAGCTCTTTGCTCGAATTGAAGAGCTTCGCGCACAGAGTCACGGAGGCACGGAGAGCCTCCCGCGACGCCCCGCGGCATGCCATTCGCATGACTCATCACCGACATAGTCCGGCCTGTACGATCACCGGACACGACTTTCGCCGCGCATCGCCTCTAGGGTGCCGGCCGTTTTCCAGGAGAATCGAGCCATGTTCACAGCTACACGCGCAATCATTGTCTCAGCCGCCATCGCGACCACTCTTGCCTGCTCTACGCAGGCGCCGGTCGACGCCGGCACCACCGGAGCGGTTCCGGTACAGTCCGCAGCCACTGAAACGCGCAAGACCGCCGTCGGCGTGGTCGAATCCGTCGACGAGACTTCGCGCACCATCGCGGTGAAAACTGCGGACGGCGCCGTCGTCACGGCGGAGTGGACGAAGGACACCGCGGTGACGATCGCCGACAAGACGGAAGATGTTGCCGAAGCGACCGCCAACAAAACCGTCGAGGTTTCGAAGGACGTAGCCTGGGGCACGATGAAGGGTGCGAACGTCGCGATCGAATACACCGAGAAGGCTGGCAAGAAGACGGTCAATGCCGTCCAGAATTTCGGTGAGGACGTGCCGGAAGTCGTCGAAGGCACGGTCGAGGACGTGATCGACGGCGGCAAGAAGGTCGCGATCAAGACGAAGGACGGTTCGATCAAGGTCTATGACGTGAGCAAGGACTTCACGGTCGACGGCGCAAAGAAGGTGACGAAGGGCGCCAAGGTCGTCGCCGCCGTCTCGACGAAGGCCGCCAAGAAGGTCGCGCACTTCTTCAAGGGGAACTGATCTTGACGGAATGGTAATAGCGGTTTTAGGCCCATGCATCGCCTGACGAGACTCGGAGGCTTCCCACGGCCTCTGGGTCTCCGAGTCTCCATGCCTCCGCGCCTCTGTGTGCGAAGCTCTCCTCCCTCCCCTCGGCGTGCGGTTGCGGCCCCTCGCTCGACGTAGGAAGGCTGGGCCTCTGAGGCGAGTCTGCGGTTTCAGGCACCGTCCGCAACCCGGCTACCACGCACGCTACTGATGCGTTGAGCACGGCCCCGCGCACCGCTCGGGGTTCCAGTGTTGCATTCGAGGGGAAATCTCCGCTAAATGGGCGGAGTACCTTCGGTGAACGCCGTTCGGGAACTTTCTTCAGGCTGGAGACATCGGAACCGTGCCGAATTCGGGCTTTCAGGTGAGTACATTGCTGGGATGCAGGCTCGTCGAGGTCACGTGGCCCCAGCGTCGCAACGCCGCCGAAGTCCGCGATTTCGTGTTTACGCTCTACGACCTGTGGGATTCGGAGCCGGATGTGCCGTCCGTGGCCCTGAACGACCTGCGCGCCGTGGAGGCGATCACGGCCGACGAGTTCGAGATCATGCGCGTCATCCTCGCGCGTATGCGCGTGCAGGCGTCGTTCGTTGCGGGGGCTTTCTACGTTGGGGACAACGAGCCGGTGAGGAGTGCCGTCGCGCGCGCGCTCGAGGTTGCGAAGCGGCCGGGTGAGTCGTTGTGCCGGACTCGCGGCGAGGCGGTTGCCTATCTGCGGAACGCGATCGCGGTGAGGGGGAAAGCCGTCGAGTAGCGGGCTGCTGAGGGTTGAGGCTGTGGGTTGCGGGTTGGACGACGGCCCCTCGCTGCGCTCGGGGTTCTGGGCCAATCGTTGTGTGGGGCTCGAGGGTCGGACGGTCCGCCGACCCAGAACCCCGAGCGCAGCGAGGGGCCGACGTGAGCACCTACTGGCGTCCAGCTTCCGGGCCATCCATCCAGCTTACGGACCATCCGTCGCGAATCAGTCCTGACGCGAGGCGCTCAGCAGCGCGATTACAAACTGATTTGCGAGCTCGCGCGCGCCCGGCCGCCGTGCAGGATCCGGCGACAGCGCCTGCATCACGATCGCATCAACCGACGCCGGGATCGTCGGAACGAGCTCACGCGGCGACGTCAGCTCCCCGTGCGGCTCACCACCCGCCTCGCCCGTAGTCGCCGCGACACCCGTCAACATCCGATACACCATCGCGCCGAGACCGTGGATATCGGCGCGCCAGTCCTCGCCTCCACCCGAGTCACTTCCGTCCCGGAGCGTCGCCAGGCCGAAGTCGAGCACCTTGACGACCTCGCCATCGGCCGTTGCCTGCAGGAAAACGCACTCCGGACGAATGTCGCGGTGGACGAACCCGGCGGCGTGCGCCTCGGCCAGAACGTCGCACACCGGTACCAGCACCTGAGCGCAGCGTTCCAGGTTCAACACACGCCTCTCATCGAGCTCCTCCGCAAGCGTCCGACCCTCAAGGAACTCCGTGACGAGGTAGGGAATCCCCGAAGCGGTCGTCCCGAAGTCGAGCATGAGCACCGAATTCGGATGGTTGATCCGGTACGCAGCGAGTCCCTCGGCGCGGAACCGCGCCAGTCCCTCCGGCGTGATCGTCCCGGTTGACGGGTGCAACACGCGCACGGCGACCGGCCGCTCCATTCCAAGATGGGTCGCCCTGTAGACCGCGCCGTATTGACCCGATCCCAGCTTTCCCTCCAGTCGGTAGCGATCCGCGAGCACCGTTCCAGGAAGCGCGTCCGACAACGCCGAGAAAATCGCGTCGGCCGTCCGATGCGACCGCTCGAGCTCCGCGTTCTTGCGCTCGAGCTCCGCGTTCTGCTCGGCCATCGCCTCGACCGAGCGCGCGAGCTCGGCATTCTGTCGCGCCAATTCCCGTTGCAGTCGAGAGATCTCGAGCTGGTGGTCTATCCGCGCGAGGACCTCCACGAGCTGGAACGGCTTGGTGACATAGTCAGCGCCGCCGACCGTGAACGCCTGCAACTTGTCGGCTCCGTCGTCGCGAGCGCTGACGAAGATGATCGGAATGTCGGCCGTTGCCTCTTCGGCCTTGAGCTGGCGGCACACCTCGTATCCGTCCATCTCCGGCATCGAGATGTCGAGCATGATCAGGTCAGGACGGGACGAGCGCACGGCCGCCAGCGCGCGCTCACCGCTGTTCGCCACCCGCACGTCGTAGTTGTGGCCCTCGATCAGGTCCATCAACAGCCGCAGGTTGGCCGGCGAGTCGTCGACGAGGAGGATGTCCACCCGGCTGTGCGTCGCGCCCATACAGAACCCTCCGCAGTCTCTTCAGACGGTACCCTTCTCATCGGCAAGCTCGACGAGTTTCAACAGTTCGTCGAGCGCGAGGCTCGCAACCAGTTGCTCGAGACCTTCCGCGAGCGCCGGGTCGAGCACCCGGATCTCGTCGATCGTCCGTGACGCGTCCTGCACGCTTCCGCGAACGGCGGCGTCCTTGAGCCGGACCCGGATGTCAGGCGTCAGCGTTGCGAGCCGCTCGGCCGTCACTACGGACGCCGCGGGTGCCGCCGGCGCGATCGGTTCGTCGTACACATATTTAGCGCCGAGGTGTTCTGCAATCGTTTCGAGCACGTGCGCATCGTGAAACGGCTTCGAGACGAAATCGTCGCAGCCCGCCTCGAGAACCGCGTCGCGCTCGTGCTTGAACGCGCCCGCCGACAAACCGACGATCACCGTCCGCCGGCCTCCCTCCTCGAGCTCCCTGATCCTGCGCGTCGCTGCATACCCGTCCATCACCGGCATCCGGATGTCCATGAAGACCAGGTGCGGACGCCGCTCGAGCCACGCCTCCACTCCAGACCTGCCGTCGCCCGCTTCGTACATCTCGAAGCCGGCCGTCCGCAGTAGATCGCCGAACAACGCCCGGATCTCGATGTCGTCGTCGACGACGAGGATCCGAAACTGCTCCTGCCCCGGCGCGAGCCGGGCCACGGGGCGCGCCTCGACCGGCATCGCGACCGCGCTGGCCTCGGGCAGGTCGATCTCGAATCGGAAGGTCGAACCCGTGCCGACCTCGCTCGTCACGTCGATGTCGCCATTCATCAGGCGGACGAAGTTACGGCTGATGGCCAGCCCGAGTCCGGTGCCCTGTCTGGCCTGTCGGCCACTTTCCGTCTGGACGAAGGCCTCGAAGAGGGTCGGGATCTCGTCGGCAGCAATGCCGGCGCCGGTATCGACGACCTCGAAGGCCGCTCGTCCCTCGCGCCACCGCACGTGCAGCGTGACGTGCCCCTTCTCCGTGAACTTCATCGAGTTGCCGAGCAGGTTGATCAGGATCTGCCGGAGTTTTCCCTCGTCGCCGAAGACATAGCAGGGAACCGACTCGTCACAGTCGAAGGCGAAGGCGACGTCCGTTCGCTTGAAACGGCCACGCAGCATGTCCTCGATGCTCTTGAGCAGGCGATGCAGGTCGAAGGACTTCTCTTCGAGCGTCATTCGCCCGGCCTCGATCTTCGAGAGCGAGAGCACGTCGTTGATGAGCCCGTGCAGATGTTCGCCGGAACGCAGGACGATGGCGAGCCGGTTGCGATGCGTCTCGGGCAAGGACGCGTCGCGCGCAATCAACTGGACGAAGCCCAGGATCGCCGTGAGCGGGGTGCGAAGCTCGTGCGAGATGTTCGAGAGGAAAGCGCTCTTTGCGTGCGAGGCTTCGAGCGCCCGGATCTCGGAGGCGTGCGCCCGTTCTTCGGATGCGGTTACTTCCTGGACCTTTTCGGCGAGCTGCAGCGTGCGCTCCGCGACCTTCTCCTCGAGCGCCTGGTTGCGCCGCTCGAATGCCCGCAGGCGCAGTCGCACAGCGGCGTACAAGAGGCCCAACCCCAGTGCTGCATAAAGCGCGAACGCCCACCGAGTTTTCCACGGAGACGATCGGTAGACGAATCGGTAGCTCGCGTCCGTCTCGGTCCAGTCGCCGTTGCCGGTGCTTGCCATGACGCGGAAGTTGTATTCGCCGGGCGGGAGGTTGGTGAAGTAGGCAACTCGACGCGTTCCCGCATCGACCCAGTCCTCGTCGAAGCCCTCGAGCCGGAACCGGAACCGGATGGACTCGGGGGCGAAAAAACTGAGACCGGTAAACCTGAACTCGAAGCGTTCCTTGCCGGGCGCGAGATCCGCGACCTCAGTGAGATCGAGCGTCTCGTTGTCGACGATGACGTCTTCGAGAATGACGGTGGGCGGCACCGAGCCGGCCCCCGCTCGATTGGTATCGACCATCACGGCGCCCTGCGTCGTCGGGAACCAGAGATTGCCGTTGGCGGCTTTCCATCCTGCGGGCTGGAAGAAATGCGTGCAGACCTCGCTGCGCATGCCGTCGGCGCGGCCATACGAGACGCACGTGAGCGAGGGGGCAATGCCGCTCGCCACGTCGTCGAGCTGCTGCTTCGACACTCGAAATATGCCTTTCGCGCAACTCATCCAGAGATTGGCTCGGTCGTCTTCGAGTATCTGGAACACCTCGTTGTCGAACAGGCCGTTTTCGACTGAGTAGCTCGTCATCCGCCCGTTCTCGAATCGCGAGAGGCCTCCCGCCGTCCCTATCCACAGCGTTCCGGCGCCGTCCTGATACAGGGACCAGACGGTGTTGGCGGCAAGACCGTTCTCCATCCTGAAGACCGTGATCCCATCCCGCGAGACGCGGTTGAGCCCCTGGTCCGTTCCCACCCACATCGCGCCGTCCATGCCGGGAAGAATGACGCGCACCGTGTCGCCCGACAGGCCGTCGAGACTGGTGAGAGACGTGAAGCGGCCACGCTCGAGCTTCGAAACACCGCGTTCGGTTCCAACCCAGAGCACGCCTTCCGCGTCCTCGGCGACCGCATGCACGATGTTGCTCGAAAGTCCCTGGCGCTCGTCGAACACCGTGAAGTGCTGACCGTCGAACTTGTTGAGCCCGCCGCCGATTGTCCCGATCCACAGGGCGCCGGCCCGGTCCTCGTGCAGCGCGTTCAGGTTGTTGCTCGAGAGGCCGTCCTTTGTCGAATAGACCTTCACGACGCCGTCCCTGAGCCTGTTGAGGCCGCCGCCGAAGGTCCCGAACCATAGGTTGCGGTTGCGATCCTCCAGAATCGGACAGACCAGGTCGTGCGAGAGCCCATCGGCAGTGGTGAAGGCCGTGAGCATCCCGTCCCTGAGGCGATTCAGGCCACCCCCTTCGGTCGCGATCCAGAGGCTGCCTTCGCGGTCCTCGAGCAGAGCCAGAACGACGTCGTTCGTGAGTCCGGTGCTGGTCGTGAACGAAGAGAACCGTCCATCGCGAAAGCGGTTGAGGCCGCCGAACGTGGCGACCCAGAGTGAGCCGAAACTGTCCTCGGTCAGTGCCCTCACACTATTGACGGTGAGGCCATCCCGCACCGTGTAGGACGTGAACTTCCCGTCCTTCAGCGACGAGAGGCCGCCGTCGGTGCCGACCCACAGCGTCCCATTCAGATCCTCGTGAACGGCTTGCACGTTGTTGCTGGCCAAGCCGTCCTTCGACGTGTAGACCGTGACAATTCCGTCGCGATAACGGTTCAGGCCACCCTCCAACGTCCCGATCCAGACGCTTCCCTCGTGATCGACGCACAGGGCCCGCACCTTGTCGCTCGACAGGCCCTGGCCTGTTGTCAGGGACCTGACCTCGTCCGCGATGACGAATCCCGCACCGTGCTCGGCGGTACCGAACCAGACGCCGCCGGCGGGATCTTCGACAATTGACTGGACCGGGTTCGAGGTGACGGTTGCGCCGCGGCTTCTGGGACCCAGCCGCCCGCCACTGAACCGGTGCAGACCAGCTGCGCCGCCTACCCACAGCGTACCGGAGGCGTCTTCACACACCGCGTCGATCGAATCCGTGGTCAGGCCGGGAGTGTTCCGGCGATCGAAGACGGCAAAACGCACGCCGTCGAACCGCACCAGGCCTCGGTGCGTGCCGAACAGCAGGTAGCCCTCGTGCGTCTGGATGATCGACGTGACGAGGCTGTCCGGGAGTCCGTCTTCGGTCTGCCAAGCGTGATGGATGAACTGTCCGATGGACTTGTTCGGATCGAGCGCGACGGCCGCATGGCACGCGACGAGGACGATGGTCGCCATCGTGGCGTACCGACCCGCAAGGAGCAGCGTGTTGCGGCAAGAGAAGGGCATGACCCCTCCGGCAGTCGGCAATCTGAAATGGGTTGGTGCGGGAAGAAGCGCAGCGGACTCTGAATGTATACCCGATGTCGGCCGACTCGTGAAACACGCGGTTGTTCGGTGGTGGGCCACTTTCGATCACCCTGCCGTGGCTTGGTGCAGGCTCACTGCACATAATGCGTCTTTGCGTCTTCCTTTGCGCCTTTGCGAGAAACTATTCGCGCCGTCGAAGAAGTTCTCGCAAAGGCGCAAAGGAAGACGCAAAGACGCAGTGATGCAGGTCACCGATTCTGTCCTTCGATATCGCCTAGACTCCGGTTGCCACGCCGGGTTCGCGAGCATAGACTGAGCTTGCCAGTCACGGGCACTCGAGAAGTCAGAGGAGACCGTGAACGTGCGCCGCATCCGGCGCACGCTGAAAGGCCCCCGCCGATCTCCGATTCTTCGGGTTCTCCCTCCACCTGAAAGCTCAAGAAGGCGCACGGTAGACCGCGTCCGAAGTCCGCATGGACACTCCAGTTGCAGCTTTGGTGGGGACAATGAAGAGAACGCTGGTGACGACGCAGCGCAGTCCGAGGTGGCGCGAGTCCACACCTCTTCGACGGGTTCGCTACGCGACTTCAGTTTTTGCAGCAGTCGTCCTCGCGACCGCGCTTAGGGCCGGTGTTGCAGAGTGTGCGTGCTCAAGGGCCCATCGGCACTGACAATTCCGGAATCGTCTCGGCGCGTGCGAGTGAAAACAGCGAGAGCGTTGCGACACCCGAATTCGACGGTCAGCGCGGGTGGTTCTTCGCGATTCTCGGACTGCTGGCGGCCGCGGGCATCTTCGGATTTCATCGGGCTCGCGTCGCGCGCCTGGTCGACGTCGAGCGGATCCGGACGCGCATCGCGACGGACCTTCACGACGACATTGGCTCGAGCCTTACGCAGATCGCGATCCTCAGCGAGATCGCGCGTTCCCGCGCCGAAGCGAACGATCCGGTCCTGGCGGACCTCGTCGAGAAGATCGCCGCCACGTCACGCGAGCTCGTCGACGCGATGAGCGACGTGGTCTGGGCGATCAATCCCGCTGAGGACCGCCTGAGCGACCTCGTGCAGAGAATCCGCCGATTCGGCGCTGACCTGACCGATTCGCAGAACGTCGAGTTCCACTTTCGCGCTCCCGGTTCCGATCAGAGCGTCGTCGTGGACGCCGACGAGCGGCGCGAGACGTATCTGGTCTTCAAGGAGAGCGTCAACAACGCCATCAAGCACTCAGGATGCACGTCAGTGGACTCGGACCTGGCGGTCGACGACGGTTGGCTCGTGTTGCGAGTGCACGACGACGGGCACGGCTTCGATACGGCAGCCGACAGCGACGGGCACGGCCTGGCTAGCATGTGCGCGAGAGCCCGATCGGTCGGCGGCTCGTTTCGCGTAGACTCGGATCCGGACCTGGGCACGACCGAGACGCTTCGGCTGCCGCTCGGACGTCACAACCGCTCCTGGTGGCCCACGCTGCCTCGACGGCGGACACCGGCAACTCACTTCAGGTTTCCACGGTGGACTTTCGGGATGAGGAGGCCGGCTCGCCATGATGAACACCAACAGGGCTGGCTCGAACGCGGGGTCGCCAGCGAAGTCGATCACCGTAGCCATCATCGAAGACCGGCGTGAGATTCGCGAGGGGTTGGCCTATCTGATCGATGCCTCGGAGGGCTTCCGCTGCACGGGCGGATTCGCGTCGATGGAGGAGGCGCTGAAGCGAATCGCGGGCGACATGCCGGACGTGGCCCTTGTGGACATCGGGCTCCCGGGGATGTCGGGAATCGAGGGCATCCGGATACTGAAGGAGCGTCATCCGGAGCTGCTCACCATCGTGCTGACGATCTACGACGATGCAGCGAAGATCTTCGAGGCAATGTGCGCCGGCGCGTGCGGCTACCTGCTCAAGAAGACACCACCGGCGCGCCTTGTGGAGTGCCTGCGAGAGGCCATGGAGGGCGGGTCGCCGATGACGCCGGAAGTCGCGCGCAAGGTCATCACGCTCTTTCGCGAGTTCCGTCCTCCGGAACGAGCCGAATATCGACTGACGCCGCAGGAGACGCTACTCCTGAAGCTCCTCGTCGAAGGCCACAGCTACAAGACTGCGGCGTCGGAGATGGGCGTCAGCACTCCGACGATCGCGTTTCACACGCGGAACATCTATACAAAGCTTCAGGTGCACTCGAAGTCGGAGGCCGTGGCCAAGGCCCTGCGCGAGCACATCATCAACTGAACGACTGCCCCGCGGCCTCCAGCCTCGGTCTGGCAGCATGCACAAAGGATCCCACACGGAGCACCGTCCGCAGGCCGCTCGGTCTGCGGTTTCAGGAACCGTCCGTGGGACGCTCGCTACCGCTCGCGGCTCGACGAACGGGGACCCAGCGGAGCGTCCTGCTGGTAGTGCACGATGCGGGCGGTCCCCGTTTTATGAGCCGCGAGCGGTAGCGAGCGTCCCACGGACAGAGTCTGAAATCGCAGATTCGTCGTTGTGTAAAGACGGAAGTGATCCGAAACGTTCGACCGTCCGTGGGACGCTCGCTACCGCTCGCGGCTCAAAAAACGGGGGCCACCCGTATCGTGCCCTACGCCAACACTCATCGCTCACAGACGCGAGAGTCGCCGGCTGGCATAGCGGTAAACGGGGCTTGCCCGGTCGGTGTCGAGCAGGAGCAGGAGGTCCAGCTCGCGACGCAGGACGTCTCGACGTCCGACGCGCTCGGCCCACGAGATCGCCGCCAGCCGATCCTCCACCTGTTTGACTCGCTCGTCCATGTCCGCCGGGACGGGTTTCTGCTGTTTCAGATAAGCCTTGTAGCTGACGACGAGCTCCTTGCTCTCGTCCGAGGACGTGTCATCCCCCGGACTCGACGGGCCCATGAGGATGACGAGCACGAGGATGACCAGCGCGCCAACGGCGGCGAACAGGATCACCGGACTGACGCCTTTCGACTCGGCCGACGACTCCTTCTTCGCCTTCAGGATGGGCTGCCTTCCAGAGCCGATCGCGTATCCCCGAAGCTCACCAGTCCCTCCGGGCTCACCAGTCTGTTGACCTTCCGGGCCCGGTGGCGGACCGCCGGGCGGTGGCGTCGATGCCTTTCCGAGCTTGATGGGGCTCATAGCAGATCTCCCTGGACGATCTTGATCGCCATTGGTCCGAGAACCAGCATGAGAATGCCGAGCACGACGACGAACAGCGGAAAGATGGCCCTCGTACCGGCCGTCTTCGCTACCTCTTCGGCGCTCTGGAACCGGTGGCGCCGCGTGGCGTCGGCCTGTGTCTGGAGGACTTCCTTGACCGGCTGACCCGTGTCGAGACCGATGGTCACCGCGAGCAGGAACGCCGTCATCGCGTCCGAATCGAGGCGCCTGCCCATGGCCTTCAACGCATCGATCTGCGAAAGCCCGCGGTCGATGTCGGTTAACACGGCATCGAACTCGGCGCCGAGCGGATCGCCGACCATCAGGTCCCGGTAGACCATCATCGCCTGAGGCAAAGCCGCGTTCGCCTCCATGGCGAGCAGCATGAACTCGATGGCGAACGGCAGCCGCTTCTCGATGAGCGCCACCCGGTCGTCCGCCGCGCTGCTCAGTCCCATGACCGGAATCCCGAAGCCGACGGCCGCTCCGACCGGGAATCCAAGCAGGAGCCCGCCGACGACCGACATTCCAAATGCCTGCGACAGGAGCCATATCAGGAGTCCGCCGCAGACTGCACCCACCTCGCACACGCCGAGGAACTGTTCGGCCGTCATCCGCGACCGCAGACCCGCACGTATCAGCCGATACTCCCAGTTGGCAAGCATCTGTCCGACACCGAACGTATTGGCGTCCCGCAGTCGTTCGTTGAGCGGCAGAAAGACCAGACCGACTTTGGCCGCGATGGCAGAAAGCGAACCGGGCTCGGCGGAGATCGATCGATCGACGTTGTAGTGCTCGATCCGCTCCTGGCCTTCGGCGTAGGTGAGCATCGCCCGCGACATTAGCCAGTGGATGAGCAGCGCCGTAGCGGCGAACGCCGCCGCCGAGCTGAGGAATGCTGCCAGGAGAGCCATTGTGTGTCCCCGTTTCCCGCGACCGTGGCCCGTTGCCGCAGTCGCGCGGACTTCAGATGGACGTCTTCAAAATGCGCCGGATCCACAGAATGCCGATCGCCTGAACGCCGATGACGAAGACCAGAAGTATGTTTCCCATCAGGGTGTGAAACAGGATGTCCGGAATCGACGGATCGGCGAGGCAGATGAGCGTTCCGAAGATCGGGGTCATCGTGAGCACGATCTTCTGCTGCGCCCGTACCTCGGCCATCTCGCTGACGATCTTCTTCTGAAGACGCGAAATCTCGCGGATCGATGCGGAGATGCGCTCGAGCATTGTGAGCACCTCGCCACCACGCTCGCAGTTGATGATGAGCGCCGAGCTCACCATCGTGAAGTTCTCGACGTTGAGCCGGTCGCGCGTGCGTCGTAGAGCCTCTTCGACGCTTGCGCCACCGAGGCGGTATTCGCCCGATATGACGCCGAACTCCTGCGCGACCGGGCCCGAGAGTTTCTCGGCGACGTCCTCGATCGCCTGGGCCAGGCTGCGGCCGGCGCGCACGGACGCGATCATCACCTGAACGGCGTCGGGCAGCTGCTCGTCGAATCGCTTGAGTCTCCTGGTGCGTGCGACCGAATAAAGCGCCTTCGGAACGAAGTGCGCCGCGAATGCAGCGGCCGCGGCGAAAACGATGCTTCCGCTCAGAAGGAGGGTCGCCACGAACGCGACCGCGATCAGCGTGATGGCACCGAATGCTGCCTGCCGGGCCTGCTTCGGCGTCCAACCGAGGAAGAGCTCGTCGACCCACGTCGCATACCGTGCCGCATCCGACTCGGCGCGCTTCTCGAACCAGCCCCATCCTGACTGGTATCCCCCCACGATGAGCGCCGTCACGCTCAGGCAGATCAGGAGTGATGTGATGAACGCAATCATGGAATCTCCGGCAATTCCGCCGAGTGGCGCGGATCAGAACAACGTGTCGAGCGTCACCCGACCGGTGTCGAGCAACTGGTCGAGGAAGGAGGGAACGAAGCCCGTGAACTCGAGCCGTCCGGCCGAGCGGGGCTCTCCCTTTTTCCGGCGAACCGCAAACACCTCCTCGAGAATGACCTGGTTGTCGTCGTCATCGATCCCGACGACCTCGCAAATCGATGTCACGCGGCGCAGGCCATCCGAGTAGCGGCAGACCTGGACGATGACGTCGATGGCCGACCCGATCTGCTCTCGCAGGGCACGGCTTGGAAGATCGATGCCTTCCGCCTCCATCGACAGCACCTCTAGCCGTCGCAGTGCGTCCCACGGCGAGTTCGCGTGAAGCGTCGTCAGCGACCCGTCGTGGCCCGTGTTCATTGCCTGGAGCATGTCGAGCGCTTCGCCGCCACGGCACTCTCCAACGATGATGCGATCCGGTCGCATGCGCAGCGTGTTGCGGACGAGGTGACGGATCGTGATCGCGCCCTTGCCCTCGAGGTTCGGCGGCTTGGCCTGCAGCGTGATCACATGGCGTTGCGCGAGCTGGATCTCGGCCGTGTCTTCGACCGTCACGATTCGCTCGCCGCTCGGAATGAAGCTCGCCAGCACGTTGAGCAGTGTCGTCTTTCCTGACCCGGTGCCGCCCGACAGGATGATGTTCTTTCGCGCGAGCACGCAGGCCTTCAGCAATTCGGCCGACTGGCGCGAGAGGGTGTTTCGCGCGATGAGGTCGTCGACCGTGAACTGCTTCTTCTGGAACTTGCGGATCGTCAGCGCCGGCCCCTTCGTCGCAACCGGTTCGATGATGGCGTTCAGTCGCGAGCCGTCCTGAACGCGCGCGTCGACCATCGGAGAGCTCTGGTCGATCCGGCGGCCCTCCCTGGCGATGATGCGCTCGACGATCCGGCGAGAGACGTCGGGAGAGAGCATCTTTCGCCCCGAGTCCAGGATCACGCCGCGACGCTCGATGTAGATGTCGCCGCTTGGAATCACCATTATGTCGTTGACGTCGTCGGCCGACATCAGGTCCTCGAGTGGACCGAGTCCGAAGATGACGTCGAGCAGATGCTCGCGCACGAGACCGAGCGCAAGCGTCTTGCGGTCGCCCGGCTTGAACAGACTTGCATCCTGACGAACGAGTCGATCGAGTCCCTGCTCGACGCGCTCGGCGTTTTCGAACTGCGAGGACTCAACGCGCACTCCGAGCCGCTCGAGCAGCAGCTCCACCAGGCCGGCGAAATGCACGGCATTCTCGCGTTGACCGCGCCGGTCGCGGTCACTCGAGCCGGGCTGGCCGTAACCGTGAACGCGGTCGAGAAGGAGCTCGTGGAGCGCCTCGATCGCGAGGTACTCCTCGAGATCAGTTGCGAGGTGAAGCTGGTCGAGCAGCTTGTCGAGCGTCGAGACCGTGTGCTTTCGCTGCGCGTCGTCGGTCGGGCCGGCGCCGCCGATCCGCAGCGTGTCGAGCAGGCGGTAGTGAATGTCCGCCTCGAGCTCGTGGAGCTTTCGCCTAAGGGCGGACGCAACCGCCCCCGAGTTGCGGCTCGTCCGCGTCAGATTGGGTTGGCTCTCGGACAGATCCACGTCGGCTCCCTCTTTCCTACTGGCCGCCCGCAGCCGGGCTCGGCGCAACGGCGGCAGGGGGTGTTACCGGCTTGACCACGGCAGGCGCCGGCTGGGCCGCGGGCTTCGTGGCCGGTGGTGGCGGCTTCGCGAACACAGGCTCGAGCGCCGGACCGGCTGGAGCACCGGCGTCGCTTTCGCCGATGAGCGCGAGGGTCACCTTGTTGCCGGCCGCGGCCATGTTGTGCACGAGCGCCTCGACGTCGATCGCGCTCACGACCAGCGTCACGCTACGGTACTTCTTCTGGCCGTCGCTCGAGCTGCCCTCGCCAGCGAGTTGATACACGTCACCGACGGCAGCTACCTTCGCGTGGTCCTTCAAGAGGTAGCTGCGCTCGGCGATGACACCCCAGACGTCCACCACGTCCCCGGGCCGCACGAAAAACCCCACGGCCTTGGATTCATCGACGACGGCGACCGTGATGGCCCGCTCACCCTGACCGATCTCGCGCCGAAGTCCGGCGTCTCCACGGAGCTGGAACGAGGTCAGCAGGAGCAGGTCTCCCGGCTCGAGCGGCGAGGTGACCGGGTTGTCCTTGAAGCCTCCGATCTCGGAGGACGCAACGGCGAGGCGACGGAGCTGCGCGACGTCGCCGTACAGCGTAACGGGCTCGAAGAAGTCGCCGGTCACCTTCTGTCCGGCCTGAATCCGCTTGCCCTCCTTCACCCGAAGCACGGTCATGCCCGATCCCCGGACGCTCGAAACGTAGGCCCAGTTGATGACCGCCGCGAGAAGGCCGAGCACGATGGCTGCGATGACCACAATCCTGTTGTTCACGATTCGTCCTCCTCGCGACTTCACGATCACTGACAAGCGCCTCGAGTGAGAGGCCGACTACTGCGACACGACGACGATTCCGACACGATCGGCGTCGACGGCGTTCTGCTGAATCCACAACGTGCACGTCAGGTCACCCATCGTGAAGATGAAGGCGCCCGTGCCCGCGACCTCGATCATCTGGTAGGGATCGAGCCGCCATCCGGCGCGCTCCATCTCGGCCATCGCGTAGGCCCGAATGTCGGCGATCGAGCCGCCGACCTCATAAAACGTGAGCGCGCCCGACCCGCTGAGCCGCGGAACCGCGAGCATTCGTCGCGAGCCGGGAATGCGGGGCACGCCGGGGGGATCGATTCCGGGAAAGTCACCGTTGGCGTCAACGAGCCGGATCTTCGAAAGCGCCTCGACGGCTGTCCGGTCGTATCGAAACGTCGCCCACGCCGAGCCTCCCCCCGGAACCGGCGATACGAGCGTCACGTAGGCGACGAAGTCAGTGGTCTCGGGGGCTGCCTCGGCGGCAGGATTTGCGTTGCGGCCGACGCCAACGATCATTCCAACAGGGCAATCCGATCGGAAATAGAGTTCGTGAGGACGGCGTGTCGGGCCCGCCTTTCCGCTGTCCGCAACGGTCGCGCCGGGTGCGTTTCCGCTCGTGAAGCCGCGCCTGACATAGGTTCGCTCGACGTCATCCAGGATTGCGTCGACGTCGAGATCGGACTGGCCGCTCGCAGTTCGATTAGTCGCAAGTCCGAGGCTCTCGAACAGCGTCGCACCACTTCTGTCGGTCACAGCCGGTGCCCGGCGAGTCGCTTCAACGGATGTGGCGCGCGCCGTGTCGGCGTGCGCTTCGGGCCTGGGACCATAGTGATACGCGAGCGCGGCGCCGATGACCGCCAGCGCGATCGCCAGCGCGACGCCCGTTATACGCTCGGCGCCACGACTCTCGAATTCCGCTGGGTCTCTACGGTTCATGATCAGTCCGCGGTGTAGCAGTTGCAGCAATCCTCGTCGTCGGAGTCGAAGATTTCGCCCACGCCGCCCTGATTCAGGATGAACGTTAGGTAACTCGATCCTCCGATTTCACGGCACGTCGACGTCGTGGTGGGAATCTGGAACTTGGCGGTTGCAGCCGGAATTGTCGGGTAGAGCTTCGGGACGATGCCGCGCGTCGGTGTCGATCCGGCAACGGCGGTCGCCGTGCCACTGCTGTCGAACGAAGACAGGAACGGGACGAACGAGGGCGGCGAGTCGACGGCGATCGTCGTCTGCCACTGTTCCACTCCGTTGAAGGCCGCGTGTGCGACCGCGGCCGGAGTGGGATCCCCGCCCTTCGCCACGCGGTACGTGCTCGCATAACGCGCGGCGACGAGCGCGTGCTGCTTCGTCGCCAATACGTAGCCGAGGCCCACCAGGATCAGAAACGTCATCGTGATGAACGGCAACAGGAGGACCAGTTCGAGCGATGAAGCGCCCCGCTGTTCCCGCGACTTGCTCTGCCGTTTCCCTGTCGACGTCATGAGGCCCTCCGGTTCAGTGGTTGTTGACGTACGTCCAGTCGCCTCCGGGGTCGCTCGCGGCCATCATGTTCTGGCCGAACACGACGCCGCTCGCGATGCGCAGCTCGTCGAACTTCTCGTCGAGGATCGCTGCAGGGACGAGCTTGACGCGCCAGTCCTGGCTGAACATGTCCCATTTGGTCGGGTTGTAGACGTGGGACTGTCCGTAGGTCATCCAGCCGTACGGCGCCCGGTTACGCAGGCGATCCGGACCGATGGGACTCGGTCGCATCTCGGCCCACGTGACGCTCAGATAGCGAAGGTACTTTGCGACCTTTTCGTGATCGGCGTCGACGTTGTCTTCGTCGCTGTCGACGTCGAGCACCATCGGCTTTGGCGGATCGTCGGGCCAGCTGAGCGGCTCCCAGTCGCTCCCGCTGCCGGCGCCCGTCCCGCTTCCGCCGACGCCGCCGGGAAACCCGGACTCGACCGTGGCGCGGATCTCGTCGGCTCGCGTTTCTCGAACGTATTGTTCGGCTGCATCCTGGTTGCCCAGGAGGTACGCGGCGAAGCCGTCGCGATTGAAAGTATCATCGGGCGAACCGTACTGGTCCCTGAGATCGGTGTGAGCGTTCATGTACGCCGTGGTGCGAGACCCGCCGAAAATCAGGTCCTGGTCGAGATATTCGACCGCCTTCTGCGGATTGTTGTGCACGTCCTGGAGCGCCTGATTCAGGCCCATCTCGATCATCTCGTCCCGATCAGGGCCCGAGCCGGTGGCGCTGCCGTCGTCCGACTGCAGGCTGCTCCAGTTCCACTCGAGCATCAGCTCGTAGTTCACGAGCATGATCGGGGCCGAGAGCGTCGCGCCGATCATCGTTGCCCTGAGGATGTCGCTAAGGAACTGAGCAGGGCAATCTTCGGCGCGGTCGGCGATGCGCTGTTGCGGGCCCCGGTCGATCGGAAGCGAAGGGATCGTTGGGACGAGATCGGATTCCTGCGGTAGCAGGAACTGCCGATCGGCTCCGTTGTCTGTTGCGAATTCGACGGCGTGAAGTGCCGCGAGGGGACCGATCGCCGGCTTCAGAACCTGGTTGATGCCGTCGATGACTCTTTGGGTTTCCCATCCGACTCCCGACGAGCCGGAGAGGAAGTCATCCACTTCGTCTGCAATGGGATGGGCGAATTCGTAGTAGATCTCCCAGCTCGTTTGCCAGATTTGTCCAAAGACCGCGGTGTAGGGATTCGACTTGAGGCCCGCGCAGATGGCCTTGATGATGACGTTCGAGTAATTGATCGCCATCAGGTAGGCGTGAATGGTGACCTGGACTGCCAGGATGTCGGCCATCCCGCAGTTGTTGAACACGATGAGGTTCATGCCGCGCGCGACATAGGCGCCGCCCGTGACGGCCGAGGCATCGGCCGCGCCCTGCATTTCGACCTTTCGGGTCGTCTGCTTCGCCGTATCGAAGAGGACGCCAATCAGCAGGACGAGCGCGAGCAAACCGAACACGAAGAAGACACTGACGACGCCGCGCTCGTCCCTGTGCAGGGATTCCGGTGCGATCGCGTCGCACGTCGTGACCGTTTCCTGAGGTAGGCCCTCGTCCTGGACTTCGTCGTTCATGAATCTACGCTCTGGGTTGTGTTATGAACCCAACGGCTCGCCTTCGTTGAGCAGCGTGTACTGCTCGGAAATCGGATAGTAGAAACCGGACCCCGGGCCAGCGCCGAACGACGTCCCCATCAGCCGGTTCGCAAGTGGAATCCCCATATAGAACCGATGCGTGACCCTGATGGTCACCGGATCGTGGTCACCGTAGTCACCGGCGTTCTGATCGTGAGATCCGCTCTCGGCGACAATCTCGATCGTCGTGTTCGCACTGTCGAATCCGTAGGCCAGACGGTTCTTGAAAGAGTCGGCGACGTTGCCGTCCCCGTCGCTCGGAAAAAACGCCGCGATGCGATCCACGGCGTCCTTCTGGTCGTCACTCGCGTCCGAAATGCCCGTCCTGTCGACAATTGACGGCGTGTAGTGAGGCGAGATCGAGACGCACGCGAATGCCGCCGCGCGCCAGATCTTCTGCATCTTGTCCGAGCTCGGGTCTGTCCGGTCGATGTGGTTGCGAGCCTCTCCGCCGGGCGCATCCGCCGGAATCCACACGATGGCCGAACGCACGGCGCAGAACGCCGCGTAGTTGACGACGAACTTTGCCTGGACCATCAGCGCGGTTTCGAGAATGAGCAGCAGTATCGACAGGATGATCGGAAGGAGGAGGAGGAACTCGATAGCGCTCCCTCCGTTTTCGCCGGCGACGAGCGATTCGCCTGCGGCCTGCGGCGTCGGTTCCCAGGCGGCGCGAAGACGCCCGGAGAACCGCACCACGAGCACGACGAGCGCCGCAGCGGCGAGCAGCCAGGGACCTATGGAGAGCGCGAGCGAGCCCGTTAACGGCGTGTATTGCGGAATGCCCGATCCGGCGTATTCGGGAAGCGCCGCCGGGGCGGCTCTCACGAGAAACGAGAGGAACGCGCGCGGATCGAGCGCTGCAACTATCGCGATCGCTGCGGCAATGCCGAGCCCCGTCCGAACCCGCGGACTTCCGATCGAATGATGTCCCTCGGACAACGGCATGTTGTTCACTTCAGAACGAGAACGGCCCGTAAGCCATTTCGAGCACTGCGGCGTACGCGACACCCAGAAAGATGGCCGGTGCGAACGGCATTTCCGTCTGCTCGACCCCTAGTTGCCGCGACGGTACACCGGGCACGAAGGCCGAGACCATCACCGTCGCGGCCCAGCGCAAAGTCGGAACGAGACGCCGCTTCATCGCCAGCACGACAATGGCGGCGAGGCCAGCTGCGACGATGACGTAGAAGCTCGCGAACACGAGAAAGACCGGGCCCTTGAGAGCACCGACGGCGGCCATCAGCTTCACGTCGCCAGCGCCCATCTTGCCGATCCGGCGAAGTGCGCCGAAGAGAAGCAGTCCCAGCGCGAGTCCGACGACACTCTCGACCGGCGACGGTGGGGCCGCCACGACACTCAAGATCAGACCAGCGACAGCCGCCGGATACGTGAGCCAGTTGTAGACCTTGCCGCTCGTCGCGTCGGTGACCGCAGCCGTCAGCGTGACGGCGATGAGAATCAGCGTCTGAACGTGCATCGTGAATCGCCCCGACCGCTAGTTCGTGTTCTGCGCGAACAGGTCGTCGATGATGTTCTGGATCGTCGGCCAGATGTAGCTCCAGAAGTAGGCGATGATCGCGATGATGATCACGACACCGATGAACAGGAGCAGGAGCATCTCCACCGTGCTCAGTCCGGCCTCGTCGGAGTCGAACGAGTCCCGGGCCGAGCGGACCCGGCGCGAAAACGAGCCGTAGATTTCCAATAGTTGTCTGTTGATCGCATTCATTGTGAAGGCACTCCTCGTTCTCAGGATCGTCGGTGCTTCACGATCGGGATGGATCATGGAAACGGAAGGGACACCCCCCAGCTCGTCACTTCGTAGTAGAAGACGACGGCCTTCATCAGCCTGAACATGATCGTCGCGAGTGGAACCACCCCGCCGGCGAGCAGGAGTACCCACTCGACGGCCTCGAGTCCGTCCTCGTCGCGTGACCATTCGCGAAGCTGGGCTGCCCGTCTCCGCGCCGATGTCGTGAGCCGAGTGAGCGTCATTGCGCTCCTCCGAAAGTCCCGATCATCACCGTCCGTGGCCGCGCGGGCGCCGGCGGTCGGCGCTCGCCCGCTGTTGAATGGATAGTCCGGGCCGGTCCGTCGGACAACTATCTATTCAGATAGGGTTGGATCGGATCACCGGCGAAACTGATGGGTTTCCCCGATTATTTGGGCGGAAGTGCCCTCTTGCGCGAAGCGCCTTGGAGTGCGGCGCGAAGCGCCGCTTTGATCGCGGTTGCCATCGAGGAGATCCGGACACGCGAAACAATTCAAAGCGGCGATTCACGCCGCACTCCAAGGCGCTTCGCGCAAGACTCGGCTTTTGACGCGACAATGTCGTTGCGATAGAAGTCTGGAGACTGGATGCGCTCGGCGGAACAGGGGAGGTCGCCCATGTCGATTCGGAGGCTGTTCCCCGTCATCCTGATCAGCTTCGTGGCGATTCTGGCTGTCGCGGCGACGCCCGATCCCGATATGTGGTGGCACCTCCGGACGGGTGAGTACATCGTGCAGAACGGCCTGCCTCGCGCGGACGTGTTCTCGTTCACCGTGCCCGGCACGCCGTGGCTGACTCACGAATGGCTGACGGAAGTACTGATGTGGAGCGTCTATCGCGCCGCGGGGTTCGACGGTCTCGCCCTGGTGTTTGCGGCGGTGGTCATCACCGCGTTCTGGGTTTCGTATCTCGCGTGCGAAGGCCGTCCATATGTGGCGTGTCTGGTCGTGAGCCTTGCGGCGCTCGTGGCGTTCGGGTCGTTCGGCGTTCGAGCCCAGATGTTCAATCTGCTGTTTCTCGCGCTTTTCGTGCTGCTGATCGAACGATTCAAGGACCAGAGCGCAATCGCGCGTGCTGCCGGCAATAAGGTGTCGGTGCGGGCGCTCTGGCTGCTGCCGGCATTGACGGTCGTTTGGGCCAATTGTCACAGCGGGTTCATGCTCGGCGTCGCTCTGCTGCTTGCTCACGCCATTGGCGAGGGGCTGCAGGCGTGGCTCGGCGTGCCGCACGGTCGTGGACTTGACTTGCGCGGCATCCGGACGCTTGGACTGACTGCAGCGGGTTGCCTCGCAGCGGCGCTCCTGAATCCCCACGGAATCGGTCTGTTCTCGTACTCCTACGAGACATTGGGAGCTCGGTACGTGGCGAACGGTTGGGTCATCGAATGGGCCTCCCCGAGTTTCCATGACATCACGGGATGGCCGTTCGCCGGGATGCTCGCGCTCGGTGCATTGGCGTGGGCGTTCAGCCCGAAGCGGGCGGCTGTCACCGACGTCTTGATCTTCGTCGGAACCGCCGCCGCGGGACTCTACTCGGCACGGCACGTGTCGCTTTTCGCCATCGCCGCTGCGCCGATCATCTGCCGGACGCTCGTGCACGGCGTCGAGGGCTCGTCGTTCCACTCCGAGTTGACCGGTGCGACGCCTGAGCCCGCGACAACACCGCTTCGACGCGCGCTCTATGCCACGGTCGCGGCCGGGATGATCGTGCTCGCAATCGTGCACGGCCATTACAACCTCCGCTTATTCGATCGCGCGATCGGCGAGAAGTTCCCCGTGGCGGCGGTCGATTTCATCGAGCGTGAGGGCATGGCGGAGCAGCGCGTCTACAACAACTACGGATGGGGTGGATACCTTATCTGGAGGGGCATTCCGGTCTTCATCGATGGACGGGCGGACGTCTACGGAGACGAGTTCATTCGGACGTTCGTCAAGGCGCACTTCGGCCAGGAAGACTGGCGGAAACCGCTCGACGAATACGGCGTCGAATACGCGCTCGTCTTACGCGACAGCAGGTTGCGCACGCTTCTGCTCGCCACGTCCGAGTGGCGCGAGGTGTATCGAGACCACCTGGCGTCGGTGCTCGTTCGGGCGCCGTAACGTCGAGCGGCGGACCCGTTTACTACCGCGCACCGTACTGATGCGAAGAGGCGTGACTGATCAACGCCGGCCGTCGCGCACGCGACAGAGGCGTCTCGCGCGTACAATGAATTCCGCCTCTGTGATTCTCCTACAGAAGGAGGCCCCAATGCCGCGACGCCAATGGGGTTCGCTTCTCGTTTTCGTCGCCATGCTTGCGCTGCTGCCGGGCGCCTCGCTCCCCGCGGTTGGTTACCAGTCGAAAGACCGCGTGCCGTCGGCCGACGTGCTCGCGGTTGGCCATACCAGCGGAGTCTGGCGGGCGATCGTCAGTCCAGACGGCCGATGGCTCGCGGCGAATGACTCGTACGGGACCATCGTCTGGGACATCGCAACCGGGTCGCCGCGTCGAGCGTTCGGAGGATCGGCCCCGAGCGCATTCAGCCACGACGGCGCCATGCTCGTTACCGTGGCCGTTGGCAATGCGCCCCCCGGCCTGACAGTCTGGGACGTCGAAACCGGTCGAAGCATTCTCTTCATCAGCCGACGAACCTTCCTTGGTCCGAAGGCCTTCGCCTTCGGGGAAGGCTCGCGCAGGCTCTATTGCATCACCACGTCTGACGTGAAGTGCTGGGACGTTTCGACAGGGGCCGAGGTTCCCGTAGGCGGTGGCGAGAAGCCGGACGGCGCTGGACCAGGGGGTCGAGTGACGGTCACGTTAAATGGGCAACTCATTGCGAGGCCGGGGCTTCGCCCGAAGTTCAGTTCCGTTCTGGACGCATCTTTCTCGAGGGACGCTCGTCGTGTCGCGGTAGTGACCCGGGAAGGCACCATCCATCTGCTCGATTTGACGGACGGACGCGAGCTCCGGACGATCGAGTCTCCGCGAGCCCTGAGCATGGTACTGAGCCCGGACGGACGCTTCGTTGCCTCGACCGGCACTGGCCTGCCCGTCCGAATCTGGCGAGTCGACGACGGGGCCGAGCTCGCTGGCCCAGGACTGGCGGAGATCCATGGAGCCAAACTCGAGTTCAACACGGACTCGTCGCTACTGGCCGTCTCGGAGAGCGGCTCGTCGCGCGTCCTTCTCTGGGACGTTGCAGCCGGTCGTGCAGCGGGAAAGATGGCGCCAGGGTCGACGGATTCGAATGTCATCGCCCTGGCCTTCACGCCGGACCTCAGTCGAATGATCACACTCCGTCGTCCGTTCGACCTCGAGGTGTGGAACGTAGGTGACGGCTCGCTCGTTCGCCGCCTCCAGGGCCGCGACATATTGGCGGCCCCGGTTGCCTTCAGCCCCGACGGATCGCTGCTCGCATACGAAGGTGCCGACCATCGCGTAGCGTTCTGGAATGTCGAGAGTGGCGATGGCTATGCGGTTACCGGCCCCGGCAAGGGCCGCCTGACGGGTCTCGCCTTCGGCCCCGACGGCCGGCAAGTGACTGCGGTCGGATGCGAAACCGAACCGAAGATCTTCGACGTGCGGAGCGGCGAGCAGGCTGACAGCAAGTCGGCAAACGAGGGGTGGTTCTGGGACGTAGCCTATAGTCGCGATGGCTCTCGATTGGCGATCGCATCGGCTGATGGCGGGGTGCTCGTCTATCGCCAGGGAAACCGTACTCTCACTGGCGTGCTGGCGTTTGCCGAGACTGGCGGATACCGCTGGGTAAAGTCCGTTGCGTTCACGCCCGACGGGAAGGAGATCGTTGCTGGCTCCGCGAGTGGCGCGCTGAAAGTTGCACCCGTCGACGGCGGATCCGAACGAACGATCCGGGAATCGAGCCCGGACAACTGGATCTGGGATGTGGCAGTGAGCCCGGATGGCAAGACGGTCGCCGCCGCTGGCGAGGACGGCGCATCGCTCTGGAATCTTGCCGGCGGTCAAAAGACCGTTTCGTTTGGCGCCGATGGCGGGTGGGTGACTGCCATCGCCTTCCGGCCAGTCGGATCCCATATCGCGACGGGCGCTTGGGACGGCTCGGTCAGGTTGTGGGAGGCCGGGTCGGCTCGAGAGGTACGCACTCTGGGTCGTCATGCGTCGGCGGTGTGGGGGCTTGCGTTCAGCCCGAACGGCAAACTGCTCGCGACGGCTGACTCGGGGGGTACGATCCACGTCTGGGACGTCGAAACGGGAATGAAGTTGCGCAGCTTCGTCCGGGGCGAAGCGGCTCCTCCAGGTCTCGCCGCCGGCCCCGTGGAGTCGAAGCTCTCGTCCGCCGAGATCCTGGAAATCATGCGGAAGCAGCCCGATTGCCGCGCGCGACCAGCCGTCGAGAAAGACGGTCGCGTCGAAAAGCTGAAGGGCGAATTCGCCCGCAAGGACGGCGTCGCGCGGATCGACTTGACCGCGGGCGACGAGACCCTGCACCTCCTCTTTCGCCCGGGACAATTGCCTGTGCGGCTCTATCCCGAAAACAAGACATTCGAGGAGGACGAAGACCTGACAATCATTGCGATCGCCGTTCCGTTCGCAGTGCTTCGCGAGATTGCGACGCGGAACGAGCTCATCGCCGAGCACACGGGGTACGTCGACATCGCGGGCCACCGCTGCGCCAGGATCCGCCTCTTGCACCGCGACGGCACTGTGGCTTGCCTTCTCTATGCGGCGCGCGATCTGAACTGGCTCGTGATCCGTTACGAAAACGGCTCAACGGGCTTCGGGGATGCCGAGCTCCCCGACGCCTACCTACTCCAGGAAATCACGACGAAGGTGCCCGACTCGCTCCTTGCGATACCGAAAGGCTACACCCGGCGGGCCAGCCCTTGAGCGCCGTACTATCGATAACGCGACCAACCCGCGGATTCCGGAACATCGCCAAAGGCGATCTTCGACCGCGGAGCGGTCGGAGGAAATGGCCGTGGGTCGCGGGGGCGAGTGCAACGAGCACACGCGACCCGCGGTACTACCGCCCACCTCGGTCCGACGCGGAGCGGTCGCATCGTCAGTCCCAGAACCAGCGTGCGTCGTAGGCGATGCCGTGCCCGTCGTTGCATCCCATTTAGGAATGAGATGCAACAGAAATGCGACCGCTCCGCGGTCGGCGCGCTCTGGGTGGAGGTACCGCGGGTCGCACGAGGGCTCGTTGGACTCGCCCCCGTGCGACCCACGGCTATTTCCTTCGACCGCTCCGCGGTCGAGCAGTAGCGAGCGGGTTCCCCGCGGAGGCCCCGCGCACACGACCACCGCGTACCCCGGCAGCGGAAGCCACGCGAGTTTCGCAAAAACCCCATCAGTTTCGCCCGCAATCCGATCCAACCCTATCTGAATAGATAGTTGTCCGGCCCCAACGCTGCGACTAGTGTCGAAAGCGTCAACAGCGTGAAAGGGGACGGGTGATGGAGCGGAACGAGATCTTCCAGGCCACCATTGCCAGGTTTCTGGAGCCGGTCCACGAGTACCTCGAGGACCCGGCGGTCTCCGAAATCATGATCAACGGTCCGTCCGACATCTACATCGAGCGGGCAGGGCTCGTGACTCGCACCGACGCCGTCTTCGCGGACGAAGGCGCCCTCGAATCCGCCGCCCGCAACATCGCGCAGTTCACCAACAAGCGCATCACCGCCGATACCTCCCGGTTCGACAGCCGGCTCCCTGACGGTTCCCGCGTCCACGTCGTTCTCCCGCGCTGTTCGCAGAAGGGGCTGTGCATCTCGATCCGGCGGTTCTCGAAAAAGAGCTTCACCCTGGAGGGTCTCGTCGAGCGCGGAGCCTTCACCGACGACGTGCGCGAATACATCGAGATCGTCGTGGCCATCGGAGAAGAACCTTATCGTCTCGGGCGGAACCGGCACCGGCAAAACGTCGCTGCTAAACGCGATCTCCGGAAAGATCCCTGCCACGGAACGGATCATCGTCATCGAGGATTCGTCCGAGCTTCAGCTGCAGCAGCCGCACGTACTGCCGTTCGAGACCCGGATGCCCGATCGCCACGACCGCGGCGGCGTGACGATCCGCGAGCTGTTCCACTCGGCGCTCCGCATGCGCCCGGATCGGATCGTCATCGGCGAGTGCCGTGGCGGCGAAGCGCTCGACCTCATCCAGGCCATGACGAGCGGACACGGCGGCTCGATGTCCACGCTGCACGCGAACTCCGCGGCTGACTCGCTCCACCGTCTGGAGACGATGGCGCTCATGTCCGGCATCGAGATCCCGCTCACGGCACTGCGCGCGCAGGTGGCTTCGGCCATCGACGTGGTCGTGCAGCTTTCGCGGCTCAACGACGGCCGGCGCGTTCTCATGGAAGTCAGCGAAGTCGGCCCGCTCAGCACCGACTTCCGGTACGGAGTCACGAAGATCTACGAATATTCGGGCGACCTGAAATCGACACGATGGACCGGCAACCGCTCGGCCTTCGGTGACGAGGTGCGGCAGAAGGGATATGCCCCGCTCGTCGACCTGACGCGCGAAGTCTTCGCAGTGGAGGCGTCGTGAACACCGGGTTGCTCGACTTTCGCACCGATCGAGACGCTTCCCTGAAGCTGATCGACTGGTTCGACATCGAGCGCGTCCGCGCGGCCCGAATCCTGGTCATCGGGGCGGGAGCCATTGGCAACGAAGTCCTCAAGAACCTCGCGCTGCTCGGCATCGGTCACGTGTTCATCTACGACAAGGACACGATCGACATGTCGAACCTCTCACGGTCGGTCCTCTTTCGAGCAACCGACGCCGGAGCCCTGAAAGCCGCCGTTGCAGCGCGCGCCATTCGAGACCTCAATCCGAACGTCGAGGCCCTGTGGGAGTCTGGCGACGTCACCCTCGATCTCGGTCTGGGCGTGTATCGCACGATGGACGTGATCATCGGCTGCCTCGACAACCGCGAGGCGCGGCTTCACGTGAACCGCGCGTGCTGGAAACTCGACCGCCCGTGGGTCGACGGCGGCATTGGCCAGCTGAACGGCCAGGCCCGCGCGTATCGGCCGGGTCACGGCGCCTGCTACGAGTGCTCGATGACGGAGAACGACTATCGCCGAATTTCGGTCCCGTGCGGTGCGATTGCGAGCCGCTACGCGAGCGAGGGCAAGGTCCCGACGACGCCCACGATTGCGTCCATCGTCGCCGCGGTCCAGGTTCAGGAAGCGCTCAAGCTGCTTTCGCCCGACGTCTGGGAAGGACGAATGCTCGACGGCCGCGAGTTCGTCTTCAACGGCACGGTCGGCGCCGCGAGCTTCGTCGAGATGCCCGTGCGCGAGGACTGCCCCGCACACGACCTGCTTCCACCAGAGTCGATCGTGGAACTTGCCGGTGCGACGGCTTCGCGCACGACCGGCGCCGACATCGTCGGGGCAGCGCGCGAGGCGCTCGGGCCCGACGCAATCGTTGATCTCAACTTCGAGCTTGCCGTAGAGCGGCGTTGCCCGGGCTGCGCGTCCGTGCACCACCTGCTGCGGCCATTGCGAAAAGTCTTTCGGGAAGACCTCGAATGCGAGGAATGCGGGCGCGTGGGCTACGTGCTCTCGACACACACACTCGGCGGTCCGGCAGACGAATACGAGGAGGACTTCCTGGCGCGTCCGCTGTCGGAGCTCGGTGTGCCGCGTCTCGACATTCTCACGGCACGTGGCCGTGGCGGCCTGGAGGTTTCGTTCGAACTGAGCGGCGATGCCGGTGCAACACTCGGATGGCACGCCGGTGAAGACTCGTCCGTCGATGAGGAGGCAGCAAATGCCAGAACTTAATGTGGATCTCGTGACCCCGTCCGGCATGGTTCTCGAGGCGACCCTGCTCCCCGATGACATGCTGACGGAAGAAGTCATCTCGGAGCTCGTCGACGAGCTTGGCCTGCCTCGTGTGCTGCCGAACGGAGACCCCGTGGCCTATTCGATCGAGATCGGAGGCCAGGAAATCGTGCTGCAGAACGGCGTGAACCTGCGCGACGGCGGCGTGTCGAACGGGGACTGCCTGCGGTTGACGACGAACTGCGCTGCTGTCGCGGCGGCCCCGGTCAAGCCCGTCGTCGTCCGGCCGAGCTCACCGTTGCCGAGACATCCGGTGACCGGCGCGCTCACGTCCGACACGATCGAGGTCGTGCTTTCGGTGCTCGATCTCAACAAGAGCGAAAAGACGTCGCTGCTCGTCGACCGGCCGGTCGGCGAACTGCTCCAGCAGATTGCGGCGACGTTCAGCCTGCCCGCCCGCGACCGGCTCAACGAGCTGATCGTCTATCGAATCGAGAGCAAGGCGCTTGGCCGGTACCTCGCGAATCGAGAGACGCTACGGCAGGCAGGCGTTCCACGGCTCGACCGACTGACGGTTCATCGCGAAGAGATTGCCGGCGGAGGCCAACCTCCGGCAGACGAGGCCGAAAGGTGACTGCCAACTTCCAATCGGGCGCCCTGCGCGCGCGGCGGGGCGGACACAATCCGCGGCAGGTTCGGCTTGCGATCGAATACACGAACCTGATGAACCTGGCGGCGCGTAGCGACCTGATCGCGGTCGAGGCGCTCGACGTGCATCCCGGATGGCCGCCCGAGAAGTACCTGATCACTTACCGATGTCGCGGAATCGTCGGGATCAATCCGGACGGGACTCCGAAGTACGGAGATTTCCACCAGGTCAAGATGTACCTGCCGAGCGACTATCCCCTGCGCGAGCCGCACCTGAAGTGGATGACGCCGATATGGCACCCGAACATCGACCATGAAGTCCCGAACCACGTCTGCACGAACACGGCGCAGAACTACTTCGCCGGAAAACCGCTATCGGATCTCGTTCGGGCTGTCGGGGAGATGGTCCAGTACGTGCGCTACCACGCTGCGTGGGTGCCGCCGTATCCGCTCGACCGGGCTGCGGCGACGTGGGTCGTCGACTACGCGGAACCGAATGGCATCGTCTCGAAGTCAAAACCGGTAGATGACCGGCCGTTGCTGAGACCGCAGCGAATGCGTCTGTTCGGCGCGGCTGCCGAACCGGCCGCCGGCGCCGCGCAGAGCTCCCGACTCTCGGCTGCGTTACCAGCACCTGAAGTCGCGTTGCCGGCGCGGCGCCGCATCCGGCTTGGAACGTCACCACTCGACATCGCAGTCCGACGGCCAGGTCTGGCCGAGCCCGCGAAGCCGAATCCCGAACCCCTTTACGAGATCCCGCCAGACGAAGCCCCGACGGTGCTCCTCAGCAAGGAGGTCGCCGCGGCACTTGGCGCCGCACTGGCATCGGAGCCCGCAGAGGAGCGGCGCACCGGAAACCTCGCGAGCCGGCTCACGGGAGCCCTCGAGCGACTTGGTCTCCGAATCGGACGAACCGGAAGACTCTGCTCGGCGTGTTCGACGCCGCTGCCCAGGGAATCCCGCTTCTGTCCGCACTGCGGAGAAGCAACCGAGCACGAGGCGGTCATGTGCTGGAACTGTTTCGACACGACGCTGTCTTCATCGGCGCGATTCTGCCCGCGCTGCGGCGTCCTCGTGCACCGGGCGCCAACCGGCACCTAAAGAGAGGCTCACCATGTCGGATACGGAGCCCATTCGAACGGGTCGAATCAGACTTGGACGCAATACCGGGCTACTCGTGCAGCCTGTTGATCCCGCCGAGGACAGCCGGGCCGTCGCCGAAGGCCCCGATGCGAGTGCCGTGATAGAGGCGCCGTTTCCCGAATCGCGGCTTCTGCGGTGGATGCCCGAACACGAACAGGGAGAGAAGGGACAGGAGAACGAGATCGCGCTCGTCGTGACGCAGGAAGTCATCGTCGACGTCAATCGCCACGTCTCGCGATCGCTCGATCACGAGCTTGGAGGGTTTCTGCTTGGAAACCTCTACCGCTGTCCGAACACGGACCGTCGGTATCTCGTGATCGACCAGTCAGCCCGAGCGCACTTCATCGAATCGTCCGATGTTCATCTCGCTTTCACGCTGGATACCTGGGCGCATCTGGCGGAAGAGATCACGGGGAAGTTTCTGGGCAAGCTCGTCGTCGGCTGGTACCACTCGCATCCCCGGATGGACGTCTTCCTCTCGGCATACGACGTCGCGATCCACGAAGAGAGGTTCCCCGACCCGTGGACAACGGCGCTCGTCATCGAGCCCGAGAAAAACCGCGGCGGATTCTTCCGATGGCAGGACGGAAAACTCAACCCGCGTGCGCCGTTCGAGTTCTACGAGCTCGTCGCGCGTGGCGCCGGGGATTCGGTCGTGGACTGGACGAATCACGTTCTGGCCGGAGGGCACCGGCCGGAACCCGACGAAGTCGGCCACCAGCGGCCGTTTGGCTCCGGCGCACTCTCGAACCGATCCCGCGCCCGCGTTCCGGACGATACCGACGAACCACTCGAGACGAAACGTCGGCCTTCGGCCGCGTTGCTCGTGCTCGTCGGCATGCTGCTTGGAGTCGCGCTAAGCGCCGGCGCCTGGGTACTCGTCGAGAGAGTCGCGGCGACGAGTGCGGGTATTCCGGTCACACCGCCTGCCGCAGCCGAACCCGCGCCGGTTCTCCAGCAAACAGCACCATCCGAACCGGCGCCGGAATCCGAGGCCATTCCACCTCCACCGGCCGCATTGCCGGCTGAGCCCGTGGCAAAGCCCGGCCGGAAGAAGGCGGCGCCGAGGTCGAAAAAGCCGGCGGCCGCTCCAGGCCAAGGAGTCTGATGCCGTGAACAACTGGTTGAATCGGGTCGTGGCCGTACTCTCGCTAGCCATTATCGTGTGCGTTGGTTCGGTGTGTGCGCTGGAGCGGCAGGAGGTCGAATCGCCAGATCCAGACGGCGAAGTCGCTGTCGAGGGAGCCGACGGCGAAGTGCGCGCCGGGAATTACTCCCTGAAACTTGCGGGGGTGGATACCTCCGCCTGGCCATCGGTGCGTCTCGACTTCTCAGTCGTGAATCGAGCGAACGAGCCGATCGACTCGCTTCGCGCCACGGACGTCGTCGCAGCGCACGACGGGATTCCGGTGGCGACGGAGCTCGTCCTCAAGCGTGGTGGGCCCGCCAACGTATTCCTCGTGCTCGACGGAAGTCTGAGCATGAAGAACCGCGGTCCCAGTATCAGCAAGCTCGGGGCGGCCCGTGGTGCTCTCATCACGTTCATCGAGCAGATGGGACCGAAGGACAGGGCCGGCTTCGCCGTTTTTGCGGACGAGCTGACGGTCCTCGTGCCGGTCACTTCCGACAAGACTGCTCTCATCGACGCCGTCGCGACCTTCATGCCCGAACCGGCAACCGCGCAGAACACCCGCCTCTACCGGGCTGTCGAGCTGGCTGTCGAGGAGGCCAGGAAGGGTGGAGTCAGGAACGTCGTGCTGATGTCGGACGGATGGGAGGACACGGCCGAATCGCGCGAACTGATCAAGGATCCACCGCGATGGGCCGAATACAAGGCTCAGCGCGAGCAAGTGGTTGCGGACGTCTCGCGCCGCGCCGGCGTCCGGGTGTTCACCATCGCGCTCGGCGACAGAAACGGGAAGGGGTTGGCTTTCGTCGACTACGAGGCGCTCGAGAGCATCTCGAAGGGGACGGACGGAGGTACGTGCAACTACGTCGATCTGCCCGAGCTGGAGCGCAAGGCGCAGGGGGACGTCGATGCCTACCGCAGGTTGTTCCTGCAGTCTCTCGCAAGCGTCTTCTCGAGCATCGGGCAGAGCGTGCGGTATGACTACTCGCTGACGCTGCTGCTCGGCGACGCGGCCGTACGCGACGACAGGGAACATCTCATCAACCTGGACTTCGCGGTCGGAGCCGAGCGGCTGCCGGCCGTCGTCACCTATACGTGGAAAGGCTCCGGAGCGGATGACGTGCCCGCAGTCACCTCGCGACGCGCGCTGCCAGGCATTCTAATCTCGACGCCGGCGGCCGCGGCGACTCGTCCGAGGCTCGCCGCCATCTTCCTCGTCCTGCGCGTCGTGCTCTCGGTGATGGCAGCCGTGCCGGCGGTTGGGCGGAGGCTGCTCGTGCGATCCGGCGAGGCCGAAGCGAGGAAAGTCATCGTGAGCGTCGCGCCGCGCTCGCCGCTCGTCGGCTCGGAGTGTCCGAATGAGCGGGCGGGGCTGGGAGGAGGGTTCCTCATCAAGCCGGGCGACGTGGTCGTCGTGTGCAGTGCCTGCGGCTCGCCGCATCACATCGGGTGCTGGCACATGAACCGCGACACGTGCTGGAACCGGGCGTGTGAACACGAGACGAGGATCCCGGCCGAGCTCGCCCGCACATATGAGCTCGAGGAGGCGATGTCGTGAACAGGTGGTGGCGGGTCTATTCCTATTTCCTGTGCGGCGCCTTCGGCGGGCTGATCGGGTGGTTCTTCGCAGCGGTGTTGCTGGCAAACACTGCCGACCGGCCCGGCACGGGTCTGCGCATCGTGTTCGGCGGCGTGTTCGGCGGGTGCATCGGCCTGGCGATCGCGACGTACGAGGGATTCGCGAGCCGGTCGGTCGTGAGATTCCTCAAGTTCACCGCGCTGGGTCTCGTTTTTGGCGTCCTTGCGGGTGCCGTAGCCCTGCCGGCGGCACAGGCGGTCTACCGAGCCCTGCTCGGGGCAGGCGCAACGGGCGGCGCCGGTTCAGCGCGGTTGTTCGCGGCCGGGACGTTCGCGTGGCTGTTGTTCGGAGCGACAATCGGCCTTGGCGAGAGCCTCACAAGGGGAGCACAGGCAACAAAGGGCGCACTCGGGGGACTGATCGGCGGTATCGTCGGAGGACTTCCGTTCGAGCTCGCGCGCCTAGCCGGCTCACCGAACAATCCGACGGCGGAGCAGGCGGTGCTTGCGGTCAGCCTCACGTGCCTTGGCGGCGCGATCGGGGGGTCGATCGCGTTCGTGACCATCCTGGTGCAGCGAGCGTGGCTGGAAGTGGTTGACGGGCCCGCGGCGGGCCGAGTGTACGAGGTGACGAAGTTCGTGGATCCTCGACTCGGCAGCCGGAAGCCCGGGATCATAGGGAGCGACGAATGGAGCGCCAACATCTACCTTCCGGGTGACCCGGAAGTGCTGCCTCACCACGCTCGAATCGGATACGTAAACGAACACCCGACGCTGACGGCCGAGGCCGGAACGGACGACAACCCGCCGCTCGTCAACGGGCAGAGGGTGCAGACCTGGCAACTTGGCAACGGCGACCGACTCCAGGTAGGGGCCACGCAACTCATCTACCGCCAGAAGAAGGGGAAGGTTCGTCCGTCGCGGCCAGTGGCCGGTTCATCCGCCGCGTAGTCAGGCGAGGCCGGACAGCCGCGGGCGCCGCGGCCGCCTCAACACTGCTTTGTATCCGTTCCGGGGAACGCGCGCGACGTCGTACGGTACGCCTCGAAGACGCCTGCATCGCACGCCTCACGCATCAGTACCGGGCGCGGTAGCGCTCGGGTCGATCCCGAGCGCGTGTGACGACACCAGGCGCGGGCTAACTGAGAGGCTGACCCGAGCGCTACCGCGCCCGGTACTGAGTGGACCGCCCGTCCTGAGGGGGGCGACCCCGGCCGAGCTGTGTTGAAGGGCCCCGAGCCGGTGAACACTTGGACGCTGCATCGCCCCCAGCGGCAACTGAGAGGCTGACCCGAGCGCTACCGCGCCCGGTACTGATGCGTACGGAGGACCGTCCGCAGACCGCTCGCTGAACTGAACCGCTGCGCGGTAAGTAGCACACTGCCGGGCGCACGAGACTCGCGGAAGGGAATGTGACGAACCCATGATCGGATCCTTAATGCTCACAGCTCATTGTGCCGAAAACCACTTGATGGCAGATTTCGATCCGCCGCGACGGCGGTTCGGGGCAGCCTTACGTTACTCTTGCGATAACACGAACAGACATCGGAGGAATGAAACGAGTGGTCGCACCGCTTGTTCGACGCCACAGGGATACGACCCGCACGAGACTCGGCGACACCGGGCACGCGCCACTGGCAGCAGTGGCCATCGCCCGATCGATCCTTGTGCTGCTCGTCGTCAGCCTCTCGGTACTTTCCTCGGCGATCGTCTCGGCTCGCCAGACGCCGATGGTCGCTGCCCGACCAGCGCCACTGGCATCGACCGAGGCCGACGCCGCCGGTCGCATTCGCGTCGAGGCTCTGCGAAAAGACGTGGAGGGATTGACGGCACCCGAAATGCAAGGCCGTGGGACCGGTCAGCCCGGCGGAGACCGCGCGGCCGACTACATTGCAGCACGGTATCGCGAGATCGGTCTGAAACCGCTTGGCGACGATGGCTCATACAAGCAGGCGATTCGGTTCACCTGGGAGCGACTGACCAGGGATTCGCAGATTATAGTCGGCGACTCGCGTCTCATCGCTGGGCGCGACTTCGCCGTCTCTCCACCATTTACGTTCGAGCGTCTTCGCGCCACCGGCGAGATCGTATTTGTCGGATACGGCGTCCAGTCCAAGGAGCTACGCCGCTTTGACCTGAGCGACCTCGATCTCTCGCAGAAGTTCGTCGTTTTGCTCTCCGGCCAGCCTCCGGGCGTGTCCGCAGAGGCGTGGGAACGAGCGACCGCGCCGCGCGTGCGTTTGCGTAACCTCCTCGAACGCGGCGCTGCTGGAATCATTGTCCTTGGCGCGGGATCCGAGCGTCAGCCGTTTTCCGAGCTGGCCGACTATTACGGCCGACGGCGTGTCGACCTCGCTTCGGCCGAGCGGCCGCCCGATGGCCTGCCGCCGATCATCCTGATGGGCGAGACGGGGGCGAACTCCCTGATGAAGGCGGCCGGAGCTTCGTACCGAGACTACCGCGCCGCAGCCGAGACGGGATCACAGGCTTCGGCTGCCCTCGGACGAACCTTGACCATCGATTTCTCGTCGGAGCGCGGGACGGGCATCGCACACAATTGCGTTGGGGTTCTAGAAGGACGCGATCCCGAGTTGCGAGGCGAAGCCGTGGCCCTCATGGCGCACTACGACGCTTACGGCATCGAAGCAGACGGCACCGTGTATCCGGGCGCGGCCGACAACGCTCTCGGGGTTGCCGAAATCCTCAGCGTGGCGAAGGCTCTGGCCGACATTCCCGAAGGCACGAAGAGGTCGGTGGTATTTCTCGCGTTCACGGGCGAAGAATATGGCGGTCTCGGATCGCAGCACTGGATTCAGCATCCGACGTGGCCGATCTCCAGGCTTGTCGCCGCCCTGAACTTTGATGGGATCGGCACCGAGATATATGGCCCGGTGCGCAAGATAGTCGGGCACGGCTCCGAACACTCAACTCTCGGCTCGAGGCTGCGCGATGTTGCGGGAGCCGCCGGGCTCTCCATTGCGCCGGACCCCATGCCCGAAGAGGAGTCCTTCTACCGATCGGACCATCTCTTTTTTGCCCAGAACGGGGTGCCGGCGCTTATGCTGCAGGGAGTTCCGGAGGGGGACCCTTCGACGTGGCGATCGAAGGCGCGCAAGTGGATCGCGAACGACTATCACCGCCCGTCCGACGTTGTACGTGACGACTGGGACTGGAGCGGCGCACGCACGCTGGCGTCCATCGGCGTAATACTCACCATCCGGCTTGCCGCCGACAGCGCCAACGCGCGCGCAAACTGGTTTGACAGCTCTCCGTTTCACCCGACCAGGCGCTCGAATTCCGTGCCGTGAAGCGGTTGACGACAGCTCGACTGACACGCATGATCTCCGGCTCTCGCCTGAGGGGGTGTAGAGGCGCGCTATCGCTCGATCGCGGCGATTCGCTCCGAAGCACTACGGCGAGCGCTCGACATTAGAAAGGACATTTCAATAACTCAATGGCAATACTTGTTTCAATTCGCCCCTACGTCGTGGTTCTCGCCATGCTCGTTTTCGCATCGACGCCGTGTGTCTTCGCCCAGGATTCGCCGTGGGCTGAAGGTCAGGAACTTGTCGTGACACGGTATACCTACCTTCCAAACGGTCGGGTGCTGGCGAACACCACGCTCGAGACCGTCGAGCGGTCGCGCAACCCACTTGTTTCGGTCAGTTTCATCGGCACGCAAGGCGGAATCATCAAGCCGAAGAGTGCCGAGGAAAAGGCTCTTCGAATCGGAGCCGCCAAGGAAATCCTGGATCTTGGCTACAACGCGGACTGGCAGTACTTCACTTATCAGGATCTGGCGAGCATCACGCTTCGAATCCGCAAGGCGAACGAGCTGAAGGCGGCCGGCGTCGCCGTCGACTGGCACGATCACCAGGCGTGGCAATTGCTCGAAATGCTCGACGTCGTGCACCTCGACCGACAGCTTGGCGACCTCGGAGTCGTTCTGACTCCGAAGGTGACGGACGCGTCGAGGCTGAGGGATATTCTGGCTCGAGTTCGAAAGGCTCGCGATCTGGAGACCAAGGGCGTGAAGGTCGATTGGCGCCAGCACTCATACGACGAGATGGTCGATCTCGAGGCCAGAAAGGCCAGGAAGTAGATCGCGGCACCTGAGCCGCCCAGCGCACGTGGGTCTGACGGAGCAGCGACCGCTCTACTCAATGTCAGCTCCGCGGCTTGGCGGATTCTCTGCGCCTCTGCGAGAAATTCGAGCGTAAAGACGCATTTCCCGCAGAGGCGCAATGGTCTCGCAGAGGCGCAGAGGAACTCTACGAGGGTTCCTGGTGCGTCAAGCATTTACAAACGGCCGGACAGAGTTGCGATAGCCTCCTCGGACACATTGATGTTCGAAGGAGGTTCGCGGATGAGGGCACGACCGGTACTTGGTTTCCTGTTCACGGCGTTGTGCATCGCCGTCGCTCCAGCGCAGCAGGTGGCGGATTCCGATTTCGCTCCGCCGATTCCGAAACCGGCCTATCAAGCCGGCAAGGGCCCGACCGTTCTGATCGACGAGGCGCACCACAATTTCCACACGGCAACGGGCCGGTACAAGCCGTTCGCCGACCTGCTCCGGCGCGACGGCTACGTCGTTCGCGGCTCGTCGTCGCTGTTCACGAAGGCTTCGCTCGAGGGTGCGCGCGTTCTCGTCATCGCCAACGCCCTGAACCCGCGCAACGAGGAAGACTGGACGCTACCGACCCCGCCGGCATTCACGGCCGACGAAGTCACAGCGGTGCGGAACTGGGTTCGCGACGGCGGGTCGCTGCTGCTGATTGCTGATCACATGCCGTTTCCCGGCGCCGTTTCGACGATCGCGAAGGCATTCGACGTCACGTTCAGCAACGGGTTCGCCTTCCCGGTCGAGGACCAGAACTCTCCGATCGTCTTTTCGCGAGACGCCGGAGCGCTCGCCGATCACGCCGTGAGTCGCGGACGCGACGACACGGAGCGTATCGCGAAGGTCGCGACGTTCACCGGGTCAGCGTTTCGGGTCGGGAAGGGAGCGACGCCGTTACTCGTTTTCAAGGCAAAGGTCGTGTCGCTCGAGCCGAAGGAGGCGTGGAGTTTCGACAAGGACACCAAACGCACGGACGTATCGGAGTGGTGCCAGGGCGCGGTCCTGCGGCACGGAAAGGGACGCGTGGCGGTCTTCGGGGAAGCTGCCATGTTCACTGCCCAACTCGGCGGTCCCGACAGGAAGCCGATGGGCATGAACAGCCCGGTGGCTGCCGAGAACGCCAGGTTTCTGCTCAATGTCACGCACTGGTTGACCGGACTTCTGGGAGACTGAGACCGAACGGGCTTCTTCCCATCGCGCAGCGGCGAGGCTGCGCGTTGCGGGCCATGGCGCGCGTGAGATAGAAAACCTCTTCACGCATGCCTAATTCCGAGGAGGCCGACCACCGTGTCTGGACATGACGCTCTTGAGAAGCGACGACGAATCTCTGAAGAAACGTATTTCGCCAGGGAAGAACAGGAACTGATCGAAAAACTCAGGCGAAAAGCCGAGCTGACCGCGGAGCACAAGGAGATTGGCGAAGCTGCGGGACTTGCGGACGACGAACTCATCGCCGATTTGATGAAGTTCGGATTCAAGCGCGAAACGATTTCGCTGCTGCACCTCGTGCCGCTCATTCAGCTGGCCTGGGCGAGCGATTCGGTCTCGAGCCGCGAGCGAGCGGCCATTGTCGAGGCTGCGCGATCGAGGGGCGTTGTCGTCGGTACGATGGCCGATGCCCAGCTCACCGCCTGGCTTGACGTCAGGCCGACAGACGAATTTTTCGAAAGTGCGACGCGCGCGATTCGCGGCTTCCTGACAGCGCTCTCGGCGGAGGAATGGGAAGCCGGAGTCACGGATATCGTGGCGTGCTGCACGGCCGTGGCAAAGGTCTCGGGCGGTGTTCTTGGACTTGGTTCGAAGGTCTGCGACGGCGAGAGGGCCGTGCTCTCCAAGGTTGCCGCCGAGTTAGCCCGCGGTCATCAGGAAGAAGCCGACGCGTTCGAGGCGAAGCTCAACTGATCGGCCTCGGCTGAAGCCCATTCGTGGATTGAACAGCGTTCACGCGCGCAGGGGGATTTCGACATGGCGAATGACAGTTCGGTGAATCCGACGGACCTCGTGATCGAGGAGATGACTTTGGGCGACGGGGCTGAGGCCGTGCCGGGTGGATGGGTCACGGTGCACTACACCGGATGGCTCACCAACGGAACGAAGTTCGACAGCTCGATGGACCGAAACGAGCCGTTCGGCTTCAAGCTCGGAGCCGGTCAGGTAATCGTCGGCTGGGATCGAGGAGTCTCGGGGATGAAGGTCGGGGGCAAGCGCAAGCTTACGATTCCGGCGCATCTCGGCTACGGCGCACGCGGGGCGGGCGGGGTGATCCCGCCGAACGCCGTGCTCGTCTTCGAGGTTGAATTGCTGGGCGTGCGGTGATGTTACGTGTCTGCTGCGGCTGTCGTGGGCTGGCGGTCCCCGTTTTTTGAGCCGCGAGCGGTAGCGAGCGTCCCACGGACGGTCTAACGGTTCCGGTCATTTCCGTCCTTCCGCAACGACGAGTCTGCGGTTTCAGGGACCGTCCGTGGGACGCTCGCTACGGCTCGCGGCTCGAGGAACGGGGACCCGGCGGAGCGTCGTGCCTGGTAGAGCACGATGCGGGCGGTCACCGTTTTATGAACCGCGAGCGGTAGCGAGCGTCCTGCGGACAGATGCAAGAACGGACGGCTACTCTGTCTGCTACAGGACGCAGCGAGATGAACGGCTGTCCGCCGGCCGGATCGCTACCGCTCGCGGTTCTGGCACATATTCTGAGTTGCTACCGCTCGGGGTTCTGGTCTCTACCGGCTCGCCGAGACGGCCGCTGAAACCGATCCGTCGCGGTTCGTCACGATGAATGTCGCTGCCGTACCTGCGGGCCACGCCATCGCGGCCGACATGCCATCAGGCGAGCTGCGGGCCGACTTCTTCACGAGCCACTTCGTGCCCTTTGCGTTGCGCGTGAGCGCAAAAGTCTGCGGCGACGTTGTTCCGCCGCCTGTCACCTGCAACACGGCTCCTTCCTCTATGTTCGAACCGTTGTCCTGAAGGACGATCTTGCCCTTCCTGTAGGTCGGTGCGATGACCATCGGCGTCGTCACACCCGTCTTCACCGACGTGGTGTAGGTGCTGTCGCCCGAGGACCCGCCGTTGTCGTTTGCGGCCATACCTGCGGCATAGAAAGTAATGCGCCCGGCATCAACTGCCGGAGCCTTCCAAGTCACCTGCCATGAGGCATCGCGTGACTGGCCGTGGTGCATTCCCGACTCGGTCTGGTTGACATACGTTCGACCCGACAAGTCACCACTCCCATTGAGTTTCCTTGTATTGGCTGAGTCGATGACGCGAAATGTCCCGACACCCCGATTGCTGGCATCAAGCGCCGTCAGCTGAAACCCCCAGAGATGAAACGTTCCATGCGACACCCGGACTGTGAGTGTGTATTCCTGATCGGGCTGGTAGACATCCGGAACGCCCGAGATGACGACTGAGCCCGAGCCGTCGTTCATCGTGCCGTCGTGGCATCGCGCACAGGAATTCTCTCCGGGCGCGGCAGTGTTCCCCGATGGCGATCCTTCGGGATACGCAGAAATCGCCGTCGCTGCGACGGCGATGACACATGAAGCCTTGAGCCAACGAATGAGACGCTGGCCGTGAGCGCGTGCGCTCGACATGGTACTGCCCTCCTTGCTTGCTCGTTCTTCGAGCGTCGGGCAGTTCCAGGAGGCTTGTCCGGACGGTCCGGCGGAGTGCCCCACGATCTCGTGACAGCAGAGGCGCGTGATCGCCGGAAAATACCGTGGTCACTGCGGGCGCGAGTAAGTAAATCCCTCAGACATCTCGCCGTCTGGATTGCGGACCGTGAGCGAGACCGTCTCTCCGCGGTCGATCGTCTTTCGCGCCTTCCTGCTTCTAAGTGTCGTGGCGGGAGACACCGGATCGTTTGACGTCTTCTGCACTGCACCGTCGACGAGAATGACCGCGCCGTCGGCAAAGCGAATTCCGGTGACGACGAGCCGCCGGTCCCGGATCTCGGCGCCGGTGATTTCTGGCGCCGTGGGCGGCGGGGGCTCGGGCGCGAGCAGAACCCGATCGAAGAAGGCATCGACCTCGGCCGAAATCGCCGGTGCGGCGAAACCGGCACCGCCGTGGCCGGCTCCTTCGATGAACGTCAGCGACACGTCGACGCCCGAGGCGACGAGCGCGTCGTGCAGCACCTGACTCTGCAGCGGCGGCACCGTGCAGTCGTTCGTCCCGTGGTGAATCAGGAACGGCGGTTCGTCGGACGTGACGTAGTGGATCGGGCTCGCCTCGTTCGCGCGGTCGGGACACGACGCGATCGTGCAGCCGACCATCAGGGACTCAGGCGAGTCGGCGCAGGTATGGCACAAAGCGCTGCACGGCAACGCCTGCTCGTCCATCGTCAGTAGCTCGGCCGGCCCGTACCAGTCGACGACGGCCTGCACGCGGCTCGAGAACTGCAGGTTGCCGCCCACATCGCCCTCGAGCTCGGCAACGTCACCCGACGTGCCCAGAAACGCCGCGAGGTGGCCTCCGGCGGAGGAACCCCAGGCCCCGATGCGCTCCGGGTTCAGGTTGTACTCGTCGGCGTGCGCGCGAAGCCAGCGGACCGCCGCCTTGCAGTCGTTGATTTGTGCCGGATGCGTCGCGACGTCGCTCAGCCGGTAGTTGATGCTGGCCACCGCATAGCCGCGGAGCGATTGCCGCGCCGCCGGTCCACCCGCCTTGGTCCCCGCTCGCCAGCCGCCGCCGTGAATCCACACGATGACGGGTGCTGGTCCGTTGTCGGTCGCGGGAAGATAGAGATCGAGCAGCAGGGGAACGCCGTCGACGTTCGCATATTCGACGTCGCGAAACGTTGGGGTGATTCCGGTCTGGGCGGACGCCCCTCCGATCGCGAAGGGAACCGCGCACAAGGCGATGAAAAGGCAGGTCCAGCGAAACAGGGAAGTGGCCACGATTCGAATTCTCCGGAAATGTAAGTGAGAGAGCCGGGGGCAACTCGGTCGCTGGTTTGAGCAGCGCGGGTCCGGAAAGGACGAGCTTTTTCGAGTGGCACAAACGCGAGCCGGCGACAGTCGCTTTGGCACCCGCCGGATTGTGGTGTAATCGCAGGGCTCACCACTTCGCTCACGAGGACGGAACGTCACGATGATTCCATCTCCCTCCGAGGTCGGCGTCGAAGAGGTTGTCGTCAACGCGGTGCTCTGGCTCAAGCTCGGGGTCGAGACGATGGGAGCCGCTGTCATCGGCGTCGGTGTGGCCATGGCGGCGTGGAAATACGTGCAGACGTTTTTCCCGCCGGTGACGCGCGACTACAACGACATCCGGTTAACGCTGGCGCGTTTCCTCGCGCTCGCGCTCGAATTCGAGCTCGGCGCCGACATCCTGTCGACGGCCGTGGCGCCGACGTGGGATCAGATCGGCAAGCTTGGCGCCATCGCGGTGATACGAACCGCGCTCAACTACTTCCTGACGCGCGAGATGCGCGAAGTGCACGTGAAGGGAGAGGTCGTCGCGACGGGTGCACAGGCCGCCCCGTCCGACACGGCGTAGATCAAGCTTTCGGGACAGGTTTGAGCAGGAGTAGACTGCACGAGCTTTCGCGCGAGTCGTCAAGCGGCGTTCCTCCTCGCGCGAGTTCACCAGAGCAGTTCATTCCGAAACAGTGAGAGCCCCCATGGTCCAGATTCAGGTCCTCGACGTCCTGCCGAGAGTTCGTCTGTCGCGAGTTGCTCGAATGCGCCTTCTCGCGATGATCTTGGCGTTTGGCGTACTGCTTGCGCCGGTACCGGCTCGAGCCATCACTCCGCCCGCGGCGCCGAAGCCGTCCGCGACCCGCCTGCAGCCGAAGGCGTCCGACATCCGGGCCGCTACCGCGGCGAGCAAGACCGGCACGGTGATCGCATTGCCCGCCACGGTCGGCGGACCGCGCGGCGGCCCACGAGCAGACGATCCTCTCTCGGCCGAACAGCGCGCCGCGATCGACGCGCTTTTGAAAAAGCGCGATGACGGCAAGGTGTTTGCGCAGGAGGAGCAGCACCTGCTTCGGCGCTACGAAAAAGGTCGCCGGCTCTCTCGACTGGACGCCGACACCCTGATTTCCCGCGTGCTCTATTACACCTATGTCGATGCCGAGCCGATGGAGTCGTCGCGCGACCTCGCGGCGGCGAAGGATCTGCTCGACCGCTACACGGCACGCGTCGCACGCAAGGGCCGTACGATCGAGGACGAGCGAGTTCGCGGTGGACAGGCTCCCGCAACCTCGGGCGGCCCGGATGCGTTCGGTTACACGTTTATCGACAGCACGGAGCCTGGGGCCCGACGTTCAGCTACGTCGACATCGCCTCGTCCCCGAACTATCTCGGTACCGGTGACGACTCGGCGTTCACGATCAACCTCGGCGGCCCTGGTTTCTGTTTCTACACGCCCGATGGGAGCGGACCGTACACGCAGCTTCGCGTCTCAACGAACGGCTACATCTCAACGGATCTAGGCGACTCCGGGGGCGATCTTTCGAATGACTGCCCGATTCCCGCGACGCCTTCCACCGGCGGCGGCGGACGCATCTACGTCGACCACGACGATCTCGTGACGGACGTCTACCACATGTATGACGCGGGCCTTCAGGCGAACATCGTGCAGTGGCAGGGAGACCACTTCGGCTCGCAGGAGGGAAGGGGCGAGGGCTTCCCGATCGACGTCCAGGTCCTGCTCTTCGACAACGGCAACATCCTGATGCAGTACGCGGACGACGTCGAAGGCGGTTCGGGGTCGACGCGCGGCATCCAGGACGCCGATCCGCCTACGACGGGGTTACTGCACAGCTGCAACACTCCCGGATCCGTCTTTGGTGGTCTGGCCATTCTCTTCCAGCCGCCGGTGCCGTGCGGCGGAGGAATGCCGTGCGTGCTCACGTGTCCGACCGACATCACGGTATCGAACGACGCCAACCAGTGTGGGGCTGTCGTGAACTATCCGCCTCCGACGACGTCGGGCGACTGCGGGACGATCACTTGCACGCCGCCGTCCGGTTCGTTCTTCCCGGTCGGAACCACCATGGTGAACTGCACCGACGTGGTGGTGCCTGGTCGCAGCGGCGCGGCGTGCTCGTTTGCGGTCACGGTGAACGATACGCAGCCTCCGACGCTGACGTGTCCGGCAAATGTGACGGCCGCAGGTACCGCAACCGACGGTTGCGTCATCACGGCTGTCGTCACGTACGCGGCGCCGACCGTTTCCGACAACTGTCCGGCTGTCGGCGCAGTAACGTGTGTTCCGCCATCCGGATCGACATTCAACGAAGGCACGACGACGGTGACGTGCACGGCGACCGACGCGGCCGGCAATGCCGGAAACTGCTCGTTCACGGTGACGGTTGGCGGAGCCGGGACGTTCGGGGCATGCGTCATCGACGACTTCAGCGGCGATTCGTGGTCGATCGTGACCGACCCGACAAGCCCGATCTACCGCTACTGGCGCTACCGGGTGGCGGCGACGGGTGAGACGTTCTGCGGTGTCGCCGAGAGCCTCGCCATTCGTCCGGGCCGATCGCTTACGGCCGCGGACACCATCGACCCGAGGTTCCACATGAACGCGAACCTCAATTACGGTGCGAACTCGGGAACCGTCCAGGTGACGGACGTGTTGACGGGACGCCAGTTCCGTATTCGCGACCGCAACCTCGCGAATACGCCAGCCTGTCCATAGGGCTTTCGGATTGAGTGGGCGGGATTCACGGGATTGAACGGTTTCGGGCCGGTTAGTCCCGGGATCCCGTCCACTCAGCCTTTATTGCGGGCTCCCGTCACGAGGTATTCCCGGCGAAGAAACTCGAGCTGGATTTCTGTTCGAGGACCGGTCCGGGCGCGGATTGCCTTGCGCAGCAGGGTTCGGGCCTTGTCGACCTCTCCGTGGGGCGACCGCATGAGCTCGAGTCGGTCGAATCGGCCGATCGCTTCGTCGATCCTGCCTTCGGCGACCAGCAGCTGAATCGCGCTCAGGTCGACGTGGTACGAAAACGGGTCAAGTCGTTCGGCTCGATCCAGCGACGCGTGCCCCTCTTCGAACCAGCCGGCGGATGTCGCGAGCGCCGACGCAAATGCCACGTATGGCACGGGCGGCAACGGTTGCTCGACGGCTCGTGCCGACTGGTCGGCAGCCGCTTCGAAGAAGCGCTGGCGGGCGGCGGCGTCCGCACTCGACCGGGCCAGCCGTTCGAGCGACATCGCGAAGTAGAAGCGGTAATCCGGCTGCGGTAATCCGTGGGCGACGGCCCGCTCGCCCGCGGCCACTGCCGTCCGGGCATCGCCGGCGTTCGAGGCGCGCAGGCTCTGCGAGAGTTGCACGTCGGCGGCACCGACGCGCCAAGCGTGAACTGCGGCAATGGGAATCATCAGGGCAACCGCGGTGGCGACCGTCCACCGGACGAACGCCAGAGGTCGAGCCTGAGTGGCCGGTGGTGATGCCGCCGGTATCGCATTCCGATCCGGCATGTTTCCCCACGCGTGCGCAAGCGCGAGGACGACGAAGAACGAGAGCCCGTTGACAGCAAGATGGTGCAGAAAGAAATCGTGCGTGAGGATGCCAGTGACTGCCGCCGCGAGGCCGATTCCGATGGCCGATTCCTCCCGCGACGTTGCCGACTGAATAGCGCGCGGCAGTCGACGGACTGCGAGGAGAATCACCGCGACATAGGCTCCGAGCGCAAGCACCCCGCCGTTCACGAGCATGCTCAGGAAGGCGTTGTGCGGATCCTCGACGTTGACACCGCTCAAGCAGTCGTGTGCGCCAGGCGAACGCGGCGCCGACGGCGGCGCCGGCGAGCAAGCCGACCCAGGCGCCGCGGGTACCGGTGTAGAGAATTCCGATCGTCGACATTGCGGCGACGGTCATTCCGAGACCGCGGACGATGCCCTTTGCCGCGAAGGCGATGCAGAGCGAGGGAAAGACGATCGTCAACAGGTAGTTGCCGGCGAAGTCCGGATGTCCGACCGTTCCGTGTACGCGCGGAATGGTCTCGCCGAGCAGGAAGTCGGATGGGTACACGCTCGTCGCACCGAGTATCTGGAGCACGCAGACGAATGCCACGATGCCGCCAACGGCAGTCTGCCAGACGAAAAGCCGGCCGAACCACGTCCGGTCGCGGTCTGCGACCGAGACGATGGCCAGGGCGATCGCGGCGTAGGCCGCGTAGGTGAGCCAACCCATTCGCGACGTGAACGTCCCGAAGAACGACAGCCGCGGATCGGCGCTGGCAATGCTTGCCAGTCCGAGAGCCGCAAGCAGCAGGAATAGTGCGAAGGCGAAGGGCGAGACGAAAACACTTCGGGATCCCAGCGGGCCGAGGGCCCTCGCGACGAGCAACGGACAGAGCAGCGCGCCGCCAACCACGAGGACCAGGTATTTCGGCGTCGTGTAGACGTTGAGCATCGACGTCGACATCGCGAGGGGCACGGCCACGAGCACGCCGGCGACCAGCGCTGCGACTCCGACACGAAGCGCATCGTCCGACTCGGACAGGCTCGCCGCCCGGTGAGATTGCCGAACCGCGGGGCGCTTCACTCCTCCGGCCACTCGTACGTTTCCGGCCGGCGATTCGGCAGCGTGGGCAATTGCGCGCGGGTCGCATCCTGTGCCACGAAGTCGAGGTCCGCGGTTATGTAGCATTCGCGATCGGGCGCCAGCGCGAGAACGAGCCCCACGGATCGACGATCATCGTCCGGCCGTATCGACGCGGCCCCGAGCCTCCAAGCTGGTTTGGTGCAACCACGAA
>JADIYM010000011.1 GCA_016705245.1 Blastocatellia bacterium | reverse complement strand
TCATCGCCTTGAAGTCGTCGGTGTCTGACCACTCGTCAAGGCTGCGCCAGAACCGCTTGCCCGTGAGATTGCCGAGGTTCTTGCGACCTTCGGCCGATTCCGGTGTGAGCTCTTTGGGATCGTTCGTCATCATCGGTGGCACGTCGAGCAGCTCGTCAGGAGGCTGCGGTTGGGGATGTTGTATTCCTTGGCGAGCCTGGCGCCGACCTCGTCCTGATTGAGCGGCGGCTCCCACGTGAGGTCATAGACCTTGTCGAGCGGCCGCAGGACCTTCTCGGGATTCTTGTGGCAGTTGATGCACCATCGGACAGATGACCGCGTCTTGAACGAGCTGCATCTGGTCGAGGCGGCCGTGGCAGGTCGAGCAGCCGACGCCCTTGTTCACGTGGATCGCGTGGTTGAAATACGCGAAGTCCGAGAGGTCGTGCACGCGAATCCACTGAAGCGACTGGTCGGACTTCAGGCTGGCGCGAACGGGCTCCAGCAGCGGCGAGTCCTTCCAGATCTGCGAATGGCAGGTCATGCAGGTCTTGGTCGACGGCATGCCGGCCGAGGCTTCCTTGTCAACCGACACGTGGCAATAGCGGCAGTCGATGCCTTCGCCCCCGACGTGGTGGGCGTGGCTGAACGGGACCGGTTGTTCCCGAATTTCGCCGACGCCGGTGGCCGCGGCCGAGTTGAAGAACATGACCATCACCCCGAGCACGGAGGCGACTCCGAGGACGCCGACGAGGATGCTCGTCCTGGCGAGGGTGTTGGCGCTGTGATGGAAGATCTGAGCCATCGCGAAGTCCTTGAGAGTGGATCACTGACCGAGCACGGCCGACGTGGCCGCAGAAACATAGGACCGGTCGACTGCCATTGCGAGGAACAGCAGGAACAGGTAGGTCATCGAATACTTGAAGAGCGAGCTCGCGTGCGGACGGTCGGGCGTCTGGAAAAGCTGGAGGCTGCGGAGCAGGAGCATCGCGTTTAGTGCGAATGCCGCCACCAGGTAGATCATCCCGACCTCGCCGAGAACGAGCGGCATCGACGAGATGGCCGCCGTGAGCACCGCGTAGAGGACGATCTGGATGACGGTGACGCGCTCGCCGTGAACGACCGGCAGCATCGGGACACCGGCCTTGGCGTAATCGTCCTTGATGAGCAGTGCGAGCGCCCAGAAGTGCACGGGCGTCCACAGGAAGATGATCCAGAACAGGCACCAGGCGAACCAGTTGAGGTCGCCGGTCACGGCTGCCCAGCCGACGAGCGGCGGGAAGGCACCGGCGGCGCCGCCGATGACGATGTTGTTCCAGCTCCGGCGCTTCAGGTAGAGCGTGTAGACGATGACGTAGCAGACGAGCCCGGCGAGCGCGAGCATCGCGGTCAGCATGTTGGCCGCGCCCCACAGCAGCGCGAACGATCCGCCGGCAAGCAGGTAGGCGAACAGCAATGCGCTTCGCGACGAGATCCGCTCGGTCACGGTCGGGCGCATGGCCGTGCGCTCCATGCGCACGTCGATGTCGCGATCGATCACCATGTTGATGGCATTCGCCGCACCCGCGGACATGTACCCGCCGATTGCGACCGCGATGAAGAGCCACGTTCCCGGCCAGCCGCCGGCGGCGATTACCATCGCCATTAGAGTCGTGAAGAGCAGCAGGCTTATGACCCGGGGCTTCGTCAACGTGAGGTAGTCGCGCCACGTAGCGCGCTCCTTCACGCCGCCTTCCAGCACGACGCGATTTGTGACGTTCGCCTTTTCGATGTGCTCGACGCCGACGGCGCAGGCCTCGGCGACGATGAGAACCAGCGCGATCCAGACGATGTCGGCGAGCAGCAGGTGGATGAGCTGCATCGATACGGGCGCGAGCAGCAGCATGTTCACGACGCCCACCAGCATCTGGATGCCGAAGAGAGTGATCATAACCCGGGCCATCCGGCGAACCTGGGGCGACGGGCGGAAGTGCGCGAGGAGGCCGGCAAAAAGCAGCAGGTAGAGGCCGACCGAGCCGGCGACGAGCGGGTGGAGCGGCCGGAGCCGCACGAGAAAGTGCGCGGTCGGGCTCAGATCCTGCAGGATGCCTTCGCGCAGGCTGGTCGCGGGAAATAGCGTGTCTCCGAGAGCGGCAATGGCCCCGGTCGCCGCGAGCAGCGCTGTCGAGGCAATGGCGACGCCGATGGCCCAGCCGACGGCGCCCTGGTTTCGCAACCGAAACGTCCGGCCAGTCGACGCGAGCCAGGCGGTGACCGTAAGCGAACCGAGCAGCAGGAACGTGTTGACCAGGTGCAGCGGCATCATTACCGCGCGCGCGCCCGAGCGATCGCTTGCGACGAGCTCGAAGAGGACGAGGCCGGCACCCAGCAGCGCTTCGGTCAGCGTGAAGACGAACGAAAGCAGCGCGAACTTGAAGACGGAGTTCGACGAGCCGTATTTCCGGAAGGCCCACACGGCGAGTGCGACTTGCGAGCAGGAAGGCGATGCCGCTCGTCGCACGGTGGGTGAACTCAATGACGGTCTCGATGCGAGGCGCGAACGGGATGACGGTACCGTTGCAGAGCGGGCCAGTGACTCCCGCAGCCTGCGCCGGAGTGTGTCGCGCGGACGAACGCTCCCCAGAGAATCACAAGGACCATGAATCCGAGGACTCCCCAGGCAAACTTGTGAAAGGTGAGCTTCGTCAACAGACTTTTCGTCATGAGTCCGATGGGATTCAGGTGGCGTCTACGCGATAGATGACCTCTGGCGTTTGCCGCGAAGATCCGGGTTACCGGACACACCTCGGGTCAAGTCCTGCAAATGTAAGTTGAGAAAAGAGTTCCGCTACCGGGGTCGGATCGATGACAATCGAAGGCGCCGGGATTCCAATGGAATTCCGGCTCAGGAAACGCGGCCAGTTCAGGTGGCGGCGTGTCTGTTGATCCGACAGGACTACGTTGGGCGGAGACGTTATAGCGTAGTGAGCGCCGTAGTTCAAATCAAATTGTGAGAGGTTTTTCACAATGTGCCCGGACTGGCTGCAAGTTACTCTTTCTGAACCTGATATGGGAATTAAGCGGGTATGGTGCCATCCCTCCCGATCGCCGTGATGGTGATGGCGTGCACATGAGAAGTGTGATGGCGGTCACGGAGGGACGTGATTTGGGGCACGAATTGATCGCCTCTTGCGCGAAGCGCCCTGGAGTGCGGCGCGCAGCGCCGCTTTGGATCGGCCGTCGGCGCAGGTACTTACCGTATCCATCGAAAGCGGCGCTGCGCGCCGCACTCCAAGGCGCTTCGCGCAAGATACGAGACGTCGGCCGGACCCGCAATCGTGCCTTTGCTACATCTCGATGATCCCGATCGTGACGAGCCGCATTCGTCCGTCCTCATTCACGAAGACCTGCATCAGTCCTCCGCTGAGAACGACAGTCTGGATCTTCGCGCTGTCCGACCCGTCCCCCGACTCCGGTGAGAAACTTCTCACGTTGGGAGCAAGGCTCCGGTCGAGGATCCGAAGGTTCCTTCGGTACGTCGCACTCCGGAATGGCCTGACAGGGAGAAGCCGACGAAATGCAGCAGAGACGCGGTCCACACCTCGCACGACCTCCTCGAGCTCGAACCGATCGCGTATCAGAGGTAAAGCCGTTCCCTGTTCCAGCCCGAGCCATCGTCGTGCGTGCGGTGACAGCTCCAGTGCCTGCAAGACGTCCTCAGGAAACGCCGGGTCGTCCCGGTCCTTCCGAAGATCGTAATGGCAGAGGCCGTACGTCGCACTGAGGAACAGCAGATTGAGATGTGATACCAGAGCCCGCCGAAGCAGCGCCGGCTCGCGCTTCAGGTCGTCTCCGAGCTCGAGCGATTCGCGAACAGGCCCTTCGTCGAGGTTCGCCGACACGAAGCTCGATGCAAACAACTCGGCAGGGACCTCCGCAAAGTCCAGCGACGCCTGGAATTCACTCCTGAGCTGCTGGAGCGCCTTGCGCGATGCCCGCGCATCGGATTCGGTGACGCGCCGTTCCTGTCCCGTCGTCGTAACGGCACACGAGAGTGCGAGAACGAGTGAGAACGGAACAAGTACGCGGCCTCTCATGGACACAGCGTAACAGGCGACCTCGGGTAAGACGTGAGACGGACGAGTTCGCGTTCCTCACTTCACGGCCCGGCCGGCAGCGTGACAACCGCAGACTCGAGCCGCTGGCAGGGTGAGAGCGTGAGACGGATGCCGAGATTCTCGCCTGCGGCCCGCAGCGCCGCGCGCTCCTTCACATCCCACGCCGCTGGGGAGATCTCGACGTCGGGGCGGTCGTCTCCCGGAAACGTCCGGGTCACGACGAAATACTCTCCGGGAGCGACGTTCCGAACCTCGAAAGCTCCGTCCCGTTCCACGTCGACCTCGTAGTAGTGCACCACGTCGTCCTTCTGCTTCGGGTCCGCGGGCACGAGACAGACCCGAGCCCGCGACGGCAGCGACTCGCCCTCCTTCGCCGGTGCGATGCGACCCCGCACCCGCGCAGCTCCGCGGGCGACGACGAACCGCAGTCCGTCGACGGACTTGCCTCTAACGACGTTCACACCATCACGTGCCACTCCAGACGGAGCAGCAGTCGAAGCGACCGTCCCGCTGGCAGCAGTTGCCGGGGCACTCAGCGGTTTCGGCGTCGAGCCGCCCGATCCTCCAGACGAGGGCGCCACCGCGGCCGTCGACGTGTCCATCCGTGCCACGAAGAGCTCGTCGTCCGCAATCTCGGCCCACAACCGGTACTTCGAGCCCGTCAGTCGTGTCGCCGCGAACGTGCCGTCGCTCTTCAGTCCTGTCCGGCGAGGCCGCTCGCCCGGGGAGACCTCCCGGAAACCGATCGACACATCGGCGAGTCGGATTGGTCTGACCGCCACGCCTGACGTCGCCTCGGCACACTCATCCGTCTTCGACTCGGACGCAGTCTCCACCCTGCCGGTGATCTGCGACATTGGCATCAACGTCAGCGTCACTCCGGAAACGTCAGCGCCGCGAACCTTCACCCGAACCCGCTCCGATGAGACCGGTCCGTCGCCGGCGCCAAACGCCGTCGCCATCAGCTCGTAGTCGCCATCCTCCACCGCATCGATGAGGAAGCTCACGGTTACCGAGGCGACCGTGACGAGGGCCGTCCGAAAAGACTCAGCCTCTCTTGCCCGATAGATCTCGACCGACGTCCGGCCCGGCGCGGTCGTGCCGGCGCCGACGACCTTGCCACCAACACGAAATCCCGCGTCTCCGCGAAACACGATGTCGATGTTCGCGACTTCCGCACCGAACCGAACGGAGATCTCGGAGGCCGCGGACCGCGAGCCGCTCGGATAATACGTGGGCACGCGATCCGACAGGAAAACGGGACGCTCGTAGGTCTCTGCAGTGCGCCCGGCCGACAGCACGTAGGTTCCAGCACGAAGCTCATAGATCCGGTACACGCCCCGGTCGTCGACAAGCCCCCCGGAATAGGCGGTGTACTCGCCCGACGTGCGCACTCCCGATTCACCGCGGACCAACTCCGGAGTCACTCGAAGGCCGGTCAGCGGAGCCCCGTTCTCGTCGACGACCCTGCCGGTGATCGCGGCGCCCTTCGCCATTCGAATCGTCAGAACGTCCCCGGGCCTTGCTCCTTCGTCCGGGATGCCGTCGACGACGATCAAAGGCGGAGCAATGACGTAGATCCTCGAGAATCCGGGTGGGACGTCCCTTAATTCGAAGACTCCATCCCGATTGGCATTCGCCACGAGCTCACCGGAAAACCCTCCCGAAGACCGCAGGACGGCGGCTCGCACGACGGCCCCGGCAACGGGACGACCCCCTTCGCCGACGACCCGGCCTCGGATCGAAGGCGACTCTCCCGTCGCGTCGGGCCGTGCGGGTTCGCTTTGCGCGTGGGCCACTCCGGCCAAAGGCAAAAGAAGGACCAGCGCCAGCAACCATTCGCTTCGAAAGGGCTCCCTCACAGTCCACCTCCCTTCGGCGCGGGATCGGCTTCCAGGTCGAGCTCGATCGTCACGTCAACCTTCCCCTCGGCGGGGACCGAGACGCGCTTGGACCCGGAGACTTCAGGTTTCCCCGACGGCGGGTAGTAGGTTGCCTTCACCTCGGTTTCGCCCGGCGGTATGCCTTCGATGAGGAACTCTCCGGACGAATCGATTCGCTGAACCATCTGAAGGGTTCCGTTCCCTTCGGCTCCGGCCGTTACGTCAACCCGCGAATACACGATCTCACCGTTCCTGCCCACGATGCGTCCTCGAATGAAGCCGCCAGCGCGGCCAATCACGATTCGGACGTTGGCGATCGTCTCGGTGCCTTCGACATCGACCGGCCCGGCAACGGCGGCCCCGTCAATCTCGACACGGGCGACGAAGAAGCCCTTCACCGGCGCCCAGGGCCACATGGAGACGCGGTAATGGCCCGGTCTGACTCCAACGGCGACGAACGACCGGTCCGGTCGCACCCGAAGCATGAAGGTTGGCACCTCTCTTGATCTGGCTGTCGGGCTCGAGGCTCGACGATGCCGATGAGCGCAAGTGACCGATCGCCGAAGCTCGATAGGGTCCAGTCCGGCCTCCGTCTCGAGCGGTGCGATGAAGCCCTTCAGGGTCGCAGCCGGCTTCATCTCGATCACGACGTCGTTCAGATCTCGGTCGACAACATTCACCTCGACTGCATCGCTGGTGAAGGAGCCCTCATTGCTCGATCGAACGACGGCCTTGATTGCGTAGGTTCCGGTCGCGACGTTCTGGATTGAAAACTCGCCAGCTTCTGATGCAGAGACACCACTCGAACCACCGAAGCCACCGGCTCTCTCGAATTCGTATCGCACGAAGGCACTGGGAACGGGTTGCTTCGTCCCGGACTGAATTACCCGTCCACGAATCATGTAACCGTCGGCCATCCGCTTCAGCACGATGTCGACGCCCTGTGCCTCGCCGCCATTCGCGAGCTCGATCTTTTTGGCGCCCTCGGAGGATGGCGATTCTCCGTAATAGCGCCGCTCGTAGTGGACGCCCAGACCCCGGTTCAACGACCTCTCGGTCTCTGAGCTGCCCGCCGCGATCGCGTACGTTCCCGGAGCCAGTCCGAACACCCGATAGATTCCGCGATCGTCCGACGAGACGGTTCGTTCCCATACCTGCGCAAGGTCGAATTGTCCGTTGGGTTGCTTCGCGTAGACCTGGATCGATTGCGAGGCGATCGGGTTCCCGTCTTCGTCGGTCAACTTCCCGGTGATGGCACCGCCCTTCTCGAGCGCGATGGCAACGTTCTTGACGGTCTCGCCTTCTCCGAGCGTGATCGCCACGGCTCCTTCGCGCGGCGAGTCATCGAACGAGAAGTAGCCCGGGGCGTATGCATCCAGCCCGAAATTCCCCTGCCCGATGTCTTCGAAGACGAACTTGCCGTCCTTGTCAGTTCTGGCTCGCCCAACCGCCGTAGCGTCGAACGGACCCGCCTCGAATCGCATCAGGATCACGCCGACGTCTTTCGCCGGTTTGCCTTCCACTGTCACGACACCCGATATTGAGCCGCCCGCGGGTTTGTCCAGCTTGGACTGGGCCGCCGCCTGCGGGATCGGCGCGAACAACTGAATCGCCACAACTAAAGCGACGATCATTCCTATGGGTCTCTTTCGCACATTTGCTCCTTGAGCTCTCGCCTCCTCACCGGATCGTCGGGACCCCGCGCACCAGTACCATGCGCGTTAGCGAAGAGGTTTCTATCAGGAGCGGACTGTGTCGCCGTGTACTTGGGTCGATCCAAGGCCGAGAGACAGAGCCTGGCGCAAGCGAATTCCGGCAAGAGACGCGTAGCCCCGGCCACCGTGCACGCTCGCGCTCGCTGGCGTTGTTTCCCCCCTGTCGGGGGGCTCTCGCGCCCTCGTTCGATATTCCACGGCGCCGTGTGCTCTGGTTCTTTCGCGCCTACGGCGCTCCTCGGAGGCTCCGTCAATTGACTCAGGCAACATCACAATTTGAAACTCCTGTTGCGTCCGACGTCGCCGTCGATCTACCGCGCAGTGGTTACATTCAGCGCACGGGTCGATCCGACGGAGAGGACCGCACCGCGACGACCCGGGTCGTCCGTGGCAGGAGTCTGACCCGTGCTCTACCGCGCACGGTACTGATGCGTTAGTCGCCTCGTACCTCTCATTCGATCAATGGACGCGATCTCCGTCAGTGAACTGGCGTCAGCGTATGACTCGAGCCGCTGACAGGGCGACAGCGTGACTCGGACGCCGGCCTTCTCGGCCGAATCACGCAGCGCCGCGCGCTCCTTTGGATCCCAGGCGGCCGGGAAGATCTCGAGATCCGGACGATCGTCCCCAGGAAACGTTCGCGTCGCGACGAAGTACTCGCCCGGCGCGACGTTTCGAACGTCGAAGGTTCCATCGCGTTCCACTTCCACCTCGTAGTAATGCACCACATCGTCCTTCTGTCTCGGATCCGCCGGCACCAGACACACCCTCGCCCGCGACGGCAGCGGCTCTCCCTCCTTGGCAGGCGCGATCCGCCCTCGCACGCGCGCGGCGCCGCGGGCAACGACGAAGCGGACTCCCTTGACGGACTGACCGCGCGTCACACTCAACCCGTCGCGGGCAAACGGCGACGGGCCTTCAGTCCTGGACGCCGCCTGCGCCGAAGCCACTCCCTTGGCCGGCGTGGCAGGTGGCGTTGCCGGCCGGTCGAGTCTTTCGATGAACGCGTCATCATCACCGAGATCGAGCGCGAATCGATACACGCCTCCGCCCAATCCCTTCACGGTGAACTCGCCGTCCGACTTCGGACGCACCGTCCACGCTCGATAGAACTTCGCGTCGACACGTCGAGCACGAACCACCATCTCGCCGAGCCGAAGCGGAGGCGGAGCCTTTCCGTCGGCCGCTGCCTGGCACGCCTCGTCCGGTTTCGGCGCCCGCGCCTCTATCCGCCCCGTCAACGTGGACGTCGGTTGCAGTTCGAGCCGAACACCTGACACATCCGCGCCGCGTACGCGAACCGTAACGCGTTCGGAAGTGTCCTGATCGTCGCGCTCCCACGACGTGGCAACGAGCTGGTATTCACCATCCTCGAGCGCCTCGAATCGAAAAGTCGATGCGTCTCCCTTGAACTGCACCGTGGAGCTTCGATCTGGAGACGACATTCCGGCCTGATACAGCTCGACGCGTGTCCACGGCGAAAGCTTGTGACTCGGGACGCCGATCACGGCGCCTGATATGCGAAATCCGGCCTCTCCTTTAAACGAGATGTCCGCGTTGGCGATGTCGTCTCCTGCACGCACCGTGACCTCGGTCGCCCCAGCGCGGTTTGAGCTCGGGTAGAACGTTCGAACACGGTCTGACAGAAACCTGGGCTCGTCGGCGTATTTCACCGTGTGTCCGACCGCTAGCAAATACGTTCCGGACTCCAGACCCCACAATCGATACTCGCCTCGGTCGTCGGTCACGCCACCTCGGAATTCCACGGAATCATCGTCGAGTCGAAGCCCCTCTTCATCGCGAACTCGAATCGGCTCGACATGCAGTCCCGTCAGAGGCTGTCCGTCCTTGTCGACGACCTTGCCGGAAATCGCTGCTCCACGTGCCATCCGGATCGTCAGCGACTGGCCTGGACTCGCACCGCGCTCGCGAATGCCGTCCACTACGACGAGCGGAGGAGACTGTACCCAGAGTGAATAGAGGCCGGGATCGAGGTCCGCTATCGTAAATTCGCCTTCCCGATTCGACGTGCCGGAAGCCGTTCCCGCAAAGTTCCCGGACGCACCGTAGAGCACCGCCGAAACGGCGGCCCCGTCCACGGGACGCCCGTTTTCGTCGACCACTCGACCACGAATCGGCTTCCGTTCCGTTGCCGTCGTGGTCGCGGGCGAGGCATCCTGCGCGCGAGCGTCAGTCGCCAATGTCGCCACCAGGACAGATGTGACTACGACAGCCACGATCCAGCTCCGGCTGACCAGCTGACTCGCGCTCACTGGTCACCCCCTGTCTCAGGCGGCTTCGGGCCGAGATCAAGCTCGATTCTCACCTCGACGGTCCCCTCGCGCCCGATGGTCACGCTGACAGGCTTTGATTCAACTATGGTCTCGCCACCAGTGCGTGCCATGGCAATCACCTGGTAATCCCCGGGCGGCGCCGACTCCATTAGAAAGGCGCCCGTCGCATCAACGCGCATGTAGGCGACCGGCACGGTCGAATCCGGCGTGCGAAGCTGGACGCCGATTCGCTCGAACGGAACGGCGCCGTTGCGCAGTACGACTCGCCCACGAAATACCGATGTCGTGCGGCCGACCACGATGGTCACGTTCGCAATCTGTTTCAGCTCCGAAATCCGGATCGGTCCATTGAGCGGGCTCCCTTCCACATCGACCCTCGCGACATAGAACCCCTTCACCTGTGAATACTGGCTGAACACGGCTCGATAAGCCCCGAGTCGCAATCCGGACGAGGTAAACGTCAGATCGGCCTTGACGCGGAGACTTGCGAAGCTAAAGGCGTCCGGCTTGGAAGCGTCGCCAGGAGCGACGACCGGCTGCAGGAAGACCGAACTGTTGCGGATCGTGGATAGATCGACTCCCCGTCCGTTTCGAGCGGCACGAACACTCCGCTGATCGATGCGCCTCGCCTCATCTCGACGACCACATCCTTTATGTCACGATCCGTTACGGTCACTTCGACGGGATCGCAGTAATACGATCCGGCTTCCGCTTCGGTCACGTTTGCAATGACGCCATAACTCCCTGGAAGCACTCCTTCCATCACGAACGAGCCGTCGTCGCGCACCCCTCCTCCTCCGGCATACCCGGTCAGTTTGCCGTCCTTCATCGGACCGCGGCCGAGCCAGACATTCGTGACAGGTTTGCGCGTTTCCGCATCCAGCACTTTGCCGGTGATGGCGAAGCCGGAGCCTCCGCGCTTCACGACTATGTCGGCGCCGCGCGCCTCTGTTCCGGAATCGACTGCGATGAGCTTTGCGCCTTCAGGGGTAGCCGAGCCGCCGTGGAACGCCAGGTCGTACGAAATCCTCGAGCCAAATCCATAGCCGGAATCATTATTGAGAGCCCCCGCCCCGACGGCATATCGGCCGGGCGACAGTCCATAAATTCGGTAGATCCCGCGGTCGTCGGTCTCGCGATATCCCTCGACGCTCGTCATCGTCGTCGCGCCGCCCTCGTCCGGCTTCCCGATATAGAGGTGAATCGCCTCTCCGGCAACCGGCCGCCCCTCTTCATTGACGAGCTTGCCGGTTATCACGCCGCCACGTTCGAGCTCGAGCTTCACGCCCGAGACGCTTTCGCCGTCACCGACCGTGATCTGCACCGGCCCATCCCACGGCGTCGAGTCGTGAATGAAAGCGCCGGGCAGGAACGCATCGAGGCCATAGGATCCGCGTGCGAGTCCCTCGAAAGTGAATTTCCCGTCCTTGTCGGACTTGCTTCGAGCGACCGTGTCGCCGGCGCCCCAGCCTCGGGCATTTCGCTCCACGAGCAACACCCCGACTCCGGCCGCCGGCGCGCCGTCCTTCGTGACGACGCCCGAAATCGAACCGGTCGCCGGACGATTCTCCGGCGATTGAGCGAATACCGCTCCGTTGCCCAGTGCAAAGAGGAGGGCGCACGCCATCCACTCGACGGCGCCGAATCGCACGCGATGTCGCATTCTGGAACTCCTGACCGTGGCGTGTGCCCGCGCGCCCCTCTGATTGCCAGCGCAGGCTCTATTGGCTGAGCACGGAATGCGTTCAGCCGGTCGTCTTCAATCCGATCTCACGCAGTCGCTCATCGAGATACGTGCCCGCGGTGTGCGTGTCCGAAAGCCGCACCTCGGGACGCGGATGAAGGAAGAGCGGCATGGAGTACCGGGGCACTGCCGATTCCTCGCCTTCCGGATTCACGACGCGATGCGTCGTCGAACGATAGAATCCCCCGCTCGCCATCTGCAGCATGTCTCCGGCATTCACGATCACCGCGCCCTGATCGCACGCGACCTCGTGCCAGTTTCCAGACGTGTCGAGCACCTGCAACCCGGGAGCAGTTCCCGTCGGCAACAGTGTCAACAGGTTGATGTCTTCGTGCGCAGCCGACCTCACCGCTCCGGGCTGCACGTCATTGCCTATCGGGGGATAGTGCAGGATCCGAAATAGCGTCCGCTGACTTCCCTCGATCATTCCGCGAAGTGGTTCGGTAAATCCGGACTTCACTTCCGCCGGAGTGTTGTCGTCGATCCATCCCAACAGGGTGCCCGCAAGCCGCTCGAGCTCTTCGTGCAGTACGCGCGTATTGTCCGACACGCCCGCCGGCAACGGCGCCCAGCGATAGACGTGGTAAAACTCCTTGAGGTCCTTGAGGTCGCTGTCCTTCGCGTTTTCGGACAGAAACGGGAAGTAGCCCCACTGCCCTTCGCCGCCTTCCTGAAACGGATACGCGGATTTCACGTCGCTTGCGAAGAACCTCGCCCATTCGTCATAGGTTGACGCGACGAGCTCCCAGGGAATCGGGTGCTCGGTGACGACGGCGAATCCCGTCTCGCGAATCGACTGCGCCAGTCGTGCCGGCGCGTCCTCTGACGTGTAATCAACCTCCAGAACCATGCGCGCTCCTTGATATCGTGCGATTGCGGGAATCTAGCAAACCCCGGCGGCTTTTCAACGGCCCCCGCGAGAACATTGCGCGAAGCGCCTGGAGTGCGGCGTGAAGCGCCGCTTGGATTCTGCTGGGGTGCGCTGTGCTTGAATGAGTCCAAAGCGGCGCTACGCGCCGCACTCCAAGGCGCTTCGCGCATTGCCTGAGATACACTCTCCGACCTGCAGCGCCGGCCGCGGCCGCACTCGAGCAATGTCAACGACCCATCGTCGCATCCGTGCCACTTTTCTTTCGTGTCTCGTCGTGTTTGCGGGCTGCGGCGTCGCGGCCGAACGCGAGACGTATCCGCTTTCCGGTCGCGTCGTCTCGGTCGACGCCGACAAGCGACGCGTGACGATCGATCACGCCGAGATTCCCGGGTACATGCCCGCAATGACCATGCCGTTCCGGGTGAAAGACGACTGGGTGATCGATGCGGTGAAACCCGGATCCGGCATCAGCGCCAACCTCGTCGTAGAGGGCAAGGCGTCGTGGCTCGAGAACGTCGCCGTCACCTCGGCGCCTGGAACGATCGGCGCCCCGAGCATGGCCGATGGCGCGACCGAGCCGATCGTCGGCGAACCATCGCCACCGTTCGCACTCACATCGCACCGCAACCGGCCGATCGCGCTCGAGTCGCTCAAGGGCTCGGCGATCGTGGTCACGTTCATCTTCTCGCGCTGCCCACTGCCGGACTACTGCCCCTTGATGACCGACAACTTCGTCGCCGTCGACCGTGCAGTGCTGTCCGATCCGGCGATCGCATCTCGTGTGCGGCTCGTGAGCATCTCGATAGATCCGGAGTTCGACACGCCTGCGATCCTGGAGGCACACGCCGGCACGGTCGCCCGGATCGACGGCCGAGTTCCAGACAACTGGGATTTCGTAACCGGAGATCCCGCCCTTGTCCGCAAGGTCGCCGAATCGTACGGGCTCGTCTATGGCAAGGAGGACGGCCAGATCGTGCACTCGCTGCGAACCGCGGTCATAGGTCCGGATGGACGGCTGCTCAAGGTCTACCGCGGCAACGAATGGAAGCCCGAAGAAATTCTCGCCGACCTGCGGACCGCCCTGCCCTGACCGATATTCGCTACGTCGAGACGTCGTACCGAGCTCCGCACGTCGGGCACTCGGCAAGGGACTTCACTCCGCTGAGTGGAAGCACCGGGATCACGAAGAAAAGCGTCAGGAACCGCATCCCGCTCTTGCGGATGAACTGCGCGACCGTTCCACAATCTCCACAGCGCATCGTGCCGGGCATCCGCTCTGACCCCCAGGCGATGAATTTCATGCCGATGATGAAGAAGAACGCCATGCCGAGTTCGAGCCTCCGTGCTACTCCGTGCCTCTGTGCTCTTTGTACGCGAATCCCTCTTCTCTCCTCAGGCCTTCAACAAGCTCGCAAACCCCTCATCATCCCGTATCGCATCAAAGTCCGCGTCGAACTGCGCCCGGATCCTCGTGATAGCCGGCAAGAGGGCCATCGACGCCGACAGGTGCCTGACCGCCTGTTCAGCGTCTGCGCGCAGCGCCCAGACGGCCGCAACATAGAACCGGGTCGACGGATCGTCGGCACCGCTCGCGACCCTGGCATCGAAAAGCTCAACGGCGAGATTGAAGTGCGTCTCCGCCGCGTTCGCATCACCTAGACGCAGATGCGCGGCCCCGAGCTTCTGGTGCACTTCGATCACCGCGCGCTCCCGCAGCGCGTGAGCCGTCGACGACAGAAAATCCAGCTCCAGCTCGTATTCGCGAATCGCGTCGTCGTACCGGCCCTGGCAGTAATAAACGTACCCGAGCCTGGTTCGGGCCCCGACGATCAGCAGGCCGACCTTTCCTGAGATGTGGCGCTCCTGCAGCTCGATCGCCCGCCGGCACATCGTCTCGGCCTTAGCGTAATCGCCGTTGATCGTGTAGAGCAGGCCGAGCTGCAACTGCGTATAACCGGCTCGCGGCTCCATCTGCACGACGTGCTCGAGCTCGGCGATGCCCTCCGCGATCATTCCCTTGCCGATCCAGAAAGCGCGGCCAAGCGATTGCCGAGCCGAAGACAGATTCGGATCGAGCTCGATCGCGTGGCGGATCGCCTCGATCGCTTCGTCGAACATCGAGACCGTCACATACGCGCCGCCGAGCCAGTCCCACGCACGCGCGAGTCGCGGGTTGAGGGCAATTGCCTTCTTCTCGCATTCGATCGACTTGTAGGCCAGGTCCTTGAGGCTCTGGAACGAGGCCTTCAGGTCGTAGGCGGCTCCGAGCGCAGCCCAGGCCGAGGCGTAGTCGGGGTCGTATTCGGTCGCCTTGGAAAGCAGGAACACCGCGCGATCCAGTGACTCGGGCGTCGCGGATCGCAGGTTCATCATTCCCCTGGAGTAGCACTCGTACGCTTCGACCGACTGCGTCTCGTTTCGCTCGATTTCGACGATCTCCTCATCGGCGAGCGACAGGTTCAATCCCTTCATCAGCTCGTAGACGATGCGATCCTGCAGATCGAAAATCTCGGAGATCTTTCCGTCGATTTTTACCGACTGCGACAACGCGCCGGTCGAGACCTCGAGAAATCGCGCCGTGATGCGGATGACGTCGCCGATGCGCTGAAACCCTCCGCCGATGATCCACGTCGCCCCGAGAAACCGACCGACCTCGATCGCGAGCAGCTCGTCGGCCTCGCTGCCGTCAGCAGCGCCAAGCGTCTTCAGCGCGTCAAAGACTCGCTCGCGACCCATCACGCGCAGTCCCTGGATGTTCTTCAGGTCGGACGTCACGGTCTCGGCGATGCCGGCGCCGATCCACGTGTCGGTGGCTTCCTTCGTGATGTTCCCGAACGTCATTACCGCGACCGCATTCGGAACGTGCGGAGCGGGCACCATGGCCGTGCCGAGCTGCCGGTTCGTAGAGATCGAGGCGCTGAAGCGGTCACTTCCGCGCAGGATCGACGTCTGGCCGGTCTCACTGATCAGTTTGAGGTACTCGTGCAGGTCGATGTAGAGGTCGCGCGCAGTCTGGTAGCGGAAGTGAACGTCCTTGGCCAGGACCTTCCGGAGGATCAGTTCCAGTTCCGGGCCGACGTCGCGGTTCGTTCGAGAGATCTGCGGCGGGTCGCTGTGAACGATCCGGTCAATGGTCTCGGTGGGAGACTTCGTCTCGAACGGAAGGACACCGGCGAGCATCTCGTAGAGCACGACGCCGAGCGAGAAAAGGTCCGAACGACAATCCACCGGCTTTCCGAGCGCGGCTTCCGGCGACATGTAGTTTACCGTGCCGACGAGAGAGCCCGGCGTCGTCTCGAGTGCGGGCAGCATCAGCGTCGGCGCCATCATTGCGCCGTCGCTGTCGTCGGGCTGAATGACTTTCGCCAGTCCGAAGTCGAGCACCTTCACCAGTCCCCGACCTGTCACCATCACGTTCGAGCTCTTGATGTCGCGATGGACGATCCCGCGGCCCGCGGCCTCGTCGAGCGCGTCGGCGATCTGGGCGGCGAAATCCACGGCGTCCCGGACGGATAGCGGTCCACGACGGATTCGCGCGGCGAGCGACTCACCGTCCACGAGCTCCATCACGATGAAGACTGAGTCGTTCGCCTCGCCGATGTCGTAGATGTGCGCGATGTTCGGTGAGCGAAGGGCCGAGGCAGCCTGTGCCTCGCGCAGGAACCGGGCGCGGCGGCCGGTGTCGTAGTGAAACGACGACGGCAGGAACTTGAGCGCAACGTCGCGGTTGAGCTTCAGATCGGTAGCGCGGTACACCTCACCCATCGCCCCCGCGCCGAGCAGCTCACCGATCCTGTAGTGAAGTACCGTCTGTCCTGTCATCGCTGGTCACGGCGGGCCAGCATATCACGGGGAGGAGAGTGGACAGGATTACAGGATTAGCAGGATTAACAGGATTCAACCCAATGAATCCTGTTAATCCTGCTAATCCTGTAATCCTGTCTACTCTCCCTACGGCACGCGATTGCGATAGGCGTCGTAGAGTTGCGTCTGCCGGCTCGTGAGCGGGATGCTCCGGCCGCGGATGAACACGTGCTTCACGTCGGTCCGCGGTTCCATCGGATCGCCATTCGTCACGAACAGGTTTGCCTGCTTGCCGACCTCGATCGATCCGATGCGGTCCGCGACACCCCAGATCGTCGCTGGCCACAACGTCAGAGCCTTGAGCGCATCGTCCTTCGAAAGTCCGCCGTACGCCACGGCCATCGCCGCCTGGTAAGGCAGGTCCTTCACCATCGCCGAGTCCTCGGACGCAAACGCGAACGGCACACCGGCCTTCGCTAGCGCCGCCGGAGCCTGCTGCGGCAGGTCGTATCGGTCGTCGTCCTCGGACGGAAGCGTATACATCGGTCCGAAGATCACCGGGATCTTCTTCTCTTTCAGGAACGCCGCGACAACCGCCAGATCGAACGGGCCGAACTTGGCGTCGGACCGGAGGATCATCTTCACGTTCTGCTTCTCGCAGAACTCGACCGCACGCTTGACGTCGCGGAAGTCATCGGCTGCGACGAAGATCGGCAGCTCACCGGCGAGCACCGGCTGCAGCGCTGCAAGCTTGAGGTCGACTGCAAGTGGCGGCAACGAGGCATCGGTCTTGCGCGCCGCGACGGCCGAAGCGTAAGCACGCGCCCTGTCGAACAACGCAATTACTTCGTCGAGCTTCTTGTCGCGGTTCTTGCGCGCATCGGCGTCCGACGACCGCTTCAACGAGAACGTCTGGAAGTCGAAGAACTCGCCGCCGACTCCCGTCGGGAACTTCAGCACCATCGCCGCCGCCGGCTTCACCGACATCTGCTCGATCGTGAACCCGTCGAGATCCGTGATTACGGCCTGTCCCGAGATCACGCCGCCAGTCGGAGCAGAAACCGAAGTCGATTCCGTTGATGCGCGCCATCGGAATGAACTCGCTCGCAGGATTGAAGCCTTCGTAGGCGCGAAGGTGCGGATTGAAGTCGCCCATTTCAGAGGTGTCGTTCGTCGCCGAGATCGATCCGACCTCGATGAGCCCGAGCTGCGACGCCGAGTCGATCAGTCCCGGATACACCGACAAACCTGTGCCGTCGATCCGCTTCGCGCCTGCCGGCGCCGCCACCGTCGCACCCACGGCAACGATCTTGCCGTCGGCAATCGCGACGGAACCCTTCTCGATGGTCGCACCCGAGACGGTCACGATCCTGGCATTTTCGATGACGTACGATTCGCCCGCAGCGGGATCCGCGGCCGCGAGCGCCGGAACCGCATACGAAGTCGTCAACAGGAGACCGAGCGTCGCGGCCCGCATTCGATCGAGCGTCGTGGCCCTCATTGCTCACCTCCTTCACATCCGTCGTCGTGGTGCAGTCCGTGCTTCGGCTTAGGCGCCGGAGCGGGCGCATCGGGATTGGTCGCGGCGGGCTTGGCCTTCTTGTCGGCCTTCTCCTGCTCGACGAGGCGGGCGGATTCCGCTCGTCGCGCATCGGCGTCCCTGACCGCCGTCTGGCGATCGAACTCGAGCTGTCCGTCCACGAAGACCTTCTCGGCAACGGCGTAGGCGCTCAATGGATGCGCCGACCAGATCACCACGTCGGCGTCCTTGCCGGCCTCGAGCGAACCGGTCCAGCGGTCAATGCCGAGCTGCTTCGCCGGATTGATCGTGATCATCTTCAGCGCCTCGTCCTCGGGAACGCCACCATAGCGCACGGCACGGGCCGCGTCGGTATTCAACCGCCGCTGGCGCTCGCCGTCATCGGAATTGAGCGAGACGTTGATCCCCGCCTTCCACATGATCGCCGTGTTGTAGGGCGTCGCGTCGAAGGCCTCGACCTTGTAGCCGCCATAGTCCTGGAAAGTCGACGCCCCGGCGCCGGCCGCGGCGATTTCCTTCGCGACCTTGTAGCCTTCGAGGACGTGCTGGAACGTCGCGATGCGGAACTTGAAATCGCGCGCCACGCGGATCAGCATCAGGATCTCGTCGGCCCGGTAGCAGTGGGAGTGCACGAGTCGCTTGCCCTCGAGCACCTCGACGAGGGGCTCGAGCTGCAGGTCGCGGCGCGGCAGCACTGCCGTTTTCTTGCCGACCTTGACGTCAGCGTTGTAGCGATCCCAGACCGCCTTGTAGTCGCGTGCCTTGGTGAACGCTTCGCGGATGACGTCTTCGACACCCATGCGCGTTCGCGGATACCGCGCCGGGGCGCCTCCGCCCCCGAAATTCGATCGCTTCGGATTTTCGCCGAGCGCGAACTTGATCCCCGGAGGCGCGTTCTTGTAGATCACCTCGTCGACCGGGCGATTAGGCTTCATCTTGATGACGGCGTTCTGGCCGCCGATCGCGTTGGCCGATCCGTGCAGGATGTTCGAGGCCGTCACGCCGCCGCTCAGGCCGATGAAGATTCCCGAATCCGTCGGATCTATGACGTCGGCGACACGGACCATCGACGTGACGGAGAGCGAGCCTTCGTTGACGCTGCCGTCGACCGCGATGTGCGAGTGGCAGTCGATGACGCCGGGGGTGACGAACTTGCCGGCCGCATCGATTACCGTCGCGTTGGCGGAGCCCTTCAGGTTCTTTCCAACCTGCGCGATCTTGCCGTCGCGAATGAGCACCGAGCCGTTTTCGATGACGCCTTTCGTGACGGTCATTACCGTGGCGTTCTGGATGAGGTATTCCTTCGGCGCGGCAGGCTGCTGGGCGCGCGCCGTCACGGATGCACCGGCCGATGCCAGGAGCGCGACCGCGGCGACGACCGCCTTCGTTCGATGTGTGCGAGTCGTGTTCATTGGATCGCGCCTCCCTTCGGCTTCCGAGTCCCCGAGAAGTCCACGGTGCCCTGGCCAGCCACGTTTGCGGTGCCCTTCATCGCATCACCGTCCACGTCGCCCGTGAACGTGATGTCGAGCGAATTGCCGCCGACGTTGAGCCCCACGTTCACCGTCACCTTCTTGCCCGCGACGGATCCCGATTTCACGTCGCTCGATCCGAACATCTCTGTCCGGAACGTGCCCTTGAGCTCGGCGCCCGTCTGCGTCAGTTCGAGCGATGCCTTCTGCGTGCCTTCGGGAGTGTTGACCTCGAGGTCCCACGTTCCCGTGACGTCGACAGCCGCGGACGATGCGTCGCCGGGCTTCGCGGCCGGTGCCTCTTCCTTGTATTCGAAGCGTTCGCCGTCGACGAACGTGTAACGGACCTTCGTCTTTTCTTCGAACAGATCGCCGTTGGTCACGACGAGGTTGGCGATCTTGCCGACCTCGATCGAGCCGACCTGATCTGCGACGCCGAGGATCTCGGCCGGCGACAGCGTCAGCGCGCGAAGCGCGACGTCCTTCGACAATCCGGCCTTGATCGCCTTCGCCGTGTTCGTGATCACCTGCTTCGGCGAGCGAATGCCGCCCGACTGGAATGCGAAGCGCACGCCAGCGGCGTTGAGCTTCGCGGCGCACCCCGGAGCGTCGAGACGGTCGCGTACGGTTTTCAGTTCCTCGCGCGTTTCGGGGTCCAGATCCGCAGGAGCTTCAGGGAAGTTCACGGACAGCAGGACCGGAACGTTGCGCGCCTTGAGGTCGGTGGCGACCTTCCACGACTCGCGGCCACCCGCGACCATTCCGGAGAGCGCGAACTCGTCCATCAGCTCGAGCGCACGAAGGACTTCGCGATCTCGATTCGCCTCGATCGCCACCGGAAGTGACTTGTCGAGAACCGGAATCAACGCCTCGTATTCCCGGCTGTAGGTCGGCCTCGGAATTCCTCGCGGCGACGCCGCGTATTGCCCGCGGAGCTGACGGTATTGCATTGCGTCGAGCAGCTTCTGACGGATGACCGAAAAGACGCCCATCAGTGATCCCGGATACTGGACGAAACCACCCTGCGTCTCGAATGCGACGGGGAGAGCGGCGGGCGACTTGATGGCCATCGCGGACGCGTCGGAACCCGACGTGTTCACGAGAACGCTGCGACCGCGAAAGACTCCGCCCTTCGGCACGGCGAGCATCGTCGTGAACCCGGCGGCGCGCAGTCCCTCCATTCGGCTGTCGTTTTTCACTATGTCGAGCGCGTCGCGCTGCGGAGTGACGCCCGGAGGGTTCTCGCGATCAGGGCCGCGCGGCGGTCCCTGCTGTTGCGGAGGACCCTCGGCCTTCGCGTCCGGTTCGACGATCGCGAACGTGTCGACGAGTCCCGGATAGACGGTCAGCCCGGTGCCGTCGACGATGCGGGCGTCAGCCGGGGCCGCGACCGCGGCGCCAACTGACTCGATGAGGCCGTTGCGAACGACGACGGTGCCCTTCTCGATTGGCGGTCCGGAAACCGGGACGATCCGGGCGCCGGTGATGGCCCAGACGTCGAGCGAGCCTGCCAGCGCCGGTTGGGACGCGGTCAGGCTCGTGAGGCCGAAGGCCAGCGTGCACAGGAGCACGCAGGCCTTCCTGGCGTTATCAGCATTCATTGTGGGTGGCTCCTCGTGGTGCAGAGTGACGGGGGACTACGAATCGACTGTGAGGAAGGTTTCACACCGGCGAGGAGACGGGGTTCGAAGGGATTGGCTACGCATACAGAGAGCTCAGAGGAACAGAGCACGCCCTCAGTGACCTTTGTGCACTCTGTATGCGAAGCCCTCTCCTCGCTATAGTGGCCCGATGGTAAGGAATCAAACACGCCTCGTCGCCCTGGCCGTCGTTCTCCTCGCGCTTGTCGCACTTCCCACCCCAGCCCAGTCCCCGGCAAGGGACCCGGCCCTCTGGAAACGTGCCCAGAAGCTCCACGCCGCGGCCATCGTCGTCGACACGCACAACGACGTGACCTCGCGAATTCTCGACGAGAACTTCGACATGGGCGCGCGAGCGAAGGACGGCCATACCGACATTCCGCGTATGAAGGAAGGTGGACTCGACGCAGAGTTCTTCGCCATTTATGTCGACAAGAAGTACGTCGCGGAAGGCGGCTCCGCGCGACGAGCGCTCGACATGATCGACATCGTCTACGAACAGGTAGCGCGTCATCCCGAGTCGCTCGAGATGGCCTTCACGGTCGCCGATATCCGCCGCATCAACAAGCAGGGCAAAATCGCGGCGCTTTTGGGCATCGAGGGCGGTCACGCAATCGAGGACTCATTGTTTGCGCTGCGCGAGTTCTACCGGCTCGGCATCCGGTACATGACCCTTACGCATACGAACACGAACAACTGGGCTGACAGTTCGGGGAGTTTCGGCGCGCGGGTGCCGGACAAGAAGCGGTGGGGCGGCCTGAACGACTTCGGTCGCGAGGTCGTGCGCGAGATGAATCGCATCGGGATGATGGTCGATCTCTCGCACGTCTCGGACGAGACATTTCACGACGCGCTCGAGGTGGCGAAGGCGCCTGTAATCCTCTCGCATTCCTGCTGCCGCGCGCTGTGCAATCACACGCGCAACATCGACGACGACATGCTTCGTGCGCTCGCGAAGAACGGCGGGGTGCTCCAGATCAACTTCTACGAGACCTTCCTCGACCAGCGCCGTGTGGATGCGTCCGTCAAATACAAAGGCCGAGCTCGATGCGATTCAGGAAAAGTACAAGGACAACGACATCGAGATGTACCGGGCCTACGAGGAGTTCGAGAAGACCCACATTCCCCGAACACCTCTGTCGGTACTGATAGACCACATCGACCACGCGGTGAAGGTCGCGGGTGTCGACCACGTGGGACTCGGTTCCGACTTCGACGGAGGCATCAGCTTGCCGGAAGGTCTCGCGGATACGAGCGAACTGGCGAACATCACTTACGAGTTGCTCAAGCGAGGGTATTCGGACGCGGATGTCCGAAAGATCCTCGGCGAGAACACGCTACGGGTAATGCGCGAGTGCGAGGTCGTCGCGGCTCGGTTGCAGCGCGAGCAACCGGTGCCGAAGCGGGTCAAGTACGAGGGGCGGTGACTCTGTAGGCAGCGAACCTTCGTGGAGTCGTGTTCTCGGAGCACTATTCAACGAGCACGGTGTCGCCAGCTACGCACGTTATCGTTGATTCCGCGACCCGCGGATGGGTCCCCCCGCCCCGCCCCGCCCCGCCCGCCCACCCATATGGAACCAGTTCGCGGCAGAGGCGGAGCACGACGGGCGTGGTCCGACGACGAGGAGTTCGTGGCACTCCTGACGAGCACTGTCGCCGCCGACGCGTTCTGGGACTGACGATGCGACCCGCGGTCGGTACATTGATGGCGGCGGTCGCGAGGCTCGTTGCCTCGCCCCGCGCGACCCACGTTTTTATCGCCTCCCGGTCGCGGAATCCCGCCGCGCCTCGACTACCCCCCCGACCCCCCATTGACCACCGCGCTGTCGCCCTTGAAGAACTCTCTATGCGACGCTGATCTCATCCCCTTGTCCACTCGAAGATCAGCGACGTCTCGATCTGTGCCACCTCAGGCCTCGACGTGAACGCGTCCATCGCCAGGTTCCGCAGGTGATCCGAATCGCGCACCGCGACGTGGACGAGGAAGTCCGTCACCCCCGCAACGTGATAGACGGCCATCACCTCCGGCAGCGACAGCGCGTGCGCCCGGAAGCCCTCGACGAGTTGCCTCGTGTGCTGCTGCAGTCTGACCGCGATCAGCGCCTGTAAACCGATTCCCAGGGCGGCCGGGTCCACGTCCGCATGAAAGCCCCTCAGAACCCCCGTCGACCGCAGCTTTCGGACACGCTCGAGGCACGTCGACGGCGATAACCCGACGTGCGCTGCCAGTTCCTTGTTCGAGAGCCGCGCATTATTCTGCAATGCCGTAACGATTCCGAAGTCTATTCGGTCCAGTGCCATGAAATCGCATAATAACCGAAGTCTATTCGATTCACAAAGTCGAAAGTTCGGCCTAAGGTTGAGAGACAGGAGGGCGCGACCATGGAACACTTCGATCCCGTCGAATCACTTGCCGCCATGCGCCACGAATTTGGCGAACACGGCGGCGTCAATATGTCGATCGAAACGAGCACCACCTTCACGGTGATGAAGGCTTCGACGTTGCCTGCGATCTTTCACGGACAGCAGGGACCCGAAGGTGGGTGTTATCTCTACGGACGCCACTTCAACCCGACGGTCTACGTGCTTGGCCGGCAGTTGGCCGCGCTCGAAGGCGCCGAGGCTGCCTACTGCACGGCGAGCGGGATGAGCGCGATTTCGGCGGCGCTGCTTCAGCTATGCGATCACGGCGACCACATCATCGCCAGCAAGACGGTATACGGAGGCACGTTCGCGCTCCTCAAGGAGTTCCTTCCCGCGAAGGCCGGGATCGACGTCACGTTCGTCGACGCATTCGACCTGGCGTCCGTCGAAGAGGCGTTCACCGATCGCACCAGGGTCGTCTACGTCGAGACGATGTCGAACCCGACGTTGCGAGTGGCTGACGTTCCGCGGCTGGCGGACATTGCGCACGCACGTGGCGCACGCCTGGTAGTCGACAACACGTTCTGTCCGCTCGTCGTCTCGCCAATCCGTCTCGGTGCCGACGTCGTGGTCCACAGCCTGACGAAGTTCATCAACGGAGCGTCCGACGTCATCGCCGGCGCGGTCTGCGGCACAACCGAGTTCATACTCAGCCTGATGGACCTTCACAAGGGTGCGCTAATGCTGCTCGGACCGACGATGGATCCGAGGGCGGCCTACGAGATCAGTATGCGTCTTCCCCATCTCGGACTACGGATGGCCGAACACAGCCGTCGCGCACTGACATTCGCGACCCGGTTGAGGGATCACGGTCTCGACGTGATGTACCCGGGCCTGGCGGACCATCCCGACCACGATCTGCTTCGACAGCTGGGTAACGACGAATACGGCTCGGGCGGCGTCTTCACGATCGACGTCGGGTCGTCGCAGAAGGCCTGCGAGTTGATGGAGGTGCTGCAGAACCGGGACAGATTCGGCTTCATGGCCGTGAGCCTCGGGTACTTCGAGACGTTAATGACGTGCCCGGCGAGCTCGACGTCGAGCGAGATGTCGGATGACGAGCTTCGCGCGGCTGGCATAGCTCCCGGACTGCTCCGGATCTCGGTCGGCTACACCGGCAGCGTCGAACAGCGGTGGCGGCAACTTGAAGATGCGCTTGAGATTGTCGGACTCGGAGAGCATACGGACAGGGCTGTATTGGCCTGAAACCACGAGACCTTGACCGGGCTCGATGCGCTGCGGTATCAAGAACTCGAGGAGTTACCGACCGGGCATTGCGTACCGGCCTGGCCTCTCGAAGGTTTTTTAATTACACGCTCGAGGTTGGTCCGGTGGTCCCCGGATCGGCACGAAAGAGCGGAGGTTTCGAAATGGTTCTCCCAGATGTCATCCAGCTGATCGAGCGTCACGCTGACCAGTTAACGGCCGAGCTTATAGCCGATCTCAAGTCGAATCCGCGGACGAGCTTCCTGCACAATCGATCTACGGAGGATCTCGAGCAGCGCGCTCACCGGATTTACTCGCATCTCGGACGGTGGCTTGCCGAGGACGACCCCGCCGAGATCGAGAACCTCTACGGCGAAGCTGCCAGACGATTGCACGCGGCGGATGTTCCGCTGAGCGAGGTGGTCTACGTCCTCATTCTGATCAAGCGTCACGTGTGGGACTTTTTGAAGCGCAATCTCCTCGTTGACTCAATCAGCGATCTCTACCAGTTGGAGGAGATGGGTGTTCACCTCTCGAAGCTCTTCGACGAAGCGATCTACGTCGGCGTCAAGGCTTACGAGGCGGTCCGACCGAGCTGGAAAGACCCGCAGCTGATGTAGTGAGCGGAAGGACGGAAGCGATCGGAACCGTTCGACCGTCCGTAGGACGCTCGCTACCGCTCGCGGCTCATAGAGCGGGGACCACCCGCATCGGGTCTCCCCGTTCCTTGAGCCGCGAGCGGTAGCGAGCGTCCCACGGACAATGCATGAAATTGCAGACTCGTCGTCGCCGAGGGACGGAAACGCAGCGGTTTAGTTTCAGCAGCCCCGCCGACATTCACTCGTCGGTGGGCTGCCATTTCGGCGCGACCAGCCGTCGTCGCCCGTCCTCGCTTCGCGGGACGCCGAGCTCGTCCAGATCGATCCGGTCCCACAGCTTGCAAGTCACCTGTTTGTGCATCTGGTCGAGGCCCTCGCAGTAGTTCGTGAACTCACACCTGCGGACATCGGCGCCGTGACCGGTACGCACCTTCTCGAACCAGTCGGGATCGGCGAGCGCCTGACGAGCGAGACCGACGATATCCGCCTCGCCGTTTGCCAGTATCGATTCCGCCAGCTCGAAGGTTCCTATCCCGCCGGCGGTCACGACCGGGGTCTGGAATCCGTCGGCCCTGATTGCACGGCGAATGGCAGATGCAAGCGGCACGTTTCGGCCGAACGGTCCGTTCTCGTCCGAGAGCACCGTCGGCATGCACTCATACCCGCTCCTGCCCGTGTACGGATACACGGCGTGGCCGACTTTCGGCTGCTTCGCATCCTCGAACTTGCCGCCTTTTGAAATCGACAGGAAGTCGAATCCCGCCTCGGCGAATCGCCGGCCGAAATACACCGCGTCGTCGAGGCGATTCCCCCCTTCGATGACGTCGTCGCCGAGATACCGGCAGCCCACGACGTAGTCCGCTCCGACGCGCTCGCGAACCGCGCGGAACACCTCGAGCGGCAGCCGCGCCCGGTTTTCGCGCGCGCCGCCATACCCATCGTCGCGTGTGTTTCTTGCGCTCAGAAACGAAGCCATCGTGTAGGCGTGAGCATAGTGCAGTTCGACGCCGTCGAACCCGGCTTCCCTCGCGCGGTCCGCCGCGTCGGCGAACATCCCAGGCAGCACCTCAGGCAGGTTCCGGATGTGTTCGAAATGCGTGTCGGTGACGCGCTCGCGGTAGCCGAATCGCAGCGACTCGAGCTCACGCTCGTCGAGTACGGCGTCGAGAATGTCGTCCGGCGCTGTCGACAGGAAGGCTCGAACCCGATCGTCGTCCGCTCGGCTCCACGTCTCGTCGCCAGTGATCCTCTCGAGAGCGCCTCGATGCCGATCGTTGAGCTCGAGGAACCGCGCGAAGAACTTTGCCGGGTCGGGCCGGCGGCGCACCGACAGGAAATCGATGATCTGGATGAAGAGGCGCGTGTGACCGTTGCTCTCCTGCCGCACGCGGTCGACGAGGCGTTTGAGGCCCGGGATGAACCGGTCGTGCCCGATTCGGAGCAGCGGCCCTGACGGGATGTCACGGACTCCCGTCGCTTCGACGACGATCGCACCCGGACGCCCTCCGGCGAACCGGCCGTACCAGTCAAGATTGTCATCGGTGACGAAGCCGTCGTCGGTGGCGCGCCAGGGCACCATCGCAGGAACCCAGGTGCGCTCGTCGAGGCGGATGGGGCCTATGTCGATGGGACTGAAGAGGCGGGAGCGGGAGGCTTCGTCAGCGGATGGCCAGACTGTTGCGGGGAGCTTGTGCTTGACCGGCTGTGTGAAGCGCCACATTCCGGGGGAAGCTAACACACAGCTTTTGGGGTGGCCAAACCTGACTTCCTTTGCGCCTTTGCGCCTTTGCGCGAGAGATCCCGCAAAGGCGCAAAGGCGCAAAGTGATGACGCAAAGGCGCAGTGCAGAATGGACCGGCCTTCTTGATCGCCGGCTGTTGTAAGATCGCCCCCGCTCCGAATCCTCTCGCGGTTGCAACGGAACTCGATGTCATCGAACTCGTCTCCCTCAATGCCGTGGTTCGTCCGCGGCGACATCGACGGCTTCTTCGGTCTCGCACTCGACAACTTCGTCCAGTTGCTCCTGATCGGAGTCCTGTGCCAGACCGTGCTCGGCTTCTCCGACGCGCTGCTCTTCCAGCGCATCCTGCCCGGCGTCGCGGTGTCGCTGTTGATCGGAAACCTCTTCTACGCCTGGCAGGCGCGCAGGCTCGCGGCCGCCACTGGCCGGCCCGACACATGCGCGCTGCCGTTCGGCATCAACACGGTATCGCTGATCGCGCACGTTTTCCTCGTGATGCTGCCGGCGAAGCTGGCCGCCGAGGCCGTTGGCCATCCCGATCCCGCGCGCGTCGCCTGGCAGGCAGGTCTCATCGCAACCGTCGGCTCGGGACTCATCGAGGCCGGCGGCGCGTTCGTCGCCGACCGGGTGCGACGGCTGACGCCTCGTGCGGCGATGCTGTCGACGCTTGCCGGCATAGCACTGACGTTCATCTCGCTCGGGTTTCTTTTCAGGACCTACGCGCGGCCGGTGATCGGCCTTTCGACGCTCGCGGTCGTGCTGCTCACGTATTTCGGGCGCGTGCGTTTCAAGGGCGGCCTTCCCGGCGGACTCGTCGCGGTGGCGCTCGGCACGCTCATCGCGTGGACGACGGGTGTCGCTCCCGTCGGAAACCTGGCTGTCGAAGGCGCGGGGCTGTACCTTCCCATTCCGGTTATCGGCGACCTCGTCGAGGCATTCCTGAGCGGCCACATGCTCACCTACCTGTCCATCATCATTCCGATGGGCGTGTTCAACGTTGTTGGTTCGCTGCAGAACCTCGAGTCTGCCGAGGCGGCCGGCGACCCGTTCCCGACCCAGTCGTCGCTTCTGGTGAATGGCATCGGGACGTTGGCTGCGGCGCTCTTCGGAAGCTGCTTTCCGACGACCATTTACATTGGCCATCCCGGCTGGAAGGCCATGGGTGCGCGCTCGGGTTACTCGATTCTGAACGCGGTCGCGATGACGGCAGTGTGTCTGACCGGAACGCTGGCCATCCTCGCGTGGGCGATTCCGATCGAGGCGGGCATGGCCATCGTGCTCTGGATCGGAATCGTGATCACGGCCCAGGCGTTTCAGGCCGTGCCGCGAGAGCACGCACCAGCGGTTGTGCTGGGCCTCCTGCCGGGCGTCGCGGCGTGGGGTGCTTTGATGGCCAAGAACGGGCTGCGGGCCGCGGGACTCCGGATTGCCCGGGGGGACGCCGTTTTCTCCTGACCTCGTAGCGGCGTTTCGCGCTTCGGATACGTGGATCGACGGCGCCTTTGCCCTCGAGCAGGGCTTCATCTTCACTGCGATGATCGTCTCTGCGGCGACGGTCAACATCATCGAAAGGAAGTTCCGAGTTACGGCCGTCTGGTTCTTCATCGCCGCAGCGGTCTCGGCGACCGGGCTCATGCACTCGTTCCAGTGGACGCCGGCCGATACCGCACTCGTCCTCGCGCCCGCCTGGCCGTGGGTCATCGGGTACGGCGCGATGGGTGCAATCATGCTAGCTGCCGAGTGGATCACGGAGCCCGGTGAGGGGCATTGAGAGTGGACATGTAATCCTGTCCTCTCTCCTGTCGCCGCGAAACCTGCAAGCTTGATGAACGTAGAGTCGGAATCCGTCCACCAAGGAGACACTCACCATGAATCACCCGTCGATTTTCACGACGAGCTGGGTCGTCCTGCTTCTGCTCGCCACCGCGTTGACGGTGTTTTCACTCTTTTCGGCATCGCTGGCGTTGCGGCGTTCGCCCGATGCCCTCACCGGAAACTACACCGTCGAGCAGGTCGAAGCTGCAAATCACGAAGCGGCTGACGCTATCCGCGCCAGACGACTGACCGCGTCCGCCTGGGCGTTCGGATGCGCCTTGTTCATGGCCTTCATCGTGCTGGGACCCTATCGCCGGGGAGAGCGCTGGGCCTGGTGGGCGTTGCTCATTGCGTTCGGCGGTGCCCAGGTCCTCTCGATGTTGCGTGTTCCATTGATGGATGTTCGCCCCGGCGCCAGCACCGCACTCATCCTGCTCGCCGTGCTTGCGGCAGGACTGCTCGCCGGAGCGCCCCGGATGTTTGCGAGCGATAAGTCCTGACGTGAGAATGATTTCGGAATGACGCGGCCGCGCTGACAAGTTGGTCCGGCCATCTTTAGAAGTACCTTTGAACTTCTTTAGGCCCGCTTAAAGATATAGCAGTGCCCCCGGGGTTACTTGTGTTACCGAAGCACGACGTTGCTTCGAATCCAGACGCGAGGTAACCCCCGATGAACGCTTTCACCGCACTCTCGAACCGGTTCGTGGCCGTTGCCCTTACCGCACTGACGGCTCTGCCGTTCGTTCCGTCGTCGCTCACGGCGCACGCATCGGCGCCATCGTCCGGTGATTCCGCGGCGGCCGTCTCGACCGATCTCGACTCGGCTCGCGCACGGCACGGCGCGGTGTCGATGGCCTACGAAGAAAACCGCGGGCAGGCCGATCCGGCGGCACTCTACGTCGGCCGAGGTCAGAAGCTCTCGATCGCGCTCACGCGAACGGCCGCGGTGTATTCGGTCTCGAACGGCGAAGCTCGAGCATCGGTCTCCATATCGTTCGGCGCGACCGCCGGGACGAACGTGATTTCGGAGGGCGAGCCCGTGGGAGTTTCGAACTACCTGCGCGGAAGTCGCGACGCGTGGAGAACGAACGTCCCCTCGTTCAGCCGGATCCGGTACGAGAACGTCGCGCCGGGCATCGACACAGTGTTTCACGGCACCCGAAACGCGCCCGAGTACGACTTCATCGTCGAGCCTGGCGCGGATCCGAAAGCAATTGCGATGACTTTCGAGGGGGCGGAATCGAAGACGATCGACGCGGACGGAAACCTGCGACTCGCAACTGCGGCTGGCGAGATTGTGCTGAACGCTCCGGTGCTCTACCAGGTCGGGGCCGGGCAGCGGCAGCCAGTCGAAGGTGCGTTCGAGGTCGATGGAGGCGCGGTCCGCTTCACGGTAGGCGCCTACGATCCTTCGCTTGAACTCGTGATTGACCCGGTCGTCGACTTCTGCACGTTCGTCGGAGGCAACGGCGACGACCGCATCGAGGACGCGAAGATCGACTCGAACGGCAGTCTCTTCATCGTCGGCTCGACGCTTTCGACGAACTTCCCCGTAATCGGCGGCCTCGGCGGCAACGAATCCGGAATGGACGCGTTCATCACGAAGATCGGAGCGGGCGGGCTCGATTTCACGTTCTCGACGTATCTCGGCGGCGCGAGCACGGACTTTGCGAATGCCGTAGCGCTCGCCAATGGCAAGATCTACATTGCCGGCGGGACTGCGTCGAACTCATTCCCTTTCGTCAATTCATACGACGACAATCCGAATGGCCTTGATGCCTTCTTGACGGTGCTCAACTCGACCGGGTCCACGGTTCTCTACTCGACCGTGATTGGCGGCGGCAACAACGACATCGGCAACGCCGTCGCAGTTGACGTCAACGGCAATGCCTACCTAGCCGGCGAAACGCTTGAAACCGGCCTGTTCGGACAGTTCCCGACCAAGAGCCCATCCTCGCTCGATCCCTTCCAGAAGAACTTCGCAGATGGCCGCTCCGACGCCTTCGTCTGCAAGTTCGATCCGGACGAGTCAGGCAATACGTCCCTCGTCTACTCCACGCTGCTCGGCGGCAGCGAGGGCGAAGGCGTCGAAGACATCGTAGTCGACGCGAACGAGCGCGCCTATGTCTGCGGATACACAGAGTCGGCGGACTTTCCTCGCCAGAGCGCGATGCAGAACACCTACGGCGGTGGAACGAATGATGCCTTCGTCACGAAGTTCAACGCCGACGGCACGACGGTCTTCTACTCCACCTTCCTCGGCGGCTCTGCGATCGACGAGGCCCTTGGCATTGCCCTCGACCCCCTGAACCCGACGCGTCCCACGATCGTCGGGCACACCACGTCGACGAACTTCCCGACCACCTCGCCGGTGCAGACAGCCAAGAACGGTCCTGAAGACATGTTCATCACGAAGCTCAACGACGCGGGCACGTCGCGTCTCTTCTCGACTTACTGGGGCGGTCCCGGCAATGACAGCGCGAAGGACGTCGCATTCGACCGGCTCGGCATCGCCTATGCGGTGGGCTTCAGCAACAACTCGTTCCCGCAAGTCAACGGTCTCGGGCTCGGCAACGGCACAGGCATCTGCTACGTGGCCATCAGCCAGGCGAACACCGTGGTGCAGTCGACGTCGACGAGCGTCAACGGCACGGGCGAAGGGATTGGCGTCGATGCCGGCCTTGACGTTCTCGTCGCTGGCACAACGTCGGTCGTCTCGCAGCCGATCACGGTAGGGGGCCGCTCAGCCGAACTTCGGCGGCGCTTCGAACGACGGAATCGTCGCGCGCATCGACTGCACGAACGACGACACGGTCGGCATCTACCGAGCGAGCACGGACCTCTTCACACTCAAAAACGCGAACATCGCGGCGACGCCTTCCGTCACCGCCACACTGACGGCATCCCCAGATCAGCCCATCGCCGGCGACTGGAACGGAGACGGCATCGACACGATCGGCGGCTACAACAACGCACTAGGCCAGTTCCAGCTCCGCAACTCGAACGACACGGGCCCGGCCGACATCTCGGTCATCTTCGGTGCGGGTAACCAGGTTCCACTCGCCGGCGACTGGGACGGCGACGGCATCGACACCATCGGCGTGTTCGACTCGGTCAACATGGCGTTCTTCCTGAAGAACTCGTTCACGAAGGGTGGCGCCGACATCGCGTTCAACTTCGGAACCGCCGGACAGGGTGCGATCCCGGTCGTCGGCGACTGGAACGGTGACGGAATCGACACGATCGGGCTGTTCATTCCCGGAACGAAGACGTTCCAGTTGCGCAACTCGAACTCGAACGGCGGTGCGGACCTGCAGTTCGTCTACAACATCACGGGCGGTAGCGGGTTCTTCAAGCCCGTGGCCGGCGACTGGGACGGCGACGGCGTCGACACGATCGGACTGATGGTGCGCAACATCATCGGGACGGGAACGACGTTTGCCCTCCGGAACTCCAATTCGTCGGGTCCTGCGAACGTCGCGGTGGCGCTCGGGTCGATCTCGGACCTGCCGGTCGCCGGCAACTTCGACGGTCGCTAATCGACGGAAGAGTGGACAGGATTGCAGGATTTACACGATTTACAGGAAGGGACACGTAATGTTCCTATCTTCCGAGGAGCCTGTGAATCCTGTGAATCCTGTAATCCTGTCCACTCTCTCTTTTCTGATGGTTCTGTCGCTGTCGCCTGCCACGGTTCGAGGCGGATGTCATCCTTCATCGTCCGACGCAGTGGCGGCCGGGTTTGACGTTCAGAAGGTTGCCGACGGGGTCTACGCCACGATTCGCAAGGAACCCCGGGGATCTTCGTCGATGCGAACAGTGTCTTCATCATCAATGCCGAGGACGTCGTCGTCGTCGATGCCAACCTGACTCCCGGCTCGGCACGCGAATGCCTCGCGGCGTTGCGAAAGTTGACCGACAAGCCGGTATCTCACGTCGTCAACACGCACTGGCACCAGGACCACGTCGTCGGCGACCAGGTCTACCGCGACGCATTTCCCGGAGTCGAGATCGTGGCCAGCTCGAAGGCGAGGGCTACTCTTGCCGCAAAGAGCGAAGAGACACGAAAGCTGTACCTGACAGCGGGACCGGAGTACTCGACGAGCCTTCGCTCGGCCGTAGAGAAGAAGACGAGTTTCCTCGGCACCCCGATGACGGCGGACGAGGACGCGAGCTACCTCGCCGCGGCGGGACTGATCGACCGATACGTCGCCGAGGCGCCCGAAATGCGGACGACACTGCCGACGCTCACCGTCGACGACAAACTTGTTCTGCATCGCGGTGACCGAACGATCGAGATCCGCAGCCTCGGGCGCGGCCACACTGATAACGACCTGATCGTCTTCCTGCCGAAGGAAGGCGTGGTCGTCGCCGGTGACCTCGTAGTCGCCCCCGTTCCGCTGACGGGTGATCAGTCGTTCATTGGCGATTGGGCAGGAACACTCGAGCGCCTGCTCGCGCTCAAACCGGCGGTTATCGTTCCCGGGCACGGACCGGTTCTGCGCGACGACGGCCACGTCAAACTCATGATCGAGCTGCTCAGCTCGATGACAACGCAGACAAAGGCTGCAGTAGCGAAGGGCGAAACTCTCGAGCAGGCCCGGAAGAGCGTCGACCTCGGCGCATTCCGCAAGCGACTGTGCGGCGAGTCGCGCTCGCTGCTCCTCATCTTCGAGACCTACGTCGCCGGCGCCGGCGTTGCCAAGGCCTTCGCCGAGGCAACAGGGAAAGAGTAGACAGGATTGCAGGATTTTCAGGATCAACAGGATTCTCTATGAGTCTTCATTCCTGTTAATCCTGAAAATCCTGTAATCCTGTCAACTCTCCCTCTCACACGATCGAACTGACGAGGCCGAGCTCCGGTCGCTCGTCGGTCAGTCGGCGCGCCGCCCACTGCGTCTCGAAGAGCAGCGCACGATGCCCTTCGTCGTCCTCGACCTCCATCGTGCCGCGCTGCTCGATCCGTACGTCGGCGCCCGGGTCGTTGCCCACCCATCGCGCGAGTGTGTAGGGCATCGGCTGTAGCAGCGTCTCCACGGTGTATTCGTCCTCGAGCCGGAAGCGCACCACGTCGAACTGCAGCGAGCCGACGGCGGCGAGAATCGGGTCCGGGCTGGTTCGTCCGAGTTTCCAGAGGATCTGGATCGCGCCTTCCTCGGCGAGTTGCTCGAGGCCCTTGAGCAGTTGCTTGCGCTTCGCCGGCGTAGTCGGGCGGATCGTCGCGAACTGCTCGGGCGAAAAGTGCGGGATCTTCTCGAACGCTCGCGGCGTGCCTGTGGTCACAGTGTCGCCGATTGCGAACGCTCCAGGATTCACGAGGCCGATGACGTCGCCGGGAAACGCTTCGGCCGTGAGCTCGCGTTCCTCGGCGAACAGCTTCTGCGGCCGCGCGAGCCGGATCTTCCTCGACGTCCGGACGTTCGTCACCACCACGTCCTTCTCGAACCGGCCCGACACGACACGCAGGAACGCCACGCGGTCGCGGTGATTCGGATCCATGTTCGCCTGGATCTTGAAGACGAGTCCGCTGAAGGCCGGTTCGGATGGCGCAATTGATCCGCCGTCGCGCGTGGCGCGCGGGCCGGGCGGCGGCGCGAGATCGACGATTCGATCGAGCAGGAGCTCCACGCCGAAATTCGTCACGGCGCTCCCGAAGAATGTCGGAGTCAGGTCGCCACTCAGGTAGGCGTCGTGATCGAACTCGGCGCCCGCGGCATCGAGCAACGCAGTCTCTTCACGGAACCTCGCGAGGTTTTCGACCCCGAACGCCCGGTCGAGCGCCGGCGAGTCGGTGTCGACGACGTTTGCCACCGTCGCCGTGTCTCCTCCCGCCTCACGTGTGAATAGATGGACGTGCTTCGACGCACGTTCGTATACGCCGCGGAAATCCGCGCCGTCGCCGATAGGCCACACGAGCGGAAACGCCGAGATGCCGAACTCGCGCTCTATCTCGTCGAGCAGGTCGAGCGGCTGCCGCCCCGGCCGATCCATCTTGTTGATGAACGTGAAGACCGGCAGCCGCCTGAGTCGGGCGACCTCGTAGAGCTTCCGTGTCTGCGGCTCGATACCGTTCGCGGCGTCGATGAGCATCACGACGCTGTCGGCAGCGGCGAGCGTCCGGTACGTGTCCTCGCTGAAGTCTTCGTGGCCCGGCGTGTCGAGCAGGTTGATGACGTGGTCCTTGTAGTTGAACTGAAGGACCGTCGACGTTATCGAAATGCCGCGCTTCTGCTCGATCTTCATCCAGTCGGATCGCGCGTGGCGCTCGTTGCGCCGGGCCGTGACGGACCCGGCCAGGCGGACGGCTCCGCCGAACAGCAGCAGTTTTTCGGTGAGCGTGGTCTTGCCCGCGTCGGGATGCGAAATGATCGCGAACGTCCGCCGTCGGCCGATCTCGTGCTGGAGTGCGTCGTCCATTCTGTCTCCCACCGGCCCGCGGTCGCCTTCGGACTGCTCCGGTCCCGACGATCCGCCTGCGGCCAAGCGACCGAGAGTACGGGCGGCGCCTGTCCCCGTCAACTGGACTGAAGGGGCCAATCAAGAACTGGAACTTTTTGCCTTGCACGGGCGTCTAGGGCGGAAGCATGATCCTGACTGAAATCCGCAATTGGTCATTCGTCATGATGAAAGCACCTCCGGAGCCGGCTTCGGCTACGGCTCGCGACACCATACTCGACGCAGCGGAGTCGCTGCTTGGGCGATACGGCTATCGCAAGACGACGATGGACGACATCGCCCGCGAAGCGAGAATCGGCAAGGGCACGACGTATCTGCACTTCCGAAGCAAGGAGGAGGTCTTCCTGACGACGATCGACCGGATCGTGGATCGGTTGTGCGAACGCCTCAGGTTGATCGCGGTGGGGCCCGGGACGCTCAACGAGCGGCTCGAGGCAATGCTGGTCGATCGTGTGCTCTACCGCTTCGATTGCGTTAGCCATTATCCGGCGAGCCTCGACGAAATCTTCGCCTCGCTCAGACTGTCTTACCTCGAGCGCCGCGGCCGGAACCTCGAGAAGGAATCCGCCGTGTTCGAGGCGGCGTTGCTCGGTTCCTCCAGCTCGACCGGCGAATTGATCCCGGACGCACGGGATGCCGCCGAGGCGTTGCTCGAATCAACCAACTCACTTCTGCCCTATGGCCTGAGCCCGCGTGAGCTCGGCAACCGCAACGACGTCGAGCGGCGAGCTCGCCGGATCGCGGCCATTGTCGTGGCGGGAGTCCTTTCCAGCCCAACGTCCGTTCCGAAACCGGCAGCGGGACGACGCAATCCGACGACCTGAGGAACATGTACATGAATCGGCGATTGATGAATCTGGTACTGATGCTGTCCATCGTGACATGCGGGCTGACCGGCGCCGCCGCAGCCCAGCAACCGAAGCCGGATCTGCGCATCGATGCAGCGACTCGTGGGTCGGTGATCGACGCCGTGCTCGACACGCTCGACAGGCGGTACGTCTTTCCGGAGGTGGCCAAAAAGGTGGCCTCCGCAATCCGAGACCGCCAGAAACGGGGAGAATACGACAACCTCACCCTTGGTCCTCCGTTCGCCGAGGTCCTGACTCTGCACGTTCAGGAGGTGACGGGAGATCGTCACATCCGGATCGGATACAGCGCCGAGCCGCTGCCGGAACGCCCGAACAGGAGCGAACCGTCTGCCGAGGAGATCGAGGAGTATCGTCTCCAGTCACGGCGCCTCAACCACGGCTTCGAGCGCCTGGAGCGAATGCAAGGCAATGTCGGATATATCGACCTTCGCGGATTCTACGACGCGACGCTGGCGGCTGAGACTGCGACTCACGCAATGTCGTTCCTCTCGAGCACGGATGTCCTGATTTTTGACCTGCGGCAGAACGGCGGCGGCGACCCCGCGATGGTCGCGCTGCTTTGCACCTATCTCTTTGGCGATGAACCGGTGCATCTGAACGACCTCTATTATCGAGAGGACAACAGGACGACCGAATACTGGACGCTTCCGTACGTTCCAGGGCCGAAATACGGAAACAAGCCGGTCTACGTGCTGACGAGCCGCCGGACTTTCTCGGGCGCCGAGGAGTTCGCGAACAACCTCAAGACGCTCAAACGCGCGACGATCGTGGGCGAAGCCACGGGCGGCGGCGCCAATCCGGGCGGAGGCGAGCGGCTCGGTCCGCACTTCCGGATGTTCGTGCCGACGGGACGTGCGATCAATCCGATCACCAAGACCAACTGGGAGGGGCCCGGCGTCGAACCGGACGTGAAGGTGCCGGCGGGATATGCACTCGAGTGGGCCTACCACGATGCGATCACCAAGCTCATCGAGGGAGCGAAGGGTACGCCGCGCGCCCGTGACCTCGAGGAAGTGCTGCAGGAGGCCGCGAAGAAGCTCGAAGACGCTAAGGCGAAGACAAAGCCCGAGACGCCGCCAAGCCTCGCCGGCAACACCGAGTTCCGGCTGAAGGGCGCGGCGTTTGCCCGGCGCGTGGCGCTTGCGGGCTCGTTCAACGACTGGAATCCCGACGCGACGCTGTTCGCCAGGGAAGGCGACGGATGGGTGTGTCGAGTCGATCTACCGCCTGGAAAGCATACGTACAAGCTCGTCGTCGACGGCCGAATGCTGATCGATCCGTCGAACCCGAACTTTGAGGACGATGGCGGCGGACGGGTGAACTCGGTGATCAATCGGTGAGTCGGTATGCGTCTTGATGGTCTGTTCAGACGGGCCGTCTGGACGCACACCGTTTGGCCCGTCTGTTCAGACGGGCCGTATGGACGCACTCCGTTTGACCCGTCTGTTCAGACGGGCCGTCTGGACGTACTCCGTTTGACCCAGAACCCCGAGCGCAGCGAGGGGCCGACGTGCCAACCCAAGCCTGCGGAGAGAAAAGTCGGCCCGTCGAGCTACAGTCGGCCCGTCGCTGCGCTCCGGGTTCTGGGTCGGCGATGGTCCGTTTTGACAGCCCGTATGAACGCGCACCGTTTGGCCCAGAACCCCGAGCGCAGCGAGGGGCCGACCGTCCCCCTCACCCCATCGCGCGGACGGCCTGCAGAAAGGCCGCTTCATCCGACATCGAAGGGTCCTCGCCACTGATCGTACCGACGAGACGATCGCCTTCGGGCCTTTCCCACAGCATGTACGTCTGTCCATCCCGAAGCTCGAACACGGTGCCAAGCATCAGATCGTTGCCGTCGTGCACCTCTCTCAGAAAGATGACATACCGGCCATTCAGATCGAGTGTGTGTGGAATCATCGACCCGGAGAAGCCGCACGAGATGATCTGCCCGGAGCGCCGGCGAAGGACGCCTCCCATTCGATCGACGGCGACCGTACGGTCGAAAATCTGGACGTGACCGCCGGTGGACCTGAAGACCTCTTCGACCTCGAGCTCGTACTCGGTGTAAATCGCAGTTCTGCTGGAACTGAGGTACGGCTGCACGGCGCGCACCGTCCCGAGTACGACCGTTCCATATGCACCCTCCGGGAGAGCCCGACGAAGACCACCTCCGGAGCAGGCGATCGTCTCCATGCAAGTGCCCGGTTCGAGGGTCGTGAGGTCTCGTCCGTCCGGCTCGTCATAACGCAGGTTCTTCGCCTCACGTGCCGACCGCTCGACCGGATCGAGCGGCTCGGGCGCCTCGTCGATGGCCCTCGACTCAATCAGCTGCCACCACCCGTCCTCTCCCGACGTCTCGCGCTCGGGAGCAGCCCGGACCACTGGAACCGCCGCAGGCTCGTCTACAGGCGCCGCACCCGCCGGTCCCGTTACCACCAGGCCGCAAGCGACGGCGACAGCACACGCGAAAGCTCTGAACACAACGCACCTCCACTGACCCCGGAGGCAGAATACACCGGCACCCCGCATTCACCGCAGGGCGAGTCGAATCAGCCGGGCGCGCGGGTCGAAAGAGACAACGAACGGTCGTAGCACGTCCCGACCCACAAGGATCGGTGTACCTGGAGCCACACCGGACAATACGTCGGTCGGCACGTTTTCGAGCACCATCCCTCCGAGCACGACGCGAGCTACGGTCGTGCGTCGCCCCTTGACCGTGCCGCCGCCGAGGTCACGCACGCTGGTGCCGCTATCCGGTCCGCCGTCGAGGATTCCGAACGACTGCTGCTCAATGCGTCCCACGGCGAGTCCGAATCTCGATCCCGTGTCGATGAGGGCGGTCCGGCCACCGTCGAGTGAAACGAACGGGCGGCGTGAATCTGCACGCATCAGCCAGCCGGTCACGGCGCCGCCTTCAGGAACGTCGTCTTTGACGATCGGCGATGCGACGGGATCGAACGCGCTCAGCGAGCCCCGCGGGAAGTCCATCGTGAACCCGAGCGGCCAGAATGCCTGGGCCGGATCGAGCAGTCCATCGACGCCCGCCGGCAGTCCATCCGAGATCGTCACCGGCACAGCTCTCGGGAGGCGATTGGTCGACGATCCCGCCGCGAGCTCCGCCGGGGCCGACTCGTAAGCCTTTGCAATGCGGCCGCTCAGTCCGGCAATCGACACGGACCGCCTCACCTCGAGTCGCGCCTCGGCGGCCACACGCTGCGAAACGATTGTCGTGCCGGCGCCCGTGTCGATCGCGAACACAAACGGGCCCGCCGTATTGACCCAGACACTGGTGACGAGCCCGCGCTCGTCCTCTTGAAACGACACGTCCCGCGGTACGACCACCCGCACCACACGTCGCGTCAATGGATACGACGCTGCTGAGACGCTCGGGACGACCGCGAGACTCGCGACCATCCCGAGCAGGATCATTACCGTAGGGACCCTTCGTGATGCCAGCCGGCTCATTGCGTTTATCCGAGACTCGAGCGCGGGTTAACGGTCGTAGCGATTGGATCGGTCGCGAAGGCCGTACGTGTAGAGCGCCGAACCTCCAGCGCCGACGCCGGCGCCGATCAGCGCGCCCTTCTTGCCACCGGTCCCGGCACCGATTGCCGTGCCGAGCGCCGTTCCGATGCCGACCGTGAGGATGTCACGGTGACGACTCCAGAAAGACCGCTTCTGCGGCGCCGCATATGCAACTCCGGGCTGTCCGCCCGATTGCGCCGCATAGTCGTAGTAGACGCGCCGCGGAGCGCGACCGCTCCGTGCCGACGAAGCGCGTGCAACCGATGCCGTGGGGACAGCCGAAGTTTCGCGCACCGTCTCAACGGCCGTCAGCGCCGCGATGCGTGCCACCTGATCGATCTGTTCATTCGTGAGGGCAGGAGGAGCGGGAGCCGTGGACAGTGACGACGCGGACGGGTTGGCTTCCGCTTGCGCCGTCCGTGAGTTCATCAGCGATGCGCCGCCGACTCCGCCGATGAGCGCAGCGAGGACCGCGATCGCAACGATGTTCCAGTTGCTGTTCATGAGCTGGATTCCTCCGAGTTGTAGTTGGACGTCGATAGCGAGAGCAATACCTGTGCCCTGAAATCCCCATTTCGCTACAACTTCTTTCCACTGAACACTTGCAGCCTGATTGGCCAAGCCTGAAGAGCGCAGGTCGTGGCCCATATCGTGATTGCATGCACGAGATGGTGTAGTCGGAACTCCACGTCGACGTCCCGATTTCATGCGGCCGACGAAGCACGACTTTCCGCATCCCGTATCATGTCGCCCACATGAACCAATCAGCCGCACAGGAGAGGACCGCACCATGGACAAGTCCATTCTCGAGCTCTACGACGAATACACGCACGCACCGCTGCCGCGACGCTTGTTCCTAGAGCGCCTTGCGCGCCTCACCGGTAGCGCGGCCGCCGCCGCAGCGATACTCCCGATGCTCGAGGTGCGCTCGGTTAGCGCAAGCGTCGTTGCTCCAGACGACCCACGCCTGGTCTCGGAGCGCGTCACGTATCCGGGTGTCACGGGTGACATCAAAGGCTATCTCGTTCGTCCGAAGCCGGCGGCAAAGAAGTCTCCGAAGCTACCGGCGGTCATCGTGATTCACGAGAATCGCGGCCTGACCCCGCACATCGAGGACGTGACGCGCCGTGTCGCGCTCGAGGGCTTCCTCGCTCTCGGTGTCGACATGCTGTCGCCGGTAGGCGGAACTCCTGCCAACGAAGACGCCGCTCGCGAGCTCTTCACCAAGCTCGATCCCGTGCAGACGGTCCAGAATCTAGCCGCGGCCGTCACGTTCCTCGAGAAGCACCCGAACGGGAACAAGCGAGTCGGCGCCGTTGGCTTCTGCTGGGGCGGAGGCATGGTCGGAGATCTCGCCGTAAACGCGCCGGCGCTCGATGCCGGCGTCGTTTACTACGGTCGTCAGCCAAAGGGGGCGGACGTGCCGAAGATCGTCGCCCCGCTGATGCTGCACTATGCATCGCTAGACACGAGGATCAACGAGGGTATTCCGGCTTTCGAGACGGCCCTCAAGACAGCAAAGAAGGCCTACACGCTGCACATGTACGAAGGTGTCAATCACGCCTTCAACAACGACTCGTCGGCGGCGCGGTACAACATGGAGGCGGCGGATCTCGCTTGGTCGCGAACCATCGCGTTCTTCAAGGACAAGCTGAAGGGGTAGTCGCCCGGTGGACAAGCCGGTACACCACGGCCAGACGAAGGGCCTGAAGCACGCGCCACGTTTGACCCAGAACCCCGAGCGCAGCGAGGGGCCGTGGTCCGATACATCGCGCGTAAATCCCACCGCATGACTTGGCTGCGGTCGGCCCCTCGCCAAACGGGGCGCGTTCTCACGGCCGTTGAACACGCATGACGTTTGACCCAGAACCCCGAGCGCAGCGAGGGGCCGTGGTCCGATCCATCGCGCGTAAACCACACCGCACAACTGATCTGCGGTCGGCCCCTCGCTGCGCTCGGGGTTCTGGGCCAAACGGGGCGCCTTTCCGTAGTCCGATCCATCGCGCGTAAATCCCACCGCATAACTCATCTGCGGTCGGCCCCTCGCCAATCGGAGCGCGATCCTGAGGCCCTGCTACGCCGAAGCAAGGCAGTCCGGAAGCACGCCGCGCTCGACGATTCCAATTCCCTTCCGCTGCGACAACGCGCGGCGAACCTCCTTTGCGCGATCGACGAGGCCGGCGTCACCCTTCAACACCGCCGCCGCCTCGAACCAGTGCAACTCGAACGAGTCGAGCGTCGTGACGGGTGCAAACTCGTGAAACGCCCGTTCTAGCGCTCGATCCCGCGTCGCCTGGTCGCCAGCTGCATTCGCGATACTCGCCTTCAACGCGTAATACGGACCCTCGGGACTGCGGTCGATGGCCGCGTTGACGTGGACTCGCGCTACGTCGAGCAGATCCTGTCGGAACTTCGAAAGCGCCAGATTGAACAGCGGAGACGACATCGCGGTATCCGCCTCAGCCGCCTGCAGGTAGAACTTCTCCTGCGATTCCTTGTCTCCAAGATCGCCGGCGACCAGGCCCATCTTGAATAGGATCCACCCGCTCGGGCGCCCGAGCTTCCGAAGCGCGCGCCGATAGCGATCGAGCGCCTTCTCGCGGTGTCCGATCTCGGCGTAGTCGGAACCGAGCGTCGTCAGCCGCGAAACGATCTCGCTCGCCGGAACGGATTCTGACTCGAGCTGCCGCTCGGTCTGTTCGATCCTGAGACGAACCTCGCCCGGGTTGACCACGTGCGTGATTGGATTCTCGATGCGAACCGCAAGCGGTTCCTGCGCATCGTCGTCTGTCGAGACGCGCAGGTGGAGCTGCCGATTCTCGTCCAGTCGTGATTCGACCCTCAGCGGCTGCCCGGCCGTGCACGATGGCGGCATATCCCAGTACCGGACGTCGAGCAGCGTGCTGTCGACTCCCGACACGACCTCGATTCGCATCTCGACGGGACCGTGGGCACGCGCCGCCGGCACCGCCAGCACGCACGGCCGCGACCACCCTCCCTCTTTCGGATACGGCAGGTCGACGCCCTTTGGAATCACCTCGGCGAGCCCGGACGAGGTTCTCAGCGAAATGCTCTCGAGCGTCACCGGCCTGACGATGCCCTCGCCGAAGAGCGCGAGCGAGAGGGCGTGATAGGCCGCACCGCGCGCGACGGCCGTCTGCACCGACATCGCGTCGTCGTAACGGATCACCGTTGCACGCGGAAATGCGTCCCGGATCGCCGAGACAACCTGTGGGATGAGCGTGCTGCCGCCAGCCAGCATCACGAAGTCGATGTCGTCCGCCGAGAGTCCGGTCCGATCGAACGCGTCCCAGATCGGCGCAAAAATCGAGAGCTCGACCCGATACTCCGAGTTGGATCCGAAGAGCGGATCGCGCTCGAGGAACGGATCCAGCAGGGATTCGAACTCCTCGAGCGTGAGCGTCGGGTTCTTGAGGCGAAGCTCCCGGTCCTCGAGAGGAATCCTCACGGTCTTGTGGATCGTCGCCGATGTGGCGTCGCTCGTCGAAGTCAATTCGACCTTGAGCGCTTCGGCGACGGCGAGCAGCGCGGGCTCCGCATGGTTCCGCTTGTCGTCGAACGTCAGTGTGTGAGGCGAAAGGCCGTTCTGCTCTTCGAGCTGCGGCACGAGAGCCTGGTAGACGATGGCGCGGTCGATATCTCCGCCGCCAAGCCGGTGATATCGCGATACCGACAGCGGAGTGATCCTCGGGCGGCATCGCGGCGGGGCGACGACCTGAAAGATTGCGACGTCGCACGTCCCTCCACCGAAGTCGAACACGAGCACGCGGCCTCCGCGACTGACGAACGGCTCTCCGTCCTCAGACACGAACTTGTCGATGAAGACCGCCACCGGTTCATCGAGCAGATCGCCCGGTTCCAGATGCAGGCCCGCGAGCTCCGCGGCGCGAATGGTCTCGGCACGCTGCGCCGTCTGAAACGACGCCGGCACGGTTACAACGACGCGGGCGGCTCCGCCGGCGACCGTCGCTTCGCAGTGGAGCGCGCCGAGGATGTGGCCGCCGATCTCGGCCGGGCTCCGAAATCCGGGCGGTGCCTTGAAGTACACCTTTCCCAGCCCGATGTCGTTCTTCGTCTCGTAGAAGATCGACGCCTGTTCTTCCAGGTTGAGCTCGGCCGGCGCGGTTCGCATCCGCGCAGCGGCGTGCCCGACAACCGCCCGGTCGTTGACGACGGCGACAACGGACGGGACAAGCGCCCCGGCCACGATTTCGCCGAAGCAGTCCTGCTCGATGACGATCTCTCCGGGAATGTCGATCTCCGGCTCGTCCGGATCGAAGATGGCATCGCAGATCGTCGAGTTAGTTGTGCCAAGGTCGATTCCAAGCACCCGAACGGTCCCGCGCGGCAGCGGCGTGCGCTCGTGCGCCGCCGGCTCCAGCAAGTGAATTCGCGGCATGTCTGGCTACCTCTCTCCTTACTGTGGTGTTCCCAACTCACCAGCGTTTGTGATGAAGGGTAGGAGGGCTGGTAGGACAAGCAGAGGGGTAGCAGTATTGCCGGGGCGCACGTCGCTGCCTGCGGACCCGAGCGCTACCGCGCCCGGTACTGATGCGCGGCGCGCGCGATACGGATCGACCGGTTTGCAGGTGAGCCTCGTGCATCAGTACCGGGCGCGGTAGCGCTCAGGTCTCTCCCTCCACGACGAGGCGGCGCTGCGACTATGCGCCGCCCATCAGACTACACGGCCGTCGACGCGGACCCGAGCGCTACAGCGCCCGGTACTGATGCGCAGCGTGCACAACCGCCTACGCGTCGCGATTCAGATCGGCCGCCTTCGCCGCTTCGTCGCGGATCTCGCAACGCAGGGCGTCCGGCGCTATCACACGCACGTGCGAGCCGTACTGCAGCACGTACCGTCGGACCGCCTCGAGCGACAGCACACGCAGCGACAGCCGGACCCCGCCATCCGGGAGCTCCTCGACCTTCGCTGACTCGTGTGGCAGACGGCGCTCGCGAATCCAGCGCGCCTGGTACTCGTCGAACTCGAGCACGACGTCCACTGGCTCCTTCCCGACGAACATCTGGAACGCCGAATGGAGGAACTCGTCGAGGTTGAACCCGTCGCGGACTTCGAACGCTTCGTCCAGGACACGGAGGTCCCGAATCCGCCCCATCAGAAACACGCGCTCGTCTCGTCTCCGGTGATCGAACGCGATCAGATACCAGTTTCCCTGATGGTTGCGGATGTGGAGCGGATCGACGCGTCGTGTCGAGGTCTCGCCGGTCGAGGCCGTGAAGTACGTCATCTCGACGGAACGATGGTCGCGCGTCGCGCGGGCGAGCTCGTGGAACGTCCGCTCGTCGACATCGATCGTCGGGAGCGCCTCGAACGAGTAGGCCGCCGCGAGCTCTGACAGCTCAACCGACACGGTGTCGGTCAGCACGCCGGCGACCTTCGAGAGGGCGCGCTCGATCTGGGCGCCGAGCGGAGAACCGGCATACTCCCGGGCAAGCCGTTCGGCCATGAGAATCGCGACGATGTCGCCTTCCGTGAGCATCTCGGCGGGCAGGGCGAATGCGTGTTCACTGTAGTACCAGCCGCGATTCTCGGCAGAGTACTCGAGCGGAAGCTCGAATCGATCGCGCATGAAGTCGATCGATCGCTGCGCCGTCTTCGGACTGATCTCGAAATGCTCAGCGATGGTCCGCGAGTTCGGATAGGCATTGCGACGGATCTCGGTGTCGATCCAGAGAAACCGCTCGTAGATGCGGTGGTGTTCTCTTCGCATTTCGTGTTCGGAGGTGCCCTACGACGACGCACGGCTGTAGGGTACCTGCGGGGAAGAAATACCAGATGGCACGGATGCGACAAAATGGTGATGGGGGCTGGTCCCGCTGCTAGACTTGGCGCGTCCGTGCCGGCGAGCAACGAATCGAGCCCGTTGCGCCAGCACCAATCAAGCTACGTGCGGAGAAGCCGAATGCAACTCGACAACATGCTGTCGTCCTGGGCGCCCAGACTGCTGAGTCTCATGCGAATCATTCTCGCATTCCTTTTTACGGCTCACGGAAGCCAGAAACTCTTCAACCTGCCGCCCGGCAAGATGCCGACTCCCGAGCTCGTCTCGATCGTCGGCCTCGCGGGCGTGCTCGAATTCGGCGGCGGCGTTCTGCTCCTCATCGGTCTGTTCACGCGTCCGGTGGCTTTCCTGCTCTCGGGAACGATGGCCGTCGCCTACTTCATGGCGCACGCGAAGCAGGGCTTTCTGCCGATCGTGAATGGCGGCGAACTGGCTGTCGTCTATTGCTGGGTCTTTCTGTATCTCGCGGCCGCGGGCGGGGGGCCGTGGAGTGTCGACGCTTTGATGGGTCAGCGAAGCCGGGTCGACATCAACTGAGCCTGCTCGTGGCGGATGTGACTTGCGGAACGAACTCGGCGGTCCGTCCGTACGGAACTCTGTGCCCATGAACACACTCGCTCCAATCGACGAAAACGCCGTCCACGCCATCGAACGTCCCGACTCGCGGCTCCTGACGTACTACATACTTACGTCTTTCCTCGCGGGCCCCGGACTGCCGTTCCTCCTCGTTTATCAGTACTTCAGGTACCACACGATGCGGTATCGATTCGACGACGAAGGCGTCTCGATGCAGTGGGGCATCCTGTTCCACCGCGAGATCAACCTGACCTACGCGCGCATTCAGGACATCCACCTCTCGAGCAACATCCTCGAGCGCTGGCTTGGACTCGCGCGCATCCAGGTGCAGACCGCTAGCGGAAATTCCGGCGCCGAGATGACCATCGAAGGCGTGCGCGAATTCGAGATGCTGCGCGACTACCTTTACTCGAAGATGCGCGGCACGAGGGGCCTGCCGTCGACGCCGCTCCGGAAGCGTCGTCGATACACGGCGCCGAGGACGACCTCGCCGCGGTCCTTCGCGATGTCGCGTCGGAGGTCCACGCGCTCAGAGTCGAACTCGAGAAGAGGCGGGAGGCCTCGGCGCATGAGTGATCTGCTGCCGACGTCCCGAGCCACGACCCTCTTCGAGCGAGTGCTGAAGATCCCGCCGGCGCCGGATCCGCCCGCCGGTACTCCCGGATCGACCCGTACGTTTCGCGGTGCGCCGGGGCTCTATCGCTACCAGCTCGTCATCTGGATAGGCCGGCAGCTGGCCGCGGCTGCCGGCCTCTTCTTCGGATTCATGTTTCTGGACGCCATTCCCGAGTTCCCGTACGACCACCTCCTGCTGTACCTCGAGTACTTCGGCGTCCTCACTTACCTTGCGGCGTTGCCCGTGACGTTTCTGATGGTCCACCTCGACTATCAGCTCAGGTGGTACATCGTTACGGACCGGAGTCTCCGCATCCGGGAGGGGCTCGTGCACATCAGCGAGAAGACGATGAGCTTCTCGAACATCCAGAACATTTCCGTGAAACAGGGCCCCGTCCAGCGCTTCTTCGGCATCGCCGATGTCGAGGTTCGGACGGCCGGCGGCGGTTCATCGGCTCCAGGCCATGAAGGCAAGTCGGCGGACACGCACCTTGGCTACTTTCGCGGTGTCGACAATGCGGAGGAGATTCGGGACACGATCCTCGCGCGGGTGCGAATGCTGCGCGACAGCGGACTCGGCGATCCGGATGCCATGGACCGTCCGGCCCGCATGGTCTCGGTCGACGCAACCGAAGCAGCGCGACGGCTCCTCGCAGAGGTTTGCGCACTTCGTCAGGCGCTGGCTGCCGATGGCTGACTCGCCCGGAATTCCGAAGTCTCGGAAATCGGGTCCTCGAACATCAGTACCGTGCGCGGTATCACACGGGTCGGTCCGGGGCTTCGCCGCCACGGCGACCCGTTCGCGGTACTGATCCCCCGTTAGCGGACTCTGCCTATCACGACGCGTCCCGCATGTCGCCATGCTTGTCGTGGCAGGATCAGTACCGCGAGCGATAGCGAGCGGGTCGCCGTGGCGGCGCGACGCGCCGATGGTCACAAGCGCTCGCAACCTGCCGCGTAGCGGATTCGTTCAGTGCACGCGTCAGCCGACGCTTGCCGGTCGCGCACTTCTGAAACCGAATGCACCGCGGCGCCGTATCTGCTGCGGTTCGCGGGGACCATGAGACTCGAAAGGATTGAACAACACTGATGAAGGTACATTCGCTATTGACACGACTTGCGACGACAGCATTCGTCGCGGCTCTCTGCTTTACCTCTACCACGGCCCTTGCGCAGATGCAGGGGACGGACAAGCGCAAGCAGACGACGATCCAGACCGTGACCGTCGACAACGGCAAGTCCAAGGACGCCCTCACCGTCAAGTTCCTGAATCTCCCGTGGGGCGAGAAGACCTTCAGCTTCCTCGAGGTAGGAGGAAACTCGTTCTACAGCACGCGTGACTGGCCGTTTGCCCACGTGAAGCTCGCCAGCAAGGCGAAGTGGATTGGCGCCGACCTCGAGCCGGGCGACTATGCCTGGGTGGTCACGCCGAAGAGTGAGAAGGCTCCGATGGGACTTTCACTGTGGAAGTTCACTCCCGGTGCGTCGGGTACTTTCCTCGTTGCCGGTGATGTCTTCACCGAGCGTCCGGCGGATGCCGTGATGGTTGCGTCAAAGCCGATCGTGTTCGAGCGCGATCAGCCGCTCGTCGATCACCTCGACATCACCGCGTCGGCCAACGGCAAGAACGCATCGATCGTGGTTCGCTACGGAACGCGTTCGATCACTGAAGAGCTCTCGCTTCGGTAGCTCTTTCATCGGCAAGGAGAACGACCATGGAAGAGATTCGTGAGGCCAACGTGGTGCTGACGGACGACAATCCGATCCCGACGAACTCGCCGGCGCCGACGTCGTCGTATTCGATGCTCGAGCCGCGGATGAAGAAGGTCTATGGCGCCTTCTACAAGGAGCTGTATTTCACTCCGGAGCGGCGCGTTCTCGATTCGAAGACCCAGGAGCTCATCTCGATCGCCGCGTCGCTCGTCGCGAAGTGCGAGGGCTGCATCGACGGTCACGTCAAGAAGGCGCTCGAGCTCGGAGCCACGAAGGAAGAGATCAGCGAGACGATCTGCATCGCCGCGGCCATCAATGCGGCGGCAATGATCGATCTTTCGGACAGGACCGCATCGCGTCTGAACCTTAGTCACTTCCCGCTTCCGCTTGGTGGCGGCCGGGCGAATGGCGCCGATGCCGGCTAGCCGGTTGTCGGCGCTCGCGGCGACGGTCGTCGTCGCGACGATTTGGTCGGCGTGTCCGGCCGTGGCGCTTCAAGGCGCTGCGGCCGGTTCGGCGCCTTTGGCCGGACGCGTGGCGTATGGCTCGTTTCCGTCGCCGAGCCTGGGGCGCGACGTGGGTTACGCGATCTCGCTGCCGCCGTCCTACGATCGAGACTCCACGCGCCGGTATCCGCTCGTGCTCTTTCTGCACGGTCTGTTCAACAGCGAGAAGGACTGGGAGGGGCGCGGTATCCAGGCCCAGATCGACCGGCTGCGGTCCGAGGGCAGGATTGGCGAGTTCATCGTCGCCGTGCCATACGGGGCAAACAGTTTCTACTTGAACGCGAAAGACGGAACGAAGTATGAGGACGCGATCGTTCGCGATTTCCTGCCGTTCGTGGACAAGACGTATCGAACGACGGCCAAGCCGTCTGAGCGGGTTATTCAGGGCATCTCGATGGGCGGATTCGGCGCTCTCGTGATTGCATTCAAGCACCCGGAGATGTTCACTGCCGTCGCGGCGCACTGCGCGGCCATCTTCGAGGAGTTGCCGAAGCCTCCGGCTGCGGCGACGGATCGACGTGGTTCGTATCGGTACGAGATCGCGACGAAGATCTTTGGCAATCCCCCGGACGATGCGTTCTTCAGGGCGAACAATCCACTTGGATTGATCGAGTCTCGGGCGGGCAGGATAAAGGGGATGAAGATCTACTTCGACGTCGGTGAGCAGGACAGATATGGGTTCGCGACGGGTAACCGATCGTTCGACGAGGCGTTGACGAAGGCTGGGGTGCCTCACGAGTTCCACCTCACGACGGGCGACCACGGGTGGTCGTATCTCGTAGGAAGGAGCGACGCGGCGTTCGGGTTCGTGTCGAAGGCGCTCGGGGCAAGGTAGAGGCGCTCGTCCTTGCGGTCTGGTGCATTGGACGATTGTGTTGTCCTGGCTGACATCCGTCCTCAGGCCTGCTCGCTACGGTTCGCGGTTCTGATGCTGAGGGGCGTCATCGCCCAGGAACTTGTCTGCGCGCGCGCTGATCTTCAGAACCGCGAGCGGTAGCGAGCAGGCTTGCGGACGGTCGTTTGAACACCTGAATGGATTGCGTTCACTATCCCCGTCCCATCGCCCGTGCTTACGTCGCCGCGACGTGTCCATACACATTCCGCGCGTCGGACAGAAACCCGTCACCTGTCGCCAACTCGATCCTTGAGCGGTCCGCTTGTCATTGGGCAACGGTTGGAATAGTCTGCCCCCCGCACGGGAATCTCCCCCAGGCCGGCGCGCAAATCGCGCGGACTCGGCCCCAGTCTCGACGAATCGACAATTTCAACGCGCTCCGGTCCCCGCGGCCGGCGGCGTCCGTCACGTCGCCTTAGAACCCGAGGAAACGCCTATGTCTTCCGCAAAGCTCGAACAGAATCTCGATGAATTGTGCGTCAATACCATTCGCACACTCGCCATGGACGCGGTGCAGCAAGCGAACAGTGGACATCCCGGTACGGCGATGTCCATGGCTCCGGTCGCCTACGTCATCTTCGACCGCTTTCTGCGCCACAATCCGGCCCACCCGGCGTGGCCCGGACGCGATCGTTTCGTCCTCTCGTGTGGCCACGCGTCGATGCTCATCTACTCGATGCTCCATCTCACCGGCTATGACCTGCCGCTGGACGAGTTGAAGCGCTTTCGTCAGTGGGACTCGTTGACGCCGGGCCACCCCGAGTACGGCCACACTGCCGGTGTCGAAACGACCACCGGCCCGCTTGGCCAGGGCGTCGCCAACACCGTCGGGTTCGCGATCGCCCAGCGTTGGCTCGCGAACCGGTACAATAAGGACGGCTTCAACCTCTTCGACTACAACATCTACGCCATCGCTGGCGACGGTTGCATGATGGAGGGCATCTCGAACGAGGCCGCATCGCTCGCAGGGCATCTCGGCCTGTCGAACCTCGTCTGGATCTACGACAACAATCACATCACCATCGAAGGCAACACGTCGCTCTCTTTCTCTGATGACGTAGCGACGCGCTACATGGCCTATGGATGGGACGTGCATCGCGTAAGCGACGCCAACGACCTCGAGATGATCGAGCGCTCGATCCGACAATCCGTCGCCGAAACGAACCGGCCGTCGCTCATCATCGTCGACTCGCACATCGCATACGGAGCGCCGAACAAGCAGGACACGAGCGCCGCGCATGGCGAGCCGCTCGGCGAGGAAGAGATCCGTCTCACGAAACAGCGTTATGGCTGGCCGCCGGACGCGAAGTTCCTCGTGCCCGACGAGGCCGGCGAGCACATGCGCAAGGCGCTCGACCGAGGCGCGGAATCCGAAGCGGCGTGGAACTCGACGTTCGCGGCGTACAAGGCCGAGTACCCGGGGCTCGCGGCCGAGCTCGAGCACATGTTCGCTGGAACGTTGCCCGACGGATGGGACGCCGACATTCCGGTGTTTCCGCCGGACGCCAAGGGTGTTGCGGGCCGAGACGCGAGCAACAAGGTAGAGAACGCAATCGCCGGCCGCGTGCCGTTCTTCATAGGCGGCTCAGCCGATCTCGCGCCGTCGACGAAGACGCTCATCAAGGACGGAGGCAGCTTCCAGGCCGACAATTACGGCGGCCGAAACCTTCACTACGGCATTCGAGAACACGCCATGGGCGCAGCGGCCAACGCCATTGCGCTGTCGAAGATCCGAACCTTCTGCGCCGGTTTCCTGATCTTCTCGGACTACATGCGCGCGACAATTCGCCTTGCGGCGATCATGGACCTGCCGACCACGTTCGTGTTCACTCACGACTCGATTGGCGTCGGCGAAGACGGCCCGACGCATCAGCCGATCGAGCACGTGATGTCGCTTCGCATGATTCCGAGCCTCTTCGTCATGCGTCCCGGTGACGCAAACGAGGTCGCGGAGGCGTGGAAGATCGCCATCACGAGCACGAAGCATCCGACGGCGCTCATTCTCAGCCGTCAGCCGATGCCGACTATGGACCGAACGAAATACGCCTCGGCAGAAGGCGTTCAAAAGGGCGCCTCCGTCCTTGCCGACGCTCCTGGGGGTGATCCCGAGATCATCTTCATGGGCACCGGAACCGAATTGCAGCTCTGCGTTGCCGCGCACGAGCAGCTCACCTCGGAAGGCGTCCGGTCGAGAGTCGTCAGCATGCCGTGCTGGGAGCTCTTCGAGCGCCAGTCGCCCGAATACCGGGAGTCGGTCCTTCCCAATGCCGTCCGCGCACGCGTGGCGTGCGAGGCGGGCACGACTCTTGGATGGCGTGAATTCGTCGGTCTCGACGGGCGCATCGTTGCGCGCCGCGAGTTCGGCGCCTCGGCTCCGCTCAGTGTTCTCCTCAAGGAGTTCGGCTTTACCGCCGAAGCCGTCGCGCAACACGGTCGAGAGCTGCTCGGCCGGGCGTAGCGAACGCCGCGGGGCGCCGTCGCATGCCGGCGGCGCCCCCATTCCATCATTCATCAGGAGACGCTTCATGCGAATCGCCATTGGATCCGATCACGGCGGCTATCCCTTGAACGAAACGGTCATCGAACTGCTCGAATCGCTCGGCCACACCGTAGTTGACCACGGGGTGCACAGCTCGGCGGCCGCTGACTACCCCGATGCGGCGCGGGCCGTCGCCGAGAGCATGCAACGCGGCGAAGTCGACCGCGGCATCGTCATCTGCGGCAGCGGGGTCGGCGTCACAATCACCGCGAACAAGTTCCGCGGGGTTCGGGCTTGTCTCTGCCACGATACATATTCGGCCCACCAGGGTGTCGAACACGACGCGATGAACGTTCTATGCCTTGGAGCCCGCATCATCGGCGTCGAGCTCGCACTTGCGTGTGTCCGCTCGTTCCTGAGCGCCGAGTTCACCAACGAGGAACGGCACGTTCGCCGTTCGAACAAGGTCGAAGCGATCGAACGCGAACAGGCAACGAACGCCTGACCGGGATCGACCCGTGCGCTACCGCGCACGGTACTGATGCGTAAGGCGCAGCTTCGTGAGCGTATTTGCAGAAGCGTTCACGACCGGAAGGCTCGAGCCGACCGCCAATCCGGCGTCCACGATAGTGCGTGGTAGAGTCACGACCGTGAAGACGGTCGTGACACGCTCGCCCATCGAGGCTGCGGAGTATCTTCGAAACGGCGAGGTCGTCGCCTTTCCGACCGAGACGGTCTACGGCCTCGGCGCCAACGCCTTCGACGCCGTCGCGGTCGCAAAGATCTTCGAAGCGAAGGAGCGGCCGGCGGACAATCCGCTAATCGTGCACGTAGGCTCGAAGGACGACGTTCGCCTCGTTGCGCGCGATGTGCCTCCGCTCGCGTCGCGGCTGATCGAGGCGTTCTTTCCTGGACCTCTGACACTTGTTCTTCCTCGCCGCACGAACATTCCGGACATCGTCACGGCCGGACTCGATACGGTCGGCGTGCGGATGCCGCGTCATCCTGTGGCGCTCGACCTGCTTCACGCGGCCGGCTTTCCCTTGTGCGCCCCGTCAGCGAATCGATCCGGTCGGCCAAGCCCGACGACGTGGAAGGCCGTGCTCGAGGATCTCGATGGCCGGATTGCGTGCGTTCTCGAGGGCGAGGCGACCGAGATCGGAATTGAATCGACGGTTGTGGATGCGACGGGACCTGAACTCGTGGTGCTGCGATCCGGAGGACTTGGCCTCGAAGCGATTGCGCAACTGGCGCCGGTCCGAATGGCAGTCGAGGCAGATGCCGGGGAACGTTCGCCTGTAAGTCCGGGAATGAAGTATCGACACTACGCGCCTGTGGCCCGCGTGGTGCCCATTGGCGACTCGCGGCTCGCGCGCGCCGGCCGCGACGCTGCCTTCATCGGACTCCACACTCCGCAGCAACCGGAGTCGTTCGCGCGATGCCGGGTCCTGCCGGATGTCGGAAGTTACGCACGCGCGCTGTTTGCATTCTTCCGTGAGTGCGATGCCGCTGGCGTCACCTCGATCTGGGCTGAGTTGCCGCCGCCAGACGGAATCGGGGCCGCGCTTCGAGACCGCATCGAGCGGGCGTCGCACGCGGAGATGCATCAGAACCGCGAGCGGTAGCGCAGCGGTTTCTATCTGGTGGGAGCAAGGGAGTCGACCGAACCGGCCTTGAAGCGGTAGCCACAAGGCTGGAGCCGGAGCGGTCCGGATCCGAAAAGCGCCGTAGGCGCGAAAGAGCCTGAGCCCACGGCGCAAGCCGTGGGAACTGCGCACGAGAGACGAAAGCCCCGCAGGGGCGAAACAACAAAGACGCACGCCTTCGAAGGCCTTGTATCGCCCCTGCGGGGCTCTATCGGCTCCAATCGGACAACCCACGGCTTACGCCGTGGGCTCAGGCTCTGTCGCGCCTACGGCGCTTTTCGGAGGCCTGGACGACATACTCCGGCATCGGCTCGTCCCACGTCCTCGAATTCCGTTTGGCATGTCTTGCTTCCTACCGCGTAGCGGTTTCGTTCAGCGAGCCGGCCTACGGACAGTCGTACGATTCACTCGCTCGATCCAGTATGTCGGGATCAGGCCTCCGAACTACTTCGAAGCCTGTCGCGCCGCTCTCCATCGGTCGAGCACATCCTGCCCGTCCGGAACTCTCTGCCAATATTCCACGACGACTGCAGGCAGATCCTCAGGCAACTCTCTGGCCTTTGCAGAAGCCTCGGCGTCTTTCTTCTGCAACGAGAGCGCAAATGTCTCGAGCAACTTAATGTGGACGTCCATCAAGCCAAGGCTTTCGCCCTGCAACGTCCTGACGCGCTCGAGCGCTATCGCAAAGGCCGCCGGATCACTCGATCGAGCTGCCGAGTAGAGGTAGAGCGACTGCGTTAGCCAGTCTTGCGGATTTGCTTCCGCCGAAACCGCCGAGGAGTAGAACGCCAGTGCCGTCTTGTAGTCTTTCTTTCCGAGCGCGATGTTCGCCTTCGTGCGTTCGACGGTCCTGATGCCAACGTCGGTCAAGGTCGACTTACCTGCCTTCTCGACCGTCGCAATCCCGCGCGCCGCTTCATTGAACTTTCCCAGCGCAGTGTAAGACACCGCGAGATTGAGACGCGCAACCGTGTCTCCCGGCGACCCCTTGAGCACGTGCGCGAAGCAGGCCGCCGCAGCGCCATGCCGCCGATAGTTCACGAACTGTTGCTTGGCCAGTTCCGTCAACCCATCCGCCGGAACCAGTTCGTAGAGTTTGGCGAGCCACTCATTGCGCTGAGCCTCCTGCTCAGGTGTTGCGACGTCTGGGATGGTCCAGATTCTCGCAACGAGCAACTGTTCAGGCTTGAGCGCGCCTTCAGCTTCCGCGACGTCGATGATCTGGGATGCCTGCTCGGGCTTTCCCTGCTCGAGGCGTGAAAACACGGCTTCAAGCACACCTACCCACGACCGCTTCTCGAACCCCAGCGTTCCGCCAGGTGCCTTTACGATCTGCAGCGCCGAACCGCGAAGGACCATGAGATCGATCGACTCAAGCTTCTTCGCATCGGCCTCGGCCTTCGCCTGGTCGTAGATCAGGTTGTCGGGCGTCGACACTCCGTTGTACCCGATGATGATGTCGCCAGCCTTCAGACCCGCTTTCTCGGCAGGCGATCCGGGGAAGACCTGAACGACGAGGACTCCGTCCGTCAACTCCGGCGATTGTTCGCCAAGCGTTGACTGACCTCCGCCCGATCCGGCTGGACCGGCTCCGCATCCGGTGAAAGCAGCAAGACAGAGGACGACGAGTGACGCGAGGGCGAAGTGCGAGGCAACGGCGAGTGTCTTCATGGCGTGGGACTATAGCGAAGAGTGGCAGTCCGATTCCATTGCGATGACCGTGATGTGTCGTGTCAGGCGCCGACGACGAGCGCCGACACAAGCCCTCCCGCCTCGGCCGGCACCCGGATCCAGTTGTTCGGATCCTCGATCCAGCGATCCCCGTCCACGACGATCTTGTATCGAAGCAGCCCGATGCCATGAACCGGAACCCGTACGTGCCAAAGTCCGTTGGGATCGCGCTCGAGCGGTGTGGCCGTCGGGTTCCAACCGTTGAAGTCTCCAGCGATTGCCACCGAGCGTGCGGTCGGATCGAGAAAATAGAACGTCACGATGCCGTCCTTGACCGCTGGAAGTCCGAAATACGCGGCCGGCAGTCCACCGGGCGCGCGTCGGGCCTGTTCTACCGCGGCCTTTGGATCGAGACTGCCGAAGCCTTGCCGGTACACGTCAGAGCCGGCGATTCGATCTGCCGTGGCGCAGAGGATGTGCTTGATCGCCACAGGCTTCAGATCCGGATTCGACTCGATCATCTGCGCAACGACGGACGAGACAATCGGCGTCGCAAACGACGTCCCGTCGACGTGCTGGTACTTCGATGAGACGAATTTGGCGCCGCGAATGGCCGTGTCGATCGCCGCGCGGATCTCGGCCGGCGTTCGGCGCTCGAGCCCCTTGTCGAGGCCAGCGGCCTTGCCGAGCGTTTCCACGCGCGCCGGCAACGCGACGTCCGCAGTCTCGACCAGCTCGAAGAGAGCTGCGGCCTTCGCCTCCTGATCCGTTCCAACGAGGATCGGAGCGACGACCCACGCGGCGGGCGCGATCACTTCAGGCTTGAGCAGTCCATCGACGGTCGGTCCGAAGCTCGAGCGGTAGAGCTCGAGCTGCCCGCCGAGATGACCCTTGTCGTCATAGCCGCCGACCGTGATGACCGACGGTGCGTTGGCCGGCGGCATCGGGAGGTGGTGTTGTTCGAAGCCCGAGTTGCCCGCCGCGACGACTACCACGATCCGGCGCCGGACGGCTTCCTCGGCAGCCTGATCTGCCACGCTCGACGTGTACGGGATGGGCTCGTCGCCGCCAGCCGAGATGCTCACGATATCGATGCGGTACCTCTTCTGGTTCTCGAGCACCCACTCGAGTCCGCGGGCAATGTGCTCGTCCGAGATTCGACCGTCCTTTCCCAGTTTGACGAGGACAACGCGGGCGTCGGGCGCCAGGCTCCGGTATCGGCCGCCCGAGAGGTGACCGTTTCCAGCAGCGACGACCGAGGTCTGGGTTCCGTGCCATTGCCAGCCCTGCACCGTGGCGGGCTCGACGGTGTTGGACGGATCGAGCGAGTCGACGACGGCGAGGATGCGGTTCTTCGGAGTAGTCAGATCCGGGTGACGCTGGAACCCGGAATCGAGCATGGCAATGGTGACGCCGCGCCCGGTGAACTGGGCTTCACTCTCCAGTCGCTCGCGGGTCGATGCGACGTCATACACGCCGCTCTTCCTCAATCGTTTCGTGGGCTCTGTCACTTTGGGGGGTCCTCGAGAGGTACTGACGGGCACGATCGCATGGTGGGTGCGCCCGCAGGCAAAGTACGCGATACGTGTCGAGGCGCCAAATCTAATTGACTACCGGGGCTCCCTTGGCGCAGGCGGGCGCAGTTCGACACTCTTGCTGGCCCCGTCGTTCGGCAGCACGACCCGAATCACCTCAAGTCCACTTCGCGCGCGCGCCCGGCGCGCGCGAAAAGCGGTAGCCTGCCTATCGGCGCCGCCACGTCGGCATCGGTCCCGCCGCGATGCAATTCGCCCGTGTACCAGTTTATCCAGTCGGCGCCGATCGGAAACACGACTCGTCGCGTCGTCACACCGGGCCGCACCACGGGGGCCACGAGCAGGTCCGGACCGACGAGGAACTCATCCTGTGTCGTCAACACGCGGTTGTCGGTCGGCGTGTCGAGCCAGAGCGGTCGCATCACGGGCTCCCCGGTCTGCTCGGCGAGTGCGAACTGCGTGTAGAGATACGGCATGAGCTCGTAGCGGAGCTCGATCGTAGCGCGATTGATGTCGGTGTACTCGGGACCGTAAGAGAACGGCTCCTGATCGGGAGTTCCGGCAACGGTGTGCGAGCGCATGATCGGGGTCAGGCAAGCGGCCTGCAGCCAGCGCACGTAAAGCTCCGGCGTCGGAGAATCGATGAAGCCGCCGATGTCGGCGCCAGCTAGGCTCTGGCCACTCACGCCCATGCTGAGCAACATCGGGATCGACAGCTCGAGGTGCTCCCAGGTCGCGATGTTGTCGCCTGTCCACGACGCGGCGTAACGCTGCCCACCGGCAAACGTCGCTCGCGTGAGAATGAACGGACGCTGATCCGGCGCTAGCGCGAGCAGTCCGTCGCGAGTCGCTCGAGTCATCTGCTGACCGTAGACGTTGTGGTAGCGGGCGTGCGAATCCGGGTCGCCGTCTCCGTCCTGGCGAGTCTCGGACGGAAACGTCTTTGCCGGATGCTGGATCGACCACGGCTCGTCGAAGTTCGGCGGCAGGAAGACCGACGGCTCGTTCATGTCCGTCCAGAAACCCCGCACTCCGGTGTCGACGAGCTCGGCAAACTGGCTGCCCCACCACTGTCGTGCACGAGGCGAAGTGAAGTCGGGAAACGCGCACAGGCCCGGCCAGACCGCACCCTGGAACTCGGATCCATCGGGCATTGTCACGAAATGCCTGCCGGCTTTCCCGGACTGGTACGCGGCGTATGCTTCGTCGACCTTGATTCCCGGATCGATGATGACGACCGTGTGGAAGCCATCCCGGCGCAGGTCGCCGACCATCTGCTTCGGGTTCGGGAATCGCGACTTGTCCCACGTGAAGACCCGATAGCCGTCCATGTAGTCGATGTCGAGGTAGATCGCGTCGCACGGAATTCCCGTCTCGCGAAACTTCGCGGCGATTTCGCGCACACGCTTCTCGGGGTAGTAGCCCCACCGACACTGCTGATACCCGAGGGCCCAGAGCGGCGGCAGCTCGGACCGGCCGGTGAGCTCCGTGTAGCGCCGGATCACCTGTCGAGGATCACGGGCAGCTCCTCCGCAGAATACGTACTGGTCGAGCCAGCCTCCCGGCGCGCCGAAGCTGATGCGTTCGGGGTGACGCTTCGCGACATTGAAATACGAGCGGTACGTGTTGTCGAAGAAGAGCCCATAGGCCTTGCCACGCCGCAAACCAATGTAGAACGGCGTCGTCTGGTAGATCGGATCGGTGCCGGTCTTGTAACCAGGGGTATCGGAGTTCCAGTGCACCATCTCGACGGACGTTCGATCGAGCGGAAGCGCCTTTTCGCCGAAGCCGTACACGAACTGGTCTCGGGGATGGAGCTTGGTGACGTCGACGGCGCCGGTGGCTGCGTCGACCCGCGGCGGCGCAGCCGGGTCGTCCTCCACAACGACGTGACCTGCGGCATCGAGAATCGCGACGACGGCACTAGTGTCGGGCCGGACCGTGACGCGCGCCGAACACTCGGGTCCGGTGAGCGTGATGATTCGCAGGTCTCCCTCCACTCGTTCCGAGACGGCGCCGGCGGGGCCCGCAGGTCGGGGCGCGACAACGGCGTACGATCGGTCCAGCCGCTCGAATCGGTTCGCGGGTGCGAGTCGCACCCGGACCGTGTCGGCGTACACGAGCCGCACATCTAGCACGACGTCCTTCAGGGTAACGCGGATGCCCCCCTGCCACTCCGCCGAGCCGCCGGCGAACTGGCGCGGATCCGCCCGAACAACCGTGGACGGTGAGAGCAGAGCCAGAAGGAGGGTGAAACAGAGCGCGAATGCGGACGTCGATCGCATGGTGGCCTCGAAGCTCGAATCGATGTGATGGCGTTGCAAGCGACTTGCCGGCAACGGTGCGCCGCGGTGCGGGCGAGTTTACTGGGGCTTCGGCGGAGTGTCACGATGGATGGCTCAAACGGGGTCTGATTCTCCGGGCCTTACCAACTCGCGCTTATGATTCGACGTCTGATTCTCCAGGGCCGTACCAACGCGCGCTTGATGACCCAGAACCCCGAGCGCAGCGAGGGGCCGACGTCCAACTCGAGTCCTACGGTGACTGCAGTCGGCCCGTCGCTGCGCTCCGGGTTCTGGGCCAACCGGGGTCTGATTCTCCGGGCCTTACCAACTCGCGCTTTATGACCCAGAGCCCCGTTGCCTGTAACGCCTCCCTGGTCCATCGTCGCGAAGCAGCCTCGTTGACCATCCCGTCGATTGGCGGTAACGTTCGGACATCTGACGCGATTCACGCCGGTTGAGTCGAGCGTCGTAGTTCGCGGCGTTCCGGATCAAGCGAGGAATGGCTTTGGTGACACGCAGAATCCTGTCGGTAATTAGCACATCTGTCCGGGCGGCGCTCGTTGTTGCCCTGGTCGGCTTCATTTCGAGCTCGGCTCTCGCCGATGGTCCGCGCACGGCGGCAACCCGCAAGAAAACCCTTGTCGAGTCCATTCACTTCGGCTCGTATTACGTGCCGCAGGTCGTCACCGCCGGACGCAACGTCGTCGTGTTCTGGAGAGGACCGGATCAATCCGGCACTCAGCGTACCTACGCGATCTCGAAGAACGGCGGCAAGTCGTTCGGGGCGGTCAAGAGCATTCGCATTCCGGTCCTGTTCCAACTCGTAGCGATAGTCGGCGATTCGGCCGGCAACATCTACTACGCCGGCACGACGGGGTTCGCGAACCAGATTGCCGTCGTCCGGTCCGATTCCCAGGTTCGCAATTTCACGTCGGGAACGTTTATCGATTCGGATCGCAACATCGTAGGCATCGACCTCGCCACGACACCAACGGGACATCTCTATCTCGCGTACCAGACCGCGTTCGCCGTTCAGGCCATGGGCGGCGGAACAACGACCGCCGAACAGGTCAACTGGAGCGTCTCTACCGATCTTGGCGTCGCGTTCGCAGAGTTCGTCAAGACGAACGCCCGACCGACGTTCGAGTCTGACTCGTCGCCATCGCTCCACGCCGCGGTCGATGGTTCCGTCTGGCTCTTCCGCGTGCAGGTCGCAACGCAGGATCGCGCCGTCGCCGGAGATGCATACACGGGCGGTCTGGTTCTCGCGACGCGAATCGACATTCCGTCCGATCCCATCGCCATCGCCCGATCCGAGTCGCCGACAGCACCTCCGGATGACGTCCAGGGCTATTTGAGCGCGGACGGCCAGCTCTGCGTCAGTTGGTCCGAGACGTCCTACGCGGCCGGGCCGCCCGTCCAGAGCGTGTTCTTCACACGTACGCCGCTCGGAACGCCCTCTGCTCCGCCCACCGGACCCATCGCCCAGGTCGGCACGCCGCACGAACATCATCTCGCGCGGACGACGGATGGACAGGTCATTCTTCTCCTTCATGGAGCCGGTCTCGACTCGGACGAACCCGAGCCCAACATCATCGGTCTTGCATCGCGCGATGACGGAGCCACGTTTGGCGACGTCTCGCAGCTCACCGGGTATCCCCGGTAACGAGCCTCGAGACCATCACCGACGGTGCGAAGGTCTTCGGTGCCTGGACCGACACGAGGATAGTCCGGTTCGCCACAATTGTTGCGAAAGACCCGAAATAGCGAACCGCGCCGATCTGCGGCCATCGATGGATCTCTGGACCCAACACCAACGGGAGCTTCGAATCTCGACCCGGGGTCAGGGGATGCACGACGTGACCCGTGACCTCTCCGAAGCCGTCGCGACGTCCGGCGTACAGACCGGACTCTGTACGGTTTTCATTTCGCACACTTCGGCGAGCCTTACGATTCAGGAGGGCGCGGATCCCGACGCGCGCCGGGATCTCGAGGACTTTCTCGCGCGACTCGTGCCCGAAGGTGATCCGCTTTACACGCACACTGCCGAGGGACCCGACGACATGCCCAGTCACATCCGGTCCGCACTCACCGCCACGAGCCTGTCGATTCCGATCGCCAACGGCCGCATGGCGCTCGGCACATGGCAACACGTGTTTCTCTGGGAACACCGCCGTCGCGGTTCCTCCCGTCACGTCTTCGTCCACGTCCTCGGGACGTCCTGACAGTTCGATCGCCGGTATTCCCGCTCGCCGGAGTATCCTGCTGAGACGCCGGCGTCGGCCGGCCGCTGAATCGGTCTCCAAAACACCATGGACTCTCGGCAGATTGTCGGCACGACCATTGCGCACTTCCGGATTCTCGAACCCCTCGCGTCCGGAGGCATGGCGAGCGTGTACCGCGCTCTCGACGTTCAGCTCGATCGCACCGTCGTCCTGAAGATCCTTGATGCGGATCTGCTCGGCGAGGAAAGCGCGCGACGGAGGTTCCTGCGCGAGGCAAGGCTCGCGTCGTCGCTCGACCACCCGAACATCTGCACCATTTACGAGATCCACGAAGACAAGGGCGTCTATTACATCGCCATGCAGTACGTCGAGGGCCACACGCTGAAGCGGACCATCAACACGCGTCCGCTCGCCGCTCCCGCCCTGCTGTCGATCGCCCTGCAAGTAGCGGATGCCGTCGCCCGGGCACACGACCGCGGCATCATCCATCGTGACATCAAGCCGCAGAACATCATGATCACGCCGCGCGGGCAGGCGAAGGTGCTCGATTTCGGTCTCGGAAAGAACCTCGAAGAGGCGACCAGTCACGCATCGGCCGAAATCACCGCTCTCGGCTCACCGTTCGGCACGCCGGCTTACATGTCGCCGGAACAGGCGCGTGGTGATCGGACGGACCGTCGCGGCGACGTCTTCTCGTTCGGCATCGTGCTGTATGAAATGGCGACGGGCAAGAAGCCCTTTACGGGAAAAAACCACGTCGACATCTACTACGCGATCTGCAATCGCACGCCTCCGCCGATTCTCGACGAGAATCCCGCTGCGCCCCCGGGCCTGCAGGCCATTATCGACCGATGCATGGAGAAGGATCCGGCGGCCCGCTACCAGTCCATGCACGAGGTCCTCTCGGACCTGAAGCGGATCTCGGCCGGCATGCGATTCCAGACTCCGGTTCCCGACGGCATCAACCAGCCGTTCGCACCCGTCGAAAACGTGCGCCGCGGCTGGACCAACACGTTGCCCGGGTTCATCCGGAAAATCGTGCCCGGAAGCGGGAAGACGCTTTCGCAACCGGGAAAGGCGGCGGTGCGCGAAGAGAGCTTCGAGGATTCGATCAGTGTGCCGGACGACTTCCCTCTAATCCCGGGCCTGCACAAGGCCCTCGCAGTGCTGCCGTTCCGTGCTCTCGGGAATGAATCCGAGTCGGACTGGAACTTCCTGCTGCTCGAAGCTCTCGTCACTGAGCTCTCGAAGTTCAAGTCGCTGACGCTCAGGCCGATTTCCACCGTCGCCCGGTATGCGGACCGTGCATTCAACCCGAACGACGTCGGACGCGAGCTCGGTGCCGATGGCGTGCTCGTTGGCAGCGTGTTGAGGTCGGGTGCACGTGTACGCGTGACGGCACAGCTCATCGAGACCGAAACCGGAGGCGTGCTCTGGGCGAGCAAGGTCGACGAGACGCTTACCGACGAAGTCACCGGTCTCGATGCCGTCTGCCAGAAGATCATCGAGGGACTCGCGGGGCGCCAGCTCGGGACGGACGTCTCGGACCTCCTGCAGGACGAGAGCGAGGAGATCCGGCTCGATGGCGTGGCCATGCTGCGGTTCTCGCACGATCCCAAAGCCGTCGACGCGCTCGCGACGGCGCTTGCCGATAGCAGTCCCCGCGTGAAGTCTGCTGCCGCCGAGGCGCTCGGACGCTTCGGTGCAAGTGCCGCTCCGGCAATCGCCACGAAGCTCGAGGAGGCGACCGACCGGGGCGACTTCGGGACAGCGCGATTTGCGGCGAAGGCCGCCGGAATGATTCAGAGCTCCGAGGTCCTGTCGCCCCTTCTCGAGGCGCTCAGTTGTGAAGACAGCATGCTTGCGAGCCAGGCCGCGCTGGCGCTAGGCGAGCTCGGTGACGAACGCGCATTGCCGGACTTGATCGAATCGCTCGAGCGACAGGATGCGAACGTCCGTTTCACGTCGGCTCAGGCGCTCGGACAACTCGCGGATCCACTCTCGATCAGCGCGCTCGAGATCCGCGTTCGCGAGGACGACGACGAGGGCGTCCGCGCGAAGGCGCAATGGGCCATCAGCCACATCACGCGGGTGGCCTCCGCCACTCGATCGCGCTCGACGGGAGGTATTGGCCCGATTCGTCGGCCGCTGCCGCCTGAGGTGGCGTCGTGAGCAACCTGGAGCTCTATCTCGGGGTCGATCTTGGCCGAAGCACGCGGACGGCCATCGTCGATGGCGAGGGACGGGTGCACGCACTCGGTCGCGAGCCCTCGCATCTCGAGTCCGGCCGCAACCTCGTCGACGGACTCGTCGAGTTCGTCAACCGAACGATCGTCGAGTCGTCCGGAATCGGCACGATCCGCTCCATCGGGTTCGGGTTGCCGGGACTCGTCGAGCATCCGTCGAACCGGGTCGTCATGCTGCCGAACCTGAGCGACGTGACCGGCATCGATGTGGCCGACGAGCTGTCGAGCGCGACGGCGCTTCCGGTAGTTCTCGACAACGACGCGAATGCGGCCGCGTATGGCGAATGGCGATGCGGAGCGGCAAAAGGGCGCACCGACTTCATCTACATCACCCTCGGGACGGGGATCGGAGCTGGCATCGTCCAGGGCGAGCGGCTTCAACGCGGCGCGCGAGGCTTTGCCGGTGAATTCGGCCACCTGAAGATCACCGCAGAGGGTCTGGAGTGCGGATGCGGATCGTCCGGATGTCTCGAGACGATTGCTTCGGGTCCGAATATCGTCCGACGCACTCGAGAGCGCCTGTTCTCGGATCCTTCCTACGTCTACTCGCCACTTGCCGAGAAGATGCGGGGCAAGCTGACGTGCGAGGATGTCGTGGAGAGTGCCGTTGCCGGCGACCGCCTCGCCCGCGCCATTCTCAACGAGACGGGCCTCTATCTCGGCATGACGATCGCAAACGTCGTGAATCTGCTCAATATCGAGCTCGTCGTGCTGGGAGGGCCCGTCATGCGCGACAACGACGTGCTGCTCGAGGCCGTCATCCACGAGGCGCGGCGACGGGCCTTCGGACCGTCATTCGAATCGTGCGAGATCGTCCAAAGCGCGCTTGGCGACGATGCCGGCGTCATCGGAGCGGCGATAATGGCGCGCGACGCGATTCACGGAGCCCTCGACGTCGCGGGGCACGCGTGACAATCGCCGAGAATTGTGTACATTCGTGTCGTCCAACTGATCCCGATTGAAGTTCGAAAGTCACTGCGGCACCCAGTTCGCAGTTACACAGAGACGCCGCAGGACCGATGCCGCGGGTTCGCACTGCGGACACCTGAAGTTGAGCAGCCCGCCCCTCAAACCACAATGCGATCGGAGTTTGGACGATGAAGTCTTGCCCGGATTGCGGCATGAACAACGAAACGAGCGCCGTCACGTGCGTTGACTGCGGTTCGCTGTTCGCCGATCAGGTCGGCGTTGAAGTTGGAAAGCGTAAACCGATCGAGCCTCCGCCGAGGCTGGAAATCAAGGGCGAACCCGAGCCGACGACGGAAACGCGCGGAAGCACGGTGCTCGTCTGCAGGGCTTGCGGCGCGGTGAACTCGGCAAACCACGTGCGGTGCACGGTCTGCGGATCCGATCAACTGTCGGCCAAATCCGCCTCGGCGGTCACCGCGACGAAGGGCGGGCGCAAGAGGCGGCTCTCGGCGTGGGATCGCAGGCCGCGCAAGGGCGTCGTCGACGGCGAGTTTCCGGATGTGTCCGCGGCGCTGATCTTCACTTTTTTCGGAGTCGGAGTCCTCAAGCTGCTTCTCTGCACGGCACTGGGTATCCAGATCGTCATGGGCCAGGGCGGACCCAAGGGTCTCCACCCGACGACCTTCGACTGGAAGTGGGCCGTCGGTCCGACGTTGCTGCTCGACGCATTCCTCGCGGCCATCGGCGCCATCGGGCTCTTCTACCTGCGCAGGTACGGCGCTGCGGTCATGTCGCTGTCGCTCGTGCTCGACGTTCTCTTACTGTCGTGGCTCGTGATGTACAACACCTGGGGAACGCTCAATATCTGGCCGGGAAGCGGACCGTATTTCTTCCTTGCCTGCCTGTGCGCCATCTTCTCGGTCGAACTGATGGTCAAGGCCTTCAAGGGCAACATGCTTTGACGACGGTTTCCTCGTCGCCGACGATTCGCGACGGCCTGCCCTACTACGCGGCGTTCATCGGTCTTGGACTCTCCGCCGCCGCGCTTGGACCGACGCTGCCCGCGCTCGCCGATCGGACGAGGTCCGATCTCGCCGACGTCGCGATCCTGTTCACGGCGCAGTCGCTCGGCTACCTGCTCGGCACTCTCGCGGCCGGCCGTGTCGTCGATCGAGTCCCCGGGCATCCGGTACTCGTCGGCGTTCTTGCATGGCTCGCGGTATCGCTTTTGCTCGTCCCCGGTTTCTCGAAACTCGGGCCGACCACGGCGGCCGTTGGAGCACTCGGGTTTGGCCTCGGCATGCTGGATGTCGGCTGCAACACGCTGCTCGTCTGGCGATTTCGAGAGCGCGCCGGGCCATACCTCAACGGACTGCACTGCATCTACGGTGTGGGCGCCTTTCTTTCGCCAATCATTCTTGCGGAAGTCTCGGCCCGAGCCGGAAGCCTGACGGCCGCCTTTGCCGCGCTCGCGGTCCTGCTCATTCCCGCCGCAGTCCTGCTTTTTGTGACGCCGAGCCCCGAACGAGTCAGGTTCGAGTCTGCCGCGCAGCGCGGACAGATCGACAGAGTGTTCGTCGCAATCGGCGCTGTGTTCTTCTTCGTCTACACGGGCGCCGAAGCGGCGTCTGGTGGATGGATTTACACCTATGCCGTGCGATCGGGACTGGCTTCCGAGGAGGCCGGCGCGTACATCACGGCGACGTTCTGGGGCGCGGTCGCAATCGGTCGTTTTTTTGCGATTCCGGTCGCAGCACGTTTTTCGCCAGACCGGATGCTCGCCATCACCCTTCCGGCAGCAGTCTCCAGCATCGCAGTGCTGGTATTCGTCCCCGGTCCTGGAGTCGTCTGGATCGGCACGTTTCTGCTCGGGCTTACCGTCGCGGCCGTGTTTCCAACGATGCTGGCGCTCGTCGGAACCCGCACGCCAATCACCGGCTCGGTGACGGGACTTCTCTTCGCCTCGGCGAGTTGCGGTGCGATGTTCCTGCCCTGGATGATCGGCCAGGTCTTCGAGCCCCTCGGACCACGGTCGGCGCTCGTGATCATCGCGGCCAACCTTGTCGTTTCGACCGGACTCGTCGCCTTGCTGCGCGCGCGCCCTCCCGCGTTGCGCGCATCGGACGGTCTGACCTAACATTCGTCGGTTTTTGGCGCCGTTACGGCGCCGACCAACACGTCGAGAAGTAACTCACACGGAGCAATTGATGGCCAACGAAACGAAAAATCGTGCCCAGCGCCGACGCGCCGAACGTGACCAGCGCGTGCATCACCCGTCGTTCTGGGACAAGCCCCTCAACCGGATCATCGTCGGCGTTCTCGCCGCGGGGTTCATCGGCATCGTGATCTATGCGGCGTTGCCCGCAAGCACGACGACGAACACCGCAAAGAGCACGGTCACGACGCCAAAGCCCACACCGCCGGTGCCGCCACCCACGAACTCGAAGCCGACGAACACGGCAGCAACGAATGCCGCCGTCCCGCCGGTCGATCCGAATTCCAAGCTCGAGAAAAAGGACGTCAAGGTGGGAACTGGCGACGTGTCCGTGGCCACGGGCGACCGCGTGACGGTGCACTACACCGGCACCCTGAAGGACGGAACCAAGTTCGACAGTTCGGTCGACAAGGGTACGCCTTTCACGTTCACCGTGGGCAAGGGCGTCATCGATGGCTGGAGTCAGGGCGTCGTCGGAATGAAGCAGGGTGGCAAACGGCAACTGGTCATTCCTCCGTCGCTCGGATACGGCGCACAGGGAAGCGGCAACAAGGTTCCGCCGAATTCGACGCTGCTTTTCGACATCGAGGTGCTGAAGATCGAGAAGGCCGGGAAGTAGTCTGCGGTCTTCGCCTGCCCTTGCCTTTGCGTCTTTGCGCCTTTGCGATAAACCTCTTCCGGATGGTGAGCCTCGCCAAGGCGCAAAGGCGCCAAGATCTCGTACCACTGTGACCGTGAACTCCCTTCCTCGAGGAATCCACTCGCGATGAGCGAAACGCCGCGGCCAATTCCCGACGGCATTCTGGACTTGATCGCCTCGGCGCTCGACGACCTGAGTGCCGGAGCCCTCGACGGCGAGCTTCCTTCGCTCGAAGCGGCGCAGACCGATCGCGAACGCGAGCTCATCGGCCGACTCCGCGAAGTGATCGCCGTTCGCCGCCGAGTCACGCAGCGGCTTCGCCATATTGCCGCGGCGACGATTTCAGCCGTGCGCGACTCGAGCGATCGAATCGCTGTGACCGCCAACGCGAACGCCGAGGTCACGGCCTCGGCGCAGGCTTGCGACGCCACGGCGACGGCACTCAGTGAAACGGCGCGGGGCGTTCGCGCCCAGGCCAACGAACTGCACGTTCTCATCGAGTCCGCCGCACACGCGACGTCGAACCTCGCCGAGAGCGGCCGCGACGTCACGCGTGACTCGGACACGCTCTCAGCCGCAGTCGGCGACGTCGCTGCCGCCGCAGCCGCCATTGCGTCCTCCATGAAGGACATCGACCGCGCAATGGGCGGCCTCACGAGAGAGCTCTCGACGACGGCCAGAGCCGTAACGGCGATCAACTCGTCCATTCGAAGCATCGACGCCGGTACAGCCGAGACGTTTGCACTCTCCGGGCAGATGTCGGACGCGGCAGCAAACGGAATCGACGTCGTCCGGCAGACGGCCGAAGCCGTCGACGGAATCGCGACAGCCGTGACGTCGCTCGGGCGATCGATGGACCAGCTCGTAGCCCGATCCGAAGAGGTTTCCGAGATCACGAAGATCATCCAGGGGATCGCCGTCCAGGCGAAACTCCTTGCGCTCAACGCTTCCATCCAGGCGGCGCACGCCGGCGAGGCTGGCAGGGGCTTTGCCGTCGTCGCCCGCGAGATCAAGCAGCTCAGCGATTCCACGACGGCGTCGACGCGCGAAATCGAGACGGTCGTCCGATCGATTCGAAGCGAGATCGCGCTTGCGAGTCAGGAAGCCCGAGCCAGCGGCGAACGCGCGCTTCGCGGGCTTCAGCTCGCCCACGCGGCGAGCTCGGCACTCGATGCCATCTATGCCGAAGCGGAGCTCATTCGTTCACGTGTCGAGCAGATCTCGGACGCGACGTCGACGCAGACATCGGAAACCGCCAACCTCAAGCGGGCCATGGGCCGCGTTGCTGAACTTGCCGAACGGCTTCGCAAGACGGCCACGGAACGAAACGAATCCAGTCAGAAGGTCGTCGGCCGCGTTCGCGAAATCAGCACTCTGGCCTATCGCGTGCGGCTCGCCATGGGCGAGCAGGAGCAGGCCAGTCTCGACATCGTGGCCTTCATCGAGCGGCTCATCAGCGTCGCGAGCGCGCTCGAGATGGCCGTCGCGCAGCAATCGGGATCGACCGAGGAGCTGGCCTCCGCGATCTCGCACATCTACGAGGCGGGCCGCGAGAGTCAGGTCTCGGTCGCGGCGATGACCTACGCGAATGGCCTGATCGAGCAGAACGTCGAGGCACTGCGGTCCGAGATCTCGCAGATTCGGCTGCCGAAACCTACGCGCGGGCGGCCGAATCGCCATTCCGCTCACGATGCGGGACGTGGATCTCGATCCGGTGCGCGGTTTCTCTGAGTCGCATTCGACTGTTCTCGACTGCGTCTTCGAGACCCTGGTGTCGAGCCGCGAAGGCGGTCGGATCACCCCGGCACTCGCGGAGCGATGGGAAGTGTCTCCGGACGGACAGACGTGGACGTTCAGACTGCGGCGCGGAGTCACGTTCCATCACGGACGCGAATTGACCGCCGACGACGTGCTCTTCTCGCTCGAGCGTGTGGCGCGCGATGCCGAGGAGGGAGCGTTCGTCATGGCCTCGGTTCGCGGTGCCCGCGAGTTCAAGGCCGGGACTGTGAGTACTATCGAGGGCATTCGCATCCTCGACGAAACCACCCCTTCAGGTCGAGCTCACCGAACCGATCGCTTTCGCGCTCGGACTCTTCGCGCTCACTTTCGCGAGCATCGTTCCGCGCGATCTCGTGGAGGCCGACCCGGACGCGTTCAGTCTGCACCCGGTTGGAACCGGTCCGTTCGCGGTTCGCTCCGTGGATGAAGATCGGATCGTGCTCGATCGATTCGAGGCCTACAGGGACAAATTCCACCCGTTCCTTGATGGCGTCGACTTTCTCTTGCACATGGGGGCCGATGAATCGCTCGACGGCGTGCTCAGCGGGGAATACGCATTCACTAAGTACATTCCGAGAAATCGACTCGCCGGATTGTTGTCCGACGCGAGCTGCCGTTCGCAGCTTCAGTCGATCACGCAGCCGCATTGCCAGTACCTTCTCCTGAACCATCGCCCCGGGCGACTGTCGGATCCGCGTGTCCGGAGCGCCATCGCCCACGCGATTGATCGCGAGCGGCTGCTGCGCGTCTATGCGCCGGCACCGGTCGCGGTGTTGGCGTCGGGGCTCGTGCCGCCAAGCTGTCCCGGGTACGACCCGGACCTTCAGCTTCCCGAGTACGATCCGGAGCGCGCGAAGGCCCTCCTCGATGCGTCCGACTTCGATGTCTCGAGGCCGATCGATCTGGTGCTGACCGATGCGCCGTGGACGATCGGCGATGAGGCCCTGGAAGGCATCCGGGAGGACTTCGCGAAAATTGGCCTGCAACTTCAGCCGCGCGTCGTCAGGCTTCTGAATCAGACGCGCCGGGATGGCGACTACGACATCATCGAAGCGTCCTGGTACGGCGACTACCTCGATCCGGACACCTTCACGTTCGGCGCGTTCCATTCGACGCTGGGCTCGTTTGCCGGAACCCACGATTCGCAGGTGCTCGACGAGTTGTTCGAGCTCGCGCGTGCGACGACCGATCCGCCATCGCGCGACGAACTCTACCGCGAGATCCACCGCACGTTCGTCGAAGTGTGCCCGGCCGTCGTGCTCTTGCACCGTCGCGATTACATCCTCCATAGTCAGCACGTTGACGGCCTGCAGTTGTATCCGCTGCTTCCCACCGTACGGCCTGTCGACCTCTGGCTGACTGGTCACGATCGCGGGTGAATCGATGAGCGAATTTTCCGAGGTGCCTGGACGGGGCGACTTGTCGTCGAAGATCGGCCTGCGTATCGACGACCGCGTCGCGCGCATCTCGCTGAACAATCCGCCGCTCAACACCCTGACGATCGACATGATGGGTGCGATCACGGAAGCCGTGAACCTCGCCGCCCGCGAGCACGGGTTGTGCGCATTCGTCTTCGAAGTCGGCCAGAAATGCCGCGCGTTCTCGGCCGGAATCGCCCTCGAAGACCACGGTACAGAGGTCGCTTACCAGCTCCTCGACGCATTCCATGCGATTTTCCGAACCCTCGACTTTCAGTCGAAGCCCACGGTTGCGATCGTTCCCGACTCTGCGCTTGGAGCGGGGTGCGAGCTCGCCGCCTATTGCGACATCGTCATTGCGTCCGAGAAAGCTCGCTTCGGACTGCCCCAGATCAAGATGGGAGTCTTTCCGCCGCTGGCGTGCGTCTACTTCCCGCGAATCGTCGGTCAGAAACGCGCGAGAGAAATGATTCTCACTGGAGCATTGCTGACGGCCGAGGAGGCGCGACAGTGTGGACTCGTCTCGCACGTCGTGCCTGACGACCAGTTGCAGAAGAAGTCGGACGAGGTGCTCGACAAGCTTCGGAGTCTGAGTGCGTCCGTGCTCGAGACCGCGCGTCGGGCGCTCGTCGAATGCGACGGGGTTTCGCTCGAGGAAGCTCTGTTGAAGGTCGAGGACCTGTACCTGAACCAGCTCATGAATCTGCGCGATCCCGGTGAGGGGCTGGTCGCCTTCCTCGAGAAGCGATCGCCCTCCTGGCGTCACAGGTAGGACGCGGGCGGAGCGATCTGCGGGCCCGACGAAAGAACCCCGATTGACCCAGAACCCCGAGCGCAGCGAGGGGCCGACTGCAGGCTCGGTGCCGTGAGCGGAAATGGGCCTGCCGAGAGTGTCGGGCCCGGTTGGTCGATCGAGCAATTGATCCTTTTCCCCAACTTTAGCCGAGCCTACAGTCGGCCCCTCGCTGCGCTCGGGGTTCTGGGCCAATCGGTGCTCGTGGCTCACGCACTTTGCGGAAGGGCCAATCGGTGTTCAAGGTCCCTACCGGCGAAACGTCGCCACATCCGACTGTCCACCGCTCGCGTTCACGATACGCACCGACACGTCGCGCCGCTTCGGGACCGCCTTCGCCACCCGGAGCCTCGAGGCGCTGCCAAGCGATGACTTCACGGTCCGCACAACGCCACTTCCAGTGACTTCAATCGGAAACCGGTCCTTCCCATTTACGATCGCCACGGCTCCCGGCATCACGACACCCGATGCCTGCGGAAAGACAATCGCGCCACCGCGATACTCCGGAGTCCCGATCGACGGTGCAAGCCTGGACTCGTTCGACACGACAACCGTTACCGGCGCCGTCGTGCGCCGAATTCCGTCGACTTCCGTGATCGCGATCGCAATCGCGTGAGCTCCGTTCGTGTATTTCGACGTGTCGATGGCAAGCCCAAGCGTCATTTCCCGCACCGGTTCGCCCGCAGGCGTACCGTCGACGAGCACCTCGGCCGCGACTATGCGGGCCACATCCGGTCCAATGGCGCCTACCGTCATCCACCCCGACACCGTCGCTCCATTTCGCGGCGTCACCACAACCGGCTCCGCCGGTCGACTCGTCTCGACGAGGTTGTACGATCTCGTCAGCATCGCGTCCGTGCAGACCGGGCAGAACGGACCGTAGCGCCGCATCAGGCACGAATGCGAAGGCCGGTAGACCCCGCGTCGCCTGTAATACGCGCCCTCGAAGGCACCGACACCCGAGGACCCGTCCGCCGTTGGCACGCTCGTCGACGACCGAACGAATCGGCTCCACTTGAGTGCGTCGCGATCCGGAGTCTTCGTGAGGTTCGGAAACACCGGCTCATTACCGCTGTACGGCGGCGCACCGTCGTACTCGAAATACTCGTCCCCGAGCTTTCCGATCGCATGACCGATCTCGTGCGCGAACGTCGATGTAGTTTCCGCCTGGGGCGAACCGAATAGGAAAAGCGTTCCGCTCGCCGACTCGCGTCCGAGCTTGAAGAGGCTGTTCGTCAGGACGCCTAGCACGTCGAATTCTCCGAAGCGCCGAATGCCTTCGAACTCGGCCTTCGATCGATCGAGATTGAATATGTAGTTGGTACTGGCGAAACGAGAATCGAACATCGTGTCGCGGACGATCGGGTTCGGCAAGGACGGGAAATCGCTGCCCGCCTGCGGAGACGGAAGGAATGCCGCAACTACTTCGATTCGATCGGCAAGCTCCCTGTAGACGGGATACGCGAGCATCATCCGTACGTCGTCCGTGATCGCCCTGAGAAACGCGGCGCGCTCGTCGCGATTGCAGACGCCGTCGCCGTTCGCATCCGTGAAGGGCTCAGAGTCGCGTCTCCCGTTGAGGTTCGCGTCCGCAAAGGGTTCATTCGGATCGTGGCGGCCGTCGCCGTCCAGGTCGAGGAATGGCTCGTCGTCGCACCGGCCGTTGCGGTTGCGATCGTCGAAGGCCTCGTTTCCGTCGGTGTAACCCTCCGAGAGGATGGCGATGCGGATCCGTCCCGACGTCGAAGCGCCGCGGTGAATCACAATAATCCCGTCGGCCTCGACAGTCGGAGGCGCAAGCCTGCCGAGAACGATCGGAGCCGCAAGCCCGTTGGAGTCGTGAAGGGTATCCTCAACACGAACCCAGCCTCCGATCTCGAGGCCGCCGTCCGGGGGAGGCGCCACGAACAGCCATTGATCGGACGTTGCCACGATGCGAATCCATCCCGTCTCGTCGGTGTAGGTGGTCGTCACCAGGTCGAAGACCGGCGAAAATACATCCACCCGGGCTCCCGGAAGGGGACGTCCGTCCTCGCTGCGAACGCACGTCTGCAGAGGAATGCCCCTGCGCAGTAGAATTTCGACCTCGCGGTTGGAGTCGACAGCGATACCCTGGGTCGTCGCCCGCACGAGCTCGGTGGCGGGCCCTGACGTCGACGGGGGGAATACCGTCACCGCATACGTTCCGTCCGGTACCGTCGCCTGCGCTCGTCCCGCCGCATCCGTCGTCAGCAGCAGGTTCGCGCGGTTCTCGCCAGTCTCGGCGATTGTAACGGTCGAACCGACGACGATTGCGCCCGACTCGTCGACCACTCGTACGGACAGCACCGCCGCCCGGATGCTGCCCGCGGACGGCAGCGCGAAGAACGAGACGCTCCACGGGACGAACAGGACGAACGCCAACACCCGGATCGCCCGGCGATGTCCGTATTGCCTGATGTCGAAGTCGAATCGCACTGCCCTGCTTCGTCCCATTTCCAGTCAGTTGTTCTGGGCGATCAAGCGCTGCGCCGCAGCGATAGCCTGACGGACAGGCTGCTCGTCGTCCGTCGGTGGTGCGAACTCGATGTACCGCTTGAGATCCCGCAGCGCCTTGCCCGGTTCGCCATTCTGAAGGAGCACGAGACCGCGATCGCGTAACTCCGACCACTGGTCCGGGGCGACCTCGAGCGAACGATCCATGACCCGGACCGCCCGCGCGAAGTCCCGGTTGTTGACGTAGATGAGCTTTAGGTTCGTGAGCATGCGAAGCAGGATCTTGCGATGCGAGACCGGCAACAGGAACCGCTCCTCGAACGTCCGGGCGTCGCCTCCGTTCTCCTCGACGAGCCTCGCGCAGTCTTCGCGTGCAAGGCGCGAGCCCCGGTTGAAGGCATCGATGACCTGGGTACGTCCGTCCTTCCCGCGATGACCGACGAGAAAGTGCCCGGGAGCCCGATTCCGAACAGGTCGAGCCCGAGTCGCCGACCCGTCTCGATGTAGACGATCGAGAGCGTAATGGGTATGCCGGTCCTCCTTTCGAGCACGTCGTTGAGAAAGGAGTTTCGCGGGTCGTAATAAAGAGCGGAGTTGCCATGAAAGCCGGCCTCGACGAACAGCGCGGCGTCGAGCGCATCAACGAGGGCAGAATCGTCGTCGCCGCTTGCGCGAGCCCTGGCGCGCTCGGCGAGCCGGTCGATCTCAGAAAGCCAGCGGTCCTTTTCGAGGCGCGGGTACTCGGTCAGCGCGATACGGAGGACCGAATGCGCAAGCGGTATCTCGTCGTCCGCCAACGGCGCAAGATCGCTCAGGTCGGGCTCGAAGCGATGCATCGATATGGTCATCACATCGTGAACGTCACCGGTTCGCTCCGGCGCGATCGAACGATACGATACCATGCCGCTCCGCGCCGGCGGCAGCCGGACGACTCTCGGACACGGATGACCTGAATGACACAAACCGTCGACACGAAGAAGCGCGCCGGCACGATCGTTCGCCGCCTGCGCAAGCACTTTCCGAAGCCAGAATGCGCGCTCGTCCACGAGAGTCCATTCGAGCTGCTCGTCGCGACGATCCTGTCGGCGCAGTGCACGGACGAACGGGTCAACAAGGTGACGGCCAACCTATTTCGGAAGTACCGGAAGCCGGCGGACTACCTCAACGTTGACGTCGAGGAGCTCGGGCGCGACATCTACCAGACGGGTTTCTATCGGAACAAGGCGAAGAACATCCAGGGAGCCTGCCGGCTGATGGTCGAGGAGTTCGGCGGCGAGGTTCCGAAGACTATCGAGGAGCTTCTGAGATTGCCGGGTGTTGCCCGTAAGACGGCCAACGTCGTTCTTGGCACGGCCTTCGGTATCGCATCGGGCGTGGTGGTCGACACGCACGTCGGCCGACTTGCGAGGAGGATGGCTCTGACGCAGGAGGAGGACCCGGTGAAGGTCGAGCGCGACCTGTGCGCGCTCGTGCCCAGGAAGGACTGGATCGACCTGTCGCACATGCTGATCCTGCATGGTCGGGCGACGTGCTCGGCGCGCGCTCCGCAATGCGAGACGTGCTTTCTCAACGACGTCTGTCCCGCGGCCGAGCGTGGCGGCGACGTCAAGCCGGTGGCGAAGCGGACGGCCCGGGTGCGGTAACGTTCCGTGGCTGCGCTACAACAGACGCGAGCGTCAGAACCGCGAGCGGTAGCGAGCCGGCCTGCGGACGGTGTGAAGCACGGACGCCCTCTCGAGTGCAATGACTAAACGCCCGGAGAGCTCGCGCGAGTCGTACGACGGTCCGCCGGCCTGCTCGCTACCGCTCGCGGTTCTGACGCCTCGCGTCGATTTTTCTCGATCTCGCGCTGTCTCGCTGGTTATACTGTCCCAGTTCCCAAAACACCCCCTGATCATTGCCCCGGGAGGGACAACTTGAAGAAGTTCACGATACTTGGTGCGATCCTGTGCGTCGTCGCCGTATTCGGCACCGATGCCCGAGCCACCACCGCGCTCGCCATCTCCATGGAAGAGCAAGTAGCGAGCGCCCGGGCCATCGTCATCGGCCGATGCCAGAAGATCGAGAGTCGCTCGCTCGACGGAACCATCGTCACCTACATCACCCTTGACGTCCGCGAAGTTCTCAAGGGTCGCGTTTCGACCGGCTCCCTGGTGGTCAGGCAGCCAGGGGGACTCGTCGGCGAAAACGGGCAGTGGATATCCGGCTCGCCGCGGTTCGACGTCGGTCGCGACGCCGCGATCTTCCTGGCCTCGAACGGCGACGGTGCTTACGTAGTCGACGGCATGTTCCTCGGCAACTTTTTCCTCGAGAAGGGCGCCGACGGCCGCGACTGGCTGCGTCGGGACACTGGCGGCGAGGGCGTCCAGGTGCTTGCCAACAAGTCCGGTCTGACAGCGCAGGAGATGCCGGCGACACTCCCGCTTGATGATCTTCGCTCAGCCGTCGCGCGAACTGCCTCGAAGACGCCCGTGCTCGTCACCGACGACATCGCGCAGATTCCCACCGAGTACGAGCAGCCGTTCGAGGGCGAATCCGGTGTGTCGCCTAGCTTTGCGCTTCTCAACCGGATGCGATGGTTCGAGCCTGACACGGGTGTGACCGTCTTGTTCTATTCGAACTCGACGAACTTCACTCCTGGAGGTAGCGGCACGCCGCCCAGCATTTCGGCGGCGCTTACGGATTCGCTCGCGGCGTGGTCGACGATTCCCGACTGCACGCTCCGACTTGCATACGGCGGCGAAGACCCGAACTTCTGTGGTTGGGGACCCGCCGACGGCAAGACGATGGTCTCGGTCGACTGCCGAAACGAGATCTCCGGCGAAGCGTGCCGCTCCATCATCGCCATCGGCGGGGGGCACTACACGACGCGAGAGACTGTCGTCGTCAACGGCACGACGTTTTACAAGATCAAGGAATCAGACGTCGCTCTTCAGGACGGCTACTGCGACTACTTCCAGGATCCGGTTGCGCTGCGCGAGGTCATCACTCACGAAGTTGGCCACTGCATCGGGCTCGGTCACTCCGAGGTAAGTAGTGCGAACATGGCCGGGTTCATCCACAACGATCGCCGCGGCGCTACGTTGACGGAGGACGACAAGAACGGCGCCCGGTTCATCTATCCGGGATCGGGAGGCGGCGGTGACGATGGCGGTGGAGACGGCGAGACCGAGCCACCGGTCATCGCGACCGCGAGTCTCGCGGACGCAACCGTCGGCTTCACCTACACGTCGCAGCTTGCGGTCACGAATGGCGAGAGTCCGTTTGCGTGGACGTTGACGAGCGGAACGCTTCCGACCGGCATCGCGCTGTCGGGATTCGGCCTGCTTGCCGGCGCGCCGACGTTGCCCGGCACGTTCCAGTTCTCTGTTCGTGTCACCGACTCGCTCGGCCGCGTCGACGGGAAGTTCTTGACGATTCGGGTGAAAGTCCCGCCACCGGTGGTCGCCGCGGCGAGCTATCGTGGAGCAAAGAAGACGTTGACCGTCTCGGGCCAGCACTTCGAGGCTGGCGCCCAGTTCGAGGTCAACGGCATTCTCACCGTGCCGCCGAAACCGCCGACTTTCAATGCGTCGACCGGGGCATACACGATCAAGGGCAGCCGCCGAAAGCTGCACCTGAACAAGGCGAGCCAGGGCAACACGATCGTCGTCATCATCCAGGGCGAGCGCAGTCAGCCATACTCGTTCTGACAGAAGTCGCACTTCTGCGGAAAAAACCCGGCGAACGACCTTCGCCGGGTTTTTCATATCAGCCGAATGGTTTCGTCGACGTGAGATGATTCGAAGCGGCGCTCCCGGTGCCGAAACAACGCAGTCCGGCCTCGAGGGCCTGCTCGAGCGTCCAGACAGGACTCTCTGCGACGCCTCGACACTCCAGTGTTGCGTCGAGCTCGCGTTGTCGCGCCGGATCTCTTGGCGCTGGAAGGACTCGCCGCTCGCGCGTTGCCGCAGCCTCTAGCCGCGCCGCGAGGTCAATGTTGCCCGACCGAGCCGCGAGTATGAAGAGCCCCTCGACGATGTCGATGAGACCCTCGCGCGCTCCGGACCTGCGGTGAAGCTCGGCCGCCTCGACAAACCTTTCGATGGCCGCGGCCATTTCGCCCGCATCGACGTCGACCTGTCCGAGTTGAACGAGACTGGCGGCTTCGAGCCGGGACGTGCCCGTTCGGCGCGCCACATCGAGCACTGACGCCGTCAGCTCCCGAGCGCCATCGAGGTCACCACAAAGCCGCATCGTCTCGGCGAGGTTGATGTCCGCGCCGGCGGCCGCAATGCGATTGCCGGTCGACTTCCAGCCCTCCGCGCTCGCCGCAAGGCACTCCATCGCACGATCCAGTTCACCCTGTCGCAATGCCAGCAAGCCCAGATGATACGTCCCCTGGTGCACGGCGGAGGTCAGTCCGAGTTCTCGACTGAGGGCGAGGCTCTCTTCCTGCAGTGTGACCGACAGTGCAAAGTCATTAAGGTAATCCATTGCCAGCGAGTAGAGGTTCAGGGATCGGGCAATGCCTTCCCTGTCACCGAGCCTCCGCCTCAGCTCGAGGCATGTAATTACCTCGTCGCGTGCCGTCGCGAAGTCGCTCTGCGAGAACGCCAGGATCGCGAGTCCGAACCGCGCATCTGCCTCGAGGGCCGGCTCACGTCCGTCAGCAAGCAGCACCGCACTCTCGATCCACTGGCGCCCTTCGGATTCGTAGCCGTGAAGCTCCCAGAATCGATAGAGCGCCGAAACGAAACGTAGCGCCACCGCGCCGTCCCTGGCTTCGTCGAGCGTCCACGAAAGGGCCGAGTGTAGATTGGAGGCCTCGGCGTCGAGCGACTCGAGCCACAGGCTCTGACCGGATCCGAGGAGTGCGTCGCTCGCCAACTCAGCCATGGCGAGGAACCAGTCGCGATGCGCGGCTCGCCAGTGCTCGAGCTCGCCTGAGGCGGCGAGTTTCTCGCGGGCGTACTCGTGGATGGTATCGAGCATACGGAAGCGCTCGCCGTCGAGGTCAACGAAAGCGAGCGACGTGGCGACGAGTCTATCGAGCAGGTCCGCGATTCGCTCGTCCTCGAGCCCGTCCCCGCTGCAGGCGGCTCGGACCGCGGCGGCAGTGAACCCCCCGGCGAACACCGAGACCCTTCGAAGCAGCGTCTGCTCGTTCGGTGAGAGAAGGTCGTAGCTCCAGTCGATTGTGGCGCGCAGCGTTCGGTGACGCGGATCCACAGTCCGGCCGACACTTGCCAGCAACCGGAATCGGTCATCGAGTCTCGCCAGAATCTGCTCCGGCGCGAGCAGTCTCGTGCACGATGCAGCAAGCTCGATTGCGAGCGGCAGGCCATCTACGCGTCGGCAGATGGCGCGTATCGTTTCCGCGTTCGCCCGGGTCTCGGCAAAACCGGGGCTCGCAAACCTCGCGCGGTCGACGAAGAGCCGCGGCGCATCGCCGCCGCTCGGACCGATCTCGAGTGGAGCGACGGCGTGAACCACCTCGCTTGCGTAGCCGAGTGGCTGCCGGCTCGTCGCAACGATCACGATATCCCGACATTCACCTATCAGCGCCTCGATCACGCCCGCGCACTCCGCTGCGGATCGCTCGCAGTTGTCGAAGACGAGCAATGCTGTGCGATGACGAAGCGCAGCGACCAGCGATCCGGTCAGATTGACGCCAGGCTCCTCGCGGACGTCGATCATCGCCGCCAGGGCTCGGGCGACGTTTCCAGTTTTCGAGAGATCGACGAGCCACGCATCCGCGTCACGTTCACCTAGCTGGCTTCGGGCGACCTCGACGGCGAGCCGCGACTTTCCGACGCCACCGGGACCAGTCAGTGTGACTCCACGGCTCGTGGCAATGTGCTCGCCGACGATCGCGAGGTCCTGGGCTCGACCGACGAAGTTCGTCAGTGGTTGGGGAAGTCTGTCGCGACGCGCAGCCACGTCTGCAGTTTCGCACAGTCTGGATTCCAGAACTCCGCGTTTCAGAACCGAGAGCCGTGGCGAGGAGATTGCCGGTTCCGAGCGCCGGGGGCGCCAAAGGGGGGGGGGGCGGCCCCCCCCGGCGGGAGCCCGGGGCGGGCCGCGGCCCCCCGGGCCGCCCCCCGGGGCCCCCCCCCCGCCCCGGCCCCCGCCCCCCCCCCCCCCCCCCCCCCCCCCCCCCCCCCCCCCCCCCCCCCCCCCCCCCCCCCCCCCACCCGCCCCCGCCCCCCCCCCCCGCCGCCCCCCCCGCCGGCGCCCCCCCTGGCCCCCTTCGCTGCTTTTCGCGGTTCTGTAGGCGTCGCTCACCCGGTGGGCGGGTCGTGAGTGGGTAATGGCGTCGCGGCCGTTACCCCCACGACGGATCGACCGCGGCGGACGCCGCCTCGTCGAGCGTCATTGCGCTACCACTTGCGCGTGCGGCTTCCGCTTCGCCAGGCGACATCGATTGCGCCGCGGCTTCGACTCGGGAGTCGAGCTCGGTCTGAAACCCGACGTCGGGCGGGATCGCCATTTCGGCGCGCACGGTTCGAGCCGCCGCAGCGAGTGCGACTGCCCTCCGCACTTGTCCCTGCCGGGCGGCGACACAGGCGCTACCCTCGATGACCTCGATGACGCCTTCGCGATTGCCGATCTCGCGCTGCAGTCGCAGCGACTCGCGAAAGAGCTCGTATGCCCGGTCGACGTCGCCTCGGTCGCCGACCGCGCGTGCCAGACTCCGCTGGGTATCGGCCACGAGCCTTCGCAATCCCAACCCGGCGGCGAGCTGCAGGCACTCTTCCAGCGCCTCGCGCGCCGCCTCGGTACGGCCCGTGAACCAGGCGACCTCGCCGACGTTGTGCAGCAGCACCACGACCTTGTGCCGGTTGTCGCTCGCCCGGTAGGCCACGAGACTCTCCTCGAAGTGCGATTGGGCCCGCTCGAAGTCGCCACGGTACATGGCCAGCAGCCCCATGTAGAACACCGCCTCGTTCGCCTCACGCGAGAGGCCGAGCTCGCGACTGATCGTAAGGCTGTGTTCCTGAAGCGCGTAGGCCTCGTCGTAGTCGCCCAGCCGTCCGACGGCGAGCGCCTTGATCCCGATCGCAGCTGCTTCGCCTGCGCGATCGCCGAGATCTCTGCGAATGCGAAGGCACTCGTCCGCGGCCGAGACGGCGACGCGATGGTCGGCCTGGATGAGGGCGAGGCGTGAGAGACCGAATAGCGCGGAAGCACGCAGCGCTGGAGGGCCGTCGCCTTCAACGCCAAGAGCGGATTCGATCCACTGTCGACCTTCGCTCAGGAATCCAGCGGTTGCCCAGAATCGATTCAACGAGCCGGCCAGGCAAAGCGCGAGCTCGGCATCTCGCGACTCGATCGCCCGGAGCAGCGCGGCCCGGAGGTTGTCGTGGTCGGCCTCGAGTTTACGATTCCATTCGTCACGGCGCGGTCCCTCTGTTTCCGAATGCGCCAGCGCTGCGAGGTCGACGCACCACTGGCAGTGGCGACGTAGCCGCACCGCCTCCTCACCGCTCACGAAGAGCTTCTCGCGGGCGTAGACGCGAACTGTTTCGAGCAGTCGAAAACGCACGGCCGGGCCGACCTCGTCGGCGACGACCAGCGACTTGTCAACGAGTCGGCGGAGTAAGTCGAAAACGGCAAGCTCGTCGACGGGCGGGCCGGCGCCAACGGCTTCGGCGGCCTCGAGCGTGAATCCGCCGGCGAAGACCGAAAGTCGCGACAGCAGAGTCTGCTCGTCGGGCGTTAGGAACTCGTAGCTCCAATCGAGCGCCGCGCGCAACGTCCGGTGGCGCGGCAGCGCACCGCGACCGCCGCCGTCCAGCAGACGGGAACCGGTCGCCCATCCGCGCGGCGAGTTCGGCGACCGAAAGCGTTGACACACGGGCGGCCGCGAGCTCGATGGCGAGCGGCAGGCCATCGAGCGCGCGACAGAGGGCGGCAATCATGGCGGCGTTGGCATCGGTCAGCTCGAACGACCGGCGCGACTGTCTGGCGCGATCGACGAACAGGCGCACCGCCTCGTTGCCGGCCGCCTCACTGGCCGTCGGCGCGCCCTCGGGCCACGGCAGGCCGGGCACGGCCCAGACGACCTCGCCATCGACTCCAAAGACCTCACGACTCGTGGCGAGGACTCTCGTGCCGGCGCTCGCTCGCAGCAACGACGTCGCCAGATCGGCACAGGCCTCGACGACGTGCTCGCAATTGTCGAGGACGATCAACATCCCACGATCGGCGACGGCATCAGCGAGCGAGTCGAGCAAGTGGCGGCCGGCCGACTCGCGGACGCCGAGTACCTGGGCGACAGCCGACGCAACGACGTCCGGTCCGTGCAGGCCCGCCAGCTCGACGAGCCAGACGCCGTCGGGAAACCGATCGGCAACATAGCGGGCCGTTTCGCGGGCAAGTCGCGTTTTTCCGATGCCGCCCGGGCCAGCAAGCGTGACGAGACGGGCGAACTCGAACTGCTCCGCGATCTGCGCAATCTCATGCACGCGACCGACGAAAGCGTTCGTCTCCGGTGGCAGATTCGTTCGCGGCACCGCCTCGACGGGCAGCGAGGCCCGAGCAAGATCGCGATCCGCCGACGGGATCGGCGCGCTCCCATTGGCGGTTTCGAGCGCCGCGGCGAGCTCGTTAGCCGACGGAAAGCGGTCGTCCGGTTTCTTGGCAAGCGCCCGCAGCAGCACGTCGTCTAGCCAGGAAGGAACGTCCGACGCGAGAAAGGACGGTCGACGCACCTCCTGGGTACGCTGGCGCTGCAGGACGCCAGCGACGGACTCCGCAACGAATGGCGGGCGCCCCGTGAGCATCTCGTAGAGCACGCACCCGAGCGCGTAGACGTCGGATCGTGAGTCGGCCGCGAGACCGTCGCACTGCTCGGGCGACATGTAGAGTGGTGTGCCGACCACTGCGCCTTCGTTACCCGCCAAGTCGTCGGCGTGCGCGCCCTGAAGCGTCGAGATTCCGAAGTCGAGAACCTTCAATGCGCGGCCCTCGGGCGGCTCGATCACGAAGAGATTCGCCGGTTTGAGGTCACGATGGACGACTCCCGCGTCGTGCGCCGCGCCAATTGCGCGGCAGACAGGCAGGAGGAGCTCGATCGCCTCGTCGGCCGACATCCGGCCTGACTCGTCGAGCTCCGAGGCAAGCGACCGGCCGTCGAGATACTCGAAGACTATGAAGGCGCCGATGTCAGCCGAGACACCGAAATCCACTACGGAGACAATGTTTGGGTGGCGAAGTCGCGAGACAGCCAGAGCTTCACGCCTGAGGCGGTCGACCGCCGCCGGCGACGACTCGACGTCGTGTCGGAGTACCTTGACGGCAAGCTTGCGATCGAGACGCAGCTGCACGGCTCGGTAGACCGAGCCCATACCACCTTCGCCGAGGAGTTCCTCGAGCCGGTACTTGTCGTCGATGCAGAGACCGCGAAGCATGTGGATCGATCGGCGGATTCCCCGGAAGCCGCACGCCAGTGTAGCACCTCGTTCGGCGCCCACAGACGGTGCCTGAAATCGCAGACTCGTCGTTGCGGAAGGACAAAGTGATCGGAACCGTTCGACTGTCCGCAGGACGCTCGCTACCGCTCGCGGCTCATAAAACGGGGAGCCCCGCATCGTGCACTACCAGGCAAATCGCACCGCCGGGTCCCCGTTCCCTGAGCCGCGAGCGGTAGCGAGCGTCCCACGGACGGTGCTTGAAATCGCAGACTCGTCTTTGAGCTGGATCGCTACCGCGCACGGTACTGATGCGTGGTGACACGTCCGTGAACGTCCAAGCAACTTCACATCAGGAGAGCGTCGATCCGCTGCGCGTGCACAACCTGACCGCGCTCGGACCACTCGAACACGGTGAACCGTCCATCCTGCGAGGCGACGAGCGCGACGGCGTTGCGCTGGTCCTGAACAAACTGCGCGGCAGAGAGGTGGCGCGTTCCACCGAGTGCCGATGGCGTCTCACGGGTTGCGCGATTCCCTTCGACGGGCTCGGAGACGAGAACGGACTCGACGACGGGATGCCCACTCCTTCGGATGATCTTTGCGCCGAATCCGACGACGTCGAGCGCATCGGTGATGATCGTCGCGCCGTCAACGGCCGTGAGGCCGGCAACGGCGTCGACCGATCGGGCAAGCGACGTCCGGTGGCGCTTCGTTGCGTGATCGAGCTCGGCACGCCGGGCGCGCCTTCGAAGGTCGGTAAAGACGTCACGCGCAGCATAGAGAATCGGCGCGGCGATCGACGATCTCCAGTCTTCGGACGTCGACGGAACGACGAGCAGGGTGCCTCCGCGCCGGTGCGCCCGCATCGAGAGCGAAAGGCGCACGAATGCGTTAGTCGGGTCGAGCCAATCGGCACCGCTCTGTCGTTCACGGTGTCCGACGAGCTTGCCGAGCATAGACGAGCAACCGAGCGGCGACGGATCTGGACCGGCGATGAACTTCGCTTCGTCGCCGGCAAGCACCGCCGCGTTGACGAACTTGCTGCCGGCGCCGCCGTGGCGATGCTTGACGACGATGACACCCGGTGACGCGACCTCGAGCACGAAGCAGAGCAGCGGAAGCCGGCGCGTCATGCCCCAGACGGCGAGCTGGCCGTCGGGCCCCGGCCACGCGCCGAAGTGAATTCCGGGCCGCTCGGCAGCCGGAGCGACCTTGGCGAGCGCGTGTGGCTGGAGCGCAATGGGATCGTCGAAAATAAAAGGCCTATCGGTCTGGTCAGGAGACACGTAGGCGAGCGAGAGCGTCGTCGAGCGCCCCTCGACCTGTACGAGGCTGGCCCAGAAGACGGCGTTCACGAGCGCGGCCACATGCTCACGCGTCGGCGCACGGGCGATGGCAGGGGCGAGCTGGACCCCAAGTGCACTGCCACTGCCCGCATTCGCGTCGGGACCCGCTCCCACCTCGGATTCGCCGCCACCCGAGGCGCCCGGGCCGAGGTATTCGTCGACGTGTCGCTCGAAGTAGGCGTGAATCTTCCCGATCACCGGTGTGTCGACGCGATAGACCTGTTTCGCCATGGATGTCCAGTTTTCAGCGAGTGTCGAACCGCTTCATTGCCGCAAATTCAATTTGAAGGAACTTGCAACGTGGGGAACAGGGCGACGGTCAGATCTGCGCTGGTCCGACCGATCTGCTCGCTCCGTTGTCCTTATCAGGTCCGGCTACCGGCGGCGCATCAGGCGCTCGATCTCGTCCGGCGTCGATGGCAGGGCCGCCGAGAGCTTCACGAGGCCTTTTTCCGTCACGAGGTAGTCATCCTCGATCCGCACGCCGAGTTGCTCGTCTGGCAGATAGATACCCGGCCCGATCGTGAACATCGTCGCCTGGCCGCAGCGACACCGAATAATCCCCAACGTCATGCACGTCCATCCCGAGAAAGTGCCCGAGGCCGTGGATGAACGACTCGTCAAGCGTGCGTCCGGAGCGGTCCCGCAAAGGGCTGCGCCGCATTGTTGCGTGCGCGACCTCGTTGAGCGCGCGAATCGTCATCCCAGGCTTCCATGCCGCCGCCGCGGCCGTCTGCGCTTCGAGCACGAGCTCGTAGACCTCGCGCTGCCGCTTCGTGAAGCGGCCCGAAGCGGGCCACGTGCGCGTGATGTCCGCCGTGTAACCGTGCAGCTCAGCCCCGATGTCGATGACGATGAGGTCGCCGGCGTCGATCCGTTTCTGATTTCTCTCGTAATGAAGAACCGTCGAGTTCACTCCCGATCCGACGATCGAGGGGAAGCCCTCGCGCTCCGCGCCGCCGCGCAGGAATGCGCCGACGATCGTGCCTTCGACTTCGTACTCGAAGCGCCCCGGCGCGATGTCGAGCGCAGCCGCGCGCTGCGCAGCGAGCGTGATGTCGATCGCCCGCTGCAATTTTGCAATCTCGGCCTCGGACTTTGACCGGCGGAGCGCGGTGAACTTCGCCGTCGCATCGACGACCTCGGCGGCTCCAGGCCTGCCAGTCGCAACTGTCGCGCGAAGTCCTCCTGCAAAAGCCGCATCGCGCGTGAACGTCGCGTCCGGCCCCGTCGGCACGATCGTCCAGACTTTCACGGGAACCTCGGCAGTTCCCTTCCGTTCGAGGATCGAGCGCAGATCCCGATCGAATTCGGTCGTGTCGCGCACGCGCTCGAACCCGTAAGCCGCCACTGCTTCCGGACCTGCGCCGAGTTTCGCCCCCGTCCAGCGCTCCATGACAGGGTTGCGCGGTGGCAGGTAGAGCGTCTCGCGCTCGCCCTCGGGCGCCAGCGAGTCTATGAGCAGCAGGGCTCCCGGCGTTCGAACGCCCGTCAGGTAGAGAAACCAGTTGTTCTGTCGGTACCGGGTGGCGTCAGTAGCTTCAGCTTCGACCGTGCCGCGAACCGCGAGCACTCCGCCGGCAAACGCTTCGACCGCCCGAGCGCGGCGCTCGCGATACTCGTCGATCGCGAAGCCTGCGGACTCGCCGCTTGCGTCGGCTCGCACACCCACCGAGGCCGGACGCGGCTTTGGCACCTCCGGGGGACCCGCCATTGCGAGGACCGGCAGGGACAAGAGGACAAGTAACGCCGTGACGACGGCGGAGCGGACATTCTCGTATCGGGCCATGCTCATTACTCGGTGCTCGTCAGAGTCCGGTTTCGGTGAACTCTCCGTGTACGAATCACGGCGCGAATCGTTTCAAGACGAAACTCGTTCGCGCCGGCGCCAGGGCCACCTAACCCCGCCGAACATGGACAGCCAGCCCGTGTACGCATAACCGACGAAGAAGAGCAGGAAGAACGGAATCGTCCCGATGATGCCAAACGATGCCGCATAGGCGATGAGTCCGAGAAAGTAGGCCGCAAACACGAGCTCGAGCACCGGCAGCAGCCCGCGCGACCGCTTGTAGCGCTTTCCGAGCCACGACGCGTCGCCCGACGACTCGATCCGGTATTTCGGCGTTCGTACGAAGCTCGTCTTGATGCCGAACAGGGCCTCCAGCACCGCCTTCGCGTTGCTGAAGCTCAGGCCAATACCGAGCGCCATTACAAGCGGCAGGTAGCGCATCCGTCTCTTCCACCCGGTCGGGTCCAGGTAAACCTGCCCCGCGGCGTAGAAAAGCGCCACCGACAGCGTCGAGAAGAGCAGGATCGGAGCGTCGAATACCAGAAGATGGAAGAGTCCCTGGTTGTAACGGACGATGAGCACCGGCAGGTTCAGCAGCGCCATGACGATGATGAGCGGCGCCGAGATATTTCCCGTCAGCCGGAAGAACAGTTCGAAGCGCTGTCCAAGCGTCAGACGCGGATCGCGCCAGACGCGCGGCATGAGCTTGATCGCTACTTCTATGAGCCCCTTGGCCCATCGCCGCTGCTGCGCCTTGAACGAGTTCATCTCGACCGGCAGCTCGGAAGGAACGTCGTCGTCGAGGAGGTACACGAACCGCCATCCGCACAACTGCGCGCGGAAGCTGAGGTCCGTGTCCTCGGTCAGCGTGTCGTGCTGCCAGCCACCGGACCACTCGATTGCTTCGCGCCTCCACATCCCGGCCGTACCGTTGAAGTTGAAGAACGCGCCGGACCGATTGCGCGCCGCCTGTTCGACGACGAAATGGCCGTCGAGCATGATCGACTGTACTTTCGTCAGAAGCGAGTAGTCGCGGTTGATGTGGCTCCACCGCATCTGGACCATTCCGACGCGATCGTCCGTGAAGTGGTCGACCATGCGCCGAAGACAATCCGGTCGCGGCACGAAGTCGGCGTCAAAGACCGCAACGAGATCGCCCGTCGCAACCGCGAGCCCCTTCTCGAGCGCCCCCGCCTTGTAGCCGGTCCGATCTTCGCGATGCAGATGCACGATTCGCACGCCGGCGGCGCGATGCCGTTCGACGGCGGCAGCCACCACATCACGGGTTTCGTCGGTCGAGTCGTCGAGCACCTGAATCTCGAGCCGGTCCGACGGATAGTCGAGCGCCGCACAGGCGTCGATGATCCTCTCGGCGACATACATCTCGTTGAAGAGCGGCAACTGCACCGTGATGTGCGGCAGTCCGCTCTCGAGGAATCGTCCCGAGGGCTCTGGCTTGCGATCGACGTACCGCCAGAACTGGTAGACGATCCTCAATCGGTACGCGCCGTAGATCGCCAGGAATATTAAGATCGCGAAGTACGCCGACACGATCGCAATATCGAGCCCGTCCATGTGGTAGAGGAAGCTCAGATTCCCGCCGGGGTATGCGCCGATCGACTCCGAGAATTTCTCGAGGCCCCCGAGCGGCGCGGGATCGCGGTCGACGGCCGCCAGTCTTGCGGCAAGTTCAGTCACGTTCATTTCTCGGGGCGACTCCTTGTTCCGCACGAACAATTCGCCGGAACAGTCGCGCTGTTCCGGCGAACACGTTGACGCAGGTACTTACGTTCCAGTTGTCCGGGGCTAGCGCCCGAACGACTCGATCTCCGGCTCCGTCGGGCCGACAGCGTCGCCCGAACGGCTCGTGAGCGAACGTTCCATGTCCTCTCTCGCAAGGTCCGAGGCCGAGCGGATGCCGCTCAGGCGCAGCTTGAACTCGTCGATGTTCGACGCGCCGTTCAGGGCTTCGTCGTACGTGATCAATTCTTCGGCAAAGAGGAGATGCAACGACTGATCGAACGTCTGCATTCCGTACTGCGACGTGCCGGCGGCGATCGCGTCGCGAATGAGCGACGTCTTTTCGGGATGAATGATGCAGTCCCGGGATGTAAGGAGTATTGATCATGACTTCGACGGCCGGGACGCGACCGTATTTGGCCGATGCCGCGCGAACGAGCCGCATCGAGATCACGCCGCGCAAGACGCTTGCGAGCTGGATCCGAACGCCCTTCTGCTGATGCGGCGGAAAAACCGAGACGATGCGGTTGACGGTCTCGGTGGCGTCGAGAGTGTGGAGCGTGGAAAGCACTAGGTGACCTGTCTCGGCGGCCGTCAGCGCCGTCTCGATCGTCTCGTAGTCGCGCATCTCGCCGACGAGGATGACGTCCGGATCCTGGCGGAGTGCGCCGCGGAGGGCTTCCGAGAAGCTGCGCGTATCGACGTCGACCTCACGCTGATTCACGAACGAGCGCTTGTCGCGATGCAGAAACTCGATCGGGTCCTCGATCGTGATGATGTGGCCGGTTCGCGTCCGGTTGATGTAGTCGATCATCGCGGCGAGGGTCGTCGACTTGCCTGAACCCGTCGTCCCGGTCACGAGGATGAGGCCGCGCCGGTCCTCCGCAACCCGCTCGCAGGCCGATGGCAGCCGCAACTCTTCGATAGTCCGGACAGTCGTCGGAATGACGCGAAGAACGACTCCGACCGTTCCCCGCTGCTGGAAGACGTTGCAGCGGAATCGCCCGAGTCCGGAGACGCCGTAGGCGATGTCGACCTCGCTGACCTCCTTGAACCGCTGCTTCTGGCGGTTGTTCATGATGGAGAAGGCCATCGACAGTGTGTCTTCCGCCGTCAGCCGCGAGGCTTCAATGATGGGGAGCAGTTCGCCGTTGACCCGCATGAAGGGAAAGCTGCCGGCCTTGATGTGCAAGTCCGAGGCTCCCTTGCTACAGGCGATTGCGAGAAGCTCGTCGATCTTCGATCCCATGCGGTTCAGGTCCTCGTCCGAGATTGGGGGTCGGAGGGAAACGTCGCGAACGACTCAGGGTACCACATGAAGCGGGCAACGAGATCCATCCGTTCAACCGGACAGTCCGCCGACCCAGAACCCGGAGCGCAGCGACGGGCCGACTCGAGTCCCGCAGGCGTTGCCTGGACCGTCGGCCTCATCGACCTCCGCCGGATCGCCGTCATCCGAAAGATGGCATCCGGAAGCCGTCATCATTAACTTGGCCCGTCGCTTCGCTCCGGGTTCTGGGTCAAACGGGGCTCGTAGGGACGGGAGGGGAGAGATTCCGTTCAGCCGGATGCCGGACAGTCCGCCGACATTTCGAGCACCCTGAGCCGGTCTCCGAGGCCGCCCGGCGCGAGAAGTGTCTTCATCGCGAGTCGCTCAGCAATAGACGCCGAAGCTGCGCTCGCGACTCGCTCGATGGCACCCATTCGACATAGCCAATTCGCTTGCGTTTCGAGCTCCCGAGGAACCCAACCGTTCGCGATGGCGGTCGAAGCGAGCACCTCGAAGTTAACATCTGCCGTCATATCAGCTTCGAAGAGCGAGCCCACGACGTCCTTGACCGGCAACCGGCCGCGCATCGCGCGAAGCGTTCCTTCGGGCCTTTGCGGTCCGGCGACCCGCGCCGCGACGTCGCCGTAGTCGACGGTCAGGACCGCGCGAACGTGCTGAGCGCGCGTGATGCCATTCACCCAGTCCAATGCATCCAGACCGACCTCGAATGCGAACGGTCGGCCAGAGCGGACCTGTGGAACGAACCGTTCGGCGTACTCGGCGATGCGCCCGGTCGACGGCCGGTCGAAGGCGCCGGTGAATCCTCCGTCCGCGTCGGCGGTCACGTAGAGCTCCTCGACCTCACCCGAGTCCGACACTCGCGCCGCGTGCACCGGGAGCGCATCCACAAACTCATTTGATACCACCACGGTCGTCGTCTCGAAGATCTCAGGCGCGAGTGCCGCGACGATCTCGACGCGCTCGGAATGCTCGCCGAGCTTCGTCGAGGCGTGCGAGCGCATTGCGGCGCTGCATTCGACGAGCACACTTCGTGCAGCGTCGTAGAGTAGCGGCCGCTCCGTGCGCAGAGCATCCAGCATCGCCTTTGCGAGGCTTCCCTTCCCCGCGCCGAATTCGACGATCGCCAATTCCTTCGGTCGGTCGAGCCGGTCCCAGACTTCCGCGACCCACGTTGCGAACACACGCGCCGAAGACCGGGTGCAGTTCGGCTGATGTCGTGAAATCGCCACGGGCGCCGATCTCGACCTTTCCCGAACCGTACCAGCCGTCATCCGGGTCGTTGAGCGACGCTTCCATCGCGTCACGAAAAGTGACCCGTCCTTCGGCGGCGATGCGGCGCAGCAGCGCCTCGCGACTCACGACGTCTCGACGGTGTCCTGACGGCGCACGGATTCGCGGCCGAAAAAGTACCGGGTCGGATGCTCGCGCATGATCTTGTCCTGCAGTCGCATCAGTCCGTAGAGGAGGGCTTCCGGGCGCGGAGGGCATCCGGGAATGTAGACGTCTACCGGCACGATCCGATCCACGCCCTGCAGCGTCGAATAACTTGGAAACGGACCACCGACATTCGCGCACGAGCCCATCGAGATGACCCACTTCGGCTCGGGCATCTGATCGTAGACGCGACGGACGACCGGCGCCATCTTGACGGTCACCGTACCCGCGACGATCACGAGATCCGCCTGTCGCGGGCTCGGCCGAAAAACGCCGGCTCCGAAACGGTCCATGTCGTATCGGGACGCCCCGGCAGCCATCATCTCGATCGCGCAGCACGCGAGTCCGAATGTCATCGGCCAGAGCGCCGATTTTCTAGCCCAGTTGAAAACGAAGTCGACCGTCGAGGTGATGATCCCCTGCGACTCGATCGTGTGCTCGTGCGTGGTTGTCGCGGTCATATGGAGGTTACACCCAGGCCAGCGCGCCGCGCCGCCACGCGTACGCGTAGCCGACAACGAGGATGGCGATGAAGGTGACCATCTCGATGAAGCCCACGAGCGCAAGCTGATCGAAGAGAATGGCCCACGGAAGCAGGAAGACGGTCTCGACGTCGAATATCAGGAAGAGCATCGCGACGAGATAGAACCGGACCGAAAACCGTTCGGTAGCCTCACCGATCGGATCGACGCCGCACTCGTAGGCCATCGACTTGGCCTCACCATACACGCGATGCGACAAGGCTCGGGCGACGAGCAACAGCACGAGCGGTACGGCTATCGCGCCGGCAAAGAAAAGCGCCACTGGGATGAATGCATAGAGAGGCGGATCCTGCATGGGAACCTCCTGGTGCGCCGATGGTACCACCTTCGAAGAGGGAGAGTGGACAGGATTTCAGGATTAACGGGATTCTTGTTGTTCTTCCATCAAGCAAATCCTGTCAATCCTGAAAATCCTGAAATCCTGTCTACTCTTTTCTCGTGACCTGGAACGCCCGCAAGGTTGGGGACAGTGCGGCCGCAAGGGCCACCGCGACGATGACGCCGACACCGCCGAAGCTCACGGAAAGAGCCGGCCCGACGATTGCCGCGAGCGATCCGGCTTCGAGCTCTCCGAGCTGCGGCCCGCCCATGAAGAAAATCATGTTCACGCTCGTCATCCGGCCCCGAATGGCGTCGGGAGTAGCCAGCTGTCGGATCGTCTGCCGCATGACCGTCGACACGCTATCGGCCGCACCGACGACGGCGAGGGCCGCAAGCGACAACGGCATCCAGCTCGACATGCCGAACGCGACCGTCGCGAGGCCGTAGGCGGCGACGGACCAGAGGACGACTTTCCCCTGCCGCCGGACGGTCGGGAGAAACGACATCACGGCGCCGGCGAGCGCCGCGCCGGCCGGCGGCGCCGCGTAGAGCAATCCCAGTCCCCTCGCCCCGACACCGAGTACCTCGGTCGCGAACATCGGCATAAGAACGTTCGCGCAACCGAAGAGCGTCGCGAAAAAGTCGAGCAGCATCGTCGAGCGGATAATGGGCGTGGAGAAGACAAACCGGAGCCCCTCCCGAATCGCGCCCCGTCCCGGCCGCGACGCCGCGTCAACTCGTACCTCTGCGGAAATCGTGACGAGTGCCGCGATCATCGCTAGAAACGACACTGCATCGATCGTGTAGACGACCGTCACGCCGAACCAGGCGATAAGGTTGCCGGCGATTGCCGGTCCAACGACCGTTGCCGCCTGCCACGCGAAGATGTTGAGGCTGAGTGCATTCGCGAGATGCTCGCGCGGCACGAGGTTCGGAATCAGCGAGGCGCGCGCCGGGTTGTCGAACGCCGTCGCAGCGGCAGCTGCTGCGACGGCGGCGTAGATCATCCACGGACTCGTTGCGCCAACCCAAGCCGAAAGCGCAAGCGCCGACGATATCGCAAGCAACGTCGTCTGGGTCAGCAGGAGCAGCTTCCGCCGGTCGCGCGCATCGGCCGCGACGCCGCCCAGCAGTGCAAGCGAAATGAGGGGGATCGCCTTGAACAGTCCGAGCAGTCCGAGTGCGAATGGTGACTGCGTCAACTCGTAAAGTTGCCACGTCAGAGCGACCTGTTGCATCTGCGTGCCAACGAGGGACACGAAGGACGCGGTGAAGAGATTGCGGAAGTCGCGATAACGCAACGCGACCGGTCCACGACCTGTCACTGCGGGTGCGGTATCCTCCGAGTCCTTCGACGTCACGTCGCGATCCGACGTCTCACGACGCCGCGGGCCGATCCACGGCGAATGCGATCCCGCCGATGCCCGACCGCGCAGCTTCGGCGCGCAGGGCCAACGCGACCGGGGTCTGGCCCGACAGGAACGTTGAGAAAGTCGCGTTCGGAACCCAGAGCGTGAGCTCCATTCGCGGCCGCGCGATGCCCGGCGCATCGAATCCGGCAGTCGCGGCAAGCGATACCGGCACGAGCGGCCGCAACCAGTCGTGAACGGCACGTGCTCCGAGCGACGATTCGAGCTTCGCGAGAATTCGCGACCAGATGCCGGTGGCGTCCGCAGCCGGCCTCGGCGGGTCGTCGCCTTCGGTCGTGTCCGGTTCGGGCGCCGAACTGAAATCGAATGTGGAGCCAGAAAATCCGCGCTGACACGATCCGGCTCGCGTAGGGCCGACACGAGAAGACCCGGTCCGACGGACTGTCCGCGTGACTTTTTCTCTCGCCACCAGGCGATCGCTCGCTGGACCTCCGCGCTCGGACCGTCGGGTGTGATGGCGCCCGACTGCACGAGTCTGAGCGCCTCCGGAATGCCGGTGTGCGGTCGAATCCCGCACTGCTGCAGGGCCTCGACGATGCCGACGACGTGTGAGAGCGCATCGGCCGACGGACCGTGCGCGGCATAGATGTGGCGCGTCAGTTCGGTCGTCGCCTCGCGCGCCTTGGGCGACCTGGCAGCAAGCCGCTCGATCCGGGCACATTGCTCCCGCCAGAGTCCGCCTCGAGCGGCTGGCTCAGCATTCTCCTCCGCTTCCTTCCGGAACGAGTCGATGATTGCCTCGAACGGCAAAGAGAAACTCTCGCTCGGCTGGTAATCGTCCGGCATCTCGAGCGTGATGGTGGCCTCGTTGACGAAGCGACCATCGATGGCATACGACTTGAGAAACCCGAGACGGAGAAGCTCACGGCATGCGCGCTCGACCGGGTCCTTGCATTTCGATACGTATTCGGTAGAGGGCTCGAGGCCGAGCCGGGTCTTCACGATCTCGGTGAACGGATACACCGTGACGCCTGGCCGCCCGAAGATGTTGAGGTGACGGAAGAGGCGGCGCCCGAGGAAGTCATCGATCTTGAAGTAGAAGTCCGTGTCGAGGGCTCGAAGTTCCCCGTTCTCGATGAGCTGCGCCATCGTCGGAGACCAGGCGAACCACGCGTACCGGTTGCCTTCGAAGAACGCGTACGAGTCGATCAGCCGCAGGCCGACGCTCGTCACGAGCGTTCCATCAGACTGGAAGTAGGCGTTCTTGACCGAAAGATCCACTCCGGATAGCCGGTGCATCCGTTGTTCGATGAGCTGCTGGTTCTTTCCGGAGAGGTGCTTGATGCCAAGGCGCCTCAGAAGGTCGGCGCGCTTGAAGTGGATCTTGCGCAACCGCATCATCACCTGCTTCGGATCGCCTCCAGATCGCTCGATCTCGTCATCGGTCACGATGAGCGTGGCACCGGCCGAGCCGGCGAGATACTCGTGCGTGAACTGGATGAGTGCGATGAGAACATCCTCGTCGCTCGGCTGCACCGGGCCCTTGCTGCCGTAAACCTCGAGAGTGCGAGTGACGACGCGACCCGAAACCGGGCACGAGATGGCGTCCTGAATCACCTTATAAGGAAGGCCCGGCTTGTGCGACTCCTTGAGCTTGACGCCGGCGCGTCCCGGTCGCGAGATCGCCAGCGGAAACGCGGCGAGCAGAAGATGATCGCCTCCCGGGACGCGGGTGGTGAGATGGGTGGGAACGACGGCGCTGTATTCGTCGCCTGGACGCCCGCCTCGACCGCGCGACGTGGCCGAAGCCGCTGCCGCTACTCCGTCGGTCGAGCGAGAGGATCGACCGGGGCGGCGTGGTGGCGTGGCGACGCCTGTGGCTTCTTCGTCGGCTTCCTGGACCTTGCTCACCCGAACACCCTCCGAAACGCCGGATTCCGGCGGAAAACCCGTGTTTCCCAGTATCCCCGGCTTCTTGGGTCGCGCAACAGATTTCCGCAAAGGTGCAACTTCTTTCTTCATTGGTGCGACTTTGTTTCCGGATGACGCTTTCGGCCGAGCCGGCGGAGTCGAGCGAGATCGTACCTAAACGGCAATTTCCGTGGAGGTACATGAGAAAGATCGCCAAAGTACTCCTGTTTTCGGCCAGTGTGCGAGTTCTTTCCGCAAGAGTACGAGTGAACCGCCGGCTATCCTGCGAGAATTCGCCAAAGGTGCGATTCGGCCTCGAAATGCCAGGAATCGGACCTGTTTTCCGCTGAAGTACGACTTTCAACCGTCGCTAGTCGACAGACAGGAGTTCATGTAGCATGCCCGGTCTGCCTTGTAAGTTGTTCTCTAATAGCATGTTTCCGTGTAGGTACGTGTTCGAGATCATATCTACTCAGCTAATAGTTCAGGCACTGGTATGTACAAATACAATGGTAGCGAGTTTTTCTCGCATGTCGTCCCGATTGATTGTGGTGCCCTTCCCTATCTCATTGATAGAGAAGCCGTTTCGCCAATGGTACGTGTTTCGGTATGAGTACGAGGCTTTCCCTGCCGGCACGGCGATTTGGACTTTCGGCGCATGTGCGACTTCCCTTCTTGTTTGTCATGATTGGTTGGAACCACATGACATGACCACCAAACAGAGTCGATGGCGTTCACGACGCAAGTCGTACTCCGACGGAAATCCGCACGTCGCACCCACGAGTTCGACCGATAGATTGTGGCAGGCGGCGCGAGCCGGAAGCACCAGGGATGCCGTGCCGAACTCATCGACCGGTGAAACTCCGGGAAAATCCGTGACGTCGAGTCGGGCGCCCTAACGCAGTAGTGCTTTCAGCAACTTGACGAGTTCCGCATCAGCGCGTTCGAGTCGGTCCAGAAATCGATCCGCACGGTGTCGTTCCGAATTCGGAAGCCTCTCGATCAGACCCTCGAGACCCCCATCTCCCGCTTCCGGACCGAGCGTCCATCTCGATGACAACTTCCTGGCACGCTCTGTGAGGTCAAGGGCGCTCACGGTCGCTTCAGCGACTGGCAATGGAGCCGTCGTGCGTCGCACGGACGCTCGACGCTTCGGCGTTGACGGCTCGAGGTCTTCAATCAGATCGTCCGAACGATGTAGCCGCGCGAGGACCGCGTCGACTGCCTCAATGTCCGGCGGATCGAGTCCGAGCAAGGCGTTCAGGTCCTTCACCGCCATAGAGAGGAACCGGTTCGGCACGCTTTCGCTCAGGGCGATGGTGCCCACCCGGGAGATGACTTCCTCTCTGAGTGCAGGATTCGTGTTCGAGTTTCGCTTGGCCGCGAGTTGGGCGATGGTCAGCGTTCTGCGTGCATCCAGTCCTCGAAGCGCGGCATCCCGCGAAGCCCCGTCGAGCGCCATTACGGGTAATCCCCAACGATGGAACCAGCGGAGATTCCGCCGCTCTCCGAGTGCCGATAACGCCTCTTCGCACGCCGTGACGACGGCCTGCGACTCATCCGACAATTTGCCGGCACGGTCCTGCTCGTTGAATGCACGATTTACGGCGTATTTGACACGATCGGCGGCGTCCTCGACGCCAAATGCGAGTTTCTCGGCGAATACCGTCGTCAGAAAGATCGCCCGGTCAAAGTCCGTGTGGTCCTGACGCGCTTCATTCGAAGCAATTTCGTGCATCAGGCGCTCGCCGGGACCAAACGAATCCCGAACGATGACGGCCTTCACTTCATCGATGCCGAGTTCTTCGAGGGCCCGTAGTCGCCGATGGCCGGACATGCAACGATAGCGATGGGGCGCCCCTGGCGCTACGTCTTCGGCCCTGAGCGGTTGCACGAGAATCGGCTCGATCTGTCCGAGCGCCCGGATGCTCTCCGCGAGTTGTCGAAGCGCGGCTTCGTCTATATGGGTGCGCGGTTGCTCGGGATCCGGCTGGATTTCAGCTAGTGGGAGCCAGACGAATCCCGTCTGGTCCGAGACGCCGGCGGTCGCACTTCGTCCCGAGGTTACCGCGGCCTTCGAGTTCTGAAGCAGAGCGTCTTTGAGCTTCTTGTTCGCCATGGAGTCCTCACCGTGCGGCCGTAGTCGCGGCGACTCACCTGGTCGTCGGTCGTGACGTCGGCTTGTCGCCGAACGCCCGCATCACCTCGACCGCGAGTTTGTCGTACATCGCGGCAAGTGTTTTGGTTTCGGAGTAGTAATGGAGCGGGAGCCCCAGTCCGCTCGCGGCTATAGCCTGAACTCGGTACGGAATGATCGTTTCGAAGAGCGGCGTTCCGAGTCGCTCGGTCACGTCCCGCATGGCCTCGAGGTAGATTGTCGTCGTCTGGGTTCGCATCTGCGCAAACGTCGCAAGCACGCCAACAAGCCGGAGGGACGGATTGAAGACCTCGCGGACATCGGAAATCGTGTCGAGCATTCGGGCGAATCCGCGCATCGCGTAGGCCTCGACTTTTGTCGGGATGATCACGGCATCGGCGGATGCAAGGACCATCGCAACCGGGAGCACTTGCTGGGGAGGAAGGTCCACAACCGCGTAGTCGTACTGGGACCACTCGTCCGAGACTGCAACGGCGCCTCGCTTGCGGCCTTCGCCAAGACCGGAAACGAGCCTCGCAAGCGTCAATTCAGGCTCGTCCGGGTACTTTCGAGCGAGCTCGGCAGCAAACCGCGAATGAAAGCCGTCCGCGAGTGCTCGGGCGCGTGCACGGCGCGAGTCGGGACCCGCGAGCTTCGGCACGCCGAGTCGGTCGATCGCGGCGTCATAAACGGGCAAAACCTCGAGTCGACCGAAATCCGTGGATCGGACGGCATCCGAGAGTCGGCATTGTCCGAGGACGTAGTCGAAACTCGTAGGACCGTCTTCCTCGTGAGGCTTGATGCCAACCGTCATCGTCGCGTCGGCTTGCGGGTCGAAATCGACGAGAAGGACGCGCTTGCCGGCCTGGTCCAGCGCGGAAGCGAGATTCACCGCCGCCGTCGTCTTTCCGACGCCACCTTTCTGTGCGTTGAGTGCAAGGATTCGGGTTGCCACTGCCGACGGTTGTACACGCACGGAAGGAGAAGATCAAGCACGTGCAAGAGATTGCAGTGTGACTGACACGCTGTCAATCGCGGTGATTTTCTTTGGAGGTACGAGTTTTGTTCCTGGGCGAGGCGCCCACCGGGGAGGGAATCGGCGAATTCCGGTTGAAAAGCGAAATGTCGGCCTGCGTTGCTGCGACTGACACCGTGTCAGTCGTACCTGTGCGGAAAAATCGGGCTGGGGGTGTGCGTGAACCTCGCACTTTGCGCTGTGATATCCACAGATCTCGAGTTTTGGCGTCGGCCCGTCGCTGCGCTCCGGGTTCTGGGCCAATCGGTGCGCGTAGCCACGACACGTGAAATCAAACCACGTCCGACCCAGAACCCCGAGCGCAGCGAGGGGCCGACTGTAATCTCCCCACATCTCGGTCTGTACCGCCGACCGCCGACCCGCCCCGGGCTCCATCCCAATCGGCGCGAGCTGCGACGACGCTTGCGAACCACGTCCGACCCAGAACCCCGAGCGCAGCGCTGACCTTTACCCATAATGTGTGACACAAAGATCGGGAGCGGTGGACCACTGGGCAGATGTAGGGTCGCGCTCACTGCGACTCGCGGTTCTGGGACGCGCCCGATCCGCCCGTATCCGCAGGCCGACCCGAACCGCGAACGCAGTGAGCACGGCCGGTGAGCGCTCACGTCGGTGGTTGCGGGTGCGGGCGGATCGGCGACGGGGACCGCAATGGGCAGTCTTCATGGACGCGACACGATGCCCGTGTCCAGCCGATTTGATATGGGAAAGGTCAGAGCGGCGAGGCCGACTGAATCTCCCGCCCAGCTGGCCTGTACCGCCGACCCGCGCCTTGCGCCCCGGCTCCACCACCAATCGGCGCGAGCTGCGACAACGCGTGAAATCGAACCAGTCCGACCGAACCCCTCGCTGCGCTCGGGGTTCTGGGTCGGACGTGGTTTGATTTCAGGCAAGATTAGCGAGAAGCATGCGACTGACACCGTGTCAGTCGCGCAGCCCTCTCCGTTCCAATGTCATGCGGGACGACAACGTTCCACGGCAGTAGCCGGAAACCTCCGATTTCACGCAACATGCGGCAAGGCATGAACATAGCCCGATCGAACCAGGGTGACCCAACGTGAAACGTATTCCACCGTTTGAAATGGTGAAATACCTACCCGATCGCGATCGAGCCCTCCGGACAAACCGCCACGTGTACACAGGATCGGCAGTGCGGGCCTGGTATCGGCGGGAAGTTCGCAGGCTCGGCGCCGGCTCTTCGAATTCGACCGAGCACGTCCCGCACCGCGGACTCGGCAGCCTGGGCTTCGACGTACGCAGCGTCAAGCGCAATCTCGACGTCGGGTCCCCCTGAGAGCGTGACGAGTTTCGCAGACACCGTCGTCACGTTCGGAACGAGCCGCCACACGGCGAGTGCATACGCCTGCATCTGGAGTCGGTAGGCAAGCTCGAGTCGCGCAAGCGCTCCGACACGCTCGGCTCCCGCAGCCAGTCGATTCGTCTTGAAGTCGATTACCTCGGCGCGCCATCCTCCGGCGCCGTCGGGCTCGAGCAGCAACTTGTCGACGGCTCCCACGATGGAGCCGTCGGGGAATCTCAGCGAGAATCCCATCTCGCTGACAACGAACCCGGATCCGGCCGTCGTCCCGGCCGCAACCGTCAGCTCGTCCGGCTTCACGCGTAGCATCCCGTCGATGCGCTGCCGAAGCCCACTCCTCGAATAGTGTTCGGCGAGCCGACGGACGTCGGCCGCAATCTCGGCGTCGCCGTACCTGGCGAACATGTCGGCGTAGGCTTCGCCGCGGTCCCGTCGAACATCCGCAACGGCCTGCTGCAACCGGTCGTCGATGTGTTCTCCGAGGAGAAGCGTCTCGCAGAATCGGTGCGCGACGAGTCCGCGCAGCGATGCCTCGATGTGCGAGCCCGGTTCGGGGCGCTCCGAAACATCGCGAAGGCGCTCGAAGGCCGCCAGATCCGGAACTCGAAGCAGCCGGCCCAGAAGGAACCTTCGCGGACACGTTTCGAACCCGAGCAGGGACGTGACGGCAAATCGCGTCGACGCCGGAACCGGCGCGGGCTCCAGATGTCGCAGGAGTCGCTCTACCCGGTCGGTGACGGCACCCACGTCTACCGGATGCCCTCCAGTCGCGTCAGGGGCATCCTCGCAGCCGGAATCGGCCGTCTCATCAGCAGCACGAGCCACGCCGGCGACAATTCGCCGTCGAATCAACCGAATCCTCGAGTCGCCGAACCGGATTTGGTCATTCTCGAGGTCGAATCGTCCGCCCGATTCAGCAATCGCCCTGAGAAGCCACGAAAGCCAACTGCGCTCGCCGAGCGCGTCCCGTTTCAGATCGATCACGGGTGCCCCGGCTTCATCGAGCGTCACGTCCTTCGACGCCGCGGAGAGGATCAACCGGTCCTCGGCGCGAGTGGCCGCAACGAAGAGAGTGCGCATCGCCTCGAATCTCTCGCGATTGCGGGTGCGGTCGGCAAGCCGACGGTGAAGTCGAGTCGGAAGGCGACGCGCCGTTCCGTCGGGTACCTGGAAGCCGAGCCCACCTTCGCGGTCCACGAGCACGTCGCCGCCGCCATTGCGGAAGATCCCCTGAAGGTCAGCGATCGCGACGACGGGGAACTCGAGGCCCTTGGACTTGTGGACCGTCATCACCGCAACGGCTTCGGCATCGGCGCGGACGCTGGCCTCGGCTTCGTCGCTCTCGAGGCGATTGAATTCTCTTACGTACTCCGTGAAATCGCCGAGCAACCGCCCGCGGCCACGTTCGAACGATCGAGCGACCGAGACGAGCTTGTCGACGTTCGACAGTCGCTGCGCGCCATCATCGGCCGCTGCGAGGACGGCGTCGAACTGCGTGCGTCGGATGGTCTCGCGCAGGAGTCCGGAGATCGACACCTGGTTTCGAAGTCCGCGAAGCGATCCGAGCACTTCGACCGCTCTGTCGAGCACGGCGCTCTGGTCGTCAGACACCAGACCGAAACGACGATGTTCGACGACGGCCATCCACAGCGGACCGTCCTCGATCGAGCGCGGTTTCCTACCGGTCGATTGCATGACGGCGAGGCGGTCGGACCGCAGGCCGAGCAACGTTTCGTCCGAGACGCCGAACAGCGGCGATCGGAGCGCCGCCGCGAGCGCGATGTCGTCCGTCGTGTTGTCGAGAAACCGGAGCAACTCGAGCAGATCGCGTGTCTCCGGGCGATCGTAGAAACCCTTTCCGGCGATGACGTAGAAGGGAACTCTTGCCAGTCGCAGCGCCCGTTCGTACACCTTGACGTGCGAGCGGGTTCGCAGCAGGAGCGCGACGTCGCCGTAGCCGCATGCCCGCCGAGCATCGTCTTCCGCGCCCGGCGACTTCACGCGAATGATGGGCTCGCCCGACTCGACGAGCTCGCGAATCCGCTCGGCAAGCAGCCGAGCCTCGAGGTCTCGTCCGACGTCTTCCTCGTCCGATTCGTCGTCCAGGACGTCATCGACGAGCTCGTCCTCGACAGCAGTGTCATCGCCCGATTTGAAGTCGCCCGCAAACACGAATTCGACGACCGGATCGTCGTCCCCCGGCACGTGGTTCGCCACACCAGCCTCGTGGATGACGTAGCCGAGCGACTCGAGCTCGTCCTCGGGCACGCTGGCAGGCGCGCGCATGATCTCGTCGAACAGATCGCGCACGAAGCGGACGATGCGACCGTCGCTGCGAAAGTTCGTCTCGAGCGCAATGCTGTCTCCGCCACCCCCGACGATCTCGCGCGACGTCTCGGCGAACACCGCGACCTCGGCGCCGCGAAAGCCGTAGATCGACTGCTTCGGATCACCAACGATGAACAGGTTCGCAGGCCGGTCGCCTTCGACGAAGGCCTTGACGATGTCCCGCTGCAGCCCGTTCGTATCCTGGTATTCGTCGACGAGGAAGTACCTGTACCGAGCGCGTGCCCGCCTCGCTACTTCAGGATGCTCCGTCAACAGCCGAAGCGCGCCGAGCTGCAGGTCCTCGTAGTCGAGTGCTGATCGGTTGCGCTTCTCGAGCGCATAGAGGTCTCCCATCATTCGGACGAGCTCGGAGATCGCCGGAAGGTAGACTCTCGCAACGAGGTCGAGCGCGGCGCCGCCCAACGCCCCGTCGAGCCCCGTCTTCCCGACGAGGTCGTGCAGATCCTCGGCGTATGGCTTCAGGCGTGTCGTGATGGAGCGCTTCGGCAACACCGGTCGGAGTCGTCGAAGAAGCTCGAAGAACTCACTGTCCGCCTCGCCCGACCCAACCTGTTCGAGATGCTTGAGCAACCTCGCCCACGCTGTGGCGAAGGCCTGTAACTGTTTGGCCGCATTGACCTTCGAGTTGAGTGACGCCTTGGGTTTTTCGGGAAGCGTCGCCAGTGTCGCCAGCGCTTCCAAGACCGTTTCGTCGACTCGCGCGACACACGCATTCCATTCGTCGACCGTCCCCAGGTTTCGCTCAGAAGTCGCGATCAGCTCGTCGAGCGGCAGTCCGAGCGACCGGATGGACTTCTGTACGCCTTCGATAGCGCGCACGAGTCCGGGGCGACTGTAGGACGCGACGAGTTCGGCGACGGCTGCGGAACCGTCATCGATGGCGCCGGTCACCGCGGCGTGCGCCGCCGCGTCGACGAGCACTGATTCTTCGTAGGTGTCGAGGGTCGTGAACTGCGGGTCGATCCCGGCTTCAACGGGATGTTCGCGCAGCAACCTGGAACAGAAGCCGTGGATCGTCGTGATGATCGCCGCATCGAGCTTGCGCCGACGATCGCGCCACATGGTGCGAGATTTAGAGTCTTCGGCTGCAGCTGCTCGCTTCTCGAGCTCCTTGCGCACACGATCGCGCATTTCGGAAGCAGCCTTCTTCGTGAACGTTATCGCGACGATATTCTCGATGTCGCCGTTACCGGATTCGAGTATCCCGAGGTATCGCGCGACGAGCACTCGCGTTTTCCCCGATCCCGGGCCGGCGGTGACCGCAACCGGACGATCGAGCGTCGTCGCCGCGCGCAGTTGTGACTCGGTGAGGCTCATCGCAGCTTTCCGTGGGGTAGGGAACGGCAAATTGCGGGGAGGTTCATGTACCCGCAACCACAGAGACGGTCATGGACCTGTCACATAATGCCCTTTGCGTCTCTGCGAGTCCTCTGCGTCTCTGCGAGAACCTGTCGAGCGGATGCGTTTCTCGCAGAGACGCAGAGGACTCGCAATGTCGCAAAGGATGAATGCACGCGCCATTGAGCGACAATGATGACAAACCTATGACCGTTTCTTGAAATTGAAGACGGCACTGACATCGCACACCTCACGCATCAGTACCGTGCGCGGTAGCGCACGGGTCGATCCCGAGTCCGCGCGACAAGTTCATACCTCTCCCTCGCGTCGAGGCTTTGGGAGGGGAAGCACGTGCGGAACGCGGTCGGCCTTCAGCTTTCGCCGGATTCGGTATGGCTCGACACGGCACACGCTCCGGTAGTCGCAGTAATCACAGATTCGTCCCGAACCGGACGGTGCGACGCGAAAGTCGCCGTCCTCGATTCGCTCGACGCAGTCGCGGATGTTCTCGACGATCCGTCCGCGCACGCGTTCGAAGTCCGCGGAGTCGAGTCGACTGCTGCGCTTTCCGAACAGCGCTGCGCCAGGCGGTGTCTCGTCGCTCGCGAGAAGTCCCGACACGCGATTCGACACATCCTTGAGCGTGAGGTACGCCCCTCCGACCGTCACCTCGTTTTCGGCGGCGAAGCGTTGCGCAATTGCCTCGACATAGATGCCAAGCTGGAAGTCGCGACCCTCCTCCATGTCCTTCAGTCCGGGTCCCGACCCGGTCTTGTAGTCGTATGCCACGAGCGACCCGTCCTTCGACCGATCGATGCGGTCGATCCGCCCCACAACTCGGATCGAGCGACCGTGACCCCGCAATTCCAGGGGCTCGTCGACCGACGATGGATCGCCGTCACGGCGTCCAATGCCAAATGCCACCTCGACGCGCCGAGCGACAGCACGATGTTCCGAAAGCCGCTCCTGGAGCGCGATTTCAGCGTCGAGGAAACGCTCGAGCTTCAGTCCGAGCGTACGCCGCTCTATCTGCCAGACGCGCTCGTTGAGCGGCGGGATTCGCCGCTCGAACTCCCCGAAGACTTCGTTCGCGCACGTTTCCAGGTCCGCGACGAGCGTCGCGCGAAGTGCAGTAGTCAAGTCGGTCGTCGCGTGCTTCGCGAAGAATCTCTGCAGGACGCCGTGCAGGAGATTCCCGGTATCGAGGGACTGCAGATCGAGCGCCGCGTCGGACCGCGGCTCGAGGCCGAGAACGTCGCGCGCAAAAAACCGGAAGGCGCACGATCCGTAATCCCGGAAATCCGTCGCGCTGAAGTGCCGCTCGGCGTATGCGCTTCGCACGAGGCCGCGCAGGTCGGCTCTCGCAAGCAATCCATCGAACACATCGAAGCCCGAGTTCTCGCGGCGGAACTCGACCTCAATTCGCCGCTCGGCATCGCGTGACAACATCGGCGTGTCGCCGGATCGAGCAAGCGCCGTCAACGCGGTCACGACCGCGCGGTCGCCTGATGCCTCGGCGCCGGAACGGAGGACACTTCGAACGAGCTCGGCTGGGGTCGACGCCGTCGTAAGGGCGGAGCCGTCGACTCCCGAGGGAACCGTCAGCTTCGTGAGCCCGCCCGCGGCACGCTTCACGTCGTCGAGAAACGGTGACGCGATGGTGTCGCCGTCGTCGATGGTCACTGGCCGGCAGAGGTAGAGCCGGCGGGTCGCTCGGCACACAGCCTGATAGAAGGCGTGTTCCTCGCTCTCGAGGGATCGCTCTGGCGAGAGGTCCTCTAGCGGGAGTCCGAGTTGATTGCGGTACACGGAGCGATCCGCCTGAGGGTAGATCCAGTCGCCACGGGCGCGGTCCGGGAATTCGCCTTCAACGAGACCGAGCACGAAGACCGTGTCGAAAGCGAGCCCGCGCGTGTCCGTCACACCGAGCAGCTGCACGCCTCCGGGGATGTCGGAAGTCAGCGCGGCGCTGTTGGCCGCCAGCGCCCGCTCGAGGTCGGCGCGGAAGTCCTTGCGGCTGATCTCATCGCTGGCTCCGGCAACCGTTGCAGTGCAGGTCACGGCCTCCACGACCGCGTCGACCGCGCGATCTAGCGACTCTGCGGCCCGAAGGTCGACGGCGGCGCGCGCTAGCGCGTTGCGCGATCCGATGGATCGCCGGGCGGACCGAACGAGGCGTTGCCGGAATCCGAGCCGGTCGAGCGATGTGCGGAAGGCCGCAGCCATCACGGTGACCGGCGCGTGATGGGGAATCGTGAGGACTGCGTCTCCGAGTGCGGTCATGAGGCCGACGGCCCGTCGCAGCATCGCGACCGGCATGTCGAGGCGCGGACGCTTTCGCGCGCCATCAGATCGCTCGGCCGGTGAGGACTCACTGTCGGATGCGACGCCGGAGCTTTCGTCCCCATCGCCGGCCTCCCCGAAATTCTCGTCTCGATCGTCGGACGGGTCCGAGGGCTCTCCGAGCTGCGCGCACGGATCCGAGCTGACGCCAGCAGCCTCAGCGACGTCCGCCCCGATGAGGTACGTCGCACGCGCGAGCCACTTCCCGAGGTGCAGCTCTCCGCCGACGTGGGCTGCAACATTCTCGAGCTCGTCGGACGTCAGCGTCGATCCGTCGGGGCCCTGCGTCTCGAAACGAGACGCGCCGTCAGCACTATCGCTGTTGAGAGAGGGTGTGTCCCACGGGAGGCTGGGCTGAGTCGCATACGGACGCGAAGACCGGTCGGCTCCGCTCGAATCTGCCGGCGCGAGCTGCGTATCGATGCCGAGGTAGTCCGACTTGGCGAGCGCGACGAGATGTCGAACGCCGATCTCGCGTCCCGAATGGGATCGATTCGCCACGGCCGCGTCGAGGACCTTCATGGCGGCTCTAACGGCCGGCAGGTCGAGTACCGCGCGGCGTTCGCCTACGGCGAGCGGCACGCCTTCGTCAGCGAAGACCTCGCGGACAATCGGTTCGTACACGTCGCGATGGCGAACGACCACGGCGACGGCGTTTGGCGCGACGCCGTCGTCGATCGCGCTCCGCTTGATCTCTTTTGCGACACCGCGAACCTCACGAAGGCGATCGGAAGCCGTCAACTCGACGATTCGGGAGTTCATCGCAGCGTCGTCGAGGTCCGGGAGGAATCCGGGCTCGGTCGCGGCCTCCCGTGAGCCTGCGATCCGATCCTCGTCAGCGAAGAGAAAGCGCCGCAGGCCGACGAGCTCTTCAGCCACTTCGAGCGTCTCGGTCGACCGCTGAATCTCGAGGTCGGGCAGCTTGCTGAAGCGCTCGATGACCTCCGCGTGCGCTGCAAAGGCGCGGGGATTCTCCTCATCGTGATTCAGGTTCACGACGACGTCCGGGATCAGCCGAACCAGGGACGTGACGAGTTCCTGGTGAACCGGGAGCAGGTCGAAAAAGCCATCGAGCACCAGCAGCTTGACGCCCGCGAGGAAGGGAACCGTGACGCGCCGTCCGTCGAGCTCACCACGCGTGACCGCGAGTGCACGCAGCGAGTCGGTGTTGCCATCGGTCAGTCGATTCTCGACGAGGAGGCGCTCGAAGTGCTCGTAGACCGTCGCGACGTCGGCGTCGTAGTCGCGGCCGGCAGGAAGGCTCTGGCTCGATGGCGAGCTTTCACGCAACAGATCGGCGTGGCGGCCGATGGCCTCGCGAAACTCCGCTGCTGACTTGCCAGCGCGCTGTATCTCGGCGACGAGGCGCACCATTGCGTCGACGAGGCCATCGGTCCGCGCGAGGGGAGCAAACGCCGGCAGTTGTCCCGACTCGGCGAGCCGCGCGACGACGCGCGCCATGAGTGGACGCTGGACCGGGCGCTGGTCAGTGTCGACTGCCGCAAAGGAGGGCAGGGAAACGCCGGTGTCCTCGTCGCGCGCCTCGGCGACGAGTCGCCTCGAGAAACCGGAGAGGAGGAAGACGTTCGGTGGCGCCAGAACTCCGGGAAGGCCGTCGAGAAGCCGCGTGGTGACGGCGTCGAGCATCGGACGCGTCGCGGCGAGGTAGAGGAATTCGTGTCCCATCCCGGCAGCGAGCATGCCGCGGCAGCGATCGACGATTCCGTCGCGATTGCGGTTCAGGATGGGGCCGAGAAGGAGGACTCGGGGCATCACAATTCCTGGATCGAGTGCAGCAAGTGCAACGGGCTAAGGCGTTCCTTGCTCTTCTGAAAGCGCCCCGTGGATCAGAATTGCCCCGCAGACAATCCTCCGTGCTCGAGAACCCCTCCCCTACCTCCCGAAGCAGTTGACCAGCCGCTCGTAGATCTTCCGCGTCAGCCGAATGTCCTTCAGGTTGTATTCGCGAATGTCCGCAAGGCGACCGGAATGGAAGAGCTCGTAGACCGTGCTTCCCTCGATGTCCTTTGTCTTGCTCGACGTCAACCCCAACGCCCACGCGATGTCGTCGAGGCTCACGCTCTTTCACTGCCCGAGCCACCACGCCCGCTGCGTGTCGTAAACGCCGCGCACCGAATACTCGGCGAGGTTCACTAGTCGAGGCACGCGCAGTTCATTGACGAGCGCGCGTTGATAGATGAACGGAAGGTCGAAGTCGAGCACGTTGTGGCCGACGATCTCGTCGACGTCGCGGTCGAAATTCTCCAGGAGCACGAAGAACTGCTCGAGTGCGACCACTTCGCCCTGGTCGCGCCCTTCCTCGTCGATACCGAAAGCGTGCTCGGACGACGCGTGACCCTCGACCGCGAACTCCGGCAGGGGCGCCACATGAACGGCAATCGACACGATGCGACCGGACGTCGCTGAGAGCGACCCAAGCGCGTAAACACGATCGGCCTCGGCGTCTGCGTCCTCCGCGTAACGCTCGATCTGCTCGATGCGCATCTTGCCGAGGCGGGCGTTGCGTTCGAGCACGTCTGGAACGCGCTCGCGATACTCGGGAATCGCAACGGTCTCGATGTCGATCGTGAACGCGCGGGGAAGCGGCGGTTCGTTGTGCTGATGCTCGCGATAGCGATCGATCGTGACTGGCTTGTAGCGCGTAACGATGAACTGGTCGTTTCGCTCGTAGGCCTCGCGGCGGCCCTCGATGCCCCAGAGTCCCGGCGTGAGCGGTTGCGCGGGGTCGAGGACGTCGCTCCATACGCGCAGTGGGATCGAGCCACTGGCATTTCTGGCGACGGCCGTCAGAAACGGCGCGCCCTGCTTAGTCGTGCCCGCGCGGACGTTGGTGACGGCGACGATCAGCCAAGTCTCGACATCGGACGGAAGTTCAGGAATCGGAATGTTCCCGCGCATAGTCATAACTCCTCCACCGAGAGCCTACCACCGTGGCTGGTCGACAGATAAACGCGGATGGACACAGATTACAGAGACGATCATGGGTTCGTCCCTTGTTGGTCCTTCCGCGAGTCGCGTGCGCCCGGAAGAGCAATCGTGCACGATGCATGTGGCCCTCGGTTTCTCCCCGTTTTTTGAGCCGCGAGCGGTAGCGAGCGTCCCACGGACGGTCGAACGGTTCCGATCACTTCTGTCCTTCCGCAACGACGAGTCTGCGGTTTCAGGCACCGTCCGTGGGACGCTCGCTACTGCTCGCGGCTCGAAAAACGGGGACCCGGCTGAACGATGTTCCTTGCAGTGCATGATGCGGGTAGTCCCCGTTTTATGAGCCGCGAGCGGTAGCGAGCGTCCCACGGACGGTCGAACGGTTCCGATCACTTCTGTCCTTCCGCAACGACATGCACAACTGATCCGACACTGAGAACCGTCCGCAGGAACGGTTGTTATCCCGGCTGATCCGGCGACAACTTTGGCGTTGAATCGATCGCGTCGAGCCACGTCGTGTGGTCTGTGATTTCGGTGAATGCCGCGTCGTGCGAGATCAGGAAGAGCTGGCGGTACCACCGGCCGCCGCCGTTCTCGTCGCGCCCCTCGCCGAGATCGCGAAACGCGTCTGCCAGCCGCGCGCGACGCTCGGCATCCAGATTCGACGTCGGCTCGTCGAAGAATCCAACCGACGACCTCGTCATCTGGAGCAGTGCCAGTCGCAGTGCAATGACGGCGGTCATTTTCTGGCCGCCCGAGAGCTGGTTGTCATTGAGTACGCGTTCAACCAGGTCGCCCTTTGCGTTTGTGGCCATGTCGACAAGCTGGATCTGATAGTCGTCGCCCCAGCGAAGCTCCTCGTCGGAACCATCTATCCGCCGGTAGATTCGGTCGGCGCGGATCGAGACGTCGTCACGGTATCGCGATGCAAGGCGCGGGGGCACTTTCGCCATGACCCCGCTCCTCATCGACGCGATCGCCGCGTGTGTTTTCCGCAGAAGTACGAGTTCGCGATCGATGACCCGCTTCTCGTCGCGCATTCGCGCGAGCTCGTCGCGCTCCGCAGCGAGTCGTGCGTGCTCGACGACAGCGGCCGCAAGTCTTGCGTGCTGGCCGGATCGAGCGGCGGCGAGCTGCTTTTCGTGTTCGCGCGCCGCGGACAGAGCCGACGGATCGAAAGCCGCCGCGGCGGTGGCGGCGGCGGCGTGGGCTTCGTTCAGGGCGCTCTCGGCTGCGGCACGTGCGTCGGCGGCCGCGGCGAGCAGCGCCTCCATCTCGTCGTGGCGGGTCGCGAGCGGTTCGTTCTGCTGGAAGCGGTTGTGGCCATCGCGAGAGGCCGTCAGCCGAGTTTTTGCCGACTCGATGCGCTCGTCCAGGTCGACGAACGCGGCCAGGGCGGCCGCAATCTCGCCGGCCTGCTTCCGTTGGGCCTCGAGTCCGGCGAGTCGCCGTTCGGCGTCGGCCCGGGATTCACGATACGTCACGGTGCGATCCGATGCGGCGAGAAGTCGCTCCTTCGTTGAGGCGATGGTCGTGGTGATCGAGCGGTGACGTTCCTCGAGTATAGACAGTTCGTGCGAGACCCTCGCTCTCGCACTGGACGCTGCGTCGCCGATGGCAATCCACGCTGCCGCAAGCTCGTGCTCCGTGTCGTTGAGGGCGGCAACGGCATCCGCGAGCGTGTGCACTTCGGTGATGGCGCCAGCGCCCTGCGCGGAGCCGAGTGAAAGCCCTGGGACTGGCGGCACTCCGATGGCCTCCAGGCTCGCGACAGCGTCCGCAACGGTGCCAGGGTCCAGGTCGGTAGGGGCTTCGTCGAGCCACGATCGGGCTGCGGAATCCCGCTGCGACGCAACCGCGCAAGCGAGCGCTGCGGTCGCCGACTCGCAGCGCCGCTGAAAGTCGGCCTCGACCTTCTCGAGTCGAATCGCGGCCGCGTCGAGCACGGCAAGCTGCCGGAGCGCCTTCGAGTGCTCGGCCGCGTCTCGCTCGGTAGTCCGCTTCGCTTCGACGGCCTGTGCCAGCGCGGCCTCTGCCGCGTCGATGCGGCGCGCCAGGGGCGCCGGCAGCGTGCCGGACTCGTTACCGGTGTCGACCGATCCGGCCAGGTTGAGACACGACTCATCGAGGATCGGGCAGTGACCAGACGACAGGGAAGCCACGTCGTGGCGGAAGCGTTCGAGTTGCGCATCGATCGACGCAACGGCGACGACCGCGGCGGTCGCGCGCTCGACAGACGACTCGGAGCGAGCTGCGCGCGAGGCGACCTCGTCGCGTCCTGCAACCTCACTACGAAGAGAAGAAACCTCGGTGTATGCGTCGACGAGATTGGCAATGGCGCGATGCGCGACTGATACCGCCGCCGCCGGTGATGGCAGTCCCGCGAGCGCCGAGACCCATCGGGCCGCGGCCAGATCCATGCCGCCGGTTTTCTCAAGGCCGGCGACGATGAGCTCGAGATCGGACTCTGCGACCGCGAGGGTCTGGTTCTCCATGGCCCGGTCCGTTTCGAGACGCTCGAGCTCGGTCGTCGCGTTGGCGATCGCGGCCGTCGCCTCGACCTCGGTCTTTGCGATGTCGGCGTCGAGGACATTCTTGCGTCGACTCAAACCGTCCCGTTCCTTTCGTTCTTCATCGAGGACGGAGAGAGCGTTTGTCGCGGCGATATGGGCATCGAACTCGTCCCGGGTCACCTTGCAGATGGCGACTGCCTCGACCGACGCGTCGAGTTTTTGTCGCGCGAATGCCGCGCGCTCCGTCGCGAGCGCAAACGCGGTGCCGGCGGCTTCGGCGGCCGAGCGCCTTTCCGACGCCAGTGCCTCGGCGGCCTCGAGAGTGACGATGAGCGCTGCGACCTCAGTCAGCCCCTTGTCGGAAGCCGCGAGCTCGGCAGTCAGTGCATCACGGGCGATCGTCGTCGCCTTGAATGCGGTGACGACATCGTCGAACTTCGCCGTTCGATCCGAGAGGGAAGCCGAGCGCTCCTCGCCGATCCTGATCCTACCCTTCGCTTCGTTATCGACGCCGAGCGCCATTGAGTTCGCTTCGGTCCACGCGCTAATGCCGAGAATTCGGTCGAATTCGTCCATCCGGGGCTTTCCGGTCGCGCCGAATGCGCCGTCGAATCGCGCCTGCGGCGGACCGATGATGGTCGTGAACTGCACGCCCAGCGATCTGCTGTCCGAGAGACCGAGCAGGCGAGTAAGGGCCGCCTCCGTTTCGTCGTTGCCCTTCGTTTCGACGGCACGCAGACCGTCGGGAGTCACCTGGAAGAGGTGCCAGCTGGATACAGCGCCGACTTTGCGCTCGACGACGTAATCCACGCCGTCGACGGCCGTGAATGAAACGCGCACGGTTCCGGTCTTGAATCCCTTGCGGACGAAACGGTCGGCGCTCCCAATGAAATCACTGGCCTTCACGCCAAACAGCGCGTACCCGATGGCCTCGAAGACGGTGCTCTTGCCGCTGCCATTCGGACCGCTGAGAACGTTCACGCCGTCCGCAAAGTCGAACGCGCGCTCGGCAAACGGCTTGATGTTCGTCAGTTCGACTCGGTTGATCTTCATTCGGTTACGGGCTCGACCGACGAGTCGCCGTGCAGGGCGCGGTGGACGAACTCGAACAGTTCGGCGGCATCGGCAGATCCATCGAGAAGTCGTCGCTTCAGATCGACGGTGATTCGCGCCATTGCGTCGGCCTTGCTGGCCCACGCGGATTGTTCGGCCCACAGCTCCGTGACGACGGCGTGTTCGACATCGACGAGTTCCATCGCCGCTTCGGCGGGCCGGTCGGCGCGGGCAAGTTGCAGCGTGTTGTCCACCTCGACGTGAAGCGGAACGACGGACTCTGAAACCGCGGCGCCGATGCTCTCGCGTGTGAGCTCGATTGGACGGAAGGCGACGCGTCCGCCGATGCGCACGCGGACCACTGGTCGTCGATCGTCGGAAGGGTCGATCCCTGCGATCGACGTCACGAGAGCCGCGGTGATGCTCGCCGCTGCGTCGTCGGGATGCGCTGCGCCGGTCGCGTCGACCCGCACGTTGAACATCCGTCGTGGCGACGTCGGGATGTGTTCGATGATCGGGACGCAGCCGTCGTCCCACGTGACGAGGTTGGCGCCCTTCGGCCGGTAGGTCTCCTCCCCGAAGTTCACGCATTCAGGGGATCCCGGATTGAATGCGAAAGGCGCGCCGTCGCGCTCGATCACGTAGGGCTTGTGGCCGTGTCCGAGCGCGACGTAGCCAAAGGCATCGGCCAGCGGAAGCGCCTCGTCGACCGACATGCAGCCGACTTCGTTGGGGCTGTACGTCCGCACGCCGACGTGGAAAAGGAGTGCGCGCCGGGAATCCGGAGCGGCCACGAGGGCAGCCTCGACGATGCGGGGAACGTGCGTACCGGCATATGCGCCGAAGTAGCCGACGCCGAAGAACGTGACGCCGCCGATCTCGATCCGTCCGCCGGAGCGAGTCTCCGGAGACCATTCGGGAAACGTTAGAACTCCGGCCTCGTCCGCCTCGGGTCGCAGCAACGTGACATAGCCCATTTCGGCTAGCGCTTCGATCCAGGAGCGGCGGTCTCGGCGATGGATCCAGTCGTGGTTGCCCTCGACGATGAGCGCCGGGATACCGGCGTCGCGAAGCGGGGCTAATGTGGCGACGGCCTCGGCAAAGACGCGGGGCTGGACCTCGGCGTCGTGGAAGAGGTCGCCGGCGATTACGACTGCGTCGACGGTCTCGTCGATGGCCCGGGCCAGAAGTGTGGAGAGCACGGCGGCGAAGTCCGCGATCGCTCGGCGGAAGCAGGAGATCCGGACCAGGTCTTTCCGAGGTGGATGTCCGAGGTGTGAAGGAACCGCATCGCGCGAGTATAGGCGCGGGGCAGGGGACGGGCCATGGACGACCGGTATGCGGATTCTCGGACGACCGGACTAAAAGAACTTGAACGTGTAGGCGATCCGGACTCCGCGGCCGATTTCTGGCGCGATGTTCTTGATGAACGACAGATGGTTCCGGTACAGGCGATCCGTGAGGTTGAAGCCCTCGACCGACACTACGTGCGCGACGTGCGAGCCGACCCACGTGTACCCGGCGCCCAGCTGGAACGTCGCATAACCCGCCGTCCCGGTCTCGAAGGTGAACACGCGATCCTGACGGTCCGAGAAAATCAGCTCAGGCGTGACCCGGAAGCCCTTGTAGAGGAAGTCGAGTGCGGCGCGACCGCGCATCGGCGGAATCCTCGGGAGCGGCGTTGCAGTGTCGCGAATCTCGGCTCTCGTGTAGTCGAGTCCGAGTCCGAGATTGACGTACTCGTGAAGTCCGATGTCCACCTTCGCCTCGAAACCCGCGAACCGGCTGTCGGCACCCTCGAAGTTCGCGACGACGAAACCGTCCTCCACTTCGTCGGTCGGGGCGAGGTAGATGAAGTTCGAAATTTGGTACAGGTACGCATTCGCCTCGAACCTCACCCGGCCGGACGCATGGCGAACCCCGACGTCGAAGCCGGTCGAGCGTTCGCGCTCGAGGTTCACGTTGCCGATTTCGAATGCGAGGTTTCCAGGGTGCGGCCCGAAATTGTAGAGCTCCTCGAGCGCCGGAGCTCGATGGCTCGACGAGAAATTCGCGACGAGCGAGAAGTCTCGCGGCAGCGGCACCCGCACGCCAATCGCGCCGGAGAAACCCGTGAAGCTGCGATCATCGAGCGTCAACGAGTCGTAGGCGTTTCGCTCGACGCGACCGCCTAGCTGAAGCACGGCGTGCTCGAAATCCAGCGTCTCGAGTCCGAACACGGCGAACTGGTTCTGTGTGGTTGGCGGCGCGAGCGCCTCGGCTCCGATCGATTCGTAGTCGCGATGCGAGCCCTCGATTCCGAAGCTGCCCGTGAAGATGCCGCGTCGCGCGTGATCCAAGACACCTCGGTAGACAACGACATCATTATTGAAGAGCGTGCCGATTTCGCCGGTCGCCGCGTCGCGCTCGGCGTGACGGTAGTCGTTGACCTGGAACGAAAATCGCCCGGCGTCGATGAAGGCGCCGGTATCCCGAAATCCGCCGCGCACGGCAATCGAATGGCGCCGCGGGTCGAGGTATACGATCTCGGGATCTTCCTCAGTCGTGTCGTACGGTACGCCGTACTCGCGCCGATCGAAGACGTAGCCCCCGTTGATCCATCCTTTCGCGCCGTACCATCCGCCTCCTACCGTCACGCCACCGCCATTCACGTACGAGTTCGGTACCGTCCCAAGCGGCGTTTCGTAGTCGTCGACGCGGTTGCCGCCGCCGCCGAAGTAGAACAGCCAGTTCTGGGTTCCGAATTCGACGCCGCCGTTGCCGCTCGCCTGGCTGTTGTTCGAGCTGAGCACTCCGGTCATGTATCCGCGCACGCCCGGTTGCGCCGTCTCGTGACCCTGGACGGCGTTCACGACGCCACCGATCGCGCTCGAGCCGTAGAGTAGTGTGGCGGGACCGCGAACGATCTCGATACGTTCGAGGCTGAGCACGTCGACCGGCTCGGAGTGATCGCCGGACTGAAAGCCGAGCGCTCCGATCTTCATGCCGTCCTGGAGGATGAGCACGCGATCACCGTCGAAGCCGCGTACGACCGGCCGCGCGTTTCCGGGGCCGTAGCTGCGCTTGGCGATGCCAAGCTCGTGGTCGAGAGCTTCGCCGAGGATACGGGATTGCGGGTTGCGAGCTGATCGGAACCGATGACGGTCACGGCCTGGATCGAGTTCGACGTGATCTCTTCCTGACCGCTGGCGGTGACGGTGACCTCTTCGCGGATTCCGCTGACGAGAAGGTTGATCTCGACGGACTCGGTTGTGTTCTCGGAGACGACGACTTCGATGGCACGGTCGTCGACGCGCTCGATGTGGGCTACTACGGTGTAGCGGCCGGCGGCGAGCCCGGTGAAGGCGAAGTGGCCGTCGGCTTCCGTGAAGACGGTTGTACCGCCGGGAGAGATGGTCACACGCGCGTGTTCGACGGGGCGCTTGTCGTCGCCGATGGTGACGATACCGCTGATCGACCCGTCACCGGTTCCGACATTTGCCGACTCGGCCGCACGCGCGCTTACCGGCGTGGCAGCGACCAGCACGGCTAGCACGAGCGCGGCGAGCCTTGTCGGGTGCGCAACCGCAGCCCCGGTCCGAAACATGGTCACAAACTCCATCGAAAGGTCCCCTCCATATCCCCAAGCCCTTCAGCTTACGGATGATGCGAAGACTGCGGGACTGGATTTCGATGAACGGTCGGATACGGACGGTGAATGGCCGATCCTGCCCGGGAATGGTGGGGATGAAGGGGGCGATTAGTGCTGGTATCGGTCGAATAGGTAGCTGTACCGTTCCGGAACTTATTCGACGGTCCGACGAGCAGGCGCGAAACCGACGAGTCTGCCGCCGACCTGGTCCTTCAGGCCGACGCACGCGGCGGATGAAGCCATTCCTGCGTCGCGCAGCATCCTCACCGTCCATTCGTTGCAGTTCCACCAGATCACGTAGTACTCGCGTCCCGGATAGAACCTTCCGCCGTATTCCGCAGTCGGTGGGAACGGCCTCGGACGAGCGCCGTCGGCGGCGCGTGCCATCTGCGACTCGAGAATGGTCACGAGAAGCCGCAACTCTTCCGCCGAACACTCTCGAACGTAGATCTCGCCTCCCGCGACGAACTCGTTGGGCGGGCGGTCGTGTCCTCTGACGTAGACGACGGTCGGCGTTGGAATGAATGCGGCGTTGAAAAGAGAGATCGGGCAGTAGTTCGACTCCATGAAGAAGGAGCGGTCACCCCAGCCATACTCGACTACTGGCGCGTCTTCGTGACCCTCCGGGCCGAGCCTCCAGCCTGCCGGCTGCTCGACGAAAATGGAGGAGTGATAGCCCCAGGCCATGACGAACACGCGATGGCGTGTGGATGGCGCCTCGGCCGGAAGATCGATGGCCGGGGCCGGCGGCGTCGCAAGCCACATGAACAGCGCGGGACAGCCGACGGCCAGGGCGAGAGCGGTTGCGACCCCGGCGATGAATCGTCCCGCACGTTTCGCGAGCGTGGACACGGACGATCTGAGGTCGCGCACGTCGTCGAGAGTACTGAGGCGTTCGTGGGTTTGTCATGAACGATTTTCAACTGAGCAATGCATCAGGCCTGCTCGCTACCGCTCGCGGTTCTGATGCCTGGGTCCCTGCAAATAAAGTTCTTGACCCGAACAGTTCAGACTTGTATTGTTCAGTCGATGAACGATCTTTCTGCATCGACGTCGGAGCCACTCTGGAAGCTGATCCTCCACGCCTCGCAGCGTGTCGAATCGGCTTTCGAATCCGAGCTCGCGCCGATCGGGCTGTCGCTGTCGAAACTCAACGTGCTCGCGATCCTGCTCGAAGCCGGTGAGCCGCTCCCCTTGAGCAGGCTGGCCGCGAAGCTCGCTTGTGTGAAGTCGAATGTCACCCAACTCGTCGATAGGCTCGAAACCGAAGGATTGGTCGCCAGAGTCGATGATCCTAACGATCGGCGAAGTGTCCTCGCATCGATAACTGACCTCGGTCGAGAGCGATCGATGGCGGGAACCCAGGTTATGCAAACTGTTGATGCCACACTCTTTGACGGGCTTGGCACCGACGAGCGGCAGACGATGGAGCGCTTCCTCGCAGCTCTGTCGGCCGGGCCGTGCAGCAGCTAAAAAAATTTGCGCAGATCGTACATCTCTGAACTGTTCTGACTACGTACAGTTCATCTAGAGAAATACAGGCATTCGAACGAAAGGACACCGCGATGACAAGCGAAACGCAGAATCTCATGACTCCGGTGCGTATCGGAGCTGTCGAGTTGAAGAACCGGATCGTGATGGCGCCAATGACTCGCAACCGCGCCGGAGCGGGACTGGCGCCCACCGAGATGAACGCGACGTACTACGCGCAGCGCACTTCCGCCGGGCTGATCGTGACGGAGGCGAGCCAGGTCTCGGAGCGCGGCATCGGGTATCCGGGAACTCCCGGCATTTACACCGATGCCCAGGTCGAAGGCTGGCGAGGCGTGACGAGTGCCGTCCACGACCGAGGCGGGAAAATCTTCCTCCAGCTCTGGCACGTGGGGCGGATCTCGCATCCGTCGCTTCAGCCGAACGGCGACCTGCCGGTCGCTCCGTCGGCCATCGCGCCTGATGGCGAGGTCTTCACGTACGAGGGACTGAAACCGTTCGTGACGCCTCGGGCGCTCGAGACGTCCGAGATTGCCGGCATCGTCGAGGAGTACGCGCACGGCGCTCGAATGGCCAGACAGGCCGGCTTCGACGGCGTCGAGATCCACGCGGCGAACGGCTACCTCATCGATCAATTCCTGCAGGACAACTCGAACCATCGAACGGACGCCTACGGCGGCTCGGTCGAGAACCGAGCAAGGTTCATGCTCGAAGTGACCGAGGCGGTCGTCGACGTGTGGGGCGCGAACCGCGTTGGCATCCGACTCTCGCCGCGCGGAACGTTCAACAGCATGGGTGATAGCGATCGCGCAGCGACTTTCTCATACGCCGTCGAGAATCTGGCGCGGTACAACCTCGCATACCTCCACCTGATTGAGGCAATTGCGGGACCGATGGCAACGACGGCGGTGGAGGGCGAGCGGCTTACCCCGCATCTGCGACGGCTCTTCCACGGACCGATCATCGCGAACGGCGGCTACGACAAGGCGTCGGGCGAGGCGGTAATAGCGCGTGGCGAGGCTGATCTCGTCGCGTTCGGAGTGCCGTTCATCGCAAATCCGGATCTGCCGGAGCGGTTCGCAACAGGTGCGGCTCTCGCCAAGCCCGACCCAACGCTTTTCTATTCCGGGGGGGAGCGCGGCTACATCGACTATCCGGCGCTCGAGGTGACCAACGCATGAATGCGATGGGCCAAACGGTGTGCGTTTCCACGGCCCGTCAAATCAGACCATCGCCGACCCAGAACCCGGAGCGCAGCGACGGGCCGACTTTAATCTCCACGGGACGCGAGTTGGACGACGGGCCGACTGTAATCTCCACGGGACGCGAGTCGTACGACTCGCGTGCAGCCAACAGCACGTGCAGTCCCGCGAGTCACCACAAGTCGAGTGTACGTCCGACCTTAAATCCGCGAGTACTACAATCTGTCCGCAGGCCGGCTCGCTACCGCTCGCGGTTCTGACGCTCGCGGCCGTCAGTACCGCTCGGGGTACCGGCTCATTCTCCGACACGGTATGTCGCAATACCTCCGTTACTGTTTCGGAAGCTCACGACGACCACTCCGCCCCGACTAGCGACATATTGGGCGATCGTCTGACCGGTAATGAGATTGCCCTTCTGGACGACCCTCGTCGCTTCCTTCTTGACCTTCGCGGTCTTCACGAACGGAATCCCGTCGACGAAGACCTGAACTTCGTCAGAAAATCCCGTGCCAGTCGCAACGATCTTCGTGTTCTTCACGTCGACCCGTTCGAGCTCGGCAGCCGGGATGTTGCCACTGGCCTCGTTCGTCGGGCCGCTCTCACCGGTATCGTACTGCGCCGTCACCACGAAGAACGACCCGCCAGGAGACGTTGGAATCGTCACCGTCGTCGAGCTCGCCGGCACCTGCGTGAAGAAGTTGGCTGGATTCGGCAAGGTCCCAGGCTGGTTCGTGCGATAGATGTTGTACCCCACAAGCGTCGCACGCGGCTCGCGCGGCGCGGCCGGAACAGCAGCACGCCGGACCGGAACCGTCGGCGGAGAACCCGGACGAATCCGCATGATCGTCAACGATCGCGGCGGCGGGAAGGGAACCGCCTCGCCAAAATCCGGAGGCAACCAGTCGAGTATCACCCTTTCGCCTTCACGTACGCCGATCTCTTCGAGACTCGTGTTGTTGAACGGATCCGGATCGGACGAAGAGCTGCTGGCTATGGCGGTGATGAGCAACGACGAACCAGTCGTTGCAGTGACCTGCACGGCTATGCGGACTGTGGCGCGGCCTCCCACGCTCAGGCCGCCGATCTGCGCGCGTACCGTCCCTCCGCTGCCGGGCGCTGGAGCCGTGAATGTCCCTTGCGATACCTCGACTGCCCGCAGGAAAGCTCCCGGAGGCAGCGTCTGGGTCATCACGACATCAGTGGCGGGATCAGGTCCCGCGTTTGCGATCTCGATCGTGATGATCGACTCGGATCCAGAGACCACCTCGGGAGGATCGAGCGTGACCGTCGCCGAGACGTCGGACTGAAGCGCCGTGATTGCGACGACCGCGTGCGACGAAACCGCGTTGTTGGCTGGATCAGGATCGGTCGTCAGTGTCGAGAGCGACGCCGTCGTAGTGACGGACTCGCCGTCGCCGGCGGTTACGACGCAGGCGATCGTGATCACCGCTGTCGATCCGTTCGCCATGTCGCCAAGCGAAATGACGATCGGTCCGGACTCGCCAACCGCAGGGGTCGTTGCCGTGCCTTGCGTGAATTGAATCGAGCTGAACACCGTACCGGTAGGCGTTGACGTCACGACGTCGACGTCGAGCGCCGCGACCGGGCCGTTGTTCGTAACGGTCATGGTCGAAACGAGCGTCGACCCGGGGCCGACTGGATCGGGAACGTTCACGATGGTCAGCGAAAGATCCGCGATCTGGACGACCGTGACGCTTCCGCTCGCGAGGTTGTTCGTGGTGTCCGGGTCGACCGTCGATGACGAAACGGTCGAGCTGTCCGACACCAGCGACCCGTCGGGCAGTGTCGTCAACGCGCGCAGCGTGACGACCGCCGTCCGCGTGCCGCCGACCGGTGTGGCACCCGACCAGGCGCAGATCACGTCACCAGACGTCGCTCCGACCTCCGGTACCGAGCACGTGCCGCCGTCGGCCGTGGCGGATTCGAACGCCAGGCCAATCGGGATCGACGTCGTGATGGCGAGATCGACCGCATCGCTCGGCCCGAGATTCGTCGCCGTCACCGTGTAGGTGACGGTCTCGCCGGCGTTGACGGTCTCAGGCTCTGCAGAGGTGGCGAGAGTCAGGTTTGCCGAGGCTCCCACGGAAGTCATCTCGACCGCAGAGTTGTTCCCGGCATTGGCATCCGGGGTTGCCGATGCAATGGTTGCCGTCGCGGCAATGGTCGAGCCGCCAGGTACGCTCGGAAGTACGTTGACGGTAAGTGCGAAAGACGCCGATGCGCCGGCCGCGAGCACGGGATTCGTGCACGTCACGCCACCGGTTCCGCCGGGCGCCGGAGCAGTGCAGTTCCATCCCGGTGGTGCCGAGACGGATGCGAAGGTTGTTCCAGCCGGAGTTGCCTGCGACACGGCAACCGACAGGGCATCGCTCGGTCCGCTGTTGATTACATTAATTCCATAGGTCAGCTGCGTTCCCGCGACAACTGGATTCGGCGTCGCAATGACTCCGATTGAGACGTCGGCCGAAACGGCGACGGTCGTCGAGTCTCCGGCCGAGTCGTTGGCGCCGTTCGGATCTGTCGTCGCGCTCGAAACGTTCGCGGTCGCCGGGATGTTTGTCCCGTCGGGCGTCCCGGGTGCGACCGTCACCGTCAGCGAGAAAACGGCGGTGGAGCCGTTGGCGAGCACCGGAGCAGTGCACGTGACGGGGCCAGTGCCGCCAATCGGCGGCGACGTGCAGTTCCAACCGACGGGCGACGAGACGACGGCGAACGTAGTGCCGGGCGGCGTCGACTGCGTCATCGACACGGACTGTGCGTCGCTCGGTCCAGCGTTCGTGACATTGATGGCATAGGTCAGGTCGTTGCCCGCGACGACCGGATCCGGAGTTCCGACGACCGTAATCGAGAGATCAGCCTGGGCGCTGACGGTCGTCGACGAAATCGTCGAGTTGTTGGCGCCGTTAGGGTCTGCCGTTGCGGAAGTAGCGGTGGACGTCGAAGTGAGCATCGAGCCGTCCGCGGCGTTCGCCGGCACGTCGACCGTCAGCGAGAAAACCGCGACGGCTCCCGTCGGAATTGCCGGGCTCGTGCAGGTCACCGTTCCGGTCCCGCCGATCGGGGGCGTACTGCAGCTCCATCCGGGAGCCGCCGTGAACGCGGCAAAGGTCGTGCCGACCGGTATTTGCTGCGTCATCGAGCCCATCGTGGCGTCGCTCGGGCCCGCATTTGTCACCGTCGTGCCGAGGGTCAGTGCGGTTCCGGCGGCGACAGGGTCGGGAGTGTCCGTCACGACGATCGAAAAGTCCGCCTGCGCTACAACCGAGGTCATCGTTGCCGCGTTGTTGTTTGCCGGCACCGGATCGGGTGACGCCGACGAAGCCATTACCGAACTGTTCAGCATCGCACCGCCGGCGGACGGATCCACCGCGACCGTGATCGAAAAGACGGCCGACGACGACGGCGCCATCGAGGTGCGTTGCAGGTGATCGGACCGTTGCCGCCCATCGGCGGTGTCGAGCACGACCATCCTCCGGACGGCGTCAACGAGACGAACGTTGTTGATGCCGGCATGGTCTGCGTGAACGTCGACATCGTCGCGACGCTCGGTCCTGCATTGCCGACCGTAATCGAGTAGGTGAGGTTGCCGCCGGCGATGACCGGGTCAGGCGCGTCGGTGATCGTTGCTGAAACATCGGACGAAGTCGTGACGGTCGTGCACGCCGAGAGCTCGGATGTCGCCGGCGCGGGAATCGCGATGTTCGTCGCAGTTGCGACGATGACCGAGCCCGGCGCCGTGACAGGTGCATTGACCGTGAACATCGCGATTCCCGAGCCGTCGGTCAGCACCGGAAGTGCGCCGAGCAACGTCTGGGCCTCGCCAGGATTGCAGGCCGAATTCGAATAGAACACGATCTCGAAACCCGTGCTCGGCGTCGAGTTCAGCGTGCCCGAAATCATCGTCCCTCCAGGGATCGCGACAGCGGACGCGATGACGGGGAAGTTCTGCAGCCCGTTCGGACCCGCATCGCCGTCCCCGGCATCGTTCGGCGTCGGCCCGTCGGCGTTGAGGTCGATAGGCGGGGCGCCGCAGGCGATGAACCGATTTCGCCGCAGGTCCGACGAAGCGGCGCCGGTCACGAGGATCGGCTGCGTGATCTGGACGAAGATATTGTCGGTGCAGATTACATTCGCGGTGATGGCGACGCCGCCTGAGCTCTGCCCGATGAAATTCGAGACTACCGACACGCCGGCGGCCGAAGCCACGACGCAGGTTCCGTTCCCGTAGAGGTTGTTGGCCGTGATCGAGACGTTCATCCCGCTGGCATTGATGCCCGCGGTCGAATGTTGGACGACTTCGTTGCTGGAGATTCCCGTGTTGTTCCCGCCGGCAATGATGCCGTTGGCGCCGTTGCCGTAACCGACCATTGCCGCCGCGTCGATCCCGATGTAGTTGCCCTGAATGTTGTGCGACTGTGCCGGCGCGTTGACGCCGCCTCCAGGATTCGCAGTGATCACGTTGCGGTCGTTGACGGCCGGCCCTCCGACGTTCGTTGCATTCGCTCCCAAGAGGTTCACGCCGAACGAGCCGTTGCCGAACGGAGCATTCCCGGTGACGGTCATGCCGATGTAGTTGCCGGCAATGGAATTGCTCGTTCCGCCGGTGTTCACCACGATACCGTCGGTCGTGTTTCCCGAGATGATGTTGCGGCTCCCCGCCGGGCCGCCGACGGTGCAGGCCGTCGTGCTGATCAATCGGCATCCGGACGCGACGTTGCCCGGACCGGCCGTTCCGGTGGCATTCGGACCAAGATAGTTGCCCTGGATCATCGCGCCGACCGTGCTGCTCAGCTGCACGCCGTCGCTGTTCGCCGTCGAGACGTTGCGCGCCGAAGCCACCGTTCCGCCAATCGTGTGACTGTCCGAGCCCGCTTCGCCGCGGATACCATCACTCGCGTTCGCGATGACGGTGACGCCGCCTGTGTCGATGCCGACGAAGTTGCCTTCGACCGTGTTTGCGTCGCCCGACGCCGACGGGAAGAAGATGCCGTTTCCGGTCAGGACCGATCCAGGAAACCCCGTGATCGAGAATCCACGAATAAGCGTCGAACCTCCGACGACCGTGAACCCGTTTCCCGTGCCGACAATGGCGCCGCCGTGCAAGCGCACTATAGGCGCGGTCGTGAACCCGGGCTGCGTCGTGGCATCGATCGAGCAGACCCCTGTGACCTGTGGCAGCTCGGTCGCAAGGGTGATGACGTGCGGTCCGCCACCTGGAATCGCGAACGTGATGGCGTCGAAACCTGCCGTCCCGTTGGCGTCGAGGATGGCCTGACGAAGCGAACCGGCGCCCATGTCGGCGGTGTTGATGACGGTAAACGTGAGCCGAGGCGCCGAGACGATCGCCGACGGCTGCGGCGAGCCGGAGCCGACGAAGACGAGGTCCGACAGCGCGTCGCCGTTCAGACGCATCGGTAGCACGGCGGTCGATTCAATCGGTGTCGAGATGTGCTCGACGACCGCGTCGAAAGAAGGCACGCGCTTCTGGGCCTCGGCATCGGCGCCGTTGACGAGCACCGACATCGACGTGGAACCGTCGGAGACCACCAGGTCGTCATACACTCCCTCGGAGAGCTTCGCGCCGACGAGAGACCGTTGCGAGGCGGCAGGCGAAAGCGGTTCCCAGACGTTTTCGACGAGTCGCCAGGTTGAATCTGCGGAGAGCGAGCTGAGAAGCGGAAGCGACGCTGCGGGTGTGCGGAAGTCGCGCTCGCCGAGTTGCGCCAGCACGTGCACGCTGCCATCGCGGTCGCGAAGAGCAATGTCGCGACGCTTTGAACCTGAAAAGTTGCCGATCGTCACGAGGTCGGCCTCGAACGGGAGGTCGCGGACAACGGCGCGATCGTCGAATGACCTTCTATCGACCGCATCCGGACTGACGCCGTTGAGCATCCACAAGGTTGATGCCGACACCGCGACGATGTCCGTCGGACCATCGTCGCCAACGCGGCCGATTCGCATGGCGGACGGAAGACTGGGGACGGAAATCCTCTCGGGCATTTCGCCGAATGTCGTAAATCCCGCGCGAAGCACGACAAGCTGAGGACCCTGCGACGTGTCGAGTCCGAGGACGACGTCGTCGTGCGAGTCGAGTTGACCGACGTCTCCGCTGGCGAATGCCGTTACCGAGCCTGGAAGTTCGATCGATCGCTCGGAGATCAGTCCGCCCTCGCCGTTTCCCGACAGCAGCGAGATCGCCGTCGCTCCCACGCGCGTGAGCACGGCATCCATATTTCCATCGCCGTCAAAGTCGCTCGCCGCGACGAACTCAGGCATCACGACGGTACTCGCAGTTGTGAGGACGCCGAGAAATGGCGCTTCGGTGAAAGTCCCGGCATCGCGCCGCGCCTGCGCTTCGATAGTGTTCGGGTACCGGGCGTCAACGTTGCCGCGCCAGATGGCGACTGCGCCCGTACCGTCGCCCGCGTACCCGGCAACGAAGTCCGGCGTGCCGTCCTCATCGAAGTCGGCACTAGCGACGGCCGAAGGTCGCATTCCTCCGATCTCCGCCGGTACGTCAGCCACCTCATCCGGCAGGGACGGGACGGCCATGAGCGAAAGCCTCGCACCGGCGGTTCCGTCAACGGTCGAGAGTGCCTGCGGCACCGGACGAGACATCGACAGCGCCGATTCCTCGAAAGCGATGCGACTGCGCACCGACGTGAGCGCCGCGAGCGACGATCCGAACACACACGCACAGATAGCGACTGAAACGAACAGGTGACGACGCGACATTGGGGGACCCTCGTTGTTCTTATCGGCAATGAAACGGAGATGATTCAATTAGAGATAGCACGCCGTTAGGGGGTGGGGCAAACCGCCCCAGTCGCTGGTAGTGGGTCAATCTGACTTCGACTCGCCTAGACTCGGTCCTTCACATCTCCGTTCCTCTTATGCGTCTTTGCGTCTTCCTTTGCGCCTTTGCGAGAACTTCTTCGACGGCTAAAAGAGTTTCTCGCAAAGGCGCGGCGCGAAGGAAGACGCAAAGACGCAAAATGAGCTGTGAGCCTGCATACCAGGCCACGGCAGGGATCAGTCTGGATCCGTCCAATCCTTGGCTCTTATCAATTCCGCTGTCGTACACTGCGAGCCGTGCCCGGATCGCACCACCGCATCGTCATCATCGGCACCGGATTCGCCGGCGTCGGCATGGCCATCAGACTCCGTCAGGCCGGAATCGACGACTTCGTCGTGCTCGAGAGGGCTGAGACGGTTGGCGGCGTCTGGCGTGACAACGTCTACCCGGGATGTCAGTGCGACGTTCCCTCGCACCTCTACTCATATTCGTTCGCGCCGAAGGCGGACTGGACGCGCTCCTATCCTCTTCGCGAAGAGATCTGGCGTTACCTCGAGGACTGCGCCGATCAGTTCGACGTGCGGCGCTCGATCCGCTTCAACACGCCCGTTACCGCTGCGCACTGGGACGAGCATCGTCGTCGCTGGCGAATCGAGACACCGGATGGCGAATTGACGGCGGACGCGCTTGTGGCCGGTGTCGGCGCGCTGTCGGAACCGAACCTCACGGACGTTCCGGGAATCGAGTCGTTCGACGGTCCCGTGTTCCACTCGGCGACGTGGCGCCACGACGTGGACCTGACTGGTCGCACGGTTGCCGTCATCGGCACGGGGTCGTCGGCCATCCAGTTCGTGCCGCGGATTCAGCCGCTCGTGGAAAAGCTCGTCGTCTTCCAGCGTACGCCGCCGTGGGTCGTGCCGCAGATGGATGCGGCCATCGGTCCCGAATGGCAACGCCGATATGCGCGGCATCCGTGGTTGCAGCGAATCGTTCGGCTCTGGCAATACTGGAGCCGCGAGGTAACGGTCTCGGGATGGACGCGGATGTCGTTCATGCGGCACGTCACCCGGCACGTGGCCACGAAGCACCTCGAGCGTCAGGTAGTCGACCCGGACCTTCGTCGTCGCCTGACGCCGCCCTACGAGATCGGCTGCAAGCGGATTCTGCTGTCGGACACGTGGTATCCGGCGATCCAGAAACCGAACGTCGAGCTTGTCGAAACCGCCGTGCGCGAGATCAGACCGGGTGCCGTTGTCGGGGCCGATGGTGTGGAGCACGCTGCGGACACGATCATCTTCGGTACCGGGTTTCGCGTGACGACTCACCCGGGCTTCGATCACATCGTCGGTCGCGACGGAGTCAATCTCGGTGATCTGTGGCGTGAGAAGGGAATGGAGGCATACCTCGGAACGACGGTCGCCGGGTTCCCGAATCTGTTCCTGATGACAGGTCCGAATACCGGACTCGGCCACTCGTCGATCGTGTTCATTCTCGAGTCGCAGTTCACCTATGTGCTCGGAGCGCTGCGTGCCATGGCCGAGCGTGGCGTGGCGGCATTCGATCCGAGGCCAGCAATCCAGGCGGCGTACAACCTCGAGATTCAGAAGCGGCTCGCGAAGAGCGTGTGGAACTCGGGCGGTTGCAGCTCGTGGTACCTCGATGCTCGAGGTCAAAATCCGACACTCTGGCCGGGCTCGACGATCGAATTCCGGCGTCGACTGCGAAAGTTCGACGTCGACGCCTACGAGTCGCTAGAACGTGTTGCCGCCGCGGCCGATGCACCGGCTGCCGCCGCGGTCGGGACCGGCGACTGAACGCAGCCCTCCGGAACTTCGTCAGACTTTCGCGACGGCACGGTCGTCCCAGCAGCGCCGGAACGCACTCGAGCCGCTTCGAGCCGAAGGCCACGCGCTCCGGACACACTCTGCTTTTTCAGGAGCAACGGATCATGAATCGCGTTCGGAACCTCACCGTTACTGCCATCCTCAGCCTGTCCCTGATGCTCGCCCTGCCCGTAATGACATTTGGCCAGGGCGAAAATGAGAACCGCGGCCGAGTCCGCGGCAAGATTACGGCCATCAACGGCACGTCCATCGACATTGCGCGTCGCGACGGCTCGGCGGCATCCCTTGCAACGACTGCGGAAACCACGTTCACCATCGACGGCGAACCGGCGACTCTCGCTGAGCTCGCAGTCGACGATCACATCACGGCCAGAGTTCACCCCGACGGCAGCGGCGGACTCATCGCCGATGACGTTCGCAGCCGCAGCGAGCGACCGCCGCAAAACGGCGGGCGCGTTTCCGGTCTGGTCGCCAGCGTCGATGCGACGCAGGGCTCGATGACGGTGACGCTCCGAGGCGGGAACACGGTCGTCATCTTCACGACGGCTGACACGCGGATCCTGCGAAACCGGCAGCCGGCAACTGTCGCGGACTTCGTCGCGGGCGATCGAGTGAAGGCGCACGGTGAGCGCGATCCGAACGGACAGTTCATCGCGGATCGCGTGCTCGGCGGGACGCGGCCAGCGGAGTAGGGTCCGGGTCTCGAGACGGCAAGGCGTGGCCGTACAGAGAGCACATAGGCACTGAGAACACGGGGTCTGAATCATCTGTCCCTGTGATCTCCGTGCCTCTGTGCTTTCTGTACGGCCACGCCCTCCCTGCTGTCGCTGCGCCTCTACACAGGGTTGTGCCAGCCGCCGACTTCGTCGGCAAACTTGTCGGCCTCCTTCGGACCCCACGTGCCCGGCTCGTACTGATACACCGGTGTGACGTTGCCGAGGATGGGCTCCACGACGGCCCATTGCGCCTCCACCACGTCTTCGCGCACGAAAAGCATCTTGTCACCGCGCATCGCATCGGTCAGGAGTCGCTCGTACGCTTCCATCTCGTCATTGTGATCGATCTTCACCGGCGAGAGCTCGACCGACTGCGACGCCATCTCTCGTCCAGGCTGCTTGATGCGAGCCCCGAGGCCGATGGCGAGATCCGGTCCGAGCCTGAACCGGAAGTAGTTGCGGCCCTGAACGCTTCCGAGAGGCGGCCTGCGAAGCTTGACGATCGCTTCAGTGGCCGTTACCGGCATGTTCTTGCCAGCGCGGATGACAAAAGGCACGCCCGCCCATCTCCACGAATCGATTTCCAGACGCACGGCCGCAAAAGTCTCGACCTTCGACTCGGGGTCGACGCCCGGCTCTTCGGTGTAACCGCGGAACTGGCCACGAACGATGTGGTTGGCACTGAGCGGCGGCATGGTCCGCAGGATCTTCGCGAGCTCGTCCCGCAATGCCTCCTCGTAGTTCAGCGTCGGCGGCTCGATTGCCAGGAATGCGATGACATGGAGCAGGTGGTTCTGCACCACATCGCGGATCGCGCCCGTCGCGTCATAGAACTTGCCGCGGCCCGCGACGCCGAAGTTCTCGGCCATCGTGATCTGCACGCTCTCGACGTAGTTGCGATTCCAGATCGGCTCGAGAAACGCATTCGCGAAGCGAAAGAAGATCAGGTTCTCGACCGAATCCTTCCCGAGATAATGATCGATCCGGTAGATCTGCGGTTCGGGGAAAACTGTATGAAGCGTGCGATTGAGGAGCTTCGCCGAAAGCAGGTCGTGGCCGAACGGCTTCTCGACGATGACGCGGGCGTCATTGGCGCAACCGCTCGCGCCGAGCCCCTCGACGACAGTTCCGAACAGTACCGGCGGGATCGCGAGGTAATGCGCCGGACGCCGTGCCGTCCCGAGCTCCTCGCGCAGTTTCTCGAAGGTCGCCGGATCGCCGTAGTCGCCGTCGACGTAGCGAAGCAGACCGATGAGCTTCGCGAACGCAAGCTCGTCTACGCCGCCGCCGTGCTTCTCGAGGCTGGCGCGTGCACGGTCGCGCATCTGGTCGATGGTCCAGTCCTGCTTCGCGACGCCGATGACGGGCACTGTGAGCGTGCCGTGCTTGATCATCGACTGAAGCGCCGGAAAGATCTTCTTGAAGGCGAGATCGCCGGTAGCGCCAAAGAAGACGAGCGCGTCGGAGTGGTTGACCGCAAGCGACTGATTGGTCAGCAGCATCGTTGCGGCGGAACGTCGTGAGCTCATGGGGGTTGGTCCTTTGGGACGAAATTCAAGGCCGCGCTGTGTATCGTTGGTTCCGACTCTCGCTACGCCACCTTCGAATCGCGCCGGGCGTCTAGTTCGTCAGGATGATCGTGAAACCGATCGGAGTGGTGAACGACCCGCCACCCAACTGGGCAGGATTGTCGGGCCTGATGAAGAGCACCGTCACTCGCCGCTGTGAGTCGCCATCCTTGAAGGCTGGATCGTCATACCAGACGACGCTCCAGTCACGATTTGGCAAGTTGAAATAGAGCTTTCGAAAGTAGCCGTTGGTAGGCAAAGGCGCTATGCCGAGGTTGAACGACCTTGTTCCGCGTTTCCCGTCCAGATCGACAACTTGTTGGTGTGAAACGTCCTTGGTGTCCTTCAGAACGATCGTGAGCTTCTCGGTCGAACCTGCGAGAGCGTCGGAGGGCCACAGCGCGACGATCGTCGCGGTTCGAAACCACCCGTTCGAGAGAATCACCGGATTGTTCGCGGACCCGGGCGGATCGGCGGTCGTCGTCGTTTGGGAATTCCCCGAGCCGCCGATCGAAGACGCAGCTCGGACCGAGTCATCGGCGCGACCGTGGGCAGGCTCGGCCACGCACAGGGCGAACACACTGATGAGAGCAACAGGCAAGACGAGCCGGACAATTGGACTTCGACGTTCGTGACGTATCATGGACTCTCCTGAAGGTTGATGGCTTTTACCTCGGGCGCCGGTATATCTCCGATCCGGCGTACGAACAAGTCAACTTCGTTGGGCGACGGCGTCCCGACGTCTGCACGAAAGCACTGGTTCACGATCTTGCCTTTTTGCCCGGTCTGCTCGGTTATCCTCGAAGACGGCGCCGAAGTGTGCCCACTCGACGGCACACTTCTCGTCGAAGCGGATCCCCTCGTCGGACAGACACTCGACGGAAAATACCGAGTTGACGCGCGACTCGGCGCCGGTGGCATGGGCGCCGTGTACCGAGGGACACAGATTGCTCTTCAGCGCACCGTCGCAATAAAGGTGATCCTCGGCTCCGGTGCCGGAATTCCCCTTGCAGTCCGTCGATTCGAACAGGAAGCCCTCGCGGTCGCTCGCCTTCGTCACCCTCACATCGTCGCCGTGCACGACTACGGAGTTGCATCGAACGTCGGCGCGTACCTCGTCATGGAGTTTCTCGAGGGTCGGTCGCTTCGCGACGAAATTCGCCGCCGCGGCCGCGTCCCCGTCCGTGAGGCGCTCGAGTGGTTCGCCCAGATCTGTTCCGCCGTTCACGCAGCGCACACGGCCGGCCTTGTTCATCGCGATCTGAAGCCGGAGAACGTCGTCCTCGAGCCGTCCGACGATCAGCGAATCGCCAAGGTGCTCGACTTCGGCATTGCGAAGTTCATATCCGAGAGCGACATGGCCGTGACACCGCTGACGGGTTCCGGGGGCATCGTCGGAACGCCGTACTACATGTCTCCCGAACAATGTCGCGGCGAGCCCGTCGGTCCCGCGAGCGACATCTACGCACTCGGGTGCGTCCTCTACGAACTGCTGACGGGACGGCCTCCTTTCAAGGGCGAGACCACACATTCGCTTCTCTACCAGCACGTGTCGGTAGCGCCGACAGCACCGTCGAGCCTTGCTCCGGATCTGCCGGGCTCGATTGACGCCGCAATCCTCAAGGCCCTCGCCAAGGACCCATCGGAACGTTTTGCGTCTGTCACCGAGTTGCGAATGGCGGTCGGGATCAGGGTGTCCGGCGCACTGGTCGAGAATATGGCGTCCATCGATACCTTGCCTCTTGCGGAGAACGACTCGACCAGGAGTCTTGCCGGTGCCTGGATTCGCGTTCCGAACAACCTGCCGGCCGAGGTTTCGCGGTTTGTCGGACGCGTCCGTGACGTGGCCGACGGACAGAAGTTGCTCGAAACGACGAGGCTCCTCACTGTTACGGGACCCGGGGGAATCGGGAAGACCCGACTTGTGCTGCAGGTTGTCGCCCGGACAGCCGGAGAATATGCCGATGGCGTCTGGATCGCCGATTTCGGGGAGTTGAGTGATCCCGATCATGTGGATCGCGTTGTGGCGAGCGTCTTTGGTCTTGGAGACGAGTCGGGTCGAACGGCACGTGAAGTCCTGATCGGATATCTTCGGAGCCGGCGCGTGCTCATCGTGCTCGACAACTGCGAACATCTCATCGCTGCGTGCGCTTCGATTGCAACCGCGCTCCTGCGGGGATGTCCGGGACTCACGCTAGTCGCGTCGAGCCGCGAACCGCTCTCCATCGACGGTGAAACGGTCCTGCAGTTGGACCCGTTCCCGGTAGCGGCTCCCGAAAAAACGCACACCGCTGAAGCCGCTCTCGACTGCGACGCCATTCGACTGTTCGTCGACCGTGCGCGCCTGGCGCGCCCTCAGTGGTCGCTTTCTGACGAGGACGCGCATCTCGTGGCAACGATCTGCCACCGTCTGGACGGCATTCCGCTTGCTATCGAGCTCGCGGCCGCGCGCGTCAAGGCGTTGTCGGTCACGCAGATCCTCGAGCGACTCGACGGGCTCGCGATGCTGTCCGGCGGTGGCCGCTCTGCGCCTGCAAGGCATCAGACGCTCGAGGCAACCATTGACTGGAGTTACAACCTGCTCGAGGACGACGAGCGACGGCTGCTGCGTCATCTGGCGGTGTTTGCCGGCGGTTGGAACCTCGAAGCCGCTGAATCGGTGGCTTCATCGGACTCGGTCGGACTTGATGCGGTTTTTCCGTGTCTGGAACACCTCGTCGAAAAGTCGCTCGTCGTCATGGAAGATCGGCAGGACGGAGCGAGGTACCGCATGCTCGAGACGATCCGGTCGTTTGCTGTGGCGCGACTCACAGAGTCGGGCGATGCCGATCGGGTTGCTTCCAGGCATCGAACCTGGGTGATCACGACAGTCGAGCGAGCCTTCGCTGATTTTGGCGGCGCGAACCACGAACGTTGGCACCGGCAGGTTTCACTCGAACACCGAAATGCGCTGGCGGCGCTCGAGTGGGGCCGCAATTGCCTCGAGGATCCGGTCGACAACCTTCGGCTGGCGGTGTCGCTCGGAGCGTTCTGGGAGACTTACGGCTTCTGGAATCTTGGCCGTCAGTGGCTCGAGGATTCGCTGTCATCGAGCCCGGAAGCCGACGGGTTCATTCGTGCGCGGGCTTACTTCCGCCTTGCATCGATCGCCCAGCGACAGAGTGACTATGCTCGCGCCGAGTCGCTCTCGCGGCAGTGCCTCGAGCTTCTTCGCGGCACCGACAAGGTCCGAATGCTTGCCGAGACGCTTACCCAACTTGGTCGATGTGTCGGATCGCAAGGGCGCTTCGACGAGGAGCGTACCCTCCTGCTCGAGGCTCTCGAGTTGCATCGCGAGGCCGGTATGCCGATCACCATCGCCAGCACCCTGCAGGGGCTCGGCTCCGCATCAATCGAGTCGGGCGAGTTTGCCGAGGCTGATAATTGGCTTCGCGAGAGTCTCGAGTTGTTCCGTCACGCCGGGTTTTCACAGGGAATTGCGGTTGCATTGCTCGATCGAGCGAAAGTGGCGTTGGCAATCGGCGACGCCCAGTCCGCACACGACCTTGCCGTGGAGAGTCTGTCCGTCGCACGAGCGGGCGACTTCGAGATTCACGTGGCGCAGAGTCAGCGCATCGTCGCCGAGGCGCTGATGGCACAGGGCGAGGTCGTCCGTGCGCGAGTGTCGCTCAGCGATGCGCTGCGACGGGCGCGGAATCTCGGTGCGGTCGACGACGTCCTCCGGGCGCTCGAGGGAGCAGCCAGGTTGGCTGCTGCATCCGGCGATCAGCAAGTGGCCCTCAAACTCGCCTGTGTAGCAGCGAGGCAGCGCGACGGCCTCGGCGACCCTCTTCCCGAGAGGGAGCGCGAGGCCATGAAGGCGCTCAGGATGGCAGCCTGTTCGGCGCTCGGCAACGACGAGGCCGAGCGCTGCATTTCGGAAGCCTCCGCGCTCGCGTTCGACGACGCCGTCTCTCTCGCACTCGAAGGAAGCGGAACAGGATGAGAGGCAAGATCGCGCGACCTTGTTTCGGGTACGGGGGCGATACTTTCGAGCGAACTCCGGTCAACAAATCGTTCCAAACGCAAGCGAGGCGCGAACTGGACGTTCGCGCCTCGCTCGAAGACTTCGATCTGGTTCAGCCTACTCGTCATCGTCGTTGTCCCGGCGATCCCTGCGGTCATCGCGTCGGTCGTCGCGGCGATCGCGGCGGTCGTCGTTGCGGTCATCGCGGTCGTCCCATCGGTCATCGCGGTCGTCTCGACGGTCATCGCGCCGGTCGCGACGGTCATCGCGCCGATCGTAACGCTCGAATCCGGCTCGGAAACCCGTCGAGTATCCGGAAGAGAAGCCGCGGTCGAACGCGCTCTGGTTGTTGAAGCCGCGACTCGAGCGACGGGCGCTGCGGTTGGACTGAGCCGCGACCTGGCCATCTCGGAAGCCGACCTGGTACCCCTGTCGGTAACCGCGGGCGTATGAGTAACTCGTCGAGAAGAAGCGGTTCGTGGATTCGCGCCAGGTGGCGGCCGATGCCGGCGTTGCAGCCGCGCCGACGAGCAAGAGGGTGGCGAGTAGCGAAACGGAAAGGGTGCGAAGTGTGTTCTTCAGGCTGATCATTGGAAGCCTCCAATCCAGGAGAAATTTGGGTCCGGGTCGGTGGCGAGTCTGCTCGACCGGTCCGTTGCCGATTGCTATTGCAAGAGCAGTGCCACAACTCCAAAATTGTTGTAACGTACTGATATGTATAGATTAAGACGTGAATGAGTGGTAGGAGATGGGGCGAAGTGCCCTACTGTCTGCACCAGATAGACAGCCGACTACACGATATGGTTAACAGGTTAAGTATCGGATCGGATCCGGCCGACCGTCCGTGGGACACTCGCTACCGCTCGCGGCTCAAAAAACGGGAGCCGGCGGAAGGTCCTGACTGGTAGTGCACGATGCGCCCGGTCCCCGTTCCTCGAGCCGCGAGCGGTAGCGAGCGTCCCACGGACGGCGTCTGAATCCGCAGATTCGTCGACCCGGAAAGTCAGTCCACGAGTCGGTCGCAGTCTAGTGCGTCCTTCAATTGACCCGTGCGCTACCGCATACGGTAGTGATGCATCGGGCGCGCGTCCTCACTCCTCACCGTTCCGACTCCGGTCATAAATCTTCCCATCCTGCCTTGACTGTCAAAGCACCGCGGAGTAAATCAGCCCGTCGGACGTCACCCCCGATCCATCACCAATGACGGTCGATCCAGGAGGTCAATCGATGACACGGATGCACCGGCTCGCGGCGGTCTCCACGGCGCTCGCGCTCCTCGTCTCTTTTTCGAACACGTTCGTCACCGCGCAACAGCGCGGGGCCACGTCGCGGTCGGCACAGCAGCCCTCTGCGGCGCCGTCGACAGGCACTCCGATCGCTGAGGATGTCGACGCTCGTGCGCTCTACGATAACGAAGAGTTGTTCAGCCAGCTCTCATCGGCCGCCCAGGCGCAGCTCGAGCGGGTCTTCGGGAGAAAGGCCGGCAAGGGCGTCGTCCCGACCGCCGGCGAGATCCCTCGCGCAGAAAACTTTGCCGACAAGGTCAGTTTCGACAACGTTCTCGTGAACACGCCGGGAAGCGACACGAACAACGACACGCAAAGTGAGACCACGTGTCTCGTCGCCGGCAACAACGTCGTCGTCGGCTACAACGACTCCGGTTCCAATAATGTCCCGGGAGGCCACTTCACGGGTTGGGCCGTTTCGACCGACGGCGGGACGACCTTCGTCGACAAGGGCGTGCTTCCTAACAGCACGGCCGGCGACGCCGGTGATCCGGTTCTGGCGCGCGACAATGTCACGGGCGCGGTCTACATGGCCACATTGTCGTTCAATACAAACGATAACCTCCAACTCTGGAAGTCGACCGACGGCGGACTCACCTTCGGCGCGCCGGTCAACTGCACGCCCGACGCCCGAGCCGGCGACAGCATGGACAAGGAGTGGATCACGGTCGACAACTTCCCGGGCACCGGTCAGGGAAACATCTACAACTTCTGGAGGAATTTCGGCGGCGGCGTGAACAACGGCGGCATGCGTTTCTGCCGGTCCACCGACGGAGGAGCGACGTTTGGACCGATCCGTCCGTGGGTGCTGATCGATGACGCATCGGCTGGCGGCCAGGGCGCGTGGGTCTGCGTCGGCCCGGACCACGCCGTTTATTGCTTCTGGCTCTTCGGCTCAGGCGCAACGCTGCAGATCAGGATGCGGAAATCGACGAATCTCGGCGTCTCGTTTGCTCCGGCCGTTACGGTGACCGACATCGACAGCCAGGGAACGAACGGTGACCTCAGCCTCGGGGGAGGATTCCGATCCAGCACGTTTCCGCAGGCGGTAGTGAATCCGGCGAATCCGAACCAGATCTACGTCATTTTCCCCGACAAGGGCACGACGCCTGACAAGGCCAACATCTACCTCACGACGTCGAGCGACGGAGGGACCACGTGGAGCCCGCGCGTCCAGGTAAATGACGATGGCGGGACGACAGACCAGTTCATGCCTACCGTCGCGATCAACCCTGAGGGCACCCGGCTCTTCGTCGGCTATTACAGCCGGCAACTCGATGTGAACAACAGCATGATCGACACGTTCTGCCGGACGGCGACGCTTTCGGGAGCGACCGTCACTTTCGACGCCAGCCAGCGAGTGACGACGACGTCTTTCCCGGTCGTCGTCGGAGTCGACCCGGCGATCGTCGGCTCGTACATGGGCGACTATGATCAGGCGTCGGCGGACTCGAACTTCTTCTATTACACCTGGGGAGACAATCGCGACCTGAATCACAACAGCACGCGCCGCAATGCGAACGTGCGGTTTGCGAAGATTCCGGTGAGTGCGGCTCCGGCGGCCGGTGCGGACACACTCGGCGTGTGGGTGGATGCCGGGGCGACGTTCTTCCTGCGAAACTCGAACACCCCTGGGGCCGCCGATATCACGGCGAGTTTCGGAATACCTGGCCTGAAGCCGATCCGGGGCGACTGGAACGGTGACGGCACGGACACGATCGGCGCCTACGATGCGACGACGGGCGTGTTCTTCCTGCGGAACTCGAACACGCCGGGAGCGGCCGACCTGGTTTTCGGCTACGGAGCGGGAGGAACGGTCGTGCCGCTGTCCGGTGACTGGGATGGAAACGGTACCGACACGCCGGGGCTCTACGATCCGGCGACGGGCAACTTCTTCCTTCGGAACAGCAACTCGGCCGGGCCGGCAGACCTCGTCTTCTCGTTCGGAATCGGCGGAGGCACGGTATCGGCGGTCGTCGGCGACTGGAACGGCGACGTTACGGACACGATCGGACTCTACGATTCGGCGACCGGTGCGTTCTTCCTGCGAAACTCGAATAGTAGTGGCGGTGCGGACCTGGTATTCACGTTCGGCGCAGGCGGCGACGTTGCCGTCAGCGGCGACTGGAACGGCGACGGCACGGATTCGATCGGCCTGTATCAATCGGGCTCGGCGGTGTTCTTCCTGAAGAATTCGAATTCATCTGGAGGCGCCGACGTCGTGGCGAGCTTCGGAGGCGCTGGACTCGTGCCAATCGTCGGTGACTGGGACGGGCTGTAGCGAAAACGAGAGTTGACAGGATTGCGGGATTGCAATCCTGTCAACTCTCCTTCTCCGCGGGGATGCTGAGTTCGATGACGAGTCCGCCGTCTGGAGCGTTACCGGCCGTTGCGGAGCCTCCGTGCAGCCGGACAGCGCGCTCGGCGATCGCCAGCCCGAGGCCAGTGCCCCCCGATTGTCGCGCTCGACCGTCATCAACTCGGTAGAACGGACGAAAGAGATGGTCGAGAGCGTCGTCCGGAACGCCGGGGCCGTGATCCCGGACGCTCACTACTGCGAGACGAGAAGCCGGCGCGGAGGCGGACTGCACTCGCAGTGAGACCTCCACCGCCGTTTCCTCTCCGGTGTAACGGATTGCGTTGCGGATCACGTTTTCGATGGCACTCCGCAGGAGCGTTTCGTCGCCGCGAACGACGCACGGATCGTTCGCGACGATCTCCACCCGCCGGTTGGCCGCAGCCGCCTCGAACTCGGCATCCGCGGCCACGTCGCTCACCAGTCCGGCGAGGTCAACGGTTGACTCATGTTCGCTTGCTGCCGTCAGGCTCTCGAGACGCGTCAGCGTCAGGATTCGGCCGATCAGATCGTCCAGGCGCGACGCCTCGAGCTCGATGCGATCGAACTCGGGAGACGCCGCCACGTCGCTTCGCTGCCGCAGCAGCTCGAGCGCCACAACCAGCCGCGCCAGCGGCGACCTGAGCTCGTGCGAAACGTCCTGAAGCAGACGTCGCTCCGAGGCGAGGAGCGCCTCTAGCCGCCCGGCCATTTCGTCGACGTCGCGACCGAGCTCGGAGAGCTCGTCGCGGCCCGATCCTAGAGTCTCGCCTACGCGAATCGCCAGATCGCCTCGCGCGAGTGCGCGCGTGGCCACCCGAAGGCGCTCGATTCGACGCGTCAGATACCACGCGAGGCCGTAACACACGATTCCGGCGGCCGCGAGGACGGCGAGCGCCCGCGCCACCATCGGACCCGTCGTCAGCGGTGGCCCGCGACGGCCGCCGGAGAATTGGGCAGCAACGACGAACGTGCGGCCGCCCGGAGTCACGATCGGCTGCGCGACGACCATGGATGGCATTCCGAGACCGAATTCGGCTCGAGTCGTGTTGCGCGCGGTCGCGGCCATCTCGACGACAGGCGGCGGCGGTATCCGGCCGGACACCTCGGCTCCAGAATCGTCAAAGACATAGGTTCGCATGGATTCGTCTGGTTCAGTTCGGTCGAGATAGGCTGCGAGACCCTGCCGCCCGTCTCGTTCGAACGCTTCGACGGCCGCCGCTCCATGAATCTCGAGGAGGTTGCCAACATCGCGCAGCCACAGTGGACCCTGCCGATCGGACGTCGACCAGATTGCGATGAAGAGCACGAGCCCCATGATCGACGTCGCAAGCCAGTACCAGAGGAAGATCTTCAGGAAGAGTCGTCGCACGATCGTTCACTGCCCTCCTGGAGTGCCCGCCCACACGTACTGGTAGCCGGTGCCACGCACCGTCTTGATGCGCGGTCGGCCGTCGCGACCCGGCCCGAGCTTCCGACGCAGGTTGCTCACGTGGGTGTCGACGCTGCGGTCCAGCGGCGTGAATGGCCGGCCGAGGGCTTCGGCGACGAGCTGTTCGCGCGAGACGACGTGGCCAGCCGCACGCAGAAGGATTGCGAGCAGGTCGAATTCGACGGTCGTCAGCTCGACGGACTGGCCTCCGCGCGTCACGGTTCGGCTCCCGAGGTTTATCTCCACGTCCGCGACGATGATGGATTCTGGAGCGACGGTCGCCGGCGGCCCGGATGCCGACGAACGCCGCAGAACCGCACGGATTCTGGCCACGAGCTCTCGGGGACTGAACGGCTTCGTCAGGTAATCGTCTGCACCGAGCTCGAGACCGACGATCTTGTCGACCTCCTCACCTCGTGCCGTCAAGCATGATGACCGGAATACGCGACAACGGCCGGATACGGCGCAAAACCTCGAAACCGTTCGCCCCGGGGAGCATCACGTCGAGGACGAGAATGTCGTGGCGGCCATCGAGGGCGGCCTCGACGCCGCGCGTGCCGTCGTGAACGGACTCGACGACGAAGCCCTCGCCAGTCAGGTACTGGGCCACCAGCTGGCAGAGCTCGACGTCGTCGTCAATGAGCAACACGTGTTCGGATCGTACGTTCACGGCTGACGGTCCTTTGCACGGGGCTCACGGTCGCCCCGCGTCCATTCGTATCACGCCACGCGTGCGACGGCTCCAGGAATCCTCCGGTCTTGACGAATCTTCACAAACGATTGACGGAACTGGACGACCTTTCGGCCCTCTCAATCGTCTCTATCAGTGAACGAGGCCATGGATCCGCGATATGAATTCACTGGAGGGACGACGATGAAACGGAACGTGTTGGTGATCTCGGCAGCGATCGCGGTTATCGCGATTGCCGCAACCATCGGGATGGCAGTCAATGGTGCCGGTCAGGGTCAGGGTCAGGGTCCAGGACGGGGATTCGGCCGCGGACCCGGTGGCGGACCTGGCGGGCCTCCTCCCCTCGGTATGATTGTTCAGCGACTCTCGACCGAGCTGGCGTTGACCGACGCCCAGAAGGCTTCGATCGAGCAGATCGTCGCGGCAGAGCGAACGGGCAATGACGCCGCGTTCGAGCAGCAGAAGGCCATCCACGAGCAGCTGAAGCTCCAGGGAACGGACGGCGTCTTCGACGAGGCGAAGGTTCGCGAGCTCGCAGGACAGCTATCCGCAGGGATGACCGACCGCATCGTTGCGCGTGAAAAAACGAAGGCGCAGATCTTCGCCGTGTTGACGGCCGAGCAGCGTGCGAAGCTGCTCGAGCACATGCAGAAGGGCGGATTTGGCGGAAACCACGGGCCAAGGGGCCGCGGCAACAACTGATCCCTTCGCGTGCGGTAGCAGAAAGCAAGGATCCGGGTTCCGAGGAGCGCGTTCGGCGTTCCTCGGAATCTCAGTTGGCTGACTCCCGCAACGGTCCAACCTGAATCCTCGTTCTGCGGCCGAGGCCTCACGGTCCAGGCGTCGTATACTCGAGGGGATCTCTCCGCACGATGGAGGCCCCCAATGCACCTCTGGTTCACTCGCTTCCTTGCCGTCGCGTCCTCGGCATTCCTTCTGTCAGTCCTTTTTCCTGTCGAGTTCCTTGCCATGGACCGCGCCCGGTCCGAAACGCGAGTCGACGCGGCCGTCGCGCAGCACGGCGTCACCGGCCGCGGCGTGCTCGTCGCCATTCTGGATCGCGGCATCAACTACACGAACGTCGACTTCCGGAATGCCGACGGGACGACGCGCATCGCGACGATTTTCGACCTCAGCGATGATCGCGGCGCGGCGGACCCGGCAAACGCTTACGACGTCGGGACGATTTACACGCGCGAGCAGATCGACGCGGCGCTGGCGTCGGGCGTCCCCTTGCCGACTCGTGACGCGGTCGGGCATGGAGATGCGACCGCGGGAATCGCGGCAGGCAATGGCGCGAACAGCGCCAATGCGCTGTACCGCGGAATGGCGCCCGACGCGACCTTGATCGTCGTGAAGATCGTCGGTGGCGCTCCGGCGCACGGCGACCAACCGGCGGAGGCCGGTTTCTACGATCCGGAGCGCGTGCTGACCGGAATTCGCTTCGTCCGCGACACGGCGAGGACGATGGGTATGCCGTGTGTAATGCTGCTCAACATCGGCTCACAGGGCGGACCGACCGACGGCTCGAGCGAACTGGCGCGACTGATCGACGAAACGGTCCGGCCGGGAGTTCCGGGATTCGTTTCCGTCACCGGACCGGGCCATGACGGCGGCGTGCCGAATCGCTGCGGTGGAGTGATTGCCGGCGGCGGATCGGCGGCGATCCAGATTCAGAAGTCGGCGTCAGGAACCATGGTCTTCGATCTCTGGTATTCCGGCCCGGACCGGTTCGACGTTCGGCTGACCACACCGTCCGGGACGTTTGGTCCGTACGCCGCACCGGAAGCTGACGACGGGAGCGACTTTGTCCGGACGGCTGTTTTCGACTACTACCACTTCGGTCCCGACAGCGACTTCTTCGAGGCGACGAACGGGAAGCGCGAGATCTCGCTCTACATTGGTGGACCGACCGGCACCTATACGATCGAGCTGATCGGCCGACAGGTGACGAGCGGGACGTTCGACGGGACGCTGAATCCGGCCTCCATCTTCCAGGGCGAGAGCTCGCTAAATCGCTTCCTGACGTTTGAGGCGCCAGGCAGCATCTGGGACGGCGCATCGGCGAAATACAACGTTTGTCCCGGCGACTACGTCATCCGGCAGGATTGGGTCGACGTGGACGGCTTCACGCGTGGGATCTTCAACGAGGGCGACGTGGGAGAGATCTGGACCGGCAGTAGCGTCGGGCCGACGTTCGATGGACGGACCGGCGTCGACGTGTGCGCGCCTGGGAACACCGTCTTCACGACCTACAGTCCGACGTCCTACTACAGCGCCTTTCGGTTCAACCAGATTCTGGGCGGCGGCGGCTTCTATGGCGCGCAAAGTGCCGTGAGCGCCGCGGCGCCGCAGGTCACAGGGATCATCGCCCTGATGCTCGAGCTGGATCCGAATCTCGACGCGCTGACGGTCAAGTCCATCCTCCAATCGACGGGCCGGCGCGACGCCTTCACGGGCAACACGCCGAACGCGAGCTGGGGATACGGAAAAGTCGATGCCGTTGCCGCGCTTAACGAGGTCGAGAGTCTGGACCGACCCGAAGTACGGTCGGTCAAGTTGAACGTGCTCAAGGGAAAGCTCACGATCAACGGATCGGGCTACGTTTCCGGAACGCAGGTGTTCGTGGACGGGGTCGGATTCGAGACGCCCGCAAAGGTCAAGGCGAGCGGTCAGAAGCTGGTACAGAGCGGACGGCTGACGGATGGGCGCACGCTTGGACAGGCAATCGCGATCGGTGCGACGGTGCGTGTGATCGTTCGAGCACCGGACGGCGGGACGACCGTGCGAAGCTTCACGAGGTAGGGCGTCCGGTGCTCGCTTCTGCTTGATCGCTGCGGAACTCCCGGAGGCGGAACCGGATCAGTCGAGGAGTTCGGCCAGCGTGGAAGCATCGAGCTGACTACTGGAGAGCTCGAGCTTCTCACCGTCGTGGCAATCGAAGAGTTTCCGGTGCGCGGAATACGACCACGCGTCGTCACGCGTGTAGTAGTCGGCAACCCACTCTTGAAGACACTGGAGCATGCTGTCCTGGGCTTCCTTCGAGGCGTATTTGTGAGGCTCCCAAGCGCGCCGCTCGTTGTTGCGCTGACACGCGTCGACGTCGGGATTCAGGAATACGAGCCGCGAACAATGTGAGAGAGCGCGCGATGAGATCGGCGTAGCAGCCCTCGATGACCCAGGTGGCGTTTGCACCAAGAAACGCGTCGAGATCGGCGTGAACTTTGTCGGCGTCGCGCTGGACGGCGATCTGCCCCGGTTCCCAGACGATGGAATCGAGATCGAGATGTGCGAGTCCATTTTGCTCGCTGAGGCGTCTCGCGAGGGTTGACTTTCCTGACCCTGAATTGCCGAAGACAAGCAGTTTCATTCCGCATTCCCTTGAGATGACACGTTTTGCGTGCCGTCCGCCTATCCGGTGGACGGCAGCCGGCAGAGTCGAAGTTTCACGCGATGGTCCCGGTCTGTAGATCGGCCGTCAAGAGTCTCGCGAGCCGTGGACTCGGCTTCAGACTGGATCCTCTGCAGGTGGTGCCGCGTTGACGTGGGAGGCGCTCCTTCGTACGATCGCGCGCGTGCGCGGATCCGCGTGGACCGCATCCCCTTGGTCGAGGTCGTGACGTGAGAATCCTGCTCCTGCTCCTTATCGCCATCGTTGCCGGTTCCGCCGCCGGGTCCATGTACTCGTGGTTTCTGGTTTCCGAACCGCTTCCGCTGGCCACGGCGACGTCGAACGCCAACGATTCGACGGCATCGAGCGCAGCCTCTCCGACTACAGTGCCCGCCGGCAGCGGCGTGCGGAGCGTGGCGTCGGAGATGCCTGTGGAGACCGATTCGCGCCAGGGTGCGGCCGGGCAACAAGGCGTCCTCGGTCAGCAGGCTCAGAAGTCGGACGCGCTGCGGGCGGAGGCAGAGAAAGCGCAGCCTGTCACCGCAGATGCGCCACCGGCTGCTCCCGCGGCAGCGCCACAGCCCCCCGTGAACAGATCAGCGGTGGCTGCTCCTCCGCCAGCCGCACCGGCGAAGGAGGGGACGAATTATGCCCTGCCGATCGGAATCGGGCTCATCACCGCGATTCTCGCCTATATTGTTGCGAATCGGATCGTCAGCAACGACATCTGAGAGTTCCTGGCTCGTGGGACTCGCCGCAACGATCGACACGGTTGTTCCCTGTTTTTTGAGCCGCGAGCGGTAGCGAGCGTCCCACGGATGGTCGAACGGTTCCGATCGCTTCTGTCCTTCCGCAACGTTAGACTGTCCGGCTTGAGGCACCGTCCGAGGGACGCTCGCTACCGCTCGCGGCTCGAGGACCGGGGAGGGGGGACCCGTTCCTTACGGCTGACAGCCCGGCGTCATCGCGCGAACGATGCCCGCCGACGTGCCGACGAAGATTCTGCCGTCTCTGTCGACGGCAATCCGCTCAGCGCCACCAAACGTTGCTGACAGGGCCGGTCCTCCGTCTCCGGCATAACCGACACCCCCTGTGCCCGCAACCGTTGTGATTACGTTCGTCTCGGCATCGACCCGCCGGACCCGATTTCCTGCGAGGATGAAGAGGTTGCCGTGGCGGTCCAAGGCGATGTCATCGACATATCCGATTCCTGCGGCCGTCGCCGAATTCCCATCGCCGCTGATCTCGACCGATCCGTTTCCGGCGATGGGCAGGTAGCCGCGCTTCGTTCGCGTGAGGACCCTTGTTCCCTGCGCTACGTAGACGTCGTTGGTCCGGCTTATTGCGATTCGGCCCACGGCATCGTCGATTCGCTTGATACGGAGGCCCTTTGCCGAAAGTCGCAGCAGTCCCTGGCTCGTCGTCAAATACACGTCACCTCTCGAGTCAGTTGCCACGTCCATGACGGATTGCAGAAACGTCTTTCGCGCCGCGAGACCGAGCTCGGGGCGTCGAGTGCCTAGCCCGGCAACCGTCTCGGAGGCAATCGGGTTGCCACGGTACCGCCGAAGGAACCCGCGGAAGCCTGGAATGCTCTCGGCAACGAAGATCTGTCCTTTGGGATCGATCGCCGCGCCGAGTGCGTAGCCGTAGTAACCGTCGTTTGGGGGGCGTGCCACCTGCACGCTCATGCCGGATTCGAAGTCGACGGCGTCAATCGAGTAGCCGAATCCACCCTGACTGACGATCATCAGGGAATCAGCATTCGTAGCGAGCACGTCAAGTATCGACCCGAAGCGCATTTCGGTTGCCCTGCCGTAGGGAGGGAAGGGCAGGCCGAAACCATCGCTACCGGCGTAGTCCGCAAAGAGGCCGGAAGAGGAACTGAACACCCGGACCGCCGCCTCCGTATGGCGTGCGACGTAAACGTTCGACGCGTCGTCGACGGCAAGTCCGGGTGCAAAGTTGTCCCTGTCTCTGTCCTCCAGCCACGAGAGGTTTCCCGTGATCGGGTCGACACGGAATAGATAGCCATTTCCGTAAACATCGCCACCACCTTCGAAGCCGGTGGTGAAATAGAGCGCGCCTGTTGAATTGACGGCCACATCGGTGACGTCTCGTAGTCCGATCTCGAGCGCCGGACCTACGAATGCATTCGGATCCGGTGGATTGAGCGTCCCCGCAACGGTCGAAATGATCCCGGTCAGCACATCGACGCGACGGATGAGCGAATTATGGGCGTCCGCCACGAACAGGTTACCGGCAGCGTCCACACTCAATCCCGCCGGAAGCAGGCACGCCGATGTCGCCGGACCGCCATCGCCGAGCATTTCTTCCGTGGGCGGATAACTGCACTCGCCGCCACCTGCGACGGTCGTGATCACACCCGAGGCCGGATCCACGCGGCGGACTCGCCACGAGGCGGCTTCCGCAATGAAGAGCGCGCCGTCAGGGCCGACGGCAACGTCTACCGGCAGGCCGATCTCGGCGTCCGTCGCCGGCCCGCCGTCGCCCGACGTTCCCTCCGTGCCGACGCCCGCGTAAAGAGAGATGACGCCGAATTGGGCGTCGATCCTGTAAACGGAGTTGAGCGCCGTATCTGCAACGAAAACGTCTCCGTTCGCGGCGACGGCAACACCACTCGGGTTATCGAGGGGCTGTGTGACTGCTGGCATTCCAACCGTTGGTCGCCCACGCACTCCGGTCCCGGCCATCGTGTAGATCTCTCCGCCAACGCGCGGCACGAGGCGAATGCGGTGATTGTGCGGGTCGGCAATGTAGAGCGATCGAGCATCGTCGATCGCCAGCCCGTAAGGCGCAAGCCGCAAAAACGTCCCGTCTCGGGGTTCTCCGTCGCCAATACGAGAAAGTCCGCCTGCGACCGTGGTGACTTCGCATTCGCCGAGACCGGAAAGCGCCGGCGGCACGATCTCGATCGTTGCCTGATCCATGCCATTCGCATTGCGAACCGTGATCGGCCTCGTCCCCGGAGTCTTCTGCGGCGGCACGACGAACGAGATCGTGTGGCCGCCCGTGAACACCGGATCCACGGCCTGGGCATCGCCGACGGTGACAACCGTATCCGGCGTGAAGTTCACGCCTTCAAGCGTGAACTGTGTGCCGCCAGTCAGTGGCGAGGAGACAAAGCTACGCTGATAGATGGCCGGAGCGAGGCTCGCTCCGTCACTCACGCTGCGGGCCGGAGTCGCGAGCACGCCCGCAATCACGCACGCGACGCCGATGACTGTCGTGGTCGATCGAACAACTCGGTTCATATGTCCTCTCGTGACCCCCAGCTCGTGGAACCGAGTCTACCGCTTGTCAGCGAGTCTGAGAACAGTGTCCTTCTCGGCGTCTCCGAGCCTCCGTGCCTCGGCGTGCGAAGCGTCTGAAGAGCTTCGCACACGGAGACTCGGAGGCACGACGACACAGAGCCAAGGTGCGCGGTGATTGACGAGTGCCGCCAAGCGGCCGATCATTGAGGCACCCATGAAAAAGCACGCCAAACTCAACCTCAAGAAATACGAGAAGGCCATCACGATCCGGCCGCTTCACAGCTCCGATTTCGAGCACGTCGTAGAGCTCCAGATGCGCTGTTTTGCCGGCATGGAACCCTGGACCCGCGAACAGTTCGAAAGCCAGGTCTCGATTTTTCCGGAGGGCCAGATAGGTATCGAGTATCGGGGCAAGCTCGTCGCTTCGTCGAGCTCGGTGATGCTCGATTTCGCGCTCTACAAGGACTGGCAGAGCTGGGAGGAGATTTCGGACAACGGTTACATCCGAAATCACAATCCCGAGGGCAACACGCTGTACGGCATCGAGATGATGGTCGATCCGTCCGCCCGCGGACTCAAGCTCGCGCGACGTCTCTACGACACCCGCAAGCAGCTTGCACGCACTCTCAATCTCATGCGGATCGTCATTGGCGGACGGATCCCCGGCTTCGCGAAATACGCCGACCAGATGACCGCCCGCGAGTACATCGACCGGGTGATGAACAAGGACCTGATGGACCCGGTCCTTTCGAAGCAGCTTGCGAACGGTTTCGTGCTCAAGCGTCTCATCCCGAACTACCTGCGCGAAGACATCGAGTCGCGCGGCTTCGCCACGTTTCTCGAGTGGACGAACATCGACTACAACCCGCCGTCGAAAGGGAAGTTCATCTGGGTTGCGCCGGTCCGCGTCTGCGTCGTGCAGTACCAGATGCGCCAGATCACGTGCTTCGACGACTTCGCCCATCAGTGCGCGTATTTCGTGGACGTGGCGTCGGACTACAAGTGCGACTTCATCCTCTTTCCCGAGATGGTCACGACGCAGCTGCTGTCGTTCATCCGTGCCGATCACCCCTCGATCGCGATGCGCGAGCTCGCTGAGTTCACGCCGCGCTACCTCGATCTATTTACCCAGCTTGCCGTGAAGTACAACGTGAACATCATCGGCGGTTCGCACTTCACGATGGAGGACGAGTCGCTTTTCAACATCTCGTACCTCTTCCGCCGCGACGGAACGCTCGAGAAGCAGTACAAACTGCACATCACGCCGAGCGAGCGCGACTGGTGGGGCGTCAAGGCCGGAGATTCGGTCGAGGTTTTCGATACCGACCGAGGGAAGATCGCGATCCAGATCTGCTACGACATCGAGTTTCCCGAGCTCACGCGAATCGCCGTGGAGAAGGGCGCGCAGATCATATTCGTCCCGTTCTGCACCGACGAGCGTTACGCGTACCTGCGCGTGCGCTATTGCGCGCAGGCGCGGTGCGTCGAGAACCAGATCTATGTCGCGATCGCGGGCAGCGTGGGGAACCTGCCGTTCGTCGACAATCTCGACATCCACTACGCACAGTCGGGGATCTTCACGCCGTCCGACATTCCGTTCACGCGGGATGCCATCGCGGCGGAATGTTCGCCGAACATCGAGACGGTGATTTTCCAGGACCTCGACCTCGAGCTCTTGCGAACGCACAAGCAGTCGGGAAGCGTACTGAACTGGAACGACCGGCGGAAAGACCTGTACGAGGTGAAGTACCTGCGCGAACCGCGAGGAGATGGTTCCCTCGACGTCGAAGCGGACCCGAACGTCGACTATGGCGAGGTTGCGGCGGAGGACGTTGAGGTGGCCGTATCCGAGAGTGCGACTGAGAGTCTGCTTCTAGCTGCGGTCGATTCAACGGAGCCCGACGTGTCAACGGCACCAACGGAAGAAGACTCATCCGTCGAAGCCGAGGCCGAAGCCGAGGCGCTTGCGACCCCCGTCTCCGATTCATAGTGCACGATGCGAGTGGTCCCCGTTGTTTGAGCCGCGAGCGGTAGCGAGCGTCCCACGGACGGTCGAATGGTCACTATCACCTCCGTGCTTCCGCAACGACGAGTCTGCGGATTCAGACACCGTCCGTGGGACGCTCGCTACTGCTCGCGGCTCAAGGAACGGGGAGCCGTCGGAGCGTCCCGCAAGCCGGCTCGCTACCGCTCGCGGTTCTGACACTGGAGCCGCGATGATATTCAGACCGGAAGCGACTCTCAGTTGTCCAACGGAATGCCTGCCAGCGAACTCTCGTTCACACGATGAGGAGGCTCGATGGATACCTCGACCCGACTGGACCGATTCACGCGATACGCGCTCGTCATAACGCTGCTGGCCGCCGGTGCACCACCGCTGGCGCCGACCGCAGAGGCCGCGAGCCCTACAACTTCAAGCGCCGGCGCCGAAACCGGCGACTACGTCATGTTCGCCATCAACGTGCAGGACTTCAGCTATCCCGAGCTGAGCGTCGCGACGGTCCGGCGAATCCTCGACATCCACGAGACCTACCAGGTTCCCGTCGACATCTACCTGACGAACACCATCGCGGACCTCTACGCCGCTGATGCGCCCGACCTGCTCGAGCGGCTTCGCACGTCGGGCGTCGCTTCCGTCTCGTATCACGTCCGACCGCCGAGTCCTTACTACACAGACTACGACTGGGCGGGGCTCGGTGCCCTGTCACGCGCCGAGCAGGAAGCCGCGATTCTCGAATACGAGTCGCACGGGCTCGATCTTGTCACGGGTGAGCCCACCGCGGAATCGGGCGGCTATGCGAAGCTCACCGAGACGATGGGTTATGCACCGGTCGTGGGCGGCGCCCAGACCAACGGCGGCCTCGGGCCTGCGGCCAACACGGTCTTGCGTGAGCTCGGCGCCGAGCTGCTCGTCGAGCACGGTCGCGCGATCAACCTTGGGGAGATGCGCGACGGAATCGCACTTCGCCCCGAACACTACGACCTGTTGCTCTTCCAGCAAATTGGCGAGAAGCCGAAGACGCTCCTGAAGAATGCCCTCGCTGAGGCGAAGGCGACACCCGGCGCCGTCGCACCGTTCTTCATCGGCGTGAAGATGCACGACAACGACTTCTTTGCGGTCGAGTCAGCGTGGGTGACGAACTACGCGCGCGGTCCGAAGCGGCCGCCGTTCGATCCGACGCGCCTGTCGGACCTGCTTCCCGATTCCGAGCAACAGGCCGTGTGGAAGCAGTACGAGAAGACAGTGAAATACGTCAGTCGAAAGCGAGCGACGTATCAGCCGGTGAACGGCCCGCTCGTCGTCGACATGATCGGTGACGGAGGCGCGACCCAGGCTGCGTCTCTGTACCTTTCGGGCACCATGCACATCGAGTCGAATCCCGCGAGCTGGCCCGACGCCGATGCGCTCGTGGCCTTCCTCGAACGCGCAACACAAGCGGGCCATGTTGGCGACCAGGCGTCCGGCATGCGCTGGTCGATCGGCGCCGACATTGGCTGGCTTCGCGGCGAACCGCGCGCGGGCGAAATCATCCGCAGAACCGAGGCGCTCGGCGTCGAATGGGACGTCCACGCCCACGAGCTCTCGGATCGGGCCGACGTGTACGCCGAGATACAGAGGCTGGGCGGACATCCGAACGACGTCGCGTCGGGGCTCGTCTATACCGAGATCGATCCGATGCGCGATCCGTTGACGAATGGCTCGGGGACCTCATGGCAGGCGGGAGTGCTCTGGGGAGTCGTGTGGCAGCCGAGGCATGGACCTGACTCGGACGACTTCGCGGTCGGTGTGTGGCGGCCGAAGAGCACCGCGGAGTGGACGACTCACGATGCAAACGGCAGCCTGATCGCGGTCGGCGGAGGGTCGCGCGAGTTGTCGGCGATCGGACGGTTCGCAGAGACTGTTGCGGCGGATTCTGGCGCGCTTCCGCCGGTGATCAGCGCGACGGTCATGGTGTCGCCGCGACTGCTCGTGATTCCCGATACCTCGGATGGAATCGAGGCGATCGAGGAGTGGGCAAACCGCGTGGGTGCTCTTCGGGGACTGCGTTGGGCGACGATCCGCGAGACGGCTGATGCGTGGGTTGCAGCCGGGTCTGTCCCGAGCAGGTTGGAAGACTGGGAGTAGGAAGAGTGCCGTAGGCGTGCAGAGAGCACAGAGACGCCGAAAGCACGAAGACTCCGGATTCTTCGTGATCTTCTTGCACCTGTGCTCTCCGTACGCCTACGGCAATCCCAATCCTCGATTTCCATTCGAATTCACCCTGATTTCCTTTCGATTTAACTCCCATTGGCGCACCACTCGCGATTCCTTTATATCTATCCGCGATGAGCACCCTGATCGTTCTCGCGATCGTTGCGGTCGTCGTCGTCCTCATCTTCGACTTCACGAACGGCTTTCACGACGCCGCAAACGTCGTGGCCACGGTCATTGCATCGAACGCGATGACGCCCCGGCAGGCTGTCGTCGTTGTTGGTGTCTTTGAGTTCCTCGGTCCTGTTCTCGGAGGAACCGCCGTGGCGAACACGCTCGGTGGCATCGTTCAACTGTCGGACATGGATCGAGAATCTGCACTTCTGATCGTGGTCTGCGGACTTGCCGGCTCGATACTCTGGAACTTGCTGACCTGGTGGAAGGGGATTCCATCATCGTCATCGCACGCGCTCGTAGGAGCACTTGCAGGGGTCGTGACAGTGTCCGTCGGTCGCGATCACGTCGTCTGGGGCTTCAGCGACCTGGTCCACACCGGAGAAGTCCATGGAGTCACGAAGGTGCTCCTTGCGCTGCTGATTTCTCCTATCGTCGGATTCGGGTTCGCCTACTTGCTCCACCGGATCGTTCGAAGGCAGCTGAACCGGGCGTCGCCTGGAGTCAACGTCTGGCTTCGCAGAAGCCAGTTCGTGACGGCCGCCGGTCTGGCGTTCTCACACGGAGCCAACGACGCTCAGAAGAGCATGGGAATCCTTACACTCGTCCTGCTGCTTGGCGGGTTCATCGACGCCTTTGTCGTTCCGTTCTGGGTGATGCTGGTCTGTGCCGGAGCCATCACCGTTGGAATTCTCTCGGGCGGCTGGCGAATCGTGCGCACGCTCGGATTTGCGATCTTCAAGGTGCGGCCGCTTCACGCCCTCGACTCGCAGCTCTCGAGCACACTGGTTGTCCTCGGAGCATCTATGGTTGGCGCGCCCGTTTCGACGACCCACGTCGTCTCGACGTCGATCATGGGTGTCGGGGCGGCGGAGCGCCCGAAATACGTTCACTGGGACAAGGCGCGTGAAATCGCCTTGACCTGGGTAATTACGATTCCAGGCTCGGCACTGATGGCGGTGATCATCTACGAACTCGCTGACGCAGCACTTCGCCTTGCAATGCGCTGACGCTGAAGCGCGGGTCTGCGCGAACGGAGAAATCCATGTCCGACACGAAGCCTTCCATCTTCCACCGGTTCTTCGATCGAGTGTTTCCGAGCATGCCCGACTTCTTCGGACTCTTGACGGAACAGGCGCTGCAGGTTCGCGACGGCGTGGCGCTGCTGGTTCAGCTTATGGAGACCGCTGACCCCGAGATCGGCAACGAGATCCGCCGTGAGGAACACGAAGCCGACAAGACAAAGCTCCGGAATCTCCAGATCCTCAACGAGTCGTTCGCGACGCCCGTGGATCGGGAGGACATTTACCGGGCTGTCGTCAACCTCGACGAGATCCTGAACTACTGCAAGACGACGGTCTACGAGATGTACGAGTTCGAGCTCACGCCGGACGTCCACCTCATCAACATGGCGACAATCCTTCGCGAGGGCTGCGAAGCGCTGGCTGAGGGCTTCGCCAAGTTGAAGTCAAGCCCGGCGGAGGCCGCCGAGCTCGGTCGTGTGGCGAGAAAGGCCGAACGGCGCGTTGAGCGTGTGTACCGCGAAGCGCTTGCGGAGCTTTTCAAGGGAACGGACTACAACACGATGTTCAAGCGACGCGAGGTCTACCGGCACGTGTCGAATGCGGCGGACCGCGTTGCGGCGTGTGGCAACACGCTTCAGGACATCGTCGTGAAGATTGGCTGATAGGTCACGAAGTTGACCTTAAGAGCGCGTCCTCGAGCCCGCCCAGTCGATGTGCGTGAAGCCCCGCAACGAGTTGCGCCTTCGTCCCCAGTGAGGTGCATCGCGATCTCCACGTTCACCCGAATTACCGGAGTTTTGCCCGGAACCAAGGCCCCGGCCACTGGATCGAGAATTGCGTGGGGTTTGACAGGCGTGGTGTGAATTGTGCTCCCTCGAGAAGAGCACAACAAGTGATGGCCCCCGATGTCGGAACTGCCCCTGACTGACTTTGAGGAAGCTCTCGGCCCCTTCTGCGTCGCAGACGCCCGGATCGGGGATCTCCTCGTGGACGCCGGAATCGTTTCACGAGAGGACGTCGAGCGCGCCGCGTCCGTGGCAGCATCGACACATCGACGGCTGGGCGAAGTCCTGGTCGATCGCCACCGCTTGCCCGAGCGGGACGTCTTTCGCCAGCTTGCCCGACAGCGCGGAATGGAGTTCTCGGACCAGGAGGGACTTCGATCCATCGCCGATCCCTCGCTGGCTCGAGCCGTCGCGCGCAAGTTCCTCGAGCATCACTTCGTCCTTCCGATCGCGAAGCGCGCGGGCACCCTCGTCGTTGCCACATGCAATCCGGAAGTCGACGTGCCCGAGCTCTCGCAGGCGCTCGACGCGGATGACGTGGAGTACCACCTCGTCACGCCGACGGACTATCGCCGCCTGTTGATGGCCATCGACCTCGGCCTTACCGGCCTCTCGGGATCGGCAACGCAAGGTGCCGATGACGTTCCGGACCTGCTCGCGCCTCCGGGACTCATGGAAACCCAGTACACATCGGTGTTCGACGCCCTGCTGCTCGAAGCGATCGCCGAACGCGCGAGCGACATTCACGTCGAGCGGTACGGTGACCGTTGTCGAGTACGAATACGGATAGACGGCGATCTTTTTGAAGCGCCACGGTTCAACTTGCGACCGTACCAGTACGTAGGACTCATCAACGTAATCAAGATAAAGGCGAACCTGGACATTGCCGAGCATCGCGTCCCGCAGGGCGGGAGGTTCTCGGCCGCGGCCGGCGGCAAATCCTTCGACCTGCGGGTCCAGACACAGCCGTCGCTTCACGGTGAGCACGTTGTTATCCGCCTGCTGCCGAAGAAGGTCGATCTGATCGACATCGACCAGCTTGGCCTGCCGCCTGAGATCGCCAAGACCTATCGGCGGCTGCTCGATAGCCCGTCCGGCCTGATTCTCGTCGTCGGCCCCACCGGAAGCGGCAAGTCGACGACGCTCTATGCCGGTATCAGCGCGCTGGCCAAGGACACGACGCGAAAGGTCATTACGGTCGAAGATCCAATCGAGTCGTCGATCGAGAACATTCAGCAGACGCAGGTCCGGCCGGATCTCGGCTTCGGGTTCGCCAATGCCGTGCGCGCCTTCGTGCGCGAGGACCCGGACGTCATCCTCGTAGGGGAGATTAGAGACAGTGAAACAGCCCAGGAGGCTCTGCGTGCTTCCCAGACGGGACACGTCGTTCTCTCGACGCTGCACTGCAACGACACGGTCGACGCGGTGCAGCGGATGCTCGACCTCGGGATGCACGAGAACTCGATCGCGGGCGAGCTGCTCGCCGTTTTTGCCCAGCGTCTCGCGCGAAGGAACTGTCCGTCATGCCGGCGCCTGGTGAAGCCGGATCCCGGGCTTCTCTCAGAGGTCTTCCCGAATGGGGCACCGGCTGACTTTCGTTGCTTTGCAGGTGCGGGATGCTCGCATTGCAACGGCCACGGAGCCTACGGACGAATCGCGGTCGTCGAATATCTGCCGGCTAGCCCTGTGCTTCGAAAGGCGATTTCGCGGAGAATGCCGCTCGATGAATTGCGCGAGCTAGCGCGCAAGGCCAATCTCGTCCCGATGCGTCAGCACGCGCTGTCGCTCGTCCACGAGGGAACAATCGCGCTCGACGAGTTGCCAGCGATGTTCTCGCAGGAGCAACTGGCGGGGACATAGCGGGTTGAGTGATGGAGAACTGTCCGCGTGGCCTGCTCGATTCACGTGGTAGACACGGGGCGGCGTCGAACGGTTCAGATCAGATCCGTTCTTCCGCAGCGGCGAGTCTGCGGTTTCAGGCATCGTCCGTGGGACGCTCGCTACCGCTCGCGGCTCGAGGAACGGGGACTGAGCGGAGCGCCCTGCCCGGAAATGCACGGTGGGTGCGGTCCCCGCTTCGGGTGGTACCCGTTTTTTGAGCCGCGAGCGGTAGCGAGCGTCCCACGGACGGTCGCACGGTTCCGATCACTTCTGTCCCTCCGCAGCGGCGAGTCTGCGGTTTCAGGCATCGTCCGTGGGACGCTCGCTACCGCTCGCGGCTCGAGGAACGGGGACCCGGTGTCGCGGACGCGTCGACTCCCCGGCCTTTGAGGTGCAATCGTACTGAGGTAGAAGTGACCTGCAGCGTGCCGTCGCGGCCGCGCCGCCGATCGTCGACCAGCTGTTCCTCGCTCCCTCAATGACGGTTCAAATCCTCGCCATTGCCCTGATCGTGCTCGGCGCCGTCGCGGCCGTTCGCAAGGTCGACATCCGAATCGTGCTCGGTGCGTGTGCGCTCGCGATTTTCCTTCTCGCCGGCAAGCCGATCGGATTCTTCGTGACGTTTGCGGCGCAGATGTCGAACCTCAACACTGTCGTCCCGATCTGCTCGGCCATGGGGTTTGCCTTCGTGGTTCGCATGACACGGTGCGACCGCCACCTCATCCATCTGCTCACGGCGCCCCTGCGATGGGTCCGGGCGCTTACTATTCCTGGAGGCGTCGCGGTACCGTTCGTCGTCAACACTGCGATCGTGAGCCAGTCGAGCACGTCGGCGACGGTGGGACCGGTCCTTGTGCCGCTCGCCCTCACCGCCGGCGTCTCGCTCGGCACTGCCGCGTCGATGCTGCTGCTCGGCTCCTCGGTTGGAGGCGAGCTCTTCAATCCCGGCGCTGTCGAGATCGTGACGCTGTCGGGCCTGCTCTCGACCGAGGCAACCGCGACGGTCGCGAGGCTGATTCCCGCGAACCTGCTGGCTAGCGGCGTTGCGCTCGTAACGTTCTGGCTGCTCGCCATTCGGCTTGAACGGAGCCTGGCAGCGCCTGGCGCGTCTGCGCCGTCACTGGCCGTGCTTCCGAACTTCGGCAAGTCCTACGAAAACGGGACTGAAGAGGCGGATGCTCCGTTCAGGCTCAACATCGTGATGGCTCTCGTGCCGATCATTCCGCTGGCTATCCTGTTCGCCGTCGTGAACGTCGACGAGAAGCCGAAGGAGCTCACCGAAACCATCCTCATCGGAGCGGCAATGCTCGTCGGCACGGTCGTGGCCGGTATCGTCGTGCCGCGAAAGGCGGGCGAACTGCTGCACGCGTTTTTTGACGGCGCCGGGTACGCGTACACGCACGTCATCTCGCTGATCGTGACGGCCGTTCTCTTTACGGAGTCGATCAAGGCCGTAGGGCTCATCGAGATGCTCGCGTCGGCGATGGCCGGCCGTCCCGTGCTGCTGATCGTCGGCGCGACCATTCTTCCTTTCACGCTGGCCGTCGTGACCGGCTCAGGCATTGCGCCTGCAGTGGCCGTCATGCAGATTCTCGTGCCGCTCGCGGCCCCAATGGGTGTCGACCCGGGTACGATCGGCGCCCTCTGCGCGGTCTCGGCGCAGCTCGGCCGGACGACGAGCCCGGCGGCTGCCGTCGTCATGATGACGTCGGCAGTTACCGGCGAACCACCCGCGCGGTTGCTTCGCAGGGTCGCGCCGCCGCTCCTCGTCGCGCTCGTCGTGCTGCTGATCGTCGCACTGGCCGGGGGGATCTGATGCGCGGCCGCGCCGCCGATTGACGCGTCCCGAGTTGGCGTGTAGAAGTCGTGATCGGAATCCTCTCAGTCCTTCGCAGCAGCCCATGTCCGTCGATCGTTCACCCATCGTCACCGCCGCCGAGTGCACCCGATGCCGAGGCACCGGGTGGGAATTCGTGCAGGGGAAGGGCGTTCGGCGCTGCGACTGCCGCCGGAGCCCGTCGGCGCTCATGGCGAACGCCCGCATTCCCAAGCGCTACGAGGGCTGTTCGTTCGAGACCTACTATCCGATGAACCCGTCGCAGGAAGCGGCCGTGTCGTTCGCTCGACAAACGGCCGATGCGTATCCGAGCAGCGACGTCGGATTGCTGCTTCTGGGCACCTGTGGCGTCGGAAAGACGCATCTCGCGGTGGCGATTCTCAAGGCGCTCGCCGAAAAGAACGTCGCGTGCCTGTTCTACGATTTTCGCGACTTGTTGAAGGAGATACAGGACAGCTGGAATCCGTCGAAGCAGACATCGGAGCTTCAGGTCCTCAACCCTGTGCAGGAAGCGGATGTGCTCGTCCTCGACGAGCTCGGGGCGACGAAGCCGACCGAGTGGGTCAAGGACACGATGACGCACATCATCAACAAGCGCTACAACGACCGGAAGGTGACGATCTTCACGTCGAACTTCCTGGATGCGAAGGCTTCGCAATACGACGAAACGCTGACGGAGCGCGTGGGTGAGCGGCTGCGATCCCGATTGCACGAGATGTGCAAAGTTGTGCTCATCAATGGGGACGACTTCCGGAAGCAGGTGCGGCAGGAGCAGATCCGGAGGGTTCGGATGTAGGGCCGAACCTGTCTTTGCGCCCTTGCGCCTTTGCGTGAATTGGTTCCGGCGTAGGAGAGGTTCGCGCAAAGGCGCAAAGAGGGTACCTGGTCTACGTCGGCTTGTCCGGCAGCGGCTGCACCGCGTGAAACTCCTCGAGCACCCGCCGCTGATACTCCTCGATGAGCTCGTCGACTCGTTCCGCCCGATCCGATGCGACGATCAGCCCGACGTGATAGTCCTTCTCGAGCCGCCACACGATCTCGGGATCCGTGAAGTGCGACGTGTCAGGCCGCTCCTGTCGCGCCAGCGAGATGACGATGCCCGCATACCCGTTCCGATGCGGAGGCACGTGATAGGCAACGTCGTCGAGGTTCAGCTCGATCTGCGCCCACTCGTGCCATAGGTTCACACCCGTCGCCGCCTCCACACCCTCGGCGATGTGCGCACCACCGACTCTCGCCGCGGTCTCGAGGAAGTAGAACCGCCCATCCGCCGCGCCCTTGATGAACTCGGTGTGCGTGACGCCGCGCACGAGCCCGAGCGTCCCGATGAGCTCGCGGTTTAGCGACTCGAGCGCCTGGGCATCCACTGAGTCGCGTGCGAGCGTCCGCGTCGTGAAGATACCGCCCTCGTGCGCGACGGCCATCGGCGGAGCTCCGTACCTGTGCGCCACGGCGAACACGACCTCGCGCTCCGAGACGATTCCGTCGATATGGAAGATGTCGCCGGGGATGAACTGCTCCAGGACGTAGTACGAGCGCCGGTCGCCGAGTGCGTCGAGCAGCGGCCAGATCTCGTCGGCCGAGCGGACTTTCTTGATGCCGATCGCCGCAGCTTCCGAACGGGGCTTGAGTACCCACGGCGGCTCGACGCGGGCGGCGTATTCGCCGACGGCCTCGTCGTTGAGAGCGTGGACGAACTCGGGTACGAGGATGCCGTGCTCGCGGGCCTTGACTCGCATCGCGAGCTTGTCGCGGAAGTACCGTGCCGTAGTGTCGCCCATGCCCGGAACTCGAAGATGCTCGCGCAGGAGCGCCGCCGTTTCGACGTCGTAGTCGTCGAGCGCGATGATGCGGTCGATCCTCTGCGAACGCGCGAGGTAGCTGACGGAATGGATGATCTCGTCGCGCTGGCCGAGCTCAGGCATCCGGTACAACTCGTCTATCGAGTCTCGCGGCCAGTCCTCGTCGGCAAGCGAATCGAGGGTCACGAGAATCACGCGGCAGCCCAGCCGCTTGCACTCCTCGAGAAACTCGTCGCCCTTGTGGTAGCTGGCGAGGCACAGCACGGTGATCTGGCGGGCATCCGTCACGCTTGGTTCTTCCTCTCCGAAAGCCTTCGCCGGTCGATCCGGCGGCCTGATTCATAGGCTATACTGCGGGCGATGAGCAAGGATCTCTCGTTTCTTCGCAAGGATTACGACCAGGGTGGACTGCGCGAGGCCGATGCTGACGACGATCCGATCGTCCAGTTCGAGCGCTGGTTTGCCGAGGCAATCGCGTCGAGCAGTCCGGCTCCGGACGCGATGACGCTCGCGACGGTCGACAGCGCGGGACGCCCTTCTGGTCGCGTCGTCCTGCTCAAGGGCGTCGATCGCGGCGGCTTCGTGTTCTACACCAACTACGAGAGCCGCAAGGGGCGCGAACTGGCGGGCAACCGGAACGCTTCCCTCACGTTCTTCTGGGCCGAGCTGGAGCGCCAGGTCCGAATCGACGGTGTCACGTCGATGGTAGACCCGGCGGAATCGGACGCGTATTTCGCGTCGCGACCCGAGGGCAGCAGGATCGGAGCGCACGCATCGGCCCAGAGCTCGGTGCTCGCTCATCGTGAAGAGCTGGAGGAACGCGTTCGGAGGCTCGAGGCCGAGTTCGCCGGGCGTGAGATTCCGCGACCAGGGCACTGGGGCGGCTACCGGCTGATGCCTCGCGAGATCGAGTTCTGGCAGGGACGTCCGAGCCGCCTGCACGATCGGTTGCGCTACGTGCTCTCGGAGGACGGGGTGACGTGGAGGCGCGAGAGGCTCTCGCCTTGAACGACGACGCCCCGGTCCTTCTCTACGACGGCACGTGCGGATTCTGCAACGCGTCGGTGCAGTTCATCATCGCGCGAGACCGGCGCGGTACTATGAGGTTCGCGCCGTTACAGAGCGACGTCGGGCAACAGGTCATCGGCCGCCATCCGCATCTGGAAGGCGTCGATTCGGTCGTGTACGTCGACGGGATCGGCGACACCCGGGGCGAGAAGGTGGCGATTCGTTCGGCTGCCGCCCTGGCCGTGTGCTCCTATCTCGGTGCGCCGTGGTCGTGGGCTGCGGTGACAAGGATCGTGCCGGCGAGGTTGCGCGACATGGCCTACGACTTCATCGCCCGACATCGCTATCGGTTCTTCGGACGGCACGATGCCTGTATGCTTCCCCCGCGCGACGTGAGAGATCGATTCATCGGGGAGATCTGAACCTCATGCCGAAGCATGATCCCGCGCCGCCGCCGGGATTCGACAAGCGTCGAGTCTTTCTGCGCGTCGGAGGTTCGCGTACGGGCGCCGACTACGTCCTCTACTGGATGCAGGCGGTCCGCCGAGCCGAGTCGAACCTTGCGCTCGACGAGGCGATCCGGATCGCGAACGACCTCGGGCTGCCGGTCGTCGTTTACGAAGGACTCCGGCCGGACTATCCGGAAGCGAACGCCCGCATTCACACCTTCATCGTCGAGGGAATGCGCGAGAACTGCGCGACGGCGTCCGGTCGGAGACTGCGATATGTAGCCAACGTCGCAAGCGTCGATAGTCTGGATCGCGATGCGCTGGTTCGACTCTCGAAGCGGGCCGCGGTCGTCGTGACCGATGAAATGCCCGGGTTCATATTCCCGAGCCAGACGGCTGCGCTCGCGCGTCGAATCGACTGCCCACTCGTGACGGTAGATGCAAGCACGATCGTGCCGATGCGCGAGTTGCCGAAGAAGGAGTTTGCAGCGCGGACCATCCGTCCGCGGATTCACCGTCTGCTCCCCGCATATTTTGCCCCGTTCGTTTCGCCCGAGGTGAGCGTCGACGGCGCCGGGGTCTATGTCGACATCGACGAGACCGACGTGGCGTCGCGGGAGGTGAACGATATCGTGGCTGCGGCCGGCGTCGATGCGAGTGTGGATCCTTCTCCGTGGTATCGCGGCGGCCGTCGCGCCGGGCGCGAGCGACTCGGGCGGTTCATCGAACGGGGGCTTGGACACTACGGCGAAGGCCGGCGCGATCTGGATTTCGAGTCGACGAGCCGCTTGTCGGCGTACCTGCACTTCGGGTTCGTCTCTCCTCTCGAAGTGGCGCTTTTGGTTCGCGATGCCGGAGCTGGGCCTGAGAACACGGAGAGCTTTCTCGAGCAGGTCATCGTCCGGCGCGAGCTCGCGTTCAATTTCGTCTTTCACGAACCGAACTACACGAGCGTCGAGGCTCTCCCGGACTGGGCGCGAAAGACGCTGGCGAAGCACGCAGCGGATCCGCGCGATGACGTGTCTGCCGCCGATATCGAGGCCGGCACGACTTACGACGACGTGTGGAACGTGCCGCAACGTGAACTGCTGCTTACCGGCGAGATCCACAACCAGCCGCGAATGCTCTGGGGCAAGAAGATCTTCGAGTGGTCGCCGACACCGCAGGATGCGGTAGACACGATGATCCGTCTGCACTATCGCTACGCTCTCGACGGACGCAGCCCGCTCACATACACGAGCATTCTATGGATCCTTGGCCTGCACGACCGCGCCTGGGGTCCCGAGCGACCGATATACGGCACCGTCCGCTACATGACTTCCGACAGCTTCCGCCGCAAGTTCGACGTGAAGGGGTACCGAGAGAGAGTGGACAGGATTACAGGATTATCAGGATAAACATGAAAGAATCCTGTCAATCCTGTAATCCTGTCTATTTCAAGACCCCAAATGTCACGTGCGTTGGGAACTGGGCCGAGTGGTGGATCCGGATCGTCGACTTACGGAAATCGCTCTCGCTCGCCCTGTAGATGTCGCAGAACGTCTGCGGATTGCGGTCGATCAGCGGGAACATCGACGACTGGATCTGGATCATGATGCGGTGGCCTTTCTTGAACGTATGCAGCACGTCCTGCAGCGTCAGGTTCACCGGCGTAATCACTCCAGGCTGGAAAGGCTCGGGCTTTTCGTAGGAGTTGCGGAACTTTCCGCGCATCACCTCGAAGCGCAGCAGCATCTCGGCGCCGCCGAGCGGCTCGGGGCATTCGTCGTCCGCCGGGGTGAAGGTGTCGTTCGGCAGCACGTCGATGACCTTCACGATGAAGTCGGCATCCGTTCCCGTCATGCTCGCGAACAGGCTCGCGCGTATCGGACCGGCCACCGTCACATCTTCCGAAAGAGGCTCAGTCTGGAAGACGAGCACGTCCGGACGGCGCGATGCGAACCGCTGGTCCTCGACCATGTACTCGCGGCTGCGGCGGTCGGTCGTGCGCATCGTGTGCGGCACGGGTTTCGACGGATCGCTGACGTATTCGGAGAACGAATCGCCCGTCGCGGTCGGCTTCGTCCACGTGAGTTTGCCGCCGGCGTCTGTGTACATCTGAGCCGGCGCGGCGGCCGCCGGTGGCCACGCGGCGAACTCGCGCCACGCGTTCGCACCGGTGTTGAACATGACGGCCTCGGGAAGGTCCGCGGTGCCTTTGCCTTTCAGATGGGCATTGAAGAACCGCAACTCGACCGCCGTGTTGTACCAGGTCGCCGTTTCGCTGCCGAACCGCATCTGTCCAAGCCGGTCACCAGACGAGCGGGACCAGCCGCCGTGAAACCATGGTCCCATCACCAGCGTGTTGTGCGCAGCGCGGGCTCTGCCGCTCGATTGCATCGTAGACGTGAAGCGCCCCGTAGAGATTCTCGGCGTCGAACCACCCGCCTACCGTCATCATCGCCGGACGCATGTCGCGCAGATTGTTCGAGATCGCGCGAGCCTTCCAGAAAACGTCGTACGTTCCGTGGATCATCATCTCGTTCCAGAACGGGATGCCGCCCTTGAAGTACTTCGAATTCAGATTTGCGAGCGGGCCCGCTTCAAGGAAAAACGCGTACGCGTCGGGAGTGCCGTAATCGACTCCAGCTGGCCAGACTGTTGTCGGCTGCGGCCGCGGCTGGCCGAAGGCGGAGAAGAACCGGAACGCGTCCAGTTGGAAAAACGCACCATTGTGGTGGAAGTCGTCGCCGATGAACCACTCCGAAACCGGCGCCTGGGGTGATGCGGCCTTGAGCGCCGGATGCGCGTCGATGGCTCCGGCCGCAGCATAGAAGCCCGGGTACGAGATGCCGTAGATGCCGGCGCGACCGTTGTTGTTGGGCAGGTTCTTCACGAGAAAATCGATCGTGTCGTACGTGTCGGTCGACTCGTCGATCGGGGCCCGATCCTTGACCCACGTCCCGGTGCGGTGAGGACGAACGTTCTCGAAGTCACCTTCAGACATGAACCGTCCGCGTACGTCCTGGTAGACGAAGATGTACTTCTCACTCTCGAACGGTCGAGACGGACCGATATGCTCCTTGTATTCGTCATCGCCGTACGGCGCGACCGAATACGGCGTTCGGTTCAGCAGGATCGGGTACGAGGTCGATGTGTCGCGCGGGCTGTAGACAACTGTGTAGAGCTTCGCGCCGTCCCTCATCGGAATCCGGTAAACGCTCTTTGAATACGCCGCGCGGATGTCGACCTGGGCGACCGCCGGGGCCGGCGTTTGCGCGTGGGCGGTCGATACGGTCGAGAACGCGAGCGCTGCGGTGATGGCGATCACGGCGGCGGTCTTCCGAATGAACCTGCTGAACATGGCGTGCGCCTCCGATGGAGCGAGATCCCGAGTCTTCGATTCCCGCGCCGGTTTTGTTTCGCGCGGACAGCAGATCGCGGCCCGGGCGCGCCGCGGCCGGGCCCGCCCGCCCCCCCCCGGCGGGGGCCCCGGGGCCGCGCGGGGCGGGCCCCGCGCGCGGCCCCCCCCCCCCGCCCCGGCCGGGGCCGGCCGGGGGGGCGGGGCCGCCGGGCCGGCGGGGGCGGCGCCCCGGGCCCCGGCCCGCGGGCGCGGGCGCCCGGGGGCGCGGGGCGCCGGGGGGGGGCGCGGGCGCGCGGCCGGGCGCGGCCGGGGCGGGGCCGCGGGCCCCGCGGGGGGGGGGGGGGCCGGGCGCCCGGGGCGGGGGCGCGCCCCGCCCGGGCGCGCGGCGGCGCGCCCCCCGCCGCCGGTGACACCCCGGGCCGACCCCCCGCCGGGCCCCGGAGCCCCCCCGGCCCGGGGGCCCCGGCCCGGCCCCGGCCCCCCCCCCCCGCGCCCGGCCGGGCCCCGGCCGCCGGGGGCCCGCCCGCGCCCGCCCCGGCGGGCCGCGCCGCCCCCCGGGGGGCGCCCGGCCCCGCCGCCCCGCCCGCCCGCCCGGCGCGCGGCGCCCGGCCGCCCGGGGGGGCCGGGGGGGGCCCCCCGCGGCCCCGGCCGCGCGGGGGGCCCCCCGGGGCCCGCCCCCGGGGCCCCGGGGGGGGCGGGGCGCGGGGGGGGGCCGCGCCCCCGCGCCGGGCCGGGGGGGGCCGGCCGGCGGGCCCGGGGGGCGCGGCGGCCCGCCGCCCGCCCCCCCGCCGGCCCGGCCCCCCGGGGGGGGCCCCGGGGGCCCGGGGGGGGGGCCCCGGCCCCGGGGGGGCCCCCCCCGCCCGGGGCGCGCCGCGGCCCGGGCCGCGGGGGCCGCCGGGCCGCCCGCCCCCGCCCCCCCGCCCGGGGCCCCCCCGCCCGCGCCCGGGGGGGGCCCCCGGGGCGCCCGCCGGCCCCCCCCCCCGGGGCCCCGCCCCGGGCCGGGGCGCCGCCGGCGGCCCCCCCCCGCGCCGCCGCGGGGGGCGCCGGGGGCCCCCCGGGGGGCGCGCCGGGGCGCGCGCGCCGCCGGGCGCGCCCGGGCCGGGCGCCGGGCCCCCGCCCGGCGCCCCGGGGGCCCCCCCCCCCCCGCGGGGGGGCGGCCCCCCGCGGGGGGCCGGCCGGGGGCCGGGGCGGGCCGCCCGGCCCCCCCGGCGGGCCGCGGCCCCGGGCCCGGCGGGGGGCCCGGCGGGGGGGCGGCGCCGGCCGCCGGCCGCCCGCCGGGGGGGCGCCCGGCGCGCCCGCCCCGCGCCGCCCGGCGGGGGGGGCGGGGGGGGGGCGGCCCGCCCGGGGGGCCCCCCCGGGCCCCGGCGGCCGGGGGGGGCGGCCGCCCGCGCGGCCCGCCCCGCGCCCGCGGCCGGCGGCGCCGCGCGGCCGGGGGCCGGGGGGGCGCGGGGGGCCGGGCCGGCCCGGGGGGGGCCCCGGGGGGCCGGCGGCCGGCCCCCGGGCGCCCCCCGGCCCCCCGCGCGGCCCCCCCCCGGCCCCCCCCCCCCCCCCCCCCCCCCCGGCCCCCCCCCCGCCCCCCACCCCCCGCCCCCCCCCCCCCCCCCCCCCGGCCCCCGCCCCCGCCCCCCCCCCCCCCCCCCCCCCCCCCCCCCCCCCCCCCCCCCCCCCCCCCCCCCCCCCCCCCGCCCCCCCCCCCCCCCCCCCCCCCCCCCCCCCCCCCCCCCCCCCCCCCCCCCCCCCCCCCCCCCCCCCCCCCCCCCCCCCCCCCCCCCCCCCCCCCCCCCCCCCCCCCCCCCCCCCCCCCCCCCCCCCCCCCCCCCCCCCCCCCCCCCCCCCCCCCCCCCCCCCCCCCCCCCCCCCCCCCCCCCCCCCCCCCCCCCCCCCCCCCCCCCCCCCCCCCCCCCCCCCCCCCCCCCCCCCCCCCCCCCCCCCCCCCCCCCCCCCCCCCCCCCCCCCCCCCCCCCCCCCCCCCCCCCCCCCCCCCCCCCCCCCCCCCCCCCCCCCCCCCCCCCCCCCCCCCCCCCCCCCCCCCCCCCCCGGCGGCGCCCCCCCGCGCCCGCCCGGCCGCAACCCCCCCCGCGGCCCCCGCCCGGGGGGGGCGCCCCGCCGGCCCCCCCCCCCCCCCCCCCCCCCGGCCCTTTGGCCGAGGCCCCCCCCCCCCCCCCCCCCGGGGCCGGTGAGGGGGGTTCGGGGTTGGGTTGGGGGGGGGGGGGGGGGGGGGGGGGGGGGGGGGGGGGGGGGGGGGGGGGGGGGGGGGGGGTGAAAAAACCCGGGGGGGGGGAGTGGTTGTGGGGGGAAGGCGAGAGGGAAAAAAGGAAGGGGGGGGGGGGGGGGGGGGGGGGGGGGGGGGGGGGGGGGGGGGGGGGGGGGTCGGGGGGGGATGGGGGGAGGACGGGGGGGGGGGGGGGGGGGGGGGGGGGGGGGGGGGGGGGGGGGGAAAGAAAATTTTGGTTTTCGGGGGGGGGGACGGGACCGGGGGGGGGGGGGGGGGGGGGAAGGGAGGGGGGGCGGGGGGGGAAGGGGGCGGGGGGGGAAAAAGTTGGGGGGGGGGGGGGGGGGCCGGGCCCGGGGGGCCGGGGGGGGGGGGAAGGGGGGGGGGAAGGAGGGGGGGGGAAGGAGCGGAAGGGGGCCAGGGGGGGGGGGGAGGGGGGGGGGGGGAAGGGGGGGGGGGAAAAAAGAGGGGAAGGAGGAAAGGGAAGGGGGGGGGGAAACCGGGTTGGGAGGGGGGGGGGGGGGGAAAAAAGGAGAGGGGGGGGGGGGGGGGGGAGGGGGGGGGGGGGGGGGGGGGGGGGGGGTTGTGGGGGGGGCAGAGGGGTGGGGAGGGGGGGGAAGGGGGGGGGGGGGGGGGGGGGGGGGGGGGGGGGGGGGGACAGGAACCAGGGGAAGGGGGGGGGAAGGGGGGGAAGGGGGGGGGGGGGGGGGGGGCGGAGAGAGAAAAAGGAGGGGGGGGGGGGGGGGGAAAAACGAAAAAGGAAAAAATTGGGTTGTTGGGGGGGGGAAGAGGGGGGGGGGGGCGGAAAGGGGAAAGGAGAGGGGGAAGGGGGCGGGAGAAAAAAGGGAGAGGGGGGGGGGGGAAAAAAGGGGGGGGAAAGGGGAGGAAGGGGAAGGGGGAGGAGGGGGGGGGGGGGGGGAAGGGGGGGGGGGGGGGGGGGGGGGCGGGGGGGGGCACCAAGGGCCGGGGGGTTGTGGTTTTTTGGGCGGGGGAAGGGGGGGGGGGGGCCCCAAAGGGGGGAAAGAGGGAAAAAACCTCGGGGGGGGGGGGGCCCCCGGAAGGGCGGGAGGGAACAGGGCCGGGGGGGAACGAAAAAACGGGGGAAAAAGGGGAGTTGGGGGGGGGGGGCGGGGGGCGGGGGGGGGAAAAAAAAACCGGCCCGGGGGGGGGGGGGGGGAAAAAAAGGGGGGGAAAAAAAAAAAAGGGGGGGAAAAAAAAAAAGGGGGGGGGGGGGGGACAGGACAGGGGGGACAGGGGGGGCGGCGGGGGGGTTGGGAAAAAGGGGAAAAAAGGGAGAAGGGGGAAAAAAACCCGGGCGGGGGGCGGGGAAAACGGGGCACAAAAAAAGGAGGGGGGAAAGGGGGGGGGCCCGGGGGGGAAGGGGGGGGAAAAAGGGGGGGGGGGGGGGACCGGGGAAACAAAAAAAAAACCCCCGGGGGGGGAGGGGGAGGGAAAAGGAGAAAAAAACCAGGGGAAACCGGGGGGCCGGGAGAGGGGGGAGGGACCCGGGGGGGGGGGGGGAGGGCAGAAAACGGAAAAAGGACAGGGGGGGGGGGAGGGACCGCCGGGGGGCCGGCCCGGGCGCAAAAAAAAAAAAGGGGGGGGGGGGGGGGGGGGGGGGGGGAAACCGGGAAGAAAAGGGGGGGGGGGGGGACAACCGGACCAGGGGGGGCGCCCCGGAAAAAAAAAAAAAAAAGGAAAAGGTTTTGGGGGGGGGGGGCGGGGGGGGGGGGGGCAGGAGGGGGGAGAGAACACGGCCAGGGCAAAAAAGGGGGAGGAAAACCGGGGAAAGGGAAAGGGGAGGAAAAAACAGGTGGGGGGGAGGAAAAAAAAAGGGGGGGCGGCCGGGGGGGGGGGGGAAAAAAGGGGGGGGGGGGCCGGGGGGGGGGAAAGGGGGGGGAAAAGGGGGGGGGGGGGGGGGGGGAAGGGGGGGGGGAACGGGGGGGAGAAAAGGGGGGGGGGGGGGCCAGAAAAAACGGGGGGAGCGGGGGGGCGGGCAGATTCCGCTGGCCGGCGACTGGAACGGGTAGGTCGAGAGGAGAGCTTCGCACGCAGAGACACAGGGACACTGAGGCCCGGAGATCACCGAATTTTAGAGATCTCGGTGTCTCGGTGTCTCGGCGTCTCTGTGCGCGAAGCTCTTACCGCTTCTGCATCATTGCGTCGCGTCTGGCCTTGAACTCGTCGCCCTCCCGCCACGTCGGGATTGCGGGCGTGTTCGCGACCTGCAGTCCTATGTGGAACACGAGCTGCAGATCCTCCACGGCTCCCGAAAGGTCCCAGTCCGGCTGCACTTCGTCCGACGGCTTGTGGTATCGAACCGACGTGTACTCCTTTCGCTTCTGCGTCCCGAAGTCCGCCGGTTTGCCGATGAACTCGATGCCGCTTCCGAGGTAGAGCGCGGGAACTCCGACCTTCGCGAGGTTGAAGTGGTCGGAGCGATAATACGAGCCCTTTTCCGGCTCGGGATCGGGCTTCACGATTCGCCCCTGCTGGCGCGCCGCTTCAACCGTCACATCATCGAGCGTCGACTTGCCGAAGCCGACGACCGTCACGTCCTTCGTTCGCCCGAGTACGTTGAGCCCGTCCATGTTGATGTTCGCGACCGTCCGTTCGAGTGGATAGAGCGGATTCTCACCGTAATACGCAGATCCGAGCAGGCCGCGCTCCTCGGCCGTCGGCAGCAGGAAGAGCAGCGACCGCTTGGGCTTCCGTCCCATCTTTCCGTACGCCTTCGCGAGTTCCAGCATGCCGGCGACGCCGGTGGCGTTGTCGACAGCGCCGTTGTAGATGGTGTCACCGTCGACGGCCGCACCGACGCCGAGGTGGTCCCAATGCGCCGAAAAGACGACGATTTCGTTCTTCAGCCTGGCATCCGAGCCCTCGATCTTCGCGACGATGTTCCGCGACTCCACTCGCCGGATTGAGTTCGTGGCGTCGAACTTCACACGGCAGCCAAGGGCCATCGGCGCAAAATCGGCCTTGAGAGCAGCGGCCTTGGCGTCGGAATAAGTCGTCCCCGCCATCGCGAAGAGCAACTCGGCCTGCGGCGTCGTGATCCAGCCTTCGACCGGGCATGTCGACTCGTTGTTGTCCGGTCCGAGGAATGTGAAAGACTCGCCGCCCCACGAGTTCTTCACGACTTCCCACGGATATCCGGCCGGGCCCGACTCGTGAATCACGAAACAGCCGGCCGCCCCCGCGCGAGCTGCCTGCTCGAACTTGTACGGCCATCGTCCGTAGTAGGTCATCGCGCGACCGCCGAATAGTTTCTCGTCGGGGAGCGGCGGATCGTTGACGAGCATCACGAGGATCTTGCCCTTGAGGTCCATGCCGTCAAGGTCGTTCCAGTTGAACTCGGGAGCCGTGACGCCGTAGCCGACGAACACGAGATCGCCGTCGAGCGCGACGCGGTCCGATGGCCTCCGGGTCCAGGCCACGAAGTCGTCGGCGAGCTTCATGTCGATCGTGCGGTCGCCTCGCGACACCGTGAGCGGGCCAGCAGGCTGGGTGCGATAACTCATGAGCGGAACTGTCTGGACGAACGTGCCGTCGGGGTTCCCCGGTGTGCAGCCGGCCGCGCGGAATTGATCGGTGACGTACTGGACGGTAAGTGCCTCGCCCTTCGAGGACGGCGACCGGCCTTCGAACTCATCCGAGGCGAGTTTCCTGATGTGCGCCAGGAGCGTGCGTGCATCGATGGCGCGGGCATTCCGGTCGATGCCAGCCGCTGCAATCGCTGAGGCCGGCGCAAGTATGAGCACACTGAAAATGATGACTGCGACGAAAACCCACTTGAGCATGATCCGGTTGTTCCTTATTCAGGGATTCGAGGCCGAAATACTACGACGCCGCGCTTCGAACGGGCGAGTCAAAGTGCTGGAAGCGCGTTCGAATGTGCGAGTTCCCGACTTCGCGAAGGTGTCGGTCAGCGGTATGCTGAGGCGAGCCTTACAAAGCTGCGAGCGAGGTCAGGAGTTGCGAATCACAAGTCACGTCATCTGGTCGATGGTTCTGTTGTTAGGAGTGTGCCACCACGCGCCCTCACAGGGTCCCTCGAAGGCTCGGCCAAATGCCGCACCTGTTGTCCCGCAGACGGAGACGATCGAGGGAATGATTGTCGAGGCACGCGGAATGGCGCTACCGGGAATGGGCGAAACCGTCACGGCGTTCTACATGAGCACCGGCGGCGGGCTCAGGCGGATCGTCGTGCGCCTCATCGGAACTGCGTCCGGTCCGAGGACGACCGTGCTGCGTAGGCTTGACGAGCTTTCTGCCTCGAAGATCGAAGGTGAGCTCAATTCACCAGGACGGCACGTGGTCGTCACCCACGACGTGAATCCGTATCCCGGTGCTGACGCCTTTCTGGCGACCCGAGTTGTGCTCGGATTCGCGGAACTCGCTGAAGGAACAGTCACACTCACGGACCTGAAGACAATCGACCTGGTCGCTGGATCCGGTGATGAGGCGGCGAAGGGCCAAACCGTCTCGGTTCATTACACGGGATGGTTGGCCAATGGAAAGATGTTCGACTCGTCGCTCGACAACGGCGCTCCGTTTGACGTTCCTCTTGGCAAGAACCGTCTGATCAAGGGGTGGGAGCTGGGAATCCCGGGGATGCGGGTCGGCGGCCGACGGCGCCTGCTGGTTCCATCTCGGCTCGGATACGGGGTCCGGGGCGCTGGAAACGACATTCCGCCGAATGCCGTCCTCATCTTCGACATCGAGCTGATTGGAGTCCGATAGGCGTGAAAAGCCACACGAAGTACCTGACGTTCACGGTTCCGGAGCGCATGGGCTTCGAGAACATCACGGAAACGGTGTCGCGCGAGGTTCGCACGAGTGGCATCCGGGAGGGGTTGTGCCTCGTCAATGCGATGCACATCACGGCGAGTGTGTTCATCAACGACGATGAGCCGGGTCTGCACGAGGACTACAAGCGCTGGCTCGAGTGGCTCGCGCCGTTCGATCCGAGCGCGGAGCACTATCACCACAATCGCACGGGCGAGGATAACGGCGACGCGCACCACAAGCGGCAGATCATGGGGCGCGAGGTAGTGGTCGCCGTGACGAATGGCGCACTCGATCTAGGGCCGTGGGAACAGATTTTCTATGGCGAATTCGACGGACGCCGGCCGAAGCGCGTTCTCATAAAGATAATTGGAGACTAGAGATCATGGCCATGTACCGCGCGGTTGAGCACCGGATCGACGGAGTCGACGTTGTCACGATCGAGGACGGCGAGGGAGCAGTTGCCGAGATCGTGCCATCGCTCGGTAATACGTGCTGGCGTTTCGAATGCGACGGACCGGTGCTCGAGGCCGTCGAGCGACCGGCATTTCTTGCGAAACCGACGGCGTGCGGGATTCCGCTCCTGTTCCCATTTCCGAATCGTGTCCGCGATGGCCGATTCGAGTTCGAGGGACGTGAGGTCGTCGTCAATCCTCCGCGACACGGATTCGTGAGAGACCGGGCGTGGAAGGTGGAAAACGTCACCGCCACCAGCCTCGACGGAGTGACGGTGCGATCGGTCTTCGACGCGGCCGACCATCCCGACATTCTCGCTCAGTGGCCGTCCTCTTTCCGGCTTGCGGCCGCGTATCGGCTCTTCGAGCGCACGTTGACGCTCACCTTCGAGATCGAGAATACGGGAGACCGGGCTTTTCCGTACGGCTACGGCATTCACCCGTACTTCGAGCGGCCGGCCCGTGGCGTCGTCCGGGTGCCGGCGAGCGAGCGATGGATGCTCGACGACAGCCTCCCGACTGGAGAGCGCGTCGAGGTGTCGGGCGGCTACGATCTGCGGGCCGGCGCCGACGTGCTCGAGGTTCAGCTCGACGACATCCTCACGGGTCTTGATGCGGACGAGCGCGGCGAAGTCCGGTGCGAGATCGACGACCTGGAGACCGAATGGCGAACTACGGTTCGTTTCGAACGCGCGGCGTTTCCGCACGTCGTCGTCTATACGCCGCCGGCCCCGCGGACGGCGATCTGCGTCGAGCCGAACACGTGTCCGACGGACGCCTTCAACCTCTCGTCACGGGGACTCGACGCAAACGTCCTCGTGCTCGGCCCTGGTCAATCCGCCCGATTCGAGGTCCACATCGAGCGATCACGTATCGAATGACTGAAGTTGTTCGGGATACCGGATGCGTGGCAGGGAAGGCATTTCCCGCCCTGCCACGTGTGCTTCAGCCTTCAATCGTCGTCGTCGCGCTCGGCACTCCGGGCCGGAGCAGGCGGGGCGGAAGCCGTTTGCCCGGTCGCCACCATCGCGCGAACGCCGGCCTGGTGAACGAGCATTCCGCCTTCGTGTGCGGTGTTCGCGAGGAGAACTGATCCGCCAAGATAGGCGGCGAGAAAGACGCCGTGGGCGATGTAGAAGAGCGGCCCCTGAAGCTCGCGCTTCATGAGCGTCGGGACCGCAAGAAGCGCGCCGAAGAGCAGCGTCAGCACCGTGAACACGGCGCGCGACGTCTCAGCGAGCTCTTCGTGCCGCTCGAGCATTGCACCGACCGAACCTACGCCCTCCGCCAGTTCACCGGCGGCCTCGCCAGTCGAGACGGCTACATACGTCGTGATGGTACCGACGACCATCAGGACCAGCGCCGATACGAGGTATGCGCGTCGGCCGTTCTTGAGCGCCACGCCAAGAATCAGGAGCAGCGGCGCGACGAGCAGCAGCGCAATCGGGAAGTGGATGATCAGCGGGTGAAGCCCGCTCCAGTCCAATGGAAGTGGTGGAAACATTTGCAGACTCCTTCTATCGCCCCTTCGCGATTGGGCCTAGGTGACGACGATGAACTCTTCCATCTTGGTCGAGCAGGCCGGACAGTTCGCCATCCCGGTTGAACCGGACCTCGTGAATCCGCAGACCGGACAGACGAAGAACTGGGTGGCGCCGGACGCACCATCTTTCAGTGACTCGTACGCCGCCTGATACAGGAGTGCGTGTTCGGCCTCGGCTGACTTCGCGAGGTTCAGGGTCCGGACCGCGGCGACGTTGCCGGCGTCACGGGCCTGGCGAATGAAGTTCGGGTACATCGTATCGCGCTCGTAACTCTCGCCTTCGATCGCCTTCTGCAGGTTCTCGGCGGTTGTGCCGACCTCGGGCGTCTTCACATCGGCCTTGGGTTCCGCCCCCATCTTTCGGAGCACCTCGGAGTGGTTCTTCGCGTGGATCTCTTCAGCTTTCCCCGCGGCTCGGAACAGGCTGGCCACCTGTGCGAAGCTTTGTTTGTCAGCCTGGACGGCGAAGGCGGCGTATTTGGCAGCTGCGTTCGACTCGCCGTTGTACGCGGCCTGCAGGTTCTCGACCGTGGCTGCGGCGACAGGGCCAGAGTCCGCGATTTGTGCCGGTTCGGCAGTCTTGCTCGTCGGTCCGGTTCCGCATCCTGACGCCGCGCCGAACACGAGAAGGAGCGAGGCTGCGAGAGCCAGAGGTTGTCGTGACAGTTCCTTGATCATTGGTATTCTCCTATCGATGGTCGATTCTGAATGGTTCTCGACTTGCGAGAGTGCAAGCTCGATGCCAGACCTGAATCACGTTCGAGCCGGGAAGAACCTTTGAATTTCGGCAGGAATCGGAGACGTTTCGCGTGAGCTGTCCAAATTTTTCGACAACCGACGCCAGAGTCGTACAAGGTTTTCGACGGCTCCGGCCTGGCCTGCAGGTCCGACGGGACAGATGAACGACTCAGTCCACAATGAGGGCCGTCGGGTGCTTGTCGGCGACGAGGTGAATCGAACGTCTGAGTCGGCGGACGTCGTCCTAACCCGTCGACAGGAACCGAAGCTCATCATTCTGAACCTCGTCGTTCTCGCCGTGCTCGCACTCTTCCACTCGGGTTTCGGGAGCCTGTTGGGCAGTCCGACACTTACGCTGCTTGGACTCATCGTCGGACGGTTTCTCATGCAGCTCGTCGAGCTCGCCTGGCTCCAGAACACGAGTCGGCCACCGTCTGCCCGGGCCGTGACGAATTACGCTCGATTGTCGATCTGGGTCAACGTGGCGTTTGCGTGCCTCGCCGCGATCGTGGTGTCGCACGAAGACAGCCACTACTCGGTGCTCCTCGTCATACCGATCGTCTCGGCAGCGTTTCGGTTCACCCTCGCCGGCACGCTGGCGGTCGTCGGCGTGTCGATCGCACTGACCTATTTTCAGGTCTGGAACTATTTCCGCCAGCATCCTCCGGTCGAGTCGGCGGAGTACTTCGAGGCAACGACGACGAGCCTGACGTTTCTGCTCGTCGGCTTGATCGCGTGGGTACTCGGCACGTCGCTTCGGAACGAACGAAGCCGGCTCGCCGAGAGCCTCGAGGCACTTGGCCGCGCCCGTGATCGGCTCGTCGAGCAGGAGAAACTCGCCGCCGTGGGGCGACTCTCGAGTGCACTTGCCCACGAGATTCGCAATCCGGTGGCAATGATTTCGAGCTCGCTCGGGATTGCAGCCGATGCGGCAGTCGACTCGGAGGTCCGCAGCGAGATGTTCGAGATTGCTTCATCAGAGTCCGCCCGGCTCGAGCGGATGACTACCGATTTTCTGACGTATGCGAGGACGCGTCCGCCCGAGTTGCACGAACTCGACGTCGTCACGGTCGTCGAATACGTCGCGAGCCTGTCCAGGGTCCGCGCCGCCGAACGTCAGGTATCCATCACGTGCTCCACCGATGGGCCGCTTACGACGAGCTTCGACGTTTTTCAGATCCAGCAGGCGTTGCTCAATCTCTCGATCAACGCCATCGAGGCGGCGCCGTCAGGTGGCACGGTGCAGCTGGCTGCCGGACAGCAATCGGACGGGTTCGTCTGTGTGAGCGTCGAGGATGATGGACCGGCCATTGGAAGGAAGCGCGTGATCGGCTCTTTGAACCGCTCTTTACGACGAAGCCGTCCGGGACGGGCCTTGGGCTGTCGATTGCCCGGAGCATCGCCCGCGCGCACGGTGGCGACGTCGAGCTCGCCGTCAACGAGACGGGGCGCGTGCGGTTTGATCTCCTACTCCCCAGCGCCGGGGCACGCTCCGGATCCGTGGTGTAAACCATGTCACGAATACTCATCGTTGACGACGAGACCAACCTGCGCAGAATCCTGTCGGTCCTTCTGCAGGCGGACGGACACGCCGTGACCGAAGCAGTTGGCCGGGCGGATGCCGTGGCGCTACTTGCATCGGCGCCGTTCGACCTCGTCATCACTGACCAGCGAATGCCGGACGGCGAGGGGCTCGATGTGCTCGCCGCGGCCCGTGAGGCCGATCCGGCATTGCCGGTGGTGATGTTGACCGCGTATGCGACCGTCGAGCTGGCAGTCGACGCCATGCGTCTCGGCGCGTTCGACGTCATCGCCAAGCCGTTCGTTCCGGACGTCGTGCGAGCCGTCGTCCACCGTGCCGTCGAACGGACCGACCTTCTTCGCGAGAACGAGCGACTGAAGGATGTGGTGCGGCGACTCGAGGCTGACGACGGACTGCTCGGGACCAGCGGCGTGATGCAGGTGCTGAGGACCGAATCGCGAAGGTTGCGCCGGCCGGCTCGTCGGTCCTTATCTCAGGTGAAACCGGGACGGGCAAGGAGCTCGTGGCGCGCGCGCTGCACAAGGGAAGCGCCAGAGCGGACCAGCCCTTCGTCGCCGTTAACTGTGCCGCCTTTCCCGAATCGCTGCTGGAGAGCGAGCTTTTTGGACACGAGCGCGGTGCGTTCACCGGCGCCGACAGGGCACGCCGCGGACTCTTCGAAGCGGCGCATCGCGGCACACTGTTCCTCGACGAGGCCGGTGAAATGTCGCTCGGCCTGCAGGCCAAGCTCCTGCGCGTGCTCAACGACGGTCAATTGATTCGCGTCGGATCGACGACGCCGCGCACCGTCGACGTGCGGATCGTCGTCGCCACGCATCGGGACCTCCAGGCTCGAATTCGTGAAGGACTGTTCCGCGACGACCTCTACTACCGGATCGCCGTCGTTCCGCTCGCGATTCCGCCACTTCGCGAACGGCTCGAGGATCTTCCCATTCTCGTGGACTATCTGCTCAAAGTTGTTGCGCGCGATCTGAAGATCCAGCACCGCACGGTGAGTCCCGAGGCCATGGCAAAGCTGCGACGTTATGCGTTTCCAGGAAATATCCGAGAGCTCCGGAATCTGATCGAGCGGGCGTGCATTCTCTCTTCCGGCGAGATCATCGGTCCGAACGACCTGTTGCTGACCCCCGACGAACTGGGAGGGGCGGAAGAGGAATGCCCGGGTCCAGTCGAGACCTTCGTGGCATCACTGCCCGATACAGCTGATCTGCGCATGACGCTTCGATCGATCGAATTGGCGATGGTGGAGAGGGCACTTGGCGCTTCGGGCGGCGTTCAGGCCGAAGCCGCGCGTCGTCTCGGGCTCTCTCGAAGCGATCTTGGCTACAAGCTGCGAAAGCTCGGGGCGGATCCGGCAGCACACGAGTAGCCGCAGCGGTGAGGCGGCGACTGGGTCGATTCCCGTCGGCTTGGAGACGTGAATCCGACCTGCGCGCGCCGTTCCGGCCTATCTGGCCAGAACGGCATCGCGCCTCACGAGAAGGACCGCATCGCGAGCGGAACGCGTGGGCGAGCAGATCCAACCGGCTCGCACTGAGAATCGAGCACGCCTCTACTTGACTTCGACGAACTCTTCCATCGCGGTCTTGCAGGCCGGACAGTTCGACATCCCTGCCAGCTGGGTCCTGGTGAATCCGCAGCCCGGACAGACGTAGTACTGGGTAGTGGCGGAACGTCGGTCTTTCAACGTCTCTAGCGCCCCGGAATAGAGCAGCGCGTGTCCGGTCTCAGCCGACCTCGCGAAGGTAAAGGTGCGCACCGCGGCAGCGTTGCCGGCGTCTCGCGCCTGACGGATGAGGGGCGGGTACATGTTGTCGCGCTCATAACTCTCATCCTGAATGGCCTTCCAGAGGTTCGCGGCGGTCGTCCCGACTTCCGGCTTCTTCACAACGGACGTCGGCTCAGCGCCCATACTGCGAATGGCCTCGGCATGATTTCTGGCATGAATCTCCTCGGCCTTCGCCGCGGCGCGGAACAGCCTTGCCGACTTCGGGTAGCCGCTCTTGTCGGCTTCCACGGCAAAGGCAAGGTACTTGGCGGCCGTGTTGGACTCACTGTCGAAGGCTGTCTGCAGGTTGTCGAGGGTTATCCTCGTGTCAACACTCGATGCGGCAACGGGTATCGAACCGCCTGGAACGTCAGCCGGGCTCGTATCACAGGCGACCGTCATTCCGAGCACGAGAAGCAAAGTTGCCGCCCAGGAGAGTGGCGTTCGTGAAATTTCGCTGATCATTGGTAACCTCCACGCTAATTCCGACTCCTTGTTGGCTCTCGAGCAGTAGGGAACGCAATCGGAATGCCAGAGAATGACGGTCGGGCTTCGATGCTCGGCTCGCGTCTCGATCGGGACAATGAGACCGTCATATTGCGCCACCCGTTCTCCACAGGCACCGGTTCGTGCACCAGCGGACGCGGCGGAGGGACGAATGCAATTCGGTCGGCAAGCAGGAAGTTCACGACGCCGAGCAGGCAGATCGCGAGGATGTTCGCCGCGACTGGCGGCAGTCCGGCGATGCCGGTAAACAGCGACATCAGACCGAGGTTTCCCGCGAGCGACAGGGCCCCGCTCGTGGCGTGGAACCGAACGAATGCGCGAGCGACCTCGGACCCGTTCAATCCGCGGTCCCGCCAGGTCCAGCGCACGTGAAGGTGAAAGTTGTGGAGCACCGACGCCTCGACGGCAATGGCGGTCGCGAGCAGGACTCCGAGCCCGCGATTCGTCAATAGAGTGAGCAGCGCAAGCTGGACGCCTATGCCCGTCACGCCGACGGCGTTGAAGCGAACCCACCGGCGCAGCAGCCGCACTCGCGCGAGAGGTCGGTGGGGCGTCACAGCCGTTCGAGTTGGGCCAGGTATCGGGCGTTGCGAATCGTAGACCAGGCGAAGACGCCCACCATCACGACCGTGGCGATCACGAAACCGACGTCGAAGAACGGCATTGAACGGCCGGCAATCGTCACATTCGGCCGCCAGAACGCCGCTACGTTGCCAACGATCAGCAGGAGCCGCATTTCAGTCGGGCTGAATCCGGCGTGGGAGAGGCGAAACGTGCCGACGCAGTAGGTCGCGAGGTAGGTCTCGATCGAGAAAAGGAGGAAAGCGACGAGTAGCGCCGCCGCCACGATCGGCGTTGCAAGCCCGCTGACCGCGATTCCCGCAAGGATGGCCGTTGCGCCGATCGCGTCGATCACGTGATCGACGTAGAAGCCGTAGCGGGGACGTTGCCGGTCTCGCACCCGCGCAAGCGTGCCGTCGAGGCTATCGCCAAACCAGTTCACGACGACGAGCCCGCTTGCGAGGAAGAGCATCCAGGGCGACCGCGCGGCCTGCGCGTAGCAGAAGCCGGCAGCGACAAGCGCGCCGAGTCCTAGCGCCGTGAGGTGGTCGGGACCGACGGCCGGCGGCATGCGCTGGGCCATCCAGAGCAGCGCGCGCCGCTCGAGCGGAGCGAGAAAGCTCTCCTGCCGCCGCGTAGCCGGTCGAAAACTGTGCGGTGATCCGACGACAATTCGATCGATCATGGGAATCGCCTCCTGCGTAACTGTCTCTCGCTACCGAGGCAGCGGCTCGCGACGTCGAAAGGCATCCGACGTGCCAATGCGCGTCGAAGCTGGCGATCAGCTTTAGTGGAGGGCGCTAACGACTGTGTGCTGAATGACTTGCGGGCAGCCAGGAGGGCAGTCGATCTTCCGACGCGGAGGGCTCCGCGAGTCGCGACGGTGCCGCAGAGGGCCGACACGTGGAGCGAATGGATGTGCGAGCGGCAGGCCTGCCAGAGGCCTACTTCGCACACGATCATCCGAACGCGCTCCCTCCCCGTTTTTTGAGCCGCGAGCGGTAGCGAGCGTCCCACGGACGGTCGAACGGTTCCGATCACTTCCGTCATTCCGCAACGACGGGTCAGCGGTTTGAAGCACCGTCCGTGGGACGCTCGCTACCGCTCGCGGCTCAAGGAACGGGAAGGCGGTACGCGGAACGCGGAACGGCGACCCGGCGGAGCGGTTTCGTTCACCGAACGGGCCTGCGGACAGCCCTTCGCCTCTTGTCCCTCATCCCGCACCCCGATCGCCGTTACCCCGACCCACCGGACTGTCTCCCGCTTCCGTTGACACCCGCTCCATCGGCCGGTAAAACACCGCGCTATGACGTACAACGGACTCGAAGAAGTTGAGCTGGATCCCGAGACGTTCTGGGGCCGGTTCTTCGGTAAGAAGTACGAGGAGAACGCGATGCGTCGCGTGAACAACCTCGTCGCAGGCAGCCCGATTTTCCAGATCTATCACGACGGTGTGCTGGCCGTCGTTCGCCAGTACGGCATGACGCTTCAGGATGCCCGGCCCGGATTGACCGAGATCTATCTGAAAGTCCTTCGGTACTTCATCAAGGACGGAAAGCTCACCGGACTTGATGCCGAGCACGTGAATCGACTCGGGGAGCTGTTCGGCTTCACACGCGAGGACATGGACCGTCTCGACGCCGAGGAACTCGCGAAGCACAAATCATAGGTTTTCGCGGCGGTCGTCGAGCAGTACCTTCTGACATTGGCGGCGCCGTCACATTGCCGTCGGGCCCTCAAACCGTACTCGGAGCAATACATGGCGCTATCAGTCGGCTCACGACTCCCAGACATCTCCGGACAGCTTTCGGACGGATCGACGTGGCAGAGCCGCGAAGCTCGGGAAAGCCGCTCGTCATCTACTTCTATCCGAAGGACTTCACGCCGGGCTGCACGAGGGAGGCCTGCTCGTTTCGCGACAATTTCGCCGAAATCGCCGATGCACGCGGCGCCACGGTGATCGGCGTCAGCCGCGACTCGGTCGAAAGTCACCGGAAGTTCATCGAGCGCCACGGCCTGCCTTTCCAGCTGCTTGCCGACGAGGACGGTGCCATCTCCAAGGCATGCGGCGCAACGATGCTCGGTGGTCTGCTTCCGGTCAGCAAACGGGTGACCTACGTCGTCGATGCGAAGGGCGTCGTACGCGGTGTCTTCGATCACACCTTCGCTGCAGAAAAGCACGTCGCGGACGTCCGGGCGCTCTTGGCCGAGCTCTCCAGCGAGGCTTCCGCATGAGCCAGCAGGACGGAGGCAGCCGCCGCCGGTCGCGCCGCGAGTTCGTTGGGACGATCGCCGTGGGCGCTGTGGGAGTCGCCGCGACGTCGATCGAGGCCGGCAGGGCCAGTGCGCAGACCTCGGTTCCGGAGTTCCCATTTGCCGAGGCGACGATCGCCGACCTGCAAAAAGCGATGGAATCCGGCGGGGTCACGTCGAAGCGACTCGTCGAGATGTATCTAGGCAGAATCGAGGCCCTCGATCGCTCCGGACCAATGTTGCGTGCCGTCATTGAGGTGAATCCGGATGCCGTGGCGATTGCCGACGCGATGGACGCCGAACGTGCAACGAAAGGGCCGAGGGGCCCGCTTCATGGCATTCCGGTGCTCGTAAAGGACAACCTCGATTCGGCGGATCACATGGCGACGACCTCCGGGTCGCTCGCGCTCGTGGGATCGAAGCCGTCGCGCGACTCACACGTCGTGAAGAGGCTGCGCGATGCCGGAGCGGTTTTGCTGGGAAAGACGAATCAGAGCGAATGGGCGAACTTCCGCTCGACGCGATCCACGAGCGGTTGGAGCGGGCGGGGAGGCCAGTGCCGAAATCCGTATGCACTCGACCGGAATCCGAGTGGGTCGAGCAGTGGATCGGGCGTCGCGGTATCGGCGAGTCTGTGTGCGGTTGCCGTCGGCACCGAGACGGACGGCTCAGTAGTTGCCCCGGCATCGGCGTGCGGCATAGTCGGCATCAAGCCAACCGTCGGGCTAGTAAGCCGCGCGGGGATCATCCCGATCGCCCACTCCCAGGATACGGCCGGACCGATGGCCCGCACCGTCGCGGATGCTGCGGCACTGCTCGATGCCATGATCGGCGAGGATCCGCGCGATCCAGTCACTCGCGGAGTGCGGGCGACCTGGCGTGGCGGTCTCGCAGCGGCGATGGATCCGAACGGACTCAAGGGCGCTCGAATCGGGATCGTCCGGAACCTCGTTGGATCGAACCCAGGCGTTCGCAAGCTCATGGACGAAGCGGCGGATGCGATGACGAAGGCTGGTGCGGTGCCGATCGACGTGACGATGCCTTCGGTTTTAGAGATCAGCGGGCCCGAGTTCGAAGTCCTGCTCTATGAGTTCAAGGCGGACCTGAATGCCTATCTCGCCGAACTCGGGCCGGGACTCCAGTGAAGTCGCTCGCCGCGGTGATCGATTTCAATGAGAAGAATCGAGATCGCGAGATGCCGTGGTTCGGGCAGGAAATTCTCGAGATGGCGCAGTCGAAGGGTCCTCTCACGGACCCGGCTTACCGCAAGGCCCTTGCTTTGTGCCGTCGGTTGTCCCGGACTCTCGGAATCGACCGGGCAGTCACACAGTTCAAGCTCGACGCGCTTGCGGCCCCCACGGCGGATCCCGCGTGGCTGACGGATCCGATCACAGGAGATCACGCCATCGGAGGCAGCACCACGCCGGCGGCGGTGGCCGGCTATCCGAGCATTACGCTCCCGATGGGAAGTGTCGCGGGACTGCCGGTCGGTCTGTCGTTCTTCGGGAAGGCCTACTCCGAGCCGGCGCTCGTGAAATACGCATATGCCTTCGAGCAACTGGCGCGCCATCGTACGGCCCCACGATTTCTCGCCAGCGTGACGCCCGCGTGAGGCCTTCCGGAGTTTGGGACTCCGTGTCTCCGCGCCTCGGTGACTCCGTGTGCGAAGCTCTTTCCTTGTGCGAAGAGCTTCGCGCACGGAGTCACCGAGGCACGGAGGCACAGAGTATCGGAATCAGCGCTTACGTGAGCGACCGAGCTTGCGGACTATCTCGAACTCTTCCTTCGTCACGGGCTGCACGGATAGCCGGCTGCCACGCTGAGTCACGACCATCTTCTCGAGTCCAGGCATGGACTTGAGCGTCGCAAGTGCGACGACTTCAGCAAACTTCTCGACGAAGCCGACGTCGACGGTGATCCACGTCGGACTCTCGGGCTGCTCTTCGGGTCGAAGTATTTGTTGCGCTTGTCGAACTGGAAGGGATCAGGGTAGCCGGCGCGGACGACCTTGGCGATGCCGGCGACACCGACCGGATCCGTGTTCGAGTGGTAGAAGAGCACGAGGTCGCCAACGCGCGCGTCGTCCCGCAGGAAGTTGCGCGCCTGGTAATTGCGCACCCTTCCCAGGAAGTGGTCGTATCCCGCTCGAGATCGTCGATCGAGTACGCTCCGGGTTCCGACTTCAGCAGCCAGTAGCGCTTTGCGGACGCCATTCGGATCACACGACCTGCTGACCGGGCTACTCGCCGTCCGCCGACGGCTCTTCGATCGGATCGATGTCCATGGACATCAGTCCGCTGGCGATGTTTGCGCGGGCTTCGGCAAGCGCCGGTCCGATACGGCAGTCACCGGGGTACTGCGCGCGGTGAATCCGCTTGACGCGCTGGCTGAGGATGGAACAGAGCAGGTAACGATTTCCAGAGGTCGATAGCGTCGGGTCAACGCGGACGATGTTCATGCTTGAGCGGCTCCTCGAAACGAAATGCAATTTGCCAACCCCGCAGTCTACCGGGTTCCCGGCTCGTCGCCTAGGGGCAGCGCAGGACTAGCGCACCCAGCCCATAAGGCGACGGATGGACTCGGCGACTGCTGGATCGTCCGGGAAGATTACCGGCAGATCTTTTGTGCGGACGGTCGTTTCACCAGTGCGGCGCACCATGACCTTCACCGGACACCCGCACGCACTGTAGACGAACGTGAACTCGCGCTCCGCGCCGTCGGGCCAGACGTCGCGGACCGGCTGTTTCGTCTCGTTCACGATGGCACCGAGAATGTTCGCCGGATTGTTCGAGCCGTCGAGGATCTTCTGGCCGCCCTTGCCGTCGTCGAGAAAGATTTTCAGCTGTTTACCGGCAAGCGGCGACGTCGACGGACTGCCCGGGGCGATGTTCGCCTGCCACAGCTGTTGACCCGTTCGCTTGAAGTACAGGCTGCCGATGCCCGGCTTCTCGCTGCTGACGTGCATCGACAGGTGAAGCTTGCCGTCTGGCGTCGGCTCGCCGTAGGCGTCGAGGATCGCGAACGTTCTTCCCTGGCCGTCGGCCGGCTGTGATCGGCGCTCGATGTCGCGCATTGCCTCGGCGATCGAAGGCGGCTTGCCGCCGTAGTCGAGCTCGACCGTGACCATGACCGCCTTGTTGATTTCCATCTGTACGATTTCCGAGTTCGGAACCGTAGTTCCAGCCGGAGCAGCAGAGGGTGCCTGCGGGCCGGCGGGGACCGATGTCGTCGGTGACGGCGCAGTCGTCGCCGGCTTCGTCGTCGCGGTCTCGCCGCAACCGGAGCCAATCAGGAGGACGAACGCACAAGGGAGAATCATCACGTTGGCGTGGCGGGGTAATTGCCTACTTTGCATGAACGGAAGCATCTCCATCACCGGCGGAATCGCCGGACAGCCCAAGGATCTCGACGAGTCGGGTCTCTCCGCTCGTACCACGCAGCGTGGTCGTACACGATCGGCCTGTCTCGACACAATCACCAACATTCGCAAGAACGAATTCGGAAACCAGAAGGTCGGTTCCGAGGTTCTTGGATTCGGCCTCGATGCGGCTCGCCACGTTCACGGTGCTGCCGATGGCGGTGACCTGCCGGCTCGCCGGGTGCCCGATCTCGCCAACGACCGCCGTACCGAAATGAATGCCGATACCGATGGCGAACTGTTCGTTGAAGACTCGGCCAAGGTACGAGTTGAACTCGACGAGGGACGCTCGCATCTGAAGCGCCGCCTTGATTGCCTGCAAACACGTCGTCCTCGCGTCCGATCCGTTCAGACCGAACAGCGCCATGACGGCGTCACCGATGTACTTGTCGATGACGCCCCCGTTGTCGAGGACGGCATCGCCGACGGTGTGGAAAAAGCGATTCAGGATGTGCACGACATCGTACGGAAGCGTGCGTTCCGTGAAGGGCGTGAATCCACGAATATCAACAAAGAGAACGGCGACACACGACTCTCGACCCACCGCCATCGGAGTTTCGCAGTTCACGCAGTCCCGGTCGTACGTGTCGACAACGAGCCGCCGGATAATGACGTCGCCGTCGACTCGCGACTGGCACGCGAGCCGGATGTCGTCCGTGAATCCCCGCCGCTCGGCGAGTTGCCTCTCGGCCTCGTTGCGCGGGCAGACGTTATCGAGGTGCTCGAGTACGAGCACGCGGCACGTCGAACAGCGCGCGTGCCCGCCGCACGCATTCATATGGGGAATGCCGTTCTTGTGCGAGACGTCGAGCAGCGAGAGCGTCAGGTCCGTCTCTTCGACGACGGCTTCATTTTGGTAGACGATGTGGGCCATGAGACGTGGTGGTTCGGAAACGTGAATTGTAGCCCTCGCGGGAAGGGGATCGCAAAGTCGGACGCAGTCGGGTAGTGGGTCAGTTTGACTTCTCTCGCGTCGACTCGGTTTTTCACATTCCAGTTGCTGCTTTGCGACTTTGCGTCTTCCCTTCGCGTCTTTGCGCGAAACTGAACGTTCAAGTGGGTCCTTTTCATCGTCATTTTCTCGCAGAGGCGCAAAGGGAAGACGCAAAGACGCAAGAGGAGCAGCTGGATCGAAAGTGACCCACGACCCGCAGTCGGGCAGTGAGTAAATCTGCGCCCGTCTCGCGTCGACTCGGTACTTCACAATACAGTTGCTCTCCTGCGTCTTCCTTGCCCAGCTTCCGCGAGGCGGCTAGCATCGCCGAACCGTGGACATCCCTTCGCATTCACATCCGCTCCTGCGCCTGGCCTGGCAGATCGGCCTTCGGGTCGTTGACCACGATTGCCTCGGGCTCGCTGCTGAGGGCGCGTTCCGGTTTCTGCTGTCGTTCGGACCCGCGCTGATCTTCACCGTCGCACTCACGTCGATCGTTGGCCTTGACGACGAGTCGATCGAATTCGTGACTGGAGCGCTGAACCCGATCCTGCCAGAGGGAAGCTCGCTCTTCGTCGAGGCGTCGGTCCGCGCGGCTCTCGAGAATCCGGCGACCGGCCTCCTCACAACGAGCCTGCTCGTCACGGTCTGGACGGCATCAGGAGTGCTCGGTTTCCTTCACGAAGGGGCTGAATCGGGCCTTCAACGTGGTCTACACGCAGTACGCCTTCTGGCGAAGTATCGTGGTGTCGATACTGCTCGTGCCTGCGATTGCCGTTCCGGTCACCGTCGCTGCCGTCATGGTCATTTTCGGCGGTACGCTGGCTCGCCTCGCCGCTGAATACGGAGGTTTTTCGTTCCTCGAGTCGTTCCTGGGATTTTTCTTTCGGTGGGCCACGACGGTTCTGCTCGTCGTCGTCGTTCTGGCGATCATCTATCGCTGGTCGCCGGTCCATCCGATGCGCTTCGTCGATGTGTTCCCCGGCGCGGCGCTCGCAACCGGGCTGTGGATCGCGGTCTCGCTCGCGTTCCGGTTGTTCACGGCGAGCAGCCTTGCGCGCTATCAGATCTACGGGAGTCTGACGGCCGTTGTCGTCTTTCTCTTCTGGGTGTACCTCAGTGCGTTCGTGTTTCTCGTCGGTGCCGAGTTCAACGCTCAGTTGCTCGAGAATCGCGGCGAAGCACCCGTCGTCTCATCGGACGACTCGTCGGCTCCCGCGACGACGGCGTGACTGCCGATCGTGACTTTCGTGCCCGGTGAGCCGCTTTCGATCACGACGCGGTTGCGACCCAGGTGCTTTGCATCGTAGAGCAAGCCGTCCGCCCGGCGCAGCAGCGAGTGATAGCTATCGTCGGTTGCAGCCAGAGTTGCCACACCCAGGCTCACCGTGGACCGCAATGGCACGCCGTCGAACGGCAGTTCGAACGAGGCCCAGGTCTCGCGGACTCGTTCGGCAACGAGTGCGGCGCCATCGAGGGACGTTTCGGGAAGCATGAGGCAGAATTCTTCGCCGCCGAGTCGCCCGAAGACGTCAATCTCGCGCTTCTGTGAAGTGACGGTCGATGCGAAGTGGCGCAGGAGCTCGTCTCCTGCGTAATGCCCGTGGCTGTCGTTGATTTTCTTGAAGCCGTCGAGGTCCATCACGATGATGGTCAGACTCCGTCCGAACCGACGCGACCGCAACATCTCGTGGTCAAGCGCCTCGAGGAAACTGCGCCGGGTCACGCTTCCGGTCAGATCGTCGACGCTGGCGATCCGTTCGATGAGACGGCGAGAAGAAATCTCGTCGCAGTAGAGGCGGTAAGCGCGTCGGCGGAAAGAGTTGATTTCCGCCGCAACGAGGAAGCCCATGATGTTTGCCAGGACGTGCGAGGCGATGACGACGTTACGAAACATGGGCGGAACGGCGTGGCGATCGGCGATCAGCGAGAAGAGGTCGACCGCCGAGAAGGCGCACGCCGCGATCGTGCAGAACAGCAGCCGGTTCCGGACGACCAGGTACATGCTCAGTGGAAAGAGGATGTCGAGAACGAAGTTTGCGAAGTAGTCCGGGGGTCGGGATGCGTTGATGGAGTATACGAACGCCGCCATGACGAGCGAGACGCCGAGCGTCATCCAGTCGTAGTGACGAACCGTGGAGATATGACGAAAGATGAGCAGCGAGCCGATCAAAGCGCACGCGAAAATCACTCGCACGGCGACCATCGTTGCAAAGGCCCGCGTTGGCCCGAGGACAAGGTAGTCGAAATAGACGAGCGTGATGCTCGAGACGAGCCATAGAAAGTACGCGATGCGCGACTGGGCGGCGTCATCGGAGAGGTGGTGGAGCCGGTACTCGTTCTCGAGGTCCCCGAGGCCGACCAGGAACCCGAAGAACTCTGAATCCTGCCCCCTCGACTCGAGAACCGGACCGGCCGACGTGCCCGATCCATCTCCGGAGCCCGAAAGATCGACGCCACGGCCGCGGCCGGGCCACGACCTTGGCCGCCAGTCCCTGACGGGCGGGTCGCTCGAACGATGCGGCCGGGCGCTCGAGACTTCAGGAGACTCTTGTTCGACACGGTCCGGTCTGGCCTTCGACCTCCGATCGTCGTGAGCCCAGGAAGCAAGTGAACGCAACATCGCCTGAAGTGTAAGGCCCGAGAAATGAGAATTCACGAGAGATCACGCCTGAAAGCGGCAGAAAAGGAAAATAATCTCACCTTCGTGGCGAATCGCCCCAGGTCTGGCCCGCTGCGTATCAGTACCGGGCGCGGTAGCGCTCGGGTCCGCCTCGGGTTCCACAGCCTCAGATGCCTAGTACGTCGTCGCCTCGTCGACGGAGAGACCCGAGCGCTACCGCGCCCGGTACTGATGCACGGCGCTCGCATGCCCCATGGTCGATTCGGAGCGTGCCCTTGGCATATCAGTACCGGGCGCGGTAGCGCTCGGGTCCGCCTCGGCTTCCACGGCCTCAGATGCCTAGTACGTCGTCGCCTCGTCGACGGAGAGACCCGAGCGCTACCGCGCCCGGTACTGATGCTCGGCGCTCGCAGGCGGAACAAATTCCGGAATGGCTTCGTTACCGACCGGGACTATTGGACACTCCGCTGCGTGGACATACGAATGACGAACGTCATCGAACTCGACAATCTCGCCGTCTCGTTCGGCGGCAGGCCGATTCTCAAGGGTCTGTCGATCGCGCTTGGCGGTCGTGCCATCGGGCTGCTTGGTCCCAACGGCGCCGGCAAGACGACGCTGATCCATACGCTCCTCGGCTTTCACAAACCGGCCGGGGGGACTGCCCGTGTGCTCGGACACGACGTGCGATCGGACGCCATCGCGATGCGCGCCGGAGTCGGGTACATGCCCGAACGTGATGCGTTCGTTGCCGAGATGACGGCCGTTCATTTCGTGAGGCTCATGGCCGAGCTGTCGGGCATTCCCTCCGAGGCGGCGCTCGAGCGTGCCCACGAGTCCCTTTTCTACGTCGGTCTCGGCGAGGCCCGATATCGCGGTCTCGAGACCTACTCGCTGGGCATGAAACAGCTTGCCAAGCTCGCGCAGTCGATAGTCCACAGTCCGAGGCTGATCATTCTCGATGAACCGACGAACGGTCTCGATCCTCCGGCCCGACGGCGCATGCTGGATCTCGTAAAGCAGATTCGAGATTCGGGACACGCGCGGATCCTTTTCTCCTCTCACATGCTGCGTGACGTCGAAGAGGTCTGCGAGGACGTCCTCATTCTCAAGGACGGCCAGATCGCGGCGTACGTGAACCTCGAGGAGGACCGGAAGGCGAACGAAGGCGCGATCGACATCGAGGCAACGGGGAACACCGAGGCCTTTGCGCAGGCGCTCACGGCGCGCGGGTGCCGCGTCTCGCCGTCGGCGCCGCGGCGGGCACGGGTGGTGCTCGCCGATGGAATGATGGCGACGGAGGTCTTTCAGATCGCTGCAACGTCGTCAGCGCAGATTCGGCGGTTGATCCCGAAGCGCGATTCGCTCGACGACATCTTTCACAAGGCAATGGAGAACGGCCGTGGCAGTCTATGAGCACGCGTATTCGCCCTACACGGGTCCGCTGACGCCCCGGTGGTCGCGATTCGCCATCATTCCGCGACACGCGATCCGCGACGTCTTCCGGTCAAAACTACTCATGGTCGTCTTCGCGGTGAGCTTCGTCTATCCGCTGGTGGCGGCGATCCTCATCTACCTGCACCACAACGCGAATGCACTGTCGATCCTCGAATTGCCGATCAAGGAACTGCTTCCCATCGACACGGCCTTCTTTCGGAATTATGTCTGGACACAGGCGAAGTTCGGGTTCCTGATCACGCTTTTCGTCGGGCCGACGCTGATTTCCGGCGATCTGGCGAACAATGGATTGCCGCTCTATCTTGCGCGACCTTTTACCCGACTCGAGTACGTCGCGGGAAAGCTGACGGTCGTCGCGGCACTCCTTTCAGCCGTCACGTGGATTCCGGGTCTGTTGTTGATCGGACTTCAATCCTATCTGGAGGGCGGTTCGTGGCTTGCCCACCACCTTCCGATCGTCCTGGGCGTATTTGCAGGCTCGTGGATGTGGATTCTGGTGCTGTCGATGCTCTCACTCGCCGTCTCGGCGTTTGTGAAGTGGGCGATGGCCGCGCGCGCAGCGCTCTTCGGAATCATGATCGTTCCGTCGGCGCTGGCTGCCGTTATCAATCAGCTCTTCCAGACGCGTTGGGGCAGCATCGTCGATCCGAACTCGTGCCTGTACTCGATCCTCGTCGCGCTCTTCGGATCCGACGCGCGCGTCGACATCCCGGCTGCGGCCGCATTCGTGTCGATCGTGTTGCTTCTGACCGTGTGCGCGGGGGCGCTCGCGCTCAAGATCAAGGCCTACGAGGTGATCCGATGAGCGCGACCGACGATCGGATCGTCTTCGACGACGTGTCGAAGTTTTACGGCGAGATCCTCGGCGTGAATCGGGTAACGCTGCACGTGACGCCCGGTATCACGAGTCTCGTCGGTCCGAACGGCTCCGGAAAGACCACGATCATGAATCTCATGACCGGACTCCTGCGGGCCTCGCGGGGCCGGATCTCAGTGCTTGGAGTCTCGCCGGACGAGCCCGAGGCGCTGTTCCGACTGATCGGTTACTGTGCGCAGTTCGACTCGTTCCCGCCTGGAATGACCGGCTTCGAGTTCGTCGCCTCCTTTCTCGGAATGTACGGGTTTGCGCGTCGCGACGCCGTTCGCCTCGCGGAAGTCGCGATCGAACGCGTCGGACTCACGGAGGCAATGCACCGCAAGGCCGCCGGTTACAGCAAGGGCATGCGGCAGCGGATTCGGCTCGCCCAGTCGATCGCGCACCGTCCGCGCGTCCTGATCCTCGACGAACCGCTGAACGGACTCGACCCGATTGCACGATCCGAGGCGATCGCGCTGTTCCGATCGTTTGCGGCCGAAGGGCTGCACCTGATCATCTCGAGCCACATCCTCCACGAAGTCGACATGATGTCGGACCGCGTCGTGCTTCTGAACAATGGGTATGTCGTAGCGGAGGGTGGCGTTCGTGGCATGCGCGACGAGATGTCCGAGCATCCGATGCAGGTGCTCGTTCGCTGCGATCAGCCGGCGAGCCTCGCGGCGCGGCTTTTCGAGAAGGGACTGGTCGTCGAGGCGGGAACTCACGACGACGGGCGCGGGCTGCTCATTCAGACGAAGGATGCGGACAGGTTCTTCTCGGCGATCGGCGAAGTCGCCGTCGCCGCCGGCATTCAGCTCGAGTCGATCGCACCGGTCGACGATGACCTGACGGCCGTCTATCAGTATCTGATTGGATCGGGTGGAGGCGCCTCGTGAGTTCGATACCGCAGGAAAGAGTCGTTGAAATCCGGCCGATGGCGCCGCTCTCGCTTGATCTTTGGATTGTGCAGATTCGCTCGATTTTTCGAATCGAGCTGAAGCGCAGCCTGATCGGAAAGCGCGCGATTCTGACGTGGCTTCTGGCGCTGATGCCGGTGGCGATCGCGCTTGGGATGGCGCTCTTTCCTCCGTCCGCGAGACGCCTTGCCGATCCGGATGCCCGGACGACGGCCTGGGCGCTTCTCTTCGAATTGCTCGTACTGCGCGCCGTGATCTTCTTCGGCTGTGCCTGGTCGTTCCTGAACCTGTTTCGCGGCGAGATCGTCGACCGGAGCCTTCACTACAGCCTGTTGGCCGCCGTTCGTCGAGAGGTCCTCGTCGTCGGCAAGTATCTGGCCGGGGTTGTTGCCGCGACATTGATCTATGTCCCGACCGTTCTGCTGAGCATTGCCCTGACGTATCTCCCGATGAAAGCCGGCGACGCCTGGACGGCGTTGACGACTGGGGGTGGCTTCAAGGCTGCGCTCCTGTACCTGCTCGTGACGTTCCTCGCGTGTGTCGGTTATGGCGCGGTCTACATGGCGATGGGACTCTTCTTCCGCAATCCGGTCTTTCCGGCTTTGCTCGTCTACGGCTGGGAGTTCATCAACTTCCTGCTGCCACCAATCCTCAAGAAGCTGAGCATCGTCCACTATCTTCAGTCGCTTGCGCCTGTACGGGTATCGGAAGGACCAATCGCGATCATCGCCGAGCCGACTGCGTGGTGGATCTCGGTCCCCACGCTCCTGATCCTGTCGGCGGTTCTCGTCGGACTATCGGGCTGGAGGCTCAGGCACTACGAGATCCGATACGGATCGGATTGAGCGCGGATGGCCGCCAAGCGGTGAATCCTCAGAACGTGAAGGCGTTCGAAGACTGCCCCGCGATCGCGACGACAACTACGTCGGTCCCGTCGCGTCTGAGCTTCAGATTCGCGGCCGTTCCGCTCACGACGAGCCTCGCCTTGGAGGGTCGGTACTTCGGAGCCATCCGAGTTTCGGTCCCGTTGACGATCACCATCGCCCCCGACTCGAGGAACAGCCCGGTAATCTGCAGCTTCGACCCGGTGTACTTCACCTTTTCAATGAAAGGGGAAGGGCTCGCGCTGACGCGAAGTGAGAGGGAGCGATCCTTGGCGACGAGATCCGAATCCACGACACGAACGGTCACCGATGCGGTCGTGGCAACGTTTGACGTTCCCGAGATTCGTCCGCTCGAGCTCAAGGTAATTCCGGGCGGGAAGCCTCCCGAGACAAGTGTGACCGTGTAAGGGCTCGTCCCGCCGCCAAACTCGAGCTGGCGATCGTAGGGTTGACCGAGCACGGCGTCCGGCAGGGCAGCGGTGTCGAACGTGAGCGGACCGTTAGGCCCGGAATACAGGAACCTGACGGCGTCAGAATCATCGAGCCGCAGAACCGATCCTCGTCCGTCGTTGTGTGCGATGAAGTACATCGTCGCATCACGAAGCAACGGGTCCGGTTCGTCGAATCGTTCCGAGGAGTGCCCGAACCCGAGGTCGTGTCCGAATTCGTGCGTGAGGATCTCTTCGAGCAGGAGCGGGTTCCCCGACGTCAGGCACTCGATTCCGTTGTTGAGAATGAGATCTCCCTCGAGCAGCTTGGAGAACTTGAAACGCCCGATAGTCCTGGTCTCGCCCGGATTCGCCACGACCGACGCGAGGGCGACGATGCCCTGACAGTTCACGAGGTCGTCGATCTGGCGTTTTGGATCACCGTACGAGATGGTCGAAGCGCCGTCCATCTCGAGTCCACCGGAATTCGTGGTTCCGTCAAACGAGACACGCAGAGACGAACCCGAAACCGAAGACCAGGTTTGGAATGCAAGCTTCACCTCATCGAGGCCCATCGATGGAGTGTAAGCCTCCCGGTTGTTGACCCGCACGCGAACGGGCTCGCCAGAGTCCGGCTGGAACCAGCGGAAGCCCGCGCCGAGAAACCCGAACGACGGCGCGGCACCCTGACCTCGTCGCAAGCCGGCATACTCGGGCGGTGAAAGCCGCAGGCGAGGCAGTTCGGAGGCAGGAGTGGCAGAGCTCGCCGCACCGGCTTCCTCGAGGATCGCCTCGATGTTCAACATGAAGTCGTCGTACGGGGCCGTCCACGTGATCGCTTCTCGACTCGTCGGGCTCAGGTAACCTTCGCCCATCTCACGATCAACGGTCGTGATACCGGTCGAAGCGTCGTGCACGACGCGATAGGCCCCGAGTTTCATGTGGGCAACGCGCAGGCTGCCGTCCTCGTGACTATTGAGGAACAGGACAGCTCGCTCACCGGGTATGAGGTTCGGGCGGCATGAACGACAAACGCACGTTCGGCGGTCACACCGCCGAGTTGCCGAATGACGATCTGGCCGACGGGCAGATCGCCTTTCAACACCCGGTCGACATCGAACGTCACATAAGTCATGACTGCAGCCTGTTCGGCGACGAACACGGCCTCAGTCGAAACAACGGTTCCCGCCACGATGGCTCGGCTGCTCGTCGCAAGATCACGATCGGACATAGGCACGATCGTCGTGGCATTCGCGGTATCGGGCGCCAGCAGAAGAGCTGCAAGCGCGATCACGAAAGCGGCACAAGAACGAACTGCCATCCGGGCCTCCGAATTCCCGTCGTCTGCGAAGGACGCGGACCGGGTCATCAACCCTTCCGGCCGCAATCTACTCTCGATACGTATCGGCGACAAGCCACGGATCTTTATGGGCGCAGTCGGGGCGAAGCGGGTCTGGTCCGATGACGCTGGAAACCGAAGCGGGACACTCCGTCAACATCGGCCGGCGGCGCAGCCCCGAGCAGTCCCGCAAGCGTCGGCGCGAGGTCGGTGGTATGGACGCGCTCGGTGCGAAGCCCGGCTGGTACGCCTGCGCCAAAAAAGACCATCGGTATGTGCGTATCGAAGCGGTAAGGAGTTCCGTGGCTCGTTCCGCACGTCTTCCAGCGCGTAAGCGCGTACTCCTTCGGGCGAAGCATCACGTCGGGACTTCGATCGGCCGAAAAACTGTGCCGGTAAAGCTCCAGGTAAGGTCGATCGGAGGGCGCGTGAGATGCCGACAACTCGTCCGCGGTCATCGCGTCTGCCACGAACGGAACCGAGCGCAGCTTGTCCGCGACGCGATTGCGGACCTCGGCAGGAGCGAGTCCCCGTGAAGTGGATTCGGCAAGGTCCAGGTAGACACCCATGTAATTCGAGGACCGGAAGAGCGGCTTCGACAGTCCCAGTTCCGTTCGGGCGACCTCGGTTGCCGCGTTGAGCGCCGCGGTATAGTCCTTCGTGAGCACTCGAGAGGCGGGAACTCCTCGCCGGGTGAGTTCTTCCGGCAGCGGCATCACGCCGTGGTCGGACGTGAGCGCAATCGTGTAGTTCGAGGAACCCAGACGGCGATCGAGAAACTCGAGGAACACGCCGAGGCGCCTGTCGAGGCGAACGTAATAATCCTGCGTCTCCTGACTCAACGGTCCGTAAGCGTGGCCGACTATGTCGGCTGCGGAAAGTCCGACCCAGAGAATGTCGGGCGCCCGATCCGCTCCGAGACGTTCCTCGACGACCAGCCGTTCGGCCAGGTCGAGTGTCATCTCGTCGGCAAAAGGAGTCTGCATGATTCCCTTCGTGAAGGCGCTCGCAGCCGCGGGTGAACCCGTATCGAACGTATGCGGAAACGTAGTGTCGGCGCAGTCGTTTTCTGTCGCGAATGCGTCTTCGTTTGAAATCAGATAGTCGTCAAGCGGAAGCGTTCGGTGCCACCGGTACGAAACGCCGCCTGGACCCTGCCGCCGTCGTTGAAGGTGTCGAGCCACGCGGGCAGTGACTTTGCGTAGTAAGTCGACGTCACGTACCGTCCCGTCGTGTCGTCATACCAGAAGGCACCATCCGGCTTGCGGCCGCCCATCAGCACCGCAGAGCGATCCTTGCCCGCAATGCTGAAAACCTTGCTCGCGGGACTCGACTCTTTCAGCCAGTCGCCGAGCGCCGAGCGCCGCAGGTTTCGGGGAGACTGGTGAGCCTTGTCGTCTGCACCCGTACCGACTCCGCTTACCGAATCGTCGTACGTGCAGTAGGCGTCCGCTCCCGTGGACCTGTCGAACCAGTCGTTTCCGACGATGCCGGTTCGCGCCGGGGTACAGCCCGTCGAGATGGTGGCATGGCCCGCGGCCGTGACGGTCACGGCGTGGTCGTGATGCGCCTCGCTGAACGAAAGCCCTCTGTCGACGAGTCGCTTCAGACCGTGATGCAGGTATCCGGCGTACCGCGTCGTGACATCCCCTCGCATCTGATCGACGGCTATAACGACGACGAGTCGCGTTCGAGCTCGGCCGCGCTCGCGTTGGGGCGCGAGGGCCAAGGTTGATCCGGACACGGCCGCGCTGAAGAGCAGCAGAATGCAGAGAATCGGTCGAATTCGACTTAATCGCATAGGTGCCTCAGCTTACCGTGAGCCGATCATCGAATCCAGCCGGCTCGCCGCGGAACTCGGACTCGCGCATAATCGCCGCGGTGTTCTCGTCACGCATACCTTCCAATCTGTCGCCGAACCCGATTTCCAGAGCGCTCGAACTCGCGCGCCGGCGCGGTCCTCTGGTCGACTTGACCGAGTCGAATCCGACGCGCCGGGTTCACGGTGGATCCTCATCGCATGACCGAACTGCTGGCGACGCCGGATGCCATTCGGTACGAACCGGACCCACGCGGCTGGATCGGCGCTCGCCGCTCGGTCGCGGAGTATTATGCCGCGCGAGGTGCATCGGTCGACCCGGACCGCGTGGTACTGACGGCGAGCACGAGCGAAGGCTACGCGTTGCTCTTCAAGTTGCTGTGCGATGCTGGCGATGACGTTCTCGTTCCGTCGCCGTCGTACCCGCTTTTCGAACATCTGGCGAACGCGGAGTGCGTTCGAGCTGCGCCGCATCAACTGGATTTCGACGGTCGTTGGCGTCTCGACTCCGACGAGCTGGAGCGTGTTGTCTCGCCGAGGACGAAGGCGGTCGTCGTCGTGAGTCCGAACAATCCCACCGGTTCCGTCCTGACGACCGACGAAGTCCGCGGAGTGGCGGACTTCTGCGTCCGGCGCGGCGCTGCCCTGATCTGCGACGAAGTATTCGCCGACTATCCCCACCGCCTCCCACACATCGCGCAGCACGCGCACCGTTCGAATGTGACGGCGTCGTCACGTTCACACTGAATGGGCTCTCGAAGATAGCAGGTGTGCCGCAGCTGAAGGCAGCCTGGATCCTGGTCGACGGAACTCCCGACCAGGTCGCCGAGGTCATGCCGAGACTGGAATTCCTCGCCGACCTTTATCTCTCGGTCGGGACGCCTGTCCAGCGAGCACTCCCGGGGCTCCTGGCACTCGCTCCAGAGACGCAAGCGGCGATTCGCGACGTCCTCGGTCAGAATCTGGTGTTTCTCCGGGAAGGCACGGCTGGAACAGCCGTCGATGTCGTGCCCGTCGAAGCAGGATGGGCGGCGGTGCTTCGCATTCCGCGCATTCTCGACGACGAGTCGTTCGTGCTCCGGTTGCTCGACGAGGAAGCGACTTTCGTACAGCCGGGGTACTTCTATGACTTTGCCCGTGAGGGCTTTGTCGTGGTGAGCTTGTTGACACCGCCGCCCGTATTCCGCGACGGCGTTGAGAGATTCCTGTCGCTAGTCGCGAGCCTGTAGGATGAACGACATGGACATTAGACGGTTGACGGAAGCGCAGAGATTCTCGGTCGAAAAAATGCAGAAGATCGGTATCTTCGAAACCGATCGCATGTTCACGGATATCTACTGCCTCGAGGCGGGACAGGCGCAGCGTGCCCACACCCACGACAACGCCGACAAGGTCTACTTCGTGATGGAAGGCACTGCGCGGGTGCTCGTCGGGTCCGACGAGGAGGACGTGGCCGCCGGCTCGGCAGTCCTGGCACCTGCCGGTATCGAACACGGTGTGCTCAACACGAGCGACGGTCGAACCGTGATTCTCGTGTTCATGGCGCCGAATCCGAATCGTGGTTGACCGTCGGCCCCCGGGGCACTCGACGGCTCGATCCAGTCTGGGGTTTCGGACGCGGTGACCGAGGAGTAGACTGGCGCCGTTCCGGGACCACCCCACCGGAGCCCCCGAAGTCCGATGTCTCGAACCGATTTCCTGTTGAGTTTTACTGACGCCGACGGCTTTCGACTGGTTCGCGTCGGGATTCCGGAGTTCGTCGACATCACGCGACTTTCGGTCGCCGCGTCGAAGTACCTCTCGATGTTCGTCGACGATCGCCCGATCGTCGTGATCAATGACGCGACCGAGCTGAAGGATCTTCAGCAACCGGTCCAGGATGTGTTGATCGCGATGCTGCGCCGCAACGTCACGCGACCGACTTTCGTCGGTTCTGGCGTGGATCACGCGGGGGGACGAGCCACTTGATGGACTGCTCCGCGAGATCCTGGTGATCGCCGATCGCGATCCGGACAGCATATTCCGGACCGAGGAGGAGGCGATGGCCTATCTCCACGGGCTGCTCGACCAGTTCGAGATCCCCGACTGAATCGGACGACGGGCGACCTATCGACGGCCGAGCCGCTGCGCGACGAAGGTCACAGCGATACCGACGATAGCGCCAACAATGGCCCAGACGACGATTCGTGGCATTCGATGCGTGTCCTCCCGGAGTCGATCGGCCGACGCGGTCGCCGGCGGAGTGGCGCGAGCCTACCACAACCGATAATGTCGAAACCGACCGTCCAGGCCGGTCGTACAGTCGCGCATCTGGCGGATTTCCATCTCGGAGGAACCTATGCTTCGCAGACTGCTGTTTGCAGCCATCGCTGCTCCCATCGTTTTTTGCAGTATCGCGTCGGCGCAATCGGTTGACGACATCGTTTCGAAACACGTTGCTTCTCTCGGCGGGCTGGAGCGGATCAAGTCCGTCAAGACCATTCGACAGACTGGCAAGGCCACGTTGGGACCAGGTCTCGTCGCACCGGTCACACTGTCGATGGCTCGGCCGAACGCATTCCGGATGGAGCTGTCAATTCAGGGAAAGACGCTCATTCAGGCGACCGACGGTTCCACGGCGTGGATGCTGAATCCGTTCACGGGGGCGACGGCCGCCGAGAAGATGTCCGCGGATGATGCGAAGGAGCTCAACGAAATGGCCGACATCGACGGCGCGCTCGTCGATTGGAAAGCAAAGGGCCACACGGTCGAGTTCGTTGGCAAGGAGGACTTCGAGGGAACCGAGGTCCTCAAGCTCAAGATTGTGCTCAAATCAGGCGAGACGAAGTACAGCTACCTCGATGCGTCGACTTATCTCATCCTCAAGGAGACGTCGAAGCGAAAGCGCGAGGGGTCCGAGATCGATGTCGAGACAATCCTGGGGGACTATAAAGCCGTCGACGGGCTGACGGTGGCCTTCAGCTTCGAAGCGAAAAACGGCGGCCAGCCGCAGCTCCAGATCACGTTGGACAAGATCGAGGTCAATCCGGCGCTCGATGCCGCACAGTTCGCGATGCCGGCACCGCCCGCTCCGGCGGCTGCTCCTGCGAAGTCACCCGGTTTATAAGCCGGTCTTCGAGATCCCTGGTACCGGACCTCGAGCTCCAACACGGGCTCGAGGTCCCTGTAGGTTGCGAGTTCTCGCGGCCGTCGTCGTCCCGATTTCCACTCTAAAGACACCAGCATACCCAGAGGAGGTTCCAATGCGCGGACGTGCGCTGTTGGCTCTCGTTGCCGCTTGCGCGGCTCAACTCGGCGGATTTGGTCCCGGCTCGGTAATGGCGCAGGGGGCGTCGCCGGTCAAGGTCGACTCGGCAATGTTCGGAGCGATCGAGGCCAGGTCGATCGGGCCTGCGAGGATGAGCGGCCGAATCTCCGCCGTGGACGGAGTCGCCCGAGAGCCGGACACGATCTACGTCGGATCGGCGAGTGGCGGCGTCTGGAAGACTACTAACGGCGGCACGACGTTCAAGCCCGTTTTCGACAAACACACGCAGTCGATCGGGGCGGTCGCGGTCAATCAATCGAATCCATCGACGGTGTGGGTCGGAACGGGCGAGAGTTGGGTGCGCAACAGCGTCTCGGTGGGGACGGGTGTCTACAAGACGACAGACGGGGGAGAGAACTGGCAGTTCGTGGGGCTCCCCGAGTCCGAGCGCATCGGAAAGATCGTGATCGATCCGAGAAACCCGGACACCGTTTACGTTGCGGCGCTCGGCCATCTCTGGAGCGGAAACGAGGAGCGCGGGCTGTACAAGACGACGGACGGCGGAAAGTCGTGGGAGCGGGTGCTCTATGTCGACAAGGACACCGGTTGTGCGGACGTGGCCATAGATCCCCAGGAGACGTCGATTCTTTATGCGGCGATGTGGCAGTTCCGCCGAAAGGGATGGAGCTTTTCGTCGGGCGGGCCGGGAAGCGGCCTCCATAAGAGCACCGACGGCGGGAAGACGTGGACGAAACTGGTGAAGGGACTTCCGGAAGGGACGATGGGCAGGATCGCGGTTGCCGTCGCGCCAACGAGGCCGGGAACCGTGTATGCGGTCATCGAATCGAAGCAGTCGGCGCTCTACCGCTCCGATGATGCCGGGACGACGTGGACGGCACTGAGCTCGTCGTCGGAGATCACGGCACGGCCGTTCTACTTCGCAACCCTGATTGTTGATCCGAAGGATCACCGGAAAGTCTACAAGCCGGGTTTCAGCCTCGCCGTGAGCCGTGATGGCGGCAAGTCGTTTTCAGGGTCCGGCGGCTCGTATCACGGCGACGTCCATTGTTTGTGGGTCGATCCGAACGACACGTCGCGGCTTTTCATGGGAACGGACGGAGGTATGTATCGATCGCAGGACTACGGGAACAAGTGGGACATGATCCGCTGCCTTCCCGTTTCCCAGTTCTACCACGTGTCGCATGATCTCGGTCAGCCGTATTCGGTGTACGGAGGACTTCAGGATAACGGGTCGTGGACCGGGCCATCGCGCAGCGTCAACGGCGTCGAGAATGCCGACTGGCACAACATCGGAATTGGCGACGGGTTCTATGCCTTCGCGGATCCGACGGATCGCAACACGGTTTTTGTCGAGTATCAGGGTGGCAAGGTATCGAGGTTCAACCGGACGACCTACGAGCGGCAATCCATCGCTCCCCAGCCGAAGCCCGGCGAACCCAGGTACCGCTACAACTGGAACACTCCGATCGAGCTGAGCCCGAGCACTCCCGGAACGATTTATGTCGGAGCCCAGTTCCTGTTCCGGTCGCGCGACCGTGGAACTTCGTGGGAGCGCATCAGTCCCGACCTGACCACGAACGACCCTGCGAAGCTGCAACAGGAGGATTCGGGAGGTCTTACGCCCGATAATTCGAGCGCCGAGAACCACTGCACAGTTTTCACGATCAGCGAGTCGCCGAAGGACCCGAGCGTCGTGTGGGCCGGGACCGATGACGGCAATGTCCAGGTGACGCTCGACGGCGGAAGGTCTTGGACAAACGTGACTGCGAATTTCTCCGGAGTTCCGAAAGCGACGTGGGTCAGTTCGATCGAGGCCAGCAGCCACGACAGGGCCACGGCCTACGTGACGTTTGACGGGCACACTCTCGGTGACAAGAAGCCTTATGTCTACAAGACGACGGACCTCGGCAAGACGTGGACGGCATTGGCGTCGGATCCCGTGAAGGGTTTTGCCCACGTTGTCCGTGAAGATCCCGTTCGGGCCGATCTGTTGTTCCTCGGTACGGAATTCGGGCTGTTCGTCACGCTCGACGGCGGACGGCAATGGGTTCAGTTCACGGGTAAGCTGCCACCCGTCGCTGTCAACGACATCTCGATCCACCCGAGGGAGTCGGATGTGATTCTCGCGACGCACGGGCGGGGTGTTTACATCATCGACGACATCACGCCGCTGCGTAAGATCACGCCGACGTTACTCGAGTCGGATATCGCGCTGCTGGACTCGCAGCCTTCGAAGCTGCGATTCGGATCGTCTCTACAGGACTTCCCGGGTGACGACGAGTTTGTTGGGGCGAATCCGCCGGATGTGGCCTACATCACGTATTACCTGCGTGAGCGGCACGTGAAGGGCGACTTCAAGATAGAGGTCTACGACGCAGCGAAGAAGCTCGTGACGACGTTGCCGGCAGGGAAGCGGCGCGGTATCAATCGGGTCGAGTGGCCGATGCGGCTGAGCCCTCCCAAGGTCCCCGCCGGTGCGCAGATCGAAGGAGGATCCATCTTCGGCCCGCTCGTGCCGGAGGGCACGTACACGGTCAAGCTCCTTAAGGACGGGAAGGAGATCGTCGGAACGGTCACGCTTGTCGGCGATCCGTCGCTTTCGCACTCGCCGAAGGATCGGCTGCTCCAGCAGCAGACGGCGATGAAGCTGTATCAGAGCCTCGAGCTACTGGGATTCGTTGGGGCTTCGGTCAAGGACCTGCGCGATCAGATCGACGAGCGATTGAAGGGACTGAAATCGGATGATCCGGTTGCCCGGAACCTGACGGCGTTTTCGCAGAGACTTGACGCCTTCTACCAGACGCTGGTCGCGACGAAGGAGGGCCGCATCACCGGGGAGGTCCAACTACGTGAGCGCCTTGGTGAGCTCTACGGCGACGTGAGTGGATATGCAGGAAGGCCTACGCCGACGCAGCTCGAGCGGGGATCGGTCCTCGAGGCGGAAGTGAACGCCGCGAACGCAGCGTTCGGGACCATTTCGACGGTCGAGTTGAAGGCGATCAACGACACTCTGGCGGCCAAGGGTCTCAAGCCTTTGACGCCGCTGACGAAAGAAGACTTCGATCGGCGCCAGCCCGGACGCACAGCGTTGCACGCGAAGGAAAGGGAAGGAGCGGCCGCCGAGCTTGAGAAGCTTGAATAGCGAACGGCAGCAGTAATGAGGTAATTGGGTACGGCGGCGCGGCCTGCACTCTCGCACGGCAGTTTCATTCTGTGCGCAATGGCGGCCGGTTGGCAGTGCTCGCCCGTACCCTTCGCGATTGACTCTGGTCTGGTCAGTGATCTAGAGTCGGACCCTCACCTGCCAATCCCTCGGTCCGATTCGATCCGCGGCCAACATCGGTGCAACTCCCTTCCGAGGGTTCCTCTTACTTTTCGCATCCCCCGGTTTCCGGGTTAGGAGTCCCCATGAGAATCAACCGAGTTTTCCTCGGGTTGTTGTTCGTTTCCATCCTTGTCCTCAGCATCACGGTCGTCGCGCAGGTAAACCGCCCTTACCACGACGGCAGCGTCTGGACGATCTCACAGATTCGCGTCAAGCCAGGTATGGGCGCCGCATACATGGCCTACCTTTCGAGTCAGTGGAAAACAAACCAGGAAGCTGCAAAGAAGGAAGGAATCATCCTGTCCTACAAGGTCATTACGACAGAAGCCCACGGAGTGCAGGATTTCAATCTGCTGCTCATGACCGAATACAAGGATCTCGCGACGATGGAGGCCAACGCGGACAAACAAGAGGCGCTGGGCCAGAAGATGGTCGGCGACGACCAGAAGCAGATGCAGGGATACAAGGACCGCTCGGAGATTCGCGAGGTCATCGGAACCCGGCTTGGACGGGAGATCATCCTGTCGCCCAAGTAGACCCAACAATGTGGGGCCGCATGTGAAGCCCCCACGTGGAGAAGGCCCGCAAGCGATGTGCTTGCGGGCCTTCGTAATCCGGCGACTACCTACTCTCCCACGCAGTTACCCACGCAGTACCATCGGCTCCAGAGGGCTTAACGGCCGTGTTCGGGATGGGAACGGGTGTGACCCCTCCGATACGGTCACCGGAAACTCGAAGCGGCGGCTCGGGGGCGGGGAGTGATCCCCGGGCCCGAAGCCTGGCGCTTTGAGAGTCGAATATTGGAGTGTGTCTGGTTACTGAAGTTTGAGCCGATCGATAAACTCTTTTGGCAAGCCTTGGGACCATTAGTACTGGTCAACTGAGGGTCTTTGGATATACACCCTTACATTTCCAGCCTATCAACCTCGTGGTCTACGAGGAGAGTCTCACGGGAGTACTCATCTTTGGTCAGGCTTCCCGCTTAGATGCATTCAGCGGTTATCCCTGCCCACCATAGCTACCTCCAGCGGTGCCACTGGCGTGACAACTGGTACACTAGAGGGTGGTTCAACCCGGTCCTCTCGTACTAGGGTCAGATTCCGTCAATACTCCTGCGCCCCCACCAGATAGGGACCGAACTGTCTCGCGAAGGTCTAAACCCAGCTCACGTACCACTAATCGGCGAAGCAGCCGAACCTTGGGACCTTCTTCAGCCCCAGGATGTGATGAGCCGACATCGAGGTGCCAAACCCTGGCGTCGATATGAGCTCTTGGCCAGGATCAGCCTGTTATCCCCGGCGTACCTTTTATCCTTTGAGCGACGGCCCTTCCATACGGAACCGCCGGATCACTAAGTCCCACTTTCGTGTCTGCTCGACTTGTATGTCTCAGTCAGGCTGGCTTATGCCTTTACGCTCTGCAGGTGATTTCCAAACACCCTGAGCCAGAACCTTCGAGCCTGCCATACCTCTGGGAGCAGCACCGCCCCAGTCAAACTACCTGCCTGGTAGTGTCCCCCCAACCGGATTCACGGTTGCAGGTTAGACACCGGACGCAACAAGGGTGGTATCTCACCGTTGGCTCCACCGAACCTGAAGTCCAGCTTCAAAGTCTCCCACCTATCCTGCGAGCAAGTTACGCCCAGCGTCACTACCAAGTTATAGTCAAGGTGCACGGGTCTTTCCGTTCAGATGCGGGTAACCGGCATCTTCACTCGGTACTACAAGTTCGCTGTGCCACCTGTTAAGACAGTTCCCAGATCGTTACGCCATTTTCCGCAGGTCGGAACTTACCCGACAAGGAATTTCGCTACCTTAGGACTGCTATAGTTACGGCCGCCATTCACTGGGGCTTCGGTTCAAAGCTTCGCCTTTGCAGCAACCTCTCCCCTTAACCTTCCAGCATTGGGCAGGCGTCGCTCCCCATACGTCTTATGACTTGGTGGAGACCCGTATTTTAGTAAACAGTCGCCTGGGACATTCTCTGCGACCACATCGGGCTTTGACACTTACCGTGGCACCCCTCTTCTCCCGAAGCCACGGGGTTTGCTGAGTCTTCGAACGAGTGTTCTCGCTGAGGGCCTTAGGATTCTCACCCCACCTACCTGTGTCGGTTTGCGGTACGGGTCACCGGGCGGGCTATGCCAAACGAGGATTTTCTTGACACCTGTCAACGACTTTGCGGCTATCTGGCCTTCGTCCGTCGCTTAGCCTGTTGATGAGTGGATTTGCCTGCTCATCGGCCGCCTATACGCCTTCAACCGGTATGCCATCACCGGTCTCTTCGCCTACCCTGGTGTGTGTCCCCCCATAGCACCCGTCGGTGGTTCCGGAATCTTGACTGATTTCCATCGCCTACGCCTTTCGGCCTCGGCTTAGGGACTGACTCCCATTCTGCGCAGATCGATTCTGACGCAGGAAACCTTAGGGTTTTCGGCCCGCAGGGTTCTCACCTGCGTTATCGCTACTTCTATGCCGACAGGGTCGATTCCATCCGCTCCACACGCCCTTCCGGTACGGCTTCACTGCTGAATGGAACGCTCTCCTACTCATCGCACGACCTGAAGGTCGAGGATCCGAAGCTTCGGTGAACGGTTTGAGCCCCGTTGAATTGTCGGGGCAGGGCTGCTTGACCAGTGAGCTATTACGCTTTCTTTGTGCTGGATGGCTGTTTTGCCAACCTCCTGGCTGTCTACAGTGTCCCACGTCCTTTTCCACTTAACCGTTTTTGGGACCTTAGCTGTCGGTCTGGGTTGTTTCCCTTTGACCACGGAGCTTAGCCCCCGTAGTCTGGACTCCCCCGGACTTGACGTTTCGGCATTCGGAGTTTGATAGGATTTGGCACCC